>NZ_JBMDKR010000011.1:0-106860 GCF_057809815.1 Caulobacter sp. FG121
CCCCACTCTCTCAACCCAACCCCGGGTGAACAACCTTCATAGCTTCGACAGCTAGTCTTCCGCGGTCGTCCGGCTGATCGGGGCTGCGCGCATCAGGAAGGCGGGCGTTTCAGAGCCGAAGCCCACGACGCGCGCGCCGTCATCGTCACGATCGCGACCACGCGGGGCGTGATCCCGGCGTTGCTCATCGCGGCGCGGACCGCGGTCGCGGCCCTCCGGACGGGCGTCGGCGCGGCGCGGTTCGCGGTCGCGGCGGGGTTCTTCCTGCCGCGGCGCGCGTTCTTCGCGAACCCGCTCTTCGCGAACGGGGGGAGCGGCGGCTTCAGCAACCACCGCTTCCGTGCGCGGCGTGGCGTCGCGATCGCGGCCACGGCCCCGACTGCGGCCACGACGCGGTTCACGCTCGGACCGTTCGGTCGGAGCAACGTCTTCGCCCGGCGCCGCCATGGCGACGACCGGCGTTTCAGCGACCACGGCTTCGACCTGGGCGATCGGCGTCGTGTCGGCCTCGGTCTTGCGGCCGCGCGGACGGCGGGCGGGCTTATCAGTCGCCTCGGCGACGGGCGCGCCCGGCGAGATGGCTTCCATCGACACGGTCGAGGTTTCCGAGGCGGGACGACCACGGCTGCGATCACGATCGCGATCCCGGCCTCCGGCGCGCGGCCCGCCGCGCTTGTCGCCATCGCGTTTGGCGCGCGGCTCGCTCTTCAGGCTGGCCCAGTCGATGCCTTCGAAGGTCGCTTCGGCCGGAACCTTGCCCGTCAGCTTGATGACCTTGTCATAATTGCGGTCGTCGGCGGGCGTGACGATCATGAAGGTCTCGCCCGAGCGTCCAGCGCGGCCGGTCCGGCCGATGCGGTGGACATAGTCGTCGGCGTGGTGCGGGACGTCGTAGTTGAACACGTGGCTGACATCCGGGATGTCGAGGCCGCGTGCGGCCACGTCGGAGGCCACCAACAGCTTCAGCTCGCCCTTGCGGAAGCCTTCCAGGGTGCGCATGCGCGTCGCCTGGTCGAGGTCGCCGTGAATGGCGGCGGCGTCATGGCCGTGCGTGCGCAGCGACTTGGCGACGATGTCGACCTCGCTCTTGCGGTTGCAGAAGACGATGCCGTTCTTGATTTCGCTGCGGTCGATCAGGCTGCGCAGCGCGACCCGCTTGGCCTTGGGATCGTTGCTCGGGATGCGGGCGACGAACTGGGCGATGTTCTCGCCGGTGGTCGCGGCGCGGCTGACCTCGATGCGGACCGGGTTCTTCAGGAACTGCTGCGTCAGCCGGGTGATTTCCGGCGGCATGGTGGCGCTGAAGAACAGGGTCTGACGCTTGGGCGGGGTCAGCTTGAAGATGCGCTCGATGTCCGGGATGAAGCCCATGTCGAGCATCCGGTCGGCTTCGTCGATGACCATCAGCTGCACGCCGGTGAGCATGATCTTGCCGCGCTCAAACAGGTCGAGCAGGCGGCCGGGGGTGGCGATCAGCACATCCACGCCCTTGTCGAGCGCGGCGACCTGGTCGCCCATCGAGACGCCGCCGATCAGCAGAGCCCAGCTCAGACGCTGGCCCTTGGCGTATTTCTCGAAGCTGCTGGCGACCTGGTCGGCCAGCTCGCGGGTCGGCGCCAGCACCAGGGCGCGGGGCATGCGAGCCCGGGCGCGGCCCGAGGCCAGGCGGTCGATCATCGGCAGGGTGAAGGCTGCGGTCTTGCCGGTGCCGGTCTGGGCGATGCCCAGAACATCCTGTCCGGCGAGGGCGACGGGGATCGCCTGTTCCTGGATCGGGGTGGCCGTGGTGTAGCCGGTGTCAGCCACCGCCTGAAGGGTGAGGGCGCTCAGCCCCAGCTGGGAAAATTCGGTCATGTCTCACTAAAGGAAGATTCAGAGCCGCCCGTGTTTGGGCGAGCGGGCGGCGCGGAATCGCCTGACCTGCCCCGAACTCGCGCGGATACATAGGCCCAAGCCCAATAAAGTCAATGTTTGCTTGGGATTGGGGTCCGCGTGCGCACGCAACGGGAGAGACAAGGTGACAACTTGGCAAGACCGGGTGTGTTGTTGTTCTATGGTCCCAACGGAACGGGAGACGCCCTGAATGTCCGCGAGCGGATTTGCCCTCGGCCTGCTGGCCTCCGCCACGATCGTCGCGACCGCGCCGGCCGTCAGTCTCGAGCCGGCGTTCGGCAACACCATCGTGACGACCTATCCGAACGGCAAGTCGACGAAGACCTGGCTGCATCGCGATGGCACCTACGAAGCGCTGCGCGCCAACGGCGACCACACCGCAGGGGTCTGGAAGGTGAAGGGCGGCGAGCTTTGCATCACCCAGAAGGCGCCGGTCTACGTGCCCCTGACCTTCTGTACGCAGATTGTGCCGGGCGGAGTGGGCACGAGCTGGTCGGCCAAGGGGCTTATGGGTGAACCGGTCCGAAACCTTCTCGTGCCCGGACGGCAGGGTTAACGAACGTCGTTTTCCCGGTTACGGTGCCTGGCTCGCCTGCGAGGCGAGCGAGACGCAACGCAGAAAACGGGCGGAAACAGAGATGAAATTCCTGGCGAAGGCGGCAATCGCCGCGGCGATCTTCATGGCGGCCGGGCCGGCCCTGGCGGCCGATCCGATGTCGACGGCCTACGGCAATACGGTGCTCATCACCTACGGCGACGGCACCACCGTGAAACTGTTCATCGACGAAGGCGGCTCCTACACCGGCGAAAGCCCCGCCGGCGCGACCTCGGGCGCCTGGTCGATCTCCGGCGGCCAGACCTGCTTCACCCAGCAGTCTCCGCAAGCCGCGCCGCCGTCCTGCGGCCCCACGGTCAGCAAGAATGTCGGCGACAGCTGGTCGGGCACGGGCCAGGGCGGTGCGCCGGTGACCATCAGCATCGTGGCGGGTCGGTAGGACTGGTCCTCCCCTTCGGGGGAGGTGGATCGCCGCAAGGCGAGACGGAGGGGGTCCGCTCAGATTTCGGGTGACCCCCTCAGTCAGTCCTGCGGACTGACAGCTCCCCCGAAGGGGAGCATCCGCCAAAGGTCAGATATCCACGTCCGCCGCGGCGAACTCGGCGTTGTCCTGGATGAAGCGGAAGCGCTGTTCGGGTTTGCGGCCCATCAGGTTCTCGACCAGCTCGATGACGTGGCTTTCGTCGCGCGGCAGGGTGACCCGGGCCAGCGTCCGCTTGGACGGGTCCATGGTCGTCTCCTTGAGCTGGGCCGGCATCATCTCGCCCAGGCCCTTGAAGCGGCCGATCTCGGGCTTCTTTCCCTTGAACTGCGTCTCCAGCAGCTCGTCCTTATGGGCGTCGTCACGAGCGTAGACGGCCTTGCCGCCGTGGCTGATGCGATAAAGCGGGGGGAGGGCGAGGTACAGCCGGCCGCCGCGGATCATCTCCGGCATCTGGCGGTAAAAGAAGGTGATCAGCAGGCTGGCGATGTGCGCGCCGTCGACGTCGGCGTCGGTCATGATGACGATCCGCTCGTAGCGCAGATCCTCGTCCCGGTACTTGCTCCCGCCCTGAACGCCGAGGGCCAGCATCAGGTCGGACAGTTCCTTGTTGCCCATCAGCTTGTCGCCGGTGGCGCTGGCGACGTTGAGGATCTTGCCGCGCAGGGGCAGGATCGCCTGGGTCTTGCGGTCGCGCGCCTGTTTGGCCGAGCCGCCGGCGCTGTCGCCTTCGACGATGAACAGCTCGGCGCCATCGATGGCGTTGGCCGAGCAATCGGCCAGCTTGCCGGGCAGGCGCAGCTTGCGGGTGGCCGAAGCGCGGGCGACTTCGCGGTCCTTGCGGCGCTTGAGGCGGTCCTCGGCCCGCTCGATGACGAAGTCGAGCAGGGCGCGGGCGGCCTTGGGCGAGGCGGTCAGCCAGTGGTCGAACGGGTCGCGCAGGGCCGCTTCCACCAGCTTCTGGGCGTCGGACGAGCTCAGCCGCTCCTTGGTCTGGCCCTGGAACTCCGGATTGCGGATGAACACGCTGATCAGGGCGCCGGCATTGGCGATCACGTCGTCGGCGGTGATTATGCCGGCCCGCTTCTCGTTGATCATCTCCGCGTGGGCCTTGAGTCCCCGCGTCAGCGCCGCGCGGAAGCCGGCCTCGTGCGTGCCGCCCTCGGGCGTGGGCACGGTGTTGCAGTACGACTGCATGAAGCCGTCGGCCTCGCCAAAGCCCTGCGGCGTCCAGGTGACGGCCCATTCGACGGCGCCGGCCTCGCCGGTGCGCTCGATGCGGCCGCTGAAGGCCTCCGGCGTCACGGTGGCGACGGATTTGATCCGCTCGGCGAGGAAGTCGGCCAGGCCATTGGGGAAGTGGAACACTGCTTCCGGCGGTGTCTGGTCCTGGATGCGGCCGGGGTGACAGGTCCATTTGATCTGCACGCCGCGGAACAGATAGGCCTTGGACCGGGCCATGCGGTACAGGCGCGCGGGTTTGAATACCGCGCCCTCGCCGAAGATGATCGGGTCGGGCAGGAATTTGATCGCCGTCCCGCGCTTCTTCGAGGGGCCCAGCTTCTCCAGCGGACCGAGCGGTTTGCCGCGGGAGAAGATCTGGCGGTGCTCGAAGCCGTCACGCCAGACCGTGACCTCGACCCGCTCGGACAGCGCGTTGACCACCGAAACGCCGACGCCGTGCAGGCCACCTGACGTCTCGTAGGCCTTGCCCGAGAATTTCCCGCCCGAGTGCAGCACGGTCATGATGACCTCGAGCGCCGACATGCCCGGATGTTTGGGGTGGGCGTCAACCGGAATGCCCCGGCCGTCGTCCTTGACCGTCAGAGCGCCGTCGGCGTCGAAGACGACCTCGATCAGTTTGGCGTGGCCGGCGACGGCCTCGTCCATGGCGTTGTCCAGCACTTCGGCGAACAGGTGGTGCAGGGCGCGCTCGTCGGTGCCGCCGATGTACATGCCCGGCCGCTTGCGCACCGGCTCCAGGCCCTCGAGCACCTCGATGTCGCTGGCCGTGTAGCCCCCGCCGGGCGCGGCCTTCGCCGCAGGGGCGGGGGGCGGCGCGGGCCGGGCGGCCATCGGCTCGCTGGCCTGCGCCAGCGGCGCGGCCGGCGCCGGGTTCAGCGCGTCGTCGAACAGGGAGGATTGCACGGGGGAAGCAGACATGACGCTGGGGAGTTTCGGTCGATTCGGGGACCGTGAGGTATGCGGCGTTGGTCCCCGCGCGGCAAGGATCAGATGGTCGCGGGCTCCGTCCGGGGCGTGAGGATGCGGGCCAGCGGCCGGCCGAAGAGCATCAGTATGACCAGGGCCGCCCCGGCCACGGCCGTATGCAGCAGCCAGAACTGCGCCGGAGTCATGACTTCGTAGAACCGCCCCAGCCAGCCCAGCACGAACTGGCAGATCGCCGAGGCGAGATAGAAGACCCCCATCATGGTCGTGTTGACCGCCGCCGGCGCGGATCGCGAGAAGGCCGACATGGTCACCGTGTCGACGAA
This sequence comes from Caulobacter sp. FG121, assembly GCF_057809815.1. Classification (NCBI taxonomy): domain Bacteria; kingdom Pseudomonadati; phylum Pseudomonadota; class Alphaproteobacteria; order Caulobacterales; family Caulobacteraceae; genus Caulobacter; species Caulobacter sp. FG121. The sequence goes on from NZ_JBMDKR010000011.1 coordinate 5,426, forward strand.
CGGGATCATCAGGTCCTGGAAGACGAAGAAGACGACCGGGAAGATCAGTGCGACCGGATGGGCGCCGGCCAGCCAGGTCCCGAGCGTCAGAATGCCGAAGCCGGTCGCGCCGAGGAACAGGCCGAAGTTGATCTTGCCGATATCGCCAGGCTCGCGGCCGCGTTTGGCCTGCCAGGCCCAGACCCGCACCGCCGTGAACACCGCCAGGATGGTCAGGACGCCGTCGAGCGTGGCGAACCAGGTCACCGGCGCGCGGAAGCCGAGGATGTTCAGGTCGACGTGGGCGTCGGCCCAGATGGTGAAGATGTTCCAGGCCTGGTTGTAGGCGCTGAAAACCAGGATGTAGGGGACCAGCAGCAGCATCAGGCCGAGGATGATCCGCCCATCGCCGGGCTGAAGGCGGGGCGCCGCCGTGTGGCCGTCGGCCTTGCGGTGGAGAGCGTCCGGCGGCAGGTGTTTCTGCCCGATCAGATAGGTGGCCAGCGAGATCAGCATGCCGATGCCGGCCGCGCCGAAGCCCCAGTGAAAGCCGACCTTCTCGCCCAGCGTTCCGCAGACCAGAGGCGCCGAAAACGCGCCGACGTTCAGGCCGATCAGATAGATGCCGAAGGCCCGCGTGCGCCGGGTGTCGTTCGGCGCATAGAGCCGCCCGACCTGCACGGCCATGTTGCCCTTGATGCAGCCGGCGCCGAGGATCAGGCTCAGCAAGGCCAGCAGAAACAGGTGCTCGGAGACCATCATCGCGTGGCCGGCGGCCATCAGCAGGGTGCCGAGCACCACGGTGCGGCGCTGGCCCAGCAGCCGGTCGCCGACCAGCCCGCCGAGGATCGGCGTGACATAGATGAAGCCGGTGTAGAGGCCGAAAATCTGTGAGGCGAGCGCCAGCGGCGTCAGGGGTCCGAACGCGCCCTCGACCACGCCGCGGAAGGCTGGAAAGCCCCAGACGTTCTCCACGTGGCCGGGCAGCAGCAGCTGCTTGGTCATGTAGAGCGTCAGCAGCCCCATCATGCCGTAGTAGGAAAACCGCTCCCAGATCTCGGTCAGGGTCAGGACCGCGAGGCCGCGCGGGTGGCCCAGCAACTGCGGGCCGCCAATGCCGCCAGCGCTCGCCGGCGTGTCGGCCGATTCAGAACCCGCCTGCATGGTCGTCCCCCCGGGCGGCCCCCGCCGCCAACCTGAACCTGACAGGGCAGCTAGGCCGTCACAAGCGGTTGACCAGCGGGCGCCGGCCGAATTGGCTGACGCCTGTGTGGCGGGCGCCTACTGATAGGCTGGCGGATACCCGCTGGCCGCCGACTTGAGGTAGCGGTCACGGAGTTCAAACCCTCGGGTGCTCCGGGGTTGCTCGACGCCGTCGATGAACACCGTCACAGGCCAGGTCGTGGTTTCCAGCGGATCGCCGGTCCACAGCACCACGTCGGCTTCCTGACCGGCGGCCAGGGTTCCGACGCCGGTCATGCCCCAGATCTTCGCCACGTTGGCGGTGATGGCAGCCATGGCCTGATCGCGGGGCAGGCCGTTGGCGACGGCCAGGCCGGCGTTGAAGCGCTGCTGGCGCATGTTGTTGAGGTCGCGGCTCCCCATGATGGCCACGGTCACGCCGGCGGCCTGCAGGCGGGCTGCGTTGTCCAGGCGCGCCGCCAGGCTTTCGAAGCTGTCAGGCAGGTCGGCCTGGCTGTCGACGATGACACCGACGCCGGCGGCGGCGATCTGCTGGGCGACGAGCCAGCCTTCCTCGGCGCCCTCGAGGATCACCTTGATCTTCTCCTCCCGGGCCAGACGCAGGACCTGGAGGATGTCGCTGGCGCGATGGACGCGGACGAGCAGGGGCGTCTCGCCCCGAACCACGGGAATCAGGGCTTCCAGATCGATGCGCGACAGGCCGAACTCACGGCTTTCGCCCCGGTCATAGGCCGAGCGGTTGCGGGCGAAGGCGCGGGCATCCTCGAAAGCGCCTTTCACCAGCACCAGCGCCGCGCCGCGCGAGCCGCCGGCATTGCGGGCGCCGGTTTCGCCGAGATCCAGCGTCACCGCCACACGGGCGCGCACGACCGGGTCCTGATCGCCGGCCGCGAGGCTGACGATGGCGGCCTGGCCGGCGAACATGGCGGGATCACCCTCGTCCCCGCCGCCGCCGCCGGCGAAATCCTCGGCCCCACTGTCGTCTTTGTGGCCGTCACCGCCGCCGCGCGACAGCACGGGGGTGGCCACGACGCGGGTCAGGCCTGTCTGGCGGGCCAGCGGGATCATGGTGCTGTTGGGATTGACGCCGTAGCTGATGTCAAAGCCGGCCGAGAGCTTGCCGGAGCGGTCATCGCGGGTGGGCGTTACCTGCTCGACTTCGGTGACGGTCAGGCTGGACGACGGGGCGATCAGGCCAGGCGTGACGACGCCGCCGTTGGCGTCGATGACACGGGCGCCGGCCGGGGCCGCGACCCCGGCGCCGACGGCGATGATCTTGCCGTCCTTGAGCACGAGCGTGCCACTCGGGATCGTTCCGGCCGGGCCGGCGGTCTCGATGCGGGCGTTGACGATGGCCACGGTCTCGGCGGCGGCCGGCGTGGCGAGCGCCAGGGCGGCGAAGACGAAAAGGGCGCGTTTCATGGGTGGAAGGCCCCTTCGCCGGGCTGGCCGAGTTCGAAATCGGATTTGGGCTGATAGCGGGGATCGTGCCGATCGTAGATCAGCGCCCCGTCGATGAAGACCTTTTCGGCCTGGGCGTAGATGCTGAAGGGATCGGCGCTCCACAGCACCACATCCGCCCGCTTTCCGGCGACCAGCGAACCGGTCTGGCCATCGATGCCCATGGCCTTGGCCGGGTTGGCGGTGATCCAGGCGATCGCTTCAGCTTCCGTGATGTTCAGACCGATGCGGTTGCCGGCCGCCATGGCGATCGCGGCTTCCTGGTTCAGCCGCTGGGTGATCGTCGCGTCATCGGAGTGGATCACCGTGCAGGCCCCGGCCCGGTAGGCGATCGCGGCGTTGGCCTCGATGCCGTCGTAGGACTCCATCTTGAAGCCCGCCCAGTCCGCCCAGGTGGCGAAGCAGATGCCCTCCTTCGCCAGCAGGGGGCCGATCTTGTAGGCCTCCGAGGCGTGGTGGAACATGCTGATCTTGTAGCCGAATTCCCTGGCGATATCGATCATCACGGCCATTTCGTCGGCGCGATAGCAGTGGTTCTGAACGAGGATTTCGCCGTGCAGGACGCCGACCAGGGTGTCCAGCCCGAGGTCGCGCTTGGGTGGGTCGGCCTTTTCGCCCTTGGCGATCTTGGCGCGGTAGTCGTCCCATTTGCGGCCATACTCCGCCGCGTCGATCCAGGCGCGCCGATAGCCGGCCACGTTGCCCATGGCCGTCGAGGGCGAGCGGCCCTTGCCGCCGTAGACGCGCTTGGGGTTCTCGCCGCAGGCCATCTTCAGGCCGTAGGGCGCGCCGGGCATCTTCATGCCCTGCATCGTCACCGAAGGCACATTGCGCAGGGTGACGGAACGACCGCCGAACAGGTTGGCCGAGCCCGGGAGGATCTGCAGGGTCGTGACCCCGCCGGCGCGGGCCCGGTTGAAGCCGGGGTCCTGCGGCCAGACGCTGTGCTCGGCCCAGACATTGGCCGTCACCGGATCGGTCGCCTCGTTGCCGTCCGAGCGCGAGGCGACGCCGGGGGAGGGGTAGACGCCCAGGTGGCTGTGCGCGTCGATGATGCCGGGCGTGACCCACTTGCCGCGGCCGTCGATGATCGTGACTCCGTCGGGAATGGCCGTGTCCGCGCCGCCAACGGCGAGAATCTTGCCGGCCTGCAGCACGATGACCCCGTTGTCGATCCGCAGGCCCGTCGCGGTCAGGATCGTCGCGCCCCGGATCGCCGTCGGAGCCGAGGGGAAGGCGGCGTAGGTCGAATGGAAGGGATCGGGTCGCGCCGCAGGGTCGAGGCCCGCGGGTATGGGTTTGGCCGGCGCGGTGCTGGCGACCGGTTTGGCTGTGGCCGCCGTCGTCCCTGTCGTGGCGCAGGCGGCCAGTAGCGCCGCCGTCGCGGTGGCGGCCAGGGCCGCCCCGAATCTGAATGTCATGACCCCGTCCCAAACGCGAAGGCGCAGAGATCAAACCAATTGCGCGCGCTGATCAAGGGTGCATGAACCGTTCTCGACAGTCTGACGTTCAAGGCACAGATTTGCGGCGAGGGACGCCGACGGAGAAGATCATGACGCGCTTCATCAGGATTGGTCTGGCGGCAGCCCTGCTGCTGGGTCTGGCCGCCGCCTGCGAATCTTCGGGCGATGGCGGCCCTCTCCCGCCGCCGCCGCCGGGCCGAACGCCCGTCGCCGAGGGCGGCATGTGCGGCGGCTTCGCCGGCTTCCAGTGCCAGGCCGGACTCTACTGTTCGATGACGCCGGAGATGCAGCGCATCGCCGACGGCTCGGGGACCTGCCGCAAGCGACCCCAGATGTGCACCCGCGAGTACCGGCCGGTCTGCGGCGCCGACGGAAAGACCTACGGCAACGCCTGCACCGCCGCCGCCGCGGGGATCAGTGTCGCGGGCGAGGGCGAGTGTCCAAAGGGCTGATCGCGACGCGCTGAAACCGTTGAAGGCGGCCTCGCGACAAGGCAGACTTTTGCCATGAAGCGGATCCTGTTCCCACTGGTCGTTGCGGCGGCAATCGCGATAGCGGCTCTGCCCGCGGAGGCGGCTGCCTCCGGCGTGAAGTCGCCCTGGCAGTTGGGCCTTCTGGAGTCCTGCAAGTCCGACAGTTTCGTCGAGAAGACCAGGGCGAAGGCCTCCGCGGGGGACGTCGAAGCCATGGCGGCGCTGGGCTACCTCTACTCGGAGGCCTGCGGCGTCCCCTACGACGCCGAGGAAGCGGCCCGGCTGTGGATCGCCGCCGCCGGACAGGGGCAGGCCGACGCGATGGCCTCGCTGGGCTACATCTACGGCGAAGGGATCGGCGTCGCGGAAGACCCGGTCGAGGCCCTGCGCTGGACGCGGGCGGCGGCCGAAAAGGGCAACGTGCGTGGGCTGTTCAATCTCGGGGTCAGCTATGACCTCGGCCTTGGCGTCGCGGCCGACAAGGCCGAGGCGATCCGCTGGTACCGTGCGGCCATCGCCCAGGGTGACACGGACGCCATGCACAACCTGGCGATCCTCTACCTGCGAGGCGACGGGCCAGAGAAGGACGAGAAGGAAGCTGCCCGGCTGTGGCAGCGAGCGGCTGATCTGGGAGACCCCGAGAGCATGGCCCAGATGGGCTCCATGGCCTACTGGGGCAAGGGCGTCGACAAGGACATCAATCAGGCTCTGCGCTGGTGGCGCGCGGCGGCGGACAAGGGCGAACCGTCGGCGATGTTCTTCATCGGCCTGCTCTACGAGACCGGCGAGGGCGTCGTCGCCGATGACGTCGAGGCGCTCCGGTGGATCCGCAAGGCCGCCGACAAGGAAGACCCGAACGCCATGGTCAACATGGGGGTGCGGGCGATCTCCGGCAAAGGCGTGACCCGCGACGCGCGGCAGGCCCGCCGCTGGTGGAAGGCGGCCGCCGACAAGGGCGACGGCAATGCGATGTACTACCTCGGCATGCTCTATTCGGACGGCGACGAGGGCGTTCCCGAGAACCAGGACGAGGCTGTCAAATGGCTGCGCCAGGCCGCCCAGGCCGGCAATGTCGAGGCCGCCCGGGTCCTGCGCCAGAGCGGCATCGGCGTGGTGGCCCCGGCGGAAGTCATGTAGCGGCCGGCAGGCTCGCTCTACCGCATAAGCGCAGGCGCGTTCGCCTCCGGCAGGTTGAACAGTTGCCCCGCGAAGAAGATCACCGCCTCACGACCATCGGTGTCAGCGACAGGCGCGGTGATAAAGGACCCGTTGCGGTCATAGCTTCCGGCGAAGTCGACGATCGTGCCCTTGTAGTCCGGGAAATCGATACGCCCGACGAGCTTGCCGTCCCTGGAGATCGTGTAGCCGTCCGCGACGCGACGCTGGTCGTATTCACGCTCGGGGTGGAAGCCGGTCGGCACGGCTTCGTAGAGGACGCCCTTGTACCGCAGCCGGGCCTTGAGGACCTTGAACTTGTCCGGATTGATGGTCGTGAAGGAGATCATCGCGTCAGACTCGGCCTCTATGCCGGGCACGACGGCTTCAAGCGTGTAGGTATCCGGAGGGACGTCCTTGAAATCGCAGGCATAGAGGCTGTTTTCAGCGGTGTTCCAGAGGCCGGACCACATCTTTGTTCTCATCGAGCAGAGACCCGTCGCGACAGGCGCGCCGTCCGCCCGCGTGAACCGGAAACTGACGGTGACGCGCTTCACATTGCGGGACGAGCCGAGCACGTCGACCGAGAAGGGACCGCTTACGTCCGAGACGCCCGTCCTGGCCGCGAATACGTAGTCGGCTACCGAGAAGACGGTCTCGCCAAACTTGCCCTTGGCCTTTCCGAGGCTCAGCCGCTCCACCGACACGGCGTAGGGCAAGCTTGAAGTTGCAACCTGCGCCGGCGTTTGCGCATGGCCGGCGAAGGGCATGGCGACGACGAGCGCGGCCGACAGGTAGGGCAAGAGTGTCCGCATGTCCGATCTCCCCCGGAATCAAGGCGCCGCTGACTATGCCGCAGGTTTCCGTTCCGCGTGAATCGGGCTCGTCCGGTGTCTGCTCAGCGGAGGATGACACATACGAAAAGGGCCGGAGATCGCTCTCCGGCCCTTCGTGTTTTCAATCAGCTTTCGCTGACTAGCACTTGTAATACATGTCGAATTCGACGGGGTGCGGGTGCAGCTGCAGGCGCATCACTTCTTCCATCTTCAGCTCGATGTAGCTGTCGATGAAGTCGTCATCCATGACGCCGCCCTTCTTGAGGAAGGCGCGGTCCTTGTCGAGGTTCTCGAGGGCCTCGCGGAGCGAGCCGCAGACTTCCGGGATCTTCTTCTGTTCGCGCGGCGGCAGGTCGTAGAGGTTCTTGTCGGCGGGCGCGCCGGGATCGATCTTGTTCTCGATGCCGTCGAGGCCGGCCATCAGCAGGGCCGTGAAGGTCAGGTACGGGTTGCCCATGGGATCGGGGAACCGGCATTCCAGACGCTTGGCCTTGGGGCTGTCGACGTGCGGGATGCGGATCGAGGCGGAGCGGTTGCGGCTGGAGTAGGCCAGCTTCACCGGCGCTTCGTAGCCCGGGACCAGGCGCTTGTAGCTGTTGGTCGTGGAGTTGGAGAAGGCGTTGATCGCCTTGGCGTGTTTGATGATGCCGCCGATGTACCAGAGGCACATTTCCGACAGCCCGGCGTACTGGTCGCCGGCGAACAGCGGCTTGCCGTCGCCCCAGATCGACTGGTGCACGTGCATGCCCGAGCCGTTGTCGGCGAACATCGGCTTGGCCATGAAGGTCGCCGTCTTGCCGTAGGCGTGGGCCACGTTGTGGATCACGTATTTGTAGAGCTGCAGGCGGTCGGCCATGGTGACCATGGTGTCGAACTTCAGGCCCAGCTCATGCTGCGCGGGGGCCACTTCGTGGTGGTGCTTTTCCGGCTTCATGCCGAGCTCGCCCATCACGGCCAGCATTTCGCCGCGCAGGTCCTGGGCGCTGTCGACCGGGTTCAGCGGGAAATACCCACCTTTGGGACCGGGACGATGCCCCATGTTGCCCTCGGCATAGCTCTTGCCCGTGTTCACCGGCAGTTCGGTGGAGTCGTAGCTGTAGCCGGTGTTGTGCGGGTCGGTGGACCACTTCACGTCGTCGAAGATGAAGAACTCGGCTTCCGGGCCGAAGTAGACGGTGTCGCCGATGCCCGAGGCCTTCACGTAGGCGAGGGCGGTCTTGGCCATCGAGCGCGGGTCGCGGTTGTAGGGCGTGCCCGTGTCCGGGTTCACCACATCGCAGAACAGGCACAGCGTGGTCTGCTGGTAGAACGGGTCGATGTAGGCGGTCGACAGGTCGGGACGCAGCTTCATGTCCGACTCGTTGATGGCCTTCCAGCCGGCGATCGACGAGCCGTCGAACATGGTGCCGTCTTCCAGGAAGTCGTCATCGACCAGGTCGATGTCGAACGTGACGTGCTGCATCTTGCCGCGAATGTCGGTGAAGCGGACGTCGACGTATTTGACGTCCTTCTCCTTGATCATCGCATGAATGTCTTTGGCCTTGGCCATGTGCCCTATCCCCTGAGCTGATGGTGCGAAACGTTATTGGATTGAGGTGATCAGACCGCCGCCGCGCCGCTTTCACCCGTGCGGATGCGAACGACGTCCGTGACTTCGGACACGAATATCTTGCCATCACCGATGCGGCCGGTGCGGGCCGCGGTCTGAATGGCCTCGAGGGCGCCGGCCAGCTGGTCATCGGAGACCACGACCTCGACCTTGATCTTAGGCAGGAAGTCCACGACGTACTCGGCGCCGCGATACAGCTCCGTGTGGCCCTTCTGGCGCCCGTAGCCCTTGGCCTCAAGCACGGTCATGCCCTGCACGCCGAGCTCCTGGAGCGCTTCCTTCACCTCATCGAGCTTGAACGGCTTGATGATCGCTTCAATCTTCTTCATGCGGGCCTCTGTGGCGCATCTGGCGCGACGGAGCACGGGGCCTTGCGACGGTTCAAGGGCCGTCGCTCCGCACGTGCGTTGCAGCGCAGCGTAAAGGATGGGGCGCCCATCAAACAGGCGCCCGGCGCCCAAGACAAGGGCAATGCGCCAAAGGCCTTGGATGACCTCGCGGCAGGGCGCTACCGAGACTTAAAACCACGCTCAAGGGAGCCGAACGATGCGCGACGACACACCGGTGATCATCGGAGTGGGTCAATTCACGTACCGGGGACCGGCGGATACATCGCCCGCGCCGCTCGACCTGCTCAAGATCGTGGCGGATCGCGCCGCCACAGACGCAGGGCTGCCGGACGGCGCACTCGCCGGGCTAGATGGCGTGGCGGTGGTCGGCTTCACCATCGATGCGCCGGGCGGGTTCGCCCAGCTGCCGTTCCCGCGCCTGAAGAACCCGCCGGCCAGCTTCGCCCGGTCGGTCGGGGCGGACCCGACCTTTGAAATTTACACCCACATGGGCGGCAACAGCCCCCAGCAGGTGATCAACACGCTCTGCGAGCGCATCGCGCGGGGTGAGAATGAGCTGACCATCGCGCTCGGCGCAGAGTTCCTCGGATCGCTGATGAAGCGGCTCAAGGGCGGCAAGGGCTTCGCCGGTTGGGAAGATCCCTATGCCATCGAGGGCGAGCCGAAGCGGATGGGCGATCCGCGCCCCGGCACCACGCCGCAGGAAAACGCTCACGGGCTGAACCGGCCGATCAACGTCTATCCGATGTTCGAGAATGCTCTGCGGGCCCGGGACGGCCGCTCGATCGAGGATCACCAGAAGCGTCTGGGCAAGCTGTTCGCGCCGTTCAGCCAGGTCGCCGCCACCAATCCCTACGCCTGGTTCCCGACCGAGCACAGCGAAGCAGAGCTGATCACCGTCACCGATCAGAACCGGATGATCAGCTTTCCGTACCCGAAGTACCTCAACGCCATCATGGAGGTGGACCAGTCCGCCGGCGTGATCATCGCCAGCGTCCGCAAGGCGCGCGAGCTCGGTGTGCCCGAGAGCAAATGGGTCTATCTGCACGGCTGCGCTGACGCGTCCGACCTCTGGTACCCGTCTGACCGGCAGGACTTCCATTCCAGCCCGGCCATGCGGCTGACCGGCAAGCGGGCGTTCGAGATGGCCCGCATCGGCCCGGACGACCTGGACTACATCGACCTCTATTCCTGCTTTCCGATCGCGGTCGAGGTCGGGGCGGAAGAGCTGGGCCTGTCCCTCGATGACCCCCGCGGCCTGACGGTCACCGGCGGCCTGCCCTACATGGGCGGGCCGGGCAACAACTACGCCATGCACTCGATCGCCACGATGATCGGCAAGCTGCGCGACCATCCCGGCAGCTGGGGCCTGTGCACGGCCAACGGCTGGTATCTGACCAAGCAGTCGACCGGCATCTACTCGACGACGCCGGTGGAAGGTGTGTGGGAGCGGGAAGATCCGGCCGTCATCCAGCGCCAGATCGACGCCCTGCCGCACCCGACGATCGTCGAGCATCCGGAGGGCCCGGCGACCATCGAGGCCTATACCGTGGTCCACACCCGCGACGGCTATCACATGGGCATCGTGTTTGGCCGCGACAGCCACGACCGCCGCTTCATCGCCGTGACCCCGGAGGACGAGGCGACCCTGAAGGATCTGGAGGCCCGCGAAGGCGTGGGACGGACAGGCGTGGTCGGCAAGCATCCGGACGGCAAGCGGAACCTGTTCGTTCCGGACTAGGTTCAGCCTGCCCCTTTGCCGTCATGGCCCGGCTTGTCCGGGCCACCCATGCGCGGCGAGGCGGGACGACTGGCCGCAAAGGCGGCATCCTGCGGTGTTCTTGGATGGCCCGGACAAGCCGGGCCATGACGGAGTTGGGTTGAAATGCGCACCTACATGATCCGCCACGGCAAGCCCTCGGCCACCTGGGGCGATCACGACGACGATCCGGGCCTCGACGAGACGGGCCAGGCCCAGGCGCGGGCGGCGGCCGAGGCGCTGCTGGCGTTGCCGGAAGCGGATCGGCCGACCCGGGTGATCAGCTCGCCCCTGCGCCGTTGCCGCGAGACCGCCATGCCGTTCGCCGAAGCGCTCGGCGTCGACCTCGTCATCGATCCCATGGTCGGCGAGATCCCGACGCCGAAGGCCGTCAGCCACGACGACCGCGGCGCCTGGCTGCGCGCGGCGTTCGGCGGTCGCTGGCAGGAGATCGAGGGCGACCTCGACTATGACGTCTGGCGTCGCGGCGTGGCGGAGGCGGTCGCCGGCTATCCCGGCGCGGCCGTGTTCAGTCACTATGTCGCGATCAACGCGGCGGTCTCGACAGCCCTGAACGATGACCAGGTCATGGGTTTCCGGCCCGACCACTGCTCCATCCAGGTGTTCGACGCCGTCGATGACCGCTTGATCCTGATCGCCAAGGGGCGCGAAGCTTCAACCCAGGTTCTCTAGAGGGCAGGTCTTGGGTTCGGCGCCGGAAATTCTCACGGTCGAGGCGATGACGCGGGCCGATCAGGCCGCGCTCGCCGATGGAACCTCCGGCGTGAAACTGATGGAGCGTGCAGGCCGGGCGGTGGCCGAGGCTATCCGCGACCGCTATCGCCCCTGCCGCACGGTGGTGCTGTGCGGGCCCGGCAACAACGGCGGCGACGGCTACATGGTCGCGCGCGTGCTCAAGCGACGCGGCTGGCCGGTCTGGGTCGAGGCCCTGGCGCCTCCGACGACGGCCGACGCCCGCGCCGTGGCCGCCCGCTGGCGCGGTGAAACCCTGCCTCTTTCAGCCACGGAGCGGCCCGCCGACCTGATCATCGACGCCCTGTTCGGGGCCGGCCTCAGTCGCCCGCTGGAGGGCTCCGCGCTCAGCCAGGCGCGAGCCTCGCATCAGTCAAAGGTCCCGGTCGTCGCCATCGACGTGCCCAGCGGAATCAGCGGCGACACGGGCAAGGTCGTCGGCGAGACGGCCTTCCGAGCCGATCTGACCGTAACCTTCCACCGGCGCAAGGTCGGTCATGCGCTGGAGCCCGGCCGGTCGGCCTGCGGCGCACTTGTGGTGGCGGACATTGGTCTTGGCCCGACGGCGTCCGGCGTTGTCGAGAATCGGCCCGCCCTCTGGATGGACCGGTTTCCGTGGCCGACGGCCGCTTCGCACAAGCATGCGCGCGGGGCGCTGGCCGTGGTCAGCGGCGACCAGTTTCACACCGGCGCCGCGCGGCTGGCCGCCCGAGGCGGCCTACGCATCGGCGCCGGGCTGGTCACGGTGCTCTCTCCGCCCGCCGCCGCTCTGGTCCATGCCGCGCACTTGGAGGCGGTGATGCTGGGCCTGTTCGACAATGACCAGACGCTGGCCGAGGCGGCGGGTCGGGCTGACGTCGTGGTCATCGGTCCGGCCGCCGGGCTCACACCCGCCACGCGCGCTCACCTGTTCGCCCTGGCCCGGACCGGCGCCGCGCTGGTGGTCGACGCCGATGCGCTTACCGTCTTCAGGGACAAGCCATCGGACCTGTTCAGCGCGCTCGATCGCGACGACGTCCTGACGCCGCATGTCGGCGAGTTCGAGCGTCTGTTTCCCGGGCTGCTGGCCTCCAGCCCGCACCGCATCGCCGCCGTGCAGGAGGCGGCGAAACGGGCAGGGGCGATCGTCCTGCTCAAGGGGCCGGATACGGTCATCGCCACGCCGGACGACCGGACGGCGGTCTGTCTCGACGATGCGCCCTGGCTGGCCACGGCCGGTTCGGGCGACGTGCTGGCCGGCTTCATCGGCGGGCTGATCGCCCAGGGCATGGACAGTTTCGAGGCCGCCTGCGCGGGGGCGTGGATACACGCCGCCTGCGCGCGCCGCTTCGGTCCCGGCCTGATCGCCGAGGACCTGCCGGGCCTCGCCCCGGCCGTGCTGGCCGAGCTCTACGACTTAAAATAGGCCCGTTATTACGACAGCCGTCTGATCAGTGAGTCTAGGAAATCATGCGCGCCATCAGCCGCGCCAACTTCTCTTTCAAGGTTGGCGGTCACGTTACCGGGTACCTCTAGATTCTTGGCCATCTCCAATATTTTATGCGTGTTATTTAGTCCAATTTTAGAAAGGGCCGACCCGCACTTTAGCTGTAGCTTGCAAGCCCCGCGGCGCAATGGTTGTTCACTCTCTAGTGTATCGGCGGCTCCCTGAAGTAACGCGGAGCTCACGCGATAAATCGTCATTGTTTCGGCGGCTAGGATCAAGATCCGGAAAGCTCTAAGTATTGTGCCCAATCGGATGGTTTGGGCTGCAAATATGAATCCTAATGCGCAGACCAATTTGCCAATGCCGCCGGGAACTTCTCGAATATGGGCTCCCCACTCTTCGTCGTACCGTTCTCGCAACTCGCCCTTAAAGTAACTCACGGCTAGGCGCCGGCAACGTTCCGCGAGCCATGGGAGCCACGCTTCTGCTTCTTGTTTCATGATGGCAGCGACGAAGCTTGCGAATATGGCAAGGCCGATTGCTTTCAAGCCCACGAAAGACCTCCAATCGTGACTTGTAGTGATCGGGCGGCCAAGTGTGCACTGCGTGCACCTTCGGCTGTGACGGAATAAAATCTTCGACGGGGCCTGCCGAGTGCCTTCGGGTCACCTTCTTCCCAACGGCTCGACAAGCAGCCAGCCCGCTCCAGTCGGAGCAAAATAGGATAAAGTGTTCCTGTCGCGAGGCCGGTGGACTTCGCAATCTCGGCACCGGCCAATTCCTTGCCACCAATGATGGTGCTGATCACCCGTAGGGTGTGCGGAGTCATTTGTGGCGCGCGGCTCATGGAAGAATCTCTACATAGGGCTATGTAGAAAGTCAAGGATGGTCGGCGATGCGTTCACTGGCCTCCTGTTTTGACGAACGTGTCGACGTCACTAGGGCGGAGCGGGTCACGCCAGCCGGTAGACCCGCTTCGCCGCGCCCGAGAACAGCGCCGCCTTCTCCGCATCCGAGGCCCCGGCGGCGATGCGCTTGAAGGCGTTCCACAGAGTGGCGTAGTCGCAGCCCCAGCGGTCGACGGGGAAGTTGCTCTCGAACATGCAGCGTTCCGCGCCGAAAGCCTCGATGCAGGGCTCGATGTAGGGGCGCCAGAGGTCCGCCAGCCTCCCGGATGAGGGGCGGTTCACGCCGTCGAGGCCCGGGAAGCCGGGGAAGGGCATTCCGAGACCGCCCAGCTTGACGCTGATCTCCGTCGATTTCGCCAGTTCGCGGATGTTGGCCAACCAGACGTCGTAGCGATCGTCCCGCTTGCCGGCGTAGGCGCCGATGCCGAGCGGCGTGCCCACGTGGTCGAGAATGATCGCGGTGTCGGGGAACGCGCGGGCCAGGTCGATCAGCTCCGGCAGCTGGGGCTCGAGCATCCAGGCATCGAACGACAGGCCCAGCGGCGCGAGCCGGGAGAACCCCGCGCGGAAGGCTGCATCGCCCAGAAGACCGCCCGGCGTGTGGCTCATCGGGCCAAGCACGCGAGGGTCCGGATCGGAGGCGTTGACGTGCCGGATGCCCTTGAACCGCCCGCCGCCGGCGGCGATCTCGGCCTCCAGCACCGCCGCCGCGCCGTCGCCGAGCAGCAGGTCGGCATGGCCGACGATGCCGTCACAGGCACGCAAGGGTCCATAGATCCCGCTGGCGCTCATCGCCGCGACGCCGTTGACGAACTCGACCTCGCCGACCGGAGCCACGCCCGGCGCGGCGTCCGCCCGATAGAAGGCCCCGCACTGGACGTAGACCGTGGCCGTGACGTTATGGCCGCTCCCGGCGTCGGCCCGCAGCTCGTCGAGCAGATACCTGGGCGTCAGGCGCACCACATCCTCGAAGGGGTGGCCGTCCGGACGGGGCGGCTGCAGGGACGGTCGGTCCCACAGGTGATGATGCGGATCGACGATCGGCAGGTCGGGCTCGAGGATTGCCTCCGGCGCGGTGTCTGACTGGCTCATTCCGTTTCCTCGACCCGTTTTTCGCGTTGCCGACATCGTCGCCAGCGCCGGCGGCGACGACAAGCGCAAATGCCGGCTCGCGCGGGGCAATCTCGACTGCATCAAAGCGGGCCGGGACCGCGTCGTGCAGGCTGGCGCCGCACGAGACCGCGCCCCGGGGGGACGGAGCGTTGCGCGGACAGGTCCCTTGACGCAGCAGGTCGACGACATCCTGGAGAAGATCCAGGCGCTGGAGCAGGAACTCGAGGTGGAGTTCGCCAAGGCGCGGGCCGGGCTCAACTATGGCCTGGAACACGGCAGAGCCCGTTTCGAGGAAGAGGTGAAGCGCCGCCACGAGGCGTTGCGCAAGGGGTTGGGCAAGTACCTGGCGGGAGCCAGTCCACTGGTCGTACTGAGCGCCCCGGTGATCTATTCGCTGATCATCCCGTTCGCGATCATGGATCTCTGGGTCTCCGCCTACCAAGCCATCTGTTTTCCGATCTACGGCATCCCAAAGGTAAAACGCGGCCGCTACGTCGTCTTCGACCGCTCAGGGCTCGCCTATCTGAACCTGATCGAGAGGCTAAACTGCGGTTACTGCTCCTATGCCAACGGCGTCGCCGCCTATGTCCGCGAGGTCGCCGCCCGCACTGAACAGTACTGGTGCCCGATCAAGCACGCCCGACGCGTTCTCGGGGCGCACGCCCGCTATGTCCATTTCGCCGAGTACGGCGACGGCGAGCACTACGCCGAGGAGCTGAAACAGGCGCGCGAACGGCTGCGAAATCTGGACGACACGACGGCGGACTAGGCGCCGCGTGGGGCGAGCGCGCTTCCAGACCCCCTGGCCAGGCTCACCAGGCCCGACGCGAGCGCCATCGCCGCGCCCAGCGCCAACCCGGCGCGGGGTGCGACTGCGAGCGGGGCGACGGTGAACAGCAAGGTCATCAGCACCGCGCCTGCCGTCTGTCCAGTCAGGCGGGCCGTGCCCTGCAGACCGCCGGCCGCGCCGCTGCGCTCCGGCGGCGCGGAGAGGAACAGGTTCCGGTTGTTCGGCGTCTGGAACAGCCCGAAGCCCAGGCCGCAGATCGCCGAAAGCAGAATGAGCGGGCGTGGATCGCCCCGCAGTGGCCAGGCGGCCATGGCGGCCAGTCCGCTGGCCAGGCAGCCCGCGCCGATGGCGCAAAGCCAGGCGCTCGGGACACGATCGGAAAGGCGTCCGGCGAGGCTCGCCATCGCCGCGACGCCGAGCGGCCAGGCCGACATGTATAGTCCGGCCGTCAGCGTAGACTGGCCGAGGCCATGCTGCAGGTAGAACGGCAGGGCGACCATACCCGCCGCTTGACCGGTGAAACAGAAGACCGAGGCGATCGCGGACAGCCGGAAGGACGGACTCCTTAGCAGGTCCAGCGGGACCAGCGGCGCGGCTTTCGGAGCCTCGCGGCGTACGAGCAGGATGAATGCGACGACCGCCAGCCCGAGCAGCGCCAGGGCTCTCGGAGGCGCGGTCGTCAGGGCCTCGATGCCGACCACCAGCAAGGCGAAGCTGGCGCCGTTTAGCGCCATGCTGAAAAGATCGAGCCTCTTGGGCCGTCCGGGGACTGGCGGAAGAGACCGCGCCGACAGCAGCACGACCGCGCCGATCGGCAGGTTGACGAGAAACAGCCACGGCCAATCGAGGCGTGCGATGATCAGCGCACCGAGCGTCGGCGCGGTAGCGGAGGCGAGGGCTACCGTCAGCGCGTTCCAGCCGACCGCGGCGCCCAGTCTGTCTCGCGCCACCGCAAACCGCAGCAAGGCCACGCCGAGCGCCATCACCGCCGCGCCGCCGAGGCCCTGAACGAAACGGGCGCCGACAAGAAGAGGGAGTGCGGGCGACAGGGCGCAGAGAAGGGACCCCAGCAGAAAAATGGCCACGCCGAACTGGAAGACCCTGCGGTTGCCGAACCGCTCGCCGAGCGCGGCGCAGGGCAGAAGCGCCATCACCAGCGCGGTCTGGTAGGCGGTGATCACCAGCACGGCCCGCGCCGGCGTAACGGCCAGGGTCCGTGCCATCGTCGGCAGGGCGACGTTGGCCATGCCCGCGTCCAGCACCACCAGGCTCATGGCCGCCAGAACGGCGACGATGGCCAGGGCGCGTTGCGGTTGGGGCAGGCCGCTGTCGACGCCCTGTCCCGTGACGGGAGCGCGGGTCATTCCGCCCCCGTGGTCCACACGCCGTTCCGCTCGTGATAGCGCGTGACCCGGCCTTCCTGCCGGTCCTCGACCCGCAGGTCCCGCTCGGTGAAGCGAAACAGCAGGGCCAAACGCGTCAGGCACTGGGTGTCGTGAATATCGCCGGGCAGATAAACCTGCGCCTGGCCGGCGCGGACCCGCGTGCTGTCCCGTTTCACCAGCCGAACCTCGCCCGCCGGATCCTCGATCCGGGTGTAGGTGCCCATCTCGATCTCGCCGTCCTGAAGGGCGTAGATCACCCAGCCGCGACCGTGGTCGTGGGGTGGGCGGTAGAGGCCCGCCTGTTCGGTGTGGGCCTGCAGGACGAATCCGTGGTCGGGGTCGCGATAGAGCTCCTCGTTGACGGGCCGGTCCCGGTGCAGGGCGCTGAGCCAGGCCTCCGCCGGACGGGCCTGGACGAGGCGCTCAAGGTGGCCGCGACAGTCGGCGACGAGTTCGCTGGTCAGCGGGCCCCAGTCAGCCCTGACGTTATTTATGAAGGTTTCGAGTGCGGTGTTCGCCATTGCCTGGCCTCCGTCTGGTGATCCTTCCCTGAGGCTAGCGGGGCGCCATAAGCGGCGGAACGCGCAGCATTTGCACATCAATGCTGCATCTGACGCTCTGTATTGGGGCAAGAGCGTGCTATGCTGCGTGCATGGCCTCGCCGGACCTCAACCTGCTGATCACGCTCGATGCGCTGCTGGCCGAAGGGAGCGTCGTGGGCGCCGCCCGGCGGCTGCGTCTGAGCCCGTCGGCCATGAGCCGCGCCCTGACGCGCCTTCGCGAAACGACCGGCGACCCGCTCCTCGTCCGGGCAGGACGCGGCCTCGCTCCGACGCCCCGCGCCCAGGCGTTGCGGGATCATGTTCGGCAGCTCGTCGAGGCGGCGGAAGTCGTCCTGCGCCCGGACGAGACCCTGGATCTGTTGTCCCTGGCGCGAACCTTTACCCTGCGTACCAGCGACGGTTTCGTCGAGAATTTCGGGGCCGACCTGATCGCAAGGGTCCGCGCCGACGCCCCGGCGGTCCGCCTCAACTTCCTTCAGAAGACCGACAAGGACAGCGGGCCCCTGCGCGATGGCCGCATCGACCTCGAAACCGGGGTGGTCGAGGAGTCGCTTGGACCTGAGGTGCGGACCCTGGCCCTGTTTCGTGACCGGCTGGTCGGCGTCGTCCGGGAGGGGCATCCTCTCGATCAGGGCGGGTTCCCCCGGTCGTGGTACGCTGATGCCGAGCATGTCGCGGTCTCGCGGAGCGGCCTTGAGGTCGATGCGGTCGATCGGCCGTTCCTGCCCGCGGACTTGAAACGCCGGGTCACGACCCTCGTCAGCGGCTTCTCCGCCGCCCTGGCGCTGGCCCGCGCCTCCAATCTGGTCGCGACGGTCCCGGATCGCCACACCGGGAGTCTGCGCCAGGGGATGGTCACGGTTTCCCTCCCCATGCCGACCACGGCGTTCACGGTCGCCATGCTGTGGCACCCCCGTCTGGACGCGGACCCCGCTCACAGATGGCTGCGATCCTGCGTCCGGGAGGCCTGCTCGCCGCGTCGCGACCCCCTAGCGGCGCAACGCCCGATCCCTTAAGGGACCCCCAGAACCTGCGGATGTGGCGGAACTGGTAGACGCACTGGATTTAGGTTCCAGCGCCGCAAGGCGTGGAGGTTCGAGTCCTCTCATCCGCACCACCCTTCGCCTTGCGGGCTTTGGGTGGCGAGCCGCCCGGAGCCGCATCCCGGGCGAACGCCCGCCCTTCGAAGTCCTGGCGGGGAAGGGCCGTCCGCCGGCGTTCCAAACGGGGCTTGGCCGGAAAAGGCCCGCATGACATAAGGGCCCCCGCTTTGCGCCGCCCCTGATCCGGGCGGCGATCCCATTTCCATACCTGGCGGATGACAACGGCCATGGCCGCTCGTCCGAGACTCTTGAGAATGTCGATGCAAATCGTTGAAAAGTCTGTTGAAGGCCTGAGCCGTGTTTACGGCGTCACTGTTCCCGCCGGCGAGCTCGCCGCGCGTCTGGACGCCCGGATCACCGAACTGGCTCCGCAGATGAACGTGAAGGGTTTCCGCAAGGGCAAGGTGCCCGCGGCCCACGTCCGTCGCATGCACGGCAAGCAGCTGATGCAGGAAGTCATTCAGGACGCACTCAACGAGACGACCCAGAAGGTCCTCGAGGACAACAAGATACGTCCGGCCTCGCAGCCCGACCTCGTGCCCGGTTCCGACATGGAGGCGGTGCTCAAGGGCTCGGCCGATCTGACCTACGAACTCGCCGTCGAGCTGATGCCGGATTTCGAGCCGATCGACACCTCGACGCTGAAGCTGAAGCGCCCGATCTACACGCCGACCGACAAGGAAGTGGATGAGGCCCTGGCCGAGCTGGCCAAGCAGGCCGGCACGTTCGCGCCGCGCACCGGCAAGTCCCTGAAGGCCAAGGACGGCGACCAGGTGCTGATCGACTTCCTCGGCAGCGTCGACGGCGTTCCGTTCGACGGCGGCAAGGGCGAAGGCTTCGAGCTGACCCTCGGCTCCAATCAGTTCATTCCGGGCTTTGAAGCCCAACTGGTCGGCGCCAAGCCGGGCGATGACGTCACCGTCAAGGTGACCTTCCCCGAGCAGTACCAATCGGCCGATCTGGCCGGCAAGGCCGCCGAATTCGCCGTGAAGGTCCACGAAGTCCGCGCGCCGGTCGAGGCGGACGCGGACGACGCCCTGGCCCAGCGCCTCGGCCTGTCGGACCTGGCCACGCTGCGCGACACCGTCACGAAGAACCTCGAGCAGGGCTATGCCAACCAGTCGCGCTTCAAGCTGAAGCGCGCCCTGCTGGACGAGCTGGACAAGGGTCACGATTTCCCGCTGCCGCCGCGCATGGTGGACGCCGAGTTCGCCGGGATCTGGCAACAGGTCGAGGGTGACAAGGCCGCGGGCAACCTGCCGCCGGAAGATGCCGGCAAGAGCGACGACGACCTGCGCACCGAGTATCGCAAGATCGCCGAGCGCCGGGTGCGCCTTGGTCTGGTGCTGGCCGAGATCGGCCGCGTCAACAACGTCCAGGTCACTGACCAGGAGCTGACCCAGGCCATGCAGCGTGAAGCCATGCAGTATGGTCAGCAGGCCCAGCAGGTCTTCGAGTTCTTCCGCTCGAACCCCCAGGCCCAGGCCCAGCTGCGCGCGCCGCTCTATGAGGACAAGGTTGTCGAGCTGATCTTCGGCAAGGCGACCATCACCGACAAGAAGGTCTCCAAAAAGGAGATCGAGGCCGACGACGACCTGCCTGACGGCTACTAGGATACCCGGCGGCCTGGCCGCACGGCCCGGTCGAAAGCTGAGCGTGGAGTAGGGCATGTCGAGGTTGATCGTCGGGCTTTCGGCTCTTGCCCTTCTCCTTGTGACGGGCCAGCCCGCCGCCGCCGCTCCGGGCGGATCAGGCGTGACGCCCGAGGGGAACCCCGCGGCGAAGGCCGCGGCCGCGCCGGCCGCTTCGCCCGCGCCGCCGACCCAGCTGGAAGGCCTGGTCATCACGGCGCGTCCGATCGCGCCGCCGGTGGACACGGTGTCGGCGTTCGTCGCCGACGTGTCGGCGCAGAGCGCCAACCGCCGCCTCGCCCGCTGGGATCGCAAGATCTGTCCGGGCGTCATCGGCCTCAAGGACCCTTACGGCCAACAGATGATCGACCGGATCGCGCTGATCGCGACGACGGTCGGTCTGCAGATCGGCGATCCAGGCTGCAAGCCCAACCTGATCATCGTCGCCACCGACGACTCCCAGACGATGATCAAGATGCTCGTCGACAAGAACCCCACGGCCTTCGGCAGGTGGGAAGACGGCATCACCCGCGGTCGCGCGGCGCTGACCGACCTTGTCGAGACACCTCGCCCGGTGCGCTGGTGGCACGTCACGCATGTAACGATGGCTGACGGCCGGACCTACACCCGCGGCTCCCAGGTTCTGGTCCGCTCGATGGGCCGTGTGCGTGGCACCACCCGCGACAATTTCGACCATGTGTTCGTCATGATCGACGTCTCGCGCGTCGGCGTGATCCGGTTCAGCGCGCTGTCCGACTACATCGCCATGGTCGGCCTCGCGCAGATCGATCCCGATACCGATCCGACCGACGTTCCGTCGGTGCTCAACCTGTTCGCCGCGCGCGACAAGGGCGCGGCCCCGCCGATCGGACTGACCAGCTGGGACGTCGCCTATCTGCAGGCGCTCTACAACGTCAATCCGAACGTCATCAAGGGCAGCCGGCAGGAAGGGCAGATCGTCCGGGACATGGCCGCGCGTCTCGGCGCCGCTCCGGCGAAGGACGCCGAGGACAAGTAACCGGCGCAATTGCGTCCGTTCGGCTGGCCGCACTTGCATCCCCTTAACCTCCGCCCGATATCCGAGGGGGCGGGGATGGCGCGGCATGATTCGCGACAGACCGATCCAGTTGGAGAAGGGCACTATGAGCAACTACTTCCAGTCGGCGATGTCGGATCCGATCCAGACCGCCATGAATCTCGTGCCCATGGTGGTCGAGCAGACCAGCCGCGGCGAGCGGGCGTTCGACATTTTCTCGCGCCTGTTGAAGGAGCGGATCATCTTCCTGACCGGGCCGGTCGAAGATGGCATGAGCGCGCTGATCTGCTCGCAGCTGCTGTTCCTGGAGTCGGAGAACCCCAAGAAAGAGATCAGCATGTACATCAACTCGCCGGGCGGCGTGGTGACCAGCGGTCTCGCGATCTACGACACCATGCAGTACATCAAGAGCCCGGTTTCGACGGTCTGCATGGGCATGGCCGCCTCGATGGGCAGCCTGCTGCTCTGCGCCGGCGCCGCGGGCCAGCGCGTCGCGCTGCCGAATGCCCGCATCATGGTCCACCAGCCCTCAGGCGGCTTCCGCGGCCAGGCCTCCGACATCATGCGCCACGCCGAGGACATCCTGGCGACCAAGAAGCGGCTGAACGAAATCTATGTGAAACACACCGGCCGGACCTATGAGGAAGTCGAAACGACCCTCGACCGCGACCACTTCATGAGCGCCGAAGACGCCAAGGCCTGGGGTATCGTCGACCACGTCTACGAAACCCGCGAGAGCGCTGAAGCGGCGGCGGCCGGCGCCTAGGCGCTTCGGAATTTGAATTGAAAAGGGCCCGGTTCACACCGGGCCCTTTTTTCATCGTCAGATCGTCGCGCTCACCCGTGCGAGAAACGCGGATCGCTCATTTCCGGTCTCCACCCGGAACCGCTCAAACTCGGCCCCCGTCAGCCGGACATCGGCGAACAGACCCGCAGCGTCTTCATGGAAATGCAGGAAAGCCCTGCCCCTGCGATAAAACACGCCGCGTCCCTTTTCCGTGAGGCCCGGCAACAGGCGAATGGCCGCAAGCAGCGGTTCCAGCTGATCGAGGGCGGCCGCACCGGCGTGCTTCATGCGGTTTGGGTCCCCTAGGGCCGCCCCTTGAACACCCGATAGCCCTTCTCGTCGGCGATGCGCAGCATCTCGCGGTCGCCGGAAGTGTCGCCATAGGCCGCGGCCAGGCGCACATCCTCGCCGTAGACTTCCTTCAGGCGGCGAACCTTTTCGGGGCCACGGCAGTTGGGCCCGGCCAGCATGCCCAGCACGCGGTCGTCCTTGTCGAAGGCGAAGGCGCTGGCGATCAGCTTGTCGCAGCCCAGCCCCCGGGCGAACGGCGCGATGATCAGGTCCGGCGAGGCGCTGACGATGATGGTCTTCGCGCCGCCGGCCCGCCAGCGCCGCCAGGCCATGATCGCGTCAGGCCGGAACAGGCGAGGGGCGGCGATCTCGGCGAAGGTCCGCGCCTCGGCCTCGAGGGTCTCGCGCTTCACGCCCTTGAGAAACTCGCGGATGGCGGCCGACTTCATGCGGCCTCGGTTGCTGTGGATCAGATAGGCGATCCCTGCGGGCATCAGCCTGAAGCAGCCCCAGGCCCAGCGCAGGGGGCCGGCGCGCCATTTCAGGAAAGCGGTGAAGCTGTCCTCGACCGTCAGGGTGCCGTCGAAGTCGAAGGCGACCAGCGCAGGTTCGTCCAGCGGGTCGGCCATGACCGGCCGCGAGGACGAAAGTCCCTGCGCCAGGAGTGATCTGCGTCCCATACTTTCCCAGCCCCGGCCTTCTTGAGGGCCGTATCGATCACGATTCCGGGACATATGACACCGATGTGACGCGCCCCGAGAGGAGGTCTACCGATGCGAGCGCCGGCCTCGCTTGTGCCACAGCGGGTCAATTCCCATCTGTTCGTCCGAGAGCGACGCAATCACCGTGCCGTGTCCGGAGCCTCTTTCGCCCTGTCTGTGGCGTCTGGACGCTTGTCCCGGAACGCCGGATCGGGGATTGTCAAGGATTGGAAAACCCCCGGCGCGTATCCTGCATGTTCGATTGCGGGATGAGCCGCACAGGGGTGGGCGAATTCGGACGTGGTCCGGGGCCGCCAGAGCGTGAGAAGAGCAATGACAAAGGCCGCCAGCGGCGACTCGAAGAGCACCCTGTACTGTTCTTTCTGCGGAAAGAGCCAGCATGAGGTGCGCAAGCTGATCGCCGGACCGACCGTGTTCATCTGTGATGAATGCGTCGAGCTCTGCATGGATATCATTCGCGAAGAACACAAGATCGCCTTCGTGAAGTCCAAGGACGGCGTTCCGACCCCGAAGGAAATCAGGGAAGTGCTCGACGATTACGTCATCGGGCAGAGCCACGCCAAGAAAGTACTCTCCGTCGCGGTGCACAACCACTACAAGCGGTTGAACCACGCGCAGAAGAACAACGACGTCGAACTGTCGAAATCCAACATCATGCTCGTTGGCCCGACGGGCTCGGGCAAGACGCTGCTGGCCCAGACCCTGGCCCGAATCATCGACGTTCCGTTCACGATGGCCGACGCCACGACCCTGACCGAAGCTGGTTATGTCGGTGAAGACGTCGAAAATATCGTCCTCAAGCTGCTCCAGGCCGCCGACTACAACGTCGAACGGGCCCAGCGCGGCATCGTCTACATCGACGAAATCGACAAGATCAGCCGCAAGTCGGACAACCCCTCGATCACCCGCGACGTGTCGGGCGAGGGCGTCCAGCAGGCGCTGCTCAAGATCATGGAAGGCACCGTCGCCTCCGTGCCGCCGCAGGGCGGGCGCAAGCATCCCCAGCAGGAGTTCCTGCAGGTCGACACGACCAACATCCTGTTCATCGTCGGCGGCGCCTTCGCCGGCCTGGAGAAGATCATCTCCGGCCGCGGCCAGGGCACCTCGATCGGCTTCGGCGCCAAGGTCGCTGATCCGGACGAGCGCCGCACGGGCGAGATCCTGCGCCAGGTCGAACCGGAAGACATGCTCCGCTTCGGCCTGATCCCGGAATTCATCGGCCGTCTGCCGGTTATCGCGACCCTGGAGGACCTCGACGAGGAAGCCCTGGTCAAGATCCTCACCGAGCCGAAGAACGCCCTGATCAAGCAGTACGCCCGTCTGTTCGAGATGGAGAACGTCGGCCTGAAGTTCACCGACGACGCGCTCAACGCGGTCGCCCGCAAGGCCATCCTGCGCCGCACCGGCGCGCGCGGCCTGCGCTCGATCATGGAAGGCATCCTGCTGGAGACCATGTTCGAACTGCCCAGCTACGAGGGCGTCGAGGAAGTGGTGGTCAACGCCGAGGTCGTCGAAGGCCGCGCCCAGCCGCTGGTCATCTACGCCGAAAAGAAGGCGGGCGGCGCCAGCGCCTGACGCTTTCTGCCGGACTGATTTGGGAAGGGGCGCGGAGTGATCCGCGCCCTTTTTCATTTGCGGTTACGTGGTTCCTTCTCGCCGCCTGAACGTCCATCTTGGGGGTGGGAGGACACGTCCGAAATGGCCGACAAGACGCCAAGCGCTTCGAAGCAAGCGCTCATCCGGCACTTCCTGGTCCTGAACGGCACGCAGGAGAAGATCGACTCCGGAAGCTTCCTTCACCGTCTCGGCATGCCGGGTGGTCCGGTGTCCGATCTTCGGAGCGGTCAGATTACCTTTCGCGAGCTCTTTGCGGGCCCGATCGACGCCGTGATGGCGGCTTATGAGAAACATCGACCGGTTTGGCAGGCGGAGTACGAATCCCATGTAGACGGTGAGTTCGACGACGAAGAACTGGCGTCGATTGTCGGCTTTCTCGAAAGTGAAGCCGGCCGCCGCTTCATGCAGGCGCGTTGGCGAATGGATGCCTATGTCGAAACAAATACCGAGCATCTGGTCGAGGAGATCGTGGATGAGGCGCGAGCCGCGCTCGGACGAGGAACTGCCGCCTCGACAGAATGACACCTCGCACAGATAGCGCCTCAACAATTTGGGCCCGCGCGTCGAGACTCGCTTCAGGACCGGCTCATGACCCGTGCGCCGCCGGTCGAGGCGGACGGGCTGGCGTTTCTTCGCCGCAGCTTCCGCTGGCTGAGCGTCTGATGACGTCCTGCACGGAAGCAGCACACCCTGCTCATCGGCCTATGACGGGCGCCCGCCACGATGGGGCCGCAATGAAAACGGGGCAGCGAGAATGACGGACGGCAGAACTCGACACGGCGCGAAACGCTGGCGGATCGCCCTTTGGGGTGGGGCGGCGATGCTGTTCCTGCTGCCCCTCCTGGCCATGCAGTTCACCCGCGAGGTGACCTGGACCGGCTTCGACTTCGCGGCGTTCGGGCTCATGCTGGCCGTCGCCTGCGGCGCGTTCGAGCTGGCCGTCCGGCTGTTGCGCAAGCCGCTCTGGCGGGTCGGCGCGGGAGTCGCGATCCTCGTGGTCCTTTTGCTGGTCTGGGCGCAGGGCGCCGTCGGCCTGTTTGACCGACTGCCCATTGCCTGAGTGACGGTCCTGCCCCCTAGTTGCGCGGTCGCGCCATCTTCGGGGGGATCATGAGCAATCGCCGAACCTTCGTTCTGGGTCTGGCCGCCGCCGCCGTGGCAACGCCGGCTATCGCAAAGCCTCGCTTCCGGCCGCTGTTCAACGGCCGCGATCTCGACGGCTGGACGCCGGTGGGCGATGCGAACTGGTCGGTCGACGACGCAGTCCTGTCAGCCGACAGGGGCGCAATGAGCTTTCTGGTCTCGCGCGACAGCTTTCGCGACTTCGACCTGCGGGCGGCCATCTGGGTCAGCGCCGACGCCAACTCGGGGATCTTCATCCGCTGCGCCGACCGAACGCAGATCACGCCGGCGACCGCCTATGAGGTCAACGTCTTCGACCAGAGGCCCGACCCGACCTACGGCACCGGAGCGATCGTCAACATCGCGAAGGTCTCACCCATGCCGAAGGCCGGCGGGCGCTGGAACCTGATGGAGATCAGCGCGCGCGGGGACCGGCTCTCCGTGGTGTTCAATGGCCAGACGACCGTCGACGCCGTCCGCGACACCGCCCACCCCGAAGGGCCGATCGCCCTGCAGTACGGGGCGGGGGTGGTGAGATTCCGCAAGGTCGAGGTTCGGATCGCCTGATCCGGGGACATGTACCGAAGGTACGTGTCCCCTAAACCCGCGCCGCTCGATTGGGGGACACGTACCTGCGGCACATGTCCCCGGGTCCTACGCTGCTTCCAGTGCGCAGCCGGCCAGGGTGATGCGGTGCATCAGCCGGTAGTGGCCGTGGTAGTCGTTCTTCGCGAAATGCCAGGTCGCCCGGTTGTCCCAGATCGCCACCGTGCCGGGCTCCCAGACCAGGGTATGGACGCGATCCATGTTCATGGCGTGGGCATAGAGCTTCATCAGCAGCGGCATGCTTTCTTCGCGGGTCATGCCTTCGAAGCGCAGGGTGAAGCTGGGATTCACGTAGAGCACCGGCTTGCCGCTGCCAGGGTGTCTGATCACCACGGGATGGGTGGTTTCAGGCGTTTCAACGCCGCCCTTG
This sequence comes from Caulobacter sp. FG121, assembly GCF_057809815.1. Lineage (NCBI taxonomy): Bacteria > Pseudomonadati > Pseudomonadota > Alphaproteobacteria > Caulobacterales > Caulobacteraceae > Caulobacter > Caulobacter sp. FG121. The sequence goes on from NZ_JBMDKR010000011.1 coordinate 31,937, forward strand.
GCCAGTTCCGGCTGGTCGGTCGTCGCGTAGACGCCCTTCTCGCCGAACACATGGTCGGACCCGTGCACGGCGCGCAGGCCGGCGATTTGCGCCTTCGTCTCCGCGTCGAGCGTATCGAAGGCCGCGTACATATCCGCGAACAGGGTGTCGCCCCCGCCGGGGGGCAGCTCGCGGGCGACCAGCACCGAGCCCATGGCCGGTTCGATGTCGTAGCTGTGGTCGGTATGCCAGCCGCCGCCGATGTTGGTAGTCTGCTCGGCGGTCTTCTCGACCTTGGCGATCATCGGGTAGCCCGGTGCGGCCGGGAAGAAGCGGTTCACATCGATCGGCGCGAGGCTCTCGGCAAGGGCGATATGCTGCTCCGGCGTCAGACTCTGGCCGCGAAAGATCAGCACGCCGTGGTCGAACAGCGCCTGACGAAGCGTGTCGACTTCGGCCGGCGTCAGCTGGGCGAGGTCGACATCCCTGACCTGGGCGCCGCAGCCGGGCAGGCGCTCGATGCGAAGGGCGGTCGTGATCATGGCGGGGCTCCCTGTTCGTTGGCGAGAGTGGGCCACAGGTCTGGCATATTGAATGTCACTGAAGTTACAGTGCGGCATGAGCAACGATCCCCTCGATCGCGTGGCGGCCATTCCCTGGTTCGCTCGCCAGCCGCTTGACCGTCGCGAGGCCCTGTTGCGCGAGGGCCGACTGTCGCGCCGCCAGACCGGCGAATGGATGCATGGCGAGGGCGATGAAGAAACGGGCGTTCTGGCCGTCGTCGAGGGTGGCCTCAGGCTCTACGGCCAGGCGCCAGGCGGGCGCGAGGCGCTCATCGGGCTGCTTCCGGCCGGCACGGTGATAGGCCAGAGCGCGGCCTTTGGCGGCGGTCCCCGTATCGTCACCGCGATCACCGCCTCGCCGTCGCTGGTTTTCACCCTGTCCGACGGCGCCCTGCGGCGCGTTGCGGCGGGTCATCCAGGCCTCTGGGAGGCGCTTGGCGCGTTGGTCTACGGCCAGCTGCGCGCGAATGTGCAGGCCGTCGCCGAACTGATCGCCCTCAAGCCGCGCGAACGGCTGGTCGCCCGACTTGTGCAGCTTGCCGCCGCCTCCGGGGGCGAGATCGCCATCGCCCAGGCCGACCTCGCAGAGATGATCGGCGTGACCCGCAAGGCGGTGAACGGCTGGCTGGGTGAGCTTGAGGGCGCGGGGTTGGTTGGGCGCGGGTATGGCGTGATCCGGGTGCTGGATGTGGGAAAACTGGAGCGGATGCTGGTGGGCTGACGGCATTCGCAGTGTGCGTCCTTCGAGACGCCGCTTCGCTGCTCCTCAGGATGACGAACGGGGGTGGCTTGCACTAAAGCTCGTCAGGGTGAGGAGCGAGCCATCAGGCGAGCGTCTCGAACCCCGCAGAGACCCATGACCAACCTCTTCGACACCCTGACGGCCAGCGGCGCACCCGACGCCCCCTTCCTCGAACGTCTCTCGGGCACGGTCGACAGCTACGCCGACCTGCAGGCCCATACCGCCCGTTACGCCCACGCCTTGCGCGCACTCGGCGTCAAACCCGGCGACCGGGTGGCGGTGCAGATCGAGAAGAGCCCGGAGAACCTCTATCTCTATCTGGCCGTCGTGCGCGCGGGCGCCGTCTTCCTGCCGTTGAACACGGCCTACACGCTGAACGAGCTGGACTACTTCATCAGCGACGCCGGGCCCTCGCTGGTAGTCTGCGACCCTTTGGTTGAGGAGGACGTCGGCGGCCTCATCGATACGCTCGACGCCCGGGTCGTGACGCTCGACGCAAACGGGGAGGGCAGTCTCGCCGACATCGCCGCCACCCGGCCGACCACTTTCCCGACCGAGCCGCGTGAGGCGAGCGACCTGGCGGCCATCTGCTACACGTCGGGCACCACGGGACGGTCCAAGGGCGCCATGCTGACCCATGGCAACCTGGCCAGCAACGCCGCGACGCTGGTGAAGCTGTGGCGGTTCACGGCTGATGACCGACTGATCCACGCCCTGCCGATCTATCATGTGCACGGGCTGTTCGTGGCGACCAATGTGACCCTGATGGCCGGGGCCTCGATGATCTTCCGGCCGAAGTTCGACGCCGCCGAGGTCCTGTCGCTGCTGCCACGCGCTACCAGTCTGATGGGCGTGCCGACCTTCTACACCCGGCTGCTGGCACAGCCCGGCCTGACCCGCGACGCCGTCACCGGCACGCGACTGTTCATCAGCGGCTCGGCGCCGCTTCTGGCCGAGGTCCACGATCAGTGGCGCCAGCGGACGGGCACGGCGATCCTCGAGCGCTACGGCATGACCGAGACGGGGATGAACACCTCCAACCCCTACGACGGCGACCGGGTAGCCGGGACAGTCGGCCCGCCGCTGCCGGACGTCGCTCTGCGCATCGCCGATCCCGAGACCGGCGCGATCCTGCCACCCGGCGAGATCGGCATGATCGAGGTGAAGGGCCCCAACGTCTTCGCCGGCTACTGGAACATGCCCGAGAAGACCGCCGCTGAGTTCCGCCCGGACGGCTTCTTCATCACCGGGGACCTGGGGAAGATCGACGACGCCGGCTACGTCCACATCGTGGGGCGGGGCAAGGATCTGATCATTTCCGGGGGATTCAACGTCTATCCCAAGGAGGTCGAGGAAGAGCTCGACGCCCTGCCGGGTGTGGTCGAAAGCGCCGTCATCGGCCTGCCGCATCCGGACCTGGGCGAGGGTGTCACGGCCGTGGTTGCTACCGGCGGGAAGGGCGCGTTCAGCGAGGCGGCCGTCATCGCTGCGCTGAAGGACCGGCTGGCCCGGTTCAAGCAGCCCAAACGGGTCCTGTTCGTTGACGACCTGCCGCGCAACGCGATGGGCAAGGTGCAGAAGGCTCTCCTGCGGACCCAGCATGCAGCGCTTTACAAGGACGGCAAGTGAGTTTCTATTCGCAACGTAATGCGGAGGAGCTGACATGTCCAAAAAGGTCGCGCTGGTCATCGGCGCGGGGGACGCCACCGGCGGGGCGATAGCCCGACGGTTCGCCCGGGAAGGCTTCGCCACGGTCATCGTCCGCCGCGACGCGGAGAACCTGACGGCCTTGACCGAGCAGATCACCGCCGAGGGCGGCGAGGTCCATCCCTTTGGCGTCGACGCCCGCAAGGAAGACCGGATCGTCGAGCTGTTCGCGAAGGTCGAAGCCGAGATCGGCCCGCTCGAAGTGGTTGTCTTCAACATCGGCGCGAATGTGAACTTCTCCATCGTGGAGACCACCGCCCGCGTCTACACCAAGGTCTGGGAGATGGCCGCCTTCGCCGGCTTCCTCACTGGCCGGGAAGCGGCGAAACACATGCTGCCGCGCGGCCGGGGGACCATCCTGTTCACGGGGGCGACGGCGTCCCTGCGTGGCGGCAAGGGTTTCTCAGCCTTCGCAGGGGCCAAGTTCGCGCTGCGCGCGCTGGCGCAGTCGATGGCCCGCGAGCTGGGACCGCAGGGCATCCATGTTGCTCACCCGATCATCGATGGGGCCATCGACACGGCCTGGATCGCGGAGAACTTCCCGCAGCGCTACGCGCTGAAGGACCAGGACGGCATCCTCAACCCAGGCCACATCGCCGACCTCTACTGGATGCTGCACAGCCAGCCGCGCGACGCCTGGACCCACGAACTCGACCTGCGGCCCTGGATGGAGAGCTTCTGATGACCAAGACCGTGGAATTCCTGTTCGACGTGGGCAGTCCGACCACCTACCTCGCCCACAAGCGCATGCCCGGCCTGATCGAGCGCACGGGCGCGGAGGTAATCTATGTGCCGGTGCTGCTGGGTGGCATCTTCAAGGCCACGGGCAATTCGTCGCCCGTGATGGTGCCGGCCAAGGGGGTCTACATGGGCGCGGACATGGCGCGGTTCGCGAAGCGCCACGGCATCAGCCTCAATATGAACCCGCACTTCCCGATCAACACCCTGCCGATGATGCGGATGTTGGCAGGGCTGGTCGGCGAGGACCCGTTCCCCCGGGTTGTGGACGTGCTTTTCGACGCCATGTGGAGGGGCCGCAAGCAGATGGGCGATCCGGCCGTGGTGGCTGAGGTCTTGACCAAGGCAGGGTTCGACGCCGTCGCTCTGCTGGCCGTGGCCGAAACGCAGCAGGCCAAGGACGCCCTGAAGGCCAATACCGAAGCCGCGATCGCCCGCGGCGCCTTTGGCGCACCGACCTTCTTTGTCGACGACGAGATGTTCTTCGGCCAGGACCGGCTGGACTGGGTGGAAGAGGCGCTCAGCGCCTGAGCGCTCCTCACCCTAGTATCGCCGACGCCAGCCGCAGCGTTTGCAGGTCATGTACCCGCGTTTGGCATGACTGTTGGTATAGTCGTGACCGGTGTTCAGGCAGCCAAGGAAGCGCCGGAACCGGAAGGCTTCCGAGCGCTTCGGCGTCCCTTGTCCTGGTATTGTGTCTGCTTTGGGGGGCGCCGCCGGCGGAGGTGGCGGGGCGACCGTCGAAACAGGCGCCGCCGACCTGATGCCGCAGCGGCTACACGTCCTGAACCCTGGCTTCGACCGGCTGGTCCGCCAAACATGTTCGCGCCCGATGCATTTCAGACCCGATCGAAATCCTGACACCACTTATCCCCCCGAATAAGCGTCCACCGGCCGAACACTTCGCTGGCCGTAAACCCCCAAGATACAATTCGCAGGGTAACCCGCAATCGTTAGGTGCTGCGACTCGCGATCCCCTTCAATCCCTCGATCCGTTCGTTGGCCGACGGTTGCGGACGTGACCGCGACCCGGGCGCCGTCAGAAGGCCGGTCGCCAGGCCTGAGCAGCTGACCCAAATGATCGTGGTCGGTCTCGAGCTGTATCGCGCCGCGATGGCAATGCGCCCTGAGGGGCATGGTGTTCTCGTGACGTCTTGGGGGCAGGGGTCCAAGGCGCCGCTGTTGTCAGCGTTCCGTCAGCACGCTGTCACGACAGGCTGGACACAGCCGCGTCCGCCTTGCGACGCTGGTTCAGCGACAAAGGAGACAGTCATGACCGACACGCTCACCTCAGATCTCGCCGATGCAACGGCCGGTGAAACCGTGCGGGCGATTGCGGCGGGCCGGATCAGCGCGCTGGAGGCGACAGACGCGGCTATCGCCCGCATCGAGGCGCGAGACGGGCCGGTCAACGCCGTGGTCGTGCGCGATTTCGACCGGGCTCGCAAGGCGGCGAAGGAGGCCGATGCTGCCGTAGCCCGAGGTGAGCGGAGGCCGCTGCTGGGCGTGCCGATGACCGTCAAGGAAGCGAACTGGGTCGCCGGTCTGCCGACAACCTGGGGCATGGAACACTGGAAGGACTGGAAGGCGCCGGTCGATGGCGTAGGGATCGCGCGGCTCAGAGCGGCCGGCGCGATTATTCTCGGCAAGACCAACGTGCCTCAGATGTTGGCCGACTTCCAGAGCGACAACCCGGTCTATGGCCGCACCAACAACCCCTGGGACCTGACGCGCGGCCCCGGCGGCTCGTCGGGCGGCAGCGCCGCGGCCCTGGCGGCCGGTATGGTTCCGCTGGAGTTCGGCTCCGACATCGGCGGTTCGATCCGCATTCCGGCGGGCTTTTGCGGCGTCTACGGGCACAAGCCCAGCTACGGCGCGGTGCCCCTGCGAGGACATACCCCTCCCGGGCTGGAGGGTGTCGACGTGCCGGTCGCGGTGATCGGGCCGATGGCCAGGACGGCGGCGGACCTCGATCTGGCCCTCAGCGTTCTGGCCGGACCAGACGACATGGAGGCGGCTGGCTACAGCCTGCGGTTTCGGCCGCCGCGCCATGAACGACTGGCCGACTTCCGCGTGCTCATCCTTGATCAGCACCCGTTGGCGGCGACGGACTTGGAGATCGTCGCGGCGCTGAACGGTCTCGGCGACAGACTGGAGGACCTCGGGGCCCGGGTCGACCGCCAGACCGACCTGCTGCCCGACCTCGTCGAGGCGCAAGGCGTCTATGGCGCGATCCTCAATGTCGCCATGACCCGCGGTCAGCCCGGCGCTCGGCCGCCCAGCGCCCATGACTGGATGGGCCTGCTCGACGCCCAGCTGGCCATTCGGCGCCAATGGACGCGGCTGTTCGAAGGCTTCGACGTGGTGCTGGCGCCGACGCTGGGCACGCTGGCCTTTCCGCATGACGACAGTCCGGACCTCGGCGCGCGGAAACTGCTGATCAACGGCGAACAGACCGCCTACTACAGTCAGCTCGCCTGGTCAGGGGTGGCCACCCTCGCGCACCTGCCCGCCACGGCCGCGCCAATGGGCCTGAGCAATGCGGGGCTCCCGATAGGCGTGCAGATCATCGGACCCTATCTCGAGGACCGAACGACCATCGCCTTCGCCGAGCTGCTGGAAAGGGAGTTTGGCGGGTTCGTGAAGCCGCCGGGCTACTGATCCTCCTCCATCGGGGGAGGTGGATCGCCGTCAGGCGAGACGGAGGGGGTCCGCTCAGATCGCGGGTGACCCCCTCAGTCAGGCCTGCGGCCTGACAGCTCCCCCGATGGGGGAGCATCAGCCGGCGATCAACGCCGCCCGCTCCTCCGGCGCCAGTGGTCGCCAGCGGCCTTCGGGCAGGGCGCCCAGGGTGATCGGTCCGATGCGGGTGCGCAGCAGGTCGACGACGCGCAGTTCGACGAGGTCGCACATGCGGCGGATCTGGCGGTTGCGGCCTTCCTTGAGCACGAAGCTCAGCGTCTGCTTGCCGGACAGATTGACCTGGGCCTGTTTCAGCTGGCGGCCGTCGAGTTCGAGGCCGTAGCGCAGCAGTTCCAGCTTGTCGGTGGTGATCTCGCCGATCACCTGGACACGATATTCCTTCTCCAGATCGGAGTCGGGGCCGATGACGGCCTTGGCCACCACGCCGTCCTCGGAGAGGATCAGCAGGCCGCGGCTGTCCATGTCGAGCCGGCCGATCGGGGCCAGTCGGCTGTCCCGGCCGGGGATGGCCGTGCCCGGACCCCACAGGGTGCTGCGGTTGATCAGCCGCACGGCCGGAATCTGCTCGCCTTCAGGCTGGGACGAGACGATGCCGACCGGCTTGTGGAACATCAGGGTCAGGCTTGACGACAACTCGCCCGTCGCCTTGTCGGCGAGGGTCAGGGTCTGGCCGGGCAGAATCTTGCGGCCCGCGTCCTCCACGATCTCGCCGTCGATGGTTACCAGCCCGCGTCCGATCAGCGCCTCGGCCTCGCGGCGAGAACAGACGCCGCTCTGGGCCAGCCAGCGATTCACGCGCTGCGGTTCGGCTTCGTCGTAGGTGCGGGTCCAGGCCATGGCGCTGTGTCTAGGCCAGCGCCCGGGCGGGTCAACCCGCTTCCGCCGCCGTCTTCATGTCGCGAAGGCCTTCCTCGAACACCGGGCCCATCATCTTCTCGGAATTGAAGACCAGGCTCATCAGCTTCGCCATGAAGGGCTGCGGACCGTACATCGCCCAGGTGACCCGCGTGCCGCCGGCCTCGGGGGCCAGGGTGAACTCGGCGGTATTGTGGGCTTCGAACGGCTTCATGAAGTCGAGCTTGATCAGCACGCGTTGGCCGGGCTCGGCTGCGGTGATTTCCATGCCGCCGGTTCCGGTTTTCGGGCCGTCCCAGGCGTAGGTCGCGCCAAGACCGCTGGCCGCGCCGCCGTAGCTGCGCTTGAGGGAGCCTTCGGCGTCCATCTTCTCGAACGGCGACCAGACGGTCCATCGGTGAAAGTCGCTGATCAGGGGGTCAATCGTGGCCGCCGGGGCATTGATGACCGTGCTGCGCTCGAGCCGAAAACTGTTGGGCCGGCTGGCCACGAACGCCAGCAGGGCGACGACGAGAACGCCGACGACCAGAAGGATAATGATGGGCAGGCTCATGGGGTCTCTCCGATCAGGCCTGCTCGGCCGGCTGGTTCATCGCCCAGTGGACGCCAAATCTGTCCTTGAGGGAACCCCAGCGGTCTCCCCAGAACATCAGCGCCACCGGGTTCAGGACCTCCAGGCCTGCGTCGACCGCCCGCTGGAACCAGGCGTCTATGTCGTCGACCACCAGCTGCATGGTGAAGCTGTGCGAGGGCTGGAATTCGTAGCCGCTCTCCGGGAAGCAGTCGCTGAGCATGAGCGAGCCTCCGTTGATCTCCAGATGGCAGTGCATCAGGCGTGTGCCGTCGTCAGTCGGCAGCCGGCGGTGTTCGACCGCGCCGAAGGCGACTTTGTAGAGCTCGGCCGCCTCGGCCGCGCCGATCACGTTCAGATAGGGGATAACGCCCTTCATAGGCGGGGTCTGTTCGGTCATGGGGTGTCTCCCGGGTGCGCTGGTCAGAGGGTCGGCAGCAGGGCGGCCAGCTGGTCGGCAGCGGCCCCCCAGCCGTCGGTGAAGCCCATCTGTTCGTGGGTCGCCTTGTCCTCGGCGCTCCAGTGGCGGGCCTTGCCGATGTAGCGGGTGCGACCGTCGCCGAGATCCTCGAATTCGATGTAGCCAACCATGAACGGCTTGCCGACCGGGACCCAGTCGGCCGCGAAGGCGTCGGTGAACACCAGGCGGCGATTGGGCTCGACCTCGAGAATAGACCCCTTGCTGTCCACCACCTCGCCCTCGGGGCCCTGCATGACGGTGTCGAACCGCCCGCCCGAGCGCAGGTCCATCTCACAGGCTGTCACTCGCCAGGGTTTGGGGCACCACCACTGCATGAGGATGTCCGGGGTGGTCCAGGCCCTGAAGACCTTGGCAACGGGCGCGTCGAATATGCGTTCAATGACCAGTTCATGCTCGGGCGCCATGGGCGGGTCCTGTCTTGGCTGGGTGTTGTCCGGAGGACGAACGGGCAAGGCCGTATCCGACAGCCCGGGGCGAAGATTTTCAGTCAGTCTCGGCGCTTTGGAGGAGCCGGTCGAGGTGGCGGCGGATATGGGCCGCCTCAGCCGGTGTGTTGGCCAGAGCTATGGCCTGGTTGAACGCGACGCGCGCACCGGCGTCATCGCCCAGTTGCTGCAGCAAGGCGCCGCGCACGCCGAAGAAATGAAAATAGCCCGCCAGCCGGGACTCCAGCGGCGCGATCAGGTCCAGGGCCGCTTGTGGCCCCTCGGTCTTGCTGACGGCCACCGCCCGATTGAGCGTCACAACCGGAGAGGGGACGAGCCTTTCCAGGGCGCCATAGAGGGCGGCGATCTCGGCCCAGTCCGTGTCTCCTGCCGTCGTTGCGCGGGCATGCAGGGCGGCGATCGCGGCCTGTATCTGGTAGGGCCCGGGACGACGGTGGCGCATCGCCTTGTCGACCAGCGCCAGGCCTTCGCGGATCAATCGCTGGTCCCACAGCGACCGGTTCTGGTCGTCCAGCAGGACAATTTCTCCGTCGGCGTCGAAACGGGCCCCGGCACGGGCGTGCTGCAACAACAGCAGGGCGGTCAGGCCCATGATCTCCGGGTCGGTCCGGTAGAGCCGAAGCAGCAGTCTGGCCAGACGAATGGCCTCGTCCGCCAGCCGCGCGCGGTCGTCCTGCCGGCCGCCGGCGGAATAGCCTTCGTTGAACACGAGATAGATCATCGCCGCCACCGCCGCGACGCGTTCAGCGCGTTCGGCGGGCCCCGGGGTCTCGAACGGCACGCCCGCGCCTGCGATCCTGCCCTTGGCCCGGGTAATCCGCTGCTCCATGGCGCTCTCGCCGACCAGAAACGCCCTGGCGATCTGTTTCACGGAAAGGCCCGAGACGACCCGCAGCGCCAGCGCGATCTGCTGCGTCGCGGGCAGGTCGGGATGGCAGCAGATGAACATCAATCGCAGCACATCGTCGCGATAGTCCGCCCCGTCGAGTCGTTCGGCGAGCGGTGTCTCCGCGTCTTCCCTGTCGGACAATTCAGCCTCGTCGGGGAGGCTCGTCTGCTTCGCCCGTCGGCGTGCGCCGTCGATGCCGGCGTTGCGGCCGACCATGATCAGCCAGGCGGCCGGATCGCGCGGCGGGCCGTTGACGGGCCAGGTCTTCAGCGCCCGCAGGCAGGCGTCCTGGAAGGCCTCCTCGGCCATGTCCAGGTCGCGGAAATAGCGCAGCAGCGCTCCGACCGCCTGGGGCCGCGCGCTGGTCAGGGCGGCGTCGATCCAGGCGGGGTCCGTCACCCGAGCGCCTTGCCCGGCCGGAAATATCCGATTGGACGGATTTCGTAGGCACCGCCCGGATTGGCCGCCGCCAGCTCGCGGGCGATTTCCAGACCCTCCTCCAAACCATCGATGTCCAGCAGATAGAAGCCGAGCAGCTGTTCCTTGGTCTCGGCATAGGGACCGTCGATGACGAGGTCCTGGTCCTTGCGCAGCGTCGTGGCCGCGGTGGTCGGCAGCAGGCGTAGCGAGGGGCCCAGCTTGCCGGTCACATCCAGCTTCTGCTGGACCGCCTCTAGCCGCGCCATCACCGCCGCGTCCTGCGCCTTGTCCCAGGCAAAGACCTCGGCCTCGTCGTTGTAGCAGAGCAGGGCATAGAGCATCAGCGGGTCTCCGTTCCATCCAAGGACGAACCAGTATGCCGCGCTCCGACAGACCTGTTGGGAATTTTCAGGGCCGGCCGCCCTGGATCGGAAATGGAACCTCGGCGGTGGCGAAGTGTTCTTGGATCAGAGGACAGGGCGAAGCGCCCGTCCAGGAGCCTGCCCCCAATGCGAAAACATATTCTGGCCGCCGGCATCGCCGCGGTCGCGCTGATGCCGTCGTTTGCGATGGCCCAGCAACAGACCTGCGAGCAACAGCGCAGCAACCGCGTGGCCGGCACGATCGCCGGCGCCGGCATCGGGGCCGTCGTGGGCGGAGCCGTGGCCGGCAAGGATGACCGCGCCGCCGGCGCGGTGGTCGGCGGCATCGCCGGAGCCATCATCGGCGCCCAGGTCGCCAAGTCGAACGGCGACTGCGCCCACGCCTACGGCTACTACGACAGCAAGGGCCTCTGGCACGCCAGCGACGTCAGCCAGGCGCAGGCCGCCGGCTACTACGATCGCAACGGCGACTGGGTCCAGGGCGCCCCGAACGGCTACTACGACGCGAACGGCCGCTGGGTCGCCGCGACGTCTACGGCGTCGTCGAATGGCTACTACGACAGCAACAACCGCTGGGTGCCGGCGTCATCGAACGGCTATTACGACAGCCGTGGCCAATGGGTCGCGAGCGCGGCGAGCGGCTACTACAACACGCGCGGACAATGGATCGCCGGTCCGGCCACCGGTCGCTACGATCGTGACGGTCGCTGGATGGCCGGCCAGGCTTCGGGCCGCATGAACGCCGATGGCGTCTGGGTCGCCGACGCCCAGCCGGGCTACTACGACTCGAACGGCCGTTGGCACGCCGGCGAGACCTACGGCTACTACGACACCATGGGGCGCTGGACCGCGACCCGCGCGACCCCCGTCAGCGACCGTCAGGCCTATGGCCGATACGACAGCAACGGCGTCTGGCACGCCAGCGACGCGGCGGTCACGAACGCGGCCGGCTACTATGATCGCAGCGGCGCCTGGGTTCAGGGCGCGCCGAACGGCTACTACGACGCCTCCGGCCGCTGGGTCGCGGGTCAGCCAGGCAACACCGCGAACGGCTACTATGACGGCAACAACCGCTGGGTTCCGGCGTCCTCGACCGGATATTACGATGGCCGCGGGCAATGGGTCGCGGGCGCGGCCAGCGGCTACTACAACATGCGTGGCCAGTGGGTCGCAGGTCCGGCCACGGGTCGCTATGACCGTGATGGCCGCTGGATCGCCGGCCAGGCCCAGGGGCGTCCGAATGCCGATGGCGTCTGGGTCCCCGATGCGCAGCCTGGTTACTACGACTCCAACGGCCGCTGGCATGCGGGCGAAGCCTACGGCTACTACGACGTGTCCGGGCGCTGGATCGCCACCTCTTCATCGCGCGGCCCGGATATGTCCACCAATCCGTGGGCTGGAGCGCCGGCCGATCTGCGGGGCCGCGAACGCTGGCTCGATCTCAAGATCCGCGCCGGTATCCGCCAGGGCACGCTGAGCACCACCGAAGGCAATCAGGCCCTGCGGACGCTCGATCTGATCCGTCGTCAGGAACTGCGCCTTCCGCACCGGAACGGGCAGCTGAACCGCGCCGACACGATGCGGATCCAGGCGCGCCTCGATACGCTGGCGAACGGCCTGCACTGGATGCGCCGCGACGGCGGCCCGCGCGGCTACTAGCTTCCGGCTGAATTGAACGACCAAAGGCGCGCCCGTCGGACCCTGTCCGGCGGGCGTTGCCGTGTCAGGCCTGGACCGCGGCCCGCTCCGCGCGGCGAAGCTGTTGCAGCTGGCGGAAAGAGATCAGCCGGCGGCTGCCCTCATCCCACAGCGACAGGGACACCGTCTTGAAGCTCTCCAGCAGACCCAGCCGGCTGACGTCCCGAAGCTCCGGGTGGTCCTTCAGCACCTTGGTCAGGCGGTAGTAGGGAATGCGGCTGTTCACGTGATGCACGTGGTGGACGCCGATGTTGGCGGTCATCCAGCGCAGCGGGGCGGGAAGGTCGTAGTGCGAGCTGCCGTGCAGCGCCGCTTCCGTCTGTTCCCACTCACCCTTGCGGGCCCAGTAGGCCCCCTCGAACTGGTGCTGAACGTAGAACAGCCAGACTCCGATCGAGGCCGCCAGCAGGATGGTCGGCAGATGGATCAGCAGGAGTCCCTTCCAGCCGCCCAGCAAGACGACCGCCGTGACGATCACCGCGATCGTCACGTTGGTGCCCATGGCGCTGAGCCAGGGCTTCCAGCCTTCCTTCATCAGTCCCATCGGCATGCGCTGCTCGATCACGAACACCCAGGCCGGGCCAATGACGAACAGCACGATCGGATTGCGGTACAGGCGGTAGCCGACACGCTTGAGAAAGGGCAGGGCGCGGTACTCGGCGACGGTCAGGGTCGCGATGTCGCCCAGTCCGCGGCGGTCGAGGTCCCCGGACGTGGCGTGGTGGATCGCGTGCGACCGGCGCCAGCAGTGATACGGCGTCATGGTCAGCACGCCGATCAGCCGTCCGGTCCAGTCGTTGGCGGCCGGGCTGCGGAAGAAGGATTGATGGCTGCAGTCGTGCTGGACCATGAACAGTCGCACGAGGAAGGCCGCCGCCGGGATCGACAGCAGCAGGGCCAGCCACCAGAGGCCGAAGATCGCCGCCACCCAGGCGACGGTCCAGATGGCCGCCAGCGGCGCGGCGCTCAGCACGATCTCGAGGATCGAGCGACCGTGGCTGGGCTGCTGATAAGCCGCGAGGATCTTGCGCCAGCGGCGCGGTTCGGAGGGCGTAGAGGTCACTGTTTCTTCCCGACTCGCGCCGACCGTTTCTTGTGCGAACGATCTAGCCCGACAATGCGACGGAGATGTTTAAGCCCGCGTATCGAGTCGCGCGAGGCGCCGTTGTGACGCGCGCCTGCGGACCGAGGGCTGTGTGGCCTTCCGGATACGCCGCGAGTGCGGCTTATTCCGGGCGCCTTAGCGTTTGCGGAAGGCCTTGGCGTCGGCCGCCATGCCGGCGGCCCAGTCGTCACTCGCCTCGGCGGGCGGAGCCTCGAACGGCAGACTTCCCGCGACGCCCCGGATCGCCAGCCACAGGGGCAGGGCGTAGTGGCCCAGCATCCGTAGCGGCCGGCGCTTGTCCGTCACGTCCCAGCCCGCGTCCTCGAAGGCGAATACCTGCTGCGCCGGCGGCTTCCGATCGATGCCGTCCCAGTCCGCGGGCAGATCGGTCGCTTCGGCTTCGTCGACGGTCAGGCCGAAATTCGCGCGACAGGTCTCGTCGATCTCGGGGATTCCGGCGCGGGCATCTGGTTCGGCCAGCGACGGCTTCATCAGGGCGCGGGTCTCGAGGTCGGCGATGCCAGGCAGGTCGATCAGGCGGCGCAAGGGCTGGGTCATGCGGGCAGGGTAGCGGTCGAGGCGGGCGTCGCCAATGTGCGTGGTTGGAGACGCTCGCTTGAGGCTCGCTCTTCACCATGACGAACAGAGGTACGATCATACACTGCCCGTCATCCCGAGGAGCGATCCATCAGGATCACGTCTCGAAGGATGCAACCCTGTCGCTCCCGGCGATTTGCCGGTATCCAGAGCCCGCATACCCCCCGGAGGCGCCCATGGCCGGCCTGAAAGACAAACGCGGTTTCATCGACAAGGACCGGCTGGACCTCTCCGAGCGTCAGGCCGTCGAATACTGGATGAAGCGCTGGGGCGTGACCCGGGAGCAGATCACCGCCGCCCACCGCGCCGCCGGCCGCATGACCAAGGACATCGCCGCCCATCTGGGAAAGAAGCGATAGGGCGATCAGAGGGCGTTTGCTGGGGAAAACCCGCTATTTCCCTGCGTCCCTCGGACGCGCGACGGCCCTTGCGCTTGAACGGCGCGGCGAAGCGGCCACATATCATTCACAAAGGCCGCCCAGTGTAGGGCGTCCTGCGCGGCGCCACTGTTGCAGGGCCGCGCTGAGGAGAATGGTATGACCGACATCCGTACGCTTCCGGTGTTGCCGCTTCGGGACATCGTGGTGTTTCCCCACATGGTCGTTCCCCTGTTCGTCGGGCGCGACAAGTCGGTGCGCGCCCTCGAAGAGGTGATGCGCGGCGACAAGCAGATCCTGCTGGCCACCCAGAAGAACTCGGCTGACGACGATCCCGTCACGGATGACATCTACGATGTCGGCGTGGTGGCCACCGTGCTCCAGCTGCTCAAGCTGCCGGACGGCACCGTCAAGGTCCTGGTCGAGGGCAAGCATCGCGCCGCGGTGATCCGCTTCACCGATCGCGAGGACTACTACGAGGCCGAAACCGCTCTCATCGAAGAGGACGGCGGCGAGGAGCACGAGGCGGAAGCCCTGTCGCGCGCCGTGGCCGAGCAGTTCGAGAACTACGTCAAGCTAAACAAGAAGATTCCGCCTGAAGCCCTCGCGTCGATCCCGCAGATCACCGAGCCCGGCAAGCTGGCCGACAGCATCTCCGCGCACCTGTCCGTCAAGATCGGCGACAAGCAGCAGCTGCTGGAAATCTTCAATGTCGTGAAGCGCCTGGAGAAGGTTTTCGCCCTTATGGAGGGCGAGATTTCCGTCCTGCAGGTCGAGAAGAAGATCCGCTCGCGCGTGAAGCGCCAGATGGAGAAGACCCAGCGCGAATATTATCTCAACGAGCAGATGAAGGCGATCCAGCGCGAGCTGGGCGACCAGGACGACGGTCGCGACGAACTCATCGAGCTCGAAAAGCGCATCAAGAAGACGCGTCTGAGCAAGGAAGCCCGCGTCAAGGCCGAGGCGGAGCTGAAGAAGCTGCGCAACATGAGCCCGATGTCGGCCGAGAGCACGGTGGTGCGCAACTACCTCGACTGGCTGCTGTCCATCCCGTGGGGCAAGGCCAAGCCGAAAAAGATCGACCTCGCCCGCGCCGAAGCGATCCTGGAAGAGGATCACTACGGTCTGGAGAAGGTGAAGGAGCGCATCCTCGAGTATCTGGCCGTTCAGGCCCGGACCAACTCGCTCAAGGGCCCGATCCTCTGTCTCGTCGGCCCTCCGGGCGTCGGCAAGACCTCGCTCGGAAAGTCGATCGCCAAGGCGACCGGGCGTGAATTCGTGCGCCTGTCGCTCGGCGGCGTGCGCGATGAGGCCGAGATCCGCGGTCACCGCCGCACCTACATCGGCTCGATGCCCGGCAAGGTCATTCAGTCGATGAAGAAGGCCAAGGCGGTCGATCCGTTCTTCCTGCTCGACGAGATCGACAAGATGGGCAGCGACTATCGCGGCGACCCGTCCTCGGCCCTGCTGGAAGTGCTCGACCCGGCGCAGAACTCGACCTTTGCCGACCATTATCTGGAGGTGGATTACGACCTGAGCCAGACGATGTTCGTCACCACGGCCAACAGCCTGAACATGCCTCAGCCGCTGATGGACCGGATGGAGATCATCCGTATCCCCGGCTACACTGAGGATGAGAAGGTCCAGATCGCCCTGCGTCACGTCCTGCCGAAGCTGACGAAGGACCACGGTCTGACGCCGGCCGAATTCGTGGTGCCCGAGGACGCGATCAAGGACCTTATCCGTTACTACACCCGGGAAGCCGGCGTGCGGTCGCTGGAGCGGGAACTGGGCAACCTGGCCCGCAAGGTCGTCCGCGATCTCGCGCGCGAGGGCGTCGAGTCGATCACCATCGATGACGAGCGCCTGGCGAAGTACGCCGGGGTCAAGAAGTACCGCTACGGCGAGACGGACGAGGAGGACCAGGTCGGCATCGTCACCGGACTGGCCTGGACCGAGTTCGGCGGCGACATCCTGACCATCGAAGCCATCCGCATGGCCGGCAAGGGACGGATGTCGATCACCGGCAACCTCAAGGACGTGATGAAGGAGTCGATCTCGGCGGCGAACAGCTATGTTCGCTCACGGGCCCCGGCGTTCGGCATCAAGCCTTCGGTGTTCGAGAAGACCGATATCCACGTCCACGTTCCGGACGGCGCCACACCCAAGGACGGTCCGTCTGCCGGTGCGGCCATGGCCACGGCCATGGTCTCGGTCCTGACCGGCATTCCGATCCGCAAGGAGATCGCCATGACCGGCGAGATCACCCTGCGCGGCCGCGTGACGGCCATCGGCGGGCTGAAGGAAAAGCTGCTGGCCGCGCTGCGGTCGGGCGTGAAGACGGTGCTGATCCCCCAGGAGAACGAGAAGGACCTGGCCGACGTCCCCGAAAACGTGAAGCGGGATCTGGAAATCATCCCGGTCTCTACGATCGATCAGGTGCTTGCGCTGGCCCTGATTGGCCCGCTCACGCCGATAGAATGGACGGATGCGGACGAATCGATTGCTGCACCTGCGAAGGTCGATGAGGCCGCCGACGACGCCGTGATCACCCACTGAAACTGAGTTATCAACGATAATGTGGGCCGCCCGGGTGAATCCCGGGCGGCCTTTCGTTTGACGCAGGGGCGCCATCCGCCATAATCCCTTGCAGGCGAACGGCTCACCCTTGGGGGGAACGCCGCGCCGCACAACACATGGCTGGGAGAAATCAATGACCAAGGCCGAACTGGTCGCCGCTATCGCCGATGGCGCGGGTCTCAATAAAACGCAGGCCGCCGCGGCGCTGCAGGCGTTCGTCGACTCGGTGACCGCATCGCTCAAGAAGGGCGACGACGTTCGCCTGGTGGGCTTCGGCACCTTCAAGGCCGTGAACCGGGCCGCCGGCACCGCGCGTAACCCGCGCACCGGCGAGACCGTCTCGCGTCCGGCCTCCAAGACCGCCCGTTTCCAGGTCGGCGAAGGCCTGAAGACCACCCTGAACGGCTAACCGCCGCTTCAAGGTCCTGAAGATCGCGAGAGGCGGTCGCCGACATGGCGGCCGCCTCTTTGCTTTTCCGGATCGCCGAGTGCGTTTAGAAGGCCCCTGAGGGCGGCTAGCTCAGCTGGTCAGAGCATCTCGTTTACACCGAGAGGGTCGGGGGTTCGAACCCCTCGCCGCCCACCACCCTTCGCCCTGCGGGCTTCGGGCGGCAAACCACCGGGAACCGCATCCTGGGCGAAGGCGTGTCGCCCGAAGCCCTGGCGAAAGGGGACTGTCTCCGCGTCACGGCGATCCAATCGCGGCGCCCGCGCGTATTTCTCCCATGATCGCGCTGATCCTTCTCGTTTCGCTCGGCCTGTCGGTGGCCATGATGCTCGTCTGGGCCTTCCAGCGGGCCGTCAACAACGGCGGCTGGACCGACGTGGGCTGGACCTTCGTCACCGGGGCCGCGGGCGTCGCCTACGCGCTATGGCCGCTGGATGGCGTCGTCTCGTCCCGACAGATGCTTTGCGCGGGCCTGATCGCGCTCTGGTCGCTGCGCCTCGGCATCCATCTCGCTCGCCGGGTGGGCGGATCCCCGCACGAGGACGCCCGTTACGTCCGGTTCCGCAAGGACTGGGGTCCACGCTTCCAGGCGCGGATGTTCAGCTTCCTGCAGACCCAGGCGGTCGCCGGCGCGCTTCTGGCGCTGGCCGTGCTGGCCGCCGCGCGGAACCCCTCTCCGGGTCTTGGCTGGCAGGACGCCGCCGGGGCCGGGCTGATGTTGCTGGGCATCCTCGGGGAGACCCTCGCCGACGCACAGCTGGCCCGCTGGAAACGCGACCCGGCCAACCGGGGCGGCATCTGCGAGGACGGCCTGTGGAGCTGGTCTCGGCATCCCAACTACTTCTTCGAATGGCTCGTCTGGCTGGCCTGGCCGCTGATCGCTATCGCGCCGGGTCACCCCTGGGGCTGGAGCGCGCTGATCGGCCCCGCGTTCATTCTGCTGTTGCTTCTGAAGGTGTCGGGTCTGCCGCCTCTGGAAGCCGCCATGCTGCGCTCCCGCGGCGATGCCTGGCGCGACTACCGGCGGCGCGTTTCCGCCTTCGTCCCGTTGCCACCGAAAAGGGATCGTCCATGAGCCTGCTGTCCGCCGCCATTCACGCCGCTGAAGGGCTGCCTGCGCCTGACGCCCTGCGTCGCGCGGCTATCTCCTGGCTGGTCGAGGGGCAGCGACGCGAGCTGCTGGCGCTCCCGGAGGGCGCGGCCGCCGACTTTGCGCGCGACATGCGGGCCCGGCCGATCGCAGAACACGTCGAGGCCGCCAACGACCAGCACTACGAACTGCCGCCGGCGTTCTTCCGCCTCGTTCTGGGGCCGCGCCTGAAATATTCGAGCTGCCTGTACCGCACGGGCTCCACCCTCGCCGAAGCAGAAGAGATCGGTCTGGCGGAAACCTGCGCGCACGCCGATATCGCGGACGGCCACCGGATTCTCGAACTGGGCTGCGGCTGGGGCTCGCTAAGTCTGTGGATGGCGGAGCGCTATCCGCAGGCCACGATCACGGCCGTATCCAATTCCCACGGTCAACGCCGCCACATCGAGGCCCAGGCCCGGGAGCGTGGCCTGACCAACCTCACGGTCATCACCTGTGACGCCAACCTGTTTGAGCCGGCCGGGAAGTTCGACCGTATCGTCTCGGTGGAGATGTTCGAGCACATGGCCAACTGGGACCAGCTCCTGGGTCGGGCCCGGACCTGGCTGGAGCCGGAGGGGCGGCTGTTCCTGCATGTCTTCTCCAGCCAGACCGCGCCCTATCGCTTCACGCATGAGGATCCGTCGGACTGGATCGGGAAATACTTCTTCACCGGCGGCTTCATGCCCAGTCATGACCTGATCCGTGATTTCGGCGACATCTTCACCGTCGAGGCGGACTGGCGCTGGAACGGTCGCCACTACGAGAAGACTGCTCTGGACTGGCTGGCCAACATGGATCGCCACGATCTCGAGATCCGCCGCATCATGCGCGACGTCTATGGCGAGGACGCCGACCTGTGGCGGCGGCGCTGGCGTCTGTTCTTCCTCGCGACGGCCGGCCTGTTCGGCCATCGCGGCGGAGAAGAATGGGGTGTCAGCCACTATCGGCTCAAACCCGCCTAGAGCATCGCTTCCACTTCGGCTTCGGCGGAGCGGCTGGCCATGTCGGCGCTGATCGCCGCCCCCAGCTGGGTGGCTGCGTCGCGGAAGGCCGGTTCGGCCAGCAGTCGCGTCACGGCTTCGGCGATCTTCTCCGGCTTCGCATCGCGTTCGAGCATCAGGCCGGCCCCTCTGGCTGTCACCCGCTGGGCGTTGTCACGCTGGTCGCGCAGACCCGGCGTCACCAGCAGCGGCAGTCCTGCCATCAGGGGCCGGATCACCGAACCGTGGCCGCCGTGGGTGATGAACAGCGCCGCCTTGTCGAACAATGCTCCATGCGGCGCGTGAGTAACCACATGGACGTTATCCGGCGCTGGAAAATCCGCGGGATCCAACGCGGGGCCGACGGTCACTAGGGCGCGCACACTCAGCGTCCCAAGGGCCTCGATGATCCGGCCCAGCAGGCCTTCCTGGGCTTCGTAAAGGCCGGATGAGGTGACCACGACCAGCGGACGCGCATCGTAGTCAGACCAGGGTGACTCCCACGTTCCGGCATGGACGGGATCGCCGACATAGGGACCGACATAGCGGAACGGCTCGGCCAACGGCTCGGGCGCGAAGTCGAACGCCCGACTTGTCCCCAGCAGGATACGCCGGGCCACACCGATCTGGTCGAACAGGTCGGCCAGCGGCGGCAGGCCGAGCCCGTCGCGCGCGGCGTTGAGGTCGGGCAGCCCGGCCTGGAAGAGCATGCGCGTGGTCTGGGTGACCATCTGGTGCAGCATGACGTCCTGATCGCCCGCGGCGGGCGCCATGCCGGCCCCGAACGGCGGCAGGCCGGGCAGGGTGGGGAAGGGCCAGACATTGGCGCAGAACAGGGCCAGGGGAACACCGCTCGCCTCGGCCGCCATCATCGCGCCGAACAGAAGCTCCTGCGTCACCACCGCATCGAAAGCCGCCGAGTCGAGGGCCTCGAGCACATCCCGGGCATAGAGGGCCGCAGGACCGGCGATCAACCGGCCGCAGAGGTTCTGGATGCCGGCGGCCGGATTATCGGCCTCCCAATCGCGCAAAAGATCGCTGGCGGCCGTCTTGTCGGCGCGGGAGGGCGCGTGTCGCCACGGCCGGAATGGCAGACCGAACGCTTCGGCCTCCGACGCGTTGCACGAGTCGCTGATCAGCAGCACCTGATGTCCACGATCTTGCAGGCCGCGCGCGACCAGCATCATCGGCTGGACGTGGCCGCCGCCTTCCCAGGTGGTGAACAGATATCGCGCCATGGGTCCCTCGCTGTCTCTGGCCTAGCGGGTCAGGCGGGGCTTCGGCAAGGCCGTTGACGGAGTTCCGAAAAGTGATATCACTTTGATACCAACTCTGGAGGGGCCGATGGCCGAACATGGAAGCATCAATCGCACCGGCGAACGGGTCGGCGGCGGCGTCAACGGCGGGCTGATCCTGCTCGCCATGCTGGGTCTGCTGGCGCTCGGCGTCTGGCTTCTCAGCCACATTGAACAGGACGGCGGCGCGCCGCTGGGCGTGCTCGGCATCATCACCGTCGGCCTGGCTGCGTTCGGCTTCGCCGGCTTCTATTCGCTGCAGCCCAACGAGGGCGCGGCCATTACCCTGTTCGGCAGCTACAAGGGCACCGACCGGACCACCGGCCTGCGCTGGGTCCTTCCGTGGTTCGGCCGCAAGAAGATCAGCCTGCGGGTGCGCAACGTCACCAGCGAGATGCTCAAGGTGAACGACAAGCGCGGCAACCCGATCGAGATCGCCGCCAACGTCGTCTGGCGGGTCGAGGACTCCGCCCAAGCGCTGTTCGACGTCGACGACTATGCCGCCTTCATCAATATCCAGATCGAGACGGCCCTGCGCGAGACGGCCCGGCACTACGCCTACGACCACGCCGAGGACGACGAGCCGACCCTGCGGGCGGACGCCGAGATCGTCGGCGACAAGCTCAGGGAAGATCTGCAGGCCCGCGTGTCGGTCGCCGGCATCGCGGTCGACGAGACCCACCTGATGCACCTGGCCTACGCGCCGGAGATCGCCGGGGCCATGCTGCGGCGCCAGCAGGCGGAAGCCGTTCTGTCGGCGCGGCGCACCATCGTCATGGGCGCGGTCAGCATGGTCGAGAGCGCGCTGCAGCAGCTGAGTGAGCGCGGCGTCGTGCATCTGGATGACGAGCGCAAGGCGACCATGGTCTCCAACCTGCTGGTCGTGCTCTGCGGGGACCGCGACGCCCAGCCCGTGGTCAATACCGGCACGCTCTACGGGTGACGCGTGGCCAGTCCCGGCAAGCGTAACTTTCTTTTGCGGGTGAAGCCCGAGGTGCTCGACGCGGTCGAGCGCCTCGCGGCGGCCGAGCTGCGCAGCGTCAATGCGCAGCTCGAAGTGCTGTTGCGCGAGGCTCTGGCCCGGCGCGGCGGCGTTCGCAAGGATCCTGAGCCGCGCTGAGTCTAGCCGCGGGTCTCGGCGAACCGGTCGATCAACAGGCGCAGACCCGGCTCCTCAACCATGCGCGCGGCTTCGAGGGCGGGAACCCAGCGACGCTGGCGCTGCCGACGCTCTGGCCAGTCTTTGGACTCGTCCTCGACAGCCAGCGGGTAGACGTCGACCCGGCAACGCTGCGGCGGGCCGGATTTCATGCGCTTGTGATAACGGAACGCGCCGATCGGGGTGTCCAGCACCGCGCCCCGAACCCCGGCCTCTTCCCACGCCTCCTGGGCGGCGGCGTCATGGGCGGCCAGGGTGATCATCGGCCAGCCCTTCGGGATGACCCAGCGCCGCGTCTCCCGCGAGGTGATCAGCAGTATCTCGAGGCCGTCCTTGCCCTGTCGCCAGGGCAGGGCGGCGTACTGCTGGCGGTGACCGACCCAGTCCAGTCCACGCAGCCGCTGACGAACGCGCCCGAAGAAGGTGCGTCCCTGTCGCACACGGGACCGGAGGGTCTGGAGCAATCGATTTCCTTCGAATCAACACGTTAGCCGGCAAGGATCGGCCCCGCTTCGTCGTTGGTCCATAGATGACAGAGCCGCGGGCGCGGGCGTGCGGGATGGCAATTTCGGAGGGAAATGGCGCGAATGACGGGACTCGAACCCGCGACCTCCGGCGTGACAGGCCGGCGCTCTAACCAACTGAGCTACATCCGCATAGATGCCCGCCTCGCGGCGAGGGGCGTCTGATAGGTGCGTCCCTTGGACCTGTCAACCGGTCAGGACGGGATCAGATAGTGAAACGGAGCCGCCGGTCCGGTGGCGAGGCCGAGCGCGCCCCAGATCCCCGTAATCGCGAGGCCCGCGACGAAGAAGGCGATAGCGTAGGGGAGGAGGGTCGACAGCAGGCCCCCCACGCCAAGGCCCGGCCGCCAGCGCTGGGCAAATCCCAGCACCAGAATAAAATAGGGGTTCATCGGCGACATGATGACGAGGCTCGAATCGCCCATCCGATAGGCGGCGGTTGTCATCCACGGGCTGACGCCCAGCAGCATGAGCATCGGCACCAGCACCGGCCCGAGCGCCGCCCACTTGGCGGACGCCGAGGCGATGAACATGTCCAGCCCGGCGCCGAGAATCGTCACCCCCATCAGGATCAGCGCCAGCGGCAGGCCGGCGGACTTGAGCGCGTCTGCTCCGCCGATGGCGGAGATGGCCCCGAGGTTCGACCAGTTGAACATGGCGATGAAGTGCGAGGCGACGAAGGCCAGCACGATGTAGGGCGCCATCGCCGCGATCGACTCGCCCATGTAGCGGACCACGTCGCTGTCCCTGCGGATCAGGCCGGTCCTGAAGCCGTAGACACAGCCGCTGAGCAGGAACAGCAGGAAGAAGCCGGCGACCAGCGAACGGAAGAACGGCGTCCAGCGGGCGGGACCTTCGGCGGTCATGTCCTGCAGCGGCGCGCCCGGCGCCAGCGCCAGCGTCGCCCAGAGCAGAATGACCGCCAGCGCCGCCAGGCCAGACCACAGGAGCGCGCCGCGCGGAGCGGCGGGCGGCGGAGCGCTCTCGTCCGGCGTGGCGACGGCCGCCGGGCTCCAGACGCCCAGGCGCGGCTCGACGATCCGGTCCGTGATCCACCAGCCGACGAGGATGAACACCAGCCCGCCGGTGGCGGTGAAGTACCAGTCTCCGGCGAGATTTGCCGTCCAGTGCGGGTCGAGCAGCCGGGCGGCCGGCTCGGTGAAGCCGAGAATCAGGGCGTCGAACTGGCCGGGCAGGGGATTGCCGGCGAACGAGGCTATGGCGGCGGCATAGGCGCAGGCCAGGCCCGCGATAGGGTTGCGGCCAGCGGCGGCGAACACCACCGCGGCCAGCGGCGGCAGGACGACGATCCCCGAATCAGCCGCGTGGTTTGAAAGGAGCCCGATCAGCAGCACCATCGGCGTCAGCAGGGCCTTCGGGCTGGCCCTGACCAGCGCCTCGATGGCCGCCGTCAGCAGACCGACCCGCTCGGCGACCCCCGCGCCCAGCATGACCAGCAGCACCAGGCCCAGGGGCGCGAAGCCTGTGAAGGTCTTGGCCATTTCCGTCAGCAGGGACCGGATGTTTTCCGCGGAGAGCAGACTCTTGGCGACCAGAACCTCATGCGTGACAGGGTTTGTGGCGCTGACGCCCAGCGCCGCGCAGATCACGCTGGCGACGATCACGCCGCCGATCAGCCAGAGGAAGATGAACACCGGATCCGGCAACCGGTCGCCGAGCCGTTCGACGGCATCGAGAATCCGGATTCCGAGTGGACGTTTGGACACGGCAGACACCCCCCGGCGGCACCCTGAATCGAACGGGCTGAAGGGAAGTCAGCATGGGGCCTCACGTATCGCAAGGGCCACGCAGGGTGGTTCGCCCCGATGGCGCGACCTTGGCCTTGTTGCGTCGCGGTTACCCAGGATGAGGTGCAATTGTCGACGTCCTGGTGAGCAGCGCGGCGGGCAGGCGTCGAACCACGCAATAGTCCGTTTGAACCCCTCACGGCCTTGGGCTAGAAGGGCCGCGACTCCTTACCGGGAAGCCCATGGACGCCTTTCTCCTCCAGTACCTGCCGATCGTGATCCTGCTGGGGATCGCGGCGGCGCTCGGCGTGGCCTTCATCCTCGCCGCCGCCGTGTTCGCGCCGAGCGCGCCGGACACTGAAAAGCTCTCCGCCTACGAATGCGGATTCAACGCCTTCGATGACGCGCGGATGAAGTTCGACGTCCGGTTCTACCTGGTCTCGATCCTGTTCATCATCTTCGACCTCGAAGTGGCCTTCCTGTTTCCGTGGGCCGTGACGCTGATGAAGCTGCCGCATGACCAGAGCATCTTCGCCTTCTGGTCGATGATGGGTTTCCTCGGCGTGCTGACCGTCGGCTTTGTCTACGAGTGGAAAAAGGGAGCCCTGGAATGGGAGTGATCGTTCCCGCCGGCGTCCCGGCGCTCTCCGCCGGCCGCTCGGTCGTCGAGGGCTATGACCCCAAGGTCCACGACCCGTACTTCGACGGCGTCTCGCAGCAGCTGGCCGACAAGGGCTTTGTCACGGCCGCCGCCGACGACCTGATCACCTGGGCGCGCACCGGCTCGCTGATGTGGATGACCTTCGGGCTCGCCTGCTGCGCGGTCGAGATGATGCAGGCCTCGATGCCGCGCTATGACCTCGAGCGCTACGGTTTCGCGCCACGCGCCAGCCCGCGTCAGAGCGACGTGATGATCGTCGCCGGCACCCTGACCAACAAGATGGCTCCGGCCCTGCGCAAGGTCTACGACCAGATGCCGGAGCCCCGCTACGTCATCAGCATGGGCAGCTGCGCGAACGGCGGCGGCTATTACTATTACAGCTACAGCGTCGTGCGCGGCTGCGATCGCGTGGTGCCGGTGGACATCTATGTCCCGGGCTGCCCGCCGACCGCCGAGGCGCTGGTCTACGGCGTGCTGCAGCTGCAGAAGAAGATCCGCCGCACGGGGACCATCGAGCGATGAGCACGGACCTCGAGGCGCTCGGCCAGGGCATCGTCGCCAACAGCGCCGGCGCGATCACCACCTTCGACGTGGCCTTCGGCGAGCTGACCGTCACCGGTCCCGCCGGCCGCGTGCTGGAGGCGCTGACCTTCCTGCGCGACCACCCCGACTACCGCTTCCACCAGCTGGTGGACCTTTGCGGCGTCGACTACCCGGAACGGCCGCTGCGGTTCGACGTGGTCTATCACCTGCTCAGTCTGGTGAAGAACCACCGCATCCGGTTGAAGGTGCAGACCGACGAGGACACGCCCGTCCCCAGCGTCGCCGGCGAGTTCCCGGCGGCCAACTGGTTCGAGCGCGAGGCGTTCGACATGTACGGCATTTTCTTCAGCGATCACCCGGACCTGCGCCGGCTGCTGACCGACTACGGTTTCCACGGCCACCCGCTGCGGAAAGACTTCCCGATGACCGGCTATGTCGAGGTCCGCTACGACGACGAGCTGAAGCGGGTGGTCTACGAGCCGGTCAAGATCGCCGAGTTCCGCCAGTTCGATTTCCTGTCTCCCTGGGAAGGCGCGACCTACGCCCTGCCGGGCGATGAAAAGGCGGTCAAATAGCCATGGCCGACAAGCCCGCACCGATCCGGGGGGCGGTCGCCTTCTTTCTGGTGACCTTCTCGACGGCCTTCCTGATGACCGTCGGAGCCAGGCTGACCAACTGGTTCACCGACGCGCCGAAGATGGCCAATACCGAGACGACCGGCGTGTCGATCATGGTCGCGGTCGTCACCCTGGCGCTCGGCTTCAGCCTGCGACGCATGACGCTGATGGAATTCCGCAGCGCCTTGCTGGGCGGCGCGGCGGTGCTGCTGGCGATAAGCCTGTCCGGCGCGGTCAACACCGACAGCCTGACCGGCGTGTTCACCTTCATTTTCCTTCTGGGCCTGCTGCTGCTTCTGGCCGGCCTGTTCGTGTCCTGGCGCATGGGCGCGCGTGGGATTGGTGAGAACGATGACTGACGTTTCGACCGTCCCGGCGATCCCGGAAACACCGGTCCGCAAGTTCAACATCAACTTCGGCCCGCAACACCCGGCCGCGCACGGCGTGCTGCGGCTGGTGCTGGAGCTGGACGGCGAGGTTGTGGAGCGGGTCGACCCGCACGTCGGACTGCTGCACCGCGGCACCGAGAAGCTGATGGAGGCCCGCACCTACCTCCAGAACATCCCGTACTTCGACCGCCTCGACTACGTCGCGCCGATGAACCAGGAGCATGCCTTCTGTCTGGCCATCGAGAAGCTGCTGGACGTGGACGTGCCGAAACGCGGCTCGATCATTCGCGTGCTCTACAGCGAGATCGGCCGGATCCTGAACCATCTGCTGAACGTGACGACCCAGGCCATGGACGTCGGCGCCTTGACGCCGCCGCTCTGGGGCTTCGAGGAGCGCGAGAAGCTGATGATCTTCTACGAGCGCGCCTGCGGCGCTCGCCTGCACAGCAACTACTTCCGTCCCGGCGGCGTCCACCAGGACCTGCCCGAGGCGCTGATCGAGGACATCGACCGCTGGGCTGTCGCCTTCCCGAAGGTCTGCGACGACATCGAGACGCTGATCACTGGCAACCGCATCTTCAAGCAGCGCAACGTCGACATCGGCGTGGTGAAGAAGGAAGACGCCATCGCTTGGGGCTTCTCCGGCGTGATGGTGCGCGGTTCTGGCATCGCCTGGGACCTGCGCCGCAACCAGCCCTATGAGGGCTACAGCGAGTTCGAGTTCGACATCCCGCTGGGCGTCAACGGCGACTGCTACGACCGCTACCTCTGCCGCATGCAGGAGATGCGCGAGTCGACGAAGATCATCCGCCAGGCCTGCGCCATGCTGCGCGGGACGCCGGGCCCGGTGATGACGCTCGACAACAAGGTTTCGCCGCCGCGCCGCGCCGAGATGAAGGCGTCGATGGAAGCGCTGATCCATCACTTCAAGCTCTACACCGAAGGCTTCCGCACGCCGGAAGGCGAGGTTTACGCCTGCGTCGAGGCCCCCAAGGGCGAGTTCGGCGTTTTCCTCGTCAGCGACGGCACCAACAAGCCCTACCGCTGCAAGATCCGCGCGCCGGGCTTCCCGCATCTGGCGGCGATGGACTTCCTAAACCGGGGCCACATGCTGGCCGACGTCAGCGCCATCCTCGGCAGCCTCGACATCGTGTTCGGGGAGATCGACCGGTGACACCTGCCGAAGTCGCCCAGGCCCAGCTCGACGCCTACAACGTCCAGGATCTGAACGCTCATTGCGCCTGTTTTGCCGATGACATCGCGGTCTACGACCTGAACGGTGAGCAGAACCTGCAGGGCATCGAGGCCTACCGGGACCGCTACAAGGGCGTGTTCGCCCAGTTTCCGCAGAACCGGGCGGAGCTCGTCGCGCGGATCGCCATCGGCAACACCGTCATCGACCACGAACGCGTTTCGCGCGGCCCCGAAGGCCCCGCTTTCGAGGTCGCCGCCATCTACACCATCGCGGACGGCAAGATCGCCCGCGTTGATTTCGTGAAAGCCTGACGCATGTCCGTCCGTCGTCTCGCCAAAGAGCAGCCCGCAAGCTTCGACTTCAGCAAGGACACGCTGAAGACCGCCCAGTGGTGGATCGCCAAGTACCCGCCCGAGCGCAAGCAGTCGGCCGTGTTGCCGATCCTGTGGCTGATCCAGAAGCAGGAAGGCTGGGTCTCCGAGCCCGCCATCCGCACCGTTGCCGAGCTGCTCGGCATGCCGGTCATCCGCGTGCTGGAAGTGGCGACCTTTTACACCATGTTCCAGCTGGAACCGGTTGGAAACGTTGCCTTTGTCCAGCTGTGCGGCACCACGCCCTGCATGCTGTGCGGCGCCAATGACCTGAAGAAGGTCCTCTACGAGAAGATCGGCCCCAAGAACCATGTCTCGGCCGACGGCAAGTTCAGCTGGGAAGAGGTCGAGTGCCTGGGCGCCTGTTCAAACGCCCCGATGGCCGCGATCAACGACTACTATTACGAGGACCTGACGCCGGAGAGTCTGGCGACGATCCTTGACGAGTTCGCGGCGGGCAAGAAGCCCAAGCCCGGCTCGCGCATCGGCCGGGGGGCTTCGGAGCCGCACGGCAAGATCCAGACCCTGCTCGAACCGAAGCTTTACGACGGCTCGGCGGGGAAGAAGATCAAGATCCCCAACCTTCCTGAAAAGCCGAAGAAGGCGAAGAAGGAGCCGGCGGCTTGATGGATGACGCCGACCTGAACGCAAAGCGGATCGCCTACATCGACCAGCTCCGGTCGCTGTATCGCCGTGAGCGGCTGGTCGGTTTCTTCCTGATCCTGGCCGGTTTTCTGCTGATCCTGCCCTCCTGGGGCATCTACACCTGGTCCCACACCCTGATCGCGATCGGATACGGCCTGATCGCCCTCGGATGGGTCCTTTTCATCTACGTGATCTGGCGCCGCACCGCCTGGCGGCGCGCCAATCCCTTCGATCCGAAAGCCTGAAGCACCATGGTCGGCATCCTCGAAGACAAGGACCGCATCTTCACCAACCTCTACGGGCTCCAGGACTGGGGTCTCGAAGGGGCGAAGAAACGCGGCTGCTGGAACGGCACCAGGGACATGATCGACGCCGGCGGCGCGTGGATCATCGACAACATCAAGCAGAGCGGCCTGCGCGGTCGCGGCGGCGCCGGCTTCGGCACCGGCCTGAAGTGGTCGTTCATGCCCAAGGAAGTGAAGGACGGGCGTCCCCACTACCTGGTCGTCAACGCCGACGAGTCCGAGCCCGGCACCTGCAAGGACCGGGAGATCATGCGCCACGATCCGCACCTGCTGATCGAGGGCTGCCTGATCGCCTCGTTCGCGATGCAGGCGCACGCCTGCTACATCTACATCCGCGGCGAATATGTGCGCGAGCGCGAGGTGCTCGAGGCGGCGATCAAGCAGGCTTATGAAGCGAAGCTGATCGGCAAGAACAACGTCCATGGCTGGGACTTCGACCTCTACGTCCACCACGGAGGCGGGGCCTATATCTGCGGCGAGGAAACCGCGCTGCTCGAGAGCCTCGAGGGCAAGAAGGGCCAGCCCCGCCTGAAGCCGCCGTTCCCGGCCGGCGCTGGCCTCTATGGCTGCCCGACGACCGTCAACAACGTCGAGAGCATCGCCGTCGCCGGCACCATCCTGCGTCGCGGCGCCGGCTGGTTCGCAGGCTTCGGCCGCCCCAACAACACCGGCACCAAGCTGTTCTGCGTTTCCGGGCATGTGAATCTGCCCTGCAACGTCGAAGAGGCGATGAGCATCCCGTTCAAGCAGCTGATCGAAGACCACTGCGGCGGCATCAAGGGTGG
Source organism: Caulobacter sp. FG121 (assembly GCF_057809815.1). Classification (NCBI taxonomy): domain Bacteria; kingdom Pseudomonadati; phylum Pseudomonadota; class Alphaproteobacteria; order Caulobacterales; family Caulobacteraceae; genus Caulobacter; species Caulobacter sp. FG121. The sequence continues at coordinate 61,568 of NZ_JBMDKR010000011.1, forward strand.
CTGGGGCAATCTCAAGGCCGTCATCCCGGGCGGCTCTTCGGTCCGCATGATCCCGGCCCACGAGGCCGAGGATGTGCTGATGGACTTCGACTCCCTGTCGGCTCTCAAGTCCGGCCTGGGCACCGCGGCGGTCATCGTCATGGACAAGTCCACCGACCTGATCCGCGCCATCGCCCGGCTGAGCTATTTCTACAAGCACGAGAGCTGCGGCCAGTGCACGCCGTGCCGTGAAGGCACGGGCTGGATGTGGCGGGTGATGGAGCGCATGGCCACCGGCGAGGCGGACATGAAGGAGATCGACATGCTCCTCGACGTCACGACCCAGGTCGAAGGCCACACCATCTGCGCCCTCGGCGACGCGGCGGCCTGGCCGATCCAGGGTCTGTTCCGCCATTTCCGTCACGAAGTCGAAGACCGCATCACCAGCTACCGCGCCGGCAAGCCTCACGTTCAAGGGGCAAGCCTGATCGCGGCGGAGTAGGGCCATGGACTATGTCATTCGGGCGGTGATCGCCTTCGTTCCCGTTGTCGCCCTGACCGTCGTTGGTCGGCAGCTGGGCTATCGCGGCATCTGGCTGGCCATCCCCGGCCTGCTGACCGTGCTGTTTGCGATCTTCTGGTCCCTGGCCCTGATCAAGTTCGTGCTGGGTGGCGCACCCGTGACCGCGACCGGATTTCTCAAGGCGATGGTCCCGGGCCTGCAACAGGCCGTCTGGTCCGCTGTCACCATCATTCTGGTGCTGCTGGCGATCTTCGGCGTCAGCCCGGCGGTCAAATCGCCCACCGCCTCGGCGGAGTAGGCGCTTGGCCGAGCCCCACGAGCTCGACATCGAACTGTCCTCGCCCGCGGAAGAGCGGACGTGGCTCAAGTCGACGGCGCTGTGGTCGGTGCTGGGCGGGGTCGCCACCATCATCACCGCGAGCACGGCCGTGCTGGCGGTCTATGTCGGGCTCGACCAGGTGCGGGTCGCCCGGCAGGTGCAGATGACCGAGTCGACCTATTCGAGCTGGGCCACCTTCATCCAGGTCACCATCTCCAATCCGGAGCTGGCCTGCCCGAATACCGACAAGGCCTATCAGGCCCTGCTGGAGCGTCCCGACCCGGCGTCGAAGGTCGGCGGCGCCTATCGGGAACGTTACGCCGCCTACAGCGACATGATGTTCACGACCTTCGAGCAGATCCTGCAGATGGCGCCGGACGATCCGCGCTGGGCCTTCATCATCGCCGAGCGGGTCCAGTGCCATGCGCCGGCCATCCGCGCCCTGCAGGCCCAGCCGGCCTATACCCAGCGCTATTCCTGCCAACTGCGGCAGGTGATCGCCGGCGCGCTCGACCAGGCGGTTCCGACCTGCCGCAAGGACGCGCTGTGAGCGTCCGCATCCACCCCCTGCAATGCGGCGAGATCACCGCGCCGGCTGAGGTCTTTCAGGAGGACCTGACTGGCCCGCGCACCGTGCCGGTGATGGCTTATCTGATCGCGCACCCGACCCGTGGATACGCCGTGTTCGACACCGGCCTGCGCCCGGATATGGACGGCAAGCTGCTGTTCGGCGACTACGCCTGCAGCCTGCCGAAAGGACATGATCTGGCTTCGCGCCTGCGAGCCATCGACGTCGATCCGGGCAAGGTCGAACGGCTGGTCGCCTCGCACGCTCACTTCGACCACCTGGGCGCCGCCGATCTGCTGCCGAACGCCGACATCTACATTCATGCTGCGGAGCTGGACCGGTCGCTTGCCGATCATCCGAAGGCGCACGGTCGACGGGCGCTGGAAATGGGCCATCGCCGCGTCCTGACCGGCGCCTCGCATGACCTGTTCGGCGACGGCAGCTGCGAGCTTTTCCATACCCCCGGCCACACCTGCGGCCACCAGTCGTTGCGGGTGAAGCGGGCAGGGGGGCATGACGTTCTGGCCGGCGACGCCTGCTATTTCTGCGAGACCCTGGAGCCGCTCGGCGTGCAACCGCACCCCGAGGATCGAGAGGTCTATCTCGCGACTCTGACACGTCTGAGGACCATGGCGCGCGACGGGGATTTCATCGTTCCGGGCCACGATCTGGGCTTCCTGGACGCGATCCCGGCGACCAGCGCCGTGACCACGGCGTTTTCCCCCGTTTCGAGGCTCCCGAATGGTTGACGCGAGGCGTGAAGCGATAGAGACAGCGCACCAACGCGGCTCCCGTTCCAACGGGGGCCGGCGCGCCCATGCTCAGGTAGTGCAGCCCATATGCCCATAGCCAAGGTCAACGGCGTCGAGGTCGAGTTCGAGCCCGGGATGACGGTCCTGCAGGTGGCCGAGCTGGCGGGCGAGGAGATTCCGCGCTTCTGCTATCACGAGCGCCTCTCGATCGCCGGCAATTGCCGCATGTGTCTGGTTGAAGTGAAGCCAGGCCCGCCCAAGCCGCAGGCCTCCTGCGCGCTGCCCGCCGCCGAGAACCAGGAGATCTTCACCAACACGCCGATGGTCAAGAAGGCCCGCGAAGGCGTGATGGAATTCCTGCTGATCAACCACCCGCTGGATTGCCCGATCTGCGACCAGGGCGGTGAGTGCGACCTGCAGGACCAGGCCATGGGCTATGGCCGCGACGGAAGCCGTTACGCCGAGAACAAGCGTGCGGTTGAAGAGAAAGAGATGGGCCCGCTCATCAAGACCGTGATGACGCGCTGCATCCAGTGCACCCGCTGCGTGCGGTTCATCACCGAGGTCGCGGGCGTTCCCGAGATCGGCCTGATCTCGCGCGGCGAAGACGTTGAAATCACGACCTATCTGGGCGCAGCGGTGACCAGCGAGCTGTCGGGCAACGTCAACGACCTGTGCCCGGTCGGCGCCCTGACCCACAAGCCCTGGACCTTCAACTACCGGCCCTGGGAGCTGAAGAAGACCCAGAGCGTCGACGTGATGGACGCGCTCGGCAGCGCGGTGCGCATCGACAGCCGAGGCGCCCAGGTGATGCGGGCCCTGCCGCGGGTCAACGAGGACATCAACGAGGAGTGGCTGAGCGACAAGAGTCGCTACGCCGTCGACGGCCTTGGCCGTCAACGCCTCGACCGGCCGTACGTTCGGGTGAACGGCAAGCTCGCGCCGGCGACCTGGGGCGAGGCCTTCGCCGCCGTCGCCGGCAAGATCAAGGCGACGGCGCCTGAGAAGATCGGCGTGATCGCCGGCGACCTGCAGGACGCAGAGTCGATGAAGGCCGCGCTGGACCTGTTCGGCGCGCTGGGCGTGAAGAACCTCGACAGCCGCCAGGACGGAACCGCGCTCGGCGCCGGGCCGCGCGAGAGCTGGCTGTTCAACACGACACTGGCCGGCATCGAGCAGGCCGACGTGGTGCTGCTGGTCGGGACCAACCCGCGCCTCGAGGCGCCGGTGTTCAACGCCCGTCTTCGCAAGCTGTGGCTGACCGGCAAGACCCGCTTCGGCGTGATCGGCCAACAGGCCGACCTGACCTACGACTACGACTATCTGGGCGCTGGTCCGGCCTCGATCACAGGTCTTGCCAAGTCGAAGTCGGACTTCGTGACCGCCCTGAAGACCGCCAGGAACCCGGCCATCATCATCGGTCAGGGCGCGCTGGCTCGGGCAGACGGCGGCGCGGTGCTGAAAGCGCTGGCCGGCGCCGCGAAGAGCTTCAACATTGTCCGCGAAGGCTGGAACGGCTGGAACGTGCTGCACGCGGCCGCCGGCCGCGTCGCCGGTCTCGATCTCGGCTTCCTGCCGGGCGAGGGCGGTCTGGCGACGGGCGAGATGCTCAAGCCGGGCGCGCTGGACCTGCTGTTCCTGCTGGGCGCCGACGAATGCGAGGCCTCGGCCTCCGGCGCCTTCACGGTCTATCTGGGTAGCCACGGCGACCGTGGAGCCCACAAGGCCGACGTCATCCTGCCGGGCGCCGCCTATACCGAGAAGAACGGCCTGTACGCCAACACCGAGGGCCGGGTGCAGATGGGCGAACGCGCGGTGTTCCCCAAGGGCGAGGCCAAGGAAGACTGGTCGATCCTGCGCGCACTCTCCGAACATGTCGGCGCCAGGCTGCCCTACGACAGCCTCGACCAGCTGCGCCTGAAACTGTTCGCCGACCATCCGACCTTCGGCCAGATCGACTACGCCCCGGGATCGACCCCGACGGTGTTCGACCTTTCCGCCGTCGGCGACGCCGGCAAACTGTCCGACGAGTCGTTCGCGGCCGCCGTGACGGCCTTCCACCTGACCAACCCGATCGCGCGCGCCAGCGTGACCATGGCCGAATGCGCGGCCCTGGCCTCCGGCGCCGTCAAGATGGCCGCGGAGTAGGCGAGTGCCCGAGCAAGCCGTCTCCCCCCTTCTCTGGTTCGGACTGGCCGTCGGCCAGATCGCGCTCGTCCTGATCTGGGTGCTGCTCAGCCTGGCGTTCCTGCTGTGGGGCGACCGCAAGGTCTGGGCCGGCGTGCAGATGCGCAAGGGCCCCAACGTGGTCGGGCCATTTGGCCTGTTCCAGTCGTTCGCCGACTTCCTGAAGTTCGTGCTGAAGGAAATCGTCATCCCGGCCGGGGCCGACAAGATCGTGTTCCTGCTGGCCCCGCTGCTCAGCTTCGTGCTGGCGTTCGGCGCCTGGGCGGTGATCCCGCTGGCGCCCGGCTGGGTGATCGCCAACGTCAACGTCGGCATCCTGTACCTGCTGGCGATCAGTTCCCTGGGTGTCTACGGCATCATCATGGGCGGCTGGGCCTCCAACTCGAAGTACCCCTTCCTCGGCGCCCTGCGGTCGGCGGCCCAGATGGTCTCCTATGAGGTCTCGATCGGCTTCGTGATCATCACCGTGATCCTGCTGGCCGGGACGATGAACCTCAGCGAACTGGTGACGAAGCAGGCCGGCTGGTTCTGGAACTGGAACGTCTTCGGCGGCGGCCTGAAGAACCTGCCGATCGCTCTTGTGATGATCCCGATGATGGTCGTGTTCTACATCTCGGCCCTGGCCGAGACGAACCGCCCGCCCTTCGACCTGCCCGAGGCCGAGTCCGAGCTCGTGGCCGGCTACCAGGTCGAATACAGCTCCACGCCCTATCTGCTGTTCATGATCGGCGAGTACGCCAACATCGTGCTGATGTGCGCGATGCTCAGCGTGCTGTTCTTCGGCGGCTGGAATCCCGGCTTCCCGACGCCCTTCCTCGACAGCTGGCCCGCCACGGCCCAGAGCACCTTCTTCTTCCTGGTGTTCTTCGCCAAGATCATCGGCTGGTTCTTCATGTTCGCCATGGCCAAGGCCATCGTGCCTCGCTACCGCTACGACCAGCTGATGCGGCTGGGCTGGAAGGTCTTCCTGCCCATGACCCTCGTGGCGGTCATTCTGGTGGCCGGCTGGCGCGTCTACGGGGGAGGCCTCTGATGCGCACTGTCGCCGCCCTGTCCCTGCTGCTGATGCTCGGCGCCTGCGCCAGCCTCGAAGCCAAGGCCCAGAGCTACCCGCTCGGCCGCGGCCTGGTGACCTACGACGAGATGCGCCGCGCCAAGGCCCACTGCGCGGAAGCGGGGGGCGTCGTCCGGCCGATCAACGCCGGCGGCGACATGTCCCTGCTGTCCAACTACCTGTGCGAAATCCAGCCCAAGAAGGCCGCCCAATGATGATGCAGCGCATCGGACAGGCCATCAAGGGCGCGGCCATGCTGGACTTCGTGGGCGCCTTCGGGCTGGCCATGAAGTACCTGGTCGCCCCCAAGAAGACGGTCATCTATCCCAACGAGCGCGGTCCGCAGTCGCCGCGCTTCCGGGGCGAGCACGCCCTGCGCCGTTATCCGTCAGGGGAAGAGCGCTGCATCGCCTGCAAGCTCTGCGAGGCCGTCTGTCCGGCCCAGGCCATCTACATCGAGGCCGAGCCGCGCGCCGACGGCAGCCGTCGTACGACCCGCTACGACATCGACATGGTCAAGTGCATCTACTGCGGTCTTTGCCAGGAGGCCTGCCCGGTGGACGCCATCGTCGAGGGGCCGAACACCGAGTACGCCACCGAGACCCGTGAGGAGCTCTACTACGACAAGGCGCGGCTGCTGGATAACGGCGACCGCTGGGAGCGAGAGATCGCGAAGAACCTCGAAATGGACGCGGCCTTCCGATGACCCTGCAGGCGATCGCCTTCTACATCATGGCGGCGACGACGATCACGGCGGGTCTCGCCGTGGTCTTCGCGCGCAACCCCGTGCACTCGGTGCTGTTCCTGATCACCGCCTTCTTCAGCGCCGCCGGCCTCTTCGTCCTGATGGGCGCCGAGTTTCTGGCCATGCTGCTGGTCGTCGTCTACGTCGGCGCGGTCGCGGTGCTGTTCCTGTTCGTCGTCATGATGCTCGACGTCGACTTCACCCAGCTTCGTGAAGGCTTCTCGCGCTATCTGCCGGTCGGCGGACTGGTCGCCGGGGTGCTGGCGGTCGAGATGGTCATCGTGGCGACCAGGGTCGCGACCCAGGGCGCCGCCTCCGCGTCCACCGGGCCTGACGCCTCCGCAGGAACCAGTGTGACCAACGCCGAGGCCATCGGCCGGGTGCTCTATACCGACTACGTCTACTTCTTCCAGGCGGCCGGCCTCGTCCTGCTGGTGGCGATGATCGGGGCCATCGTCCTGACCCTGCGCCACAAGCCGGGCGTCAAGCGCCAGGTCATCGCCGACCAGAACGCGCGCACGCCTGCCACCGGCATGACGATCGTCGACATCAAACCCGGCGAGGGGATCAGCGAATGATTGGTCTGACGAACTACCTGACCGTCGCCGCGATCCTGTTCACGATCGGCGTCTTCGGCATCTTCGTGAACCGCAAGAACGTCATCATCATCCTGATGTCGATCGAGCTGATCCTGCTGGCGGTGAACATCAACCTGGTCGCCTTCAGCGTCTATCTGCACGACGTGGTCGGGCAGATCTTCGCGATGTTCGTGCTGACCGTCGCCGCGGCCGAGGCCGCCGTCGGCCTGGCCATCCTGGTGACCTTCTTCCGTAACCGCGGCGACATCGCCGTGGACGACGCCTCCGTGATGAAGGGCTGACCCGTTGCAACAGCTCCTCACCGTCCTTCTCTTCGCCCCGCTGCTGGGCGCCCTGATCGCAGGGCTGTTCGGCCGTCGCCTGGGCGACCTCGTCTCGCAGACCATCACCACCGGCCTGCTGCTGCTGACCTGCGGCCTCAGCTGGTACGTCTTCAGCCAGTGGACCTGGGGTGGCCTCGAACCGGTCACTGTCGCGCTGGCGCCGTTCATCAATGTCGGTGACTTCCACTCCGCCTGGTCGTTCCGCCTCGACGGCCTGAGCGCCGTGATGCTGGTGGTCGTGACCACGGTCTCGGCCCTCGTGCACCTCTACAGCTGGGGCTACATGGCCGAGGACGACAGCCGTCCGCGGTTCTTCGCCTACCTGTCGCTGTTCACCTTCGCCATGCTGGCGCTGGTCACCGCAGCCGACTTCATGCAGCTGTTCTTCGGCTGGGAAGGGGTGGGGCTGGCGTCCTATCTTCTGATCGGCTTCTGGTTCAAGAAGCCCACGGCCAACGCCGCCTCGATCAAGGCCTTCGTCGTCAACCGCGTCGGCGACTTCGGCTTTGCGCTGGGCATCATGACGGTGTTCTGGGCCTACGGCACGATCCAGTTCGCCGAGCTGTTCCCGATGATCGCGGACAGCGCCTCGAAGACCTGGACCTTCGCCGGCCACACCCTGCCGCTGGTCGACCTGGCCTGCGTGCTGCTGTTCATCGGCGCCATGGGCAAGTCGGCGCAGTTCTTCCTGCACACCTGGCTGCCGGACGCCATGGAAGGTCCGACGCCGGTCTCGGCCCTGATCCACGCGGCGACCATGGTCACCGCCGGCGTCTACATGGTCTGCCTGCTGTCGCCGATGTTCGAGTACGCCCCCGTGGCGCGCAACGTCGTCACCCTGATCGGCGCCATCACGGCGCTGTTCGCGGCGACGGTCGGTCTGGCCCAGAACGACATCAAGCGGGTCATCGCCTATTCGACCTGTTCGCAGCTCGGCTACATGTTCTTCGCCGCAGGCGTGGGCGCCTACCAGGCGGCCATGTTCCACCTGTTCACGCACGCCTTCTTCAAGGCCCTGCTGTTCCTTGGCGCCGGCTCGGTGATCCACGGGATGCACCACGAGCAGGACATGCGGAAGATGGGCGGCCTGTGGAAATATCTGCCGGTGACCTGGGCGGTCATGACTATCGGCACCCTGGCCATCACCGGCTTCGGCATCCCGGGCGTCGATCTGGGCTTCGCCGGCTTCTACTCCAAGGACACGATCATCGAGGCGGCCTGGGCAGCGGGTCGCGACAACGGCATCGCCAACTTTGCCTTCATCGTCAGCCTGCTGGCCGCCGGCCTGACGGCCTTCTACAGCTGGCGTCTGGCCTTCATGACCTTCCACGGCACGCCCAAGTGGGGCGAGCATGCGGCGCACGGCCATGACGACCACCACGCCGACGCTCATGCCGCCCATGACGATCATGGCCACGACGATCACGCTCATGGCCACGCCCATACGCCTCACGAGAGTCCGCTGGTGATGCTGGTTCCGCTGCTGGTGCTGGCGGTCGGCGCGCTCGGCGCGGGCTACGTCTTCGTCGAGAACTTCGTCGGCGAGAAGCAGGTCGAGTTCTGGCGCGGGGCCATCTTCAACGGCCCGCACAACCACGTTCTGCACGAGATGCACGGCGCGCCGACCTGGGTCATCTGGGCCCCGCTCGTTGTCTCGATGACCGGTCTGGCCATCGCCTGGTGGGTCTATATCGCCAGGGAGGGCATGGGCGCGCGGATCGCGGCCCGCCGCGGCCCGCTGTGGTCCTTCCTCTACAACAAGTGGTTCTTCGACGAGCTCTATGACGCCACCTTCGTTCGGGCCGCCCGGTTCCTGGGCGACCTGTTCTGGAAGGGCGGCGACCAGAAGCTGATCGACGGTCTGGGCCCGGACGGTGTGTCGGCCGTCTCGCTGGCGGTGGGCAAGCGCACCGGCCGGCTGCAGACCGGCTACGTCTACCACTACGCCTTTGTCATGCTGCTGGGGGTCGCCGGTCTGTTGTCCTTCGCGCTCTATGCCTTCTCGCGGGGAGGCTGACCGATGACCGGCCTTCTTTCACTCGTTACGTTCCTGCCGCTGGCCGGTGTCGCCGCCATCTTGGCGCTGCGCTTCTTCGGCCAGCCGGGCGAGGCGCGTGACACGGCCAGCAAGTGGATCGCGCTGGCGACCACGCTGGCGACCTTCGCCCTGTCGGTGAAGCTGACGCTCGACTTTGATCCGGCCAACCCGGGCTTCCAGTTCCTCGAAGAGATCCCGTGGTTCGCGGGGCTCAGCTACCGCATGGGCATCGACGGCATCTCGGTGCTGTTCGTGCTCCTGACGGCCTTCCTGCTGCCGCTGTGCATCATCGCCAGCTGGAAGACGATCGAGAAGCGCGTCCTCGAGTACATGATCGCCTTCCTGATCCTCGAGACCCTGGTCATCGGCGTGTTCTGCGCGCTGGACCTGGTGCTGTTCTACCTGTTCTTCGAGGCCGGCCTCGTGCCGATGTTCCTGATCATCGGCATCTGGGGCGGCAAGAACCGGGTCTACGCGGCCTTCAAGTTCTTCCTCTACACCCTGCTGGGTTCGGTCCTGATGCTGGCGGCGATCCTCGCCATGATCGGCATCTCCGGCACCAGCTCGATCCCGGACCTGATGCACTACCACTTCGATCCGGCGATCCAGACCTGGCTGTGGCTGGCCTTCTTCGCCAGCTTCGCGGTCAAGATGCCGATTTGGCCGGTACACACCTGGCTGCCCGACGCCCACGTCGAGGCGCCGACGGCAGGCTCGGTGATCCTGGCGGGCATCCTGCTCAAGATGGGCGGTTACGGCTTCCTGCGCTTCAGCATCCCGATGTTCCCGCAGGCCAGCCACCTGTTCACGCCGCTGGTCTTCGGCCTGTCGGTCATCGCCATCATCTACACCTCGCTGGTCGCCTTCCGTCAGACCGACATCAAGAAGCTGATCGCCTATTCGTCGGTCGCCCACATGGGCTTCGTGACCATGGGCATCTTCAGCGGCAACGTGCAGGGCGAGCAGGGCGCGATCTTCCAGATGCTGAGCCACGGGGTGATCTCCGGCGCGCTCTTCCTCTGCGTCGGCGTGGTCTATGACCGCATGCACACCCGCGAGATCGCCTTCTACGGCGGCCTGGTGAACCGCATGCCGTTCTACGCGGCGGTGTTCATGCTGTTCACCATGGGCAACGTCGGCCTGCCGGGCACCAGCGGCTTCATCGGCGAAATCCTGACCATGGCCGGCGCCTACGGCGCCTCGACCTGGACGGCGCTGTTCGCGGCCACCGGTGTGATCCTGTCGGCGGTCTATGCGCTGAGCCTCTATCGCCGGGTCATCTTCGGCGAAATCACCAATCCGGCCTTGGCCCAGATCACCGATCTGACCTGGCGCGAGATGGTGGTGTTCGCGCCGCTGATCGTCTCGACCCTCTATCTCGGTGTCCAGCCGGACGTCGTGTTCCACATCACCGGAGCGTCGGTCGACGCCCTGGTCGGCGCCTGGCGCGCCGCGATCGCCGGGTGAGCCGCCGATGACCCTCACCGATCTCAATCTCGTCCGGCCGGAGCTGATCCTCGCGATCGGCGCCCTGCTGCTGCTGCTGGTCGGCGCTTTCCGCGGCAAGGGCGGCGCCCTGTTCGACGGCGCGGCGATGCTGGTGCTGGCCATCGCCGGCGCGGCGGCCGTGACCGGAGACCATGGCCGCGCCTTCGCCGGCGGCGTGATCGTCGACAACCTGTCGACCTTCGCCAAGGTGGCCATCTATGCCGCCAGCGCCCTGGCCATCCCGCTGGGCGGCGGCTGGCTGCGCGCGCGGGGTGACGACAAGTTCGAGTTCCCGATCCTGATCCTGCTGGCCGCGCTCGGCATGGGCATGATGGCCTCGGCCGGCGACCTGATCTCGCTCTATGTCGGCATCGAATTGCACTCGCTGGCGCTCTACGTGCTGGCCGCGTTCCGCCGCGACGACGCCAAATCCTCTGAAGCCGGCCTCAAGTACTTCGTGCTCGGCGCGCTCTCGTCGGGCCTGCTGCTCTACGGCGCCTCGCTCATCTACGGCTTCGCCGGCTCGACCCACTTCGACGTCATCGCCGCCTCTGTGCAGGGCCATGCCCACACCGGCGTGCTGTTTGGACTGGTGTTCCTGATCTGCGGCCTGGCCTTCAAGGTCTCCGCCGCGCCGTTCCACATGTGGACGCCGGACGTCTACGAAGGCGCCCCGACGCCGGTCGTCGGCTTCTTTGCCGGCGCGCCGAAGATGGCCGCCATGGTGCTGCTGGCCCGCGTGCTGTCGGAAGGCTTCGGCCAGGCGATCGGCCAGTGGCAGCAGGTGATCGTCGTGGTCGCCCTGTTGTCGGTGTTCGTCGGCGCCTTCGCCGGTCTCGCCCAGCGCAACCTCAAGCGCCTGTGGGCCTATAGTTCGATCGCCAACATCGGTTACGCCCTGCTGGGCCTTGCTGCCGGAGGCGAGAGCGGCGTGCAGGCCATGCTGATGTTCACGGTTCTCTACTTGGTCGATGTGACCGGCTTCTTCGCCTGCCTCAGCGCCCTGCGGCGTGACGGCAAGCCGATGGAGACGATCGACGACATGGCGGGCCTGTTCAGGGAACAGCCGGGTATCGCCCTGGCCATGACCGCCTTCGCTCTGTCGGCCCTCGGACTGCCGCCGTTCACCGGCTTCTTTGCCAAGTACTTCGTGTTCAAGGCGGCGATCGGCGCGCATCTCGAATGGGCGGCCGTGGCCGGCCTGGTCGGCAGCGTGGTGGCGGCGTTCTACTATCTGCGCCTGATCAAGGTCATGTGGTTCGATCCGTCGGCCGGCCCTGTGGAAGCGCCGCCGCTGACCGCCAGGACCATCGCTGTCGTCGCGGCGCTGTTCTCCTTCCCGGTCGGCCTCGTGGCCCTGCACTGGCTGGAGCCGCTGGCCCTGGCCGCCGCCGCAGCCTTCGGCTGACGTGACCGCTCCGCGGATCGAGGCGCTGGAGGAAGTCGATTCCACCAACGCCGAAGCGCGTCGTCGGGCCGAGGCGGGCGAGGCGGGCCCTCTATGGATCACTGCCGCTCGCCAGACCGCCGGTCGCGGCCGGCGCGGACGCAGCTGGGAGACGGGGCAGGGCAACCTCGCCGCCACCCTGCTGCTGGTCACCGACCGTCCACCCGCCGAGGCGGCGCAGATCAGCTTCATCGCCGCTCTGGCTGTGGCCGATCTGGCCGACGCCTATGTACCGGCCTCGAAGGTCAGCCTGAAATGGCCCAACGACCCGATGATCGATGGCCGCAAGGCCAGCGGCATCCTCGTTGAATCCGGCCAGCATGCCTCTGGTGGCCTGTGGGTCGCGGTCGGCGTCGGCGTGAACCTCGCGACTCCGCCCGAGGCACCCGAGCGCCCTGCGACGGCCTTCGCGGAACACATGACCGGTCCGCCGCCAAAGCCGCTGGAAGCGTTGACTGTCCTTGCCGAGGCGTTCGAACGCTGGCGGCGGGTCTGGCAGACGTCCGGCTTTCCGCTGATCGCCGAGGCCTGGACCCGCCGCGCCCATGGCCTGGGCGAGGTCTGCACCGCCCGGCTCGGCCACGAAACGGTCACCGGGACGGCTGAAGGGCTCGACCCGGACGGCGCGCTGCGGTTGCGCTTGCCAGACGGCATGCTGCGGCGCATCACGGCCGGCGACGTCTTCTTCGGAGCTTCCTGAATGCTTCTCGCCATCGAGCAGGGCAACACAAACACCCTGTTCGCCGTCCATGACGGCGAGACCTGGATCGCGCAGTGGCGCTCGGCGACCGAGAGCACCCGCACAGCCGACGAATACGCCGTCTGGCTGTCGCAGCTGTTCGAGATGAATGGACTGAGCATGAGGGGCCTGACCGGCTGCATCATCTCCAGCGTGGTGCCGCAGTCGATCTTCAACCTGCGCAACCTGTCGCGGCGCTACCTGCAGGTCGAACCGCTGATCATCGGTGAGAACGCCGAACTGGGCGTCGAGGTGCGTATCGACAAGCCCTCCGAGGCCGGGGCTGACCGTCTGGTCAACGCGATCGGCGCCCACATCGTCTATCCCGGTCCGCTCATCGTCATCGACAGCGGCACGGCCACCACGTTCGACATTGTCGCCGCCGACGGCGGTTTCGAGGGCGGCGTCATCGCGCCCGGGGTCAACCTCTCCATGCAGGCGCTGCACGAGGCGGCGGCCAAACTCCCGCGCATTGCCATCCAGCGGCCTGAGGGCAATCGTGTGGTCGGAACCGACACCGTCACCGCCATGCAGTCCGGCGTGTTCTGGGGCTACATCGGACTAATCGAGGGGCTGATCGCCCGTATCAAGGCGGAACGGGGTGGACACCTCACCGTTGTCGCTACCGGAGGCGTCGTCTCCCTGTTTGAAGGCGCTACCGACATGATCGACCACTTCGACCCGGATCTGACGATCCGGGGTCTGCTTGAAATCCACCGCCGCAACGTCGCCAAGTCCGCCTGATGCCCGCCTCGAAGAGTGATGAGCTCGTCTTCCTGCCGCTCGGCGGGTCGAACGAGATCGGCATGAATTTCAACCTCTACGGCTTCGGTCCCCCGAATGCCCGCAAGTGGATCGTCGTCGACCTGGGGATCACCTTCGGCGACCAGACGACGCCCGGCGTCGAGGTCATCCTGCCCGATCCGGAGTTTGCCGAGAGCATCGCCAAGGACATCCTGGGCATCGTGCTGACCCATGCCCATGAGGACCATATCGGCGCGGTCGCCTGGCTGTGGCCGAGGCTCAAGGCGCCGGTGTTCGCCACGCCGTTCACGGCCTTCCTGCTGCGCGAAAAGCTTCGCGACGCCGGGATCCTCGACGAGGTCGACATTACCGAGGTGCCGCTGAGCGGATCCTTCTCGCTCGGCCCGTTCGATCTCGAGCTGATCACCCTGACCCACTCGATTCCCGAGCCCAATGGCCTGGCGATCCGCACGCCGCTGGGCATCGTGCTGCACACAGGCGACTGGAAGATCGATCCCGACCCGTTGCTCGGCGGTGTGACCGATGAGGACGCCATTCGCCGTCTCGGCGACGAGGGCGTGTTGGCCATGGTCTGCGACAGCACCAACGTCTTCGTAGAAGGGGAGGCCGGGTCCGAGGCCGATGTCCGCACGGCCCTGGCCGAGCTGATCAAGCCGCTCAAGGGCAAGGTCGCGGTGGCCTGTTTCGCGTCGAACGTCGCGCGCATGGACAGCGTGATCCGCGCGGCCCAGGCCGCCGACCGCCGCGTCTGCCTCGCCGGCCGTTCGATGCACCGCATGACGGCGGCGGCCAAGTCGGTCGGGCTGCTCAAGGGCGTGCCCGACTTCATCAACGACAAGGAAGCCAAGCACTTCCCGGACGACAAGATCCTCTACCTCTGCACCGGCAGCCAGGGCGAGGTTCGGGCGGCCCTGTCGCGCATCGCCCACGGTGACCACCCGCATGTGAAGCTGGGCAAGGGTGACCATGCGATCTTTTCCTCGCGCGTGATCCCGGGCAACGAGATCCCGATCCGCAACCTGCAGAACGGTCTCGCTGATCGGGGCGTGCGGCTCTACACCGAACGCGACCATCCTGGCATCCACGTTTCCGGCCACCCCTGCCGGGGAGAGCTGGCGCGGATGTACGCCTGGGCCCGGCCGCAGATCGCGGTGCCGACCCATGGCGAGCGCCGCCATCTGCTGGAACACGCCGCCTTCGCCACCGATCTGCAGGTCGGCCAGACCGTCGCGCCGCGCAACGGCGACATGGTCCGCCTCGCGCCCGGTCGCGCCGCGATCATCGATGAAGTCACCGCCGGGCGCCTGTACGTCGACGGTGGGGTCATGACGCCCGAGAACGGCGACGCCCTGCGGGAACGTCGCCACGCCGCGCACAATGGCGTGCTGATCGTGTCCATCGCGCTCGACGGCAAGGGTCGCATCGTCTCGGGGCCGCAGGTGCTGGCGCTGGGCCTGCCCGGCGACCGCGAGAACCCGCTGGAAGACACCCTCGACAGCCTTGCCGAGGAAGCCGAACAGGCGGTCAAGCGCCTGCCGGCCGAGGAACGCGACCACGACGAGGTCGTCGAGACGGCGATCTCCCGCGCCGTCAAGAAGGCCGCCTTCCGCGTCTGGGACCGCAAGCCGGTCGTGGAGACGACGGTGCTGCGGATCTAGGACTGCAGATTCACCCAGCGTCCTTCGAGACGGCCGCTTGCGCGGCCTCCTCAGGATGACGATACAGGGGTTCGCACAGCTATCGTCATGGTGAGGAGCGCTCGGAGAGCGCGTCTCGAACCACGCACCGAGGACAGATTCATGATCGGCAAACTCAACCACGTCGGGGTCGCCACGCCCTCCATCGACGAGTCGCTGAAGATGTACCGCGACCTGCTGGGCGCGACGTCGTTCACGGACAAGTGGGCCATGCCGGAGCAGGGCGTGTGGGTCTGTTTCGTCAATCTGCCGAACAGTCAGATCGAGCTGATCGAGCCCTATGGCGAGAAGAGCCCGATCCACGGGTTCCTGGCCAAGAACCCCAAGGGCGGCCAGCACCACATCTGCTTCGAGGTCGAGAACATCTACGAAGCGCGCGACGCCCTGGTGGCCAAGGGCGCGACCGTGCTCGGCGAACCGCGCATCGGCGCCCACGGCACCCTGATCATTTTCGTGCATCCCAAGGACATGGGGGGCATGCTCGTCGAGCTGATGGAAACCCCCAAAGAGGATCACCACGCATGAGCCTGTTCACCGGAGTCGCCATCTACCTGACCATCTGGTGGACGGCGCTGTTCGCCATCCTGCCGCTCGGCACGAAGACCTATGCGGAATCCGGCATCGTGGTGAAGGACGGCGGGGATCCCGGCGCGCCGGTCAACCCCGACCTGAAGCGCAAGTTCATCACCACCACCTGGATTTCGGCGGTGCTGTGGGGCGTGCTCTGGCTGGTCCTGAAGCTCCACCTCGTCACGCTGCCGTCCTTCCCGGCCGCCTGAGCAGAATCGCCCACGGTTTCGGCGCCGCGCGCACGTGACGGGCCGACGCGCCCAAAAGTTGGGCGATTGTCGGTCTGTGGGGCGTTCCGCACGGGTGAACACTGCCCGCAAAGCGATCCAGCGCTAGGTTCGGCTCATGGCAATCCGGTTCGCCGGTCTTGCTCCGTGGCGTTTTTCCCCGACGACGACTTGCAAGGCCGCCGGCTCTCCCGGCGGCCTTCTTTTCGTCCGGCGCGTTGCCAACGCGGGGGGGCAGAGGCTAAGTCAGCCCCGGATATTCAAGGGGTTCCCATGCGCCTGTCGCGCTATTTCCTGCCTGTGCTCAAAGAGGCGCCGTCTGACGCCCAGATCGTCTCTCACCAGCTCATGCTGCGCGCCGGCATGATCCGGCAGGAGGCGGCCGGCATCTACGCCTGGCTGCCGCTCGGGCTGCGGGTGCTGAAGAAGGTCGAGCAGATCGTCCGCGAGGAGATGGACCGCGCCGGCGCCGTCGAGCTGCTGATGCCGACGATCCAGCTGGCCGACCTGTGGCGCGAGAGCGGCCGCTATGACGCCTACGGCGACGAGATGCTGCGCATCACCGACCGCCACAAGCGCGACCTGCTCTACGGGCCCACCGCCGAGGAGGTCGTGACCGACATCTTCCGGGCCTATGTGAAGAGCTACAAGGACCTGCCGCTGAACCTCTACAACATCCAGTGGAAGTTCCGCGACGAGCGCCGTCCGCGCTTCGGCGTGATGCGTGGGCGCGAGTTCCTGATGAAGGACGCCTACAGCTTCGACCTGAACGAAGCCGACGCCCGCGCGGCCTACAACCGCATGTTCATCGCCTATCTGAACCTGTTCGCCCGTATGGGCCTCAAGGCCGTGCCGATGAAGGCCGACACCGGTCCGATCGGCGGCGATCTGTCTCACGAGTTCATCGTGCTGGCCGACACCGGCGAGAGCCAGGTCTTCTGCCACAAGGATCTCGTCGAGATGGGGGCGCCCGGTCCCGACGTTGACTGGTTCGGCGACCTGCAGCCGCTGGTCGATCAGCGCACGGCTCTCTATGCGGCGACCGAAGAGATGCACGACGAGGCGGCCTTCGCCGCCGTTCCGGCCGACGACCAGCTGTCGGCGCGCGGGATCGAAGTCGGCCATATTTTCTACTTCGGCCAGAAGTACTCCTTGCCAATGAAGGCCAGCGTCACCGGCCCGGACAGCCAGGAGCACACCGTGCACATGGGCAGCTACGGCGTCGGCGTCTCGCGCCTGCTCGGCGCGATCATCGAGGCCAGCCACGACGAGGGCGGCATCATCTGGCCGGAAAGCGTCGCGCCCTTCGACGTGGCCGTGATCAACCTGCGGGTCGGCGACGAAGCCTGCGACGCGGCCTGCGAGCAGGCCTATGCGGCGATCCACGCGGCCGGCAAGACGGCCCTCTATGACGACACCGGCGAGCGTCCGGGCGGCAAGTTCGCCAAGGCCGACCTGATCGGCCTGCCCTGGCAGCTGATCATCGGCCCCAAGGGCCTGGCCGAGGGCAATGTCGAGCTGAAGAACCGCGCCACCGGCGAGCGCACCACAGCGCCGCTGGCCGAGGCGCTGGCCCGTCTGACGGCGAAGGCCGCCGCGTGACCAAGCCTGCCGGAACCGTGTCGGCGCCGTTCGGCGTGTGGGAGCGGGCCGTCGCCGGCCGCTACCTCCGCGCCCGGCGCAAGCACGGCGGCGTTGGCCTGATCTCGATCATCTCCTTCATCGGCATCACCCTCGCGGTATTCGCGCTGATCACGGTGATGAGCGTGATGAACGGCTTCCGGACCGAACTGCTCGACCGGATCCTCGGCTTCAACGGTCACGCCTATGTCACCGGCGCGCCGCTGGGCAGCGCGGACCGCGACGCGGTCGTCGCACGCCTGCGCGCCGTTCCCGGTGTCAAACAGGTCATCCCGGTCGTCGAGGGCCAGGCCATGGCGCTCGGCCCTGCCCAGATCGCCGGCGCGATCGTCCGGGGCGTGACGCCGGCGGACCTCGCCGCCACCACCATCGTGGCGAAGAACATCAAGGCCGGATCCCGTGACGGCTTCGGCCAGGGAGAATACGGCGGGGAGCTGATCCTGCTGGGCGACCGGCTGGCGGCCAGCCTCGGCGTCGCGCCGGGTGACTCCGTCGCGCTGATCTCCCCGACCGGCTCGACGACCGCTTTCGGCACCAGCGTGACGCAGAAGGACTACACGGTCGGCGGCACCTTCTCGGTGGGCATGAGCGAATACGACCAGGCCTTCATCTATATGCCGCTGCAGCAGGCCCAGCTGTTCTTCGGGCGCGACGACACGGTCGACGCCATCGAGGTCATGCTGGACGACCCGGACGCGATCAACACGATCAAGCCGCTGCTGGCCGGCGCGGCGGGGCCGGGCGCGATCGTCACCGACTGGACCCAGAAGAACCAGAGCTTCTTCGAGGCGCTGCAAGTCGAGCGGGCGGCGATGCGGCTGATCCTGATGCTGATCGTGGCCATCGCCGCGATGAACATCATCTCGGGCCTGATCATGCTGGTGAAGAACAAGGGGCGCGACATCGGCATCCTGCGCACCATGGGGGCAGGGCAGGGCGCGATCCTGCGGATCTTCTTCATGTCCGGCGCCGCCATCGGCGTGGCGGGCACCGCGGCCGGGCTGCTGCTGGGGGTGCTGGTCTGCGTCAACATCGAAGCGGTGCAGAAGGCCGTGGAGTGGGTCACCGGCGCGAACGTGTTCAACGCCGACGTCTATTTCCTGACCCATGTCCCGGCCAAGGTGGAGTGGTCCGAGGTCGCCCTCATTACCGGCTGGTCGCTGTTCATGAGCTTCATCGCCACCCTGCCGCCGGCCTGGCGGGCGTCGCGCATCGATCCGGTCGAGGCCCTGCGTTATGAGTGAGCCCGTCCTGTCCCTGCGCGGCGTGACCCGCACCTACGTCACCGACGCCGGCCAGTTGCCGGTGCTCAAGGGCGTGAACCTGGACGTCATGCCGGGCGAGATCGTCGGGCTGATCGGCCCGTCCGGTTCGGGCAAGTCGTCCCTGCTGCACGCCGCCGGCCTGCTCGAGCGGCCAGATGGCGGCACGGTCACGGTTGTCGGCCAGGATTGCACGAAGCTGGGCGATCGGCCGCGCACCCGGATGCGGCTCGGTACGATCGGCTTCGTCTACCAGTTCCATCACCTGCTGCCCGAGTTCTCGGCCATCGAGAACGTGGCCATGCCGGCAATGATCGCGGGGCAGCCACGCCCTGTCGCCGGCGCGCGCGCCGAAGCGCTGCTGACGCGGCTGGGCCTGGCCGAACGGCTGCACCACCAGCCGGGGCAACTGTCCGGCGGCGAGCAGCAGCGCGTGGCGATCGCCCGGGCCCTGACCAACGAGCCCCGGCTTCTCCTGGCCGACGAGCCGACCGGCAACCTCGATCCCGACACGGCGGCCTCGGTGTTCCAGGCGCTGTTCGACCTTGCGCGGGACACCGGCGTGGCGGCGCTGATCGCCACCCACAACATGGAGCTGGCCCGCTACATGGACCGGGTTTTCGCCCTCAAGGACGGTCATCTCGAAGAACGGGCGCCGGGATTCTAGGGCGCCGATCCGCCCGGGCGGGCGGAGGCCGGGCGCCTCGGCGACCCTCACCGTCGTTGCACGGACGATCACAGCCGCGTCAGCGCCTTGCTTTCGCCCGGATAAAAGGGTCATTCGGGCCTTCCTGTGTGCAGCGGCTGGGAAGCTTGCGTCTATGACCCGCCATCTCGATATCGCCGGCCAGTCCGGAACCCTCTATCGCTACAAGGCGCTCGAAGAGATGCGCCCGGTGCCGCCCGGCGGCGCCAACTTCGTCTATGTGAAGTGGGACGGCGACGCCCCGAAGATCGTCTACGCCGGCGAGACCGACAGCCTGCATCGCAGTGTCTTCGAGACCTGGGATGAAGCCCAGGCCGGGTTCGGCGCGACCGAGATCTTCGCGCGCCTCAACATCACGGGCGTCGTCCGCCGCGGTGAACACGACGACCTTGTTGCGCAGCATCAGCCGCCGATGAACATCGGCGGCGAACCGCTGGCCGGCCGCCGCAAGACCAGTCGCCCCGGCGGCTGATCCATTCTCTGTATGAAACTGTGGAGCGTCGGCGGAATCCCCTGTTGACGAATGAGAACAAAACAGGAATAAGAACAAACAGGCAACTTGAACCGGGAGGCCCGAATGGCCCGCATCGCTCGTGAATCGCTCGCTCTGGCTTCCGTCGCCGGATTTGTGTGGATGATGTGCTCGGTGGCCATGGCCGTAGCCTGATCGCCTCTGGATCGTAATCGCCCGTCGGGCGATGGTCGGTCCGGTGACTCGTTTGTCGTTCGGCCGTCAGGGCCGGGCGGGGTGATCTGAAAGGACAGCGCCATGGCGCGGGACAGGGCAGGGAGCGGCGCCGATGGCGGGTTCGTTCATCTGCGGGCCCGGTCGGCCTATTCGCTGCTCGAAGGCGCCATCAAGGCCGAGGCGGTGGGCAAGATGGCCGCCGAGGCGGGCATGCCCGCGGTCGGCGTCACCGATCGGGCCAATCTCTTCGGGGCTCTGGAATTTTCCGTCACGGCCAAGGATGCGGGGGTCCAGCCCCTGATCGGCCTGGCGTTGCCTGTGACCGGCATTGGCGAGGGCCAGTCCGACCGCTGGGCCCGGACCCCGACCATTGTCCTGATCGCCCAGACCGAAACCGGCTATCTCAACCTCTCGGCCCTGTCGTCGGCGGCCTATCTCGACAGCGACGGCATCGCCGAGCCTTGCGTGACGTGGGCGCGCGTTGTCGAGCACGCCGAAGGGCTGATCCTGCTGAGCGGCGGGACGGACGGCCCGGTCGACCCATTGTTCGCCGCCGGCAAGACCGCGGAAGGCTCGGCGGCGCTGGCCGAGATGGCCCGGGTGTTCGGCGACCGCTTCTATGTCGAACTGCAACGGCACGGACTGCCGTCGCAGGCGGCGGCGGAGCCGGGCCTCGTGCACTGGGCATACGAGCACGACATCCCGCTGGTCGCCAGCAACGATGTCTATTTCGCCAAGCCTGACATGTATGCGGCGCATGACGCGCTGCTGTGTATCTCGGACGGGTCCTTCGTCGGTCAGGACGAACGGCGGCGGGTGACGGCGGAGCACTGGTTCAAGCCGGCGAAGGACATGCGGGCGCTGTTCTCGGATCTGCCCGAGGCCTGCGACAACACCATCGACATCGCCCGGCGCTGCGCCTTCATGGTCTCCAAGCGCTACCCCATCCTGCCGAGCTTCCCGACCACGGCCGGGCGCGACGAGCCGGCGGAGCTGGCGTGGCAGGCGGCCGAGGGTCTCAAGCTGCGGCTCCAGGGGCTGGAGCTGGCGGCGCCGGAAGCGGATTACTGGGCCCGGCTGGAGCGCGAGATCGGCGTCATCCAGACGATGGGCTTCTCCGGCTACTTCCTGATCGTGTCGGACTTCATCAAATGGGCCAAGGCCCAGGGCATTCCCGTGGGGCCGGGGCGTGGTTCCGGCGCAGGGTCGCTGGTCGCCTGGGTCCTGACCATCACCGACCTGGACCCGCTGCGGTTCGGTCTGCTGTTCGAGCGCTTCCTCAATCCCGAGCGGGTCTCGATGCCCGACTTCGATATCGACTTCTGCCAGGAGCGGCGGGAGGAGGTCATCGAATACGTCCAGGACAAGTACGGCCGCGGCCGTGTGGCCCAGATCATCACCTTCGGCACCCTGCAGGCCCGCGCCGTGCTGCGCGACGTCGGCCGGGTGATGCAGCTTCCGCTCGGCATGGTCGACCGGCTGGCCAAGATGGTGCCCAACAATCCGGCCCAGCCGGTGACTCTGGCCCAGGCGATCAATCTCGAGCCTCGTCTGCGTCAGGCGCGCGACGAGGATCCGTCGGTCGCCCAGCTGCTTGAGGTCGCCCTGCGGCTGGAGGGGCTCTATCGCAACGCCTCGACCCACGCCGCCGGGGTGGTTATCGGCGACCGGCCGCTGATCGAGCTGACGCCGCTGTACAAGGACCCGCGCTCGGAGCTGCCGGCCACCCAGTTCAACATGAAGTGGGTCGAATCCGCCGGACTGGTGAAGTTCGACTTCCTCGGCCTCAAGACGCTCACGGTGCTGGACCGCGCGGTCAAGCATCTGGCGCGCCGTGGGGAGCTGGTCGACCTGTCGAAACTGCCGCTCGACGACACGGCCTCCTACGAACTGATGGCTTCGGGCCAGACGGTCGGCGTGTTCCAGCTGGAAAGCCAGGGCATGCGCGACACCCTGCGCAAGATGCGGCCCGGCTCCATCGAGGAAATCACCGCCCTGATCTCGCTCTACCGGCCCGGCCCAATGGACAACATCGACCTGTTCGTCGACACCAAGTTCGGCCGCCGCCCGATGGACACCATGCACGTCTCGCTTGAGGAGGTGCTGAAGGAGACCTACGGCGTCATCGTCTACCAGGAACAGGTGATGCGCATCGCCCAGGTCCTGGCCGGCTACAGCCTCGGCGAAGCCGACATGCTGCGCCGGGCGATGGGCAAGAAGAAGAAGGAGGAGATGGACCAGCAAAAGGCCCGGTTCGTCTCGGGGGCCATCGACCGCGGCGTCGACGGCGACAAGGCCGGGGCCATCTTCGAACACGTCGAGAAGTTTGCCGGCTACGGATTCAACAAGTCACACGCCGCCGCCTACGCCCTGATCGCCTATCAAACGGCCTGGCTGAAGGCCAACACGCCGGTCGAGTTCTTCGCCGGCTCGATGAGCCTAGACCTTTCCAACACCGACAAGCTGGCGGTGTTTTACCAGGACGCCCGCAAGTTCAAGATCACCGTCCGGCCGCCGGACATCAACCGGTCGGGCGCCGACTTCGAGGTCGAGGACGGCGAGGTCCTCTATGCGCTCGGCGCGGTGCGCAACGTCGGCTTCGCGGCGATGGAGCATGTGGTCGCCGTCCGCACGGACGGCGGGCCCTTCGTCGATCTGTTCGACTTCATCGAGCGGGTCGACCCCCGGCAGGTCAACAAGCGCGGCCTGGAAGGTCTTGCCCGGGCCGGCGCCTTCGACAACATCCATCCCAACCGGGCCCAGATCGCCGCCGCCGCCGACATGCTGATGGCCCATGGCCAGAGCCTCGCCGCGGACCGCGCCTCGGCCCAGGTCAGCCTGTTCGGCGGCGAACAGTCGGACGCCTCGCGGCCGCGCCTGCCGCGCACCGAGCCGTGGGACCAGATCCGCCGTCTCGACGAGGAACTGGCGGCCGTCGGCTTCTACCTCACCGGCCACCCGCTGGAGGATATGATCGACGTGCTGCGTCGCCGGCGCACGACGATGCTCAGCGACGCCATTGTTCAGGCCGAGGCCGGAACGGAGGCCTTCCGCATGGCCGGCATGGTCCGTCGCCGCCAGGAACGCACCCAGCAGAGCGGCGAGCGGTTCGCCTTTGTTTCCCTGTCGGACCCGACCGGTGAGTACGAGGTGCTGTTCCCGCCCGAGGCGCTCAAGCGCTGCCGCGACATCCTGGAGCCCGGCAAGGCCGTGGCCATCAAGGTGCGCGCCAAGTCGCGCGACGGCGAGGTGCGTTTCTTCGGCGACGACGCCGAGCCGATCGACAAGGCCCTCGAGTCCGTGGCCGCCAGTCTGCGCGTGCACGTCTCCCCCCATTCGATGGAGATCGAGGCGCTGAAGAAGCGCCTTCAGGTCGCCTCGGCCCAGCGGGGCGGGGAGGTGGTCCTCGTCGCCGGCCTCGGCGGCGGCCGCGAGGTCGAGGTCAAGCTGCCAGGGTTCTACACGCTCGACGCCAGCCTGCGGGGCGCGCTGAAGACCGCGCCGGGGGTGGCGTATCTGGAGGATGTGTAGGGGAGGGCATGGGGCTTGCCTCAACAGCCCGCAAAATCCGCTCATCCCCGCGAAAGCGGGGACCCAGGCTTTTTAGCGAGTGGCCTTCTACGTCTACATCCTCGCCAGCAAGCGCAACGGCACGCTGTACATCGGGTCTACGGACGACCTGTCGAAGCGGACCTGGGAACACCGCGAGGGCCTGAGGGCCGGTTTCACTAAGAAGTACGGAGTGCATCTGCTGATCTGGCATCAGGCCTTCGACACCCGCGAGGGCGCGTTTCGTCGCGAACGTCAGATGAAGAAGTGGAACCGGGCGTGGAAGATCGAACTGATCGAGCGGAGCAATCCCGGCTGGCATGACCTGTATGCTGACTGGATGTGAAAAAGCCTGGGTCCCCGCTTTCGCGGGGATGAGCGGGGTGGGGAGATGCAGACTGCGGGCGAAGCCAATCCCGAAGGCGCACCGCCCCTGATGTCTTGACGGCCAGCGTTGCTCTGCCGGCGGCCTTGCTCAAGGACCGCCTTCGGCGGCCGCGGAGCGGCGGCCCGCAGGGCCGTCCTTGACCAAGGTCGTCGACAGAGCTCCAATGCCATCAAGGCATTCAGGGGGATCAGTATCCGGGGATGCCAGGTCCCCATTCCCCGGCGAAGGACGGGCCCTGGATGCAGCCACCACAGCCCGCCTCCTTGTCCACTCGGCGCTCTTTGGTCCGGGGCCCGTCCTTCACCGGGGAGACGGACAAGGGCGGTACCCGCCGGTCCGACGCCCCAAACCGCACCCCCGCTTGCATTTTCGCCCGTTCCCCCCTACATGCCCGCCCATCACGCACGTGGACGTTCGGGCCGGTCGGGGAGAAATCCTGATCAGTCCGTTCCGGTCCCTGGTTCACCAGGGGTTTGTCCGCGGAGGCGATAACCGGAAAAAGGACAAGACCACATGGCTCTCCCCGAGTTCTCCATGCGCCAGCTGCTTGAAGCCGGCGCCCACTTCGGCCACCAGACGCACCGCTGGAACCCGAAGATGGACCGCTACATCTTCGGCTCGCGCTCGAACATCCACATCATCGATCTGTCGCAGTCGATCCCGCTGCTGCACCAGGCCCTCGTGAAGGTCCGCGAAGTCGCGGCCGCCGGCGGTCGCGTGCTGTTCGTCGGCACCAAGCGTCAGGCCTCGGACCCGGTCGCCATCGCGGCGAAGCGCTGCGCCCAGTACTACGTCAACCACCGCTGGCTCGGCGGCACGCTGACCAACTGGCGCACCATCTCCGGTTCGATCTCGCGTCTGCGCGAGCTGGAAGGCGTGCTGGACGGCGACGGCGCCGGCCGCACCAAGAAGGAACTGCTGCAGCTGACGCGCGAGCGCGACAAGCTCGAGTTGAGCCTGGGCGGCATCAAGAACATGGGCGGCATCCCCGACATCATGTTCGTGATCGACACCAACAAGGAAGCGATCGCCATTCTCGAGGCCCGCAAGCTGAACATCCCGGTCATCGCGATCCTGGACACCAACTGCGACCCCGACGGCATCACCTATCCGATCCCGGGCAACGATGACGCGGCCCGCGCCATCCAGCTGTACTGCGACCTGATCGCCGACTCCGTGCTCGACGGCATGGCCGCCGGCGTGGTGGCCAGCGGCGTCGATATCGGCGCCTTCGAAGCGCCGGTCGAGCCCGCGCTCGCCCGAGAGATGACGCCGGAGCCCGCTCCTGTCGCCGCTGAAGCCGCCGCTGAACCGGAGGCCGTCGCGGCCCCCGAGTCGGCTCCGGCCGAAGCCCCCGCGGCCTCGGAGTAATCCAGGGCCGACTGAACGCGCTCCGCCCGGAGCGCGTCAGCGTCACACCGTTTTCGCAGCCCGGCCGTAAGGCCGGGCCGCACCCCTATAAGTCCCAACTCAGGAGGACATGACATGGCGGAAATCACCGCGGCGCTGGTCAAGGACCTGCGCGAAAAGACCGGCGTCGGCATGATGGACTGCAAGAAGGCGCTCGTCGAAAACGACGGCGACATGGACGCGTCCATCGACTGGCTGCGCGCCAAGGGCCTCTCCAAGGCCGCCAAGAAGGCGGATCGCGCCGCCGCTGAAGGCCTCGTGGCCATCGCCACGCGCAATGACGGCGCGGGCATGACCGCGTCGGTCATCGAGCTGAACGCCGAAACCGACTTCGTCGCCCGCAACGAGCTGTTCCAGAACGCCGCCCGTGCGACGGCCAAGGCCGGTCTCGATGTCGACGGCGTCGAAGCCATCACCGCGGCGAAGACGGCCGACGGCGAAGTCATCGGCGAGATGGTCACCCAGCTGATCGCCACGATCGGTGAAAACATGATGGTGCGCCGTTCGAAGCGCTTCGTCGTGGCCGAGGGCGCCATCGGCGCCTACATCCACAACGCCGTCGCGCCGGAACTCGGCAAGATCGGCGTGCTGGTGGCCATCGAGGGCGCCGGCGACCAGGCGGCGATCATGGAGCTTGGCCGCAAGATCGCCATGCACGTGGCCGCGACCAACCCGATGTCGCTGTCGACCGATGACCTGGACCAGGCCAACGTCGACCGCGAACGCGCCGTCTTCACCGAACAGGCGCTGGCCTCGGGCAAGCCCGAGTCGGTGGTCGAAAAGATGGTCGAGGGCCGGATCCGCAAGTTCTACGAGGAAGTCGTGCTGCTGAAGCAGGCCTTCGTCATGAACCCGGACCAGACCGTCGAACAACTGGTTGAAGCGACCGGCAAGGAGCTCGGCTCCACGCTGAAGGTCCAGGGCTTCGTGCGCCTGGCCCTCGGCGAAGGCGTCGAAAAGGAAGTCACCGATTTCGCGGCCGAAGTGGCCTCGATGACCGGCGGCAACTGATCCGCCTTCCGAAGACCTGAAGAGGGCGCTCCCGGCTGACGCTGGGGGCGCCCTTGGTCTATGTTCTCCACGCTACTGACTCGCTGAGCCCCGGACGCCAATGCCGACCAAGACCTACAAACGAATTCTGGTGAAGGTTTCAGGCGAAGTGCTGATGGGCGACTCCGCCTTCGGCATCGACATGGGCACCGTCGAGGCGGTGGCCCGGGACCTCAAGCAGGTCGCCGACAGCGGCATCGAGCTCTGTCTCGTGATCGGCGGCGGCAACATCTTCCGCGGCCTCGCCGGCGCGGCCAAGGGCATGGAACGGGCCAGCGCCGACTACATGGGCATGCTGGCCACCGTCATGAACGCGCTGGCCATGCAGGACGCGCTCGAGCGCATCGGCGTCTCGACCCGCGTGCAGTCGGCCATTCCGATGCCGACCGTCTGCGAACCGTTGATCCGTCGCCGCGCCGAACGTCATCTGGAAAAGGGCAGGGTGGTTATCTTCGCCGCCGGCACCGGCAACCCGTTCTTCACAACCGACAGCGGCGCGGCCCTGCGCGCGGCGGAGATGAAGTGCGACGCCCTGTTCAAGGGCACCAGCGTGGACGGCGTCTACACGGCCGATCCGAAAAAGGACAAGACCGCCGAGCGCTTCGACCATCTGACCTATCACGACGTGCTGTCGAAGGACCTCAAGGTCATGGACGCCTCGGCGATCAGTCTGATGCGCGAAAACGGCATCCCGATCGTCGTTTTCTCGATCCGGGAACGCGGCAATCTGATGAATGTGCTGCGCGGCGAAGGCGTGCACACCGTCATCTCCGAAACTGACTAGGAAGAAGAGGGAGCCTGCACATGGCCGCCGGCGAAAAGCCCGTGTTGAGCAACTACAAGGCGCGGATGGAAAAAGCCGTCGCCGCCCTGAAGGAGGAGTTCGCCAGTCTGCGGACCGGTCGGGCGTCCGCCGGACTGCTGGATCAGGTGCATGTCGAAGCCTATGGCAACACCGTCCCCCTGAACCAGGTGGGCTCCGTCAGCGTCCCCGAGCCGCGCTCGATCAGCGTCAGTGTCTGGGACCGCGCCCTGGTGGTGTCGGTGGAAAAGGCCATTCGCAATTCCGGCCTCGGCTTCAATCCGGTCGTCGAGGGGCAGAACCTGCGCATCCCCGTGCCACCCCTGACCGAGGAGCGCCGCAAGGATCTGGTCAAGATCGCCGGCAAGTACGCCGAGCAGCAGAAGATCGCCGTGCGCAACGTGCGCCGCGACGCCATGGACGACCTGAAGAAGGCCGAAAAGGCTTCGGTCATCACCGAGGACGAACATCGCCGGATGGACGTCGAGGTTCAGAAGATGACCGACGAGGCCGTCAAGCGTGTCGACGAGACCTTGAAAACCAAAGAGCAAGAGATCATGCAGGTTTGATCGGTACGTTGGCGTGGAATGACGCATGACGGACACGAAGGAGTGGCGATGACGCCGACGGACAGGCCGCTGCATGTCGCCATCATCATGGATGGCAACGGGCGCTGGGCCAAACAGCGCGGTCTGCCACGCACTTTCGGTCACCGGGAGGGCGTGAAGGCCCTCAAACGCACCGTCGAGGCCGCATCTGGCCTCGGCGTCCGAACCCTGACTGTTTTCGGCTTTTCGACCGAGAACTGGCGTCGGCCGATGGCCGAGGTCTCAGAACTGATGAGCCTGCTCAAGGCCTATGTGGAGAGCGATCTCGAGCGCCTGGTGCGCGAGGGTGTGAAGGTTCGCATCATCGGCCGGCGCACCGGTCTTCGGCCCGACGTTCTCGATGTTATCGACCGTGCGGAGGCCCGCACCGCGCACAACGACCAATTCCTGCTCCAGGTCGCCTTCAACTACGGGGGGCGCGCGGACATCACCGATGCCGCCCGCCGCTTCGCCGAGGCCGTGGAACAGGGCAAGGCCCACGCCGCCGATCTCGATGAGACGATCTTCGAAAGCCACCTGTCGACGGCCGAAACGCCGGCCCCTGATCTGATCGTCCGGACCAGCGGTGAGCGTCGCATCTCGAATTTCCTGCTGTGGGAATGCGCCTACGCTGAACTGGTGTTCCAGGACGTCTACTGGCCCGACTACGGAACCGAACACCTCAAGGCGGCGATCGACGAGTACCGGGCCCGTGAGCGGCGTTTTGGCGGAGCCGCGTCTGATGACGTCCTCGCCGCCGGCTAGACGCTTCGACTGGAATAATCTGCGCGTCCGTGTCGCCTCGGCGAGCGTGCTGATTCCGGCCGTGATCCTGGCGCTCTGGTTCGGCGGCTGGGCCTGGCTGCTGCTGGTTTCAATCGGCGTCGCCCTGCTGGCCAACGAATGGGGCGTGATGAGCGCGCCGGTCGCCCCGGTGCGCATCGCGACGGCGGTCACCGTCGGTGTCCTCGCCACAGTCTTCGCCATGTATCTGCACCAGCATGCCATCGCCTGGACGCTGGTCGTCGTCGGCGCGGCGCTGGCGGCGCTGGTGGCGCGCGGCACGGCGGAGCGGCCTGCCGACGCCGCCTATGGCGTCATCTACATCGCCCCCTGCGCCATCGCGCTCCTGTGGCTGCGCGGCGAGGAACACGGGCGCAGCTGGGCCACGATGTTGTTCGCGGTCACCTGGTCGGCGGACATCTGCGCCTTTCTGGTCGGCAGCGCGCTGAAGGGGCCCAAGCTCTGGCCCCGGTTTTCGCCCAACAAGACCTGGTCCGGGTTCTTCGGCGGGCTTGTCGGAGCCATGATCGCGGCGGTCCTTGTCGCGACATTTTCCAATGCGACGGTGGTCTGGTACGCGGCGGCGCTGATCGGCCTTGCCGGAGGCCTCGCCACAATGGCCGGCGATCTTTGGGAGTCGGCGTTGAAGCGCAGGTTTGGAGTCAAGGACTCGGGCGATCTGATCCCCGGCCACGGCGGGCTGCTCGACCGTGTTGACGGGCTGATGTTCGCGTCCGTGGTCATCGCGGGCGCACGGCTGATCGACCACTGGGGCTGGCCCGTTTGACCGCCGCCCGCACCGTCGTTGTCCTGGGATCCACGGGTTCGATCGGCGTCTCCACCCTCGACCTGTTCGACAAGTCCGGCGCCGAGGTCGAGATCCTCGCCCTGACGGCTGGCCGCAACGTCGAAAAGCTGGCTGAACAGGCGCTGCGCTGGCGCCCCCGGCTTGTGGTCATCGAGCAGGAACAGCTGCTGGGCGAGCTGCGCGAGCGCCTGACCGGTAGCGGTATCACCTGCGCCGGCGGCGCCGAGGCGGTTCGGGACGCCGCCGCCATGGGCGCGGACTGGGTCATGTCGGCGATCGTCGGGGCCGCGGGCCTGGCGCCGACCCTCGCGGCGGCGCGCATGGGCTCGGTCATCGCCCTGGCCAACAAGGAAAGTCTGGTTTGCGCGGGGCCGGCGCTGCTCGAAACGGCGCGGCTCGCCGGCGGCAAGGTCATCCCGGTCGATTCAGAGCATTCGGCCATCTTCCAGGTGCTGCAGCCCGACTGCGCCCATCGCGTCGCGCGACTGATCCTGACCGCCTCCGGCGGGCCATTCCGTACCTGGACCCGTGAACAGATGGCGCTGGCGACCCCCGAGCAGGCCGTCGCACACCCCAACTGGAGCATGGGCGCCAAGATCTCGATCGACTCCGCGACCATGATGAACAAGGGGCTGGAGATGATCGAGGCCTCTTACCTCTTCTCCACGCCCGCCGATCGCATCGACGTCCTGATCCATCCGCAGTCCGTGATCCACAGCATGGTCGAGTACGAAGACGGGTCGACTCTTGCGCAGCTGGGCCCTCCGGATATGCGCAGTCCCATTGCCTGCGCCTTCTCCTGGCCCGATCGTCTGCCGTGGCCCGCGCCGAAGCTGGATCTGGCCGCGATGGGACAGCTAACGTTCGAGGCGCCGGACAACGAGCGCTTCCCCGCTATCAGTCTGGCCCGCGCCGCGCTGACCGCCGGAGGGGGCGCGCCGGCCGCCATGAACGCGGCCAACGAGGTCGCCGTGGCGGCTTTCCTTGACCGCAAGATCGGGTTTCTGGATATTGCCCCGCTGGTTACGGATACACTCGCCCGCATGAACGGTGTGGGGGATCTGGAGGCCGGCGGTGGGGACGGCGCTCTCGAGAGCGCGATGATGGTCGATGCGAGCGCTCGTCGCGTTGCGGCGGAAGCGGTTTCGCAGCGTCCAGTTCACCACTGACAGTAGGGGAGTAACCGGCCGTTGCCCGACGTGTTGTCCTGGATTCTGCCGTTCCTGTTCGTGCTGACGCTCGTCGTCACGATTCATGAGCTTGGCCACTATTGGGCGGCGCGCGCCTTCGGCACGGTCATCGACAGCTTCTCGATCGGTTTTGGCCGGGCGATCTTCAAGTGGCGCGACAAGCAGGGCGTTGAATGGCGCATCGGCTGGATCCCGCTGGGCGGCTATGTGCGCTTCGCCGGCGACGAGAACGCGGCCAGCATTCCGGACCATGACGATCTGGCCGAGATGAAGGCCAAGATCCTCGAGCACAATCCGCCGTCGGCCTTGCGGAAGTTCTTCCATTTCAAGCCGGTCTGGCAGCGGGCGATCATCACGGTCGCCGGGCCAGTCGCGAACTTCATTCTGGCCATCCTTCTGTTCACGTTCTTCTTTGGCGTGTTCGGCGACGTTCAGGTGACCCCCCGTATCACTGGCGTGACGCCGGGCAGTGCGGCCGAGCGCGCCGGCTTCCAGGCCGGCGACATCCTGCGCACGGTGAACGGCAAGGCGATCAACGATTTCAAGGAAATCATGCCGGTGGTCGCGATCCGGGCCAACCAGCCGATCAGCTTCACGGTCGATCGCGGTGGTCGGGCGATCGACCTGGTGGCGACGCCGGCGCAGAAGCTGATTACCGATCCCACCGGCGCACGGCAGCGTATCGGCGTCCTTGGGCTTGAACATGTCGACCGGCGCGCGGATGCCGTGCGTGTGCGCTACAACCCGGTCCAGGCTGTGGGAATGGGCGCGGCCCGGACCTGGGACGTCCTTGCGACCTCGCTCTACTACATGGGCCGCCTGATCCGTGGCCAGGTGCCCGCCGATCAGCTCGGAAGTTTCATCGGCATCGCCAAGGCGTCTGATGCGGTGGCGAAGGCCGGTGCGGAGGGCGCGCCCAACGCGGCGATGGGTGTGGTCGGCTCTCTGCTCGCCCTGCTGCAACTGTCAGCGATTCTCTCGGTGAGCGTGGGCTTCCTGAATCTTCTCCCGATCCCCGTTCTGGATGGCGGACATCTGCTCTTTTACGGCTATGAAGCCGTTGCGCGCAGGCCACTGGCGGCAAATGTCCAGGCCGTAGGCTATCGCCTTGGTCTTGCCTTGCTGTTGGGATTCATGCTGTTCGCGGTCTGGAACGACCTGCAGCGCTACAACGTGTTCAACTTCCTTGGTGGTCTGTTCTCATGAATGCCCACCGACCGCCGATGGCAGACCTTATGAAGAATGCTCGTGCGCATGGCGCAGCGATTGTTACCCTTGCTGCGCTCCTCATGGGGTCAACAGCGCTAACCTTCCCGACCGCGGCCTATGCCCAGGTCGAAACGGGGGTGGTTCAGCGCATCCTTGTCCAGGGCAACGAGCGCATCGAAGCGGGGACGGTTGTCTCCTATCTGCCGATCCAGGTCGGCGACCAGGTCGATTCCCAGCGCATTGACGTTGCGCTGAAGACCCTGTTCCGCACGGACCTCTTCGCCGACGTGAAGATCGACCTGCAGCAGAACGGCGACCTCGTCGTGCGCGTGGTTGAAAACCCCATCATCAACCGGGTTATCTTCGAGGGGAATTCTGCCCTCAAGGAAGAGAAGCTGCGCGATGAAGTGACGATCCGCCCGCGCGGCATCTTCACCCGGGCCCGCGTCCAGTCGGACGTCCAGCGACTGATCGAACTCTATCGCAAGTCCGGCCGCATCGGCGTGACCGTCACTCCCAAGGTCGTCGAGCTGCCGCAGAAGCGCATCGATCTGATCTTCGAAATCAATGAAGGCCCCAAGAGCGGGGTCCTCGACATCAATATCCTCGGCAACGTCGCGTTCTCGGACAGCGACCTCCAGGACGTGATCGTCACCGAGGAGTCCCACTGGTATAAATTCCTGTCGAGCAACGACAACTACGACCCTGACCGGATCGAGTACGACAAGGAACAGCTGCGGAAATTCTACCGCAACAAGGGCTACTACGACTTCCGCATCATCTCGGCGGTGGCCGAGCTGTCGCCCGAGCGCAACGGCTTCGTCGTCACCTACACGATCGAAGAGGGCGAGAAGTACAAGTTCGGCAAGCTCTCCGTTGAGACCGAACTGAAGAAGCTCGACGGGACGGTGCTTCAGCAGCTGCTGCCGATCCGCACCGGGGAAATCTACCAGGACGAGCTGATCGAGCAGGCGACGGACTCGCTGACCTTCGCCGCCGGCGCGGCCGGCTTCGCGTTCGTCGACGTGCGTCCGCGCTACATTCCCAACCGCGAAACCCACACCGTCGACGTGGTCTTCCAGGTCAAGGAAGGCCCGCGCGTCTACATCGACCGCATCGACATCATCGGCAACACGCGCACGCTGGACGCTGTGATCCGCCGCGAAATGAACGTCACCGAGGGCGACGCCTACAATCGCGTGCTCGTGGACCGTTCGAAGCAGCAGATCCGGGCCCTGGGCTTCTTCAAGGACGTCACCGTCGAGGAAATCCCGAGCGGTACGCCTGACCGCACCTCGCTCCGCGTGAAGGTGGAAGAGCAGCCGACGGGCGAGCTCTCGTTCAGCGCGGGCTACAGCTCGGTCGACCAGCTGATCATCGACCTGGGGGTCAGCGAGCGAAACTTCCGCGGTCGGGGCCAGAACGTCCGGGCTCGCGTCTCGATCGGTTCGCTGCGCCAGCAGATCGATTTCTCGTTCACCGAGCCGCGCTTCCTTGGCCGCGATCTGCGCGGCGGGGTCGATCTCTACTCCTACCGCTACGACTTCAGCCAGCAGACGGCCTTCGACACCCGCTCGACCGGCATGGGCCTCCGCCTGGGCTTCCCGCTGACGACCAACGCCTCGATGGGCCTGCGCTATACGCTGCGGACCGACGACGTGGTCGTGGCCGACTCCTACTGCATCACCGGCCAGGAACTGGTGTCGCCGACCCTCTGCGCCCAGCGCGGGTCCAACGTCACGTCGCTGATCGGCTACACGGTTCGACTGGATCGCCGGAATGACGTTCTGAAGCCCACGCGCGGCTACTTCGTGGAGCTCAACCAGGATCTCGCCGGGGTTGGCGGAGACGTGAACTACCTGAAGACCGAGTCCAGCGGTGGCTGGTACTACGGCTTCAACAAGGACTTCGTCCTGAGCGCCACCGGCACGTTCGGCTACATCGACGGCTGGCACGGCGACAACGTCCGGATCAACGACCGCTTCTACAAGGGCGGCAACAGCTTCCGGGGCTTCGAGGTCGCCGGCATCGGTCCTCGCGACATCTCCTACGGCCGCAAGGACGCCCTGGGCGGCAAGCTCTACGCGATCGGGTCGCTTGAGCTGTCGGTGCCGACCTTCCTGCCCGAGCAGTACGGCATCAAGGCCTCGGTCTTCAGCGATTTCGGCACCGTCGGCGGGCTCGACTCCTCTGACCTGCGCGACCGTTTCGGTCAGATCATCGACTGCGACACCTCGCCGACGACGGTCACGCCCTGCGTCAAGGACGACCTCGGATTGCGCGCCTCGGCGGGTCTTTCGATCTTCTGGCGCTCACCCATGGGGCCCATTCGTTTCGACTTTAGCCAAATTCTGGCCAAAGAAGACTACGACAAGACGGAAACGTTCCGCTTCTCAACCTCCACAAGGTTCTAGACTCCATGCAATTCAACAAGACCCTCGCGGTCGCGGCCGGCGCGGCCGCAGCTCTCGCCTTCGCCTCGGCTGTCGCGGCCCAGACGCCTCCGCCGCGTCCGGCCACGGCCGCGGCGCCTTTGGCCGCGCCCGCCGCCGCGATCAAGCATGGTCCGGCCCTGCCGGGAGTCTGCACCTACAACGGCGACCAGGCCGTCCAGGCTTCGGAAGTCGGCAAGTACGTCGCCACCCGGATGCAGCAGATCATCGCCGAGGTGAATGCTGAACTGACCGCCGAAGACACGGCGATCAAGAACGAAGCCAAGGCCATTGACGCGGCGCGCGCTACGGCGCCCGCCGACTCCCTGGAAGCCCGCGCGGCCAACCTGCAGGTCCGCTTCAACGCCTTCAAGCGCAAGCAACAGCTGCGTCAGGCCGAGGTCCAGCAGACCGAGCGCAAGGCTGTCATGCGCGTGCTTCAGGAGCTGGATCCGATCGCTGTCAGCGTCTACCAGGCGCGCAACTGCTCGATCCTGCTCGGCGATGGCGTGCTGCTCGGCAATCCGGCCATGGACATCACCCCGCAGGTGGTCACGGGCCTGAACGCCAAGATCAAGACGTTCACCTTCAACCGTGAACGCCTCGACACCCCGCCGGCGCCGGGTGCTGCAGCCGCACCGCCCCGCGCGAACTAGTCCGACTCGCGTTATCGCGGGTCTGTGCGAGGAATTCATGCCGGACCCGCGATTCTATATCAGCCATGGCCCCCGGTCCGCCGGGGAGCTGGCGCGACTGACCGGAGCAGAGCTTCGGTCAGGTTCGCCTGACCTGCCGATCATCGGCGTGGCCCCCCTCGACAAGGCGGGGCCCGCCGATGTCGCGTTTCTGGGGGACAAGAAGCACCTGCCCGCCCTGCGCACGACACGGGCCGGCGCCTGTTTTGTCCATGAAGCCCAGGCTTCCGAGGTTCCGCCGGGCTGCATCGCCCTGGTCAGCCCCCGGCCGCAGGCGGCCTGGGCCACGGCGGCCGCCGCGCTGCACGAGCCGCGCTTCCATGACGTCTCGGCCGCCAGCATCCACCCGGAGGCGGAGCTGGAAGACGGCGTCCACGTCGCGCCGAACGCCACCATTTCCGCCGGGGCGAAGATCGGCCGGGGTACCCGCATCGCGCCGGGCGCCGTGATCGGGCCGGGAGTCGCGATTGGCCGGGACTGCGAGATCGGACCCAACGCCACGGTCACCTTTGCCCTTCTTGGCGACCGGGTGCGGATCTATGCGGGCGTCCGGATCGGGGAGGCGGGTTTCGGGGCCACGGGCGCAGCGACGGGTGTCATCGACGTGCCGCAGCTGGGTCGGGTCATCCTACAGGACGGTGTCACGATCGGCGCCAACAGCTGCGTCGATCGCGGCGCCTGGGATGACACCGTCATCGGCGAAAACACCAAACTCGACAACATGGTGCACATTGCCCACAACGTGCGGCTGGGACGTAACTGCGTCCTGGCCGGGTTCACGGGCATTTCCGGCAGCGTGACGGTGGGCGACGGCTGCGCCTTTGGCGGACGGGCCGGGATCGCCGACCATGTGACCATCGGCGACGGCGCGCAGGTCGCGGCCGGCGGCGGCGTGTTCCGCGACATCCCGGCCGGCGAGACCTGGGGCGGCGTGCCGGCCCAGCCGATCAGAAACTGGCTGCG
This sequence comes from Caulobacter sp. FG121, assembly GCF_057809815.1. Classification (NCBI taxonomy): domain Bacteria; kingdom Pseudomonadati; phylum Pseudomonadota; class Alphaproteobacteria; order Caulobacterales; family Caulobacteraceae; genus Caulobacter; species Caulobacter sp. FG121. Next base: position 97,751 of record NZ_JBMDKR010000011.1, read on the forward strand.
CGAGACCGCGATGCTGTCCCGCATGGCCAAGGAAAAGAAGAAGGACCGGCCATGAGCGATGGCGAAACCGACCTGCCGACAATCGAGATCGGCGAGGTGCTCGCGCGCCTGCCGCACCGCTATCCGTTTCTTCTGGTCGATCGGGCGGAGGAATACCGGCCGGGGGAATCGCTGGTCGGCATCAAGTGCGTGACGATCAACGAACCCTTCTTTCCGGGCCACTTCCCGGGCAATCCGGTGATGCCCGGCGTTCTGGTCGTTGAAGCCCTGGCGCAGGTCGGCGCGCTGCTGATGTCCAAGACCTGGGACATCGACATCAGCAAGACGACCATCTTCTTCATGTCGGTCGACGGCGCCCGGTTCCGGCTCCCGGTCCGGCCTGGCGATGTGCTGAAGCTGCATGTCGATGTGGTCAAGATCCGCGCGCCGGTGGTCAAGTTCAAGGGGCGGGCCCTGGTCAACGGCAAGCTGGCCGCGGAATGCGAGTTCTCGGCCATGAAGGCGGATAACCCCCAGTGACGAAAATCCATCCCACGGCCATCGTCGACAAGGCCGCCCAGATCGACTCCAGCGTCGAGATCGGTCCCTACTGCCTCGTCGGCCCCGGCGCGACGCTGGCGAAGGGCGTGCGACTTCTGTCCCACGCCATCGTCGAGGGTGTCACCGATGTCGGTGAGGACTGTGTCCTGCACCCGTTCGCCTGCCTTGGGGGACCGCCGCAGCATTCGGCGCACAAGGGCGAACCGACCCGCGTGGTGGTTGGCCCGCGCAACGTCTTTCGCGAGCATGCCACGGTGCATGCCGGTACGGCCGGCGGCCGCGGCGTGACGACCATCGGCGCGGACGGCCTGTTCATGGTCAGCGTCCATGTCGGCCACGACTGCATCATCGGCGACAAGGTGATCATGGCGCCAAGCGTCGCTGTCGGCGGTCACGTGACGGTCAATGACTTCGTTTTCCTTGGCGGCCTGGCGGCGATTCACCAGTTCACCCGCATCGGCCGCTACGCCTTTGTTGGCGGCGGCGGGATTGTGACCAAGGACGTTATTCCCTACGGCTCGGTCTGGGGCAACCATGCCCACCTCGAAGGCCTCAACCTGATCGGCCTGAAACGACGCAACTTCACCCGCGAGCAGATCGCCACGCTGCGCGCAGCCTATCGCCTGCTGTTCGCCGACGAAGGCACCTTCCAGGAGCGGCTCGAGGACGTCACCGAAACCTATCCGGACGTGCCCGAGATCATGGAAATCGTGGCCTTTATCCGGGACGATGCAAATCGCCCGCTGTGCCTGCCGGAACGCGAGGTCTGAGCGTGATGAAGCTCGGGATCATCGCCGGGGGCGGGGGGCTGCCGGCCGAAATCGCCGAGCGCTGCCGGCGCTCGGGTCGGCCCTACTTCGTTGTCCGCCTGCAGGGGTTTGCCGACGAAGGGACGCTGGAGCATCCGTCGGCCGATATCGGCCTGGCCGAGCTCGGCAAGGTGTTCAAGGCTTTGCGCGCCGAGCATTGCGACGCCGTCTGCTTCGCCGGTACGGTTGCCCGGCCCAACTTCAGCAAGCTCAAGCCTGACCTGCGCGGCGCGGCGGCCCTGCCGTCGATCATCGCCGCCGCCCGCAAGGGTGACGACGCGCTGCTGCGCGCGGTGCTGGACGAGTTCAGCAAGGAGGGCTTCACGATCGAAGGCGCCCACGAGGCCGCCGAGTCGATGACCCTGCCGCTCGGCCGTCTGGGCGCGGTGTCGCCCGGCGAACGGCATACCGAAGACATTCAAAGGGCTCTGGTTGCGGCGCGCGCGATCGGCCGGCTTGATATCGGCCAGGGCGCCGTCGTCTGCGACGGCCTGGTTCTGGCCGTGGAGGCCCAGGAGGGCACGGACGCCATGCTGCGCCGGGTGCGCGAACTGCCGGAAGCCATCCGTGGGGTTCCGGGCGCCGCACGAGGCGTGCTGGCCAAGGCGCCCAAGCCGATCCAGCACGCCGACGTCGATATGCCGACCATCGGCGTGGCCACCGTGCGCGGTGCGGCCCAGGCAGGGCTGGCGGGCATCGTTGGAGAGGCCGGACGCCTGCTCGTGGTCGACCGCGAAGAAACCCTGGCCATGGCCGACGACCTCGGCCTGTTCATCCTCGGCGTTGAGGCGAAGGACGAATGAGCCGGCCCCTGACCGTCATGCTGGTGGCCGCGGAGGCCTCGGGTGACGCTCTGGGAGCCGGCCTGGCTCACGCGCTGAATGCCCGGCTGGGCGATCAGGTGCGCCTTGTCGGCGTGGGTGGTCGTCGTATGGCGGCCGAGGGCATCGACAGTCCCTTCGACATCGCCAGCCTGTCGATCCTCGGCATCTTCGAAGCCGTGGCGGCCTACAGGACCGTGGTTCAACGCGTGGCCGACACCGCCGCCCTGGCGCAGCGCGAGACGCCGGACGTCGCCATCCTGATCGACAGCTGGGGCTTCACGCTCCGGGTCGCCCAGGCGCTGCGCAAACGCTTTCCGTCGATGCCGCTTATCAAGTACGTGGGGCCGCAGGTCTGGGCCACGCGGCCCGGCCGCGCAAAGACCCTCGCGGCCAGTGTCGATCATCTGCTGTCGATCCACAGCTTTGACGCCCCCTGGTTCGAGAAGGAGGGTCTGACAACCACCTTCGTCGGCAACCCGGCCCTGGCCAAGGACTTCTCGCACGCTGATCCGGCCCGTCTGCGCGCGGCGATCGGGGCCGGGGAGGGCGAGGATATCCTGCTGGTCCTGCCCGGCAGCCGGCCCGCCGAGATCAAGCTGGTCATGCCGGTGTTCGAGGAGGCGGTGAAGCGGCTCAAGGCCCAGCGCCCCGGCCTGCACGTGGTCATCCCCGCGGCGGGCACCGTCGTCGACTCCGTTCGCGCCAGGGTCGCCGGCTGGCCGTTCCGGGCCCATGTCATCGAGGACGAGCAGCTCAAGGACGACGCCTTTGTCGCCGGCGCCGTGGCGCTGGCCTGCAGCGGCACGGTGACCACCGAGCTGGCGCTGGCCGGCACGCCGATGGTGGTGGCTTACAAGATCGGGGGGGCCAGCTACGCGATCCTGAAGCTGATCTTCAAATCGCCCTGGGTGACGATGTTCAACATCGCCGCCAAGGCCTTCGTGGCTCCGGAATTCCTGCAGGCCGATTGCACGCCGGCCAATCTCGAGAAGGCCATCGCCGAACGTCTCGACGACCCGGCCCTACGCGCCCGTCAGATCGCCGCCCAGAACGCGGCGCTGGAGCAGATGGGCAAGGGCGGGCCTGACCCCTCCGAAGCCGCCGCCGACGCTGTACTCAAGCTTCTTGACCGCTAGGGTATGATGGTCGCATAATGCGGCCTATGCGGGTATTTTGTCTGTTACTGGTTTGTTTGTCGGCCTGCGCGCCAGGTGCGGGCCCCCGGCGGGCGCCGCTCCCGGCCCCTGGGTTGCATGGCGAATATGCAAGAGCGTATTGCGATGCGAAGGGTGGCCGCCTGGTGGTGCGCGGCAAGGGTCTTGGCATGGGTTGCTACACGCCACTCGTGGACGCCGGAAAGTCCTGCACGGACGGACAACAATGTCAGGCTGGTCGATGCCTGGCCCAGTCGGATCAGCCCAACCCGAAAGAGGCGGCCGGGGCTTGTGCGCCCGACAGGGGTGCTTTCGGTTGTGAGACCCGCCTTGAGGCCGGTGTACCCCGCAGGATCTGCATCGACTGAGCCAAGGGCCATTTGATGTGGCGCTCGCGAAACGAGCCGCGACGTCGTAGAACTGACCCATGCGCATCGCCATTCTTCTCTTCGTACTGACCGCCTGTGCGCCAGCGCCAGCGCCAGCGCCAGCGCCAGCGCCAGCGCCCGCGCCGATGTCGCCGACGCCGGTGGCCCTGGCCGCCGATCCCGCGGCCTGCAAGGCCGCCGGCGGTGCGATCCAGCCGGTCTGCCGGATGCAGAAGCCGGCCTGCGTGATCGCCTACAAGGACGCCGGCAAGGCCTGCACCGACAGCGACCAGTGTGACGGTCGCTGCGTCGCCGACGACGGCTACAGCCCAAAGGCCAAGGGGCCCGTCGTCGCCCATTGCGAGGCCGACAGCGACCGCTGCGGCTGTGCCACTGAAGTCATCGGGGGGAAGGCTGAAGCCACCCTCTGTATCGACTGACCATGCAGGCCTTTGACGTCGTCATCGTCGGAGCCGGCGCGGCCGGCATGATGTGCGCGGTCGAGGCAGGCCGTCGCGGCCGCTCGGTGCTCGTCGTGGATCATGCGAAGGCACCGGGCGAGAAGATCCGTATCTCCGGCGGCGGTCGCTGCAACTTCACCAACCTCAACAGCGACCCCAGGAGCTTTCTGTCGCAGAATCCGCGCTTCGCGCTGTCGGCCCTGCGCCGATACACGGCGCGCGACTTCATCGCAGCCGTCGATGCGCGCGGCATCGCCTGGCACGAGAAGGCGCTAGGCCAACTGTTCTGCGACGGCTCGGCGATGCAGATCGTGACCATGCTGACCGACGACATGGCCCAGGCCGGGGTCGAGCTACGGCTCAACACGGGCGTCGAGCGGGTCGACCGGGACGGGGAGGGTTTCGCCCTGACCCTGTCCGACGGCGCGCGGATCGGCTGCGCCTCGCTGGTCGTCGCCACGGGCGGCAAGTCGATCCCGAAGATGGGCGCGACGGGTTGGGCCTACGACATCGCCCGGCAGTTCGGCCTGAACATCATCGACACCCGCCCCGCCCTTGTGCCGCTGACCTTCGAGGTCGGCCTGCTGGAGCGCTGGAAGGACCTGTCCGGCGTCGCCGTCGACGCGGTGGTCGGCTGCGACCGGACGAAGTTCGCCGAAGCCATGCTGTTCACCCATCGCGGCCTCAGCGGGCCGTCGATCCTGCAGATCTCGTCCTACTGGCGCGAGGGGCAGGAGATCGCCGTTTCGATGGCTCCCGGCGCCGACATCTTCGCCGCCCTGAAGGCCGCCAAGGGCTCCAATCCGCGTCAGGCCGTCCACACCGCGCTGGGCGCCTTCGTGCCGGCCAGGCTGGCCCAGAAGCTGGCCGAGGACGCCGGCGCCCGCGGCAACCTCGCCGACACCCCGGACGCCGTCCTGCGGGCGCTGGACACGGCCGTGAATGGCTGGCGGGTCAAGCCGGTGGGCTCCGAAGGCTACCGCACGGCCGAGGTAACGCTGGGCGGGGTCGACACGCGCGATCTCAACTCAAGCACGATGGCGTCGAACGCCGTCCCTGGCCTGTTCTTCATCGGCGAGTGCGTTGACGTCACCGGCTGGCTCGGCGGCTACAATTTCCAGTGGGCCTGGTCGAGCGGCTGGGCGGCCGGGCAGGTGGCTTGATTCCCTCTCCCGCAGGGAGAGGGCGGGGCCCGGCGCGAAGCGGCGGGAGGGTGAGGGCTTACGGCGTTCGCCCGTCGATTCCGTAAGCCCTCATCCGTCGGGTTCCACCCGACACCTTCTCCTTCCGGGAGAAGGACATCACTTCAGCAGCTTCTGGCCTTCATCCTTCAGCCGGCCGCCGATCTTGCCCGCCAGCATGCCGAGCAGGCCTGGCAGAATGACCTCCATCCGCACGGCGTCGGCCAGCACGTCGAGCGTACCCCGGATGTCCTGACCGGCCACGAGAGCGGAGAAAACCAGTCGGTCGCCCTCCCAGCGCTGATCGATCTTCGCAGCCCCGCCTGGAAGCTTGGCGGTCAGCTCGGCGAAGCCTGACTCGAGCCTCTTGCGGGCCTCGGCGACACCGAGTTGGTGGGGGATGCTGACGGTAAGGGGATTGGCCATGGTCCTGCAAACGAATGGAAGCCGGGATCGCTCCCGATCACGCCGGATGGAGCCTCCCTTTAGCCCCAAAATCGCGTTCAGTATCCCCCGACACAGACGGGGCAGGTGGACATGAATCGCTTCAGAACGATCGCGCTGGCCGCCGCCGCGATCCTGGCTTGCGGCGGAGCCGCCCCGGGGCCGGTCGACGACCCCGAGGCGACCCTTGTCGAGGAACTGGTTGTTCGCGCCGCCGCGCCCGGACCGGCCTGGTGGCGGGTCAAGGACGGTGACTCCATCGTCTACATCCTCGGTGCGCCGGAGAGTCCGATGCCGCCGGGCGTGACCTGGGACAGGAGTGTCGTTGAGCGACGCCTGACCGGGGCCAACGCGTTGCTGATGGATTCGTCGGTGACCGCCGGCCTGCGCGATCTGCCCGCGCTGCTGAAGATCAGGGCCCAGCTGAAGTCGAAGACCCCACTCGAGGCAGGTCTGCCGGCGCCGTTGCGGGCGCGGTTCGTGGCCGCCCGGGAGAAGCTCGGCCAGCCGGCCAGCCGATACGCGGGCTGGACCCCCCTGGTCGCCGGCGCCCTGGTCTATGGCGACAGTCGGGCGCGCAAGACGGGCTGGACCTACACCCGCGGCGCGGTCGCACAGGCGGCGAAGAAACGCAGGGTGAAGGTGGTCTATGCGGCGCAGTACAAGGCCGTACCCCTGGCGAGGAAAGCCGTCGCCGATCTGACCCCGGCCATCCACCAGCAGTGTCTCGAGCGCGCTCTGGACGATATCGAGACGCCCGAGTCGCGGGTGCGCGCCTCGGCCGCCGGCTGGGCGCGGGGCGATGTCTCCCTGGCCCTGACCGCGCCACGCAACTTCGACCGCTGCCTGCTGCTGCTCTCCGGCGGCGCGGAGCTGTGGCGGCGGCAGGCGCGTGACGACGTAACGGCCATCACAACGGCGCTGATGACACCGGGCAAGTCGGTGGCGGTGATCGGCCTGCGCCGCCTGCTGGCCGAAGACGGTGTGCTTCAGCAATTGCGCGCGAGAGGATTAACCGTAGCAGGACCCGGCGAGGTGCTGCCGTAACGGGGACATGTACCGCAGGTACGTGTCCCCTAATCGAGGTGCAGCGGCGGTTGGTTTAGGGGACACCTACCTTCGGTACATGTCCCCCAGTTGTCAGCCGCGCTTGTCGATCGGCATGTAGTCGCGTTGGGTCGCGCCCGTGTAGAGCTGGCGCGGACGACCGATCTTGCGGCCGGGGTCCTCGAACATTTCCTTCCACTGACTGATCCAGCCGACGGTGCGGGCAAGCGCGAACAGCACGGTGAACATGTTGGTCGGGAAGCCCATCGCCCGAAGGGTGATGCCGGAATAGAAGTCGATGTTCGGATAGAGCTTGCGGTCGATGAAGTAGGGATCGCTGAGGGCGATCTTCTCCAGCTCCATGGCCACTTCCAGCAGCGGGTCGTTGACGCCCAGCTCCTTCAGAACCTCGTGGCAGGTCTTCTGCATGACCTTCGCCCGGGGGTCGAAGTTCTTGTACACGCGGTGGCCAAAGCCCATCAGCTTGTACTTGCGGTCCTTCACGCCCTGGATGAACTCCGGGATCTTGTCGACCGTGCCGATCTGCTCGAGCATTTCGAGCGCTTCCTGGTTGGCGCCGCCATGCGACGGGCCCCAGAGGCAGGCGATGCCGGCGGCGATACAGGCGAACGGGTGCGCGCCTGACGAGCCCGCCAGGCGAACCGTCGAGGTCGAGGCGTTCTGCTCGTGGTCGGCGTGCAGGATGAAGATCCTGTCCATCGCCCGGGTCAGGACCGGATTGGGTTTGTAGTCCTCCGCCGGCACGGCGAAGCACATGCGCAGGAAGTTTTCCGCATAGGTCAGATCGTTGCGCGGGCTGATGAACGGCTGGCCGATCGTGTACTTGAACGCCCGCGCCGCGATGGTCGGCATCTTGGCGATGAGGCGGTGCGCCGAGATTTCCCGCTCGACCGGGTCATCGACGTTGATGCTGTCGGCATAGAAGGCCGACAGGGCGCCGACCGCGCCGGTCATGACGGCCATCGGGTGGGCGTCACGGCGGAAGCCTTCGAAGAAGCGATCGAACTGGGCGTGCAGCATCGTGTGCCGCGTGATCGTGGTCTCGAACTTCTCACGCTCCGCCGCCTTGGGCAGTTCGCCATGGAGCAGCAGATAGCTGACCTCCAGGAAGCTCGACTTCTCGGCCAGCTGGTCGATCGGATAGCCGCGATGCAGCAGGATGCCGGCGTCGCCATCGATGTAGGTGATCTTGCTTTCGCAGGATGCCGTCGAGGTGAAGCCGGGGTCGAAGGTGAAGGTGTCGGAATCCGCGTACCACTTGCGAACGTCGACCACGTCCGGGCCTGTTGATCCCTTCAGGATCGGCAGGTCGAAAGTCTTGTCGCCGATCGTCAGGATCGCCTTGTCGGTCATGCCTGAGTCCCCTTGAAAACACACATAGGCCCGAACGGGCGTTTGACCTGCTTATACCGGTTCACGTGGCAGGCGAAAGCGCGTCTTCAAGCCGCGCCAGACTCTCATCGCGGCCAAGGGCGGAAAGCGTGCGCCCGAGGTCGGGCGATGCCGCTCCGCCGGTCAGAATCGCTCTCAGCGCGGGGGCAAACTTGCCGAAGCCGACGCCTTCCGACTCGGCGAAGGCCTTGAGCATCGCTTCGAGCGCCTCGGCGCTCCAGTCATTGGCGGCGGACAGTTGCGTCGCCAGCCTCGCGAGCCGTGCGCGGGTCTCGTCTGTCAGCTGGCCACGCGCCTTCTCGTCGAGCACGATCGGTCGGGCGCGGAACAGGAAAGTCAGCTGGTCGGCCAGCTCGACGATCGTCTTGGCCCGCTCCTTGACCAGCGGGATGGCGCGCAGGGCGTGCTGCTTGCGGGCCTCGTCCAGCGGATCACCGCGCGTGGCGAACACCTCGGCCACCAGGGCTGTGAGCCGCGCGTCATCGGCCAGCCGGATGTAGTGGGCGTTGACGAAGTTCAGCTTGTCCCAGTCAAGCCGCGAGGCGCCCTTGTTGGCGTCGGCGATGTCGAACCAGGCGATGGCCTCTTCATCGCTGAACAGTTCGTCGTCGCCGTGGCTCCAGCCGAGCCGGGCGAGGTAGTTGCGCATGGCTTCGGGCAGGTAGCCGAGGCTGGCGAAGTCCGTCACCGCCGTCGCGCCGTGGCGCTTGCTGAGCTTGGCCCCGTCTTCGCCGTGGATCAGCGGGATGTGGGCGAAGTGCGGCACGTCCCAGCCCATGGCCTGGTAGATCAGGCACTGGCGGGCGGCGTTGTTCAGGTGATCGTCGCCGCGAATGATGTGACTGACGTCCATGTCGTGGGGGGGGGGG
>NZ_JBMDKR010000012.1:0-50495 GCF_057809815.1 Caulobacter sp. FG121
GTGGAGTGCTCTAAAAGCTCTTGTCCGAGACTCCAGAAGCTCTTGTCGCGCTTCACTGGCGATCGGAGCGTGGTTCCCGCCCAGACCACATCGAGACTAGGTTTACTTTCCTAAATCGCCGGATTATTTTCCTCGCATCATGCGCCCGTCCCACACCCAGATCTGGCACGCCATCGACCTGCTGGCCGCGCGGTTCGACATGACCGCATCGGCCCTGGCCAGACTGGCGGGACTGGATCCGACGAGTTTCAACCGCTCCAAGCGCGTGTCGAACGACGCCGAGGCCCGGCCCCGCTGGCCTTCGACGGAAAGCCTGTCCAAGGTGCTGGAGGCGACCGGCGTCTCGTTCGCCGAGTTCGCCGCCCTGGCCGAAGGCGGCGGCGCGGCGGCGGCGCGCGGCGTGCCGCTGCTCGGCTTCGCCCAGGCGGGCGATGACGGCTTCTTCGACGACGCAGGCTTCCCTGTCGGACAGGGGTGGGACGAGATCGATTTTCCCGGGCTCGCCCGCGACGGCGTCTACGCGCTGGAAATCAGCGGCGACTCGATGGCGCCGGTCTACCGGGAAGGCGACCGCATCGTGGTCGACCCGGCCGGCGCGGAACCCCGCCGGGGCGACCGGGTGGTGGTCAAGACGACGGCCGGCGAGGTGCTGGCCAAGGAAGTGGCGCGGATTTCGGCCCGGTCGATCGAGCTGAAATCCCTCAATCCCGACTATCCGGGCCGGACGCTGGAGCGGAAAGACGTCGCCTGGATTGCCCGCATCCTCTGGGCCAGCCAGTAACGACGAAGGGCCGGCCCCCGAAGGAACCGGCCCCGATCGTCCGGGAACAGCCCGGACCTAGTAGCCGTAGGCCGTGCGCTGATAGCCTGTGGGCAGGACGTAGGCGCTGGCGACATAGCCGACGCCGACACCATTGCGCCCGACCAGGACCCAGCGACCGCCGTTGGTCGTAGCCAGGGCCTGGAAGCGCTCGCCCGGCTGCAGCATGCCGACGGAACGCGCCCTGGTGGTCGGGGCGGCCCGCAGGTTCACCCGGGTGCTGGCGGCGAACTGGCCGCCGGCGCGCTCGAAACGGGCGGGCTGGACGTAGCCGGCGAGGGTGCGGCCGCCCGACTGGTAAGTCCCCTGGGCGTAGGCTTCCTTCACCTGGGCGTTGCAGCCGATGTAGGAGCCAGCGGCCGCGCCGACACCGACGCCGACGGCCGTGCCGAGACCGCGCTCATTGCTGGAAACCTTCGACCCGATCAGGCCGCCGACGAGCGCGCCGATGATGGCGCCCTTTTCCTGCTTCTGGCCGCTGGCGGCGCAGTTGGTCACGCCATTGGGCGCGGCGTTGGCGGCCACCGGCGCGGCGCCCAGGGCGGCGGCGACGGACAGGGCCAGGGCGGCCGTGGTGATCCTGGCGTTCAGGGTGTTGGTCATAGCAGGTCTCCTCGAAACTCAGCGGGCGTCGCCCGTCTGTGAGGAGGAGAATGCCCCGGCCAGCCTGAACAGGATCGGGGCCGGGCTGTTATGTTCCGTTCAGGCGGCGAGAAGCTTGCCGGCGAGGCCGTCCTCGATCAGCTGGATGGTCTTGTCGAGACCGAAGATGGCCGCGAACGAGCCGAAGCGCGGGCCCTGCGTCTGACCCAGCAGCACCTCGTACAGCCCCTGGAACCACAGGCGGAGCGGGTCGAACCCGTGCGCCTTGCCGGCCTCGTAGACCTCGAACTGGATCTGCTCGGCGTCCATGCAGCCGGCCGGCAGGGCGCGGAAGCGGGCCAGCAGGTCCTCCATCGCCGCGCGCTCCTGGTCGGTGGCCGCGCGGAAGGCCTTCGTCGGGGCGACGAAGTCTTCGTAGTAGTTCATCGCATAGCTGACGAGCCGGTCGAGCAGCGGCTCGCTCTGCGGCGTCGCCCCCGGGATGTAGCGGGTCAGGAAGCCCCACAGCACGTCGCGGTCCGAGGCGTTGCCGGCCGAGACCAGGTTCAGCATCAGCGAGAACGACACCGGCGATCCCGTTTCCGGCGGCTTGCCCATGTGGACGTGCCAGGCCGGGTTGTTGAGATCGGGCGCGTTGCCACCCTCTTCCCGCTTGCGGTTGAAGGCGTCCAACTGCTGAAGGTACTCGTCCGTCGCCTTGGGGATGACGTCGAAATAGAGCTTCTTCGCCGACTTGGGCGACTGGAACATGTAGTAGGCGAGGCTCTCGGGCGCGCCGTAGCGCAGCCACTCCTCCATGGTCAGGCCGTTGCCCTTGGTCTTGGAGATCTTGTGGTTGTGCTCGTCCATGAAGAGTTCGTAGTTGAACCCTTCGGGCGGCACGCCGCCCAGCACCTTGCAGACCTGGTTTGAGAGCCGGACGCTGTCGACGAGGTCCTTGCCGCTCATTTCGTAGTCGACGCCCAGCGCCGTCCAGCGCATGGCCCAGTCGGGTCGCCACTGCATTTTCACGCCGCCGCCGGTGACCGGGACCTCGGTCAGCTCGCCGTCCTCGTCGCGGAACACGATCGTGCCGCGGTCGACATGACGTTCGAGCGTGGGCGCCTGAAGCACCTTGCCGGTCTTCGGGCTGATCGGCAGGAAGGGCGAATAGGTCGCCCGCCGCTCCTCACCCAGCGAGGGCAGCATGACCTTCTGGATCGCGTCGAACCGCGCCAGCGCCGTCAGCAGGGTCTGGTCGAACCGGCCGCCGCGATAGCAGTCGGTCGAGGACACGAACTCGTACTCGAAGCCGAAGCTGTCGAGGAAGGCGCGCAGGCGGGCGTTGTTGTGATGGCCGAAGCTCTCGTGCTCGCCGAACGGGTCGCGGACGACGGTCAGGGGCTTGTCGAGGTCGAGCGCCAGCAGCTCGCCGTTCGGCACGTTCGGCGGAACCTTGCGCAGCCCGTCCATATCGTCGCTGAAGCTGATCAGGCGGGTGGGCAGGGCGTCGTCGGTCAGGGCGCGGAAAGCCATCCGCACCATGGTGGTGCGGGCCACCTCGCCGAAGGTGCCCATGTGCGGCAGGCCGGACGGACCGTAGCCGGTCTCCAGCACCACCGGCCGCTGCAGCGCCTCGAACGTCTTGAACGCCTCGTCGGCCTTGCCGTTGGCGATCAGGGTCGCGGCGAGATCGCGCTCACCATCGTCGAGTCGCACGCGAAGCACGCGGGCCAGCAGGTTGCGCGCCTGCTCGAACGGCCACGCCTTGGCGTCGCGGGCGGTATGGGAAAGGCCTTCAAACATGGTCCCGGGTTGTAGGGATTGAGCGGGCGGGGTCAAGGAACGGGGAAAAAAGTCCCGCGCCGCCTCGGAAATGCTCGCCCCGCGAGGCCCGCTTATCGCGCGTGCATTTTCTTCCGCAACGGTCCAGACTCGCGTTCGTCGAACCTGGGGAGGACAACGACATGGAACTGCCGATCACTTCCGCGCTCGCGGGCGCCGCTGCGGTCTTTCTGGTGCTGCTCAGCCTGCCGGTCGCTCTGCACCGCCGCGCCACCAAACTGAGCGCCGGAGACGGTGGTGATGAGGCCTTCAACCGGAAAATCCGCGCCCAGGCCAACTTCATCGAATATGTGCCGCTGGCGATCATCGCCATCGGCCTGGTGGAAATGAACGGCGGCTCGCAGCCGATGGTCTGCGGTCTGGCCGCTGCCCTCGCCGCGGCGCGCGTGCTGCATGCCGCCGGACTCTGGAGCGGCGTGCTGATCGGCCGGGCGCTGGGCGCGATGCTGACCTTCGCCGTCCTGCTCACGGCCGGCGCTCAGCTGATCATCGGCCAGCTGACCTAGTCGCGCAGCTACTGCGTGACGATGGCCCGCTTCATCGGCGCGAGTTTGGCCAGGAAGCGGTTCTGGACGGCGAACGGGATCCGCTCCTTGTCCATCGCCAGCTGCAGGTGTTCGACGGAGGCGTTCATTTCCGACCCGCCGACTCCGATGTCGTGGTGCGCCGAGAGCATGTCCCGTCCGGTGTAGCGACAGGGGCCGCCGAGCAGGTAGCAGAACTGCTCGGACAGCACCCGCTGCAGCCGCACCCGGTCGAACGGCTTGAAGATCGGCGCCGTGCGCGGATCGCTGAACGCATGGTCCAGGAAGGTCGAGACGATGCGATTGACCCCGTCCTGGCCGTGGAACGCCTTGAACATGGCGTCGTCGGCGAAGGGTTGGGCGCCCGCGTTGGTGTCGGCGACGGTGTAGGGATCGCGCGGCTCCTCGCCCGGCATGGCCCAGGCGTCCTGGGCCAGCGCCGGCCGGCCGGCGAACAGGATCGCAACCACGGCCGCGCTGAACAGAAGTGACGTCCTGGTCATCAGAACCCCGCCTGCAGGGAGATGTAGAGGCCGCGCTGGTCGCGGAAGGTGGCGATGTCGCCCAGATCGACCCAGGCGGCGGTGACGGAGAGGTTCTTGTTCACGGCCCAGGCCGCGAACAGGTCGACCCAGTCGTCCTCCTTCGCGAAGGCCAGATTCGACGGCTTGGAGCGGTACTCCGCCCCCAGGGCCAGGCGTTTGGTGGCCAGCCATGCCACCGAGCCCTCGAACCGGGCGCTGTAATCACCGCCGTTCGGGCCGCCGAAGCCGAGCAGGCCGGTCTGGTTGGCCTTCGTCATCCGCACCGTGCCGTTGAGCAGCAGGCTGCGGTCGAGCAGCAGCTTGGTCGCGGCGACGTAGTAGTCCGTGCCCGTGTCGTCCTCGCCCCCGACGGCAGCGATGATCGCGCCGCGGTCGTTGCGCTTGTACTGGGCGCCAACGGCGATCTGCGGCAACAGGCGGTCCTGGTCGTAGATGGCGTCGCCGACGACCACGACCTTCACGCCCCAGATGTCCTGGTTGAAGGTGTAACCCTTGCCCAGACCCAGCGCGACGCCGGCCTCCTGGGTGTCAAAGGTCTGGTGGGCGTAGGACAGCTCGACCCGGTCATGGAGCCCGACGGCCGCTCCCCAGGTGCGCAGCTCGAAGTCAGGGAGGGTGACCAGGGTCCCGTGGACGTTGCCGCCGATCTCCCCTTCGGCGCCATAGCCGGTGGTCGTGGCCCAGGTGGACAGGCCGCCGCCGCCCGATCCCTCGACCGTGCTGACGCCGCCGGTCAGCAACAGCTTGCCGCCGGTCTCGAACGCCTCGGCCGCGGCCGGCGCGGCGGTCGCCAGCACCAGGAGCGTCGCCGCAACAACAGGTTTCATGCCTCACCCCCCAAGCGTGAAGAGACGCGGACCGCGTCGTGATCGATCGGTGAACGACAAGGGTTAACGGGAAATTGGCAGGAAACACTGCCGGTTGAGCGAGGAAAAAAGACCACTCCCCAACCTGGGGATTCGAGGTCCGGTACGGTTTACCCAAGCTTCATGCGCAGCCGTCAGTTTGGGACCATGCGACTGCTTCTGCTCATCTTTTCGGTCCTGCTAACTCCGATCCCGGCCCTGGCCGGCGATCTGGTGATGACGATCCGCGACAGCGCCGGAAGGCCCGTGCCGAATGCCGTCGTCATGGTGCGGCCGGTGTCAGGCGTCCCCGCCGGCCCGATTCGCTTCCCATGGGCCTACGCCGTCGCGCAGCAGGACATCCAGTTCGCCCCGTTCGTTCTGGTCGTGCCCGTCGGGGCGACCGTCGGCTTTCCCAACCGGGACAAGGTCCGACACCACGTCTATTCCTTCTCCGCCGGCAACAGGTTCGAGCTGAAGCTGTTCGGCAAGGACGAGAGCCGCAGCGTGGTATTCAAAGCGGTCGGCGTGGCCGCCATCGGCTGCAACATTCACGACCAGATGGTCGGCTTCATCCGCGTGGTCGACACACCCTGGGCGGTCCGGACCGGGGCGGACGGCGTCGCCACCCTTCGCGGCATACCCGCCGGCGGCGCCGCGGTGACGATCTGGCACCCCTACCTGCGCGCGCCAAAGGGCGAGGTGGTCCGCAAGTCGGTGTTCGGCGCTGCCGGGGTGGTGTCCGAAACGGTCGCCATCGACCTGCGCATGCCGACCATGCCCGGCATGGCGGGGATGACCCACTAGCCATGTTCACCAGCCTCCGTTCCCGCCTGACCGTCCTCTACGCCGGCCTCTTCGGCGTGGCGCTGCTGGTCACCGCGATCGCCGTCTACGCCTCGGTCAGCGCCAACGCGCGCGTGCAGGTCGAGCGGCAACTGGCCTCCGGCGGGGCGGTGTTTGACCGGGTCTGGGCCCTCAAGGCCAGCCAGCTCAACGACAGCGCCACGGTGCTTTCCCGCGATTTCGGCTTCCGCGCGGCGGTCGCCACCAACGATGCGCCGACCGTCGAATCTGCGCTGGAGAATCTGCGGGGCCGACTGAAGATCGACCGGGCCCTTCTGGTCGGGGTCGACGGAACCGTCACCGGCGCGAGCGGCCTGACGGACGAGGCCGCCGGCGATCTCTGGTACGCCCTCGATGGCGGCGCGACGTCGGGCGTTCTGACGATCGCCGGAAAACCCTATCAGGCGGTCGCCGCTCCGGTCCTTTCGCCGCAACTGACCGGCTGGGTGATCTTCGCCGAGCGGCTGGACCAGCCGGAACTGACCGCGCTGGAAAAGCTGTCGTCCATTCCGCTGAACGCCGCCGTGTTGATCCATGAAGGCAAGGCCGGCTGGGGCGGGCCGGGGGCCGCCGTCCGCGACCGGGCTCCGCTTTCGGCGCTGGTCGACAGCGCCCTGACCACCCACTCGACACGACCGCACGTCTTCAGGGGGCCGTCGGGCCAGGCCGTCGCGCTGGTCAAACCGCTGGCGACCTTCGGCAAGGAACGGGCCGTGCTGGTGCTGCGCTACCCGCTGGCGCTGGCGCTCGCCCCCTATCGCAGCCTTATGCTGGTGCTGGCGCTGACGGGCCTTGCCGGTATGGCCGTGCTGGCCGCCGGCAGCTGGTTGCTGGCCCGGTCGATCACCAGGCCCGTGTCCGCCCTGGACGCGGCAGCCCATCGCCTTCAGCACGGCGAGGACGCCAGCGTCGAGATCCAGACCGCCGATGAAATCGGTCGTCTGGCCGCGAGCTTCAACGCCATGGCCGCGGGGATTCGGGACCGCGAAGGCCGCATCACGCGGATGGCGCTGACCGACCAGGAAACCGACCTGCCGAACCGGTTGGCGCTGGAACAGGCGCTAGCGGGGACTGCTGACGCGGACCTGTGGGTCGCCGTGATGGCCGTTGACCGCTTCCCGCAGGTCCGCGCCGCGGTCGGCTACCAGCTGGCCGGAGACATTCTGCGCGAACTGGGGGCGCGCGCCGTGGCGTTGAGACCCGGCACGATCTGCGCCCGGATTTCGAGCGAACGGCTGGCGTTGCTGTTCTCGGCGTCCGACAGCGACACGGCGATCCGCGATTTCGGGGCCCTCCTGGAGAGCCTTGCGCAGCCGGTCCAGGCCGGCGGCGTGACCATCGATATCGGCCTCACGGGTGGTCTCGCCCCGGTGGTGGACACGCACCCCGCCCCGCCGGTCGAGCGCGCCAGCTCGGCGCTCGACCAGGCCCGGGCCGGCCAGCGGCGGAGCGCGGTGTTCGACGCTGCCGCCTACGGCGACCCCGCTTCGAAACTGTCGCTGATGAGCGAGATGCTCGATGCGCTCGAGGACGGCTCGATCAGCCTGCACTACCAGCCCAAGCACGATATCCGGGCCGGCGCCGTCACCGCCGCGGAAGCCCTGATCCGCTGGACCCATCCCGAACGCGGCTTCGTCCGACCGGACCTGTTCGTGGAACTGGCCGAGGAGACGGGTCACATCCGGGCCATGACCCGCTGGACGCTGAAGCGGGCGATCCTTGACCAGGCCGCGTTGCGGGCCGCCGGCCGCGACCTGGTGATCTCGGTGAACCTCTCAGGCCGTCTCGTGGCGGATCCTGAATTCGCCGACGAGATCATCGACATGGTCTCGGGCGCTGACTGTCGTCTTTGCCTGGAAATCACCGAGACGGCGGTCATCGGTAACCCGACCCTGGCGCTGCAGATCATCGACCGCTACCGCGCGGCCGGCCTTTCGGTGTCGATCGACGACTACGGCTCCGGCCTGTCGTCGCTGGCCTATCTCAAACAGATTCACGCCGACGAGCTGAAGATCGACAAGGCCTTCGTGCTGAGCCTCGGCGCCAGCGCCCGCGACGCCCTGCTGGTCAAGTCGACCATAGACCTCGCCCACAGCCTGGGTCTGAAGATCGTCGCCGAAGGCGTGGAGACCGCGGAAGCCCTGGCGATCCTGTCGGCCATGGGCTGCGACCTGGCCCAGGGCTATTTCATCGCCCGCCCGATGCCGCTCGGCCAGCTTCAGGCCTTCCTGGCCGAACAGGCCCCGCCGGCCCGGAGCCGGAGCCGCCGCCGGGCCTAGGCCGGCGCGGAGCCCGGATCCACGACCTCCATCTCGTCGCCAGGGCGATGCAGCACGGCCGCAGCGCCGAGGTCGCCGGTGACGTTGCCGATGGTCCGGAAGATGTCCGGCACGACCTCGACCGCCAGCAGGATCGGCAGCAGGTCGATCGGCACGCCCAGCGCCAGGCAGATCGGCGCCACGCTGGCGAAGAACGAGATCTGGCCCGGCAGTCCCACCGAGCCGACGCTGATGGCGAACGACACGGCGATCGCCGCCAGCATCTGCGGAAGGCCCGGATGGATGCCATAGATGTGGGCCACGAAGTAGCAGACCGCCAGATTGGCCACCGGGCTGGTCAGGCGGAACACCGCCACCGCCAGCGGCAGGACCAGGCCGCTGACCCGCGGGGGAATGCGCAGGTCGTCCTGCGCCCGCTCCAGCATCGCCGGCAGACAGGCGAGCGAGGACTGGGTGCTGAAGGCCAGCACCTGCACCGGCGCCACGGCCCGGGCGAAGGCGCCCAGCGACACCGACCGGCTGAAGGCCACGGCGATGTAGGGGACGATGGCGATGCCGGCTGTGACCAGGGAGACGACCGCGACGTACTGCGCCAAAGCCCCGGCGGCCCCGAGTCCGGCGCGCAGCCCTACCCCGAGCGACAGGGCGAAGACGCCGAGCGGCGCGGCCCACAACACCCAGCGCACGATGATGATCATCGTCTCCGCCACAGCGCTGAAGACGGTGATCAGGGCGACCTTGCGGTCGACCGGCAGGCGAGTAGCCGCGAAGCCGAAGAACACGCCGAACACCACCAGCGGCAGGATGGCGTCCTCGGCGGCGGCCTTGATCGGGTTGGAAGGCGCGATGGACTTGAGCCAGTCGGCCAGTCCCGGGGCGACCACCTTGGCGAGATCAGCGCCGCCGGCGCCCGCCCGCAGGGCCGCCGCCCCGGCCGGGTCGACCGGCCACAACGCCAGCAGTCCCTGGGTGGCGAAGGTGCTGTAGACAGCGGCGATCACCAGCAGGATGGAGAACAGCGCGATGGCCCGGGCCGCGAGCCGGCCTGTCGCCGCCGCGTCCGCGACCGACGCGATGCCGGTGACCAGCAGGCAGAACACCAACGGCACGATGGTCATGCGCAACAGGTTGAGCCACAGCCCACCGATCGCTTCCACGGCGCCGGCGGCGCCGGTCAGGGTCGCGTTTCCAAGCGCGTTGCAGGCGGCTCCAGCGACGAGGCCAAGCACCAGTGCGATCAGGACGCGCCCGGCCAGGGATCTGAACATCGCGATTCTCCGACAGCGGCCCTGCCTGATCCTAGATCAGGGATCGGGGTTTGGAAGAGCGCGCGACCGGATTGCGGTCCGGGCCACGTCAGCCCTAGTCTCGTCCCATGCAAACACCGCCCGTCCTGCCCCGCCCGGCCCTGCTCGACGCGCTCGTCACCGGCCGGACCATCGACCTCGAAAAAGCCGACCTGCTGAAACACGGCCTCGACCTGTGGCGCGCCATCGGATCGAAGGAGGACCTGTGGCCCGGTATCCCGTCGGGTCCCTTCAGCGACCAGGGCGCCTTCTTCGACTGGCTGGCCGACCGGGTCGACCGACCGGAGCAACGGGCCTTCGCGATCATCGACAAGACCGACGGGGCGCGCGAGGCCGCCGGGCTGTTCTTCCTGCTGCAGGTCAAGCCGGACATGGGGACGACCGAGATCGGCCTGGTCTACGGACCTTCCCTGAGCCGCACGATCGCCGGCACAGAGGCGGTCTACCGCCTCGCCGACTATGTGCTGGGCGCGAACGGCTATCGCCGGCTCGAATGGCGCTGTGGTCCGGACAATCCCGCCTCGATGCGGGCCGCCTCGCGCTATGGCTTCACTTACGAAGGCACGCTGCGCCAGACCTACTGGCTGAAGGGCCGCAACTGGGACACCCGGGTCTACGCCATCCTCGACAGCGAATGGCCGGCGATCGCGGCGCGGTTCAGGGCCTGGCTGGCGCCGGAGAACTTTGATGAAGCTGGCCGCCAGAAGCAGGCGCTCGGCGAGATCAGTTGAAGGCGGCGAACAGCGCGGCCACCTCCTCCCAGTGACCCAGGACACGCTGCGCGCCCGCCGCGGCGAGTCGGTCGGCGGAGGCGTCGTCCATATGGCCGCCACCGGAAAAGCCCCAGACGGTCATTCCCGCCGCCCGCGCCGAGGTCACGCCGTTGACGCTGTCCTCGATCGCAAGGCACCGCTCCGGCGCGACGCCGAGCGCCGAGGCGGCATGAAGGAAGATGTCGGGAAACGGCTTGGCGCGGGCCACAAGGTCGGCGGAGTAGACATGGGGGTCGAAGGCAGGGAGCAGTCCGGTCAGCCTGAGGTTTTCCCGGAGGTGGGCCGCGCCCGATGAACTGGCCACGGCCTTTGGCAGGGTCAGCCTCGACACCGCGGCGGCGCAGCCCTCGACTTCGGTCAGGCGGCCTGCGGAAGCGGCCCAGCGCGGGGCCCGGGCATGGCGCAGAGCATCCTCCGGCAGCGGCCGGCCGGTGCGCTCACGGCAGTCGGCATCGAGCGCCGCGTGATAGGCCGCGTCGTTCAGACCCATGAAGCGATGCAGATAGTCGGCCGGTGCGTAGACCAGCCCGCAGTCGGCCAGAAGATCGATTTCGATCTCGAGGCTTAGGATCTCGGAGTCGATCAGGACTCCGTCACAGTCGAAGATCACGGCGCCGGGCGATTGCATGCCTGCGCATAACAAAAGGGCCTCCCGGATCGGAAGGCCTTTGTCAGTCAACTCTGGTTGCGGTCTGTGATCCGCTGTGTTCCGCCGGGCCGGTTACAGGGGAGGAGTCAGGCCCGGCGGAACGGCGCGGCGGCGATCACAGGCTGACGACGCTGACGTTGACGGCGGCGATGATGAGGAACAGCGGCAGGGCGGCGAGCGCGAGGCTGGCGACGTTGCTGAAGTTGTGCGTGGCTTTGGTCATGTCTTTATCCCCTTGGGTCTGGTTGGCCGCGGAAGTCCGCGTCCGGTGTTCAGGGGTATAGGCAAGTGTTCGTGGCAACACCCGTTAAGTGTGCGTCATGACTTCGATTTAAGCTTGTGACGGCCCTGTAAGATAATTACGCCGCCGTAATGATCTCAAATCCCCCTCAGGACTTGGATTCCGTCGGTGTCACCAGGAAGTGCCCGCGCAGGGCCGCGATCGGGGCGGCGCGCTGGTCCTGCCAGGCCTCGACGTGGACGTTGGCGATGCGCCGGCCGACCTTCTTGATCTCGGCCCGGGCGTAGGTCGTCAAAGGCCGGCCCGAGCGGAGGTATTCGATCGAGACGTCAATGACACGCGGCTGGCGGGCCTGGCCTTCCTTGACCAGCAGCTGGGCAAGCGCCGTCATTTCCATGAAGGCGCCCAGCACGCCGCCATGGATCGCAGGCAGGGTCGGGTTGCCGATCAGGTGCTGGCCGAACGGCAGGATGGCGGTCATCTCGTCGCCGGCCAGCTCGATGCGCAGACCAAGAAAGCGGGCGTACGGGATGCGCGCCAGCATGGCGTCGACGGATTCAGCGGGATCGCTCATTTGGCCTTCCCGCTCTTGAGGTTGGCGCCGAAGCCGCGGCCGCCGCTGGAATCCAGCATGAAGGCCGCCTGGGCCGCCGCGACCGGGTCGGCGGGATCGACGTCATAGGCCACCGCCCGGACGAAGGCGACCGAGCGGGTCACCTTGTAGCAGTGGGCCCTGGCGAAGATGTCCTTCCCGGGCTCGGCGGGGCGCATGTAATCGATCCGCAGGTCGAGCGTGGCGATGGTCTTGAACTCGGTCAGGCCCGTATGCACCGCCTGGCCGCAGGCGTGGTCCAGCAGGGCCGTCACGACGCCGCCGGCGATCACGCCGGTGTCGGGGTCGCCAATCAGCTTCTCATCATAGGGCACCCGCAGGGTCGCGCCGTCGGCGTCGAGCGAGACGGTCTCCATCTTCAGGGCGATCGCGTGCGGGCTGCCCTGGTTCATGGCGTTGACGAAGGTGCGCATGGCGTCGAGGTGATCACTCATGGATCCGGTTTAGACGCCGCGACGCCCCTTATCCAGATGCTCCGGGGCAGGGTCGGCTCCACCAGACTCCGGAAAGTCCGGGAACGGTGCAAATCCGATGTCGATCCCGGGAAAAGCCACCTGTGGCGGCGTTGCACCGCGCCTTGCGCAACACCGCCGATTCCACATTCCGGGTAACGACGTTCTGTTGTCGTGCGGCTTCAGGGGAATAGGGTTACCGGCGAGTTGGGGTGGCGTAGCCGACACGTTCGGCGCGTCTGATTGACAGGCAGTTTCAGCACCGATCCACCGCGGATCCGTCTTCCGGGTCAGGGGTGCTCGTCTGTCTGGAGCGTCGAAAGGACGAGGCGTCGACCGACGCCGCACAAGCATGAGGATACCAATGAAGAGAATGTTTTTTGCCTCCACGGCCTTGATCCTGGCGTCGGCTCCGTTCGCGGCGCACGCCCAGGACTGGACGGTCGACGGGTCTTTTGGCGCCTCGCTGGGCACGACCAGCAACGTGCTGGCCTCCGCCACGGCCGAACAAAGCGACACGGTCTATGGCGCCACCGGCAAGGCCACCGCGACGACCAAGAGCGACGGCGGCAGCTTCTCGCTGTTCGGCAGCTTCGACCTGACGCACTATGCCGATACGTCCGATGAAAACGTCAACGACTACGCGTTTGGCGCAAACGGTGACATCAAGTTCGACGGCGGCAAGGTCTTCGCCGGCGCCAGCCACGCCCTCACCACCGAAGACCGCCGCAAGGTCACGTCCCGCCGCGACACCAAAAGCCCGACCGAGAGCGCCGTTGACAGCTTCGACGCCGGTTTCGAAACGACCATCGGCGGCATGGGCTTCTCCGCCCGCGCCGACTATGTGACCCGTGACTTCGAGGACGCGCGCCGTCGCATCACCAACGCGGTCGTCGATCAGGATTTCCGCGACCGCGGCACCTGGACCGAAACCCTTCGCCTGACCGGCTCGCCCGAGGCGGATGTGTCCTGGTTCGCCCAGGTCGCCTTCACGCAGATCGACTACGATCTGAAACCGCCGGCCGCGTTGCACAACCGCGATTCCGACGGCTACACGGCCAGCGTCGGCGTCACCTACAACATGACCGACAGCCTTACCGGCGAAATCAGCGTCGGCTGGGCAGGACGTTCGTTCGATGAGCCGGCCTTCGACGACTATTCGGATATCGTCGTCGACGCCAGCCTGACCTGGACGCCGCAAAGTGAAACCACGGTCAAGCTGAGCGCCGCCCGCGGCTTCGAGGAAACGACAGTCGCCTTCTCGCCGGGCTACACGGCCACGGCCGTCGGCGTGAGGGTCGTCCACAGCTACTCGCCCGACTTCAAGGTCGGGGCCTATGTCGAAGAGGAGTGGGACGACCACGAGAACCGCGACCGCAAGGACACCACCGGTTCCGCCGGCGTCTCCGCGGCGTGGAGGGTCGCTCCGAACGCCGAAATCCAGGCGGCCTACGACTTCTCGACCCAGGACTCCTCGGGCATCCACCAGATCCCGGGTTATGACGACGGCCGCTTCACCGTCGGCTTCAAGGTCGGCTTCTAGTCCGGCTTCCAGGGATCGCCCTCCAGGGCGATCCCGAAATCATCGCCGGGCGCGGGGGCGCCACCCCGCAGACCGCGCCCGGCGATGGATTTCTTCTTTGACGCGCCAGGGCTGGCGCGCCCTTCCGCCTCGTGATTTGCTCGCCTCTCCGGGCCGCGACATTGCGCGGCGATGCTGATCGGCCGGTCATGAGCAGGAAGGCGCCTCGCAACTACCGCACGCTCAGCGCCGGCGAGATCGTCAAGACCGTCAACCGGCTAGCCGACCGTATCACGGAACGGTTTCCGGACTCCGGACTGGCCGGCGCGGCCGCCCAGCTTGTCGACATCTCAGGCGACACGGCTCGCCGGGCGCACGCCCTGTCCCGCCCCTACCTGCTCCTGCGGACGCTGGTCCTGCTGGTCGCCGTCGGCGGCGTATCCCTGCTGACGCTGATCTTCAAGACCGTCGACTGGACCGGCATCCTTGGCCGGACGAATGATCTGGCCCTGACCCAGACCCTCGAGTCGACCGTCAACCTGATCATCCTGATGGCGGCCGGCCTGTGGTTCCTGCTGACGCTGGAGGAGCGGTGGAAACGCGCCCGCACCCAGACGGCCCTGCATGAGCTGCGGTCCTTCGCCCATGTCGTCGACATGCATCAGCTGACCAAGGACCCTACGGTTCTGCTGGGCGGCGGCGGCGCGACGCCGTCCTCGCCCGAGCGGCGGATGAGCCGGTTCGAGCTGACGCGCTATCTGGAGTACTGCGCCGAAATGCTCGCCCTGACCGGCAAGCTGTCAGCGCTCTATGCCGGCGAAAGCCACGACCATGTCGTGATCGCCGCCGCCAGCGATGTGGAGAACCTCTGCACCGACCTGGGACGCAAGATTTGGCAGAAGATCACCATCCTGGGCGAACTGGCCGAGCATTGACGGCGGAGCCGTCCGCCGCCGCGGGTGTCAGCCGTTGAAGCCCTTCACAGCGTCGATGATCTGCGTCTGCGTGGCCTCATCCATGTAGGGGTGCATCGGCAGGGCCAGGACCTTTTCGGCCAGGGCCTCGGTGACCGGCAGGCCGCCGGCGCCCTGCGGGAAGTGCGCATAGGGCTCCTGCACATGCATCGGCACGGGGTAGTAGACCGCCGTCGGCACACCCTGGGTCTTCAGGTGGGCGGCCAGGCCGTCGCGGTTCTCGTGTTCGATGACGTATTGGGCCCAGACCGACTGGCCGCCGTCGATGACCTTTGGGGTCGACAAGACCGAGCCCTTGAGGCCCTCGGCATAACGATCAGCCACGACCTGCCGCATCGCGATTTCGTCGGCGAAGATGGCCAGCTTCTCGATCAGAATCGCGGCCTGGATCGAGTCGAGGCGCGAGTTCATGCCGATGCGGGCATTCAGGTATTTCGGGTCGTGGTCAAAGACCCGGCCATTCAGATCCTGGGCGACCGCCTTGCCGTGCACCCGGTAGCTGTCCATCAGGTCCCAGAGGGCCTTGTCCTTCAGCAGCACCGCGCCGCCATCGCCGTAACAGCCGAGCGGCTTGGCCGGAAAGAAGCTGGTGGTGGCCACATCGGCCCAGTGGATCGGGTGGCGCCCGTTCAGGGTGCAGCCAAAGCCCTGGGCGCTGTCGCTGATCAGTTTCAGGCCGTGACGGTCGCAGATGGTGCGCAGCGCCGGATAGTCGGCCGGCTGGCCGAACAGGTCGACGGCGATGACCACGGCGGGCTTGAGCTTGCCCTCGGCCTTGATGGATTCGATGGCGGCTTCGAGCTTGACCGGGTCGAGGTTGAAGGTGTCGGGCAGAACGTCGACGAACACCGGCGTCGCCTCGACCCACGGTACGACTTCCGGCGTCGCGGTGAAGGTGAAGGATGGGCAGAAGACCGCGTCGCCCTTGCCGATGCCCCAGGCCATCAGCGGCAGAGCGATGGCGTCCGTCCCATTGGCGCAGCTGAGCGACAGCGGCGCGTCGCCGAAGGCGGCAAGCTCGGCTTCAAACTGACGGACCTCGGGGCCCATGACATAGCCGCCGTGGTCGAGGACTTTTGCGATGGCGGCGTCGAGGCGGCCGCGAATGCGCCGCTGCTGGGCGGCGAGGTCGATGAAGGCGATGCTCATGGGCGGCTCATAGCGCTGGGCGGGCCCCGATTCGACACAAACCCTGTAACCGGTTGTTGCGTCCTGTCCGCCCGGCCGATCAGCCTGCCAGCGCCTGGGAGAGATCGGCCAGCAGGTCATCGCAATCCTCGATGCCCACCGAAAGCCGGATCAGGGTGTCGGAGATGCCGATCGCCGCCCGCTGTTCGGGCGGGATTGAAGCGTGGGTCATGATCGCAGGATGCTCGATCAGGCTTTCCACCCCGCCAAGGGACTCGGCCAGGGTGAACAGCTGCGTCCGTTCGAGCACGCGCCTGGCGCGGGCCAGATCGCCGGCGATCTCCACCGAGATGATGCCGCCGAAGCCGTTCATCTGACGCTTCGCCAGCGCGTGCTGGGGGTGGCTCTCCAGGCCGGGATAGATGACCCGGCTCACGTCGTCGCGGGCCTCCAGCCATCGTGCGATGCGCAGGGCGCTCTGGCAGTGACGCTCCATCCGCAGGGAAAGGGTCTTCAGGCCGCGAAGCGCAAGGAAGCTGTCGAACGGTCCGGACACAGCGCCGACGGCGTTCTGCAGGAACCGCATCTGCTCCTCGAGCGCCTGGTTCTCACCCACCGCCACGACACCGCCGACCATGTCGGAGTGGCCGTTGAGGTACTTGGTGGTCGAATGCAGCACCAGGTCGAAGCCGTGTTCAAGCGGCCGCTGCACGTAGGGGCTGGCGAAGGTGTTGTCGGCGACGCTGATCAGGCCGTGCGTCTTCGCGACAGCCGCGGCCGCGGCCAGATCGACAAGCCGCAGGGTCGGATTGGTCGGAGTCTCGACCCAGATCATCTTCGTCTCGGGACGGATGGCCGCTTCAATGGCGCCCGGATCGGTCATGTCGACGAAGCTGAAAGTCAGGCCGGCCGAGCGCGTCCGCACCCGCTGCATCAGCCGGTAGCTGCCGCCGTAGAGGTCGTCGGAGGCGATGACGTGCGCGCCGCTGTCGAGCAGCTCAAGGGTTGTCGACGCGGCGGCCAGACCCGAGGCGAAGGCGAAGGCCGCAACGCCGCTCTCAAGGTTCGCCACGCAACGTTCGAAGGCGAACCGGGTCGGGTTCTGGCTGCGGGCGTATTCAAAGCCCTTGTGCACGCCCGGGCTCTCCTGGGCGTAGGTTGAGGTGGCGTAGATCGGCACCATCACGGCGCCGGTCGTCGGGTCATGGGCCTGGCCGCCGTGGATCGTGCGGGTGGCGAAGGCGAGGCGGTTTTTTCCGTCTGTCATATCAGAGCCCGTCTTGGTCGGGCTTGTCCCGACCACCCATGAACGCGGGACTGGCCGGAAGAAGCGGTGTGCATGGGTCGTCGGAACGTGTCCGACGATGACGAAGATAGGGAGTGCTACGCCGTGCGTCGCAGGTGGTTGATAAGATCCACGCGGGTGATCAGGCCCACGAGCCTGTCCCCGTCCATCACCACCGCCACCTCGTCGCGATCGAACAGCGGCTTGAGCTCGTCCAGCGACTGATGAACCTGCAGGGTGTTGACGTCCCGGGTCATGGCGACGGCGACCTTGGCGCCGAACCGGTCGGCCCGGCCTTCGCGTCCGCCGACAGCGGCGAGCACGTCGCTCTCGTCGAGAATGCCGACCAGTTTGCCATGGTCCATCACCGGCAGCTGGCTGATGTCGGCGGCCCGCATGCGGTTGTAGGCCGTCAGCAGGCTGTCGTCTGGGCCCGTCGCGATCACGCCGCCCTCGGAGAAATCACGGGCAATCAGGTCGCGCAGGTCGCCGTACTTCGGCCGGTCCTCGAAGCCGTGGGCGGCGACCCACATGTCGTTGAACATCTTGGTCAGGTACTTGCCGCCGGTATCGCAAACCAGGCTGACAACCCGCTGCGGCGTTGTCTGTTCGCGGCAGTAGCGCAGGGCGGCGGCGAACAGCGTGCCTGACGAGGAGCCGGCGAGGATGCCCTCCTTTTCGAGCAACATCCGTGCGCTCTCGACGCTTTCGCGGTCGGAGATGGCATAGGCCTTGGAGACCAGATCCATCTGGGCGTTGTCCGGAATGAAGTCTTCGCCGATACCCTCGACGATCCAGCTGCCGGCTTCGCCGTAGGTTCCTGTGTTGACGTAGTCGTAGAGGATCGAGCCGACCGGATCGGCGAGGATCATTTTCGTCTTCGGCGAGTGGGCTTTGAAATAGCGGCCCAGCCCGGTCAATGTACCGCCCGAGCCGACGCCGACCACCACAGCGTCCAGGTCGCCGCCCATCTGGGTGAGGATTTCCGGGCCGGTGGTGGTTTCGTGGGCCAGCGGATTGGCCGGGTTCTCGAACTGGTTGACGAAGAAGCCGCCAGTCGACTGGGCGATCGTCTGCGCCATGTCCTGGTAATAATCCGGGTGCCCCTTGCCCACGTCCGAGCGGGTGATGCGCACATCCACGCCCATGGCCCTCAGATGCAGGATCTTTTCCCGCGCCATCTTGTCCGGGACCACGAGGATCAGCTTGTAGCCCTTGACGCTGGCGACCTGCGCCAGGCCAAGGCCGGTGTTGCCGGCCGTGGCCTCGACGATGGTTCCGCCGGGCCTGAGCCGGCCATCGGCCTCCGCGGCCTCGATCATCGCGCGCGCGATGCGGTCCTTGATCGAACCGCCGGGGTTCTGGTTTTCCAGCTTGAGGAATAGCCGGCACAGGCCGGTGTCGATGTGCGTCACCTCGACCATCGGCGTGTCGCCGATCAGGTCCAGGGCCGATTTCGCCATCGCGGGAAGGGTCATGAATCGCTGCCGTAAGGGAATGGATGACCCCGCCATAGCCCGGATCGGGGCATGACGAAAGCGCAAGGCGGGGCTAGCGCGAAACGCCCGTGCCCGTCAGGCGATCCAGCTCGGCGGCCACCAACGCCTCCAGGTCCTGGCCTTCGAAGAACACGCCGCGCACGCCGGCCCGGCGCGCGGCTTCCATGTCGGAGGGCTTGTCCCCGATCATGAAGGCGTCCGCCGGCGCGACCCCGAAGTCGGCCAGGGCCCGCAAAAGCATGCCGGGATTGGGCTTGCGATCGGGGTGATCGGCGACGCGGTATCGGTCCTCCGCGGCGTCCTCGTGATGCGGCGCGAAATAGATGGCATCGATCCGCGCGCCCTCAGCCGCCAGTTGCCGCAGCATCTCCCCATGAAAGGCTTCCATGTCGGCCTGGGTGTAGTAGCCACGGCCGATGCCCGACTGGTTTGTGGCGATGACCGCGACTGCTCCCGCGTCATTGATCCGCTTCACAGCGGCCTTCGCGCCCGGAACCCATTCCAGCCTGGAGGGGTCATAGGCGTAGCCATGGTCGACGTTCAGGACGCCATCGCGATCAAATATGACCATCACTGGCCGCTGCGCGTTCATGCCATTGGTATTATCTCAACTGCTCATCCCGGCGAAGGCCGGGACCCAGACTTTTTTCCTGACAGAGCGATGATGAACGCTAAAGCACCTGGGTCCCGGCCTTTGCCGGGCTGAGCGGAGACAACATTGGCCCCCGACAGCGTTATCGCCCTCAATAATCAACTCAAGCGCTGGCTGTTCGACCACGCCCTGCCGCTGTGGTGGGAGGTCGGGTTCGACCGCGACAAGGGCGGTTGCTTCGATAAGATCAGCCAGGACGGCAAGGCGGTCGAAGGTCCCCGCCGCGCCCGCGTGGCGGCCCGGCAAGCCTGGGTCTACGCCGAAGCCGGCAAGCTCGGCTGGACAGGCCCGTGGCGCGAGGCCCGCGACCATGCGCTGGAGGCGCTGACCACCACATTCGCCCGCGACGACGGCCTGTTCCGCATCCTGGCCGCGCCGGACGGCACGCCGCTGGACGAGACACCCAATCCCTACGAACAGGCCTTCGCCCTGCTGGCGTTAAGCGGCGCCGGCCGCGAACTGGAGGCGATCCGAACGCGCGAAGTGATGCTGGAAGCGATGGTCCGCGGCGACGGCGGCGTGTTCGACGACGACTGCCTGCGGGCCAACCCGATGATGCACCTGTTCGAGGCCGTTCAGGCCTGGGCGGCGGTTGGATCCGATCCTGGCTGGGCGCGTCTGGCGGAAGCCATCGCCGACAGCGCCCGCGACCGCATGATCGACCGTGGCGACGGCTTCCTCGGCGAGTTGTTCGATGGAGACTGGCGTCTGCTTCCCGAGGCCGACGTCGAGCCCGGCCACCAGTTCGAATGGGGCTGGTTGCTGCTGGCCCATGCCGGCGGCCACTGCCTGCAGGCGCAGCGCCTGATCGAGATCGGCGAAACCCGCGGCATCCAGCAGGGCGTGGCCATCTTCAGCCTCGACCAGCGGCTCTCACCCCGTGACCGCTCGGCCCGCCTGTGGTCACAGACCGAGCGGCTGCACGCCCACGCGGCCATCGGCAACTGGGACGGCGTGCTGAAGGGCGCGGCGGGCCTGCAGCGGTATCTGGACGTGCCGGTGCAGGGCCTGTGGCGCGACCGGCTGCTGCCGGACGGGACGCTTGTCGACGAGCCCGCGCCCGGCAGTTCGCTCTATCACATCATCAGCGCGGTCTCGGCGCTCGACGCCGCCTGCCGGAATTCAGGGTAGGCTGTCAGGAAAACTGGGCGCCCGGCGACGGGCGCTGGCTTGCGCCAGACCTGACCCGTCTTTACCTGCAGTCGCGACGAGCGCTCCGCCTGAAACCCGGAGGGTCTCACGACTTCTGAGCACGCCCTTCCCTTGCGCCCGCGCGCTATCCCCTGTTCGATGAGCCTATGAGCATTTCTCCCGCCCGCCTGACGCATCTGCAGCGCCTCGAGGCGGAAAGCATCCACATCATGCGCGAGGTCGTGTCCGAAGCGGAGAGCCCGGTGATGCTCTATTCGATCGGCAAGGACAGCGCGGTGATGCTGCACCTGGCCGCCAAGGCCTTCTACCCCAGCAAGCCGCCCTTACCGCTGCTGCACGTCGACACGACCTGGAAGTTCCAGGCGATGTACGAGATGCGCGAGCGCATGGCCAAGGAGCTCGGCTTCGATCTGCTGGTGCACAAGAACCCCGACGCCGAGGCCCAGGGCATCAACCCGTTCGACCACGGCCCGGCCCACACCGATATGTGGAAGACCGAGGGCCTCAAGCAGGCGCTGGACAAGTACGGCTTCGACGCGGCCTTCGGCGGCGCCCGCCGTGACGAGGAGAAGAGCCGGGCCAAGGAGCGCATCTTCTCCTTCCGCTCGGCCGAGCAGCGCTGGGATCCCAAGAACCAGCGGCCCGAACTCTGGCGGCTGTACAACGCCCGCAAGAACAAGGGCGAGAGCATCCGCGTGTTCCCGATCTCCAACTGGACCGAGCTGGATATCTGGCAATACATCCACCTGGAGAACATCCCGATCGTGCCGCTGTACTTCTCCGGCGTGCGGCCGGTGGTCGACCGCGACGGCACGCTGATCATGGTCGATGACGATCGCTTCCGGCTGAAGCCCGGCGAAACGCCGATGATGAAGTCGGTCCGCTTCCGCACACTGGGCTGCTACCCGCTGACCGGCGCGGTCGAGAGCACCGCCTCGACCCTGCCCGAAATCATCCAGGAAATGCTGCTGACCACCACCAGCGAACGGCAGGGCCGGGTCATCGATCACGACCAGGCCGCCTCGATGGAGAAGAAGAAGCAGGAAGGGTATTTCTGATGAGCAGCGCGTACAAACCCGCCGATCTCATCGAGACGGACATCGACACCTATCTGCTGCAGCACCAGCACAAGAGCCTGCTGCGCTTCATCACCTGCGGCTCGGTGGACGACGGCAAGTCGACCCTGATCGGGCGGCTGCTCTATGACTCCAAGATGATCTTCGAGGATCAGCTGGCGGCGCTGGAGGCCGACAGCAAGCGGGTCGGCACACAGGGCGGCGCCATTGACTTCGCCCTGCTGGTCGACGGTCTGGCGGCAGAGCGCGAACAGGGCATCACCATCGATGTCGCCTACCGCTTTTTCGCCACCGACAATCGCAAGTTCATCGTTGCCGACACCCCCGGCCACGAGCAGTACACGCGTAACATGGTCACCGGCGCCTCGACCGCCGACGCGGCCGTTGTGTTGATCGACGCCCGCAAGGGCGTTCTGACCCAGACCCGTCGGCACAGCTATCTGGTCAACCTGCTGGGAATCCGCAGGATCGTGCTGGCGGTCAACAAGATGGACCTGGTCGGCTGGGACCAGTCGATCTTCGACGCCATCGTCGAGGAATACAGCGCCTTTGCCGACCAGATCGGCCTCGCCGAGTTCACGGCAATCCCGATGAGCGCGCTGGACGGACAGAACATCACCGAGCACAGCGAGTCCGCCCCCTGGTACGACGGCCCGCCGCTGATGCGCTGGCTGGAAACCATCGAGGTCGAGGACGACCTGCCCTCCCGCGCCTTCCGCATGCCGGTGCAGTGGGTCAACCGCCCGAACCTCGACTTCCGCGGCTTCAGCGGCCTGATCGCGGCAGGGACCGTCAAGCCGGGCGACCGGGTCAAGGTGCTGCCCTCGGGCCGTGAAAGCACGGTGGCGCGAATCGTCGTCCTGCCGGGAGATCTCGACAAGGCCGTCGCCGGCCAGTCCGTGACAGTCACCCTGGCCGATGAAGTCGATGTCTCGCGCGGCGACGTCATTGTCGGCGCCGATGACCCCTGCGCGGTCGCCAACCAGTTCGAGTCGACCATCGTCTGGATGGACGACGAGCCCATGCTGCCAGGCCGGCCCTATCTGATGAAGATCGGCGCCCAGACCGTCACCGCCTCGATCACCGAACCCAAGTACCGGGTGCAGGTGAACACGCTTGAACACCTGGCGGCCAAGCGGCTGGAGCTCAACGAGATCGGCGTCTGCAACCTGTCACTCGACCGGGCGATCCCGTTCGAGGCCTACAAGGACAACCGCGACCTCGGCGGCTTCATCCTGATCGACCGCCTGAGCAATCGCACCGTCGGCGCCGGCATGCTGCATTTCGCGCTGCGCCGCGCGGACAACATCCACTGGCAGGCCACCGACATCGACAAGGCGGCCCGCGCCGCACAGAAGGCCCAGAGGGGCCGGGTCGTCTGGTTCACCGGGCTCAGTGGCGCCGGCAAATCGACCATCGCCAACCTGGTCGAGAAGCGGCTGCACGCACTGGGGCGCCACACCTACCTGCTGGACGGGGACAACGTCCGTCACGGCCTGAACAAGGACCTGGGCTTCACCGAGGAGGACCGGGTGGAAAACATCCGCCGGGTCGCCGAGGTCAGCAAGCTGATGGTCGACGCCGGCCTGATCGTCCTGACCGCCTTCATCAGCCCGTTCCGCGCCGAGCGCCGCATGGCCCGCGAGATGCTGGCGGACGGCGAGTTCGTGGAGGTCTACGTCGAGACCCCCTTGGCCGTGGCCGAGGAACGCGACGTGAAGGGCCTCTACAAGAAGGCCCGCGCTGGACAGCTGAAGAACTTCACCGGCGTGGACAGCCCCTATGAGGCGCCGGAGAACGCCGAGCTGACGGTCGACACAACAACGCTGTCACCGGTTGAAGCGGCCGAGACAATCGTGGCCTGGCTGGAGGAGTAGCCCGTCGGGGCTACAGAACCCCGTTGTACCCGCGGTACCACTCGACGAACTTGCGCACGCCTTCCTCGACCGTGACGCGCGGCTTGTAGCCAACGACGTTCTGCAGTTCGGTGACGTCAGCCACCGTGTCCGGCACGTCGCCGGGCTGGAGCGGAAGCATCTCCATGATCGCCTTCTTGCCGAGGCACTCTTCCAGCACCTCGATGTAGCGCATCAATTCGACCTGCTGCTCGGCGCCGATGTTGAAGATGCGGTAGGGACCCGAGCCGCTCGTGGCCGGGTCGGGGGCCTTGCCGTCCCAGTCGGGATTGACGCCCGGTACATTGTCCATTGCCCGGATCACCCCTTCGACGATGTCGTCAATGTAGGTGAAGCTGCGGCTGTGCTTGCCGTGGTTGAAAACCTGGATCGGCTCGCCGGCGAGGATCTTCTTGGTGAACATGAACAGCGCCATGTCCGGGCGGCCCCAGGGGCCGTAGACCGTGAAGAACCGCAGTCCGGTGCAGGGCAGGTCGAACAGATTGGCGTAGCTGTGCGCCATCTGCTCGTTGGCCTTCTTGGTCGCCGCGTAGAGGGTCAGCGGGTGCTCGGTGCTGTCATGCTCCGAGAAGGGCATTTTCGTGTTGGCGCCGTAAACCGAGCTGGTCGAGGCGAACACCAGATGCTCGACGCCGTTGTGCCGGCAGCCTTCGAGGACGTGCAGGAAGCCGGTGACGTTGCTCTGGACATAGATGTGCGGGTTCGTGGCCGCGTAGCGAACGCCCGCCTGGGCCGCGAGGTTGATCACCCGCTGTGGGCGATGTGTGGCGAAAGCCGCTTCCATGGCCGCGCGGTCAGCGAGGTCAATGGTCAGCTGGGTATAGTTGGGATGGTCGATGGTCCGCGCCAGCCGCGCCCTCTTCAGCGCTGGGTCGTAGTAGTCATTGAGGCAGTCCACCCCGATCACTTCATCGCCGCGCTCGAGCAGACGCAGGCTTGTAGCCGAGCCGATGAAGCCGGCGCTGCCGGTGACCATGACTTTCATAGAGGCGCTCTTGCGTTGATCAGGTTCAAGGGTCAGAGGCGGCCGTCAACGGCATCCCGAGGGAGGGCCGACTTGACGTCATACAGCACGGCCTCGGCCTTGCCATACGCCCTGATCCCGGCGGCGCCGGACTCGAGGAACTGTCGATGGGCGACGGCCAGGATGACGGCGTCATAGGTCCCTTCGCCGGGCTGCGCCGTGAGCGCCAGACCGTACTCGCGGTCCGCCTCGGCGGCGTCGACCCAGGGGTCATGAATATCAACCGACACCTGGTGCTCGACCAGCTCGGCGACGATATCGACCACCTTGGTGTTGCGCAGGTCCGGGCAGTTTTCCTTGAAGGCCAGACCGAGGACCAGCACCCGCGAGCCGACCGGATTGATGCCCTTGCGCATCAGCAGGCGCAGGACCTGGTTGGCGACGTAGGGACCCATCCCGTCGTTGATCCGCCGCCCGGCGAGGATCACGTCGGGGTGGTACCCGACCTCCTGAGCCTTGTGGGTCAGATAGTAGGGGTCGACGCCAATGCAGTGGCCGCCGACCAGACCGGGTCTGAAGGGCAGGAAATTCCATTTCGTGCCGGCGGCTTCCAGCACTTCCAGCGTGTCGATGTCGAGCCGGTTGAAGATCAGGGCGAACTCGTTGATCAGCGCGATGTTGAGGTCGCGCTGGGTGTTCTCGATGACCTTGGCCGCCTCGGCCACCTTGATCGAACTGGCGAGGTGCGTTCCCGCGGGCACGATCGACCGATAGAGATCGTCAACGAACCGGGCCGCCTCGGGCGTGGAGCCGGCCGTGACCTTCATGATGGTCGACAGGCGGTGCTGACGATCACCCGGGTTGGCCCGCTCGGGACTGTAGCCGCAGAAGAAGTCGACATTGTACTTCAGCCCGGAGACCTGCTCCAGGATCGGCACGCAGACTTCCTCGGTACAGCCGGGATAGACGGTGGACTCATAGATCACGACCGCGCCGGGCTTGAGGTGCGCGCCGATGGCCCGGCTGGCCGCCGAGATCGCGCCCAGATCCGGGCGACGCGCGCTGTCGATGGGCGTCGGGACGGTGACGATGAAGACGTTGCGGTCAGCAAGGTCCTTCTCGTCAGCACTGAAGCGGAGACTGGTCGCCGCCTTCAACTCGCTCGCATCAACCTCGAGGGTGCGGTCTGTTCCTCCGCGAAGGTCGTCAATCCGCCCCGCGTCAAGATCGTACCCAACCGTGTCGTGGCGGACCCCAAACGCTACCGCGAGGGGCAGTCCGACATAGCCGAGACCCAGGACGCAAATGCGCGGAGACATCAGAGGAAGTGCGCCCAATCCCGTTCCTTCATTGCAATGATAAACCCCGGGGCCGCTTATAGTCGCGTTGGCAAACCGGCGCCAATCAAGTGGTTTGGTTGGTCAGGATGAGCGGGGCTGTCTATGATTGCCCCCGGCGCGTGGAGGAGATCATGTTGGCGAAAAGGGCGGCGGTTCTGTTCCTGACCGTTCTTGGCGGCTGTTCCACGGTCGCGCCGGTCGTTGCCCTTCCGTCGGCCGATGCCGAAAGCCTGCGCGCCGAGGCCGCCTTCCAGCAAGAGGCCAGCCTCGACCGCCTGCGCGAGCAGGACGGGCGGGTCGCGGCCGTTTCCTACCGCCTGAATGTCGCCAATCTGGACCTTTGCGCGGACAAGGCATTGTTGCCGGGAATGACACTGCATCACGCGCTGCAGTATGGCCGCGACATCCGTCCTGTGGCGATCCGCCATCTCGGACTCACCGGCCGGCCCTCGGTGTTGACCGTTGCGCCAGGCGGACCGGCCGACAAGGCCGGCATAAAGGTCGGTGACACCCTGGTGGCCATCGACGGTGTCGATTTCGTCAACGTCGGCGACAGACTCGACACGGATCCGGCCCGCTACGACGAGGTCGCGCGCGCACGTGAACAGCTCGATCGGGCCCTGGCCGATGGCTCAGGCGACCTGACGCTCGAGCGCGCCGGAAAGAGATTTGCCGTCACCCTGACGCCGGTCGCGGGATGCGCCTATGAAGCGCAACTGACACCGTCGGAAGACGTCAACGCATCGGCCGACGGGCGACGCGTATTCATCACGACGGCCTTTGTCCGTTATGCGGTGACCGACGACCAGCTGGCGATCGTCCTCGGCCACGAGCTGGGGCATAACGTCATGAAGCATCAGGCGCGAATTTCGAGCGGCGGCCCGGCGGCGGCGGTTCTGGGCAATGCCGGGACAACCCTGGGCGGCCTGCTCACGGTCGAGCGCGAGGCTGACTATGTCGGCCTCTACCTGATGGCGAGGGCTGGCTTCGACTACGAGTCCGCGCGTGATTTCTGGCGGCAATACGGCGCGGATTTCGGACAGTCGCGCTACGCTCTCGGGTCGCACCCGGGCTCCCTCGAACGCGCGGCGAATATCGCCACGACCGCCGATGAGATCCGCCGCAAACAGGCGGCGGGCGAACCTTTGATACCGACGGCCGCGAGATTAGCGCCCCAAAGGCCGTAATAGGCGGTCCCTACTTTAGACCGCTGATTTCGAGGACGTTGACGCGCTGCCCGTTTGGCAGGTCCATGTCCCCCGGATTCATCCCGGCGGGGCACTCGCCAAGCCATTCGGCGTCGATGGTCACGGTATGCGAGCCGTTCATCCGCGCGTCAGGCGCACCGATGGTCGTCGATTCCGCCCTGAGCTGGTATCGCGAGTTGAAATCTCCCACAGCCGACCCGTCGTTGGTCGTCTTCACCCCCGCGCCTTCACAGACCGAGCTGAATTTCCACGACCCGTCGGGCTGTTGGATGATGTCGTTCTTGCTACAGGCCTGCTTGAAACCCTGCTGGCCCCACCACGCGAGCTTGGGGTCGCTCGCCTCGTCAAGACAGAGTCTGAAGGTCTGAAGCGTATCCACGCCCTCAACGAGAAGGGTCTGTTTCCAGAGGCCGGGCTTGCGCTTTGGAACCTCGACGGAAGCCGGATCGGGTTTGCCGGCCACGTCGTCCTGTTTGTCCTTGGAACAGGCTGCGGCGGCGAGCACCACAATCCCGATCATCATGCCCGCCTTCCAGATACGCATGTCCGCTCCCGCGCCCTTGCTTCGCCGCGTGTCGCGACGTCGCGATCTGACCCAAAGGTCGGCCGCGAAGCAAGGGGCCAGCCGGACTTTTGCAGCCTTTGGCGGCCGAGACCATGGCGCCGGAGCGGGCCGCGTCCGACGACTCCGGATGGAAGGCGTTGACCGCCGACCCGCCTTATGGAAGAGCAACGCACCGCAGGGTGGCGGTCAACGCGCGCGAAGACTGAGCCGATCAGTAGGTAGTCCCGTCTTGAATCTCTTCACCCGCTTCTGGAGCCGCAAACCCGTACGGGCGGCCAGCGCCCTGGACGGTCGGCGCGTGTTCGCCATCGGCGACATTCATGGATGCGACGATCTGTTGTCCGGCCTACTTGCGGCCATCGCCGAAGAGACCGCGACCGACAAGACGCCGCCGCTGCTCGTCTTCCTGGGCGACTATGTAGATCGCGGTCCCGGGTCGCGGCAGGTGATCGAACAGCTGCTGGAGTTACGGAAGCAAGCGCCCGACACCCGCTTTCTGTGCGGAAATCACGAAGAGGCGATGCTTTACTTCCTCAGCGACCTTGAGGCGGGCATGGCCTGGACCGGCTATGGCGGCAAGGCGACGATGCAGTCCTATGGCGTGGCGACGCCCGAGGACGAGGGAAGCCTAGAAGCATGGCGCGAAACGCATGAAGCTCTCAAAGCCGCCATCCCCGAAACCCACATGCGGTTTCTATGGGGCCTCGAGGACCGGATCGACCTAGGGGACTATCTGTTCGTCCATGCTGGCGTACATCCCGACAGGCCGCTGAATGCCCAGCACACCAAGGATTTGCGCTGGATTCGGGAGCCGTTCCTTTCGGACAAACGCCGTATGGAAAAAGTGGTCGTGCACGGCCATACGCCGGCTGTTGATCCCTACGCTGATGAACGACGGATCGGCGTCGATACCTGGGCCTATCGCACGGGCGTGCTCACCGCGATCGAACTGGACGCGGAGGGGCGGCGCTTCATTCAGGCGCGACGCGGGGAAACCGGCGTAACGACAGTCATTCTTTCACTGGACGACGCCTGATCGCTCACCCGCCAAGCCATGGCCTCAGGGCCGTGACGGCCCCGAGCAGGTGATAGAGGGAACTCGCTGGCGAAGGCTCATCGATGAAGCCGCCATCGGCCGCCTGTTTGTCACGCCAAAGGCCCGGAACCGGCATCTCAAGATATCGCCAGAGCGCGCCTGCAGCCTCGACAACCGCCTGTTCGCGGACTTCGGGGCTCGCCTCGTCTTCCCGTTCCATGAGGGCGACCAGGGCCCTCAAGCGTTCAGTCTGTGGCCATAGCCGCGCACAACCGCTGCGGACCGACAGATCGTCCCAAAGCTCATCCACAGCGACGCCGCGCCCGGGATCCACGCCACGCTCACCGGCCTGGATCAATCCGGCGATCACCGCCGACACATCGCGGCCCGGCCGCAGTCGCGACCAGGTCATGAACAGCCAGGCCCACTCGAACTGGTGGCCCGGCTCGATGAATCGGCCATCCTCGTCAGGCGCGGGCCGCCAGGAGCTGTCGAACACTTCGCGCAGGAACAGTCCCTTGGGGTCGATGAAGGCATCAAGGGCCAGAGACACGATCTCGTCGGCCAGCACGCCCCAGATTTCCTCGCCGGTGGTTTCAAGCCAGGCGAGCGACGCCTCCAGCAGGTGCATGTGGGCGTTGGCCTGGTAGGGCCAACGCCCGTTCTCGACGAAGCCCCGGCCGGGTGCACGCATCAGGGACAGACTGTCGAGATGCCTTCTGGCGCGATCGCCCAGATCCTGGCGGTCGGGCGCAATGCGCGCCACGGCCGCCATGGCCAGCAAGGCAAACGCCTGATCGTAGAGCATAGGCGTATCGTCCAGCGTGTCGCCGTCGGCGGAAACCAGCGTGGCGAACAGGCCATCCGACCGCTCATAGCGCGACAGGAAGAAATCGAGCCCGTGCTCGGCGGCCTGTCGCCAAGGCCCCGGAAAGCCCAGGCGGGCAGCGGTAGCGTAGACATAAGCCTGCCGCGCCTGAACCCGGGCGCGGCGCGGCGCGGCGACGGGCCCGGCGCGTGCGTCGAGGGCTTCGTGAAATCCGCCGCCCGCGTGATCGGCCCCAAGCGCCCACCAGAGCGGCAGGGCGCTGGTGCGTAACCAGGAATCGTAACGCTCCGCCCAGGCGGCGCGGCCTGGCCTGGCCGGCAGATCAATCTCGGCGGCGCCGATGCCCTTCAGCTGTTCAACCACCGCCTTTACCGACTGCGAGGCGTCAAGCGCACAGATCAGCAGGGCGTCACGTTCGGCGACGACAGCGACATCGCGCAGCCCCACGAGGGCCAGGCGAATACCCCCCTCATTGCGGACGAAGCAATCGGCGGAGTCGACCACGACAGCCTCGCCGATGATGCTGTTCCCGGCGGCGTCGTGTTCGCCAACCGCATGGATCGCGTCCCAGGCCCCGAGGTCAGACCAGGCAAACTCCACCGGCAACACAGCAGCGTGGGCGGTTTTTTCCATCAAGGCATAGTCGATGGAGATCTTCGGGGCGTTGAGAAAGCTCGGTCCAAGGCGCACGACACCGTTCGTTCTGGTCGCCTCGGCCATGGAGGCTCGGGCGGCGTGGGCCAGGTCCGGCGCGTACTGATCGAGCTCCTCCAGCATGGCGCGAGCCCCGACGACAAAGTTGCCGCTGTTCCACAGAAACCCCTGGCTCAGAAAAGCTTGCGCCCGTTCGGCGTCGGGCTTCTCCACAAAACGCCGCACTCGCATCACCGGGCCGGCCGCCGCCGTCTGGCTGGGGTCGATGTAGCCATAGGCGACCGACGGACTAGAGGGTCTGATGCCCAGCGTCACCATCCAGTTCGCCGCGGCGGCCCTGGCAGCGATGGTGATGGCCTGCCGAAAGGCATGATCGTCCGGGATGTGGTGGTCCGAGGCCACGATCGCAGCCACGCCAAGCGGATCCAGGTCGGCGATCAGGGCTGCCGCCGCCGCCATCGCCGGCGCGGAGTCGCGCGGTTCAGGCTCGAGCAGCAGCGTCACCTCCTGCCCGATCTCGGCAAGTTGACGCCGGACGATCTCCTCGTAACGCGCGCCGCAGACCACGATGGGGGGCGCGCCATCGACCAAGGGCGCCATGCGAAGCACGGTGCTCTGAAACGTTGACTGCCGGCCATCCAGCGACACGAACTGCTTGGGCCGGGAAGGGCGTGATGCCGGCCACAGGCGCGTCCCGGCCCCACCGCACATGATCACGGGAAATATGAACATGGCCGCCTCCTAGTCTCGACTGGGATTGACGGTTTGAGCGAGGCGCTGTCAAGAGGTACGGCTTGATTGCGATGGACGGGGCCCAGTCGAAGTTGTTCGATTAGCGCACGCAGATTAGTGCCGAACCTCGGTCCGATTTCGGCGAAGCATCGCAAGGGTATGGCAGCTATCGGATTATGCCGAGATTGCTTGATTGATCCTTGGTTGGGGCCTCCTTCGTCATAGACGCCAACTGACCCGCCTCTGATCTTTCATCCAGCGCGGACCGGAAATTCTGCAGCGATCATGCCTTAGGGCGCTATACGTGCAGCCGGCCCGGCCATGGTGTTTGCACATTGCGGAGGGGGTCGGCACGTTTCGGTCGGTTGCGCGGCCCCCCACGAGTGATGTTAGAAAACGAGTTATGGGTCCGAGCCACCGGCTGCTGGCAAGCTGGCAATGCGCGAAGTCCAACGAAGGTGAGCCTTGGCCCTTGCCGCGACAAGGATCGGGTCTCTGGTTCCGACTCCGCCGCGGCGAGACAGGTGCTTGCGCACCATCCGCCCCTTCTCGCGGTAGAGCGGCATGAGCGGCTCCTACCCAACCGTTCCCCCTCCCGCTGCGGCGGTATGAACAGACGCGTCGTAGCAGCGCCCTTGCTCGAGTCGCCAACGCCCGCAGGCGTTGAGCGTCCGGCAGGCTCATCCCGCAAATAGGCATCCCGGCGCGAATCTTGCCCTCGGACGCGGCGTGACTACGGGCCCGCTTCCATGCTCTCGCCCTGATCTTGCTCTCCCACAGCACCTCAATGCTGTGCGCTCCCGCAAAGGCTCGCTCTATTCGTCCTCTGTTCCCTCATGGGCCGAATCACTCTTCGTCGGGACAATTTTGTTTCCCATGAATCTCGAGTGTTAACTCAAAACTTCCTTCGGGAGACGGCCTTGGAAGGCCAAGTTTTGGCGGGCGACCGGAAGCGGCGGATCAAACCGTTCGTTTTGCGCAAACGGAAGGGCGCCGGGTTCTTGCAGCGATGGCCGGCCATTCATCGACCATCGACGCCCTGTTGTCGGTGGCGCGTCTGGCGGTCGCTGACGGGCTTTCCAGACCGCTTTGAACTCATCGGCCCCAAAAAGGGCTGCAACCGCTGGTTTGAGATGGGCGTGCTGGACAAGGTCATCGAGACTATGGTGGCTGAACTCAATCTCGAACGAGGTGTTGCGGGGGGTCCACCGTAACCCCAACCGTCGGAGGGCTGCGAGAAAAG
Source organism: Caulobacter sp. FG121 (assembly GCF_057809815.1). NCBI lineage: Bacteria > Pseudomonadati > Pseudomonadota > Alphaproteobacteria > Caulobacterales > Caulobacteraceae > Caulobacter > Caulobacter sp. FG121. The sequence continues at coordinate 32,097 of NZ_JBMDKR010000012.1, forward strand.
GGAGCTGGATGCCCAAGCGCCTGGCCGCTCGCGCTTTAGATTGATATCCATGCTCCGTATCAGTGTAAATGTGTTCGAGCTGTAATCTGGTCAGCGACTTGGTAGCTGGAAGCGTCTTCGCCGACTAGGTGTCTGGTCCCGGATTGTGGGGGACTCAGTTTAGCTGAGTGCTCACACCGGGAGGGGTTATGGGCCAGATACTCCACGGCAGCGCCACGACCACGCACATCATCCGAGCGGCGATACAGCGATCGAAGGCTCCGCTCAAAGAGCTAGCCGCCAGATACGGCCTCAACCGGAAGACCGTCGCCAAGTGGAGGAAGCGTGCCTTCGTCCACGACGCGCCGATGGGGCCCAAGTCGCCGTGTTCGACGGTGTTGACGCCTGGAGAAGAGGCTGCGGCGGTCGCCTTCCGCAAGCACACGCTGCTGCCGCTGGACGACTGCCTCTATGCCCTGCAGGCGACGATCCCGCTCCTTACCCGGTCGGCTCTGCACCGCTGTTTCCAACGGCACGGCATCAGCCGGCTGCCTGAGATCGAGAGCGATAAGACCTCCAGGAAGCCCTTCAAGCGCTACCCGATCGGCTACTTCCACATCGACATCGCCGAGGTCCGCACCGCGGAGGGCAAGCTCCATCTGTTCGTGGCCGTCGACCGAACTTCCAAGTACGCCTTCGCCCGGCTGATGGAGCGGGCGACCACGGCAACGGCCCGAGCCTTCCTCGAAGCACTGGTCGCGGCCGTCCCCTACCAGATCCATACGGTTCTGACGGACAACGGCATCCAGTTCGCCGATCTGCCCAAGAACCGCGCCGGGCCCACCGCCAGCTGGCGAGGCCATCCCTTCGACCGGGCCTGCTCGGCTCATGGCATCGACCATCGCCTCACCAAGCCCAACCACCCTTGGACCAATGGTCAGGTCGAACGAATGAACCGAACGCTGAAGGAGGCGACCGTCCGGCGGTATCACTACGAGACCCACCGCCAGCTCGAAGATCATCTCGCCGCCTTCCTGGACGGCTACAACTTCGCCAGACGACTCAAGACCCTACGGGGCCTCACACCCTACGAAGCTATCTGCACGGCCTGGGCCAACGAGCCACACCGCTTCCGGATAGACCCCGTCCACTTGACCTCGGGACTGAACACCTAGCCCTAAGGCCCCGTCTCGCCTCACCAGACGGCAGTCGCTCACGTTGGCGACCCCGCTGTTCCGCCGCAGCACCTCCGCGATCACGCCTACAACAAAGCTTTCTACAAGAAGCACAACCTCGCCAGGATATTCTTGAGACAGATCGCGTGTTTCCGGCGCATCGCCACCAAATACGACAAGCTCGCAGAGAACTTCGGGGACTTCGTCATCTTCGCTAGGACCATGCGTTAAATTAAATGACCAAATTATCTCTGCCGTATAGCGCTGGGGGGAATCCAAGGCCTGTCAGCAAGGAGAAGTCCGTTGAAATTGCAAGCTGCAAGTTGCGATAACTGTTCTTAAATTGAACCTAAAATTGCACGATTGTCGGAAATCCTCCTTAAAGATCGCCGGACGATCGGTCGGGAATACGCATCGCGCGTGGCGACACCCCGACAGGGCGCGTCAACCTTTCTTGTGCCGACCGTGGTGCTCGCAGTCCACTACGCAGCGCAACACGCGCGTGCAATGCGGTGGGAGTTTCAGCACGGGATCGAATTCTCCACTCGCGCGCCACTTCCGCGTTGGCTATTAGGGAAGACTCCTTCGAGCACCAAGCCCGACCAATTGGGGACCACCATGAACGGCGAAAAAAAACCCCGGGTTGCATTGATTACCGGCATAACTGGGCAGGACGGCGCTTACCTAGCAGAGTTGCTGCTCGACAAGGGCTATGTCGTCCATGGAATCAAACGCCGCTCGTCATCCTTTAACACCGGCCGCATCGAGCACCTCTATCAGGATCCTCACGAATCGAACCCCCGCCTAATCTTGCACTATGGGGATATGACGGACGCCACCAACCTGATCCGTATCGTCCAGGAAACGCAGCCCGACGAAATCTACAATCTGGCCGCCCAGTCCCACGTCCAGGTCAGTTTCGAGACTCCGGAATACACCGCTAATTCCGATGCGCTCGGCGTGCTGCGGTTGCTGGAGGCAATCCGCTTGCTCGGCATGACAGACAGGGTGCGGTTCTATCAGGCGTCGACGTCCGAGTTGTACGGCCAGGTTCAGGAAATCCCGCAGTCAGAGACGACCCCCTTCTATCCGCGCAGCCCCTACGCCGCCGCCAAGCTCTACGCCTACTGGATCGTGGTAAACTACCGCGAGGCCTACGGCATGCACGCTTCCAACGGAATTCTCTTTAATCATGAGAGCCCCCTGCGCGGCGAAACTTTCGTGACGCGCAAGATTACCCGGGCTGCGGTGGCCATCAAGCTCGGTCTACAGAACAAGCTCTACCTCGGCAACTTGGATGCCCAGCGCGATTGGGGACACGCTCGCGAGTATGTGCGAGGTATGTGGTTGATGCTCCAGCAAGACCAGCCTGATGATTACGTTCTGGCCACCGGTGAGACTACCGAGGTGCGCGACTTTGTCACCAAGGCCTTCGCCGAAACGGGAATTGCACTCGACTGGGATGGATCAGGTATCGAGGAGAGGGGGATTTGCGCCCAGACCGGCCGCGTACTGGTCGAGGTCGACGCGCGCTATTTTCGACCGACCGAAGTTGATCTCCTGATTGGCAATCCGAGTAAGGCCAAGGAGAAACTCGGATGGGTTCACAGTACCAAATGGGAGCAGCTTTGCGCTGAGATGGTCGCCGCCGATCTCGTCGCAGTCTCCAGAGAGCAACGCTGCAATGCCGAGTGAGGTGATCTTCCCCCTTTCGGGCAAACGCATCTGGGTAGCCGGCCACCGTGGAATGGTCGGCTCGGCCATTGTCCGGAGGCTGGCGTCGGAAAATTGTGATTTGATCACCGCCAGTCGCGAGATCGTGGACTTCAGGCGCCAAGACCAAGTCGAGGCTTGGATGGATCAGGCCCGTCCCGATGCGGTCTTCCTGGCTGCCGCTAAAGTTGGAGGCATACTGGCCAATGCCAGCTTTCCGGCGGAATTTCTCTACGACAACCTGATGATAGAGGCCAATATTATTGAAGGAGCCAGGCGATCCGGTGTGGCAAAGCTACTGTTTCTTGGATCATCCTGCATCTATCCCAAATTCGCCCCCCAACCCATTGCCGAAGACAGTCTACTTTCAGGCCCGCTTGAATCGACAAATGAGTGGTACGCCGTGGCCAAAATCGCCGGCATCAAGATGGCCCAAGCTTACCGCAAGCAGTATGGTGCGGACTTCATCAGCGCCATGCCGACTAATCTCTATGGGCCTGGAGACAATTTCGATCTTGATTCCAGCCATGTCTTGCCAGCTCTCGTCCGCAAGGTACACGTCGCCAAACTAGACGGGGCTGAATCCATTACCATCTGGGGCACCGGGGAGCCGCGCCGCGAATTCCTTTACGCCGACGATTGCGCGGACGCCTGCGTGCATCTAATGAAGTCCTACTCCGACAGCGGCCATGTGAATGTTGGCTCAGGCAAAGACATTACGATTCTTGAGCTTGCGCGCCTCGTCTGCGAGGTGGTCGGATTCGATGGTAGCATCCTCTTAGACACTGAAAAACCCGACGGGACTCCCCGCAAGCTCATGGACTCTGGGCGCCTGAACCAAAGCGGTTGGCGGCCGACGGTATCGCTGAGAGATGGCATCGCCCGCACCTATCTCTGGTACATGGACAGCCTAGCCACGCCGGATCGCTAGCAAGGCAATCAACGCCTGATCGTATGATGGGCCTCGCGAATGGCGCAAACCGCGTGTTCGTGATCAGTCAGATGTGCGCGCCGCAGATGGGCGCCCACAACGTTCTGTCTCATCGCCAGTCGTAACCCAGATTGACCGGAGCAGCGTCGTGCCTTGTCGCGTTCGCGCAGAACAGCCAAATGAAGCGATACACTTGGCCGCTGCCGGCGGTCCAATTTAGGCCGCCACTAAAAAGCCGGTACAGTTCCTAGTCGAGAACCAAGTGATCGCCCCGAATCTGTAAGTCGCGACGTGAGTCAGAGACGCCAGGCCCTTTCTGAACGTCACTTCCAGTTTTGATTCACTTTTACGGCTCTGGATTGGACTCGCAACAACAAGCAAGGTGCCCTCGCGTCGCATACAACACAGAATCCAACGTAGTTGGGTGCACAATACTATTTAATCAACTATGCCCGTCAAACTTGGAACTTCCGTTCCCAAGCCAGTGCGGTTGAAAGTATTTTCTTCAGATCCGCGAATTTAGGATCCCAGTCCAACATGCGGTAAATTGCGGACGGGTTCGAGATCAAGCGGGACGGATCGCCTGGCCGCCTCGGCGCCGGGTCAGCCGGGACCGGCCGGCCTACAATTTCTTCAAGTGCCGCAATGACTTCCTTAACAGTGTAGCCTTGTCCGTATCCACAGTTGAGTGAGGCTGGAGCCCCGCCGGCCGTAAGGTAGTTCAGTGCCGAAACGTGAGCTGTCGCTAGATCACTTACGTGGATGAAGTCCCGCTCACACGTCCCGTCCCGCGTCTCATAGTCCGAGCCGAAGATGCTCAATCGCTCCCGCTTTCCCAAAGCCACCTCAATTGCCACGCGAATTAGGTGTGTAGACTGAGGCCCCCTCTGACCTGCTCGCCCGTGAGGGTCAGCACCCGCTACATTGAAATAGCGCAAGCAAACCGGCCTGAAGGCAGGGTGGGCGGCAGCAATATCACGCATCATCACTTCTGACATCCACTTCGAGACGCCGTAGGGGCTGATCGGGGCTTTCGGGGCGTCTTCGGAGACCGGCTGGCTTTCCGGCATCCCGTAAACGGCCGCGGTAGAGGAAAATATGAATTTGTCGCACCCGAATGCTAGACATGATTCAATCAATGACAGCGTATTATATGTATTGTTTCGAAAATATTTGACCGGATTAACAACAGATTCCTCGACGACTATGCTACCCGCAAAATGCATAACGGCATCCGGCCGCCGCCTGACCATGACGCCTTCGACAAATTCCGGGTCTCCAACATCGCCAACAAAGAGCTCTACTTCATTCGGAACAGCATCGCGTGAACCTGTCGAGAGATCATCAATTATGTAAGGTCGGAATCCATTGTCCAGCAATGCCAAAACCGCATGACTACCAATATAACCGGCACCCCCAGTCACTAAGACATTCAAGGTCATCTCACCCCCCCACCATTCAACAGCGTCCCAAAAGTCCTAATTAATATCTGAAAATCCAGTGCGAACGAAAAGTTCTTAAGGTAGTAAAGATCATAACCCAATTTTACGCGCGTTTCTTCAAGATCCGCCGCATACCCAGCACGCACCTGCGCCCACCCTGTAATGCCAGGGCGGACTAGGCTCCTGTAAGCGAAGGCCGGCAACTTTTGGCAATAGTCATCGGCTAGGGCCGGCTGCTCCGGGCGTGGTCCAATGACACTCATTTCCCCTCTAAGCACATTGAGAAGTTGAGGCAACTCGTCGATCCTGAAACGGCGCAACAAGGCGCCGAATGGCGTAACTCGCGAATCTGCCTTCGCAGTGGCGATCTGATCAACCTGCTGGGCGTGGGCGCGCATGGTTCTCAACTTGAACATGCGGAAGGTCTTGTTGCGCCATCCGACACGAGGTTGAACAAACATTATGGGCCATCCCATCGTCAGCCAGATTCCCGCAGCGCCCAGTAGAAACAATGGCAAGGCAAAAGGCATTAAAAACAGGACAAGGCAAACATCCATTATTCTCTTGCGGGCTTGATAGGAAGTGAAACCATTGCCGACCGGCAAATGATCGAAATCAAAATGTTCTAGTGATACTATACCCTCTTCCTCTTCCACGTATTCAGCGAGATGGCGCACCGGTTTGCCCGCAATCATGGCTCTTGACAGGACCTGCGTCCATTCGGATGACAGATCGACAATGCTGGTGGCAAGAAGGATGTCGTATGGTCGTAGGTCGACGCGGGTATTTCTAATCCGGTCATAAGCGAATCGAATTACTTGATTGTCAGGTGCATCAATGGGGCCTAGCAGCGCGACCTTGGGCCGGACCGATCTGTGCCTCAAGTAGACAACCGCAATGCCCAAGATTGCGGAAATGGGCACTGCAGTTAGCATGATTTGGTTTGAATAGAAACTCCGGGTCGTGAGGATCAGAAATGCAAGCGCGCCATGGACAGTGAGAACGGTGGTCAAGACTTTTGCCAATTTGCGATCCACGCGGCCGGATAACAAAAGCGCACAGAGCATAACAAGGGCGTTCGCAGCGCAATTTTGCCAAACATGGGCAACTAAGTACCCTGGCACATCCATAGCCTTGTTGCGACTGATGATCATAAAGCCGTATATCAGCGGCATGATAGTAAGGCTCGCAGCGATGGATCCGAGGGCGATCCAAATAGGCGAGCTGGGGGGCTGACTCGTTTCCACCGTTGGGGCAGTCGTCTTAATTTTAGTCCGCGCCGACCGATCCGTGAATCGCTTCAATATGGAAGTTCCCTAGGTTTGATTTGTTTTCTGCATCCGCCGTGGATGGCCAGAAGCTTCTGGGCATCATCTATAGTAAAAAGAACGGGGCCACCTCTATTGGTCGGGCGGCGCCAGCTTCAGGGTGAAGAAGAGATCTGGAAAGCCTCCTTTTTAGGTATTCTATTTACCATAGTAGCCACGAAACTGGCGAATTTGAAAAAGACGCCGTACCAACCTAAGAAAGAGCGCTATGTCTACTGGTGGCGCATCTAGGTGCTCGCGGCGCGAACGCAATGTCTCCATTGTTCCCCGAATCGTCGCACGCCAATCTCGCGTGCTGATCCCCCCCATCTGGAAATCAACTATTGTCCGCGGCACATAGCTAACGCGAATATTTTCAAGCGCCAAGGCTCGCAGCAAAAAGTCGTAGTCAGCAGCGATTCGATAGCTGAGGTCGAAAGAGCCGGTCCGATCCACTACTATTCGGCGCATAAAAAAGCCGGGCTGGGGTGGTTGCCAGCCTCGCTGGAATGCCTTGGGCCCATAGGTGCCAGCTTTCCATTCTCGCACAACCGCCTTTGTCTGGTGGTCAGCCACCATCAGTAAGTCCCCGTACGCTATGTCAGCCTCCGAAAGCCCGGAAGCGATCGCTTCTAGGGCTCCGCAGTCGTGAAATGTATCGTCGGAATTGAGAAACCCCACTGCGTCGCCGGCAAACAGTCTCAATCCCTTGTTCATAGCGTCGTACAATCCGTTGTCCGGCTCGGACACAATCCTGATGTCCGGCGAACGGTAGGATTCGACGATTTTCACCGTATCGTCGCGAGAAGCACCGTCCACAACGATCAGCTCCTTGTCGCTATGGGTCTGATCGAGGAATGAATCGACAGTGGCACGAATAGTCGTCTGCGAATTGTAGCAGACTGTCACGACGCTTAGCTTCATAGTCAGAGTCCTAAGTCCTAAGCCTAGGAGGGGGAGACCATCGATCGACGATTCTTGACGGCAACCCACCTCTTGAAGATGCAAGAATCTCTAGAACCGCGACGCGTGAAGGGCGTGGCGGCTTGGTGCGTCCCACGTATATCTCCCCCAAATAGTTTGGACAATCACGATGCCTCGCGCTACGCATTGTTCGTCGCCGCAACATGCAGTCAGGTCGTATGCAACGCCCCCCAACAATCGAACGGATTCTGAGTTGCAAAATCTGTGGCTCGGACTGCCGCGCATTTGATGCGATCGATCAAGCAAAAACGTGTCGCGAGAATGTCTACCCCTTGGGCATAAGCGGTATTAGTGTTGTCTACTATCGTTGTGATGACTGCGGGTTTATTATGACTACGGATTTCGATCATTTCAGCCCAGAGGATTGGGCTCGCATTATTTACAACGACGAATATGCTTTAGTTGACCCCGACTATTTGAAAGTGCGACCGATGCTTGGCTGCGCTATGATTGAGAGCCAATTTTCGCGACGCGATACCGTTGGATTAGACTACGGCGCAGGCAGTGGCCTGATGGCGTCCACTCTGCGGAAGCGGGGCTGGACCTATGATGCCTACGATCCATTCGGAGACGTCAGCATGCTGTCAGACCATGAACGAAAGTACAATATATGCTCGGCATTCGAAGTATTCGAGCACCTAGTTGATCCTTTGGGCGAAATGTCCAAGATCGTCGCCCTGTGCTCCCCTGGCAGGCTGGCGCTTGTTATAGGGACCAACGTGACAGACACAAATGTTTCGGAAAGTACTCGACTATCATGGTGGTATGCCGCTCCGAGAAACGGCCATATATCACTATTTTCGAAGGAAGCGTTGAGACGGATGGCTAGCTTGTTTGACCTTGATTATGTTAGCTTCGGGTCTTCAACGCACTTTCTGACACGCGGCTGGACCCGCACTGAGGTTGCTCGCATGGCTTATCTGGGGAAAGTGCGTCGCATACTGTCAATGCATTGAAGCCGGCAGGGCCAATGGTTCTGCTCTGGCTCATTGGAATTGGGGACGACCGCAGTTCTAAGACTATTCGAAGAGTCTGGCCCAGGGACCCGCTCGGCGCACTCGAATCGGTAGCATCGTGAACGTGGCAACCGGCGGCGGCTCAATTGTCACAGTTAGAACCGACAGAAAATTCAAGGCGTCGCCCCCTACTCCCGGCTTCATGCGCGTCGTTGACGCCATGAACTTCGCGCGCGAATCCGCGATCGTTATTGAAGGCGTTCGCAATGTGGAACGGGAGATCGACAGATGCACCCAATTAGCCACAAGATTGGTACCATGACCAATCTCGTACCACCGGTTTCCGGGAAACCAAGTGCCCTGTTCGTGGTCCGCGCCGCCCGCGGCTCCGAAAACGGCGGTGATCGCGTCCACATCAACCGCATGATTCCGTTCTTGAGCCGGCAGATGGATCTCAAGATATTGGTGCTCCCCTATGGCGGGCCGGTGCAACGCCTTCGGGACCTATTTCGTGGTTGGCCAATGGAGATGACTGGCTATTGCTCCGCCGCTAACCGTGCCGCGCTGAAAGACGCCCTCAAATTCCGACCCAATTATGTATACCTTATCCACGAAAGCACCTTCAGCCTAAGTGAACTCGCGAGGAGCCACGGGGCAAAGGTAGTTCTATTTTCGATGAACTCCATAGCACTGCTTTTGGCTACGGGAGGCGCGCTGTCGCGAACCCTGCTCACGCCCCTCGGGCGGCGTTATGAGCGTCGCTACTATAGAAATACAGCCAGCATTTTGACTGTGGTTTCGCGGCTCGATGCCCGTGCACTTCGGAAGACGTTGGGCGTGGATACGCGCTTCCCAGTAGTAGCTCCCGGCATACTTCCACCGGTCCCGCTTAAGCGAGGCGCAGTAGCAGTGCCTGAACTGGTTATTACCGGTAGCTATGCATGGTGGCGAAAGCGGGCTGACCTGAAGAAATTCGCCGTCGAGACGCCACAGTTACCAATTTGGATCCTCGACGATATCGCCGGACGGATCCTCGGCGCGCGTGCGAAGCAGATTCCGTCAACTGGCTTGGACTGGTCAGTTGCGATCCGCTTTGGTGTCGTTACAGATCGATTCTCAGGAGGATTTAAGCTTAAGGCTCTCGAGTATATCGCCAACAATTGTATTGTCTTAACCTACGCAGATATACGACCCGAATTTGACGACCTGCCTCATGCCCACGAATTTGTTCGCGTCGTCAAAAGCGTGTCCGAAATACATGCAGTAGTTAAAGAAATGGTGGCCGCGGCACCCACTTCACTTGTTAGTCGATTTTCCGAATTTCAGACCGCCTGCGGTAAGAAATTTGACTGGGATAGATGTTTGACCCCCCTGTCCCCCCCATTCCTGCCCCACCCCGATCTAGATGACTAGCCTAGCACGAAGTCTTATCCGGCACCTACGAGTTGGCCGAGATTTTCAACAAACTTACGAATATTCGGTGGTGCCAGCCGAAGCAACGATGTACGTTCTTCAATTAACTTCAGAAGGTCTATCGAACGCTCGTTGCAGCGCTTCCTTCACACCTTCCGGACCGACTCAACGTCCGAACAAAACTTCAAGCCGAGCTGGCGAGTACGGTACCGCAATGAACCGCCCCGATCGCCCCCCCCCTCCCTTCAGTGACGACCGTCGCAAGTGCTCCGAACCACACCTCCTACCGACAGGTGTTTCTTTGGGTCCGGCCGCGGAAGATCGGTGTCGCTTAAATGTCTAGAACGCTACAGACAATTTACTTACTAGTGCGAATGACGAACTCTTCGCTCGGACTCATTTGGGGGTTTTTCTTCACGTTTGTTATGATTCGCGTAGTAGATTTGCATAGTTATTCGTGGTTTGTCATAATCGGAGCCATAGGGCTCTATCTGACCTCGTCTGATCTGGGTGTTGCAAACCTTGTATACGCTCGACTCCGTACTCAGTTTTTGCTTGGCGATATATCGGCCTTAAAATCCCCGGTTCAAGGCGCGGCCATATTATATTTTGTCGCCGCAGCCAGTGCTCTTATTCTGTATAGCCTATATGCAGTCGCCGCATCAAAACCTGAAGGAATTGGGTCCGGCGTTCTAGTTCTTTTCGCATTCGCGACAGCGGCTAACTTGCCTTGGATGTTAATGCGATCAATTGCATCTGCCGTGAATCAGCATCTGGTGTATGAGGTGGTAGATCTACTGCGGCGCGCCGGCCAGATCGCCCTCACTGTTTGGTTAGCTCTGGGATGCTCACTAGAGACCGCCTTTCTTGGGTACGATTTATTGTGGATTATATCAATTGCATTCGTGCTGAGGCGACTCCGCCTTCTGGATCTTATTATGATCCCGCGGACGATATCGCATGTCAGGACGAAAATTGGCGCGTTTGGGCAGTATTTTGGCCCAGATATTGGGCACTCAGCGACATTTAGCCTAAGCGAAGCGGCGATCTATAACTTTCCGTATGTAGTTCTTCCGCTTATATACGGGCCTGGTGGCGTAGTTGCGTTTGATGTATTTAACAAATTTGTCAGAGCGGCAATCACCGTGAACCAAGGCGTTAGCTTGGGTCTACTACCACAAGTTTCACGCGCCTATGTGGATCAGCGACGCCGCGCGCTTATACGGTGGCTCTTTCTTACGCTATCCATCAGCCTAATGGCCATGGTCTCTATGATTGGCATAACGCTGGCGTTTCAGGAGCAGATTTTCTCTAGACTATTGCGTGAGAATGCCGGAATAATCACTGTAGAAATATTGGTGGCGATCTGTATTATCGCCATTTCCAATGCCATTCAGAATACAGCTGGGAGCTTCATATTCAATGTGGGCCTAGTTCGTTTGGCTAAGCAGCTAACGCTAACCGTGGCCGGCGTATTTGCGGCAACTACAGTTGCGGCCGTAAGTTTCGGCATTCCTATTGACAGGTTTATTTTGCTTTACGCCACTACCTATTTGTTTGGCGCCGTCGCCTGGGGGTTTTTCGCTATTCGGCTGCTCGCAAAAATGCCCGTAACTTCGAGGCCCATTCAAAGCCGTGACGGCTGAGCGCAACCGGCGAAAGGGCGAAGGATTGAGCAATGATTGTGTCGCAACCTAGACAGCTCTACGCGTTGCGCAGGCAAAGCAATTTGGAGGTCGTGCGCTTGGTCGTCGGCCGCCTCAAGCGCAGCAACCTTCTGCGCCACGCTTTGAAGTATGCCCTTTGGGCGGTGGCCCCTGGGGGCCGGATCGAGGTTATCGATGATGGGCCGGCTAACTTTGACGTTGTCCCAGGGGGCATGCCGTTCAGTATCGTAAGGCAACAGTGCTTTAAGGTATTTGCGGATTCGGCTACACTTGTTGACATGGATGTGGCCGGTCTGACGATGATCTTTCAGCGCACGGCCCCAATTATGGCCGAAGGGTGGAGCGCTGGGATAATTTTCTCAGGTGATCCCACCGAACTACCATTTCTACAAGCGTGCGTCGCCGGGTTGCGTGCGCAGGCCGAGCTATCGCCCGTCCGGGGGGGGCAGATCATGATCTGCGGGCCAGCGTCGTCGTCTAGCCTGGGAATGGAACTTGAAGGGATTGAATTTGTCCCCTTCAAGGACGAAGGGGGCATGCGATCCTTTACCACCCGAAAGAAGAATGCGCTGATCGCTGCAGCTAAAAATGCACGTGTTGCGATTCTGCATACGCGGATCGTCCTGCAACCGGGTTGCCTGGCGGCGTTCCCCAGGGAGTTCGACGTTTCGACATGCGCAATTGAATACCGGGAAGGACGACATCGTGTCCCTTACTTGGATTGGATCGTCATCGATCGACTCAATACAAACGCTCCACAACGTCGTCACCATTCGTCAAATTTTTATGACCGAAGGAGTTACCTTAACCAGCTCGCAACAGGTGGAGCTGCTTATATAGACGGTGGCGTTTTTTTTGCTGCGACCCGGATTGCCCGAATGGTTCCCCTTAGTAGCAATTTGGCTTGGGGAGAGGCGGAAGACGTCGAGTGGTGTGAACGCTTGGTAGCTGAGGGTCTACTGGTAGATCTAGAGCCTGAAGCAACCGCCCTTTCGCAGAGTTCCAAGTTGTCTCGATGGACGGTGCGGCACCCTCAGCTCTCGATGATTACCTTACCGGCAAGACGCCTAGCTCGACGGGCGTTGAGCACTTTTCGAGCTTGAAGTCCCATTGGCGGTGCCAGATGAATTCACTGGAAATCCGATTTTGGTGCCCCCGGAGAATCCATCATTGCGCAATTCGATCCCCTATGAAGCCCCGCCGAAAGCGGGGCGGCTCCTTTGCAAGGTACTGGTTTACCTTAGGTTTGCACCCACGCAGTCGCCCACCACGTTTTGATCAAAGCGGCCTTGGACAAGACGCCTTCCAGAACCGCTTATAATCCAATATTCCATTGACACCACCCAAACGCCTGTGGCGGGCGCAGGTTCCGCTTGCTTTTTGTTAACTGGAACCTAGGTGGGAAATGCGGGCCACTGGCTGCCATAGTTGGCGAAATATGTTCAGGATAAGCAGCAAATGAAGCGGCTAATTTTCGACCTCGACGGTACGTTAACGGTCGACACACCCGGCGTTTCTTATGCTGAAAAGCCGCCCCGATTGGATGTTGTAGCGCGATTGCGTGAATACAAAGCAATGGGGTTCGAAATTGTAATTTGTACTGCCCGCAATATGCGTACCTATAATGGCGCGATAGGAAAGATCAATATACATACCCTTCCTACAATAATTGAGTGGCTAGCCCGACACGAAATTCCGTTTGACGAAATCGTCGTTGGTAAGCCGTGGTGCGGCCTACACGGTTTCTATATCGACGATCGTGCAGTTCGGCCGGATGAATTCGTTCGGCTAACATTGGACGAAATAGTCATGACCATCGGGGGGAAGCACTGATGCCCAACGCTGGAATTTTGCTAATCTCGTCAGCGGCATATGTTGATACGGAACTTGCAGCCGAATTTGGCCCGCTCCCACCCGCATTTCTTCCTATCGGAAACACGAGGCTATACGTTTTGCAGCTTGATGCGCTGGCGGGCATTCCGGGAAGGCGCATGCTATCAGTCCCGGAGTCTTTTGAGATACCAGAATGGGACGCTCGCGTTCTTGAAGGCCGCGGTGTCGAGATAATTGGAGTTCCCGATGACCTTAGATTGGGGGAGTCGCTACTTTATGTACTCAATATTGTTGGACCTGCGAATGGACCAGTTCGGATCCTGCATGGGGACACTTTGATCTATGACTTGCCGGCAGAGCGATTGGACGTGGTTGGCACAGGCCACGCCAACGTCGACTATGCGTGGGGAGTATTCGACCCCGCGGATAACATATTTCGATCGTTAAATGGCGTAGCAGACGATGCTCGGGTGCTATCTGGCTTCTTCGCATTTAGCAGTGATGCAGACCTAAGGCGCGCCCTAGCAAAATCGCGCGGAGATTTTACTTTAGCCCTCAACGAATATCACCGAAAGCGGCAGATCAGCGTCGTGGAAATATCGAGTTGGCTAGACTTTGGGCATTTGCAAACTTTCTATCTGTCACGTTGCAATGTACGTACGCAGCGTGCCTTCAATACGTTGCGGATTTCGTATCAATCGGTCGAAAAGAGTAGCGACAATCACGATAAGATCGTTGCCGAAGCCGACTGGTTTGAGAAGCTTCCATTTGAGTTGCGGAGCTTTACGCCTACCTATCTGGGGCGTCGCCATTTCAATGATGCACCTGGGTACGCCGTCGAATATCTGCCGTTGCCGTCACTGCACGAGCTTTTCGTTTTTGGTCAGCTTGCATTGCCGACTTGGTCGAAAATTATGGGGAGTTGCTTTGGATTTATGGAGGCCTGCGTCGCATTGGCCAAACCAGATGAAGCGCAGTCCGCCATCTCCACGCTTACTGTTGAAAAGACCTTTGCGAGATTGGAAGAGTTTGAGGAAGCAAGCGATATAAGCATACACCGTCCTTGGCGCTTTGGCGGTGCAGCTATGCCATCGTTGGTGGAGATCGCAGAAATCACCGCGAAGGAAATTGCACTAGATGATCGAACACCATTGAGTGTAATGCACGGGGACTTTTGCTTTACTAATATATTTTTCGACTTTCGTCGCCAGCAAATTCGCGCAATAGATCCGCGCGGGATGGTAAAGGATGGCCAATCCACGGTGTTCGGGGACATTCGGTATGACCTCGCCAAGCTAAACCATTCCATAACGGGCCTTTACGACCTGATTCTGGCAGAGCGCTACGTCCTATCCGGGTTTGAAGATGGCGATATTTCTCTTTCTTTCCCCTCTGATGCCGGTATGCAATTGTTACCAGAGATTGCGGCAGAGTATCGGGTAGCCGGTCGCGGAATCATGGATGATGAAATTGCGGCGATAACCATTCACCTCTTTCTATCGATGCTTCCGCTCCATTATGATAGGCCGGACCGCCAACGGGCATTTGCCGCCAACGCCCTTCGGTTATTTTCACTAAGATGGGGAGGGCGTTCATGATTGTGATACCGATGGCTGGTGAAAGTAGGCGCTTCCGGATGGCGGGTTATAAGCAGCCCAAGTACGAATTGGATCTTTTCGGTCGCCCTCTTTTCGACTGGACTGTCCTTAGTTTCCGGACGCTTTTTGAGTCGGAAAGGTTTCTATTTATCGGGCGAAATACTGCCGGCGCTGCTGAGTTTCTTCGCGAACGGTTGGGTATTTTAGGCATTTCTCGGTATGAGGTCGTGCTTCTCGACACTCCGACTGGTGGTCAAGCAGACACGGTCTCCAAGGGCCTTGAAAAGGCGCTGGTAAAAGATAGCGAAACACTGACCATCTTTAACATCGACACCATACGCCCCCGCTATCACGCACCGAGTGATCCAAGAATTAGAGATGCGGTCGGCTGGCTAGAGGTTTTTCGCGGGCCTGGCAACGACTGGTCTTTTGTGGAGCCGGAGAGTGACGATAGCCTTTCGGTGCGGCGAACTACCGAAAAGGTGCGAATCTCGGATCTATGCTGCACTGGACTTTATACTTTCCGCTCACCTCTACTTTTCGAACGGGCGTTGGAAGTAGAGAGAAACCGGCCGAGTTCACACGAGCTATACGTCGCGCCGATCTATAATCATCTTATCGCGGACGGACTTCGGGTTTCTTATGTTGAAATTTCGCCCGATCACGTATTGTTTTCCGGTACGCCGGAGGAATACGAGAGATTGCGCCTCGACTACACGGCAATTGAGACCCGTTTTTGATTAAAAACCTCGATTTGGGTGTATTTAGTTGTATAGTGAATTTATGTTACAGCGCTGACGCCGGGCTTTTTCGCCCGACTGCATAACCCATTGGCAGCGCCCCGCACCCTGACGGTGATCCGCGAATGGACCAGCGGCGGCTAACACTCCGCTTTGGGAGCGGAAAGATTATCCCAGGCTACATGCCACGGCGGGAGGGTTGTGACCAAGGGCGACAACTGCGCGCCCTCGAACGGCCGAGCAACTTCACCCAACGAACTCGCAGCTGAAATACGCGGGGAATTCAGTCGAAGCCATCGGCGGCGGGATTGTGCGTTCGCAGCTGTTCCGGACCACACCCCCATTTGGACGCATAGGCCCCCTGTGAATCTTGGTCAGGCCCTAGTAGCCAGCCCCGGCGCCGGGTTTCCTAACACAACACGAAGAACTTTGGGGAACACCACCGCCCGCCTCCGCTACTGCCCATTGACAGGGTCCACGTCATAATCGAACCGCGCGAGTTCGTTTTCACAAGACTGTAAGGGCGGACGAAGCCATCCGCGATAAAGGCGTCCTGTCGAGTTGGTCGAGGATACTGTTCGGCGAAAGAATTCCGTCACTATCGTCGATCTCAGATCGACCATTTCATCCAACGATCGCGCACCAACTTGGATTACTGGTAAACGTGAAGTAAAATCTTCAAGAAACAGTAGATGTGCAGCTTTCGCGCCGCGCCAGAACCGCAAGCGCTCCTTACAAAAATCCGCCGCGAACCACGATATTTCGCGCCGCGTTGCTATGCCAATACCAAAAACTTCACGGACAATGCCCTCAACATATAATTGGGGGCTGGAAATAACATAGAGAGCGCCCACCGTAAGAAACCCACCAGTGGCCAACAAAAACGCCCTTCGTGAAAGGGGCGGCGTGGTCATACGCATTAGAAGAGCCTTTCAGCAGCCCGAAGTGCAAGCGCACAGATGGTAAGAGTCGGATTCGCCCCCCCGGCCGTCGGAAATGCCCCCGACCCCAAGATAACGAGATTTCGAATGCGATGATGAATCATATCTCGATCGATCACACTGCTAACCGGATCAAACCCCATTACTGTCGTGCCCTGAATGTGCGAGTGTGAACCCACCTCATGCGTCCGTATCTCGACACTTTCCACAGGTAGAACCGACAACAAATTCGGAAGCTGTTGGGAAACATACTCAATTCCCCTCTTTGAATATTCCCCATATTCGTCGAATTGGACAATTGGAACGCCTGCGTTGGTTCCATCAAATCGAACATTGTTTCGACTTAGGGGGAGGGCATCCAGCAAAAACTTGAGCCTGACGACTTGCCTTGTTTTTCCGGATTCTGGGCGTAAGAGGGGGAGATTATCGGTCTCAAAAAATCCACCAGCGGCGTAACGTCGAAATTCTCCTGCGGCGAAATTGTAACCGACGCCCGTTGTGTGTGCACTGCCATCCCCCTCCTCCATGCCGTCAAGATTAACTACAACGGTCAGCGGGATCTGCTCCGACAGCCCCTTGCCGACCGGGCCATCAGTTATCCCAGAGCGTTCGAGAAGGTGAGGATTGAATATTCCGTTCGCGCCAATTACTATCAAATCTGCGCGAGACTCGTAAATGTTTCCGCCGCGGCGCCAGTTTACACCGGTGGCCCGTCCGCCTTCCACGATCACGCCCTCTACGGTGGACTGGGTAACGATTGTCAGTTGTGGATTGGCCAAGATTTCAGCTAGATCATTTATAATGGTGAATTTTGCATCGACCGGGCAATACCAGCAACGGCTATTTGAGCAGCACGCATTTCTAGTCTTAGTTCCGATCCGAGCCCGAGCTTGTGGCATTTGGAAAAATTGTTCTGGGTAACCTCTTCTAAACGCCCGTGATGCCGCACTGAAACGATGGGGGGGCTGTGGAAAAGGCCGCGAACGAGGAAATATTATGGCACTCGTTTCGTCCCCAGATACATTCATGATGTATTCTGCTTCGGTGTAAAATTCCTCGAGTTCGTCGTAGCTAATTGGCCAGTCGAGGCCGACCCCATAGTTTGACTGAAGTGCGAAATCCTTTGGGTGGATCCTCATAGCATTGGCCCACCAGCAATTCGACGATCCCCCGACTCCTATGTTGAACGGCCAGGACTTCCCGGGAAGGCCGCGCGTATCAATATGTGCGTCGTATGAATACTCAGCAGGTGAGTTTCTCTCGTTGCGCCTTTGCCATTCCTTGCTGTTGTATAAGCCGCGTTCTAACAAGAGAACGCGCAGGCGCGGGTTCTTCGCGAGGGCCTTTTGTATGAAAAAAATTGAGGAAAACCCACTGCCTACAGCGATAATGTCATAGTTCTGCATCCCACCAGCGGCCCCCTAGTTTGCGCAACCTTACCATTTGGAATTTGTTGATGTTTTGGGATCCGTCAATGCCGCTCAATTGCGGGGGAACGAGCGGTAGCGTGGTTGGGGAGGCGCCTGACGAGTGCGGCGGCCAATGTGGGCTTGCCCATCAGCTGCTAATCTTGGCTGTGGGTCAAGGGATGGTCGACGCGGCGCTTGTTACGGGGCGTCGGGCAACGTTTCGGGTCCTTT
The DNA here is from genome assembly GCF_057809815.1 of Caulobacter sp. FG121. Taxonomy (NCBI): domain Bacteria; kingdom Pseudomonadati; phylum Pseudomonadota; class Alphaproteobacteria; order Caulobacterales; family Caulobacteraceae; genus Caulobacter; species Caulobacter sp. FG121. Next base: position 50,416 of record NZ_JBMDKR010000012.1, read on the forward strand.
GCGTGGATTGAATTTGCCGACTAGGTGTCGAAGCTATGAAGGTTGTTCACCCGGGGTTGGGTTGAGAGAGTGGGGTTGCG
>NZ_JBMDKR010000013.1:0-15438 GCF_057809815.1 Caulobacter sp. FG121
CAACGGCCTCACACCATGGCAGCGTGTGAACAACCTTCTTGGAAACGACACCTAGTCCTCGCCCGCCGGCCGCCCGCGCATCGCCTTCACGCCGCCCCGACGCGTCTTGGCGTCAACGCGTCTCGCCTTCGCGGCCTTCGAGGGTTTCGTCTTCTTGCGCGGCGGGGGCGGCGGCTCAGCCGCCTTGCGGATCAGCTCAACCAGCCGTTCGATGGCGTCCGCCCTGTTGCGCTCCTGGGTGCGGAACCGGCTGGCGGCGATGAGGATCACGCCATCCAGCGTCAGGCGGGACCCCGCCAGCTTCTGCAGCCGCGTCGAGACATCGTTGGGCAGGGACGGCGACCGTCTTGCGTCAAAGCGCATCTGTACAGCCGTGGCGACCTTGTTGACGTTCTGCCCGCCCGGTCCGCCGGCACGGATATAGGCGAACTCCAGTTCGGAGTCGTCGAGGGCTATGGCGGGCGTGATCTCGATCATGAGGTGGTCGTTCTAACCCATTCCGCCATCGAGCGCCTACCGGCCCGGCTCCCGGCGCCATGCTGACAAATGCTGGCGCCGTGATCGTCTAGATCGGGACCAACGGACGCTGCGTCCGACAGGAGCCCAGCCATGACCAGCCCTACAAAACGCCTTCATCGCCGGACAGTCCTCAAGGGCGCGGCAAGCCTTGCGGCGGCGAGCGCCGCGCCGACCCTGGTGTCAGCCGCTCCGGCTGCGACAGGCAAGCCCGGCGATTTCGATTTCCTGACCGGCGAATGGCGGATCAAGCATCGCCGCCTTAAGGCCCCGGGCGAGTGGGACGTCTTTGAGGGCGAAGCCACCTGCTGGTCGATCATCGGCGGCGTCGGCCATGTCGAGGAACTGCGCATTCCGGCGCGCAACTTCAGTGGCAGCGGTTTGCGCTACCTCGATCTGGAGACCCGGATCTGGTCGGACTTCTGGGTCAACGCCAAGAGCGGCGTGCTCGGCGCGGCCGGGCTCACGGGCGAATTTGTCGACGGAGTCGGGATGTTCACCGCCGACGACACCGATGCTGACGGCAAACCTGTCAAGGTGGCGGGGGTCTGGGACCAGATCACCGGCAAGTCCCACCGTTGGCGTCAGGGCCTCTCCAAGGATGGCGGCGCGACGTGGGACTACAGCTGGCTGATGGACTGGGTGAAGGTCTAGCGCCGCTGCCGTCGCGACTTCTGCACGGCTTCGTCGAGGGCCTGGAGAAATCGGGAACGGTCGTTGCGGTCGAAGGGGCGGGGCCCGCCGGTGATCTCGCCGGTGGAGCGGATGTGCTCCATGATCGACCGCTGGGCCAGCGCCGAGCCGATCGAGTCGGGCGTGAACGGCTGTCCGTTGGGCTTGATGGCGGCGGCCCCGGACTTGAGCACCCGGTCGGCGAGGGGGATGTCGTTGGTCACCACGATGTCCCCCGGCGCGGCGCGCTCGGCGATCCAGTCGTCAGCGATGTCCGGCCCGGCATCGACGACCACCCGCTCGATCAGCGGCGACTGCGGGATCATCATGAAGCTGTTCGAGACGACAAAGGTCTTCAGCCCGTAGCGCGCGGCGACCTTGTAGGTCTCGTCCTTCACCGGGCAGGCATCCGCGTCGATGTAGATGCGGATGGGGTCGGAGAGCGTGCTCATATTGAGGGTTTAGCCATCGGAACCCGAATCGGCCAACAATCGTTAACGCGAGGTCAAAGTGCATAGGGGAGTTGCTCACCATGCCACTGTTCCTGAAGCGTATTCTTGCCGACATCGACGCCCTGATCTGGACGATGACCGCCGGCGGTTAGGCAAGGCGCGGCCCCTTCACGAACGGGGGCGGGTTGACGCCCTCGATGGCCCACCAGATGTCGTCGCGGGTTGTGGCGATCGCGAGGACCTCGGTGGCTTCCTCGTGGCCCATCTGCTCGGCGATCCTCAGCCAGTGGATGTACCATCGCCTGCGGTTGGCCTGTCGATGACGCATCGCCAGGTTCCAAGCCGCCGCGTCGTCACCGGCCGCCGCTGCCCGCTTGAGCCAGTAGACGGCCTCCAGCGGCCGCGGCGGCGTCATTACATCCTCGATCAGGATCGCCAGGCTGTTCATGGCCATGCAGTAGCCCAGCTGGGCAGACACCGTGTAGAGCGCCTCGGCCTCGAACAGTCGCCCCGCCGTTTCGGCCTCGTGCGCTTCGGCCCAGAGCCGGCAGGCCTGGATCTGCAGGTCGGAGGTGCGGATCGTGGTCACGCTTTCCCCCCGTGACGCGTGGTGCCGGCTACAGGAATCGAACCCGTGACCTTCGGTTTACAAAACCGCTGCTCTACCATCTGAGCTAAGCCGGCGCGGCGGTGAGCCGGAATGGCGAACCGCGCTGGGCTCTTCCTCTGACAGAAGCCGCGCCGGGTCAACCAGGCGGTTCAATGCCGCGTCAGAGCAGTTCGACCGAAGCCTGGCGGGTCAAGCCCGTGCCCGTCAGCTCGGCGCCGTCGAAGCGCACGGCGCGGCGTGCGCCGCCCTGTTGTTCCAGCGGCGAGATGTCGGCGTCCTGGAAGATGGCGTGTCCAAGGCGTGCGCGCTGGAAGGACGCGCCGCGCAGGTCGGCCCCCTTGAAATTGGCCCCGCGCAGGTCGGCGTCATCGAAGACAGCGCCCTGCAGCTGGGTTCCGGAAAAGTCGATGCCGATGCCGATGGACGACCGGGCCGTCAGGCCGGCGAGCAACTGGCCGGAGAACAGCTGGCCTGCGGGGCGCAGATCAAAGCCGTCGAGACAGGCCGGTTTGCCACTGCGGCCGTTGGTCTTGCCCCAGGTTTCCGAACGTTCGAGCTCGCCGCGGATATCACCGAGACGGGCGATCGCCTGGGGCGTGGGGTCCACGACACAGCTCTCGAGCGAAACGCCGGACCGTTGCAGCACGCCGACATCGACGTTGGTGACGATCGCCCCCTTGAGGACGACGCCGCTCAACCGGGCGCCGGCCAGGTCGACGCCATCGAGATTGGCGTTCGTGAAATTGGCGTTTTTCAGATTGGCGTTGCGCAGCAGGGCGCCACGCATCGAGCAGTTGGTGAAGTCGACGCCCAGCGCGACCGCGTCCGTCATGTTCGCGCCATTGGCCGTGGCGCCGACCATCTCGGTGCGATGCCCCATCCACTTCAGGCCCAGCGTCTCGTCGGCGATGCAGAGGACCGCGGCGCGCATGTCGGCCTGGTCGAGGTTCGCCCCTGCCAGTTTGGCGCCGGCATAGGTCCCGCCGCGCAGATCGGCGCGGAACAGCTGCGCCCCGCGAAGATCACAGCGGGTCAGGTTGGCGCAGTAGAGGCTGACGCGGCTCATGTCGGAGCCGACGAAGGTGCTGCCAGTCAGGTCCGCGCCCGTGAAATCGGCGTCCGCCAGGCGTTTGCGGTCGCAGCGCATGCCGCGGGCGACCACGTAGCGCAGCAGGCCACGCTCGCCGCCGGGCCTGCCCATGACGAAAGCCTCGTGCGCCCGAACCCTGGCGGCGAACGTGTCCGCGTTCAGCAGGGTGATACGCGGGGCGAGACTGGAACGGCTGCGTGTCATGACCCCCTCCAGCTAGGCGAAAGGCGTCACCGAAGTCTTAGCCAACCCCTTGTCTGGCCCGGAATGGGTGTAATTTGCGCCGTGTCCGGCTCACCCCGTCGCGAGGCGGGCGGCGCCGGCCGCGCGCCACTTCTGCGCTACGGACCAGATGATCACGCCGGTCGCCACGATGCCGATGAGGATGGTGCAGACGGCATTGATTTCAGGCGTCACGCCCAGGCGAACCTGGCTGTAGATACGCATGGGCAGGGTCGTCGCCCCCGGGCCGCTGGTGAAGCTGGCGATCACCAGGTCGTCGAGCGACAGGGTGAAGGCCAGCATCCAGCCGGCCAGCACGGCCGGGAAGATGTTCGGCAGGGTGACCTGCATAAAGGCGCTTGCAGGCGTGCATCCGAGATCCTGGGCGGCTTCCTCCAGCGAACGGTCGAAGGTGATCAGCCGTGAATGCACGACAACCGCGACATAGGACAGGGTGAAGGTCGTGTGGGCCAGCATGACCGTCCAGAAGCCCCGGTCGAACCGCAGGGCGACGAACAGCAACAGCAGCGACAGGCCCATGATCACCTCTGGCATCACCAGGGGCGCATAGACCATGCCCGAGAACAGGGTATGGCCGCGGAACCGGCCGCCCCGCACCAGGGCGATGGCGGCCAGGCTGCCGAGCACGGTCGCGGCGCTGGCCGACATCAGTCCGATCCGCAGCGTGGTCCAGGCCGCGTCGAGGAGCTGATGGTCCTTCAGCAAGGCCGCGTACCAACGGATCGAGAAGCCGCCCCAGACGGTCACCAGCTTGCTGGCGTTGAACGACCAGACCACCAGCAGGACGATCGGCAGATACAGGAAGGCGAACCCGAGGGTCAGCGACACCAGATTGAACCAGGAAGGGCCGCGTTTCATGCGCCGGCCTCCAGGGCTTTCTGCTGCTGTCGCTGGTAGAGGAGGATCGGCGCGATCAGGGTGATCAGCAGCACGATGGCCACGGCCGAGGCGAACGGCCAGTCCCGGTTGGCGAAGAACTCCATCCAGATGGAGCGGCCGATCATCAGCGAGCCGGGCCCGCCGAGCAGGTCGGGGATGACGAACTCGCCGACCATGGGAATGAAACACAGCAGGCAGCCCGCGATGACCCCTGGAATCGAGAGCGGCCAGGTCACCTGCCAGAAGCTCTTCCACGGCGGCGACCCGAGGTCGGCGGCGGCCTCCAGCAGGGTGTGATCGAGCCGTTCCAGCGCGGAATACAGGGGCAGCACCATGAACGGCAGATAGCTGTAGACCAGCCCGATCTGCACGGCCGTCGGGGTGTAGAGCAGGTCGACCGGCGGGATATGCAGCAGCCCCAGGAAGGCGTTCAGAAGGCCCTGTGGCTTGAGAATGCCGACCCAGGCGTAAACCCGGATCAGGAAGCTGGTCCAGAACGGCAGGATGACAAGCATCAGCAGGATGCTGCGCGTCGCGGGCCGGCACTTCGCCATGCCGTAGGCCATCGGATAGCCGACCAGTAGCGCGAGAACAGTGCCCGTGGCGGCGAACCTCAGGCTGGAGATATAGGCGTCCAGGTAGAGGCGGTCTGACACCAGACGGCGATACATCTCGCCATCAAGCGCTCCCAGGAACGCCCGAATGCCGTCCACTCCGCGGCTCCAGTCGATCTGCGGCGAATAGGGCGGGATGGCCAGCGCCGTGTCGGACAGCGACAGCCGCAGCACCAGCAGAAACGGGAAGGCGAAGAACAGGCCCAGCCAGACGCCGGGCAGGATGGCGGCTCTCGAGCGCGGCCGGCTCACGACGTCAGCACCACGCCCGCGTCGGGATCGAAACTGACCCAGACCTTGTCGTCCCAGTCGATGGGCCGGTCCACGAAGCGCCGCGCGTTGGCCCGCGCCACCCGCACCAGTTTTCCACCGGGCAGCTCGACGATGTAGTTGGTCCAGTCGCCGGTGTAGCCGATGTCCCAGATTTCGCCGGCCAGCGTATTACGCGCGCCCGGGGCAGGGGGCTCCAGGCTGATGCGCATCTTCTCGGGCCGCACGGCCAGCCAGACGGTCGATCCCGGGCCGGGACAATCGTCGTCAAGCACGTAGAAGCCCGCCTCGGCCTCGGCGAGGTTCAGGTGCGCCATCGGATGTTCGATCGCCTCAACCGTCGTCTCGAACAGGTTCACATCGCCGAGGAACTCGGCCACGTAGCGGCTGTTGGGCGCCTCGTAGACCTCTTCTGGCCGGCCGACCTGAACGATCTTGCCATCGCGCATCACCGCGATGCGGTCGGCCATGACCATCGCCTCTTCCTGGTCATGGGTGACGATCAGGAAGGTCACGCCGAGCTCGACCTGGAGATCCATCAGCTCGAACTGGGTCTCCTCGCGCAGCTTCTTGTCCAGCGCCCCGAGCGGTTCGTCGAGCAGCAGCATCCGCGGCTTGCGGGCGACGGCGCGGGCCAGCGCGACCCGCTGTTTCTGACCGCCCGACAGCTGGTCAGGGCGGCGCTTGGCGAAGCCCTCCATCTTCACCAGCGCCAGCATCTCGGCGACGCGCGCGGCGATGTCCTTCTTCGCCATGCCCTCCTGCTTCAGGCCGAAGGCGATGTTCTGCTCGACGGTCAGGTGCGGGAACAGGGCGTAGCTCTGGAACATCATGTTCACCGGCCGCCGGTGCGGCGGCGCCCCGGCCAGATCCTCGCCATTGAGGGTGATGCGGCCGGCGTCGAGGCTTTCGAACCCGGCCAGCATCCGCATCAGGGTGGTCTTGCCGCAGCCGGACGGACCGAGCAGGGCGAAGAACTCCCCGGGATAAATGTCCAGCGAGACGTCGTTGACGGCGGCCTGGTCGCCGAAGCGCTTGGTCACGCCCTGGAAACGCACCAGCGGCGTGGCGTTGGGATCGTTCCACGGGGCGAAACTCGACCGGACGGCGCCGATGTTGCGCCGGGTCTGTTCACCGCGGGGTTGTCGGGACGTGGGCGCGCGGCTCATCGCCCGGTCATCACCCGCGTCCAGAGGCGGTTCACCTGCTGAAGCAGGGTCTGGTCCTTGGTCGTGGTCACGAACAGCCGCCTGAAGACCTCCGGCGTCGGATAGACATTGGGGTTGTTGCGCAGCTCGGCGTCGACCAGCGGCGTCGCTGGCAGGTTGGCGTTGGCGTACTCGGTGTAGTTCGAGGCGCGGGCGATCACGGCGGGCCGCATCATGTAGTCGAGGAACTTGTAGGCCGCCGCCTTGTTCGGCGCGTCGACCGGGATAGCGAACACGTCAAACCAGACCTGGCTGCCTTCCTTCGGAATGACATAGCCGATCTCGACGCCGTTCTTAGCTTCCTCGGCGCGGGTCGCGGCCTGCAGGATGTCGCCGCTGTAGCCGATGGCGATGCAGGCGTCGCCGTTGGCGAGGGCGTTGATGTACTCCGACGAGTGGATCTTGGTGATGTAGGGGCGCAGGCTGACCATCAGGTTCGTCGCCGCCTCATAGTCGGCGATGTTGCGCGAGTTGGGGTCCTTGCCGAGGTAGTTCAGCGTGACCGCGTACATGTCCTCGGACGCATCGAGGAAATAGACGCCGCAGTCCTTCAGTTTCGCCAGGTTTTCCGGCTTGAACACCACGTCCCAGCTGTCGATCGCCACGCCAGGCAGACGTTTGGCGATTGCGGCCTTGTTGTAGCCGATGCCCATGGTGCCCCACATGTAGGGCACGGTGTACTTGCCGCCCGGATCGAACGGCTCCATGCGCGCCATCAGCTCGGGCCAGAGGTTCTTGCGATTGGGCAGCTGGGTGAAGTCGAGCGGCCCGATGGCCTTGGCCGTGATGTAGCGCGGCACGTTGTGGTTCGACGGCGCGACGATGTCGTAGCCGGTCCCGCCGGTCAGCACCTTGGTCTCGAGAACCTCGTTGGAATCGAAGGTGTCGTAGACAACCTTGATGCCTGTTTCCTTGGTGAACTCGTCCAGCAGCGCCGGATCGATGTAGTCCGACCAGTTGTAGATGCGCAGGGTCTGCGGCTTCTCCGCCCCGCCGCCGCAGGCCGCGAGGACAAGGGCCGCGGCCCCAAGGACCAGCATGGTCCAGCGCCGGGTCGTACCCGTCATTACAGACATCCCCACGTCTCCCCAGAAGGCCTGAAATCGTTATAGGGCCTTGGGCGACGGACGAAAGCCCTTACCCCGTCCGGCATGTGGCGCGCGGCAAACTTCCCAATCCGGAACGTGACGGCTATAGCCCGGGCCATGGCTCGCATCCTCATCACCTCCGCCCTGCCGTACATCAACGGGATCAAGCACCTCGGCACCCTGACCGGGTCCATGCTCCCGGCGGACGTCTACGCGCGGTTCAAGCGCGCCCAGGGCCACGAGACGCTGTATATCTGCGCCACCGACGAGCACGGCACGCCGGCCGAACTGGCGGCCGCTGACGCCGGTCAGGACGTCCGCACCTATTGTGATGAGCAGCATGTGCTGCAGCACGACCTGGGCCGCGCCTTCGGCCTGAGCTGGGACTGGTTCGGCCGCAGCTCCAATCCGCCCAATCACCGCCTTACCCAGCACTTCGCCGAGGTCCTCGAGCAGAACGGCCTGATCGAGGAGCGGACGGACAAGATGGTCTATTCCATCGACGACCGGCGGTTCCTGCCGGACCGTTATGTGGAAGGGACCTGTCCCCATTGCGCCTACGAAAAGGCGCGCGGCGATCAGTGCGACAACTGCGGCAACCTGCTGGATCCGACCGATCTGATCGCGCCGCATTCGGTGATCAGCGGCTCGACGAATATCGAGGTGCGCGACACGCGCCATCTGTATGTGCTGCAGACCCGCCTCGCTGATCGCCTCCGCGCCTGGGTCGATGCGCGGGCGGACAGCTGGCCGGCGCTGACCCGCGGCATCGCCTACAAGCACCTCGACGAAGGCCTGATCGACCGCGGCATCACGCGGGATCTCGCCTGGGGCATCCCGGTCATGAAGGACGGTGCGCCCCGGCCGGGGTTCGAGTCCAAGGTGTTCTACGTCTGGTTCGATGCGCCGATTGAATACATCGGCGCGACGGTCGAATGGTCCGAGGCGACCGGCGCCGACTGGAAGCGCTGGTGGCGCGAGGATGAGGGGGCGACCGACGTCGAATACGTCCAGTTCATGGGCAAGGACAACGTGGCCTTCCACGCCATCAACTTCCCGGCGACGGTGCTCGGCTCGGGCGAGCCCTGGAAGATGGTCGACCGGCTCAAGGCCTTCAACTGGCTGAACTGGTACGGCGAAAAGTTCTCGACCACCCAGCGTCGCGGCGTGTTCATGGATACGGCGCTGGAGCTGCTGCCGCCCGATCTGTGGCGCTGGTACCTGACGGCCAACGCTCCGGAAGGCTCGGACACCACCTTCACCTGGGAACAGTTCCAGTCGTCGGTGAACAAGGATCTGGCCGACGTTCTGGGCAACTTCATCAATCGCATCGTCCGCTTCAACGAAAGCAAGTTCGGCCCGGCCGTGCCGGCCGGCGGCGAGCCGGGACCTCGCGAGGAAAAGCTCTACGCCGACGTCGCGGCCCAGCTGGCGGTGCTGACCACGGAACTGGACGCCATCGAGATGCGCAAGGGGGCCCAGGCCGTTCGGGCCCTCTGGGTGCTCGGCAACGAGTATCTGCAGGAAGCGGCTCCCTGGACGGCGTTCAAGACCGACGTCGACCGCGCCGCCGTGGTCACCCGCACCGCCCTGAACCTCGCGGCCCTCTACGGCCGGGTCAGCGCGCCGTTCATCCCGTTCGCCGCCGAGGGCATCTGCCAGGCCTTCGGCGAGGCCTGGCCGCCGGCCTGGCCGGGGACGGACATCGTCGCCGAACTGTCGCGGCTGGAGCCGGGCAGGGCAGTCGCGGCGCCGGACGTGCTGTTCCCCAAGATCCTCGACGAACAGATCGTCGAATGGGCCGAACGGTTCGGCGGAGCCGGCTGACGGCTCCTGCGCCGATAAATATTTGACTCAATCAAATATTTTACTCAGTCTAGGTTTATGAGCCTGAGAGAGAGCAACCGCGCCCGCGTGCACGCCCGGATCCTCGAGGTCTGTGAAGCGCAGTTCCGGGCACGGGGCTTCGAGGCCACCGGAATCGACGACATCATCCGGGATGTCGGGATCAGCCGGCAGACCTTCTTCAACTACTTCGCCGGCAAGGACGCGGTTCTGACGGAGCTGGCGGTCGCCTGGCTGCGGCGGCAGGCCGATCTGCCCACATTCAACCCGAACCTGCCCGCTGGCGCGCCCGTGCTCGAGGCCACGCGGCGCTGGGTCTCGGATCAGGCCCTGGCGATCGAGGCCGACCGTGACTTCATGCGGCTGGTGGTCGTGCGGACCGGAAGGTCGCTCGCCTCCGACGGAGAACCGAAGGGGCGGCGCAGCGAACTCGGTCACCAGATTTTCACCGCCGTGGCGGGCATCTTCAGGGCCGGGCAAGCCGCGGGGGAAATCCGCGACGACATCGATCCCCTGCGGCTGGCCGAAGTCTACGTCTCGGCCATGCTGATGACCGTCAGGCTCTGGCTGATCGGTGAGGGCGACGCGGGTGAGCGGCTGGAAGACCGGATCAATCTGACGATTGATCTCCTGGAGGGAGGCTTGCGGACGCCGGCGCGACCGGGGGCAGACTCATGACCGTCAGATCGGGACGGAGCGTCCGTCCGCGCTTCGGTAACTGGATCCGCCTGCGCATCGTCCTGTCCCATCTCGCCATCGGCGCGGTTCTGGCGGTCGCGGGCGGCCTGGCGAGCGATCCGGGTGTACGGCTTGCGTTGCTGGCGGCCGCGACGGTTCCGTTGGGGATCGGACTGTTCCTGACCTACCTCTACGTCGCGTTTTCGGATGGCGGCGGCAGGGTCCAGAGGCGGCTATGGGATATCGTGCTGGACGCCTTACCCTGGGACGGGCGGGGCGCGGCGCTGGATATCGGAACCGGACAGGGCGCCCTGGCCATCGGTCTCGCCGAACGGTTTCCTTCGGCACAGGTCGTCGGCATCGATCTCTGGGCCTCGGACTGGGCCTATTCCAAAGCGGCCTGCGAGCGAAATGCAAGCGCGGTCGGCGCCGCGGACCGGGTGCGGTTCGAACGCGCCAGCGCTTCGGCCCTGCCGTTCGAAGACGGGACCTTCGACGCCGTGGTCAGCCACTTCGTGTTCCATGAAGTCCGGGGAAGGGACGGACCCCGCGTCGCCCTGCGCGAGGCGGTGAGGGTGCTGAAGCCGGGCGGCGTGCTTTGCGTGCAGGACATGTTTCTCGACCGTCGTCGGTATGGTCGCGTCGACGATCTGCTGGACATGTTGCGCGCCAGCGGGCTTCGCGAGGTGCATTTCTCGCGTCTGTCGGACCGGATCCGCATTCCCCGGGGCATGGGCGGTCGCCGCGTGCTTGGCGCCGCCGGCCTGATCACCGGGGTCCGGTAAGCGCGTTGTCCGCAGGACGCCGACCTAGTGCTTCTCGAACTTCGTCTTCTCGGCCGGGGTGATGTCGAGCATGTCGGGCATGAAGGCGTTGTACTGGTCGACCCGGTGCAGATCGACGAACACCTGGCGCGAGCCCTCCCACATCATGTGCAGGGCCACGTAGAGCACGATGAACAGGCCGATGTAGCCGATCCAGCGGAAGCGGTGCAGCAGTCGCGCAATCCACGAGGCCGCTACGCCCATCAGGCCGATCGACAGCAGCAGGCCGAACACCAGCACCGCGGGATGCTCCCGGGCGGCTCCGGCCACGGCCAGCACGTTGTCGAGCGACATCGACACGTCGGCGATGAGGATCTGCAGGAAGGCGGCGCGGAACGACTTCGCCCGGCGCACCTTCGGTTCGGTCCCGGGGTCGCTGTCGAGACAGGCCTGGGCCTCCGCCTCGTCGTGGGCGGCCTGCTCGTGCAGCTCGCGCCACATCTTCCAGCAGACCCACAGCAGCAAAACGCCCCCGGCCAGCAGCAGACCGATGATCGCCAGCAGCTGGACGGTCACCAGGGCGAAGCCGATGCGCAGAACGACGGCGGCCATCAGGCCCCAGAGGATGGCCTTGCGGCGGTCCTTCACCGGCAGTCCGCCGGCGGCCAGGCCCACGGCCACGGCGTTGTCGCCGGCCAGCACCAGATCGATCATCAGGACCTGCAGCAGGGCGGCGCCGGCCCCGCTGAGATTGACAGACATCAGACTTTCAAACATGCGCGCCTCAATGCGTCAGCCGCCGACGCCGTGCAAGGCGTCGACGGCTGAAAGGTCTGCCGTCCGGAACGCCTAGTGGGCGTGCGCGGGTTCCTTGTGGTGGTCGTCATGGCCGTGGCCGTGGGCGTGGTCGTCGTGGCCATGGCCATGGCCGTGATCGTCGTGGCCGTGGTCGTCATGTCCGTGCCCATGGTCGTCATGACCGTGGCCGGCGTTGGAGATGTGCTGCGCTGGGCCGTGGCCGTGATCGTCATGCCCGTGGCCGTCGTCGTGACCATGTCCGTCGTCATGGCCGTGGCCGTCGCCGTGACCATGGTCGTCGTGGCCGGCGTGGTCATCGTGGCCGTGCGAGGTCAGCGCCGTGTGATGCGCGCCGTGGTCATCGTGGCCATGGCCGTGATCGTCGTGACCGTTGGCGTGGTCGTCGTGACCATGCCCGTGATCTCCATGACCGTGGTCGTCGTGACCGCCGTGGCCGTGATCGTCGTGCCCGTGCGAGGTCAGGGCGGTGTGGTGGGCGCCGTGGTCGTCGTGGCCGTGACCATGATCGTCATGACCCTTGGCGTGGTCATCATGACCGTGTCCGTGGTCGTCGTGCCCGTGGCCGTGGTCGTCATGGCCGTGACCATGGTCGTCGTGGCCGGCCGAGGTGTGCTTGGCGGGATGGCCGTGATCGTCGTGGCCGTGCCCGTGATCATCATGACCGCCATGGCCATGATCGTCCTTGCCATGGCCGTGGTCGTCATGGCCGTGCCCATGATCGTCATGGCCATGATCGTCATGGCCATGGGCGTCATGCGACGTGTGATGCGCGCCGTGGCCGTGGTCGTCGTGGCCGGCGGCGTGGTCGTCGTGGCCATGACCGTGATCATCGTGGCCGTGTCCATGGTCATCATGGCCGTGGCCATGATCGTCATGCCCATGGTCGTCGTGGCCATGGGAGGCGAGGGCGTAGCCGCCCGCGGCGCCGGCGGCGGCGGCGATCATCGGGTTCACATACCCCTGGCTCGCGGCCGTGACGGGATGGGCGTCATGCTCCGGCTCATTGACGCCGTAGTCCTGCATCGTGCGGAACTTGCGGCGGCGTTCGGCGCGGGCGCGGCTGGCGCCGGCTCCCCGGGCCAGGACCACCAGCAGGATCAGCGCCAGCAGGGCGAGCGCCCCGCCGACGACGTTTTCCCGCGCGACCTTGCCGACGCCCGGCACGGTCGGCTCGGGCACCCACGGGAAGGCCAGCGCCTTCAGCGAGGGCATGCCGAACTTCGGCATGGTAGGCCACTTGAAGCCCTTGGCGGCCGTCTTGGCGGCTTCCACCGGCGCGGCCACGGCTTCCTGCAGGGACCCGACGGAGAAGGCCGACGTCGGCCTGGTCCCCTTCAGCTCCAGTCCGTAGTCGGCCGTAAGCGGGGTCTTGTCGCCTTCGACCGGCTTGACCTTCCAGGTAAAGGTCGTGGGCTTGCCGCCGGCGACCGGCGCGGTCTGTTGCCCGGGCGGGTTGATGGCGTAGCCGTCGCCCTTGAGGTTGGCGTAGGCGTTGACCTTCTTCGCGGCCTTGCCGAGGCCGAGTTTGGCGGCCTGGTCCTGGACCATGGCCAGCAGGTCGCCGGGCAGGGACAGGACGACGTCGGCTTCCTTGCCGGCCTTCAGATCAGCGGGCACCGACAGCGAGGCGCTGCGATTGACGCCGGCGGAGATGGCCGTCTGCAGCTGCTGGATCGGCGACGGCTTCGGCGGGGCGACGACCGTGGCCGCCGGGGCCGCCGGAGCGGCCGGCGTGCTGGCGACGGGCTTGGGCGCGGGCGCGGCGGCGACAACGGGTTTGGCGACAGGCTTGACGACCGGAGTCGCGACGGGAGCCGCGGCGGCGCGCCACGACCGGCGGGGGGCCGCGGCGACGGCGCGCGGCGCATAGCGGTTACCGTAAACCTGACGGCGCTCGGCGGCGCTCATGTCTTCAGGATTGGCGACGGGCCGCATGGAAATCTGCAGTGTTCCGTCGGCCTTGCGACGGGTGACCAGCTGGAAGCGCGGTCCGGCGCTCGAAGTGGTCGCTGTTTGTCCTTTGGGTTCCGGTAGATAGTCGTACTTGTGACCGTAGAACTTCACCCGGTCAGCCCTGGACAGGTCGCCGGGGTTCGGCACGGGGGTCATGCCGGCGAAGCTGCCCGGGCCACCTGCCAGGCCGTCGGGGGCGGGACGGGCAGGGGCGGTCTTGCCCATCAGGGTCGGGGCGGCGGCGCCGCGGTCATAGCTGGAGGGCGGAGGGGCGGAATACCCGTCGTCGGGCGCGTTACCCCCGCAACCCGTCAAAGCCAGAAAAGCCGCGCCCGAGGCGGTACAGGCCGCCAGACGCATAAAGCTCTTCAACATAGAGAACCCCCGATCCCATGCCGAAACGGCGGGATACAGGCCCCGCCCTTTTCACAAGCCACGAACAAAAACACGGCTTGGCGACGAAATCAAAACGGTTAATTCAGATTCTCGTAATGCCTTCCCCTCAGGCGCGAATTTTCGTGGCTTCATAGAGCGCGATTGCCGCCGCATTGGACACGTTCAGGCTCTCAAAACCCCCTGGCATGGGAATTTTCACCAGCACGTCACAGTGCTCCGACACCAAGCGCCGTAAGCCTTCGCCTTCGGATCCGAGGACCAGGACGGTCGGCGTACCGTCCACCGCGTCGCCCAGCCGCACGTCTGTGTGACTATCTAACCCCAAAGTGCGCCACCCGAGGTCCGAAAGGGTCTCCAGAGCGCGCGAAAGGTTAACGACGATGGCGTGCGGCAGCTTGTCGACGGCGCCGGCGGCGGCCTTGGCCAGGGCCCCGCTCAATGCCGGAGCGTGCCGGTCCTGCAGGACCACCCCGCGGGCCCCGAACGCGGCGGCGGAGCGGAAGATGGCGCCGACATTCTGCGGATCAGTGATCTGGTCGAGCACGAGGATCACGCCCTCGGCGGGCGTGCCCATCTCCATTATAGAGAGGGGCTCGAGCGGATCGGTCTTCAGGGCCAGGCCCTGGTGCACGGCGCCGGCGGGCAGCATCCGGGCGATCGCGGGTCCGTCCACGGTCTCGAGCGTCTTGAGCGCACCGAAGCGGCGAGTCAGGGCCTGGGCGCGATCAGGGGTGGCGAGGAGTCGGCGCGGCGTGGCGCGGTTCGGATTGTCGAGCGCCGCCTCCACAGCGTGGACACCCCACAGCCAGTCCTTGGAATCCGCTCCGGAAACCCTTTGCGGGCGGGCTTTTCCGTCTTTTTCAAGATGAGGACGAAAGCCTGATTTCCGGTCGTTGCGTTGTTTGGGGGACGACACTATAAGACGCGCTCCGATTTGGGGCCCCACGGTTTTCCGCGTGTTTGCGGAGGCTTAAGCCGCCAAGGAAGAAAGCCTTTAGACCGCGTGCGGGGGAATGTCCCGAGTGGCAAAGGGGAGGGACTGTAAATCCCTTGGCGTCAGCCTTCGTAGGTTCGAGTCCTACTTCCCCCACCACGCACTAGAGGCTCTCGCTCCTGGCAGCCAGGGACCCTCAGATCAGAACAACGGGAGTCCATCGCGATCCCGCCTCAGGGCGGGTATAGCACAATGGTAGTGCAGCAGCCTTCCAAGCTGAGGATGCGGGTTCGATTCCCGCTACCCGCTCCAGGCGCTCCCTACATCTTCTACGCTGGCGCCAGGGATTGGAAAGAAAATGGCCAAGGAAAAGTTCGAACGTAACAAGCCGCACTGCAACATCGGCA
>NZ_JBMDKR010000014.1:0-5909 GCF_057809815.1 Caulobacter sp. FG121
CCAGCACGGCAGCGAGGGTCGATCCAAACTCAGTGAACGGCCGCAGCGCCTGCAGCGCCGCCGCCGGCGTCGTCGCCAGCAGGCGGACTTGATTGATCAGGCCGGAGGCGGCGTCCGCGAGGGACGCCGGCGCGCCGACCAGGTTCAGCACCCCGGCCCGGATCCCGGCCACCTGCCGGCGGAAGCTGTCGAGCGCCGCGCCGGCGGGAGCGACCAGAACGGCGGCGGCCTCGGCGGCCAGGTTCAGTTGTTCGGTCAAGGCGGCGGCCTGGTCGACCACGAACCCGGGTGAAGCGGCTGTCGAGAAGCCTGTCGCGAACAGGGCGGCCGACTGCGCTGTCGCGCCGGCGCTAGCCGCCACGGCCGCGTCTGTCGTGGCGACCGTGATCGCCGGCGCGGTGTTCTCGCCGGCCTCGACGAACTCCAGGGAGAAGACGGCCAGGCCGCCTTCGGTCTTGTCTTCGCGGCAGGCGGAGTTGGTGCAGGCCACCTGCCGGCGGCCATAGGAGGGATGGACCAGCTCGCCGGGCCCTTGGGCCTCCAGGGCGGCGATCAGGGCGTCCCGGGCGGCGTCATAGTCTGGACCCAGGACATAGGCCTCCACGCGAAACTGCCGGGGCGCCCGGCCCAGGTCCTCGGCGTAGGGCTTGTCCCTCAGCGGATAGGTGTGGATCTCGAACCGCCGGCCAAAGCCGTGCTCGTTGCCGTCCACATCGAACGGCACACCCCGGAAACTGGCCGGGCGGAGGCGGTCACGCCAGGCCATCAGTCAGACCCCAGCAGGGGACCGCGATTGACATCGATGCCGGCCTGGCCGGAGGCGCGGGCGGTGGTCGACCGGACGCGGCCGTCCTGGTCAACGCGGATCCCGACATCGACGCGGCCGCGCGCGCCGTCCCTGGCGGCCGCGCCGACCGCCGGCCGGGGTTGCGCTCCGGCCCGGGCTGCAGCACCGGCCACCGCAGCGGCCGCGCCGGCCGGGTTGCCGAACTTCACCACGAAAGCCACGCCCTTGAGGATGAACCGCAGCCAGGGCGGCAGGGCGTTCCACACGGCGGCTGCACCGTTCTTGAAGCCGGTGGCCAGGCGGGTCCACATGTCGCCGAACCACTTGGCGATCTTGTCCCAATTCCTCCAGACGAGGAACGCGCCGGTGGCGATCGCGCCGATGGCCAGGATGGTCCAGCCGACTGGACCGGTGAGCACCCCAAGGGCGGCGGCAAAAGTCAGTGCGCTAGCCGTCATCTGGCCGATGCCGAGCACCCCGGCGATGTTGAGGATTCCGCTTAGACCGCCCAGCGCGTGGGTGAGGGAAACAATCCCATTCACGATGCTGACGACCGCCTCGCCGGTGGCAGCCCAATCGATCTTCATGATCACCGCCCCGAGTCCGCGGACGATCTCGCTGACCTTGCCGATCACCTCGGGACGGTGGGCGGCAATGTACTTGGTTATGCCGACGATGCCCTGGTTGACGGTAGGTAGCAGGGCAGCGCCGATGCCGATCTTTAAGCCGAAGATGCTCGACTTCATCCGGTCCAGGTTGTCGTTAAACTCGTCGCCGGCCTTGGCCAGGTCGTCGGAAAGTACAACGCCCAGACGCTCGGCCTCGTCGCCGGCCTTGCGGATCTCCGCCCCGCCCATGTTGAGCAGCGGGATCATCTCCTTGCCCGATCGGCCCAGCAGCCGCATCGCCATGGCCGTCTTCTGCGGGCCATCGGGCATCTTGGCGAACCGGTCGGCGATGCGGGCCAGCAGCTCCTCGGTCGGCAACAGTTGGCCGCGAGCGTCCTTCAGATTCACACCTAGAGCGGCGAAGGCCTTGGCGTCTTCCTTGCCGCCCTGGGCGGCTGAGACGGCATTGTTAGCCAGCATCCCCAGGCCGACGCTGAACTCGCCCGACTCTAGGTTGGCCAGCTTCGCGGCATAGAGCAGTCGCTGATAGCTGCGAACAGTCAGGCCGATTTTTTGCGCGTTGTTCCAGGCGGCGTCGCCGGCGTCGGCCGCCTCCTTGACCATAGCCCAGGCCGCCTTGCCGACCTGGACGCCGACCAGCACAGCCGTGCCCGCCGCCACCGCGCCGCCGATCGCCGAGACCTTGGCCAGTTTGCCGGTCAGGGTTCCGATGCGCGAGATCAGACCGCCGATCGACCCGGTCGCCTTCGCCGTGGGCCCGCTCCAGCGATCGACCGCCTGCAGGATCAGTTTCAGGCTAAGCGGACCCATGGATTCTTACGGCCTGATCGTTCCAGAAAAGGAGCTCATCGATGTCCATCTCCCACAGCTCCGAGGGCGGGAAATGGAAGGCGGCAGCCAGGTTGCCGAGGACGGCGGCCCAGTCAGGCGGCCACCCGGCTAGGAAAAAGGCTCCAGGTGCGCCGCCAGCGCTTCCAGGTCCTTGGCGTCCAGCTCATCCAGCACCTTGACCGGCTGACCGCTGAACGCTGACAGCAGGGCCAGCGTCTTGCCGACCTCGCCCTTCGCGCCGTCGGTGTACCGCAGGTGCTTGGCCTTCAGCCGTTCCGGCAGATCGAGGGTGATCTCCGTGATCGTCTCGACCTTCTCCTTCGCGCCGCCGGCGCGCTTGGTCACCTCGATCGGGTAATCCAGCGTGTGGGTGACCTTGGCCATCAGAGGATCTCCTCCGCCGGCGGGCCGCTGAAGACGCACTTCAGCTTGCCCTCGCCGCCCAGCTGGGGCGGGTCACCGCAATAGCCGTGGTTGACGACATAGGTCTGGCCGGTGTCGCACTCGAAGGTGATGGTCCCGTCGTCGATCGCCTGGATCGACGCAATGCTGACGCCGGTCGCCATCATCACGTCGCACTCGATCTTCGAAGGCTCGATCGACTCGGTGAACCCGCCGGCGCTGTTCGCACCGGGGCGGGGCGTGCGCTTGACGCCGCCCGGGTCGAGGGTCGCTCCCTCGAAGGTCTGGAGATACTGGCCGTCGGCGCGGATGGTCGCGCGGCCAAAGAGCTTGCCGGTCATGGGGCTGCTGGCCCTCCCTACAGGATGAACTGGATCTGGGCCGCGAAGACGATGGCCTGGTTGACCAGGTCCGGCGCCATGCGCGTGTTCAGACGGTTGCGGTCGCTGGCGTCGCGCTCAATCACCAGGTCGGTGATGAACTGATCAATGTTCTCGATCAGCCCGGCCTCGGCCATGTCCCGCGCCCAGGCCACGGTCTCGGCCTTGGCGATCTTGGGCGTGACGATCGCGCCGCCGGCCGCGGCGGGCGTGCCGTCGTCCGCCAGCTTGTGGCGGGGGAACTTGGACAGCATCCGCTGGCGCCAGGACCAGCGCAGGTAGGACAGGGTCAGCGGGGTGTTGACGTCCAGCCAACTGGTGTCGGCCAGGCTGTTGCTGTCCAGCTGATAGGTGGTGATCACCCGCTCAAGCAGGACAGAGCCGCCTGGATCAACCGTGAAGGTCGTGATGCCGTCGATCAGCAGCAGCTCCCGCTCGGCGCGGGTGAAGGCGTCCGCCGAGAGCGGCGCGAGGATGCCGGGCAGCGGCAAGGTCTGGAACGGCCGAGCCGGGTCGATGCCGCCGTAGTGGGCGACCACGCCCGCGGTGGAAGCAGCCCATTCCCAGGGCGGATTGAGGCCGGCGTCCGCCCCGATGATCGAGACATAGCGGCTGTTGCGGCCGGCCCCCAGGGAGGCGAGCGAGCCTTGAGTGCCCCGGGCGGCGGCGAACGCCACGCCGTCGATCTGGGCCGGCGGAGCCCACCGGCGGGTCAGCTCGGTTTCCAGGGCGGTGAGGTTGGCGGCGCCGGTCCAGGGAATGACGATCACGTCGAAGGGCTCGTCGCCCATGGCGGCGATCGCCGTGGCGACGTCCGGATCGGTGGCGCCGGTAACGCCGGCGGCGATGGCCACGGCCACGCCGGCTGGCACGACATCCTCCCGGTAGTAGCCGACGCGAACATCGATGTCGTTGCCGGGCGTGCCCTTGTTGCGGGCCGTCAGGGTCAGGACGCCGGCGGCGTTGGCGGCGGTGACGGGCATATCCGCCACGGCGTTGATGGCCGCAACGGCCGCGGCGGCGATCTGGGTGGCGGTCTGGCCGCTGGTGACGGTCACCGGCACGGCGCGACCGGCGATATAGAACGCCAGGACCCCGGCGGCCGTCGAGGGGCCGGTGATGGTGGCGACCTTGGTGGCCGCCGTGCCGCCGCCGGCGTCGGCAAGGCCGATGGCGTAGAGGTCGGCCGAGGTGTTCGCCGCAGCGAACTTGGCGGCCATCTCGGCCAGGATCGAGTGCGGTCCGAAGTCGGTTCGGGCCTGCGAAGCGGAGAGCTGGCGCAGCAGAGTGGCGGCGGTGGCCGTGCCGGTTCCCAGCATGTTGCCGATCAGCAGGACACGCGGCGTCTTGACCGGAAGGCCGCGACGGGCGCGGCTCGAGTCGATCTCGGCGTAGGCGCCCGGCGTCCGGATGGTGTTGGAAATCGTGTTGAAGGCGATCGACATGGTCAGTCCTTGGTCTTGGGCGCGGGCTTGGCGGGCGCGGTCTCGGCGTCAGCGGGAGCAGCGAGGTCGGCGGTCTCCTCGACATCGCCGTCGTCGAGGCGGCGGATCCAGAACGGCGAACGCGCCACGTCCTCGCCGGCGGTGAGCAGGGAGCCGTCAGGTTTGCGCACGCGCCGGCCGGCCGCCGGCTTGAGACGCAGGGTGTCTTGGTCGACCATCAGGACTCCTCGATGGGATAGGTGATCAGGCTCGACGCATCGGCCTGGCCGTCATGGGGCGGGATGTCCCAGGCGGCGGCGAAGGTGGTGAAGTCGCCGATCGGCGGGACGGTGATCTCGTCCGGCGCGCGAGGGCTGATGATGAACTGGCTGGTGAACGCGATCGCGAACATGCTGACCGGCCGCTTCTTGCGGTCGCCGCCGGTGTAGAGCGGCGTGCACGCCCCCAGCTGCAAGGATGAGATCGGCAGGCCGAAGTCCTGGGCGACCAGCAGCGCCGTCAGATCGAGGGTCAGCTGGTAGGAGCCGATCTCGCCCGGGCCGCCGCCATGGCGCTGGGCCTTCTCGTTGCGCAGGTTCGACGCGGCGACCACCAGGTGGAAGGTCCCCTCCACCAGCGTCTCGCCACCACCCATGTCGTTGAGCTTCCGCCAGCCGCCGAACACGGTCCAGGCCGCCGGGAAGTCGCGGATATCGGCCGATAGGAACTCGTCCAGGTCGGTGGGCAGGCTCTCGACGGCGCGCAGGCTGTAGCCCAGCACGTCCAGCTTCGCCGCCGCATTGAGTCGCGCCGCCATGGCGTTCTCGATCTGCGCGATGATCATCGAACCGCCCTTGCCAGGTAGTCGTTGATGATCTCCCCGATCTTGCCTGGATCCGCTGGCGATAGGCCGAAGATCGGCCGGGGCGGAATGACCACTTGCTTGACCGTCTTCCAACCGCCACCGGCCAGCTGGAAATGTAGGGCGCCCGCCGTCTTGGGTCGGACAATTCCGCCGAAGTGCAACAGCGGTGCGCGCGGGTCATTGGTCCCGACGATGGCCGTATCCCGCGTCGCGGCGCCATGAACCGACTCGCGCAGGACTCCGCTCTTGACCATGGTCTGGCCGCCCGTGAGCTGGGCGCGGATAGAGGGCTTCCACTTGGAGCCGTCGGGAGCCTCTCCGTCCCCGAACCGATCGCGGGTGGCCTCGCTCAAATACTGGCTGATTTCGCCCATGAGCGGGAACAGGTCGCCCATGCGCTCCAGGAAATGGCCCAGCTGCCGCTCCAGGGCGGCCGCGCCAGAGGCCTCAACGGTGTATCGGAGGCCCATCAGAACCCCCTCATGCGGTCACGAGAGAACAGCCGCTCCTGGCTGGAAACGGCGATGGTGTCGTCGCGGCCGGCCGGCTCGCCGCCTGCCTCGTCGGGCAGGCGGATGATGCCGGTGGAGA
>NZ_JBMDKR010000015.1:0-5804 GCF_057809815.1 Caulobacter sp. FG121
CTGCAGGCGCTGCGGCCGTTCACTGAGTTTGGATCGACCCTCGCTGCCGTGCTGGGCGACACGCCCGCCAGGACACGCCAGCTCGCCAACCAGACAGCCTATCTGGCCCTGGTCCGTCGCGCCGCGGCCGCCGAGTGCGTGGCCGTCGTCGCGGAGATGGAGTTCGACAGTTACGACGCGGCGGCCGCTGTCCGGGAGGACATGGCAGGCCGGATTGATGACTTGGCGCTTGAAGCGGCCGACGCCGGCGAGGACGAAGCCTTCGCCGCCCTGACTGTGCTGCGCCAGGCGCTGATCCGCGACGTGACCGCCCGCGGCGCATCCCGCGCCCGCCTGTTCCGGTACACCCCGGCCGCCAGCGAACCGGCCTTGGTAATCGCCCACCGCCTCTATGGCGATGCGACCCGCGACGCCGAGCTTGTCAGCCGCAACCGCATCGCGCACCCGGGTTTCGTTCCGGCCACGCGACCGCTGGAAGTCCTGACCCCTGACGCGGGGACCAGCTGATGAGCGATGCGGTGTCCCTGAAGGTCGGCGGCGTCCGGTTCGACGGCTGGACCAGCGTTCGGATCGAGCAGGGCCTCGACGCCCTGGCCGGCAGTTTCTCCGTGGCGCTGACCGAACGGTGGCCTGGTCATCCCGACCAGTGGGGGATCGAGGCTGGCGACAGCTGCGAGGTGTTTGTCGGCGAGGACCAGGTCATGACGGCCTGGATCGACCGCTTTAGCGCCAGCGTCGATCCAGACCGCCACCCCGTGGAGATCGCCGGCCGGGAGAAAACCTGCGACCTGGTCGACTGCTCGGCCGTGCATAAGCCCGGGTCCTGGAAGAACCGCACGTTGGAGCAGATCGCGGCCGAGCTGGCCAAACCGTTCGGGATATCCGTCACCGCCGTGACCCCGACCGGCCGCGCCTTCGACAAGGTCGCGCTGCAGCAGGGCGAGACGGTGTTCGAGTTCATCGAGCGCCTGGCCCGCCAGCGCGGCGTGATGGCCGTGACGACGGTGACCGGCAATCTGGAGTTCCGGCGGCCGGCCCAGACCGCGGCGGGCTACAGCCTTGAGCTGGGCGGGAACCTGAAGGCGGTCTCCTTCGACAACGACATCACAGACCGGTTCTCGGCCTACACCCTGAAGGGCCATGCCGACGACGGGACCAGCCGGCCCAAGGGCGAGGCCAAGGATCCGGGCGTGCGGCGCCACCGGCCGCTGCTGATCGTCAACGACGACGACAGCTCCAGCGCCAGCCTGAAGGATCGCGCCATCTGGGAAGCGTCGGTGCGCGCCGGCAAGGCCCAGACGGTCAGCTGCCTGGTTCAAGGCTGGCGATCGGCCGGCGGCGAGCTGTATCGCCCCGATCGCCTGGCGCCGGTCAAGGCCGCCCTGGTGGGTATCGACGCCACCCTGCTGGTGGTGGGCGTCCGTTTCGAGCTCAACGAACAGGGCCGCAAATCCGAGCTGATGCTTGCCCCGAAAGAGGCTTTCCAGCTGGAGCCGATCGCCGAGCCCAAGGCCAAGCGCAGGACGGCGACCACGCCGCCGGCTGGCCGATGAGCAAGGCGTTCCGCAAGATGCTGGCCAAGCCGGCCCGGGACATCCGGATGATGATCGGTCGGGGCATTGTGCGGCTGGTCAGCGAGGCCGACGGCCAGCAGCATCTGCAGGTCGACGGGCTGGCCGACGAGACGCTGGACGGCGTCGAGCATGCCCAGGACTACGGGTTTGCCAGCTCGCCGCTGCCTGGGGCCATCGGCCTGCTGCTGGCCATCGCGGGCCGCCGCGGTCAGGCCGTGGCGGTGGGGGTTGGCGATCGCCGCTACCGCATCGCGCTGGAGAAGGGCGAGGTCGCCATCCATGACGACCAGGGCCAGAAGGTTCATCTGACCCGGGACGGGATCGTCATCGAGACGACCAAGGCCCTGAGCGTGACCGCCGGCGACGCCCTGAGCCTGACCGCGCCCAGCCTGACGGCCGATATCGAGGGCGCGGTGGCCTTCACCTGCGAGACGTTCACCCTGACCGCCGACACCGCCACCCTGAGCGTGGACACCGCCCTGAACCTGGGCGGAACGGGTGGCCTGCAGGCGGCCCGCAAGACCGACGCCGTCGCCGGCGGGGTGATCACCGGCGGCTCCACCAAGGTGAGGATCACATGACGGATCTGGCCCTCCGCTGGGACCTGGACCTGCTTGCCGCCGACCTGTCGATCGCCGGCGGCGGACTGGTGACCGACACCGGCCTGGAGTCGGCGATCATCGTCTCGCTGTTCACCGATCGCCGGGCTGAGCCCGATGATGTGCTGCCGGCTGAAGGCGCGGATCGGCGCGGCTGGTGGGGCGACGCAGCGCCCACCGTCGAAGGCGACCGGATCGGCTCCCGTCTATGGCAGCTGCGCCGCGCCAAACGGACCAAGGCGTTGCTGATCCAGGTGCGCGAGTTCGCCGAGGAAGCGCTGGCCTGGCTGATCGAGGACGGCATCGCCGCCGCCGTCACCGTCGACACCGCGATGCTCGGCCAAAGCGGCGTGGCGATCGCCATCACCATCACCCGCCCGGACGGCCCCGGCCGCCAGCGCTTCGACTTTGTTTGGGAGCCCACCGATGGCGCTTGATCGCCCCACCCTGACCCAGCTGGTCGAGCGCGCGCGCGCCGATCTAGACGGCCGCATGGACGGTGCAGATTCGCGCCTTCGTCGCTCGCCCCTGGACGTCCTTGCCCGCACCCACGCCGGAGCGTTGCACGGGGCCTATGGCTATCTTGCCTACGCCGCGCGGCAGCTGATGCCCGACACCGCAGACGGCGAGCACCTGGCCCGCTGGGCAAGCGTCTGGGGCGTGGAGCGGAAGGCGGGCGAGGCCGCGGCGGGGAACGTGGCCGTGACCGGATCGAATGGGTCGGACATTGACCCGGGCGAGCTGCTGCAGCGGGGCGATGGCGTCGAGTATGTCACCACCGGTTCGGCGACGATCGCTGGCGGCGTCGCCACCGTGGCCGTCGAGGCGGTGATCGCGGGCGTGGCCGGCGCGGCCATCGAGGGCGTCGCCCTGACGTTTGTTTCGCCGATCGCCGGCGTCGCTACGGATGCGGCGGTCGCCGTCGGCGGGCTGACCGGAGGGCTGGACCAGGAATCGGATGACAGCCTTCGAGCGCGGCTGCTGGACCGCATCCGCAGCCAGCCCAGGGGTGGCGCAGCGAACGACTATCGTCGGTGGGCATTGGAGGTTCCCGAGGTCACCCGGGCGTGGGTCTATCCGGAGTTGAACGGCCTGGGCACGGTCGGCGTGGCCTTTGTGATGGATGGCCGTGAAGACCTGATCCCGGAGGCCGGCGACGTGACCGCCGTGGCCGCCTATATCGACGAGCGACGGCCCGTCACCGCCGACGTCGACGTCTTCGCGCCGGACGCTGCTCCTCTGAACTTCACCATCGACCTGAACCCCGACACCGCCGAAATCCGCGCCGCGGTGGCCGCGTCCCTGACCGACCTCCTGGCCCGCGAAGCCGAGCCGGGCGGGACGGTTCTGATCAGCCATATTCGCGAGGCCATCTCCACCGCCGCCGGCGAAGCCGATCACACCCTGACCACCCCCTCGGCCAACGTGACCGCCGCCGCCGGCGACATCTCGGTCCTGGGCACTATTACCTGGACCTGACGCATGGCCCGCACCGCCCAGGACTATCTCGACCAGCTGCAGGCCTTGCTGCCCACCGGGCCGGCGTGGCCGCGCGATCCTGATGCCGTGCTGACCCAGCTGCTGGGCGGCCTGGCGGAGGAGTTTGCCCGGTTGGACGAACGGGTCTCCGACCTGTTTGACGAGGCCGATCCGCGTTCCACTCACGCGCTGATCGGGGACTGGGAACGAGTGCTCGGTCTACCTGACCCTTGCACCGCCGCGGCGACGGCTCTGGCAGCACGACAGCTGATTGCCTGGCGAAAGCTGGCCTACCAGGCCGGCCAGACCCCGGCCTTCTACATCGCTCTGGCCGCCTCGGTCGGGATGGCGATCGAGATTCATGAGTTCGACCCGGACGTCGACGACTGGGATGGCGCCCTCACAGCTCTGATCGGCGGCGGCAAGTGGCGGTTCGTTTGGCGGGTGCATGTGTTGACCGCCACCGACTTCACGCTCTTCCGGGTCGGCACCTCCGAGGTCGGCGATCGCCTGGTCGAGGGCGGCGCCATCGACCTCGAATGCATGATCCAGGCGGCCCGGCCGGCCCATACCCGCGTCATCTTCAGCTACGCATAGAGGACAACAAAATGCATCGCATCGACGCCGACGACGACGACGGCCTGTTCAAGACAACGCCGCCCCCGGCCACGATCGTCACGCCCGAGTGGGCCAACGATGTGCAGGAGAACATCGCCCGCCTGATCGAGGCGTTCGGCATCACCCTGGTGAAGGGCGACTTCGACCAGCTGGTCGACGCTTTCGCGACCATGGGAATTCCAGGGCCTGTCACCGAGGTCGGTTCAAATGCCAACGGTCGTTTCCGGATCCACCCCGACGGCGAGATCGAGCAGCACGGCTACTACCCCGGCGGCTCGGCGCATCCGACCATCACGTTCCCGATGGAGTTCCCAACCGCCTGCGAGAACCTTGTGGTGACAGCTGTCAGCACCACCAACTCGACGCCTTCGAGCACGCAAGGCGGTGTGAACTATGCCTCCCCCGCCGCCGGGCCAACGACCGTCAACTTCTCGGTCTGGTGTTCGGCCGACGATGGCGGGCCCGACACCAACCAGCCCAGCACCACCGTGCCGTTCTACTGGCGCGCCATCGGGCGCTGAATCTAGCCCTCCTCGGGAGAGGGGGGTCCGAGGCGCTGTAACGCCTCAAACCGCGGGCGGTCACCCGCACCTTCCAGGGCCGCGGCCCTGGGCAGTCCCCCCACCGCGCGCTGCGGCGGGGTCAGTAAGAGTGATCACACAGGATGGAGTCCAGCCTTCTCACCCCGGTCGAGCCCGTGCGGCCGATCGCGCCCTACCTCGGCGGCAAGCGCAACCTGGCCAAGCGCCTGGTCGCCATGATCGAGGCCACGCCTCACGACCTATATGCCGAGCCCTTCGTGGGCATGGGCGGTGTGTTTCTTCGTCGCTCAATGCGGCCCCGGGCCGAGTTCATCAACGACGCCGGCCGGGACGTCTACAACCTCTACCGCGTGCTCCAGGAGCACTACCTGCCGTTCGTCGAGCTGGTCCGCTGGAAGCTGTCGTCGAGGGCTGAGTTCGACCGCCTGATGATGATCCCGCCGGAGACGCTCACCGACATGCAGCGAGCGGCCCGGTTCCTCTATCTGCAGCGCACGGCGTTCGGCGGGAAGGTCGCCGGTCGCAACTACGCCATGGCGAAGCTGGGGTCGCGATTCGACGTGACCCGGCTGCAGGCGATGCTTGAGGATCTGCGCGATCGCCTCGCCGGCGTCACCGTCGAGTGCATGGACTTCGAGGCCTTCATCCAGCGGTACGATCAGCCAGGCGCGCTGTTCTTTCTCGATCCGCCCTACTGGGGCGGTGAGGATGACTACGGCAAAGGGCTCTTCTCACGGGCCGATTACGAGCGCCTGAGAGGCCTCCTGGAGGCTCTTCAGGGCCGCTTCATCATGACCATCAACGACCTGCCGGAGGTCCGGGCGATCTTTGGCGGCTTCGAGCTGCAGGCTGCCGCCCACACCTATCGCGTATCGGGTGCGCCCACCGAGGCCAGGGAGCTGATCATCACCGGGCCGTTGAGGGCCGCTTCAGGCTAGTGGAGTGCTCTAAAAGCTCTTGTCCGAGACTCCAGAAGCTCTTGTCGCGCTTCA
>NZ_JBMDKR010000016.1:0-5798 GCF_057809815.1 Caulobacter sp. FG121
CTGTTCTCTCGTGACCGCATGAGGGGGTTCTGATGGGCCTCCGATACACCGTTGACGCCTCGGGCGCTGACGCCTTGGAGCGCCGCCTCGGCAAGCTCCTCAAGCGCATGGGCGACCTGTTCCCCCTGATGCGCGTCATCAGCGGCTATCTGCGCGACACGGCCCGTCAACGGTTCGAGGACGGCGAAGCCCCGGACGGCTCGAAGTGGAAGACGTCGATCCGCGCCCAGCTCACCGGCGGCCAGACCATGGTCGATCGCGGAATCCTGCGCGACTCCGTCACCGACGCAGCGACCCGGGATACCGCCATCGTCGGGACCAACGACCCGCGCGCGCCGCTGCTGCACTTCGGCGGAATCATCCGGCCAAAGGCCGCCGGCGCACTGGTGTTCCAACTACCCGGCAGCGGCTGGAAGAAGGTCAAGCAGGTGACTATGCCGGCCCGTCCGATCTTCGGCCTGGCGGCCGCCGACCCGGGCGAGATCGGCGCGATCGTCGACGACTATCTGGCCGGTGCGGTTCGATGATCATCGCGCAGATCGAGAACGCCATGGCGGCGCGGCTCAATGCCGCGGCGAAGCTGGACGTGCTGGGCTACAGCCTGCGCGCCGTCGAGAGCCTTCCCACTGACCTGGACGAGTTCCTTTCGGCCGAGATCCGCGACTTCCCGGCGGCGTGGACGGTGTTCGGCGGTTGGCGGAAGCTCAACGACATGGGCGGTGGCGAGGTGCTGGTCGAGGGAACTTTCCACCTGGTGGTCGGCGCTTCGAACCTGCGCAACGAAAAGGCCCAGCGCCACGGGGGCGCGCCGGGCGAGATCGGCTCCTACCAGCTGGCTCTCGATCTGCCGGCGCTGCTGGTCGCCCAGGATTTCGGCCTGCCGATCTCGGCGCTGAAGCTGGGAGCCTGCACCCCGCTCTACACTGGCGGCGATCGCAAGAAGCGGCCGGTGAGCCTGTTCGCCATCGCCTTTACCAGCGAGTTCATGCTCAGCCCGCGCGCGCCGGCCGAGATCACCGTGCCGCCGATCGGCGACTTCACCACCTTCGCCGCCGGTTGGGACATCCCGCCCCACGACGGCCAGGCCGATGCATCGAGCCTGATCACCTTCCCCGCTGAGGAACCCTGATGGACGTCCAAGAGATCATCCGCCTCAAGCCGGCCACGGGCCGCCGCGTCCGCAAGCCTGACGGCTCCCTACTCGCCGAGGCGGGCGAAGAAGTGACCCACGCCCCGTTCTGGATCCGCCGCCTCGATGCCGGCGATGTCGAGATCGTTGACGCCGTGGCCGAGCCCAAGACCCCGGCCAAGAGCAAGGACTGACCATGTCGATCGCCTTCAACTCCATCTCCAACAACATCCGCACGCCGGGCGCCTACGCCGAGATCGATTCCAGCCGCGCCCGCCGGGGTCTGCCGGCGAAGACGCCTCGCGTCCTGCTGATCGGCAACATGCTGGCCACGGGCACCGCCGCCGCCGCAACGCTGCTGCGACTGTTCTCGGCCAGCCAGGCGCGGACTGACTTCGGCCCTCACTCGATCCTCGCGGAGATGGCCGCCAAGTTCGCCGCGGCGAACACCTCGGCCGACCTCTATGCCATCGGCCTGGCCGACGCCGGCGGCGGCACGGCGGCCACCAAGGTCGCCACCATCACCGGCCCTTCGACGGCCGCCGGCGTCCTGGCGTTCTACATCGCCGGCCGCGCCGTCCCCGTGACCGTCACCAGCGGCCAGACCGCCACCCAGATCGCCACCGCGGCGACTGCGGCCGTCAACGCCGTGGCGGACCTTCCGGTGACCGCCGCCAACGCCGCCGGCGTCCTGACCCTGACCGCCCGGAACAAGGGCACGCCCGGCAACGACATCGATGTTCGTGTTGGCTACTATCGCGAGGATGTCATGCCGGCCGGGGTGGCGGTGGCCATCGCCGCCGGCGTCACCGGCGCCACCGATCCGGACGTCGCCACCGCGATCGCCGCGATGGGCGACGAGCCCTTCGATGTGATCGTCATCCCCTGGACCGGCGCCGCCAACCTCACCGCCCTGGAAACCGAGCTGACCCGCCGGTGGGCTCCGCCGGCCCAGATCGACGGCGTGGCCTTCGCCGCCGCCCGGGGCACTCAAGGCTCCCTGGCCTCCCTCGGAGCCGGCCGCAACAGCCGCTATGTCTCAATCATCGGGGCGGACGCTGCCCTCAACCCGCCCTGGGAATGGGCCGCTTCCACCGCCGGCGTGGTCGCCCACTACGGCGGCATCGACCCGGCCAGGCCGTTCCAGACCTTGCCGCTGCCCGGCATCCTCGCGCCACTCTCGGCGGACGCTTTCACCCGCGCCGAGCGGGAGCTGCTACTGATCGACGGCATCACGACCTTCACCGTTGATCCAGGCGGCTCCGTCCTGCTGGAGCGGGTGATCACCACCTATCAGCTGGACAGCAACAGCCTGGCCGACACCAGCTGGCTGGACGTGAACACGCCGCTGACCCTGTCCTACCTGCGCTGGTCCTGGCGCCAGCGGATGCTGTCCAAGTTCCCCCGCCATAAGCTGGCGGACGACGGCACGCCCGCCGCGGCCGGCGGCGCGATTGTCACGCCCAAGATCGCCAAGGCCGAGACGGTGGCCTGGGCGCGGGACATGGCCGAGGCCGGGCTGATCGAGAACATCGATCAGTTCATCACCGACCTGGTCATCGAGCGTGATCCCAGCGACCGCAACCGTCTGAACACGCGCATGGCGCCGGACCTGGTGAACCAGGCCATCGTCTTCGCGGCCCAGATCCAGTTCATCCTGTAGGGAGGGCGACCAGCCCATGACCGGCAAGCTCTTTGGCCGCGCAACCATCCGCGCCGACGGCCAGTATCTCCAGACCTTCGAGGGGGCCACCCTCGACCCAGGCGGCGTCAAGCGCACGCCCCGCCCCGGTGCGAACAGCGCCGGCGGGTTCACCGAATCCATCGAGCCCTCGAAGATCGAGTGCGACGTGATGATGGCGGCCGGCGTCAGCATTGCGTCGATCCAGGCGATCGACGACGGGACCATCACCTTCGAGTGCGACACGGGCCAGACCTATGTCGTCAACCACGGCTATTGCGGTGACCCGCCCCAGCTGGGCGGCGAGGGCAAGCTGAAGTGCGTCTTCAACGGCCCGCCGGCGGAGGAGATCCTCTGATGGCCAAGGTCACCCACACGCTGGAATACCCGATCGAGGTGACCAAGCGCGCCGGCGGCTCCAAGGACAAGGTTGAGGTGATCACGGACATCACTCTCGACCTGCCTGAACGGCTGAAGGCCAAGCACCTGCGGTACACCGACGGCGCGAAGGGCGAGGTCGGCAAGACGCTGGCCCTTCTGTCAGCGTTCAGCGGTCAGCCGGTCAAGGTGCTGGACGAGCTGGACGCCAAGGACCTGGAAGCGCTGGCGGCGCACCTGGAGCCTTTTTCCTAGCCGGGTGGCCGCCTGACTGGGCCGACGTCCTCGGCAACCTGGCTGCCGCCTTCCATTTCCCACCCTCGGAGCTGTGGGAGCTGGACATCGACGAGCTCCTCTTTTGGAACGATCAGGCCGTAAGAATCCATGGGTCCGCTTAGCCTGAAACTGATCCTGCAGGCGGTCGATCGCTGGAGCGGGCCCACGGCCAAGGCGACCGGGTCGATCGGCGGCCTGATCTCGCGCATCGGAACCCTGACCGGCAAGCTGGCCAAGGTCTCGGCGATCGGCGGCGCGGTGGTGGCGGGCACGGCCGTGCTGGTCGGTCTCCAGGTTGGCAAAGCCGCCTGGGCGATGGTCAAGGAGGCGGCGGACGCTGGCGACGCCGCCTACAACAATGCTCAGAAATTTGGGCTGACTGTTCGCAGCTACCAACGCCTTGGCTATGCAGCCAGGCTGGCGAACCTGGACGCCGGCGAATTTGCCGTCGGGCTTCGTACCCTGGCGAGCAACGCCGATTCTGCCTCCAAAGGCGGCAAGGAAGACGCGAAGGCGTTTGCCGAGCTGGGCGTGAAGGTGAGGGACGCCCACGGCAAGCTGCTGCCCACCGAGGCGCTGTTGGCGAGCATCGCCGACCGTTTCGCCACCATGCCTGATGGGCCGCACAAAACGGCCATGGCAATGCGACTCCTGGGCCGATCAGGCGCGGAGATGATCCCGCTGCTCAACGGCGGCGGCGCGGCAATAAAAGCGGCCGGGGACAAGGCGGAACGGCTACACATCATCCTTACAGACGATCAGGCCAAGGCCGCCGACGCGTTCAACGACAACCTGGATGACATGCGGGCCAGCGTGATGGGCCTGAAATTCGGGATTGGCAATTCTCTGCTCCCGGTTCTCAACCGAAGCGTTTTGGGCATCACCGCCTGGATTTCCGCCCACCAGCCTGAAGTGATCGCCAAGGTCGGCATCATTGTCGACAAGCTGGCGGCCACCCTGTCGAAGGTCGACTGGGCCCAGTTTGCTTTGGGCGTCGCCAACGCCGTCACCGGCATCGTCAAGCTGTTCGAGTGGGTCGGGGGCCTGGACGGCATCATCAACGGCGGCGTCCTGGTGGGAATTGCCGCCTTGACCAACGCCATCTTCGGTATCGCTGTCGGGCTGGGAGTCGCCGCCGGCCCGGTCGGCTGGATCATCCTGGCCATCGGCGCGCTCGCCGCCGGCGCGTTCCTCGTCTGGCGGAACTGGGACAAGATCTCCAAGTGGTTCGGGGACATGTGGACCCGCCTGGCCACGGGCTTCAAGAACGGCGCGGCCGCCGTGTGGAACGCCCTGCCGGCCTGGCTGCGATTTATCCTCAAGGGCGTGGCCTTCGTGGTGAAGTTCGCCAGCCCGGTCGGTGCGGCCGCCGCCGTCGCCGGCGCTGCAGCCCGGGCCGGAGCGCAACCCCGGCCGGCGGTCGGCGCGGCCGCCAGGGACGGCGCGCGCGGCCGCGTCGATGTCGGGATCCGCGTTGACCAGGACGGCCGCGTCCGGTCGACCACCGCTCGCGCCTCCGGCCAGGCCGGCATCGATGTCAATCGCGGTCCCCTGCTGGGGTCTGACTGATGGCCTGGCGTGACCGACTCCGGCCGGCCAGCTTCCGGGGCGTCCCCTTCGATGTGGACGGCAACGAGCACGGGTTCGGCCGTCGGTTCGAGATCCACACCTATCCGCTGAGAGACAAGCCCTTCGCCGAGGACCTGGGTCGCGCGCCCCGCCAGTTCCGCGTGGAGGCCTATGTCCTGGGCGCGGACTATGACGCCGCCCGGGACGCCCTGATCGCCGCCCTGGAGGCCGAGGGGCCGGGCGAGCTGGTCCATCCGTCCTACGGCCGCCGACAGGTCGCTTGCGTCAACTCCGCCTGTCGTGAAGACAAGACCGAAGGCGGCCTGGCCGTCTTTTCCCTGGAGTTCGTGGAGGCCGGCGAGAATACCGCCCCGACGATCACAGTCGCCACGACAGACGCGGCCGTGGCGGCCAGCGCCGGTGCAACGTCGCAGTCCGCCGCCCTGTTCACCACGGGCTTCTCGACGGCCTCTTCCCCGGGCTTTGTTGTCACCCAGGCCGCCGCCCTGACCGAGCAGCTGAACCTCGCCGCAGAGGGCGCCGCCGTTCTGGTCGCTCCTGCCGGCGCGGCCCTCGACAGCTTCCGCCGGCAGGTGGCCGGGATCCGTAGCGGTGTTCTGACCCTGGTGGCCGCGCCGGCCTCGTTGGCGTTGGCCGCCACCGGTCTGATCAACCAGATCCGGCTGCTGGCCACGACACCGGCGGCGGCCCTGCAGGCGCTGCGGCCGTTCACTGAGTTTGGATCGACCCTCGCTGCCGTGCTGG
>NZ_JBMDKR010000017.1:0-4146 GCF_057809815.1 Caulobacter sp. FG121
TCGCCATCGGTCCAGATCCAGCGGATCTCGTCGGGGTCGGCGATCGCCTCGGCCGCCATCGGCAGCTGGTCGGCGGCCTTGCCGAACGTCCGGGCCCGGCCGGCCGCTGTCGTGAACAGGGCCGGCGAGATGGCGAACGGCTCGCCGCCGGCGTCGGTGAACACCGCCGCCTTGCCGGCCTTCACGCCGAACCGGGTCAGGAACGCCTCTGTCGCGGCCGCCACGCCGGCCTGGACCAGGTCAGGACCAGGTCGCGGCTCGATCGGCGGCTGGCCACCGGTGACCACCCGGGACACGTCCGGCAATACGCTGCCAGCCCGGGGCGTCAGCCCATCCAGCCAGGCCCGGCCGACGTTGTAGTTGAACCCCGGATCCACCCCCCGCTCCAGCAGGGCCGCCTCGCCGGTGCGCGGGTTGACATAGGGCCTGGGCGGGAACCGCACCGGCTCCTCGGTCACGGTCCATCCCCGCCGATCCAGGGTGCGCTGGTTGAGCTGGATGGTGGTGCAGCGGCAGTTGAACCCGCAGGGCGGATAGTGGCTGTCCCACCAGGGATCATCGACCGGCAGGATGGTCCCGTGCCAGGCGGCATGCTCGGGCCGGGTCCGGCCATCCTGGACGGCGACGTAGCGCAGGAAGGGCAGGCCCTCCTTGGTGTCCTGGATGCGCTTCCAACGGCCTGCGGCATAGCTGGTCCGCAGGTTGACGTCGAAGATGGTCCTAAGGCGCCGGGCTGAGCCCAGCTGAACGTCTCGCCGTTCGCCCGTCAGCGGGTCGGTCATGGGCGCGCGGCCCCACCAGCCCTTGTCCCGCAGCAGCGGCTCCAGGTCGGTCTTGAACTGGCCGAACGTCCGACCTTCGCTGAGCGCGCGATCGACGGCCTCGCGGATGTCGATCAGCACGTCCCGGCGCATGGCCTTGGCCACGGTGAAGGCCTTGCCATGCTCCTCCTCCCAGACGTCCTGCCAGGCGAAGCTCTCCTGCAGGCCCTTGCCCCGGAAGAAGTCGATCGCTTCGGCCGGTGGCAGGGCTTCCAGGGTCAAAGCATCGCCGGCCATCAGGGTTGATGACCGGCGATGCCGGGCGCTTGAACTGTCGTGTGATAGCGCATGGCGCCCTCAGTGGATTGCCGTCGTCGGTCGGTGGACTAGGTTTCGAGGGCCGCCGGGTTGAGCTTTTCGAGGACGCGGAACAGCGTGTTGGGGTCCCAGAACTCCTTCACGCGATTGGTCGCCAGGATGACCTCTTCCTTGTCGAGCTCGATATCGACGTCCGCGGCCGCGATCCGGTCCGCCAAACGGCCACGGGGCATTTTGCCGACCGCATCATCGTTCGGCAGGCGACTGTCGAGGGCGATGAAGAGGGCGTACCGCATGGAGATCGGCTGGCCATCGACCACCATCTGTTTGCCCAGGCGGGTCATGATGGGGATTTCGAGATTCAGTTTGGTGGTGGTCTTCGTCACGGGCTGTTCCTTCAGCTGCGAGATGCCGGGCGGTTGATGGCCGGCTGGGTGGTGTTCAAGGCGCGGCTACTTCACCGCCAAAGCGGGTTCGTCCGGCGCTGCGCTGCCGGGATCGATGGGGTCGGAGGGATGTGGCGGTGACCACGGCGGGCGGGTCTTGGTCTTGGAGGCCCGATTCCGATCAGCGGCCTCGCGTTTGACCAGGGCCGTGTATCTGGCGACCTCTTTGGGTCCCATGGCGTCCCGCGCCCAACCGAGAACTTGATCCTCGCTGAGGGTGTCGTAGGCGATGAACGCGCCGGGCAGAGGCGGCGGCAGTCGCTGATCACCATAGGCGAACGCGAGAACCGATGGGGCGAGCGGGTCGCTCCCCTTGCGGGCAGGCGCCAGCGCTTCCAGCACCCAGTGGACGACGACGACCCGGGTGTCTCCGTTTTCGACCGGAGAGGTCTCCAGGCTGGCGACGCGCCATTTCAGTTGAGCCATGTTTTCAGTCCCTATGCTGCGACGAGAGCGCGGTAAGTCGTGCCTGCCGCGTCCTGGATTTGAACGGTGTGGGTGGCCGCCGGCGTCTCGGCGACGGCGTTGGCGGTGGTTCTGAACACGCCCTGGATCGTGCCGAAGGCGGTGTCGTCGCCGATGCGCACCTGCAGGATCGTCGAACTCTTCTTCAGGGCCGGGTTGGTCGAGGCCAGGGTGGAGCCCAGGACGATCAGGCCGTTCTTGCTGATGATGAAGTTGTTGTTCGGGCTGATCGAGACGTCCGCGCCGCCGGCCGAGGACGACGTGTTGGAGAAGTACATCGCGCCATCGCCGCCCAGGATGATGCCGCCGCTATAGCCGGCGGCCTTCGAGAGCCAGGCGGCGTTGTAGTACTGATTGAAGTTGATGCCGCTGCTGGGCGAGACGGTGATTGAGCCCGCCACATCCAGTCGCGATTTCGGGGCCGACGTTCCGAGGCCCAGGTAGCGGCTGCTATCCAGACGCAGACCCTCAACGCCGCCGGTGGAGACCGCCCAGGTGTTGGCGGCTGGCGCCCAGATCCCGGTGTCGGTGTCGCCTGCGATGAACAGGCTGGGCGAGCCCGCGGAACCAACAGTGATCCCCAGGCCGGTCCCCAGCAGCACTCCGGTAGCGTTGGCCGCCGGCAGGGTGAGGGTCACCGCCTGAGCGTCGTCCTTGAAGACCCAGGCGCCTGCGCGCTGCAGATCCATCCGCACGACGCCAATTTGCCGTGAGCCGTTGATATAGCCTGACCGCAGGATCCGGAGTGCGGTGGGCGCTCGCGTGCTGCCGGCCGACTCAGGGTCGTTGGAGGTCTCGATGTAGTTCGCGCCGTCACCGTTGGCCTGGTCGCTGAATGCGGTGCTGTCGACCGGGTTGTAGTAGCCCATCGCCATCCGCTCGGAACCCGTCGAGGTGTGGTCCGTCGAGGCGTCGCGATAGGCGATGGCCGAGAAGCCGGCGGCGTTGCTGGTTCGGATGGCCAGCACATTGCCGGTGATGTTGCCAAACACCATGCCGCCCGCGCCGAACTGGGTCAGCTTGAACTCGGAGGCGTTGCCGATCCGGACATAGTTGGTGACCGGCGTGTTGAGCTTCAGCTCGAGGTTCTGACCGCTCAGGGGCTCGATCGTCAGCAAGCCGGCGTAGCTCGAGGAGATCAGGCCGCCGGCCGGGTTCAGCGTCGCGGTGATTTTGGCGTTGCCGTAGACGTGCAGCGCCTCAGTCGGGGTAATTCCGATCCCGACCTTGCCGTTCTTGTCGATGATAAACGAGTTGTTGAACGACGCCGTGCCGTCGGCCGAGCCGGAGACGGCCGTGTTGGCGTAGTACAGCGATCCGTCCGACGCCAAAGTCAGGGCCGCAGCGTAACCGGAGGCGTAGTATTTCCAGGCGCTGCTGAAATAGGAGTTGAACCAGATCCCTCGGCTGCTGCCGCCGACCAGGATGTCGCCGGCGACTGTGAGCGAGGCCCTGACATTGCTGGTCTTGACGCCCAGGCCCGTGGTGACCAGCCGCATCTGCTCTGCGCCGCCGTTCGCCCAGGCCTGGGTGTCAGCCGCCGGGGAAAACCAGCCGGTGTCTGTGTCGCCGACAAAGAATTGGCCCGGCGCGGCCGCCGCACCAGCCACCACGCCGAGGGTCGTTCCGAGCAGCACGCCACTGGCGTTTGCCGCCGGCAGGGTCAGGCTGGTCGCCTGGGCGTCGTCCTTGAACACCAGGGCGCCGGTGCGCTGCAGGTCGAACCGGATGATGCCGATCTGGCGCGACCCATTGATCCAGCCCGACCGCACGATCCGGAGCGCCGTAGGCAGGCGCGTGCTGCCCGGGGTCTCGGGATCGTTCGAGGTCTCGATATAGTTGGCGCCATCGTTGGCGGCCAAGTCGCTGAAGCCGGATCCATCTGCCGGGTTGTAGTAGCCGATCGCCATGCGCTCGGAGCCGGTGGCCGAGTGGTCGGCCGAGGAGTCTCTGAACCCAACCGCCGCCCAGCTCGTTCCGAGGCTTGTCCGCAGGGTCAGGGAGTTGCCCTGCACGGCTCCCGCCACCATCACGCCGCCGCCTGAGAAGTAGGAGAGGTAGGAGTCCCCGCCCGATCCGATCCGGATGCCGCCGCCGGCGGTGACCTTCAACTCAATGTCGGCGCCCGCCGTCGGCTCGAAGATCATGTCGGTGGC
>NZ_JBMDKR010000018.1:0-3514 GCF_057809815.1 Caulobacter sp. FG121
GGAGCCGGCGGAGGCGGAAGCGGAAGCGGAGGCGGAGGCGGAGGCGGAGGCGGAGAGGGCGGCGGCGGAGGCGGGCTCGGCGGGCTCGCCGGCGGACTGGACGGCGGCGCCGGGTCGAACAGGCCGTCGCGAAGCAGGCTGACGGCCATCTGGCGATCGGCATCCGTGAACTTGAGCCACCGCACGCCGTCGTCGGTAGTGACCGCGACCTCGACCAGGACGACGGGGTCTTCGAGCAGCGCCAGGTTCGCGGCCTTGCTCAACGACGCGGCCACGACCTCGACCCAGGCCGCCGACGAGAGGGACAGGCCCCCTCGCCGGTAGACCGGACGGCTCGACTTGAACCGGACCTCCGTCATCAGGGAAGCCGCTCGCACTCGATGATCTGAACATCGTTGAAGTAGATGTTCGACTCACCGCCCGCGAGGTTCTGCTTCAGGAACAGGTTGCGGGCCGCGGCGGCATTGGACGTCCCGACGACGACGTGCGTGTACTTGATGCTCAGGGGCTCGCCCTCGTCGTTGGTGTACGCCGCGGCCTGCGCCTTGGCCGCCTCGTACGCGGCGGCCGCCAGGGTCGCCGTGCTGCGGTGCGCCAGCTGCCACCAGGTGAACCCGGCCGCGCCGCGGGCCTCGCCGCCCATCAGATACTCGCCGGTCTGGAAGACGTGGCTGTCGGTCGGATCGGTGACCATCGAGAAGACGGGCTTCTTCCGCTCCTGGTGAAGGATCGGCTTCAGCGGCTTGCTGCAGTCGAGCAGGTACCAGGGCTGGACCGCGCCGGCGCCCGAGACGTTGGACGTGGCGGTGTCATCCGGGCCCATCGGGTGGTCGGTGTCGAAGAAGTTCTGGCCATCGAAGCAGGGTCGCGCGTTGCCGGCGGCCAGGGCTTCGAAGGCGAGACGGTCGGGCAGGGCTCCGGCCTGTTCGCCCCAGCCCTTCACGATCGGGCCATAGAGACCGAGGTTGTCGTCGTCGATCTTGTTCTTGTGGATCCCGAGCGTGGCTTCGAAATCGTCGTTGGTCAGCGCGTAGGCCTTCTCGGCCATCGAGCGGATCTTCTTGGGGCCGACCCACTTCCGGAAGATCGGGAAGTCGGCGAGGAACCCGTAGGTCTCCACCTTGGTCGACGAGGAAACCGTGGTCGTCATGGCCCCGTACTTGGGGGCCGCCAGACCGACGCCGGCGTTGAACTCGGTGCGGAAACCCGTGCGAAGGGCCTCCAGGGAAGCTGAGGTGATGATCACGAGGCGTCGGCTCCTAGTAGGCGATCTCGACGAAGCCCGAGACGGCTCCGGCGGTGGCGAAGGAAGCATCCGGAGTGACCTGGATGCGCGAGCCGGCGGTGACCACGGTCGTGGCGTCGCCGGCGGTGGGGGTGTCGCGGACGATCGAGCCCTTGGCCGCGGCGTCGGGAATGACGCACGACAGGCCGGCGACGGCGGTGGTTCCCACCGAGCCGGTGATCGGGCCGCCGGTGGTCACCGCGATCTGGACGATCGTGGTCATGCCGACGATCTCGCCGGCGACGGGCGACAGCAGCTCGGCCGAGGTTCCGGCCAGCAGGTCGACCTGGTTGATGAAGAACGGGACCGTGGCGATCCGCTTGCCGCGACCCGCCGGGCCAACCGCGACCCAGACGTAGTCGGCGTCGACCTGCTCGACCACGCCCGCGACGGCGCGGATCTGCGAGGACGAGGTCCGGGCGACCGTCTCGTCATCGACGATGAAGCAGGGCTTGCCGATGTCGGCGATGGTGATCGCGTCGGCGCCGGACGAGTTGTTGAAGTTCCAGGTCCCGGGCTGAACCGAGATGACCACATCGCCATCGGCGGCTCCGCCGGTCTTGCTTTCGAGGAACACCCCGACGGCCTGATAGGTGGCGGCGTCGGCGGCCTTAGCGGGCGTATCAGCACCCTGGCCGATGCGCCCGGGGCGGGCATAGCCGGCGGCCAGGATGGCCAGGCCGGACTGGATGCAGACGACGCCGGCCTTAACCGGGTAGGACTGCGCGCCCTCGGCGAGACGGGCGATATTGCGGCGGGCGGCGGTGAGAGCCATCAGGCGGCGTCCTTCTTCTTCTGAGCCAGGAAGTCCGCTTCGGAGACGCCGGTCATCGCGCAGACGGACCGCTCCACGTCGGACAGGGTGATCGATTCCAGATCGACCTTGGTGCGGTCACCCGCGCCGGGCGCCAGGACGACCGGCTGCACGCCGATCAGCTTGTCGAACTCGGCCGGCTTGTCGGTCGCCAGGGTGATGAAGATGTCCCGGGTGGCCGGGACGATCTGGCCGGCTTTGATGGCGGCATCGACCTTGTCCTCGGCCGCCTTGCGGGCCCCCGAAGATTTCAGGGTGTTGACCTCGGCGGTCAGGGTGATGACGGCGGCCTTCAGGTCGTCATCGCTGCCGGTGGTTTTCAGGGCGGCGATCGCCGCGCAAACCGCCGGGGCGTCCGCGTCAGCGGCGACACCGGCGGCGGTGCGGATCTCGGCCAGGACGCCAGTGGCGGCGGTCTGGGCAGTCTTCCCGGCGGCGATAGCCGCCAGGATATCCGCCTGGGAGGCGGTCTCGGGCAGGCCCATGGCCAGCGCGATGTCTTTCAACATGGTTTCAGAGTCCTGATTGTGGTCGGGGTCACTGGACGCAACGGCGCCCAGGTCGAGGGCGGGGGTGTTGGTCAAAGCCGCCCCCCAGATGCAGGCCACCCGATCCTTGTCGTCGGACTGGAAGGTCGGGCTGAGGTATCGGTACTCGCCGGCCGCCATCGAGGCTGCGGCGGCGGCGGTCCAGTCGGCGCGGGCCCAGATGCCGTCGTCGCGGACCTGGAGTTCCTTGATCCAGCCGGCCGCCTTGGCCGTGCCGCCCACGCCCTTGACCGCGGCGAAGACGGTCTGGTGGTCGTAGTCGAAGGGAAGTTCACGGCCGCCGGCGCGCTGCAGCGAAGCGGCGACGATCCTCTCGGCGTGCGCCCGATCGTCGATCCGCCAGGCGCGGCCGTCGTTGGTGGCCACCTCGCCGATCGGGAACAGGCGCACCCAGTCCACCGGCGCGCCGGCGGCGATGGCCGAGACGTAGACGGACGCGGTGATGAGTTGGCGCGGCGACAAGGGGAAACCTCGGTTGAGGCCCGCAACGTCGCCCTTCGGCTGACCCCCGCCCATGCTGAAATCCTTCAGCATGAAGGCGTTGGAAGGGGTGGCGTCAGGATTTAGGCACGGATTCAGCCGGGGCGGAAGACGCCCGTGAACACGGCATGAGAGGTTTGTTTCAGTCGCCGCCGGCGCGGCGCCAGGCCAGCACGCCGCCGCGATAGGCGTTCAGATCCAGCTCGCCGCCGACCGAGGTGCGGAAGCTCCACCAGGGGGCGGCGCCGCCGGACGCCCCGTCGACCACGACATCGACGACGCCGTCCGAGGTCTTGATCCGGCGGATGTACCGGCGCAGCAGCATGGGCTTTTCGCCATCGGTCCAGATCCAGCGGATCTCGTCGGGGTCGGCGATCGCCTCGGCCG
>NZ_JBMDKR010000019.1:0-2151 GCF_057809815.1 Caulobacter sp. FG121
CGATCACCCTGTCCGACGTGGAGCGGTCCGTCTGCGCGATGACCGGCGTCTCCGAGACGGACTTCCTGGCTCAGAAGAAGAAGGACGCCGCCTGATGGCCCTCGCCGCTCCCCGCCGCAACATCGCCCGCTATGCCGAGGGCGTTCAGTCCTACCCGGTGAAGGCCGCCGTGGTCTGCATCCAGTCCGGCCTGGCGATTCTGGCCGCCGGCTATGCCCGTCCGGGTCGCCTCGGCCAGGGCGCCGACACGCCCGCCAAGGCCGCCGACGCCGCCACCTATCAGGCGGTCGGCGTGTTCGTCGAAAGCGTGACCGGCGGCGTCGCCGACGGCGACCAGGTCGTCAAGGTTCAGCCCGGCGTCTGGAACTTCAACAACTCCGCCGGCGCCGACGCGATCACCATCGCCGATATCGGCAAGCCCTGTTTCATCGTCGACGACGAGACGGTGGCCCGCAC
This sequence comes from Caulobacter sp. FG121, assembly GCF_057809815.1. Classification (NCBI taxonomy): domain Bacteria; kingdom Pseudomonadati; phylum Pseudomonadota; class Alphaproteobacteria; order Caulobacterales; family Caulobacteraceae; genus Caulobacter; species Caulobacter sp. FG121. Next base: position 457 of record NZ_JBMDKR010000019.1, read on the forward strand.
CTCGTCCTCCCAGATCCGCGCCGTCGCCGGCGTGGTCGAACAGGTCGACGCCGACTTCGTCTGGGTCGCCGTCGGCCCTGCCGGTCGCGGCAAGCGGATCGCCACCGTCCCGTTCTTCATCAACCAGGTCGATCTGCTGGCCGGCACCTCCGCCGAGCTGCTGTCGCCGGTGGCCGGTGAGATCGTCGGCGTGACCACGATCGTCCAGGTCGCGGTGACCACCGGTGGCCCGATCACCGCCGCCGTCGGTGTCACCGCCGTTGACGGCCTGTCGGTCGCCATCCCGGACGCCGCGGCCAAGGGCTCGATCGTCCGCGACACCCCCACCCTCGGCCACGCCTCGACCGTGGTCACCGCCGGTTCGCGCATCCAGGTCACCCCGGACGCCGCGTTCGCCACCGCCGGAGCCGTGTCCGGCTTCGTCGAGATCGCCTACTAGGAGCCGACCCCTCGTGATCATCACCAACTCCTCCCTGGAGGCCCTTCGCACCGGCTTCCGCACCGAGTTCAACTCCGGTGTCGGCCTCGCGGCCCCCAAGCACGGCGCCATGACCACCACCGTGTCGTCCTCGACCCGCGTGGAGACCTATGGCTTCCTCGCCGACTTCCCCGTGTTCCGGAAGTGGGCGGGTCCGAAGAAGATCCGCTCGATGGCCGAGCGCGCCTACCAGCTGGCCAACGACGACTTCGAGGCCACCCTCGGGATCCACAAGCACAAGATCGAGGACGACAACCTCGGTCTCTACGGCCCGATCGTGAAGGGCTGGGGCGAACAAGCCGGCTCGCTGGCCGACCGCCTGGCGTTCGAGGCCCTGGCCGCCGGCAACGCCCGGCCCTGCTTCGATGGGCAGAACTTCTTCGACACCGCCCACCCGATGGGTCCGGACGACACCGCCACGTCCAACGTCTCGGGCAACGCGGCCGTCCAGCCCTGGTACCTGCTCGACTGCAGCAAGCCGCTGAAGCCGATCCTTCACCAGCAGCGGAAGGCCCCCACCTTCACGATGGTCACCGATCCCCAGGACAGCCACGTCTTCCAGACGGGCGAGTATCTGATGGGCGGCGAGGCCCGCGGCGCGGCCGGCTACACCTGGTGGCAGCTGGCCCACCGCGGCACGGGGACCCTGGATGCGGCGGCCTATGCCGCCGCCAAGGCCCAGGCGGCGGCCTACACCAACGACGAGGGTGAGCCGCTCGGGATCAAGTTCACGCACATCGTGGTCGGCGTCTCGAACGTCGCCGCGGCGCGCAACCTGTTCCTGAAGCAGAACCTGGCCGGCGGTGAGTCGAACATCTACTTCCAGGATGTTCAGATCATCGAAGCCGATCGGCTGCCCTGATGACGGACGTCCGGTTCAAGTCGAGCCGACCGGTCTACCGGCGAGGGGGTTTGCTCCTCTCGTCGGCGGCCTGGGTCGAGGTCCAGGCCGTGTCCCTGGACAAGGCCGCGAACCTGGCGCTGCTCGAAGACCCCGTCGTCCTGGTCGAGGTCGCCGTGCCCACCGAGGCCGGCGTGGAGTGGCTGAAGTTCACGGACGCTGATCGCCAGATGGCTGTTGGCCTGCTGCGCGACGGCCTGTTCGACCCGGCGCCACCGCCCAGTCCGCCGGCGAGCCCGCCGAGCCCGCCTCCGCCTCCGCCTCCGCCTCCGCCTCCGCCTCCGCCTCCGCTTCCGCTTCCGCCTCCGCCGGCTCC
>NZ_JBMDKR010000002.1:0-559240 GCF_057809815.1 Caulobacter sp. FG121
GTGGAGTGCTCTAAAAGCTCTTGTCCGAGACTCCAGAAGCTCTTGTCGCGCTTCAACCGCCCCAAACGGGACCGGGATCGGCGCAGGCAGGATGAGGATAATATTCCTACATCAATTTTCGCAATAGGAAATTTATCCTGTCGCTTTCCCGCGTTCCTCGGGAGCCCCAAGGGCTTCGCCGAACGGAATGCAAAGTCGCGAAGGAATTGGCCGGTCAGGCCGCGCGGATGCCGCTGCCGCTGTCGCCGTGGACGCCCACGACGGCGTCGTAGCCGAGGATCATGTCGACGTCCCGGCCGTTGGTCGCCAAAGGCAGCCTGAGCCAAAGCAGGGACATGTGGCCCGCGCCGCGCCAGGACAGGCTGTGACAACCCACGCCCGGCCGCCGCTCGTCGACCACCTTGTCGAGTTCCACGCGCCAGTAGTCGGCGGCCTTGGCGCCGTAGACGTCGCCGAGGGAGCGGCCGGTGATCTCGCGACCGTAGACGCTGTAAAGGCCCGTGCCGGCAAGCCGCAGGCGGTAGTCGCGGCGAACGCCGGGGACGATGTCGATCAGGCTGACCGTGGGCAGGAGGCGCTTGAAGTCTTCGGGACGGATGTCCGCCCGGCCGGGAAGCCGGCCGGCCTGGCGCAACGAGGCCCAGTAAGCGAACAGCTCTTCATGGGCGCGGGCGGCTGTCGCCGAAGCGCCCAGTTGCGCGGCCATCTACAGAATCCTTAACAACCCCTTGGAATCACCCGTGATTCACTATCGCTTAACCAGCGAATCGGGGGCAAGCGAAATTAGCCTTCGCGCGCCAACTTTCAGTTCGGGAGTCAAGGCCCGGGCAGAAAAGCTGAGTCTTCACAACGACAAAGGGCGGCGGGCCGAGCCCGCCGCCCTCGACGTTTCCGTTCCGAAAATACGCTCTAGCGCTTCTTCTTGGCGGCCTGACGACCGCCCTGTCCCAGACCCATCTGCTTGGCGAGGTCCGAACGCGCCTTGGCGTAGTTCGGCGCGACCATCGGGTAGTCCTTCGGAAGGCCCCACTTCGCGCGGTATTCTTCCGGGCTGATGTTGTACTTCGTGCGCAGGTGGCGCTTCAGCGACTTGAACTTGCGGCCGTCTTCCAGACACACGAGGTGGTCCGGCGTGATCGAGCGGCGAACCGGCACGGCCGGTTCCTTCGGCGCGACTTCGACGGTCACAGAGCCGCTGGCGACTTCCGTGAGCGCCTTGTGAACGTTCTGGATAAGGCTGGGAATATCATTCGCAGCCACGGAATTGTTGCCGACATAAGCGGACACGATGTCCGTCGTCATCTCGATGATCGCGGATTTGTCTTCCATCTGACCTTGTTCCATCATGGTGGAGATTGAGCGCGAACGGAATCGGCGCGCACAGACTATGACGCCGGTGCATATAGCCCCTCATTGAGAGGCACAAGCACTTCGCGTCTAGAAATCGGCGTGACTTACTCCACAACGGACCAATTAAAGCAACGGCGCCTTCAATCAATCGAAGGCGCTTCACTCTTGCGTTTCTGAGTTCAGCAAGGAAGTCAGCCTCTGCGCAGATCGCCGGACAGCGCCAGCATCGCGGCGCGCTGAGGCTGTGAGAACTCATCCAGCGCCTGGTCATCCCCATCCCGGATGGCTTTGATGAGAGCCGGCGTCAGCGCCGACGAGAGTGACCAGTTCCAGTATCGCAGCACGGTTTGAGCCCGGTCTACCGCGATCGTGTCGAACAGCGTCAGCACACGTTCAAGACCCGGGTTGATGTTACCTGCGGCATCCGTCTCCGGCCGTCGCAGCGCCCGCCAGAGCAGACGCACATTGGTTTTCGGCAGACCCGTCGCCTTGCAGAGAATCGCCAGCGGCTCACCGCCCGGATCGGTGAATATCTTGGCGCCGGTCATCGGCTTGAGGCCGGACAGATAGGAGATCTCCTCGGCGACCTCGCGGGTGAAGCTCTCCGACGCGACCTGAACCGCCTCGTCGAGGCTCTCGAACGGGCTGCGGGCAATGGCCGCCCGGTTGCGCTGCCGCCGCTCGATGAACTGCAAGGCCTTGCGGGTCAGCGGATCCTGCCAGTTTTCGTCCGCGGCCATGGAGAAGACGTCGCTGACCGCTTCCTGCAGGACTTCGCGGGATACGGCGAACCGCTGGAGGATAACGCGGCGCGCCTCGGCGTCCGACCACCAGAACATCACATAGGCATGGCTTGGCCGAAGCTCGCTACGCCGCAGAAGCAATGGAATGTGGCGGGGATGATCGCGGGTGCCGGCCACAATGGTCTCGACGGCCTCGTGGCTCAGCCTGGCCAGCTCGTTGCGCAGAAGGGCCTCGATGACCGCCGGCTCGTCATGCTGGACCAGTTCGTCGCCGACCAGCTCGTTGAGGCCCCGGCGAGCCGCGATCAGGCGGCGATGCTCGGTGGTGGCGGTGCGCACACAGTCGATCAGATCGCCGTCGCCGACGGTCGCACTGTTCTCGAGCAGCGCGCGGGCGACCTCCAGGTCATCGCGCATCAGGAGCCGGGCGAGACCGGTCGGGATATCCGACACGTTGGCTATCCGCCGGGCGATGCGGATGCGTTCGTCCAGCCCTGCCTCGCGCAACAGTTCGACGATCAGATCGGCGGTCATCGACCGTTCGAAGGTGTTGACCCGGCTACCGGGCAGGCAAACCACGTCGGCCAGCCGCTTGAGCAACGTCGTCCGCGACCGTACGGCCGGCCTTGCCGCGAACGCCTCGTCGGCGCCGGCAGGATCGATAATGGGTCGGACGGCGGGATCGCTCATGGGTCTCGGGGCACGGAAGGGGCGCGGCGGGGGAACGCGCCGCCGCCCTCCAATGACAACAGACCCTTGTTAACCGGTCGTGACTGTCGACTATTTGAAGTCGCGCTTTTCCCAGTATGGCCAGATGTCCGGCAGGTCGGCGGAGACCTTGTCGGGATAGGCGGGCGCGCGCTTTTCAAGGAAGGACATCACGCCCTCCTTGGCGTCGCCCTGGGCGCCGCGGGCCATGATCGCGCGGCTGTCGGACATGTGGGCGTCCATCGGATGCGGCGCGCCGGCGTTACGGTAGAGCAGCTGGCGGGTCAGGGCGATCGAGACCGGCGCGGTGTTGTCGGCGATCTCGCGAGCGAGCGCGTAGGCCGCCGGCAGAAGATCTTCCGGCGCGTGCAGCGAGCGAACCAGTCCGCCGTCCCTGGCCTCCTGGGCCGGGAACACGCGGCCGGTGTAGCACCACTCCAGCGCCTGCTGCAGGCCGACGATGCGCGGCAGGAACCAGGACGAGGCGGCTTCCGGCGTGATGCCGCGGCGGGCGAACACGAAGCCGAACTTGGCCTCGGTCGAGGCCATGCGGATATCCATCGCCAGCTGCATGGTCACGCCGATGCCGACGGCCGCGCCGTTGACCGCGGCGATGACCGGCTTGAGGCTGTCATAGATGCGCATGGTCAGCAGACCGCCGCCGTCGCGATAGACGCCGTTGACCTTGTTGGCCTCGCGCGGATCGCTGTCCTGCTTGGCATAGTCAAAGGTCTTGGCGCCGCCGCCGAGGTCCGCGCCGGCGCAGAAGGCCCGGCCCGCGCCCGTGACCACGACCACCTTCACCGCATCGTCGGCGTCGGTGATGTCGAAGGCCTGGATCATCTCGGCCATCATCTGCGTCGTGAAGGCGTTCATCCGGTCCGGCCGGTTCAGAGTGATCGTCGCGACCCCGTCCTTGACGTCGTAGAGGATGGTTTCAAAGGTCGGATTGGCCATGACGGGCTCCTGTAAAGGTCGTTGCGGCGGATGAAGACCGCCGGACGCGGGGGAAGGCAAGAGGCCTGATCAGGCCGCCTTGCGCTCCGGCGTGAAGCTCACGCCCAGCTTGCGGATGGCGTGGACGAAGTTGTTGGGGGCGATGTCGATGTCGCCGGTCCAGCGCATGTCGGGGAACCTGGCCAGGATCTGGCGATAGGCCTCCTCCAGTTGGATCTGCGCCACCCGCTTGCCGATGCAGGTGTGCGGGCCGTAGCCGAAGGCGATGTGCTTGTCGGCGTTGGCGCGATCGACGATCAGCCGGTCGGGATCGGCGAACACCGCCGGGTCCCGGTTGGCGGCGCCGTAGTACATGATCACCTTTTCGCCCTCGGCGATCATCTGGCCGTTGATCTCCGCGTCACGGGTCGCCGTGCGGCGCATGTAGATCACCGGGCTGACCATGCGGATGAACTCGTTGACCGCGCCGGGCAGCAGGTCCGGGTTGGCGATGAGCCTGGCCTGCTGGTCGGGGAACTCGGTCAGCAGCTTCATCGAGCCGGACAGGGTGTTGCGGGTGGTGTCGTTACCGGCGAACACGATCAGCAGCCAGGACCCGTCGAGGAACTCGTCGCTCAGCTGTTCACCCTCGACCTGCGCCCGGGCGATGGCTGTCAGCAGGTCGGCCTGAGGTTCGAGCCGGCGCTTGTGCAGCATGTGCCGGCCGTACTCGAACATCTCTTCGACGTTGCTGTTGAAGTCGGCGATGAACTGCATCAGCTCCAGCGTCGGCGCGACGCCGGCCGTCGCCTGCTGCGTGGCCAGGTTCTGGGCCATCTCCAGATAGTGCATCCACTTCAGGAAGCGCGGCCGGTCTTCCGGCGGCACGCCGAGGATTTCGCACAGGGTGAACAGCGGCAGCACGGCGGAGAAGTTCTCCACGAGATCGCACTCACCCTTGTCGGCCATCGCGTCGAGCAGGCGCGTCACCTCCGCGCGTACCTTCTCGGTTACGCCGCGCAGATAGGACGGCGTAAAATAGGGCATGTGCTCACGGCGGAGCTGCAGGTGGTTGGGCGCGTCCATGTTGATCATGGCGTCCATCGAGGCGCGGTAGAGCAGCGCGTGGCGCTGTTCCGGCCGCCCCTGGGCCATCAGGATGCCGCCGCGCTGGCTGGAAAAGGTCTCCGGATCACCGTTGACGGCCATGACGTCGGCATGGCGCGTGACGGCCCAGAAGCCGGGGCCCTCGTGGCGCGACTCGGTGTGCCACATGACCGGCGCCTGCTCGCGCATCCGGGCGAAGTCGGCCCATGGCTGACCGCCGGCGAAGCTGAGGATATCGGTCAGATCGACGCCCGGAAGCGTCGGGTAGGTGACGGGAAAATTCGGTCCCGCGCGGCCGTCGACCGCCGTCTCGCTGATCAGTTGCATGACCGCATACTCCCCAAAATATGGCTGGCGGTGGGACCATAGGCGAGCGCTCCGCCGGGGCAATCGTCACGTTGCGTCACCTTCCGCCACGGCGCCCTTTCCAGAACGCCTTCCCCGCCCGTAAAGTGATCAGCGATCAGGCGCGCAGAAGACGTTCCGGTCATCACGGCATCAGGGAGCGGACGCGTGAGCGACACCATCGAGGCGGACTACATCATCGTCGGCGCCGGCAGCGCCGGCTGCGTTCTGGCCAATCGGCTGAGCGCCGACGGCAAGACCAGGGTCCTGCTGCTCGAAGCCGGCGGCGATGATCGCCCGACGAAGAACCCGTCTCAATTCATGTCCAACCTGATGATCCATGTGCCGGTCGGCTATTCGCAGACCCTGAAGGACCCCAAGGTCAACTGGCTGTACAACACCGAGCCCGACCCCGGCACCGGCGGCCGCACGCACGTCTGGCCGCGCGGCAAGGTGCTGGGCGGCTCCTCCTCGATCAACGGCCTGCTCTACATCCGCGGCCAGGACGCCGACTACGACAACTGGCGACAGCTGGGCTGCGAAGGCTGGGCCTGGGACGACGTCCTGCCCTACTTCCTGCGCTCGCAGCACCAGGAGCGGGACGCCGGCGCGTTGCACGGCAAGGGCGGCCCCCTGAACGTCTCCGACGTGACCACCAAGCACCCGGTGTCCGATGCGGTGGTCGACGCCTGCGAAGAGGCCGGCATCCCGCGCCGCGCCGACCTGAACGGCGGCGACCAGGAGGGCGTGAGCTACTACCAGCTGACGGTTAAGAACGGGCAGCGCTGCTCGGCCGCCGTCGCCTATCTGCATCCGGTCATGGGCCGTCCGAACCTGCGGGTCGAAACCAACGCCCTGGCCTCGAAAGTGCTGTTCGAGGGCAAGCGCGCCACGGGCGTGGCGTTCACCCAGAACGGCGTGAAACGGACGGCTACGGCGAAGGCGGAAGTCATCCTCGCCGGCGGCGCGGTGAACTCGCCGCAGCTGCTTCAGCTGTCCGGCGTCGGCCCGGCGGCTCTGCTGAAGGAACATGGCATCGCGGTCGTCAACGACCTCCCCGGCGTCGGCGAGAACCTGCAGGATCACTACGTCATGACCCAGACCTACCGGCTCAAGGCCGGGACCGTGTCGGTCAACGAACTGACCAAGGGCGCGCGCTTCGTCGGCGAGGCGATGAAGTTCCTGTTCCAGCGCAAGGGCCTGCTGACCCTGTCAGCGGCGCACATCGCGGTGTTCTGCAAGTCGCGGCCGGACCTCGCCCATCCCGACATCCAGTTCCACATCCTCCCGGCGACGATGGATACCGACAAGCTGATGAACGAGCAGAAGATGGAACTGGAGGGGCAGCCCGGCCTGACCATCGCCCCCTGCCAGCTTCGTCCGGAAAGCCGTGGCCATATCCGCATCAAGTCCGCCGATCCTTCGGCCTACCCCGCCATCGTCGCCAACTATCTGAGCGATCCGCTGGACCAGGAAGTCGCTGTCGCGGCGCTGAAGTGGGGTCGCAAGATCGGGTCCCAGCCCGCATTGGCGCCCTGGATCGATCACGAGATGATGCCGGGATCCGACTTCCAGTCCGACGAGATGCTGCTCGAGTACGCTCGCGCCGCCGGCACCACGATCTACCACCCGGTCGGCACCTGCCAGATGGGCAACGGCCCGCGCGCCGTGGTCGACGCCCAGCTGCGGGTTCACGGCGTGGAGGGCCTGCGGGTCGTCGACGCCTCGATCATGCCCCGGCTGGTCAGCGGCAACACCAACGCCCCGACCATCATGATCGCCGAGAAGGCCTCGGACATGATCCTCGGCAAGTCCGCACCTTCCGCCCTCGCCGCCTGACCCTTTCGTCCCCACTCAAGTCGAGCAGTCTGACCGCCATGCACCCGATCCACCACGCCCGCACGATGCCCGACAAGGTCGCCTACATCATGGCCGCCACCGGCGAGTCCGTGACCTACGGCGAGCTCGACCAGCGCGCCAACCAGGGGGCCCAGCTGTTCCGGTCGCTGGGCCTGAAGCGGGGCGACGCTGTCGCGGTCTTCATGGACAACAGCCCCCGCTACTACGAAATCCTCTACGCCACCGAGCGGGCCGGCCTCTACATCACCTGCATCTCGTCCAAGCTGACGGCCGGCGAGATCGAGTACATCGTCGGCGACTGCGGCGCGAAGGTGCTGATCGCCGGCAAAAGCCTGGCGGGGGTCGCCACGGAAGCGGCCGCTGCCCTCCCCGGGGTGAAACTGTACATGTGCGACGGCGTGGTCCCGCCGTTCGAGAGCTTCGAAGACGCCCGGGCCGCCTTCCCGACCACGATGATCGATGATCCTTCGCCGGGCATGACCATGCTTTATTCGTCAGGCACCACCGGACGCCCAAAGGGCGTGCGCCGACCCCTTCCCGAGGGCGGCGTCGGCGAGACTCCCGGTCCGCTGATGATGCTCCTTGTGGGGCTCTACGGTTCGACCCCTGACAGCGTCTACCTGTCGCCGGCGCCGCTCTATCACGCCGCGCCGCTGGGCTGGTCCGCCGGCATGCTGCAGCTGGGCGGCACGGTCGTGGTGATGGAGAAGTTCGATCCGGAAACGGCGCTCAAGTATATCGAGCAGTACAAGATCACCGTCGCCCAGTGGGTTCCGACCCACTTCGTCCGCATGCTGAAGCTGCCGGAAGAGGTTCGCGCCAAATACGACGTGTCCTCGCTGCAGGCCGTGTTCCATGCGGCCGCGCCCTGCCCGGTGCCGGTCAAGGAACAGATGATCAGCTGGTGGGGGCCGATCATCCATGAGTACTACGCCGGCACCGAGGGCAACGGCCTTACGGCGATCAACTCCGAGGAATGGCTCGCCCACAAGGGCTCAGTCGGCAAGGGCCTGACGGCCGAGGTCAAGATCTGCGACGAGGACGGCAACCCGCTGCCCCCACGCCAGGAAGGCGGCGTCTATTTCGCCGGCGGCGGGGCCTACGAGTACCACAACGACCCGAAGAAGACCGCCGAGGCCAAGAACCAGCACGGCTGGACCACCCTGGGCGACGTGGGCTGGCTGGACGAGGAAGGCTTCCTCTACCTGACCGACCGCAAGAGCTTCATGATCATCTCCGGCGGGGTGAACATCTATCCGCAGGAGATCGAGAACCTGCTGGTGACCCACCCGAAGGTCGCTGATGTGGCGGTGGTCGGCGCGCCGGACGACGAGATGGGCGAGAAGGTCGTGGCCGTCATCCAGCCCGCGAACTGGGCCGAGGCCGGCGACGAACTTGCCGCGGAGCTGAACGAGTTCGTCCGCGCCAATCTCAGCGGCGTGAAGCGGCCCCGGCAGATCGACTTCATGGAACAGCTGCCGCGCCACGACACGGGCAAGATCTACAAGCGCCTGATCCGCGACGCCTACTGGGCAGACCGCGCCGCCAAGATCGGCTGATCGCGACAACGGGCGGCCCGATCGGGGCGAGGGTGTGAAGCATGAAAAAGGTCGTTCGCATCGGCGGCGCCGGGGGATTCCTCGGCGACTCGTCCGTGGCCGCCCCGCAGCTGCTGCGCGGGGGACACCTCGACTACATGATCCTCGACTATCTGGCCGAGGCGACCATGTCGTCGCTGGGCCAGCTGCGCGCGGCGCGGCCCGACCAGGGCTACGCTCGCGACTTCACCGACTGGGTCTGGAAGGACAATCTGCGCGAGCTGAAGGCGCAGGGGGTGAAGATCATCACCAACGCCGGCGGGCTCAATCAGCGCGCCTGCCGCGCCCGGATGGAAGAACTGGCGGCCGCCGCCGGACTGTCGTTCCGCATCGCCGTGATCGAGGGCGACGACCTGGCCGGACAGCTGCCGGACCTGGCGACGCGCGGCCTGAAAGAGATGTTCACCAACGCGCCCTTCCCCGATCCGGCGAAGGTGTTCAGCGCCAACGCCTATTTCGGCGCCGCCCCGATCGCCGCCGCCCTGGCCGCCGGGGCCGACATGGTCATCACCGGCCGGGTGGTCGACAGCGCCCTGACGCTGGGCCCGCTGATGCACGAGTTCGGCTGGACCGAAGCGGATCACGACCGGCTGTCGGCCGGCTCACTGGCCGGGCACGTCATCGAGTGCGGGGCGCAGGCGACAGGCGGCCTGTTCACCGACTGGGAGGACGTCCCCGACTGGGCGCACATCGGCTATCCGGTCATCGAGTGCCACGCCAACGGCGACTTCATCGTCACCAAGCCGCCGGGCACCGGCGGTCTGGTCTCGCCGGCCGCCGTGACCGAACAGATCCTCTACGAGGTCGGCGATCCGCAGGGCTATGCCCTGCCTGACGTGATCTGCGATTTCACGGAGGTGCGGGTCGAGGCCGCCGGCGAGCAGCGCGTGCTGGTCACTGGCGCGAAGGGCTATCCGGCCAGCGGCCAGTACAAGGTCTGCGTCACCTGGGGCGACGGCCATCGTTTCATCGGCGCCATGCCGGTGGTCGGCCGCGACGCCGCCCGCAAGGCGCAGCGCCAGGCGGACGCGGTGCTGGAGCGGGTCGGCGAGATGCTGCGCGATCGCAACCTGCCGCCCCTGCGGGACCAGCGGGTCGAGATCCTCGGCGCGGAGGCCAGCTACGGCGCCAACGCCACGCCGCAGGCCCAGGGCGTGCGCGAGGTCGTCGCCCGCATCGGCGCGGAACATGACGACGCGGCCGCCCTCGGGCTGATGATGCGAGAGTTCGCCTCCCCGACGACCTCAATGAGTGTCGGCACCACCGGCTGGTTCGGCGGCGCGCCGACCATCACCCCCGTGGCCCGCGTGTTCTCGATCCTGCTCCCGCGCGAGGCCTTTCCCGCGACCGTGTCGATCGGCGACCAGACCCTGACCGTCACGCCAACGGCCGGCGGCGGCTTCGATCCGGCGAAGGTCATCGCCCCGCCCCGCCCGGCCGATCCGGAGCCGGAGGCCGACATGGTCACCGTACCGCTGGTCGATCTGGCCTGGGCCCGGTCCGGCGACAAGGGCGACGCCTTCAACATCGGCGTCATCGCCCGCGACCCGGCCTGGCTGCCCTGGATCCGCGCGGGCCTCTCCGAAGCACGGATGCGGACCTGGTTCGCGCATGAGTTCGAGGGCGCCGTGAACCCGAAGGTCATTCGCTACGAGCTGCCCGGGATGAACGCCCTGAACCTGCACTTCATCCAGGCGCTGGGCGGCGGGCAGTTTTCCAGCCTGCGGCTCGACCCGCTGGCCAAGGGCAAGGCGCAGCAGCTTCTCGACATCGGCATTGATGTGCCCAGAGCCCTCGCGCCCCGGCTCTGACGTCGTTCTGCAACGGCCGCTTGCCTGCCCCAGCGTCGCCGGCGCTCAAATGCGCCAACAGCCCGGCCCAGGAAGGCCGGCGATCCTGGGAGAACGACCATGAAACTCGACAGCAGCGTATCCGCCGTGGTCACCGGCGGCGCGTCCGGTCTCGGCGCGGCGACGGTAAAGGCGTTGCGCGACCTCGGCGTGAAGGTCGCCATCTTCGACCTCAACCCCGAGACCGGCCAGAAGAAGGCCGAGGAGCTCGGCGCGCTGTTCTGCGAGGTCAATGTGATGGACGAGGCCTCGGTCGACGCCGGCTTCGCCAAGGCCCGCGCGGCCCATGGCCAGGAGCGCTATCTGGTCAACTGCGCCGGCGGGGGCCGGGGCGGCAAGACGATCGCCCGCGACCGGCAGACCGGCGAGATCAAGCCGTTCGTCGTGTCTGACTTCGAATGGGTGCTTGGCCTGAACACGGTCGGCACCTTCCGCTGCATCGTCAAGAGCGCGGCCGGCATGGCGACGCTCGAGCCCGACGAGGACGGCGCTCGCGGCGCCATCGTCAACACCGGCTCGGTCGCGGCCGAGGACGGTCAGGTCGGCCAAGTCGCCTATGCGGCGTCGAAGGCGGCCATCAAGGGCATGACGCTGGTCATCGCCCGCGACCTGGCCAACGAGGGCATCCGCATCAACACCATCCTGCCCGGCATCATGGCCACGCCGCCGATGCTGGGGGTCAAGACGCGCGCACCGGCGATCTTCGACAGCCTGTCGGCCTCCGTGCCGTTCCCGCGCCGGCTGGGCCATCCGGCCGAGTACGCCGACCTGGCCGTGACCATGCTGCGCAACGGCTACTTCAACGGCGAGACCGTCCGGCTGGACGGCGCCATCCGCATGCCGCCGCGCTAGGCGCTTTCATTTAATTCAAGGATGTCTGAAATGTCGAAACCCCTTCGCGCGCATACCGCCGTCGGAGAAGACTATCTGGCCAAGGGGACCATCGAGGTCCGGCATGCCTTCCCGTTCCCGCCGTCGGCGGTCTGGGCGGCGCTGCTGGATGGTGACGCCTGGACCCGGTGGCTGCCGATCACCAAGGTGACCTGGACCAGTCCGGCGCCGTTCGCCGTCGGGACGACCCGCACCGTCGAGGTCGGACCGCAGGTCATCGAGGAGACCTTCTTCGGCTGGGAAGACGGAAAGCGAATGGCGTTCCGCTTCGAGCGGTCGTCGCTGCCGTTGTCGGCGGCCGTTGAGGACTACCGCGTCGAGCCGACCGCAGGCGGCTGCGAGCTGGTCTGGCGAGGCAAGGCCAGCGCCCCGTTCCCGCTCGGCTGGCTGATCTCCCGCCAGCTGGCCGGCGGCCTGCGCGCCGGTATGCCGAAACTCGAGGCGCTGATCGCGTCCGACCCGAAGCGGTTCGGCCTCTAGCCACGCGCCTCGCGGGCAGGCCTTGCCGTCGGGTCGTGGTTGAAACCGCCGCCCGCAAAGGGCATTGAGTCTCCAACAACTGTTTGAAGGGAACTGCGCCATGAAGGAAGTCGACTACAAGGATCTGGCGAGTCTGGTCGGTCAAGAGATCGGCGTCTCGGACTGGGTCCAGATCACCCAGGAACGCGTCAACCAGTTCGCCGAGGCGACCGGCGACCATCAGTGGATCCACGTCGACGTCGAGCGGGCGACCCGCGAGATGGGCGGCCCGATCGCCCACGGCTACCTGACCCTGTCGCTGATCCCGTTCCTCGGCGCCGGCCTGCTGAAGGTCAACGGCGTCACGCGCGGCATCAACTACGGCAGCGACAAGGTGCGCTTCACCAACATGGTCCGCGTCGGCAAGAAGGTGCGCATGCGCCAGAAGCTGCTGGCCGTGGAAGCCAAGGCCGGCGGCCTGCAGATGAAGAACGAATGCTCCATCGAGATCGAGGGCGAGGATCGCCCCGCCTGCGTCGCCGAGACCATCTCGGTCATCTACGGCGGCTAAGTTCAATGCTCCCCTTCGGGGGAGCTGCCGGCGAAGCCGGCTGAGGGGGCCCCCGCGATCCAGGCGGACCCCCTCCGTCTCGCCTTCGGCGATCCCCTTCCCCGATGGGGGAGGATCACAGCAACGGCCGCGGAGCGATCCGCGGCCGTTTTCTGTTGGGCGTGAAGGCGCCTATTCCTTGAAGGAACGGTCTTCCTTCATACGGGTCTCGAAGGCGCTGATTTCCTGGTCCGCCTTGTCCTTGGCGTAGCCGTAGCGCTCCTGGATCTTGCCCGCGAGCTGGTCGCGCTTGCCGGCGACAACCGTGAGGTCGTCATCGGTGAGCTTGCCCCACTGCTCCTTGACCTTGCCGGTCATCTCTTTCCACGAACCTTCGATACGGTCCCACATGGCGGTGCTCCTTGCATGACGAAGGCGTCCACGGACGCCGTGCAGGAAGAACCGTCTCGGAACGCCTAGGTTCCACGCTGAACGGCGTTTCCGGGGTTTGACCGGGGGCATCGTCCCGCCCAAGCTGCGGTGTCTGGAGCGCCGAATCCCGCGCCCGCGACACCTTCAGGCGGCCGAGGTCGCCCCCATCCCACAGATGCCCCGGAGCGTTATGTCCGCCACCGCCAAACCCGTCCCGCCCGCCGCCCGCAAGGTCCCGGTGCGCATCGAACAGCTCGGCCGGGTGCGGGTGGACGACTATGCCTGGATGAAGGACGACAACTGGCAAAAGGTCCTGCGCGATCCGTCGCTGATCAAGGCCGACGTCAGGGAACACCTGACCGCCGAGAACGCCTACACCAAGGCCATGCTGGCCTCGACCGAGGCGTTGCAGACCACGCTGTTCGAGGAGATGAAGGGCCGCATCAGGGAGGACGACGCCTCCGTGCCGGATCCCGACGGGGCCTGGGAATACTACAGCCGCTACGAAGCGGGGGCGCAGCATCCGATCCATGCCCGCCGGCCGGTCGGCAAGACCGACGGTGAGGTGATCCTGCTCGACGAGGAGGCCGAGTCGAAGGGCAAGGCCTTCTACCAGGTCGGCGCGGCCAGCCACACGGCCGACCATCGCTGCTATGGCTGGGCCGTCGATGAACAGGGCTCGGAGGTCTACCGCATCCATGTCCGTGACATCGCAACGGGCGCGGCCATCGGCGAGCCGGTCGAGAGCGTGTCCGACTTCGTGTTTTCGCCGGACTCGAAGTGGATCTTCTGGACCCTGCGCGACGACAATGGGCGGCCCGCCAAGGTCTTCCGTCGCCCGGTCGGGGGCGCGGCCAAGGACGACGTGCTCGTCTACGATGAACCGGACGAAGGCTTCTTCATCGGGGCGGGCGTCACCCAGTCGCGACAGTGGATCGTCATCGGTTGCGGCAACCAGGAAACCAGCGAGGCCTGGCTGATCCCGGCCATTGACCCGACCGCGGCGCCGAAGGTGGTCGAACCGCGCCAGGTCGGCATGCGCTACGACGTCGATCACTGGAACGACCATTTCGTGATCCGCACCAATGCCGACGGGGCGGTCGACTTCAAGCTGGTCACCGCGCCCGAGGACAAGCCGGGAAAGGCGAACTGGGAAGACTGGGTCGCGCCCGCGCCGGGCGTCCTGATCCTGGGGACCCTGCCCTTCCGCGACCATTTCGTACGGCTGGAGAAGGTCGACGCCGTCAACCGCATCGTCATCACCGCCCGGGGCGGCGAGGAGCATGTGGTCGACTTCGACGAAGCGGCCTACGCGCTCGGACTCGAGGGCGGCTATCAGTACGACACCGCCACGCTGCGCTTCACCTACACCTCGATGACCACGCCCCGGCAGTGGATCGACTACAACATGGCGACCCGCAAACGGACCCTGCGCAAGACCCAGGAGATTCCGTCCGGCCATAACCCGGCCGACTACGAGACCCGCCGGCTGAACGCCCGCGCGCCCGACGGGGCGGAGGTTCCGGTCTTCGTCCTGATGAAGAAGGGGACGCCGCTGGATGGGTCCGCGCCGCTGATGCTCTACGGCTATGGCAGCTACGGCATTTCACAGGAGCCGGGCTTCTCGATCCGCAATCTCAGCCTTGTCGACCGGGGCTGGATCTGGGCCGTCGCCTGCGTGCGCGGCGGGGCCGAAAAGGGCTGGAGCTGGTTCCTGGATGGCAAGAAGTTCAGCAAGCGGAACAGCTTCACCGACTTCATCGCCTGCGCCGAGCACCTGCATACGGCCGGCTATGGCGCGCCGGAGCGAACCGTCGCCTACGGCGGCTCGGCGGGCGGGCTGCTGGTCGGGGCCGTGGCCAACCTGCGGCCGGACCTGTGGGCCGGCATCATCGCCGCGGTGCCGTTCGTCGACGTGATCAACACCATGAGCGACACCAGCCTTCCCCTGACGCCGCCGGAATGGCCCGAGTGGGGCAACCCGATCGAGGATCCGCAGGCCTACGACTACATGTTCAGTTACAGCCCGTACGATCAGGTGTCAGCGAAGCCCTATCCGGCCGTGCTGGCGACCGGCGGGCTGTCCGATCCGCGCGTGACCTACTGGGAGCCGGAGAAGTGGACGGCCAGGCTGCGTGACTTTTCGACAAGCGGGAACCCGATCCTGCTCAAGATCAACATGGACGCCGGTCACGGCGGCGCCTCGGGCCGGTTCGACTTCCTCAAGGAGATCGCGCTGGACTACGCTTTTGCTGTCTGGGCGGTGGATCGGGGATGGACGACAGCTTGATCATTCGGGCGGCGACGGCGGGCGACGCGGAGGCCCTTGCGGCCATCTATGGCGACGCCTGTCTGCACGGCACGGGCACCTTCGAGGAGGAGCCGCCCGGCGCGGCGGCCATGGCCGAGCGGCTGGCGGCGATCCGGGCCAAGGGTCTGCCCTACTACGTCGCCGAACTGGACGGGCGGGTCGCGGGCTATGCCTACGCCTCGCCGTTCCGGCCGCGCACCGGCTATCGCTACACCGCCGAGGACAGCGTCTACATCGCGCCCTGGGCCAAGGGGCGTGGCCTGGGCAAGATCCTGCTGACGCCGGTGATCGCCGACTGCGAGCGGCTGGGACTGCGCCAGCTGATGGCGGTGATCGGCGGGTCGGAGAACGCGCCGTCGATCGCCCTGCACCGCTCGCTGGGCTTCGAGCTGAAAGGCGTGATGACCGGCGTCGGCTTCAAGTTCGGCCGGTGGATGGACATCGTGATGATGATGAAACCGCTGAACGGCGGTGTTGAGACCTTGCCGGAAGGGCCGGGGCTGCCGCTGGGCGGGGGGTAGGGTGCGTGGTTCGAGACGCGGACCCGAGGGTCCGCTCCTCACCATGACGAACACAAGCGCAAGCCAACTCTGCCCGTCATCCTGAGGAGCGATCCCTCAGGATCGCGTCTCGAAGGACGCATTGCCATCGCCCCGCCCCCTCCCTACTTTCCCGGTCATGCAGGCCCTGCGCACCCTGGTGATGATCCTGATCGCGACGCTGTTCGTCGCGGGCGGGACCGCGCGGGCAATGCCTATGCCGGCCGGGCAGCCGCCCTGCCACGAAGCGCCCGCTGACCACGGCAAGTCTGTCCCCGCCCAGGCGGCGATGACCTGCTGCGTCGGTTGCCTGCCGGCGCCGACCGAAGCCGCATCCCTGGCGCGCGCCCTTCCAGCCGAACCCCCCGTCTACGCCGCCGTCGAGCCCCGGCTTGAGGGTCGCCCCACAGCGCCAGAGCCTGAACCACCTCGCCTTTTCGTCTGAAGCCTCGAACCGTTATTCTCGACCTCAGACAGAAGGAGGGTCCGATGACCCCCAAGACCCGCGCGCGCCTTTTCGGCGCGACCGCCCTCGCCGCGAGCGTGATGCTCGCCCCCGCTGCGTTCGCGCAGGACCACAGCACACATGACATGCCGGGCATGGCGGCGTCCGGGCCGGACAAACCCGCCGCATCCGTGGCTCCCGCCGAGGCCGACATGGAGTCCATGGCCGGCATGAGTGGCATGATCAGCCCGCTCGGCCCCTATGCCGCCAACCGCGACGCCGGCGGCACCGCCTGGCAGCCGGACGCCACGCCGCATGGCGGCATCCACCTTATGGCCGGCGGCTGGATGGTCATGGTCCACGGCGAGTTCAACGCCGTCTACAGCGACCAGTCCGGCCTGCGCGGCGACAGCCGGTCGTTCGCCGCCGGCATGCTGATGGCTATGGCCCAGCGCGATCTCGGCCCGGGCAAGCTGCAGATCAAGGCCATGCTCAGCCCTGACCCGGTGATGGGCCCCGAGGGCTACCCCCTGCTGCTGGCCACCGGCGAGACGGCCGACGGCGTGACCCACCTGGTCGACCGTCAGCATCCCCACGACCTCTTCATGGAGCTGTCAGCCAGCTACAGCCTGCCGGTCGGCGACAAGGGCAGCCTGTTCGTCTACGGCGGCCTGCCCGGCGAGCCGGCGTTCGGCCCGCCGGCCTTCATGCACCGCACGGCGGCGATGGACAGTCCCGAGGCGCCGATCAGCCACCACTGGTTCGACTCGACGCACGTCACGTTCGGGGTGGTCACCGGCGGCTTCACCTGGGACCGCTGGAAGGTCGAGGCCTCGGCCTTCCGGGGTCGCGAGCCCGACCAGAACCGCTGGGACATCGAGACCGGCGACCTCGATTCCCGGTCGGCGCGGGTCAGTTTCAACCCGACCGAAAACTGGTCGCTGCAGGCCAGTTGGGCGGACATTACCAGCCCCGAAGCCCTGGAGCCGCTGGTCGACGAGAAACGGGTGTCCCTGAGCGCTCTCTACGGCCGGGCTTTCGGCAGCGCCGGCTTCGCCTCGGCCACGGCCGGCTGGGCGCGCAAGGACAAGGACGGCGAGACGCTCGACGCCTGGCTGTTCGAGAGCGCGATCCAGTTCAACGACGCCTGGACGGTGTTCGCCCGTGCAGAACAGGTCGACCAGGCCGAGCTGGCGCCCGGGAACATCTACACTGTGCGCAAGGTGTCGATCGGCGCGATCCACGACTGGCGGCTGAGCGACGACATCAAGCTCGGCGTCGGGGCGCTGATCAACGGCTTCGACATCCCCTCGCCCCTGTCGGCCAGCTATGGCGACGCTGGCGGCGGGATGGCGTTCGTGCGGCTGAAGATCGGATAGCTACCCCCGGAGGGCCCTCGCCAGGGCGGCGGCGTCATAGGGCTTGTCCAGCGCTGTGACGTCGTCGAGGCCCTCGACTGCATCACGCTCGGTATAGCCACTGGCGAGGATGATGCGCAGGTCGGGTCGCTGGACACGCGCCTGCCTGGCCAGGTCATCGCCCCGCATTCCCGGCAGGCCGATGTCGGTGAACAGGATGTCGATCCGCGCGTCGCTGTCCAGGATCGCCAGGGCCTCTGTCGCGTTGGCCGCTTCCAGCACCGCGAAGCCGAGATCAGCGATCAGGTCGACCGCCGCAGCCCGGACCAGACCCTCGTCCTCCACCACCAGCACCGCCTGTCGCCCATCAACCAGACTGGCAGCCACCTTGCGGGCGAGATCGGCCCGGCCATACGGCTTGGACAGAAGGGTCACCCCTTCATCCAGGCGACCGTGATGCACGATGGCGTTCTCGGTGTAGCCGGAGGTGTAGAGCACCGCCATGCCGGGCCGCAGAGCCTTCGCCTCGCGAACGAAGGCCGGAGTCTTCACCCTGCCGGGCATGACGACATCGGTGAACAGCAGATCCACCGCCTGGTCTCCGCGGAGGATTTCCAGCGCCGCGTCGGGCCCATCCGACTGGATGCAGTGGTAGCCGAGATCAGCCAGCATGGCGCACGCCGCTTCGCGCACGGCCGCATCATCCTCGACCACCAGAACCGTCTCGCCGTGGCCGCCCGTCGGAATATCGCGACGTTCCGCAGGAGCTTCCGAAGCACGGGTTCGGGGCAGATAGATCTTCACCGTCGTTCCCTGGCCGGGCTCGCTATAGATCTGGATGTGGCCCTTCGACTGCTTCACGAAGCCGTGGACCATGGAAAGGCCGAGCCCGGTGCCCTTGCCCTCGACCTTGGTGGTGAAGAAGGGCTCGAACACCCGCGCGATGGTTTCGCGGCTCATGCCCTGCCCCGTGTCGGACACCGCCAGCATCACGTACTGCCCGGGTGTGATGTCGCCGTCCCGGGCCGCGTAGCGATCATCCAGCTCGGCGTTGGCCAACTCGATCATCAGGCGGCCGCCGCCCGGCATCGCGTCGCGGGCGTTGATGGCCAGGTTGAGCAGGGCGCTTTCGACCTGGGCAGGGTCGGCGACTGTGTTCCACAGGCCGCCGGCGATGATCGTTTCGACCTCGATCGTCTCGCCGAGCGTCCGGCGCAGCATCTCGGTCATGGTCTGGACGAGCCTGGCCAGATTGACCACCTCCGGCTCGAGCGGCTGGCGGCGCGCGAAGGCCAGCAGCTGACGCGTCAGGTCCGCAGCCCGGTCGGCCGCATGGGTGGCATTGGCCAGCCGGGCGAGCGCCTTCTTGTCTGTGAGGTTGCGCTCGATCATTTCGAGGTTGGCGCGGATCACCTGCAGCAGGTTGTTGAAGTCGTGGGCGACGCCGCCCGTCAGCTGACCGATGGCCTCCATCCGCTGCGCCCGGCGCAGCTGCTCCTCGGCGCGCTCGCGTTGGGTAATGTCACGCGACGACCCGACGATCCGCGTGACGCGGCCGGCATCTTCATGCACCGCCGCGAGCGTGGACTCCCAGGTGATGACGCCGACCCCGGGGACCTCGGTCGAGTCGCGGATCGCCGTCGCCGCTCCGGTTTCGATGACCCGGGAGTAAAGCTCGACAAGGCGCGGCCCCATGACAGGGAAGGCCTCCATGACGTCGCGGCCGCGCCATGGCGTCATGTCGCCGCCGAGCAGTTTGGCCAGCGCCGGGTTGAAGTCGCCGATCAGAAACCGGCCGTCCGGCGTCACGTCGAAGGTGTAGAGATAGTCGGGGATGTTCTCGAACACCGCGCGGACCAGATTGTCGGCGTCGCGTTTGCCGGACTCGGCGGTGTCCCTCTCGTTGAGCGCGACGCGCAGACGCCAGTTGGACCGGGCCATCGCCGCGACCGTGAACCCTAGCCCCGCCAGCGCCAGACCGCCAACGCCCAGCGAAAGCCAGAGACTCTTGTGCTCCTCGGCCTCGGCCAGGGCCTCACGGCCGGCCAGCAGGTTGTCCTCCTCGGCCACGATCTCGCGGACGATGACGCGAATTCGATCCATCTGGATCTTGCCAAGCCCCGTGGCGATGTTGGCCTGGGCGGCCGCCAGATTGCCTGAACGGCTGAGCAGGAGATTGCGCTCAAGAACATCGAGACGGGCTTCCATCGCGTCGGACAGCCGGTGCACCCGCGCGGTCTGGACGGGATTGTCTGCGGTCAGCATCCGCAACCGCGCGAGTTGCCCGGGCATCCGGGATTTCGCTGCGGTCCAGGGCTCGAGATATTCCTCCCGCCCGGTCAGAAGATATCCGCGCTGGCCCGTTTCCGCGTCCTGCAGGCTGGAGAACAGGCCACGGACCGTTTCCAGAACCTGGTGGGTGTGGGTGACCTGATCCTGGCTGCGGCGCAGGGAAACGGCCTGCGAAAAGCCGGTATAGGCCGTCAGGCCCGCCAGCAGGACGATCAGCAGGATCGGAAGAAGCAGTACGCGCTTCATACTCACGGCGGACATCCGATCTTGGCCGCCGGGGCGGGCATAAAGGGCAGTACACAATCTAGATCAGCGGATCGGTGAAGACCACAGGTTGTGAGGCGTCAGCGACCGAGGGTCCGTCGCGCGACACCGCGGACTGCGCCGGACCATGCGCCACTGGCCAGACCAATGGCCAGCGCCAGCCCCAGCAGCGCGGAGGATGGCGGGGCGACCCTGAACACCGACGCCAGCACCGGCACGTACAGGATCAGCGCCAGGGCCCCGCCTGCGATCACGGCGATTCCCCAGTAGATCTTGCGGTGCGGCGCGAAAAGTCGACCGCCCGAGGTCGAGGCGTCCGCGAGGGCCAGCACCAGGTTTCCGATCACCAGGGTCAGGAAAGCAAGGCCGCGGGCCTCGGGCTCGGAAACCTGTCCCAGCGACCAGACATAGAGTCCCAGAACGCCCGCCAGGACGCCAAGGCCCTGTATCAGGGCCAGGCCGATCTGGGCGGGGCCGAACAGGGGTTCGTCGCGCCGTCGCGGGGGACGCTGCATGGCCGTTGCACTGCCGGGTTCGGCTTCGAAGACCATCGCGCAGACCGGGTCGATCACCAGTTCAAGAAAGACGACGTGCATCGGAAACAGGAGTTGCGGCAGGCCGAGCACGATCGGAATGAGGGCAAGCCCGGCGATCGGCACATGGATCGCCGTCACATAGATCAGGGCCTTGCGCAGGTTGACGAAGATGCGCCGCCCGAGTTTCACGCCGCCGACGATGGAGGCGAAGCTATCGTCCATCAGCACCAGGTCGGCCGACTCGCGCGCCACATCCGTGCCTTTCCGGCCCATGGCGATGCCGATGTGGGCGGCTTCGAGCGCCGGGGCGTCATTCACACCGTCGCCCGTCATGGCGACGACCTCGCCGGCGGTCTTGAGCGCCTCTACAATCAAAAGCTTCTGTTCCGGCGCGATACGGGCAAACACCCGCACGCCCGACAGGCGCGCCGCCAGATCCCGCGGCGACAACGCGGCGATCTCCGGGCCCAGAAGCACGCCGCCGCTGACGTCGAGACCGGCGGCGGCGGCGATGGCCAGGGCTGTCGCGGGATGGTCACCGGTGATCATGATGACAGAGATGCCTGCAGCGCGGGCCTCCGCCAGGGCCGCCGGCACATCCGGGCGTACAGGGTCCAGGAAGCCTACCAACCCCTCGAAACGGAACGGCGCCGAGCCTGGGTCTTCCGGGAAGGCCCCTTCGACGGCGCAGGCGGCGACGCCCAGCACGCGCAGGCCCTGGCCCGCGAAACTCGTGACAACGGCCGTCAGACGCTCGACGTCCAAGGGGGGAAGCCCGCAGAGAGCAAAGATCGCTTCGGGTGCGCCCTTGGCGGCCGCCGTGCGAGCCTCGCCCCCGTCTCGCCAGACCTGGATCACCGCCATCCGGTCCGACCGCAGGGGCCAGACCCGTTCGGGTTCAGCACCGCTTCCCGTGGGCCCCGACAGGTCCCTGATCGCCCGGTCCATCGGATCGACTGGCCGAACCGCCGACGCCCGGCCAGCGGTAGCGAGCAGCGCAGCGCCGGAGCCTTCGCCCACCCCGGCGGCGGTGACGGTCCGGTCTTCCGCCTCGGTCCACAGTCGCGCGACCCGCATCCGGTTCTCGGTCAGGGTGCCGGTCTTGTCGACGCGGAGAACCGTCGCGCCGCCGAGCGCTTCGATAACCGCCCCGCGCCGGACGAGCACCTTGTGGGTCGCCAGCCGCCAGGCGCCGAGGGCGAGGAACACCGCCAGCACCATGGGGAACTCTTCCGGGATCAGGGCGATGGCGACCGTGACGCCCGCGAGTGTCCCCGCCACCCAGTCGCCGCGCAGCAGACCATAGGCGACCGCCACAACGATGCAGAAGCCGATCGCCATCACGCCGAGCCAGGTCACCAGCCGGCCGGCGGTCTTTTGAAGCGGCGTCGGCTCCTGAACGATGCCGGCGAGAGAGACGCCGATCCGGCCGAGCGCCGTTCTCGGGCCGGTGCGACTGATCCTCGCCACGCCCTGGCCGCTGACGACCAGGGTTCCGGAATAGAGGTTGGGGCCGGCCTCGTCGCCCGGCGGCCGGTCAGGGTCGGGCTTCTGGTCGGCGCAGAGCGGGCGTTTGGACACCGGGGCTGACTCGCCGGTGAGCGCCGATTCATCGACGCCGAGCACGTCACCGGCCACCAGCAGAGCGTCGGCGGGAAGCCGCTCACCCTCCCCGACCAGCACAATGTCGTCGGGCACGAGCTCGCGCGCCTCGATCAGCCGTTCCGCGCCGGCGCGGATGACTCTCGCGCGGGGTTGCGAGAGGTCGCGCAGCGCCGCAAGGGCGCGCTCGCTTCGAGCCTCCTGGATCACCACCAGTCCGATGGTCGCCAGGGCGCCGCCCATCAGGAACAGGCCCTCGGCGAGATCGCCCAGCATCAGATAGAGTCCCGCCGCCCCGACGAGCAGCAGGAACATCGGCTCCCGCATCGTCTCGAGGATGATCCGGACCACGCCACGCGCCGCCGGCGGCGGGAGCGCGTTGGGCCCGACCTCGGCCAGCCGCCTCGCCGCCTCCAGGTCATCGAGACCTTGCAAGGCGCGCCCATTCGTCTGTTGGGCGGATCCTCGCCCGTTTGCTTCAGCCACCTTGTTCAGTGAGACAGCAAGACGGGGCAGACCGTGGCGCGCAGCGCGTGGTCCGTCGCGCCGCCGAGGAGGAACTCCTGGGCCCGCGAATGACCAAAGGCGCCCATGACGAGCAGCCGGGCGCCCTCGCGCTCGAGGTAGGCCTCCATCGCTGTGCCGATCCTCTCGACCCCGATGTCGATCTCGTCACGGACCGCCGGAACGCCGTGCATCAGGAGGTGACGGACCACATCCACGCCGAGCTCGAACGTCGCATCCGCCTTCTCGTTGACCACCGTCAGGACCCGAACCTGTCCGGCGCGCTTCAGCAGGGGCAGAGCATCGGCGAGGGCGCGGGCCGCGCCGCGGCTGCCGTCCCAGGCGACGACCGCCACCTCGGGCCACACGGCCAGATCCCCGAGCGCGCCGGGCTGGTAGATCAGCACCGGTCGACCGCAGCCAAAGACGACCGCCTGGGCGACATCCAGCTGGCGGTCAATGCCGGCGAGACGGGGCAGGAGGCAGAGGTCGCGCGATCTCGCGCGCCGGGTGACGTCTTCAGCCCGCTCAAGATAGTTGGTCCGCCCCAGGATGGCGTCCTGGAAGACCCCGGCCACCTTCGCCGACGCGGTGAAGTGATCGAGACCCGCCTTGCAGGCGGCGCGGCACCGCTCCTCTTCCTGACGTCCGAGCGCGCTCAGACCAATCAGGTAGTCCGCCAGGCGGTTGCTGTGCAGCGGGATGTCGATCTCGATCGCCAGCCCGGTGAGCCTGCCGCCAAGACTGGCCGCGAGAGCGACCGACTCGTCGATCAGTGCGTCCGGCATCGGAGCGGGATAGCTGTCGATGTGTAGAAGCAGGTCGAGGCAGGCCATCGGGGCAACTCCGTTTAAGGGTCGCGCGATGGTGGCGCCCGTCGACCGGGCGGGCCTTGCTCTATGTCATGACCGGATCGCACGGGCCGCACAGCGGCGCGGACCCCGAATGCCTGACACGGGGGCTTGTTCCGCCTGCCCGGCCGGGCAGGACAGCGCCGGGGCAGAATTCCGGATGTCAGGCGATGGGAAGAAGTGGCTGGGGAACTAGGAAAATCCGCTATAGCCCCCACAAGCGCAGAAACTCTCGCATTATCAATGCATTAAACTAGGACTATAACCTGGCTGAAGGAGCTTCGTAGCAACCTTCACAACTACGGTGCAGGTGCCGGCCGAACTTAGACATAGGCCGATACCGGGACGTCAGACTTGGGAGGAAAGCCGACGTGCTAACCAGCCTCGACCAACTACCACCATGCGCCGATGTTGTTGAAAGAGTCGTCGCGGCGTTCATCGGGCGCGAAAATGAGCAACGTTCTTGCTCGCTACCCATCTAGCAGGGGGAACTATTCTGCAGTTCCGTTAGGGCGAGGCGAGACCGACCCCGACTTCGGGACGCTCCAGCCTTTTTCAACAATATCCGCCAAAAGCTGACATTGACGCGCAAGCGGAATGCGGACGTCAATTTGGCTCCGTCGCCACCGCGATTCAGCCTTCCTGCATGTCGTTGTTCATCTCGACAGACCGATGCCGCGCCACCGGCGAACAGACCGATGCGCTTCCCAACCCCAGATTCGACCAGCTATCGGATGAAGGCAGTGACGACGTTCAAGCCAGTTCAGTGCCCTCGCCATTATTCGTGGCAGCGAACGCGGTGTGGCCATCGAAACACGTACCGAAACTACTATCATGTTCACTAGAAGAGATAAGTGTCGTCCCGCGAACAGGTCCCCCGAGTGCCTTTCCAAATCTTTATGGTGGTTGATGGACCAGAGCGAGAAGTCCAAATCGAGTCTGTTTGCGAAGACATCCGACCCGATCGAAGATCGAGCATCCAGGGCCCTACCGTAGTCATGCCGTCAAAATTATCGTTGACGCTTTTCGCCCCTCTGCATTGATTAGGGTCATCACAATAAATGATCTGGTTTTCATCAAACTGAAGCAAACTTCCGGCAATTTCCCTGTACGATAAAATATTCCTATCAATAAATAGCTGAGCCGTATATTTTCTATACACTTTTCGTCTATTAAAATCAACGAGAAATGCCTGCTTGCCGACTACAGTTTCATCAAAACTCACGACTCCGGTTTCTATAGTCATTCCTTTATTATACCACGTCTGGTCACAAACATACACAGCGAGACCTGGTGACAGCGCGTGGCTTGGGGAGGCGAAAATGGTCAGACCCAGAGCGGGCGCCAAAAATGCGATGCGAAGACGATACATTCACCCGCTCCTAAAAGGCCGCAGCGTCGACGCGGCGGCAGGTCCCGGTTTCTACGAGTTGCGCTTGAACGCCCTTTCCAGAACTGATGGTGGACTGCGAAAGCTCTCCTGATGCCAGGCTGATGTAGGTAAGTGAGATATCGACAATCGTCTGATTGCCATTGTTACCGGTTACAGTAGTGGGTTCGCAGGAGCTCTGAGGGCTCTTGCAATAGCCGATGATATACTCCGTGCTAACTCGTAAGTCGGTGAATATTTCCGGGCTGAGAATCCATTGATTTGTCGAAGCATCTAGTTGATATTTTGCGGTCACGATCCCTGCGGTAGTATCAATCCTGTAAACCTGCCTATGCCGGGCCGTTCCTCTCAAGTCAGGCCTGGGCTCATTCCGCTTGACGGTGTCAAACAGATAAGTCGTGTTCGTGACATCACAATCAAAGAACAACTGTTCAGCCGTCGCCCCGCTGGGGGTCATGGCGGCAGTTAAGAGACCAAAGAACAATAGATTAATAGACCGCGTCATATTAACCAATCCTTTTTTACAAGTCGTCTTGGCGATCTGAAAGCAACTCGCTCCGCCGGAGCGGTCTCCATACTGGGAATCAAAAATCGATGAGTATCGCGAGATAAAATATTCTCGGCATTTTCCCATCTAACTATGGCCAGGCAATTTCCTACTGGTGCCTGAGGGACGACTGTTCTGGGAAGGCACGGGCCATGGCCGTTACCTCTTCGCCCCGATGACAGGAGGCCTGTCTCACGGCCAAATCCGCCAGTTCGGAGGTGAAGCAACTGGCCACAGGCGGCTTACCTCCAGCGGCCTCGCTCAAGAGATGGCCGCAACCAGTTTCGCCCACCCGAGTTTCGAGCATCAACCGTTACGGTGCACATAGATGTAGATGGCGGCGGCACCTTTGGGCAGGTGCTCCCCCCAATTGTAGCACTGGCCAGGGCTCACCCGAATGGTAGCCAAGGCTGAACTTGGCCTGACAGTCTCGACTCGCATCCCCCCCACCCAAGTCGCGGAGCCGTCATTGCAGAAGCGACCGACGACATACATGCTGCCATTGTTGGTGCTGGTCTTGATATCGAACCCGACATTCAGACCTTCCATCGACCTTTGGGAGCCGTACATGTTCGGATACCAGCCCTGCGAGGTCTGCCAGACCTGAATCGTTTCGGCGTGGGCGCTTACGGGGAAGCCCAACAAAGCGACCCCCAACACAGCGGCAACTGTCTTCATAGTCTTTGATCCTGCTTGTCACAGCGGACGCCCGCGTGGCGCCGATACGAGCACAATTCTGGCCCACCCCGTGACGAGCAGAAAGCTATGGAAAACCTTAGGTGCGACGTTAGAGTCCTGCCAGTAGCGCCGCGATCTCGCTCTCCCGCGTCACTCCCAACTTGCCGAAGATCGCCTTGAACTGTGACTTCACCGTTTCTGCTGAGACGCCCCGCTGCTCTGCAATCTGGCCGCGGCGCACGCCCTTCACCACCAGCAAGGTGATCTCAGCTTCGGCCGGGGTCAGTCCAAAGGCGGCGCAGATTTGCCCTGGCAGTTCAGCCAGCGACCTAGGCTTCATCGTGACAATGACGCGCGGGTGAAACGTCATCGACCAGGCGTCACGGGGCAGGCTCGCGACCTCGACCCTTACCGGGGCCCCATCCTTCTGGCGCAGTATCAGGGTCTGCATGGGCTGATCTGGTCTGTGGATCGCAAACCAGACAGAAGCAGTCAGTTGCTCGGTGGCAGTGTCACACCAGCCCACCAACCGTCCTTGGCGCAATGCAAGTAGGCCGTATGAAGAGACAAGGTCCTCGGCGGCCCGCGTCATGCCGCGCACCCGGCCTGTCTCGTCGCAAAGGAAGGCGACAGCCGAGATCGCGTCCAGCGTTCCAAGGGCGAAGCTGGCAGCGCGCCCTTCGATGAGGCTCTGCAGTCGAACGGCGTCGAGCACATGGGGAGCAAGACGGGCGAAGGTCTGGTTCTGCTCGTCGGTCGCGTGCCCTTCCCTGGCAGAGCGTAGGGTCGCAATGCCGACGAACCCCGTAGCCGAACGATGCAGAACCGCCTGGCTGCCGCCGCCCACATCGTATTGGCGACAGGCCTCGCCATACTCCGGAAAGCGTCGCGTCCAGTCGTCGGACGCATAGTCCACGCCGCTGAACACTTCCATGGGCGCCGACCGGATGCCGTTGAGGACACGCGGATTTAGCAGCGGATCCCCCCTCATGGTCGCGTTGAGGTCCAGCCACAGCTGGGGATCAACGTTGCTCGCCCAGTCGAAGGTCATAACGCCCGGCTTGACGCCGACGAGATTTGCGCTGCGCGCGCCGGTGGCCCGAGCAAGGGCGTCGAGCGCCTCAATCCACCGATCTCCGTCGAGGGCAGCCTCGCGCAACTTTTCGACTACTGCCTGCTCGTCACTGACCAAGGCCATCGGTGACACCCCTCTCGGGAGTCACGTTCCACTACAAATAACACCGCAATCAAGACGCTTGTGGTGAGTCTGGTCAGGATTTCAGGGCCGTCGATCGGGCATTGAGCCATCCCCCTCCCGGGGGATGCCGAAGGTCACGGGACAAAGTCACAAAAGGCCGCCAAGTCAGATTTCTCGGGGACCGGTCCATGCAAATGTACATCGGCTATGAGCACTTCCCGTCTCATAGCCCACCGTTTCGAGACCAGGATCGGGTCCGCAGCCACCTCAGCCATGGCGCCGCGGAACCGCTAAGCCCTCGCCAGCGCGATTGTTTGCAATTGTTGGCCCGCGGGCTCCGCATCGCTCCGATTGCTGACAGGCTGAAGATCACCACCGTCACCGTCGAGCTGCACCTGCACAAGGCGCGGCAGAAATTGGGCGCTCGGACCCTGGCAGAGGCGGTGGCTCTCGGGGTCTACTATCAGCAAATCGAGCCGATCTGACGATCACGGAAGGCAAAGAGGTCCGACGACCTCCACACAGAGACCCTAGACGATGTACGCGTACCAAGCCGCGACATCGACCTTTTGCCCGAACCACCGGAGCCTCACCGCTTCAGCCGATCCATCGACCTCCGGCGGCATTCCCATCCTGGCTTTCCTGACTGAAGCCGCCCCTGACGGCTGCAGCGCGCCACCTTCATACTGTCTGCTCGGACCGTGTCACATAAACCGTCGCGCTGATGATGACCCCCGCTCCGGCCAGGGTGATCAGGCGCGGGAGGTCGCCGAAGAACAACCAGCCGGCGGCCAGGGCAAATATGATGCGACTGTAGTCAACCAACCCCATGACCGAGGCATCGCCGCCCTGCATGCCCTTGATGTAGCACCCTTGGGTCAGCAAGCTGACAGCGCCCAAGGCCGTGAGAAGCAGGGCTTCATGCCCCGAGGGCCAGCGCCACAGGACAGCGGCCCAGGGCGCGATGAGGACCAGCCCCAGCAGGGACGCGTAGGTCATCAAGGTGAAGGGGGAGTGATCCCTCGTCATCGCTTTGACGCTGAGGATGGTCAGAGCAAACAAGATCGCCGCACCTAGCGCCGCCATCTGGGCCAAGGTCGCGGACGATGACAGGCCGTCGGGTCTGACGATCATGAGCACGCCGATGAAGCCTGCCACGGCCGCTGCCATTCGGGCCCGCGTCACCTTCTCGCGCAGCAGCAGCCCCGCCAGCACCACGAGGAACAGCGTGCGGGTAAAGGACAGGGCGTTGGCCTCGGCAAGGGGAAGGCCCTGAATAGCGATGTAGGACAGCACCAGGCCCGCGATGCCAAACCCGGAGCGAACCAGCATCAAGCCGGGGCGCGGCGTGCCGAAGGCGGCGCGGGGCAGGCGCAGGATGAAGGGCAGCATGAAGAGCAGGCCAATAGCTTGCCGCCAAAACAGCATGACGGGCGTGGCCCATTCCCCGCCCAACTGCTTGATCAGGATGGTTTCAGCGGTGAAGCTGGCGGCAGAGGCCAGCATCCACAGGATGCCTTGCAGGCTGGCGGACCGGCCGGTCAGGGCAGATCACCCAACAGAAGGGCGGCGCCCTCCGCCGTCCAATCGGCGTTGAGCTGAGGCTGAAGGCCAATCGCCTGGGCGACTGCTACGCCGATTAAGCCGCCGATGCTCTCGCAGGTGAGCGCCGGAACGCGCCAGCCGCGAGAGCAATAGCCAAACTGGCCCATGGCCTCCCCGGTCCGGGGATCCAGCAGTACCCCGCAGTCGTTCATGAAGAAGCACCGACCTATCGAGCCGGTCTTTCCGAAAATTTGTAAGTCGGGCTGAACAAATGTAGCCGAGCGGGGCCACAGTCGGCCCACGTCGATGCATCTGCGATACTCTCCGCTCATCGTCTGAGGTGGGGCATGTCCATGCGCGGCATAGACTAGCGTCGCCAGATCCACTCCATTCGTTCCCCCCAGAAGCGCCACCCGATCGGTGAACATCTCTAGATCGGGGCCCGTCCAAGCACTCGCCTTGCAGCTCAGCGCGCCGGGAATGGCGCGAAACCCGGCAACCATGTCCCCGAGATCGCAGGACAAATGGCTGTCCGGCGCCATGCGTCGAAGGGCGGCATCCACTCGCGCGAGCCCCAACTTGGCCATCAGCAAGTCGGTCGTTGTTCCGTCCGAGGCCGCGAGCATCAGGTGGAGCATATGTCGGTCAGTCAGCCGGATCGCACTGTCGAGCAGATTGATGACACCGCCGCCGATACGGAACTTCTCCGGCGAGATCAGGGTTTCCTGATCCAGACTGTCAGGCGGCAACGTCCCGTCGGCCAGTGCTTCGAAATAGGCGACGAGCACGGCAAGCTTGAAGCAGCTGCCGATAGGCCATGCCCGGCGCATGCCTAGTTCGACGGCCTCCCCTGACCGCAGATCGCGCAGGAAGAAGTGATAGCCGCTGGTGTAGCGTTCAAAGATCGCCTCGATGCGACTGGTGTCCATCAAACCCTACTGAGCTCGGCGACATCCGTCTTGGACAGCCGATCAGCCTTCGCCCGCAGGTGCGCCACGATCATGTCGCCGATAGGAATATTCATCTCGCGCTCATAGGCGACGAAATTGGACGGCGGATTGACCTCAAGCACATAGGGACATCCCGCCTTGTCGATGATTATGTCCACGCCGGTGAACTCGTACTCGGCGGCCTTGGCGGCAGCGAGCGCCAGCGCTTCCACCTCGTCACCAAAACTCATCTGCTGTCCGCCCATACGGTATGGCATCCCGCGAAAGTCGTCGTCGGCCACGGCATACTTCAATGAGGCGACAACCATGTCGCCAAGCACGCACAACCGCGCCACATGGGCCGCGTCAATGTACTGGCGAAGAATAAACTCGTCGCCAGTGGTGCGGAGATAGTCGCACACGGAACGAAGGGAGCGCATCGATTCGACGATGATCGTGCCGATCCCCATCGTCCCGCCGGCAATCTTCAGGACGACCGGGAACCCGCCCAACGCGTCCACGTAGTCCGTGAGACTGTCATTGTCGGGAGGCAGGCGGTGAATTGTGCGCGGCTGCGGCAGCCCCAACATCTCCAGGACGGCGCAGTGCACTGTTGTATCGCCAGGGTTAGTAAAGCGCGTAGACCCGCAGTCCCTGAAGGTGGCGACGAATGGCCGCGTCAGCAGCGTTTCGAGCCGAACCGACCCACGGCCTGCGTTGAACAGCATGTCGCCGGGGACAAGCTTCGGAAGGTCACCATAGTTTGCAGTGAGACTGTCGAGAGCCCGAAAGACGATGCCCGCGCGGTTGCAGGCCTCTTCGACGATGCGCACCCGCTCATGGGCCGAAGCGCCGTCGCCTTCGTGCAGATGATAAAGGGTCTGGGTCATGAAGCGTCCGCGATGAGCGCCGCCAACGAGGGCCTCAACTGGACAGTCGGAGGCTCCTCAAGGCACGACATGTCTTCCCCCTGTCCTCGGTAGGTATTCAAGCTTGGCGACCGTTCGGAGGGCTCCCCCAAGGCCGGCGCTTGCCTCGCACAGCCGAACTCAAGACCAGACCCCAACCTGCTGCTGCCTCGCCCTTGATTTGCGTCACCGCAGACCGGCCATCAACCTATGGAATTCCATAGGCGAGAGGTCAGGATGTTCGTAGGTCCCGCTGATTTTCAAGGTGAAACCGCACGGCACACACCCGAAAAGTGCTCGTAGGACCACCGCATTACCCCGCCTTCAACGATCTCCCGGTCGGTGAAGACCAAGGCTCGACCACTGGGTTGATCAATCACCAGCGCGTTGTAGTTCGTCGTGACTTCCACGCCCTCGCCCTTCCTCTTCACCACAAGTTCGCCGGCTGCGCAGGCCTGCGGGCACACGCGAACCTGATGGGCGGTCACCTCCAGCACGAAGTTCTCGCCTGGGATGGTTTTGTCGAAGAGGGCTCCCCGCACGAGGACCGCCTTTGACCGGGCCGGGAACAGATCCAGCGTAAACCGCGTCGGCGATCGCGCGCCTCCCACGCCTTGGCGATAGCCGGCACACTCCAGACGGCTGCTAGGGGCGGCGGCGCCCGGCGTGCCGGCGAGGGTCGCGATTATAGTTGCAAGGACCACGGGGCTCACGATCGCACAGTCCTGGTCACGTCTTCGCCGACAGTCTGGCGACCACGCTGGCAATGCCTACGTCCGACATGCCAAGCTTCCTCTCATGCTGGTCATTCAGGATATCTGGTCGCGGTGGGGCAAGGCGACGCGGTCGGCAGGGGACATGCATCGCCGGCCCAAACTGGCTGCGAGCTATCCATTGCTTCTTCCCCCGGACGGCTGGCCGGCCCCTGGCAACCCGGCGCAGGCATGGCGTCACGAGATCCGTTGTCTCGCCCAGGAGCAGCACGAAGTCCGCGAAACTGCGGGCCCCATCGCTTCGGGCGTTTGGTCGCACGACGAGATCAATCACCCTTCAAATCTGCGCTGGACGTTTTCGGGCGAGGCGGTGCGACTGACTCTGGATCGTCCGTGGTCGTCGATGCTGCGGACGAGCTGGCCCACTCATCTCCCATCCCCGCTGTTCACTCTGCTGCCCGGCCAAGTGGCGCGGATCGACTGGAACTCCCGGTGCGCCTCTTCCATGATGGGAAGCAACCGATCCTACTTCTATGAGCAGCATGTGTGCTGGCTCGCCAATTCGAACGCGCCCACCAAGCGGATGTTTGAGGACGGGGAGACGGTGAAACACATAGATCTACGGACCAGGATTTATTGAACCGGCCTCGCCGACAGTGGTTCGCGATGGCCGTAAACTGCGCGGGGCCATTCCCGCTCAACCCCACTCTGCACGTGGGTTGGAGAGGGCGCGTCAAGAGGGTGCCCGCGGGTCGCTGTGCGCACCCTCCAGCACCCGGATGATGGCGCCGGTTTCCCAAACCGTATTGCAGGCCTGGGAGGCCACACGACGGCGTCCGGACTGCTCGATGAGTATGGTGTAGTAGGCGCCATCGAAGCAGGGGCGGATCCCCCCCGCGTACAACGGCATCCCGGGCGGTGCGTAGTCGGGTTCAAAAGGCAGGCAGGGACTGGCGAACGCGCTATCCAGCCTAGCGGCAAGGTCTGGCGCGAGCTCACCGGTCGTCACTTTTCGCGTGGGCAGCGGCTTCATCGCCGGATAGAGCGCCTGCACCCGCTCACGATTGACGTAGTAGTCCACGCGCAAGAAGCGCCAGACGCCATCACCCTCCTTGGCGACGATGGTCGCTGTCTCAAAGGGTTCCGGCTGGGTGTAGCCTGCGCCCACAGTCATGGTCAGCACGATCGATCCTGTCGGGGAGAGCGGTGCATCTGGGCCCTGTACCCGCCTGGCCGCGTCCAAGACGGTGTCTGGGTGCGGAGGAAAAGAGGCCGGCCGCGCCTGTCCGACGCGATCCAAGTCGACCTCCCGAAGCCCGGCGCATGCGGGAGGCAAGGCGTCATGCAGCTCGATCGTCCGGGCGCTCTGGATCGGCGGTGGAGGCGGCGGAAGGGGCGTCGGCGCGGGTCTTGTCTGAGCCAGGCTAAGACCGGGTTCGAGCGCCAAAGTCAGGCATAGAAGGCTTGGAAGGCCAACCACGAAGATGTCCCGAACTTTCATGCCGTTCGGCTGCCTCAGTACACGCGCCATTTGCTGTCGATCACAATGCGGCGCTCGTCGACGAACCTGCGGACCGGAAAAGCGTAAGTGTCTCCGGGATTCTGCCCATAGTAGGGCTGGGTAAATTTGATCAGCACGAAGTAGGTTTCGACACCGTCGCCCACCGCCTTCGTCACCGTCCCGGCCTTGTCGGCGATCAGGTACCATTGGATGGGCGTAGCAGCCTGGCGCACACCAGGGCCGACATCGTTCTCCCAGGTGCCCGTCCCGTCCGATTTCAGCCAGACACAACCGTTTCGGTCGTCCGGCTGGGAAACCCCACCCTCGCAGGCCGGCGCCTCGGTAAACTCACTTGGGAAATCCGCTGTTCCGCCCAGATAGCCTTGCACCGGTTTGCCTTGGTAGGTCAGGTCGGAGAGTTGACTGGAGGCGACTGCAAGGGTCAACGAAAGGAACAGGGTGAGCATGGCGGTAGTCCTCGGTAGGCTGCGCGTTTGAACTTCCATTAGGCGTGCAGGCCCGATGGCCCAGCAAGCTACGGATTTCGATAGGTTCGAGGCCCCGCTCGCTCAGCGAACTGCAGACCGAGGCTGGCCCCCGCCGCAACTTCAGCATTGGTCTCCGCGCCCCGACCTCGCAGCAATTGAAGGGGCGCCGATCGTCACCGGCGCGCGCAGCTAAGCGGACCCGCTGAAGGGCCGGACTGAGGCAGATGCGGCCGTTCGGAAATAAGCCGAAAGCCAACATTGGGCTGCCAGCCCGAAAACGGACATTCCCAACGTCCGAGATGAGTCAGGAATCAACGTCACCCGGCTTCACGTTCAACGTCCGCAACGGGTCAGAAGTGGAAGCCCCTGCTGCTTTCGCCGCCTATGAGCAGCGAGACGAAGCAAGCCAGCAAGTCTAGGGTACAGCTACCGCGAGCACTACCCGATGGCGGAAAGAAACTGGGGCGAAGTCGGAAGCACCGTTTGGCCTCTCGTCCGCGACATCGCGGTGCGGGGTGATGAAGACAGCTGAGGTCTGCTTCTCGGCCGCATGGTGAGGTCGGCTCCTGCCGCAACCTCCCCGCAGCTTCGCCGCCGTGGATAATCGTCGATCATGCGCTCGACTGGAGCCGATCCACGGGCTCCAACTGCTCGCCTGCGGCGCTGCGAATTTCGCGGCAGTCGTCACAGAGCTTGAAGGTAAGGCTGTCTTGGACGCTGATCCCGTCCTCGACCAGACGCACATCTGTGGCAGGATCGTCGCCGCAGATCGAGCAGACCTCCCTGGTGCCCGCGGCTGTGAGGGTGGCACGGACCATCGCTGCCTGAGTGGGGTTGCGCAGCTGCAAGGCGGCGAACCACTCTTCGGTGTGAGGCTTGCCGCTGGAGACGAGGCTCGGGGCATGGGCGCGCAGCCAGGCCAGCGCCACGCCCCGCCGCTGCGTGTTGAGGCGGACGAGCTGCTCGTAAAGTTGGTGCAAGCGGGCGAAAGTCTTCAGGCCGTATTGCTGCTGGAGGTAGGCGTAGCCTGTCAGATTGCGCTCATAGCGATCTGAGCCCTCCACATTCCGCTGGGTGTCGAGGCAGTAGGACTCGACGTGGTCCCGGGAGCCTCGCGCGGCGTCGGACATGGCGGGGAGGCTGTACTGCCAGGGCGTCGCCTCGACCAAGGCGCGCCAAACTTCCAGGTAGCCGGAGGCCTCGTAGGCGGCGAGCACCGCGGCATCGTGCTGCGGCTCGGCGATCAAGAGAGCGATGACGTCATCGAAAGTCTGGACCGCTGGGTCGAGCTTGCGGACATCGGCCAGGACCGCGTTGGTGGCTGCCACCATCACGGCGGTCATATCCTGATGGTTAGCCCAGCGGGCCGAGGTGCCCTTGTCGATCACGATCGTCGCATCCGGGACCTGCTCGAAGGCTTGGCTTCGCAGGAGATCGCCCGGCGAAAGATAGTCCGGGTCGCCGCCGAGAGGGCGGCCAGCGGCGGCGTAGGCTTGGGCGACCAGCCGAGAGCAGAACTGGCGGCGGCTGGCCTTCGCCCGGATCGGCGAAATCGACTGGACCGCCTCCAGAACTGTGTACTGCGACCCGACCTTGCTCCGGGCGTAAACGCAGATCGCCTGGGCCTCCGCAGGTGTCAGTTGTTCGCGGGGGCGGAGCACATAGAGGGCCCGGTCAGCAGGGTAGTGCAACCGCTGGGTGTTGCGGGCGTGGACCCCGGTGTTGTTCGCCTCAATGATCGAGTGGCTCTCCACGTAAATCATCGCGTGCGAAATATCGGAGCGGGTGCGGCTACGGATTGCTTGGCTAGTGAGCGAGTTGTCGGCGCTAAGGATTACGTCGCCGGGGCGCAGCTTGGTCGCGTCTAGACCCTGCAATCCGGTCGAGGTGGTCAGCTTGGGCGGCTTCATGGGAAGAATATGGCCGCGCTCGTAGCCCAATCAACTCCCGCGACTGGAATTTGCGGCGCTCCAGCGGCGAACGTCTGCTTGCTGGACTGTCTCCAATGTCTTCAGCTGGCGCTTAGCCGTCTCAAGCGCGCCAGTGTTAGCGCGGCAACTCTGGCAGCGTCGGGAACGCCACCTTCGCCATGGCGTCCGCCAGCGTCCTGAGTGATGCCCCCTGCCCGTAGGCGCGGCTGACCGCTTGGCTGGCATGGCCGGTCAGTTGGTCATGGATCTCTTCGGAGAGGCCGCTGTCCCTACAGGCCCGCTTGAAGCTGTGGCGGAAGGAATGGAACGACTTGTCGGGGCTGTTGAAGCCCGTTTCGCCCAACTCACCGGCGTTTTCTGTGCACCAGTAGCCCCACCACTTGGTGAACCGGCGCGTGGACTTCAGAGCGCCTGTGGGGTCGTGCGGCAGGTCGGGGAAGAGGTAGGTCTCGCCTGCATCCCGCAGCCCCTGCACATAGTCGTGGAAGCCCAATTCGACCATGCGCGGGTGCAGTGGCACTTGGCGGCGCGATTGGCGTGTCTTGAGGGTTCGCTGGGTTAGATCGAGATAGCTGATGGCGTCGTCGCTACGGCGAATGTCAGCCACCAGAGCCGCC
The DNA here is from genome assembly GCF_057809815.1 of Caulobacter sp. FG121. Lineage (NCBI taxonomy): Bacteria > Pseudomonadati > Pseudomonadota > Alphaproteobacteria > Caulobacterales > Caulobacteraceae > Caulobacter > Caulobacter sp. FG121. The sequence goes on from NZ_JBMDKR010000002.1 coordinate 35,977, forward strand.
CCGACTTCCTCTATCCGGACGCCGTGCAACAGGCAGAAGATCGGCAGCCAGTAGTGGACGTCCCGGACGATTTCGGAACCTGGCTGGTGGCGATAGCCAAAGACCCCGCCGTCCTTGTCGCGTCGAACGACGGCGCCCTGGAACAAAGGCTTGGCGAAGATCGCGGCAATGTCTTCGTTCGAATAGGCAAGGCGCTCGCCGCGATCGTCCGGCTTCAGCTTCGGCATCGCGCCGGCGACGGGGTTACGTTCAATGAGCCCGAGGCGAAGGGCGTAGGCGAACAGTCGCTTGTAGGCCGAGAACCACTTCCAGACGGTCTTCGGCGACAGGTGCCGGACATCCCCGCCGGCGCCGAGAGTGGCGATTACCTCGCTGAAAGAGAGGTCGTTTGCGGCCGGCTTCTTGGTGTTTGGAAAGTTGCGGAGCTCGACGAGGAAGGCGTCCATCTGGACAGCGCTGATGGTGCTGATGTCCGGATCGCCGAGGTATTCCTCAAGCCGGCGCACATAGCCGCGCAGCTGGGCTTCGTCCTTCGGCTTTTCGGACGCCACGAACTTGCTGAGGAGGTCCTTCAGCTTCATCCCTGCAAGGCGCTTGGTGTCGCCGGCGAGGGCGATGGATGCCGCGCTCGACTGCGTCGCCTGGTCCCCCTCCTCCGGCCATCCGAAAAAGTCGTCGCGTCTGAACCGGCCGATATAGGTTTCGACGTCCAGCCATGCGGCGGCGAAGGTCGGCCTCAGACGAGGAATGGCGGGGTGCGTGGCCGTAACGGGCAGGCCGGCGTCCTGAAGGACAAGCGCGAGGCGATTGTCGAAATCAGCGACATCATCCGTCCGTCCCTGCTGCAGGGCAAAGACCAACTGGGACCATGCCAGGTCGGCGTCGGAGAACGGCACTGGCTGATCCGCGAGACCGTTGAAGTGATCGTCGTAGGCAGTCTGGATCGACACCTGCCGCCAGCTGTCGATGGCCGCCAGCGCCTTCCCGCGATCGATCCGGGCGCCGACCCTATTCCCGGTCGGGCGACTGCTCGACGGTTCTGGCCTTCCCCGCGCTGCGGCGATTTTCCGATCTATATCAGCCAGAATTTCCAACCCCAGCCGCGCGGCTTCATACTTGTCGGTAGTGCCGAGGGATTTCCATATCTGAGCTTTGCCGCCAAAGGCGTGGCGGACGTCAGAAGGGATGTCCTTTTTGACGCCGTAAATGCCCCTTTTCCCGCGTGGGTGGACATTCTGCATAAAGCTCATTCCGTAGCAGGTATCCGTAGCAACCAAGGCCACGGAAACCCTTACGTTGTAAGGACTTCAATGTCTACAAGCGCTCGGGGAAGAAGTGGCTGGGGAACTAGGACTCGAACCTAGAATGACGGTACCAAAAACCGCTGTGTTACCATTACACCATTCCCCAGCAGGAACGGCGGGGCTGTTGAGGGCCCGGCGTCGCGAGGGGCGTCAGATAGCGCAGGCAACGCGCCGATGCAACGCCGTCCGGAGGGTTTCTGATGGTCGCTTGCGGTCCCGGGAAGTCGCCTCTATAAGCCGCGTCCTTACGTCGGAGTGTAGCTCAGTCTGGTAGAGCACCGTCTTCGGGAGGCGGGGGTCGAAGGTTCGAATCCTTTCACTCCGACCATCTTTCCCGCGCCCCGCGAAATCACTAGCCAAAGTCGATTTCGCGGGGAGTGTTGCCCCGTGTTCATTTGACGCGAACGCCCGCCGCTATAGCTTGGGCGTTCAGTTTACCCGGGGTTCCCGATGAAGCAGTTCCTTCTGACCATGGCCGGCGTGTTCGCTGGCCTGGTATTGTTCTTCGTCGTGATCCCGTTCCTGGTCATCGGCTCGATGATCGGCGCTGCCAGCAAGCCCAAGGACACCACGCCGGCGCAGGCCGTGCTGGAACTGGACCTGCGCGGCGGCATGACCGACCAGGATCCGCACAATCCCTTCGCCGCCTTCTCCGGGCCAGGCATGTCGGTGGTCTCGGTGATCGAGACGCTGCGGCACGCCGAGACCGACGGCAAGGTGAAGGGCATCTTCGTGCGCCTGCCCGAAGGCGGGATGCCGCCGGCGACGGCGGACGAGCTGCGTCTGGCCTTCCTGCACTTCCGCAAGGCCGGCAAGCCGATCTGGGCGCACAGCCAGGGCCTGTATCCGTCAGGCGCGGTGGTCTCCACCTACATGCTCGGCGCGGCGACCGACGCTCTCTGGATGCAGCCGGACAGCTCCTTCCAGGCCGTCGGCATGGCCAGCGAGGACATGTTCTTCAAGCGCTTCTTCGACAAGTACGGCGTGAAGGCCGAGTACGAACAGCGCATGGAGTACAAGAACGCCGTCAACCCCTACCTCTACAGCGACTACACGCCCGCGCACCGGGAGTCCGAGACGGCCTGGATGGGCTCGATCTATCGCACCGGCGTGCTGACCGCGGCCATCGATCGCAAGAAGGAGCCGGTGGCGTTTGTCCGGCTCGTCGAGGCGGGCCCCTATTCGGCCGAGGACGCCGCGAAGAAGGGCCTGATCGACCGCGTCGGCCAGGTTCGCGAGGCGTCCGACGCCCTGATCGCCCGGGTGGGCGGCAAGGCCAAGCTGGTCGACTTCGACGACTACATGAGCCACGCGCTGCGCACCGAACGGCTGGCCAACAGCATGAAGGGCAAGCCGGTTGTGGCCGTCATCGGCGCCGAGGGCGCGATCATGACCGGGCGCGGCGGCGGCGGAAATCCGTTCTCGACCGAGGACACCGTCTGGTCCGACGACATCGCCGGCGCCTTCTATGACGCGATCGAGGACAAGGACGTGAAGGCCATCGTCTTCCGCGTCTCCTCGCCCGGTGGATCGGACACCGCGTCCGAACAGATCCTGGCCGCCGTGAAGGCCGCCCGGAAGGCCGGCAAGCCTGTCGTGGTCAGCATGGGCACCTATGCCGCGTCCGGCGGCTACTGGATCTCCTCCCAGGCCAACGAGATCGTCGCGCAGCCGACCACCCTGACCGGCTCGATCGGCGTCTACGGCGGCAAGATGGCCCTGGGCGACGCCCTGGCCCGGTTCGGCGTCGACGTCCGCTCGACCACGGTGGGCGGCGAGTACGCCAACACCTTCGGCACGGGCACGGGCTTCACGCCGTCGCAGCGCGCCGCGTTCGCCGGCTGGATGGACCACATCTATGACGGCTTCGTCGCCCGGGTGTCCGAAGGCCGCGGCCTGCCGAACGATCGCGTGCGCCAGATCGCCAAGGGCCGGGTCTGGACCGGCGTCCAGGCGCGCCAGTTGCACCTGGTGGACACGCTCGGCGGCTACTACGACGCGATCGACCGGGCCAAGGCGCTGGCCAAGCTGACGGGCGACGTTCGCATCCGCCACATGGAGGAGGACAGCTCGCCGTTCGAGGCCTTCAGCCGGATGTTCGGCGTCAGCTCCAGCGCGATCCGCACGCTCGCGGCGGCCGGCTGGGTCATGGGCGATCCGCGCGCCTCGGCGATTCTGGACGAGATGGCCGCCTCGCGGCTGCGGGCCAGTCCGTCAGGCGCGGCCGTGCTGGCTCCGACGCCCCTCCATCAAGGCCGGTAGACCGGCCGAGAGCGGGTGAGACGATCTGAACCCGTAGCGAAGGGATCGACGTCAGCGGTCTAGCCCGAGACCTCGCCAGCCGACAGCACGCCGCCGGCGATCAGGATGTCCGTCATGGGTTTCAGGCGGTCTCCGTAGCGTTTCCAGCGTCCTACGGAGCTGTGATAGACCTGCTGTCGCACCTGGACAGCGCTGGCGGTCGCTACGGGCGCGGCATTTTCATGAAAGGCCAGCACCGCATCGTTCCAGGGCAGGCCGAGCCATGCCATCAGGCGGCGCGCCTCGCCCTCGTGATCCGCCACAATGTCCTCGTAGGCGACCTCGATGAACCGATCCGCGGGCAGGGTCGCGCGCCAGTGGCTCATGAGCCCGTCGAAACCCAGATAGAAGCGCGCCGTAGCCTCAAGCGAATAGACCCAGTCGTAGTAGACAAAGCCCGTGGCGAACACCTGCCGGAAGATCGCCAGACAACTGTCGACCGGATGGCGGCGCAGGCAGACCATTCGGGCGTCCGGCAGCGCGGCGTTGATCAGACCCGCATAGAGGAAATTCAGCGGCGTCTTGTCGGTAAACCGCGCCGCCGGTCCGACGCGGGCCCGGAGAGACGCGAGATAGGCGGACCCGAGTCGAGGGACGTCCGACGGCTGCAGCCCCCTGATCGTCGGTCCGTCGATCAGCTCACGCGTAGGTGCGCCCGCCAGCTTGCGGGTCAGGATAGCGAGATCCATCGGTTCGCCCGCCGAGACCACTGACGGGTGGCTGCTGACGATGCGTTCAACGAGGGTTGTGCCGCTGCGCGGCAAGCCAAAGATGAAGATCGGGTCCTCCGCCGGCTCTCCCGGAGCGGCGTTGGCGGGCGCGGGGGCCGTCGCGCGGGCGGCGGCGAACAGCTCATTCTGCCACGCCTCGAGCGATGTCGCCCCGGCGGCCTTCGCCGCCTTGGCGCGCAACAGCCAGTCGAAGGACCGCAAGGGGTCGCCCAGGTCCTCGGACAACTTGGCCAGGGCATGCCCGATGCGGAGGGTGCGGTCAGCGTCGCCGGCAGCCCGCTCGAACAGACGCTCAAGGGGAGCAGCGAGGCTGCTGCCAGCCGTCTGGGGTGCAAGCTGCACCAGCGCGCACATCGCCCGATCGTTCTCGGGGTCCAGCGCGATGCAGCGTCTCCAGGCCTGCTCGGCGGCGGCGAAGTCGCCGAGATACTGCTCCGCCCAACCGAGGTTGAGCAGATGTCCCGGGTCATCAGGAGCCAGCCGATGGGCCGCGCGGAAACAGGTCGTCGCCTGCGTCTGATCACCGGCGCGACTGAAGACCACGCCCAGGATGTCGAACACGGTGGCGTCCGGTGGACCGAGGGCCAGCGCCTGCCTGGCGGCCATCAGCGCCGATCCGGTCCTGTTCAGACCGATCAGGCAGCGGGCGAGGCCGGCGCCCCAGGCGGCATTCCCCGGCTCGATCGCCAGGGCGCGCTGATAGAGGTCCAGGCCCTGGTCAAAGGCGCGTCGGTCGGTCGCGATCTGGCCCAACAGGGCGAAGGCGTCGCCGTTGCGGGGGTCGGCACGGACGACCTCGAGTGAAAGGCTGTGGGCCTCGCGCGCCTGCCCCCGGCGGTAGTGCGCCCAGGCGCGGATCAGAAGCGGGGAACTCTCGACAGGCATGGCTCGGGCCTAGCGGTCCGCGGGACAAAAGAAAAGGGCGGCGGGGTTACCCCCGCCGCCCCAATTCCTACGTCAGAGACGTGACTACCACTTCTTCGACATGCTGAAGAACGCGCGGCGGCCGATCACGTCGTAGCCGTTCAGAGCCGCGGTACCGATGCGGAACTGGGCGGCGGACTGCGCCGGCGGACGTTCGTCGAAGGCATTCTGGATGCCCGCAGTGATCGTCCAGTCGTTGTATTTGCGGCGCACCGAGAAGTCGTGGGTCGCATAGAACTCGGTGTACTGCTTGTAGTAGACGAACGGCGCGAGGCTGGCGCCGGTCGTGCTCGTCGTGGCCAGCGGACCGGTGCCCAGCAGAGCCGTGCAAAGACCGGTCGCGTTGTCCGTCGTGCGGCGGCACTGGGTCTGGTAGGTCGAGAGCCTGAAGGTATCGCCACCGTAGACTTCGGTGTCCGAACCCTTGCCCAGGATGTCGATGGACCAGTTGAAGGTCCAGTCGCCGTGGTCGAACCGGGTGTTGATGCTGCCGCTGAAGTCCGGACCGTCATAGTTGAAGGTCGCGCCGTTGTAGTCTTCCATCGCCGAAGCGCCGAGCAGCGTCACATCATCCTGGAACTGCCAGGTGAACTGACCGTCGATGGTCAGCTTGCCGAGGTCGAAGTCGTGCTGGAAGCGGACCGTGAGGTCCATGCCGGTGTTCACTTGTTCGGCCACGTTCACGTAGCTGTTCTGGATCGACTGGATCGCGAAGGCGCCAGCGCCGCCGACCGGGTTCACCGCGCCGTTACGGACGATGAGCGTGCAGTAGGCGCTCGTGGCCGGGTTGGGCGCCGAGTAGCACTGGTTGGCGATGTTGCTCGCGCCGAACTGACGGATTTCGTCGTTCAGCGTGATTTCGAAGTAGTCGACGGCCACGCTGAGATCGATGAAGTCCGGCGTCCAGATCACGCCCAGGGTCTTGGCTTCCGACGTTTCCGCCTTCAGCACACCCGCGCCGCCACCGGTGATGATGGTAGCCGAGCTCGAACCCGCCGCGGTGTAGCCGAGCGGGACGCCGGCCGCGGCGCAGTTGGCCTGGAGCTGCGCATCGCTGCTGGTTTCATACAGGATGCAGGGGTCGATGGAGGCTTGACCCAGGAAGCCCGTCTGGTTGGCGAGATACAGTTCGTACAGCGCCGGGGCGCGGAACGAGGTGCCATCGGTGGCGCGGATGCGCCAGGACGGGGTGATCTGCCAGTTCAGGCCGACCTTGTGGGTCGAGTCGGAGCCGTAGCTGTCATAGTCGGTGTAACGGCCCGACACCTGCAGATCGAGGCTTTCGATGCCCGGGAGGCCCTTGAAGATCGGCACTTCCAGTTCGCCGAAGAGTTCCTTGACCGTATCGCTGCCGGCGGTGCGGCCAGCGGCGGTCGAACCCCACAGGTTGCCCGGGGCGCAGATGACCGACGCCGGGGTGCCCGAGGCGCAACCGCGCTCGTTCTGACCGGGCTTGTCGTCCAGCGCGTCCTGGCGCCAGCTGAAGCCGAAGGCGGCGCCAAGCGGGCCGGCCGGCAGCGTGAGCAGGTCGCCGGAGACCGAGCCTTCAACCGTCTTCTGGGTGTAGGTGGTGTTGCCGGTCTCGTGCTTGAACAGGAAGTCACGCTCGGCCTGGGTGAAGTCGCCGTTGAGAACACGCGAGCTCAGCCACGGAATGCCGCCCGGGAGCGAGGCGCAGCTACGGCCGGAAACGCCGAGGAGAGCCGCCGGGTTACAGGCCAGGGCGTTCGCCGAGGTGGCGAGGACGGCATCGTTGTAGATGATGTCCGCGCCGTACGTCGCGTCAGAGCTGCTGTACTGGTAGAAGATGTCCCAGTCCCAGCCCGCCAGCATGGCGCCGAAGTCGCCACGCAGGCCGACGACGCCGCGCCAGTAGTCGACCGTCTGATCGCGGTCGGACTTCAGCGGGATGATCGGCTGGTAGGAGCCGGTTTGCTGCAGCAGGGCGTTCCAGCCCGCCGGGACGTTGGCGTTGGTATTGACCACCGTCGGGAACAGCTGACGAACGCCGTACTGGACCGACTCGCGACGGTTCAGCAGCAGTTCGCCGTACAGTTCAGTGCTCGGCGTGATGTCGTAGCCGCCCGTAGCGTACAGGCTGGTGCGCTCAACCGGGCTCAGGATCGACGCGCGCGCACTGGGGGCCGAGTCATAGTGGCCGTACGGGAAGGTCGCCGGGAAGCCGGCGCGGGCCTGACGGGCCATGCCGGGGATCGGAATCGGCGTGGCGCCGAAGTTGCCGGCCAGGTTGTTGGTGCCGCCCGAGTTGCCCTGCAGGGCGGTCGGGTAAACCACGCCCGGATCGGTGTAGATCAGGCGACCGTAGTTGGTCGTCGTAATCGTGCGCTGGACCAGGTTGTAGCACTTGTAGGTGTCGGAGCCCGTTTGGGCCGGATCGGTGTTGACGAAGTCGACGAGCGCGCCGCCGTTGGCCGAGGACCGCAGGTAGTCCATCGAGCACGAGGTGTCGTCGCGGTCGCCGCGGTGCAGGACTTGCTGCTTGTACCAGTCGGCCGACACGTTGATGTAGCCGCGGTCGAAGGTCTTGCCCCACGACGCGTTGAGGCGGCTGACTTCACCGCCACCCTCGAACGACCGGTCGGTGAAGGCCGAAGCCTCGATGCCGTCCAGGTTCGTGCGGGTGATGATGTTGATAACGCCGGCGACGGCGTCGGAGCCGTAGATCGACGAGGCGCCGTCCTTCAGGATTTCGAAGCGCTCGACGATCGAGGTCGGGATGACGTTCAGGTCGACCGGGCCGACGGTGCCGCGCGTACCGGCCGGGCCGACGCGACGGCCGTTCAGCAGAACCAGGGTGCGCGTGGCGCCCAGACCGCGGAGCGAAATCGTGTTGGCGCCCGGGCCGCCCGTGGTCACGAAGCCGGTCAGCTGGTTGTTGACCTGGAACGAGCCGCTGGCCAGCGAGGACTGCTGGAGGATCTCGGAGGTGTCGACCATGCCCTCGAGCGTCGAGGACTCGGCGGTGATCACCTGGATCGGGGCGGAGCTGGTGAACTCCGTGCGCTTGATGCGCGAACCCGTGACGACCAGCGCCTCGACTTCGGTGTCGTCGGTGGCCTGCGTCGACGCGGGCGCCGGCGCGGTTTGGGCGAACGACACGGTGGGGGCGGTGACGGCGAGCGCGGCGGCGAAGCCGGCGATCACGGTCGAGCCCATTAGAATCTTGCGGTCCAGCATTTGGTTTTAAATCCCCAGTAGCCCGATGAATCAACGATCGCGAACGACCATCCACGGGATACCCATCCCGCGCGGTTTAGCGAAACTAGCAGCTTCGCGTCGCCCGACAAGAATGATGACGCATTTTCGCCCCATAGCCACCCGGGCGTAACAATCCCGCCACAGTTTCCCTTACGACGGGCAATCTGTGCCCCCATTACAAGCGCTTCAGGAAAGGCAAGATCAGCTTGGCGAAACCGCGATTGTAGCTAGATTGGCCGCATCGGGCCGCTCGTCGGCCGCGTTTGACGCGTCTGGACCCTGTCCAGGGGGAATCATTCCCGCAGCGCGCGAACGAAAACCAGATTCCGAGGGGTCATCGTGACGCCGCACATTCGTACGCTTTGTATTGCCGCCGGGGCGCTGGCGATTCTGGGGCTGGCCGCGGTCATGCCCGGCTACGCCCGACAGGCCGCCGCGCCGGCCACGGCGCCCGCCGCCGGGCCGCCGAGCGCCGATGATTTCGGGCGCGAGGCCGCGATTCGCGGCGTCAGCGTCTCGCCGGACGGCAAGCATATCGCGGGGATCCGCTCCCCCGATGGTGTGAAGGCCTATGTGTCGGTCTGGGAGACGGCCAACATGGCCAAGGCCCCGGTCAACCTGCTGTGCGGCGACCGCTCGCAGTGCCTGAGCGTCGGCTTCCTCAAGAATGACCGGATCGTGGTGCAGGTGCGCCAGACGATCACCCAGGGCACCAACCGCACCCACCTGTTCCGCTTGTTCACCACCGACCTTGAAGGCAAGGTGTGGCGCAATGCGCTGGGGACCACCGACCAGACCCAGGGCCCGAACGCCCGGGTGGCCTCGACCCTGCCGACCGACCCGAAGAACATCCTGATCCAGAGCTTTGAGGACGGGAACTACTATCTGCTCAACCTCTATACCGGCGAGCGGAAGAAGACCTTCACCGCGTCCGACAAGTTCGGGAACGAGCAGATCGACCTGAAGGGGGAGGTTCGCGCCCGCCAGTCCGTCGATTTCGAGAACGGCAAGGTCTATATCGCCCAGTGGATCCGCAATCCGGCCAACGACCAGTGGGAAGAGCACTTCCGCTACTTCGCCGCCGATCGCGAGCCGACCGACATCGTCGGCTTCAGCGAAGATCCCAACATCATCTATGTGCGCAGCACGGCCGGCCGCGACAAGGCGGCGATCTATGAGTACGACATCGCCGCCCACAAGCTTCTCGAGCCGATCTTCGAGATCAAGCTGTTCGATGCCGGCGGCGTCGTGCAGTCGGATGCGGCGAACAGCAACGGCAAGCTGCTGGGCTTCACCTACGACGGCGAGATCACCAAGACCTACTGGATCGACGAACGGCTGGGCGCGATCACCAAGGGGCTGCGCGCGGCCTTGGGCGTGACCACCGTTCCGGTGCAATGGACCGATACCGCCACCGGCGAGAAGTCGCGCTACTCCACGGCCGACGGCGCCGACGTGACGGTCAACAGCTGGTCCGATGACTTCAAGTATGTCGTCGTGGTCAAGTCGGGTCCGAGCCAGCCGCCGGAGTACTTCCTGCTGACAGACGGAACGAAGCTGACCGCCCTGGGCGCCTCGCGTCCCTGGCTGAATACTGCCGCCTTGGGCGACACGCGGATGGTGCAGTACCCTGCCCGCGACGGCCTGATCATCCCGGCCTTCCTGACCACCCCGAAGGCGTCGATCTACGGTCCGGGCCCCTACCCGACCATCATCGTCCCCCACGGCGGCCCCTGGGCCCGCGACTTCATGGGCTGGGACGGCCCCGGCTGGGTCCAGTATTTCGCCGCGCGCGGCTATGCGGTGATGCAGCCGCAATACCGCGGCTCCGACGGCTGGGGTCAGAAGCTCTGGCGCTCCGGCGACGCGGAGTGGGGCCAGAAGATGCAGGACGACAAGGACGACGGCGTGAAATGGCTGATCGCCCAGGGCATCGCCGCCCCGGATCGCGTGGCCATCCACGGCTACTCCTACGGCGGCTACGCCGCCATGGCGGCCTCGGTGCGGCCGCACGGCCTCTACCAGTGCGCCGTCGCCGGCGCCGGCGTGGCCTCGATCGATCGCTTCCGCGAGATCGTCAACCAGAGCCGCATCCTGCGGGAACTGCAGCGTCCGACGATCCAGGGCCTGTCGCCCGCCGATCATGGCGCCGACGTGTCGATCCCGGTGTTCCTCTATCACGGCGACCGCGACGTGACGGTGCCGATCAGCGAGTCCGAGCGCTTCGTCGCGGCGCTCAAGGCCGCCGGCAAGCCCTACAAGTACATGCCGATCAAGGACATGGGTCACCAGTCCAACCGCTGGGAGCCCGGCCAGATCGCCGAGGTCCTGACGGCGGTCGACAGCTACCTGCGCAACGACTGCGGGCCCGGCGGGCTCTAGCCCTCCGGTCTCACGGCCAGAACTGACGAAGGGCGGGGAGCGATCCCCGCCCTTTTTCGTTGGGCGGCGGGGACATGTACCGCAGGTACGTGTCCCCCAAACCCGCCGCTCGATTAGGGGACACGTACCTGCGGTACATGTCCCCGGGACGCGGCTTTCCGGCTTCACGCCGTGTCCGGCTGAAGGATGAGGAGGGCGCGGCGCGCTCCGGGCTTGCCCGGATGTTTGTTGGTAGAGGGTGCAAGCGGTGGGAAGACCGTCGCGCGCCGCGAAGTCCGTTATCCGGTGGCCGCCGGTAGGCAGCCCTCTTAGGGCTTGGCCGGCAGAAGCCTCCGGCGGGCGGGGGGAGGCTGACCCTCCCCGGACCGTGAGCGTAGCCCCCGCTCACCTGCCGCTCCTTCGGCCAGAGGCCGTTCCGGTCTGATCTCGCCGCCCGGCTCCAACGCCGGCGATGAGGGACCTGAACGACTGGCGCCGTCGGAGCTTCCCGCTCGAACTCCACCCCGCCGCCGCATCGGATCGCCTGGCCGAGACGCCCTCCCCTGCAGCGGGATGGGGTGAGTATGGGGGTGGGCCGATGGGGTGATGGACAGATTGTTTTGCGCTGTAGCGTAGCGGGGACGGAGGTGAGGGATTTCAGCGGGTTGGGCGCGGGGATCGGCCGGTAGCGCTCGGAGCTTCCTCCCCACGCCGTGGGGAGGGGGACCGCCGGGACGGCGGTGGAGGGGCGGCGCGGACGCCAGCGGACCCATCCTGAATTCCGGTCCTTCCGGCCCGTCCGGTGCTGCCCCTCCACCCTGTTTCGCAGGGTCCCCCTCCCCGCTTCGCGGAGAGGAAAGAGCAAACACAAAGAAAAAGGGCGGCGGACCGAAGTCCGCCGCCCCCAATTCAGGACTGATCCGTGGATCAGAACTTCAGCTTGCCACCCACGTAGAAGTAGCGGCCGAGCACGTCGTAGGAGTTCGGGTCGGTGTTGCCATCGTTGGCGTTGTCGAACACCGGGGGCTGCTCGTCGCCCAGGTTGCGGATACCGCCGAAGATTTCGACCGTATCGTTGACCGCCCACTGAGCGTTGACGTCGTGGTACCAGTAGGAGTCGACGCCCACGTAACCACCGTCGGCGAAGGCCGGGATGTTGCCCTGGTTGTCCATCGAGTCCCAGTAGGTGCCCATGTAGGTGAAGCGCACGGGTCCGATGTCGTAACCGACGCGGAGGACGGCCTTATATTCCGGCAGCGTGGCCGAGATATTGTAGGCGCCGATCGTGCCCTTGTAGTCGATACCGTCGAGCACATAGGAGTCGAGGTAGGTCAGGTTCAGGCCGATATCGATCTTGTCGCCGAACGAGTCGGGCTTGCTGCCCCACCAGCCGAGGCCGAGACCGTAGTTGACGCCGAGGTCGACACCCTTGGTGCGCAGAGCGGACACGTTGCCGAGCGGCACACGGATCTTCAGCTCACCGGTGGTGTCGCGGTAGGTCAGGGCACCGACGGCCGCGTCGTTACAGGCCGCCGAAGCGAAGCTGCCCGAAGCGTAGCAGGCGTTGATCGTGCCTTGCGTGCCGCCGTTGATCGAACCGATGTAACCGTCGACCTTGATGTCATAGTAGTCGAGGGTCAGCTTCAGGCCCGAGATGAACTCCGGCTGCCAGACCAGGCCGACGGTGTAGGTGTCGGACACTTCTTCGGCGAGGTTCGGGTTGCCGAAGAAGAAGGCTTCCAGCTGCGAGTTCGGCTGAACGTAGCCGATCGTGTTGGGGTTGGCGCCGAGTTGGGCCGTGCACATCGCCAGCGTGGTGGCGTTGGTGACCGGAGTCGCCGCACCCGTGTTGACGTTCGCGGTCGAGCAGGGATCGGTCGCCGCAGGGAAGCCCTGGTCGCCGGCCTGGAACAGTTCGAACACGTTCGGGGCGCGGCTGGCGCGCTGGTACATGGCGCGGAAGCGGAGACCGTCGAAGGGCTCGTATTCGCCGCCGACCTTGTAGCTCGTGACGTTGCCGACCGAGCTGTAGTCGGACCAGCGAGCGCCGAGTTCGAGGCCGAGGTATTCAACGCCCGGGACGTCCTTCACCAGCGGAACCACGGCTTCGCCGTAGATTTCGCCGACGCTGTAACCGCCGCCAACACCCCGTTCCATGTTGAAGCCGAAGATGTCGCCCGAAGCGTGGGCGGCGTCCGGCGTGTAGGAGAAGGAGTCTTCACGGTATTCAACACCGACGGCGACGGCGACGTCACCGGCCGGCAGGGTGAACAGCTTGCCGGACGCGATGGCCGAGGCGGTGGTCCGCTCGAAGATCGTCTGGTCGGTGAAGTTCAGGCGAATGAAGTTTGCGCCTGCCGTGGAGATGCTGCCGGCGCCGAACAGGTTGACCGGGATACAGGTCGGGAAGATCGCGAGGGCCGCGGCCGAGCAGGCGGCGGTCGTGCCGGACTGCGAGGCGTACAGGCGCGAACGCGAGACGTCGTTGCGGGTCGAATCGGTGAACTCGGTCCGGCCGTAGCTGACGTAGCTTTCCAGGGTCCAGTCGTTCGGCAGGTCGACGTTCAGGCCGAAGTTGACGTTGAACGTCTTGTTGTTGTGGTCCTGCTGGCGCGCGCCGACTTCAATCATGCGGCGGCGGAACACCGCGTTCGCAGCCGGGGTCGGGCGGGAGGCCAGGGCGGCCAGGGCCGTCGGCGACAGGAAGGGGTTGGTGACGGCGATGCTGACGCCGGTCGCCGGGGTCGGGGCCAGCTGGGCGCCGTTACGGTTGTCGGCGTAGCTGACTTCGAACGTCGCTTCCACGGCGTCGGTGATGTCGTAACGGCCCAGGACGGTGGCCGTCCAGCGCTCGTCGAACGACAACAGCGGGTTGACCGGCGAGAAGTTGTAGCGGTCGTTGACGGCGGCCGTCATGTCGAAGTCGTTACAGAAGCCGCGAATCGCGCCCGAGGGGCTGAAGGAGAGGTTCCGCGAGGTGGCGCCGGCGGCGCAACCGGCGGCCGTGGCCTGGGGCGCGAAGGGGTTCAGCGGAACGTTGTCCAGACGAGCCGTGCCCGTGGCCGAACCGCCGGCGTTGCTGTAGTAGGACCAGGGACGATCGCTGGTGTCCGGCATGACCGCGTCGCGGTCGTAGTAGGACAGGTAGGTCGTGACGTTGCCACGGCCGTCGGCGGTGTTGGCGCCGGCCAGGACCGACAGGTTGAACTGCTCACCGTCGCCGAGACCCGAGATGCCGTACTGGGTGCCCAGTTCCAGGCCTTCGTAGTTCTTCTTCAGGATGAAGTTGACGACGCCGGCCAGGGCGTCCGAGCCGTACACGGCCGAGGCGCCGCCCGTCACGACTTCAACGCGGTCGATGAGACCGGTCGGGATCGTGTTCAGGTCGGTGGAGGAGAAGCCCTTGGTCGCCGGCGTGGTGCGGCGGCCGTTGACCAGAACCAGGGTGCGCTGCGGGCCGAGGCCGCGCAGGTCGACCGTGGCCGTACCGTCCGAGGGGTTGTTCGACGCGGCGGTGAAGCCCGGAACAACTTGCGGCAGGGCGTTCAGGATCTGCTCGACCTGCAGGCTGCCGGTCGTTTCGATCTGCTCAGCCGTCACGGTCGAAACCGGGCTGTTGGCGACGTAGTCCTGGCGCGCGATGCGCGAGCCGGTGATGACGACGGCATCAACGGTGGTGTCCTGCGCGAACGCAGGCACGGCGGCGGCGATGGCCGCTCCGCAGATGATGGTGGACGCCAGCAGGCGACCGCGCGTGGATTGGAGCCTCAAGATAATTCCCTCCGGTTCAGCGCGGCCCGGGGTCTCCGGGAATCGCGCCCCCTCAAAAAGTCTGGACGAATAGGACTCCGGGCGCTCTGAACGCCCGGTTGAGCCGATCCTTGCTCCCCACGGAAACAGGGGTCAACGGAGATTACAGGAACGTCACACCACAGCCGCGAGAATGTCGCACATTGGCAACAGCGGGCCGCCCGAAAGGCGAGTTTGGGGCGCGGAATTCCCCGATTCGGGGTCGGGGCCACCAAAAAGGACCCTGCGATGTTGAAGCCGTGGCGACTCGGCGCCGGTCAGCGCGGCTTCATGCAGAGCCAGCGAGTCCGGTGGTGGTCCAGAAGGTTGTCGACCCAGCCCGTGATTTCGGGGCGGACCAGATTCTTGTTCACCGAGAAGTAGACCGGGGCGATCGGGGCGTCTTCCAGCATGATGTGCTCTGCCCGCGCCATCAGCGCCGCGCGCTTGGCCACGTTCGGCTCGTTGTCCGCCAGCGCCATCAGCCGGTCGTACTCGGGGTTGTTGTAGTCGCCGTAGTTCTGCGGTCCGTAGAACGAGCGCTGCAGGTCGAGGAAGCTCGTCGGGTCATTGTAGTCGGCGATCCAGGCCGCGTCGGCCACCTGGAAGGCGCGAGTGCGGTAGTCCTGGTAAGCGATCTGGGTCTCCTCCTGGGCCAGGGTCGCCTCGACGCCGATCTCCTTCCAGTCCGCCTGGACCGCCGGCATGAACAGCATGGGGTCCGGCGTATTGCGGTGCTTGATTTCCAGCTTCAGCGGGTGGCCGGGACCGTAGCCGGCCTCGGCCAGCAGGCGGCGCGCCTCGGCCTGGCGCTTCGCCAGCGGCCAGTTGGCCCAGTGGGCAGGCTCGGCGCCGCTGTAGTTGGCCACCCCGGGCGGGGTGAAGTTCTTCGCCGGCAGCTGGCCGCCCCGCAACAGCTTCGTGGCGATGAAGTCGCTGTCCACGGCCATGGCCAGGGCCTGGCGAACCCGCTTGTCGCGGAACGGCGGATAGCCGGTCTTCGGGTTGTTGTTGAAGGCAAGGTAGACGACGCCGAGGTAGGTGTTGGTCCGCACATAGGCCGGCATCTTCGTGCGCAGGAAGGCGATACGGTTGGACTGGATATCGGTGTTCACATCCAGCTCGCCGCGGGCCACGCGGCGTTCGGCCGAAATCGAGTCATTGGTCGGGTAGTAGTAGATCTCGTCGACGCAGACCTTGTCGGCGTCCCAGAACAGCGGGTTCTTCACCGACCGCACGTAGTTGCCCAGCCGGAACTCCTTGAGCACGTAGGCGCCGTTGCCGACGAAATGCTCCGGCTTGATCCAGTCCTCGCCCCAGCGCTCCACCACATGCTTCGGCACCGGATACATGGTGTGATGCTTGGCCAGCTCGACCAGATAGGGGGCGGGATGGGTCAGCTCGATGCGCACCGTATGGGCGTCAGGGGCCGACACGCCGAGCGTTTCCGGCCGCGCCTTGCCCTCGTTGACCGCCTGGGCGCCCTTCACGAGGAAGAAGACGGAGGCGTATTCGGACGCCGTCTTCGGATCGAGCAGCCGGCGGAACGAGAAGACGAAGTCGTCGGCCGTGACCGGCACGCCGTCGGACCACTTCGCGTCGCGCAGATGGAAGGTCCAGACCAGGCCGTCGGGGCTGATATCCCAGCTCGTGGCCATGCCCGGGATCGGCTTGCCGGCGGGGTCCGACTGGGTCAGGCCGACCAGCATGTCGCTCTGGATGCGGTCTTCCCAGGTGCCGGTCGACAGATGCGGGTCCAGCGTCTGGGGTTCAGAGGCGTTGCCGTATTGCAGACAGACCTTGCCCGGCGGGCAGGCCGGACGGGCCGGCGCCGACTGACCACAGGCCGCGAGGCCCAGCACGGCGAGGCTGACAAGGAAGAGATTGCGGATCACGCGGCCCGGCCCTTCAATGGCGGTCTCAGTGTTTCGGGAGTCGCCCATGTCATCGCTCGCCCTGCGCCGGAATGCCGGCGCCGTCGTGGCCGCCGGAGCGGTAGTATTTCTGGCTACAGGGGCCAGTCTCGCCGCCTCGCCGATCAAGGGTCGCGCCGCGCCCTTGCAGGCGATCGTCGCCTGTCGGCAGATGCAGGATCCGACCGAACGGCTCGCCTGTTTCGACGCCGCCGCCGCGTCGCTCGACGCCGCCGAGAAGGCCGGCGAGGTCGTGGTCGTCGATCGCGCGCAGGTGCAGGAGGCTCGCAAGGCCGCGTTCGGCTTCAACTTCCAGATGCCGTCCTTCATGACCGGCGGCGAGCGGACCGAGGCGCTCGACAAGATCACCGCGACCGTCGAGTCGGCCGGCCAGGACGCGACCGGCAAATGGACCATCCGCATGACCGACGGTGCCGTCTGGCGTCAGGTCGACAATGAACGGGTGTCGCGTGAGCCCAAGGCCGGGACCACCGTCGAGATCCGGTCGGCGACCATGGGCAGCTTCATGATGACCATCGGCTACAGCCACATCCGCGTGCATCGCGACAACTGACCGTCGCATCCTAGCGGTCCTTCGGATCGAGCGCGTCCCGGAGGCCGTCGCCGATGAAGTTGAAGGCCATAAGGGTCACGATCATCGTCGCCGACGGGAAGATCAGGAGCCAGGGCGCCATCTCCATGTCCTGCGCGCCCCCGGCGATCAGGGTTCCGAGCGAGGCCATCGGCGGCTGAACGCCCAGCCCGAGAAACGACAGGAAGCTCTCGGCGATGATCACCGCCGGGATGGTCAGGGTCACGTAGACCACCACCGGCCCCAGCAGGTTGGGGACGATGTGGCGGAAGATGATCTGGCTGGAGGACAGGCCGGCCGCCCTCGCCGCCTCGATGAACTCCTTGCTCTTCAACGACAGGGTCTGGCCACGCACGATGCGGCTCATGGTCAGCCATTCGACCGCGCCGATGGCCAGGAAGATCAGGAAGATGTTCCGGCCGAACGTCACCATCAGCAGGATGACGAAGAAGATGAACGGCAGGGAGTACAGCGTGTCGACGACGCGCATCATGATCTCGTCGATGCGGCCGCCGAGGTAGCCGGCCGTCGCGCCCCAGGCCACGCCGATGACCAGCGAGACGCTGGTGGCCACCACGCCGATGGCCAGCGACACGCCCAGACCCGCGAGCAGCCGGGCCAGCAGGTCCCGGCCCAGCGAATCCGTCCCGAACAGATGGCCGCTGTGCAGCGGGGCCATCCAGACGTCGGTCTTGGTCACCTTGTCGTACGGAAATGTCACGAGAAACGGCCCGACAACCGCCAGCAGGACCATGACGGCCAGGACGACCATGCCGGTGACCGCGGCCTTGTTGCGCAGCAGCCGGCGGGTCGCGTCGTCCCACAGGGAGCGGCCCTTGACCGCGTTCCGAAGGAGCTCGGCCCGGTCCGGCGAGCCGGGGATCATGTCCAGCACGCTCATGACAGCCTCACGCGCGGATCGAGCGCCGCGTAGACGATGTCCGCCAGCAGATTCAGCACCAGGATGAGCAGCGCGTAGACGATGACCATGCCCATCACGACCGTGTAGTCGCGCTGCAGGGCGCTGTTGACGAAGAACTTGCCGAGGCCCGGCAGGTTGAAGATCTTTTCGACCACCAGCGAGCCTGTCAGCAGGCCGGCGGCGGCGGGACCGAGGTAGCTGACCAGCGGCATGAGGGCCGCGCGGAGGGCGTGCTTGCGGACGATCAGGTGCTCCGGCAGGCCCTTGGCCCGGGCGGTGCGGATGTAGTTGGAGCGCAGCACCTCGATCATCCCGGCCCGCGTCAGGCGGGAGATGATGGCGATCTGCGGCAGGGCCAGGACCGTGATCGGCAGGACCAGGTTGGCCAGCGCCCCGTCGTTCCAGCCCGCGGTCGGCAGCCAGCCGAGCTTCGAGGCGAACACCAGCACCAGCAGCGGCGCCGTGACGAAGGTCGGGATGCAGACCCCGAGGATCGCAACGCCCATGGTCAGGTAGTCGGCGATGCGGTTCTGGCGGAGGGCCGCGATCACGCCGAGGCTGATGCCCACCAGCATGGCCAGCAGGATCGACAGGACGCCGAGCGTCGCGCTGACCTTGTAGTTGTCCTTGAGGATCTCGAGCACCGTCTTGTTGCGGTACTTGAGCGACGGGCCGAAGTCCCCGACGGCGACGCCCTTGAGGTAGTTCAGATATTGCTCGGGCAGCGGGCGATCCATGCCGAAGCGGGCCATGACGGCCTTCTCGACCTCGGGCGCCAGCTGCCGCTCATTGACGAACGGGCTGCCAGGCGCGGCGCGCATCATGAAGAAGGCGATGGTGACGACCAGCAGCAGGGTCGGAACGGCCACGAGCAGACGGCGGAACAGGAAACGCAGCATGTCGGCTCACTGGCGCGGGGAAGGGCCGCAAAGACATTGCGAAGGTTTCATCGGGCCCCGATGATGTCAACGAACCCCAGTGTGGATGAACGAGCCATGACCGAATTTCGCCGCGTCACCGAAGATTTCGCCGTCAGCCCGCAGATCGCGCCCGCAGACATGGCGGCGGCGGCGGCCCAGGGCTTCACCCTGGTGATCAACAACCGGCCCGACGGCGAGGTCCCGGGCCAGCCGTCCAGCGCCGAGATGGAAGCCGCCGCCCGCGCCGCCGGTATGGATTATGTGCATATCCCCGTCGTCGGCAGCCCGAACGACGACCAGATCACCGCCAACCGCGTGGCCATCGAGGACGCCGACGGCCCGGTGCTGGCCTTCTGCCGCTCGGGCACCCGCTCGATCGTCACCTGGTCGATCGGCCAGGCGCTGTCCGGCGTACGCTCACGCAGCGAGCTGTCGGCGCTGGGGCGGCAGGCGGGGTACGACCTGTCGGGGGTGCTGGGGTAGCGGGGCGGCTTCAGCCCCCGAAATCGTCGCTGAAGCGTTCGATCTGGTGCATGCGTTCGTGCAGCACCGTCACGATGCCGACAGCGCCGTCCCCGAGCACCTTCCAGTAGATGAGGTGTTTCTCGTATCGACAGACATAGCCGTCGACACCGAACTCCGCCGGAATGGCGCGCCAGGGGAAACGCCGCGCGGCAATGGCCTCGAAGCGCGCGAACAGGCCCTCGACGTAGGCTCTCGCCTGATCCTCGCCCCAGGCCTCCCGCGTGTACTGGTAGATTTCGTCGATCCGGCTCCCCGCGCCGTCACTGACGCGCCAGCCGGTCACTCTTGCGGGCTGCCGTTGCGCGCGATCAGGGCCTCCGCCGTCAACGGGCGATAAGCGCTGTCGGGAGCGGAGAAGGCGCGCGTCAGTTCGGCCTTGAGCCGTTCGAAGGCTTCGCTTTCGACCCGCGCCTTGTCCCGACGGATGAGGTCCCGCACGTACTCGCTGACATTGTCGTAGGCGCCGGCGTCGCCGACATTCGCGGCGACAAAGTCGCCAAGCGCTCCGCCAACCCGGACATTCAAGGTCATGGTCCTGGACATGGGAGGCCTCACACTCTCGACTGTCCCGATATAGTGGAATATTCTTCACGGATCAAGCGGGCCTGACCACGGTCCTGGAGCGGTCCGGGCCCGATTGCGCCGCCCCTCCACCACGATCCGCATGGTCCCCCTCCCCGCAATGCGGGGGGGGACCGGCGAAAACTAGTGCCCGCCCAGCGTCACCCGCGCCGCCATCGCGGATGGCTCCGGTTCACAGCTGGCCACGACGAGCTGCGCCGCGACGAGGCAGAGGAAGGCGAAGGCCGCGCGCTGGAGCCTTTTTGAGACAAAGATCGCCGCTGTCGTCGCCATTTTGAGCCATCTCCACTGCCGTGGAGAGACCGTCCGCAAGTCCGGCGCCGGACTTTGACTTGCGCGAGTGGCAGTCGCCGAAACCGGCTTCCACTTTCGGCTGCCGCGCGGGGCGCATCACAGGTCCGTCACGCAGCCGTCGTTTGTCCGTGATCAAAATTCCACTAGTTAACGACATCGACGCAGCCTCGGGGGCGGCGAAAGGAACTGTATGGCAGGGGTGTTCTGGACCTCGGATCTCGATTTCGAGGGTGGACGGGTAAGGGTTCGCGCCACTGGCGCTGACCTGGCGATCGACCGTGACCTGATCGTCGATGTGGCGCTGTGGAGCGCCTACTACGTCCCCGTGCGACTCAAGGGCCTCGTGACATCGCTGTTTCGGCCGGGGCCGCGCGTCTGGTTCGCGCCGGATGCGCCGCGGCCCTGGTATCTGCTTTGGCTGGCAGCCTGCTGGGGCGGGGTGCGTTTCGCGCGATCGGCGGACGCCGCGGAAGCGGCTGTCTTCTTCGAGGACCGGACGATCAGCCAGCCACCGGCCTGCGACCTTGAGCGACAGTTCAACTTCCGTTGCGACGATGTATCCAAAAGCCATGTCGCCAGCGTGTTCGAATATGTCTTCGGCTACGCGCTGACCGTCGATCCCGAGACCTGGACAGGTCCGGCGGTCGAAAAAGGCGAGGACAACGGCGCCCATGACGGACGGATCGTACAGTGCCCGACCCCGCCCCTGCCCGGCCGCGTCTATCAGCGGGTCATCGACACGGTCGACGGCGACCACGTGGTCGATCTGCGCACGCCCTGCGTGGCCGGCGAGCCGGTGCTGACCTTCATCAAGCGCCGTCCCGTGCGAGACCGGTTCGCCAACTACAACACCACCGTGTCGCTGCATCGGCCGGACGACCTGTTTTCGGCCGAAGAGCTTGCGACCATCCGCCGGTTCTGTGCGGCGATGAATCTCGACTGGGGCGGTCTCGATATCCTGCGCGACCGTGCCGACGGACGACTCTATATTGTCGACGTCAACAAGACCGACATGCCGCCGCTGCGCCTGCCGTGGCGGCAGAAACTCGAAGCCATATCCAGACTGTCAAAGGCATTGCTGACCATGATCGACGGCAAGACCGCGGAGGCCGGCGCATGATCCCCTTCGTTCGCGAGGTGACCTTCGAGTACGGCGTCGTTGACCGGCTGACGCCGCTGATCCGCCGGGTCGTGGCCAACAACCCGGGACCGTTCACCTACCTTGGCACCGGCACCTACATCATCGGCAACGGCGAGGTGGCGGTGATCGACCCCGGCCCCGACATGGACGATCACCTTGAGGCGATCCTGGCGGCGACCGCCGGTGAAAAGATCACCCACATCTTCGTCACCCACAATCACATGGACCACTCGCCGCTGGCCCGGCCGCTGGCCGCCCGGACGGGCGCGACCATCTACGCCTGCGCCAAGCAGGGCCTGGCCACGGAGTCCGACGTCCGGATGGAAGCCGGCGATGACCGCGCGTTCAGGCCTGACGTTGGCCTGTGCGACGGCGGCCTGTTCCCGGGCGCAGGCTGGACCATGGAGGCCATTCCGACGCCGGGCCACACCTCCAACCACATCTGCTTCGCCCTGCTCGAAGAGAACGCCCTGTTCTGCGGCGATCACATCATGGGCTGGTCGACGACCGTGATCAGTCCGCCCGACGGCGACATGGGCGACTATTTCGCCAGTCTGGAGCGGGTCAGGGAGCGCGGATTCTCCACCCTGTGGCCGACCCACGGTCCGCCGATCACCGAGCCGGCCCCGTTCATCCAGGCCTATATCGACCATCGCCGCGACCGCGAGGCCCAGATCATCGCGGCGCTGAAGGCCGGGCACACCCGGATCAAGCCGATGGTCGCCGAGCTGTACAAGGCTGTCGACGTGCGCCTGCACCCCGCCGCCGCCCATTCGGTGATGGCGCACATGGTCCAGTTGGTGAAGGAGGGCCGCGCCGTCTGCGAGGGCCAGCCCACGCTGGACAGCGACTACCGGCTGGCGGGCTAGCGGAAGAGCCTCTATCCGACCAGCGCGCTGACCAGGCTTTCGATGCGGTGGCAGTTGGCGCCCATATCGCGATCGCCTGTGCGGCGGATCGCGCGGAGGTCGATGCGGGCGCCGGTTCCGTCCGGACGAATGCGCACCACGACATCATCCTTGAAGCCGTAGAGCATGCTGACGGCGGTCGCCTCGATCCGGCCTGACGCCGGATCGGCGGTGATGATCGACATGCCGGCGTTCTCGACCGCAGCCTTGGCCACGGCGAAGGCCTGGGCCGCGTTGGCCGCGAGCGTCACGGGCCGGGCGGCCGGGCAGGTTTCGGCGTTGACCTCGGCCACCGGCCGGCCGGCGTAGGCGCGCGACCCCATCGGCAGGATCGGCGAGGGGTCGACGGGATTGGCGTCCGGCCCCCGCGCCTTCAGCGCCGTGGGCGAGAACATCAGCGGGTCCTTCCAGTCCGTCGCCACGTCATGGATCGAGGGGATCCGGGTGTCCCAGAGGCCGACGCCGATAAACGCGCCCCAGGTCAGGGCCGTGACGACGAGGGCCAGAAACGCCTTGCCCCACAGCCGCGCGAAGCCGCCGAAGACGGCGGCCAAAACGCCGATAATCCCGGTCAGCACGCCGACAAGAGCGATCGCAGGCGCCCAGCCGAGCGAGTCGGTCGGCCCCTGGATCAACATGGCGTCGAAGCCCTGCGCCTCGGTTATGACGCCGAACTTCGTGGCGAACGCGCCGACCAGCGCCATGGCGGCCGGCGCGAGCGCCACCAGCAGGGCGAAGTCGAGGTAGCGGTCGGCCCAGCCGCGGGTCGACTTCGCGCCCGCCTTGCCTTTGGGCTTGCGCCTGTCCTTCGCGCGCTTGCGATCCCCCATGCCTGGCAGGGGGGCGAAGGCCAGCGGCGCGTCGATCCTCGACTCTCCGCTCTTCGGCAAGGGTCCCTTGACGGGTGTCGGCCTGAGCGAGAGCGGAGCCTCGGCGGCCGGCGTACCGCCGGACATGGGTGTCATGTCCGGCATGCTCGGGAGCGCCGCGGGAACGTCGCCGTCCTCCAGGGGATCCGAGGAAGACCAGGCGAGATGTTCCTCGGCCGGGGGTTCGACCACGGGCGCGGACGTGTGTTCAACTTCGGCGGTCACGGGTTCTTCGGCCCCGACGGCAGCTGCCACGCTGGCCGGGGCCTCAGATTTTCCCACGGCGGTCTCCGGCGCGGCGGGCGCCGGATCCGGGTTGTCGGGTGCGTGCAGGACCGGGTCCGGCTCGGCCTTCATCGCGACGGTCGCCGCGGCCAGCACAGGCGTGGCCGGCAGGACATAGTCCTTCATCCGCTCGCGGATCAGCTTCTTGTCGATCTTGCCCGTGGCGCCCAGCGGGATGTCGTCGACGAAGGCGACATCGTCTGGCATCCACCACTTGGCGATCTTGCCTTCAAGGAAGCGAAGCATCTCTTCCTTGGTCGCCGTCTCGCCGTCTTTCAGCTTGATCAGCAGCAGCGGCCGCTCGTCCCACTTGGGATGGGGCATGCCGATCACCGCCGCCAGCGCCACCTTGGGGTGGCCCATGGCGATGTTCTCGATGTCGATGGTGCTGATCCACTCGCCGCCGGACTTGATCACGTCCTTGGCGCGGTCGGTGATCTGCATGAAGCCTTCGGGGTCGATCGTCGCCACGTCGCCCGTGTCGAAATAGCCGTCGTCGTCGAGGATCTTGCCGCCGGCGCCCTTGAAATACTCGCGAACCACGAACGGGCCCTTGACCTTCAGGTTGCCGAAGGTGCGCGCGTCGTGCGGCAGTTCGTTGCCGGCGTCGTCGGTCAGCTTCAGGTCGATGCCGAGCGGCGGCCGGCCCTGCTTGAGCTTGTAGACCATCTGTTCGTCGTAAGGCAGCGAGGCGATGCGGGCGTTGGCGGTGCCGAGGGTGCCGAGCGGCGAGGTCTCGGTCATGCCCCAGGCGTGCAGCACATCCACGCCGTAGCGGTCATGGAAGCCGCGAATGATTGCCTCAGGACAGGCCGAGCCGCCGATGACCACGCGCTTGAGCGTGCTCAGCTTGCCGTTCGTCTTGTCGAGGTGCTGCAGCAGCATCTGCCAGACGGTCGGAACGGCGGCAGAGAAGGTCACGCCTTCCGTCTCCAGCAGTTCGTGGATCGACTCGCCGTCCATCTTCGCGCCCGGCATGACAAGCTTGGCGCCGACCGCGGGGCCCGCGAAGGCGATGCCCCAGGCGTTGGCGTGGAACATCGGCACAACCGGCAGGACGGTGTCGAGCGCCGAGACACCGAGCACGTCACGCTGAAGGCCGACCAGGGTGTGGATGTAGTTGGATCGGTGCGAATAGAGGACGCCCTTGGGATCGCCCGTCGTGCCCGAGGTGTAGCAGAGGCCGGCGGCGGTGTTCTCGTCGAAGCCGCCCCAGGCGACGTCGGGGCTGCTGCCCTCCACCAGGGTCTCGTAGGTGTGGGCGCCCTTCCAGGCCAGGGTCGGCACGCCGCGGATCTGGAACGGTGTCATGTGATGGCTGTCGGTGAAGACGATCACATGTTCCACGGACGGACAGTTGCCGAGGATTTCCTCGAGAATCGGCACGAAGGTCAGGTCGACGAAGATGATGCGGTCTTCGGCGTGCCGGATGATCCAGGCGATCTGGTCAGGGTGCAGACGCGGATTCAGGGTGTGGCAGACCGCCCCGATGCCCATGATGCCGTACCAGGCTTCCATGTGGCGGCCGCTGTTCCAGGCCAGGGTCGCGACGCGGTCGCCCGGCCGGATGCCCAACCCCAGCAAGGCGTTGGAGACGCGCTTGGCGCGGTCGTGCATGCGGGCGTAGGTCGTGCGCACGATCGGCCCCTCGACCGACCGGGTGACGACCTCGCGGTCGCCATGCCAGCGTTTGGCGTGATCCAGGATCGTGTCGACGGTCAACGCCGACTGCTGCATCAGGCCCTGCATGCCCGGACTCCCCTTGATTTCCCTGCGGGCGAGACCCTAGCGGCGCAAGGCCTTCCGGGCAACGCGGGGCGCGCAGAGCGGGAAAATTCACCATACTGACCGTTGGCAAGCGCTTCTGATTGTGGCCGATAGGTCGACATGAGCGATATCCGCGCCCACTCCCCGTCCCCGCCCCTGCTGATCGCCGTCGCCGGCGGGTCCGGGTCGGGGAAGAGCACCCTGGCCAGCGCGCTGGAGTCGCGACTGCCCGCTGGGACGGTCCGGCTGGTCATCGAGGACGCCTACTACGGCGACTATGGCGGGCGGCCTGGCTTTGACGCCGCCACCTTCGACTTTGACGACGTCACGGCCAAGGACCACGCCCTGCTCGGAGAGCACCTGGTTGCATTGCGGGCCGGAGGCACGGTCGAGGCGCCGCTCTACTGCTTCGAGACCCACCGCCGGCTGCCGTCGGTGGACACCATCGCGCCGGCGCCGCTGATCGTCGTCGAAGGCGCGCATCTCTTGTGCTCGCCGGACCTGGCGGCGCTGTTCGACCTGCGGATCTATGTCGACACGCCGCCGGACGTACGGTTCATCCGTCGACTGATCCGGGATCAGGCCCAGCGGGGTCGCACGGCGGACTCCGTGATCCAGCAGTACCTCGCCACCGTCCGGCCGGCGCATGAGCGGTTGATCGAGCCGTCGCGGGCTCGCGCCGATATCGTGCTGGTCGACGACCGCGGCGCGGTGATCCCCGATGACCCCGCCGAATTCGACCGTCTTCTGGCGCCGGTGCTGGCACACCCCCTGCTCAACGCCTGGGCGACCTGATCCGATTTGAGTCACCACGCCTTGCGACTGCGCCTTTTTCGCCTATAGGCTGAACGGAGGCAGCATTTTCGAGGGTGCATGGCGAAGTCAACACCGGGAGAAACAAGGTCCGCGCGAAAACGGAACAGCATCCTTGCATCAGCGCGCGCCCTCTTCGCCCGTGAAGGCTATTCCCATGCCGGCATGGAGCAGGTCGCGCGGGACGCCGGCGTCTCGACCGCGACCCTCTACGCCCATTTTCCCGGCAAGGCCGACCTGTTCACCGTCGTGGTCAAGGACGCCCTCGCCGAAATCGCGACCCACGTACAACGCTCCGCAAAGACCGAGGGCGACGCGCGGACGCGACTGGCGGCCTTCAGCCGGGCGTACGCGGACTTCTACTGCACCGCCCCCGCCCGGGCGACATTCCGGATGGTCGTGTCAGAGCGCCGCCGCTTCCCGCACCTCGCCGACGAGGTCCGGGCGCACGCCCGCACGCAGCTGGCCGGCACGCTGGTGGATATCCTCCAGTCGCTTGAGGCGGATGGCGCGATCCGGGTCGAGAGCCCGGCCTGGGCCGCGGGCCAGCTGCAGGGGATGATCGAACATCCCACGCTGCTGCTGGGACTGCTGGGTGGAGACGACGCGATGCCCGCCCGCCCGCTCGACAGCATCGTCCATGAGGCCGTCGAGACCTTCCTGGCCCGCTACGGCGTCAAGGACGAGGGAGTATAGCCCGCCCTTCCGCTCATCCCGGCGAAGGCCGGGACCCAGGCGTTTTCAGTGGTCGGCCTGCGGTCCCTGCTGGGACTGCGGCCAATTGGAATCTTGCGCAGCCGCTTCAAAAAAACCTGGGTCCCGGCCTTCGCCGGGATGAGCGGAGTATTTGGGGGCCCTACGGAAACAGGCGCCGGGTCGTCCAGCCCGTTCCCGCACGATTGAACACAAGCCGTTCGTGCAGGCGGAACGGCCGGTCGCGCCAGAACTCGATCGACTCGGGGCGGACCCGGAATCCGGACCAGTGCGGGGGGCGCGGCACCTTGCCGAGGCCAAAGCGAAGGCCCGCCTCGGCGACCTTCCTGCCCAGCTGCATCAGCTCGGTCATCGGCCGGGACTGGTCCGAGGCCCAGGCGCCGATCTGGCTGTGGCGGGCGCGGGAGGCGAAGTACTCATCGGCCTCCGCTGCGCTGACCGGCGTAACCGCCCCCCGGACCCGGACCTGACGGCGCAGGGATTTCCAGTGGAACAGCAGCGCCGCGACCGGGTTGGCCGCCAGCTCGCGGCCCTTGGCGCTTTCGAGGTTGGTGTAGAAGACGAACCCGTCTGCATCGACGCCCTTGAGCAGGACCATGCGCACGTCCGGCACGCCGTCGGCGTCGACCGTGGCGAGGGCCATGGCGTTGCCGTCATTGGGCTCGGACTGGTGGGCGGCCTTCAGCCAGGTCTCGAACAGGGCGATCGGATCGCCCTCCGGCAGCAGGGGCAGAGGCTCGGCCTCGGTCACCTGTTTGACGTAGTCGGCCTCGGCGGGGGACGGCGGGATCAGGTCGGTCTTGTCGGTCATGCGCCCCGATATAGCGCGGCCGGCGCGATTGTTCAGCTTAACTGACCATTGACCCTGTTCCCGCACCTTGCCCGCCATGACCGGGGACGGGCGAAACATGACGGCGCGACTGGCGCGCGCACGGCTCGGGGTCGAACCGGGCGCGGACGAACGCGCGCTGCGGGCCGCGTTCCGCGAAGCCGCCAAGCGAAACCACCCCGACCGGCCCGGCGGCGATCCGGCCGCCTTTCGCGAAATCATGGACGCCTACCGCTTCCTGCGCGGCGAGGATCTGGAGCCAATCGGCCTGCCGCCGGTCCCGGTCACGCCGGTCCTGCGCCGGGCCGAACTCGAAATTCCGCCGGAGGTCGCCGTGCAAGGCGGCCTCGCAATGGTCGAGACCGCCGATGGCCGGCGTCTGCGCGTGGCGCTTCCGCCCGGCATGCGTCCGGGAGACCAGGTGCGCGCCGGGGGCGAGTCTTTCGAGGTGGTGGTGCGCGGCGACGGCGCCATCGTGCGCGGCGATGACCTGTGGATCACCGCGCCGGTGGATCCGGCCATCCTGACCGACGGCGGGCGGGTGTCGATCATGACGCCGCGCGGCGAGCGCACTGTCTGGGTCAATCGCAAGGCCGGCGCCCGGGCGCTGGTGCGGCTGCCGGGCGAGGGACTGCCCGAACGCGAGCACTATCGGCAGGGCGACCTGTTCGTGCGGCTGGCCGCAGGATCGGCGCGCGCCGAGGGTCCCGCCCGCCGGATGCTGCGCCAGTTCGCGGCTGCCTGGGCGGCGTGACTTTGTGACCCTTCCGACTTTCGTCTAGAAGCCACCGCATGTCGCACAACACCTTCGGCCATCTTTTCCGCGTGACGACCTGGGGCGAGAGCCACGGGCCGGCGCTGGGCTGCGTGGTCGACGGGTGCCCGCCGGGGATTTCGCTGACGCCCGAGGACATCCAGGTCTGGCTCGACCAGCGCAAGCCCGGCCAGGGCAAGTTCGTCACCCAGCGCCAGGAGCCGGACGCGGTGCGCATCCTGTCCGGCGTGTTCGAGGATGACCGGACGGGCGGTCCCGTCACGACCGGGACGCCGATCAGCCTGATGATCGAGAACACCGACCAGCGCTCGAAGGACTATTCCGAGATCGCCCAGGCCTTCCGGCCAGGTCACGCCGACTGGCCCTATTTCGCCAAGTACGGCGTGCGCGACTATCGCGGCGGGGGCCGGTCCTCGGCTCGCGAGACCGCCGCCCGGGTCGCCGCCGGGGCCGTGGCCCGCAAGGTGCTGGAGGGCGTCACGATCCGCGGCGCCCTGGTTCAGATCGGCCCGCACGCGGTCAATCGCGACCGCTGGGACTGGGACCAGACGCGCGAGAACGGCTTCTGGTGTCCTGACGCAGAGACGGTCCCCGTCTGGGAAGAGCACCTGGAAAAGATCCGCAAGGCCGGCTCCTCGACCGGCGCGATCGTCGAGGTCGAGGCCACGGGCGTACCCGCCGGCTGGGGCGCGCCGCTCTACGGCAAGCTCGACGCCGAGCTGGCCGCCGCGATGATGTCGATCAACGCCGCCAAGGGCGTGGAAATCGGGGCCGGCTTCGCGTCAGCGGCGCTTACCGGCGAGGAGAACGCCGACCAGATGCGCATGGGCAATGACGGCATCAGCTTCCTGTCGAACAAGGCCGGCGGCGTGCTGGGCGGCATCTCCTCCGGCCAGCCTGTGGTGGTCCGGGTGGCGTTCAAGCCGACCTCCTCGATCCTGACGCCGCGCGAGACGGTCAACGAGGCGGGCGCGGAGATCGAGCTGCGGACGAAGGGTCGGCACGACCCGTGCGTGGGTATTCGTGCGGTGCCGGTCGTCGAGGCGATGATGGCCTGCGTGCTGGCGGATGCGTTCCTGAGACATCGCGGGCAGACAGGCGGCGGGGCGTTCTCACCGGGGTCGAGCGAGCGCGGCTAGGCACCCCTCGGGCATCACGAACTCATGGATCAGGGTTGCGAGGGTGTTGACTGGTCGCTGTCGCCCGGACGGGATTCCACCACAAGGCGACAGGCGAGGCTGGCGTCCATGGCCGACAGCAGCCGTGCCGCCGCCTTGAGACTCATCTTGCGATGATCCGACAGCCACTCATGAATTTGTGGCCTTGAGGTCCCAAGCCTTCGCGCCAGGTCGGCCTGCGTAAGGCCGGCCATATTGTGCAGCTGTCCAAACCGGCCCGTGACGAGCAGCCAGACGGCCCGCTGTGCCTCGTCGATCACCTCAGCCTGCCGGCGCTTGCCGAGATAGGCAGGTTTCACGCGTCTCTCCGAATGGATCGTTCGGACGGCCTGCGGGCCCGTCAGGCTTCTTGCTCGCAGTCTCAGGAACACCCCGCAGGCTGGACCTGAGGGGCTCAGAAGCGCGACAGAAGGACCAGGCGGATATCCCGGCCGGGCATGACGACATCATCCTTGTTGAGGGCGGTCGCGTTGCGAATCGTCGCGTCGGCGAGGTTGTGGCCAACGAGCAGCACCTCGAACCGGCGCGATCCGTCGAACGGGCGCCAGGCCAGCTGCGCGTCGACCGAGGTGTAGCCCTCGGTCGGCGAATCGGCGACGCCGACGCGGGTCTGGTCGCTGACCGCCAGCACCAGGAAGCTCGCGTCGAAGGCCTTGCTGTCCCAGCTCAATCCACCCCCAAGTCGGCCCGGCTGGATGCGCGGGACATCGCCGCCGCCGTCGCTGAAGCGCGCCCGGACATAGTCGCCGAGCACATTGAGCGAGAGTTGACCCCCGTCAGTCTTGGCGAGGGGGAAGGCCCCCTTCAGCTCGACGCCCCAGAAGTCGGCGTTGCGCTGGGTATAGTTCAGCTCCTTGAGGGTCTCGGGGCTGCCGAAGGCGCAGACGCCGAGTTCATCGCAGGTGCGACCGGTGAGCGCGCCATAGATGTAGCCGTCAAACTGGCTGGCCCAGACCGAGGCCTCGACCTTCATGCCGCTGTCGGGATGATAGCGGGCGGTCGCTTCCAGCGAGTTGGCCCGCTCGATCCCGAGCGTCGGATTGCCGGTCTCGAAAGTCTGCGGGCCGTCATGCGGACCAATGGCGAAGAGCTCGGTCTGGCCGGGCGCGCGCGCTGCGCTGGAAGCCGTTAGGCCCAGGCGGATGCTGTCGGTGAGATCATAGGTGGCGCCCACCGATACACTCACGGGCGTGAAATCCAGCCGGGTCGAAACGCCCAAGGCCGGCGTGCCGCTGATCCGCGAACCTTCGATCCGCAGAGCCCCCTGAACCTGAAGCCCTCCAACCGGCGCCTCGACAAAGACGAAGCCCGCCGTGCTCTGGGTATGGGTCGGCAGCAGATAGTCAGCCGCTTCACCCAGGCCTTCGAACTTGCGGTCCTGCACCTGAAGGCCGACGGCCGCCGCCGATAGAACGCCCAGTTGTCCAAAGACCGCCTCGGCGCGCCCGTCCCATTCCTTGTTGTTGAAGGTGGACAGTGTGACCATGCCCGCTGGGTCGATTTCACTGTGGCTGTAGTCAGCATAGCTGACGTCGACGTTGAGCGTCTTCAGCGGTCCGTATCCAAGGGCGAAGGACGAGCCGAACGCGCCCTTGTTCTGGCGCATGTCGATGAAGGTGTCGTCGCCGGGGATGCCATAGCGCGCTTCATAGCGCGTGCCGGAAAGGCCGACGCGGCTGTCCTGGTCCGCGCCGAAGAAATAGGACCCGCCAACCGAGTAGCCATCGCCGTGGAACCAGGAGTTGGCCTGGAGGCCGATCGGCGTGTCGTAGCTGCTCGCCCGCCGCGCGAAGCCGTCGACGTGGAAGGCGAACGGACCCTGGCCGGCGTCTAGGCTGACAGCGCCTTCGCCGGTCGACGCCACGGAATTGTAGGCGGCCGACATGTCACCCTCCACGCCTGACACCGGACGCATGGGAATGCGGTTGTTGATCGCGTTAACGACCCCGCCGATGGCCTGGCTTCCGTATCGAAGGGTCGCCGCGCCCCGGACGACTTCCACCGACTGGGCGGCGAGCGGGTCGATCGGCACGCCGTGATCAGGTCCCACGTCCGAAACGTCGGAGCTGGACTGGCCATTCTCGACCAGTTTCACCCGTTGGGCGTCCATCCCGCGAATGACAGGCCGGCTGGCTCCGGCCGCGAACCCCGTGCCGGCGACGCCGGGTGTATCGCGCAGGGCGTCGGCGAGGTTGGCTCCGCCGTTGCTAAGGACCTCGTCGCGTTTGACCAGATCGACAATCGTGGCGAACCGGTCGGGATCGCCGGCGATGGGAGAGGCCGTAACAACCACCTCGGAGACCGTTGGCCCAGCGCCTGAATCGTCAGCCAGCGCCGCCGATGAAATGAACGCTGCAGCGGCAGCGGTGGCGAAAAGCAGAGTACGGCAAGCCATGATTGAAGCCTCTTCGAGAACCGGAAGTGGCTAGTGTTATGATATAACATTTCAGAGAGTCAATCTGATTTGCTCGTGGCGGGACAGAGGCCAACTTCCGCGAGCGCGGCGGCTGATCGACACCCCCGGAGCTTTCGCCGGTTGATCGGACCAGACCTCGAGTCCCCTTGACACTGACCGCCGGTCAGTAACTAATGACTGACAGTCATTAGAGATCGATCCATGCCCAAACCCACCCGTCGCCGCCTCCAGCCGGAGGCCCGGAAGCTGGAGATCATCGAGGCGGCCGAGCGGCTGCTGGCCGTGGAGGGCTCGCGGGTGCGGGTCGAGGACGTGGTCCGCGAGGCCGGCGTCGCGAAGGGCACGTTCTTTCTCTATTTCCCGACCTTCGACGACTTGCTCGAGACCGTGCGCCAGCGGCTGGTGACCGAGTTCGACCGGTCCCATCCCCTGCCGACCGAGGTCGAGGGGCCGGTAGACTGGCCGGGGCTGGTGGAGTCGCAGGCCGCCGCCTTCATCGACTGGACCCTGTCCCGTCAGGGGTTCGGCGAGGCGATCTTCCATTCCGATTTCGCCGAGCGCCGGCCGCTGGCCGACAACGCCATCCTGCGGCTGAGCGCCGTCATCCGCGCGGGCCAGGAGGCGCAGGCGTTCGGGCCGGTCGATCCCGAGCCCACCGCGCGGCTGCTGTTCGCCGTGATCCACGAGGCCGCCGACGCCGTCGCCGGCGGCGCGGACCGGACGGTCATCGTCGCGGCGCTGACCAGCCTGCTGCGGCGCACCCTGGCGCCCTGAACCCCGCCGCCATCAAGGATTTCCACATGACAGAGACCACCGTGAACGTCCGCTACATGGTCGCCGACGTGCAGGCGGCGGTCGACTGGTACGTCGGCCACTTCGGCTTCACCGAGCAGATGAACGCCGCGCCGGCCTTCGCCTCGGTGGCGCTGGGCTCGATGCGGCTGCTGCTGAGCGGGGAGAAGAGCTCCGCGGGCCGGCCGATGCCCGACGGACGCCAGCCCGAGCCCGGCGGGTGGAACCGCTTCCAGATCATTGTCGAGGACATCACCGCCGAGGTCGAACGCCTGCGCGGCCGGGGGGTGGCGTTCCGCAATGACATCCTGTCCGGCCCCGGCGGGTCGCAGATCCTGGCCGAGGACCCGTCCGGCAACGTCGTCGAACTGTTCCAGCCGGCCGGGCGGTGATCTCGCGCTGGGACAGGACAAGCAGTCCCGAGGGACAGCTTGTCCTGTCCCCGTTCAAGCCCGCCCCCTACCCCGCCCGCGTGAACGCCATTTCCCAGTTGGTTTCCCAGGTCGCGCCTTCGTCGGCGGAGAAGGCCTGGCGCCATTCGCAGGTGTTGGGGGTGATGGCGGACCAGAGGAAGCGGACCTTGATCGGGCGCCCCTCGAACAGGTCGTCGCCGAGGAATTCGCCGACGCCGTTCCCGAACCGGCCATGCACAGGCGGGTCGATGTCCGGGCAGCGGGCGTCCAGCCACCAGATCGACCAGCGGCGCAGGGCCGGGTCGAAGCGGCGGAAGGTCACGGCCGCATAGCTGCCCTCGGGCAGCTCCAGCCAGTTGTCGTCCATGTTGCCGAGGCCGCCGAGAATCTTGTGCATCACGCAGGAGCCTTCGAACTCCGTCCAGGCGTCGCAGCCGGCGAGCCGGGTGTTCAGCCGCCGATGGCGGATGGTCCAGCGACCGACGAGGAAGTCGAAATCGTTGCGGCCGTCGTCGATGTTTGTATCCGGAGTCACGATGCGGGTCCCCTTTTCGGGGCCTCATAGGCCTTGCCGCTGTCAGGGCCTGTCAGCATGCTGGCGGGTGACGACGTCAGCGATATTTCTGGCACCACTCCAGTTGCAATTAACGCGGCGCCTCCCTATCTCTTCGTCCGAAAGGGAGATACCCCATGATTGATCGCAGGCCTTTCGAGCAGCTCGGCCACGCCGACCACGGCTGGCTCAATGCCCGACACCACTTCAGCTTTTCCAACTGGTACGACCCGAACCGCATGGGCTGGGGCGCGCTGCGGGTCTGGAACGACGACGAGATCGCGCCGAAATCCGGGTTTCCGCCGCATCCGCACAACGACATGGAAATCATCACCTATGTCCGCACCGGGGCGATCACCCACCAGGACAGCCTGGGCAACAAGGGCCGCACCGGCGCGGGCGACGTGCAGGTGATGAGCGCCGGCACCGGCATCCGTCACGCCGAGTACAATCTCGAGGACGAGACCACGACGCTGTTCCAGCTGTGGATCGAGCCGCGCGAGCGCGGCGCACCGCCGTCCTGGGGCCAGAAGCCGTTTCCCAAGGCCGACCGGTCCGGCCGGTTCGTCGCCCTGGCCAGCGGGTTCGACGAGGACGGCGCCCTGCCCATCCGTACGGATGCGCGGGTGCTGGGCGCGACACTGAAGGCCGGCGAGTCGACCACCTATGACCTGGGCGAGGGCCGTCACGCCTATCTGGTGGCCGCGGCCGGCGAGGTTTCTGTCAACGGCGTGACGCTGAATGCCCGCGACGGCGCGGCGATCAAGGACGAGGCGCGACTGACCATAACGGCGGTCGCCGATGCCGAACTGGTGCTCGTCGACTCGGCATGAAGGCGCCTGAAACGGGCAAGTCGGTGATCCGGTTCACTTTTTTTGTTTGACCGGCCGAGAATGGGCCGCTTACGAGTGGCGGTCTGGACCTTGAGGCTGGCGACACATGCGTCGCCGGCCTCCTTCCACTCGCTGGAAACACTTCCTCGCCGTGCGCTTTGAACTGATCAAGATCCTGCTGGTCGACGACAACCACCACATGCGGGTGCTGTTGACGGAGATCCTGCGCGCCATCGGCGTCAAGCACGTCTACGAGGCGGCCGACGGGGCCGAAGCGCTGCAGCTGATGCGCACCCATCAGGTTGATATCGTCATGACCGATCTGGCGATGCAGCCGCTGGACGGCATCGACTTCGTCAAGCTGCTGCGCAATTCGCCCGACAGCCCCAACCAGATGTGTCCGGTCATCATGATCACCGGGCACTCGACCGCCCGTCGCGTTGGAGAGGCCAGGGACGCAGGGGTCAACGAATTCCTCGCCAAGCCGGTGACGGCCCGGGGCGTCATCGAGCGGATCGGCGAAATCGTCGAACATGCTCGGCCTTTCGTCCGGGTCGCCGACTATTTCGGCCCCGAACGCCGCCGCAAGTCCGATCCCCACTACCAGGGCCCGTGGCGACGGGCGTCCGATCCGCAGCAGGACGCCGCGCCGGTCGACTGACCCGCCACGTTTCCGCAACGATTGGCCGCTAGGCAGGGTGTCTCACCGGAACCCGACCATGTCCCCGCGCAAGGCCTGCCCTGTCCTGATCGTCCTGCTCGCCTTCGGCCTTCAGGGGTGCGTGGCGACCGTTGTCGGCGCGACCGCGGGCGCTGTCGTGGGCGTGGGCGCCGCCGCCGTGGTCACCACCGCCAAGGTCGGCGGGGCGGTCGTCGGCGCAGCCATCCCCGGCGGCGACAAGAAGGACGGGAAGAAGACGCGCAATCGCTGACCGGATCAGAGCGCCAGGGCGCAGCTCTCGTTGATCGTCGGACGCGAGACCACGACCCGCGACAGCCCCGGGAAGTCCGGACGCAGTCGCTCGGCGAAATAGAGACACAGCCGCTCGAGCGTCGGCGCTTCCAGACCCGGCTTGTCATTCAGCAGCCCGTGATCGAGCTCGATCGCAACCGCCTTCAGCGCCTTGTCCAGGCCGTCGAGATCGACGACCCAGCCGGCGGCCGCGGCAGCGCCCCGCACACTGGCTTCCACGCGGAACGAATGGCCGTGAAGCCGGCGGTAGCGGTGATCGGGCGCGCCCTCTTCAATGAAATGGGCGGCATCGAAGGTGGCGGCCTTCGTGATTTCGAAGATGGCGTCGGTCATGTCTTCTTGAGGTGGCCTGGGAGGCTTCAGGTCCGCAGGATGCGGTCCCTATCCGTCAGGGCAGGCCGAGATACTTGTGTGTCTGGACGCTTAAACGCCAACGGGGGTGGGAAAGGCAATAGGCGACCGCCGCCGCGGTGTTGGCCGCCTGGTCCACCGAGTCCATCGGCTGGAGGAAAAACCGCTCGAAATCGAGGTCGGCGAAGCGCGCCGGATCCACGCCGGGCTGGGGATAGACCAGCTTCAGTTCCTGGCCGGAGGTCTGCACCACCGGGGCGTCGGCTTTCGGGCTGACGCAGATCCAGTCGATTCCGGCCGGCGCGGCCAGCGTGCCGTTGGTCTCCACCGCGATCATGAAGCCCCGCGCGTGCAGGGCGTCGATCAGCGGCGCATCGAGCTGCAACAACGGCTCGCCACCCGTGCAGACGACCAGCCGGTTGTCGGCCGGCCCGGTCCAGGCGGCCTCCACGGCGTCAGCCAGCGCGTCCGGCGTGACGAACTTGCCGCCGCCCTCCCCGTCGGTTCCGACGAAATCGGTGTCGCAGAAGGTGCAAACGGCCTTCGCACGATCCTGCTCGCGGCCGGTCCACAGGTTGCAGCCGGCGAAGCGGCAGAACACCGCCGCGCGGCCGGCCTGGCCGCCCTCGCCCTGGAGCGTGAGGAAGATCTCCTTGACGCTGTAGGTCATGGGGCTGTCGCCGGCCGGCCGTCCGCGACCCACGCGTCCCAGCCCGCCGCGCGCAGTTCACAGGCGGGGCACTGGCCGCAGCCGTAGCCCCAGTCATGCCGCTCGCCGCGCTCGCCGCGATAGCAGGTGTGGCTGTCCTCGAGGATCAGCTCGACCAGCGATTCGCCGCCGAGCGCGGCGCCGAGACGCCAGGTTTCCGCCTTGGTCAGCCGCATCAGCGGCGTTTCGACGCGGAATTGCCGTTCCATCCCCAGATTTAGCGCGGTCTGCATCGCGTCGATCGTGTCGCGGCGGCAGTCGGGATAGCCGGAGTAGTCCGTCTCGCACATGCCGCCGACCAGGGCGGTGAGACCGCGACGGTCCCCCAGGGCTGCCGCGTAAACGAGGAACACCAGATTGCGGCCGGGGACGAAGGTCGACGGCAAGCCCCGGGCGGTCATCTCGATCGCCCGATCGGCCGTCAGGGCCGACTCCGCGACAGCGCCGAAGCCGCGCAGATCCAGCACGTGATCCTCGCCCAGGCGGCTCGCCCAGTCCGGAAAGCGGGCGATCAGACCGGCCCGGACCCGTTGCCGCGCTTGCATTTCAACGATGTGGCGCTGGCCGTAGTCGAAGCCGACCGTCTCGACCCGTTCATAGCGTGACAGGGCCCATGCGAGGCAGACCGCCGAGTCCTGTCCGCCCGAGAACAGGATCAGCGCGCCGTCGGAGGACGAGGGTGAGGAGGTCATGGACGGCGCTTCGCGGACGGTGTCGAAAACAGGGGGGAGACGAGCGCCTTCCCTACACGAGAGGGGCGGTCGCCGAAACGGTCGCCCGCCGCATCCCGGCCGGTTTCCGCCTTCCGGGCTCCCGCATGACGAGAAGAAGTCGTTTCCCAAGTGTTACAAGGCGCGGCGGCCCTGCAACACCAAGGTGAAAAGCGGCAACTTGACGGCGGTTACGTCACGGCGCCCGTTGACACAAGCCCTTGGCCCGTATGCAATTCGGGGAAGCTGCGGGGGAATGTGTCGCGCGACCCCGGCGGTAACTGATCGCGCGATACATGAGGAAACACGACGCCGCTGAACCTCCTAGAAGAGGTCGCGCCGTCCGGGGAGGGTTACGAATGTCCGAATCTCTGCGCCTGCGCAGTCTTCTTATCGCCGGGGTCTCCGCCGCCGCCATGATTGGCGTGGCAGCTCCGGCTTTCGCCCAGGACACGACGGTCGGCGAGGTCGTCGTGACCGCTCAGAAGAAGGAAGAAGCGATCCAGGACGTGCCGATCGCCGTCTCGGCCTTCTCCGCTGAAAGCCTCGAAAAGGCGAAGATCGACGGCGGTCCGAACCTGGTTCTGGCCGTGCCGAACGTGAACTTCTCCAAGGGGAACTTCACTGGCTACAACTTCCAGATCCGCGGCGTCGGCTCCAAGCTGGTCGCCGGCTCCGGCGACGCCGGCACCGGTATCCACCTGAACAACGCCCCCCTCACCGCCAACAACCTGTTCGAGTCGGAATTCTTCGACGTTGAGCGCGTGGAAGTGCTGCGCGGCCCGCAGGGCACGCTGTACGGCCGCAACGCCACCGGCGGCGTGGTCAACCTGATCTCCGCCAAGCCGACCGACGATTTCGACGCCCTGGTTCGCGTTGAAGCCGGCAACTTCGGCTCCAAGAAGATCCGCGGCATGATCAACCTGCCGATCGGCGACACGCTCGCCCTTCGCGTGGCCGGCAACCTGCTGAAGCGGGACGGCTACGGCACCAACCTGACCACCGGCAACGACGTCGACGACCGCGATCTGTGGGACGTCCGCGCGACCCTGGCGTTCAACCCGACCGACTCGTTCCGCACCTTCCTGATGTGGGACCACTTCGAGGAAGACGACGCCCGCTCGCGTATCGGCAAGCAGCTCTGCGTGAAGGACCCCGGTCCGGCCACGGCCGTCGGCGGCCAGTCGCTGAACGCCGGCGGCGCCGGCCCTGTCGCCCAGATCCAGCGCGGCTTCTTCAGCCAGGGCTGTCTGGCCCGCTCGGTCACTGATCCGGGCATCCTCGGCACCCCGAACAGCCAGGCCACCCTGGGCGGCCTGTTCGGCACCCTGTACGGCTTCACGACCGGCGACGCCTTCGCCGGCCAGATGCAGGATCCGGATATCCGCAACATCCAGTCGGCCGCTGACCCGATCTACCAGGCCAAGACCGACATCGTTCAGTTCCAGATCGCCTGGGACATGACCGACGACCTGCAACTGACGGCGCTGACGGGCTACAGCAAGAACAGCCTGTTCACCCGCCAGGACTACAACCGGATCGTTCCGACCTCGCAGTTCAACGCGACGCCGAACCCGATCAACGCCTACGGCGCCCTGCCGGGTTACGCCGCGACCTACGCCGCGCTGTTCAACCCGACCGCCGCCGCCACCGGCAGCGTCGTCGATCCGCAGCTCGGCACCCAGACCCGCTTCAGCACCTTCGACATCTCGGGCGGTGAAAGCGAAAACTGGTCGCAGGAACTGCGCGTTCAATCGAACTTCGACGGTGCGTTCAACTTCAACGTCGGCGCCATCTACATCGACTTCAAGTCGGACGGTGACTACTACGTGATGGGGAACA
Source organism: Caulobacter sp. FG121 (assembly GCF_057809815.1). Taxonomy (NCBI): domain Bacteria; kingdom Pseudomonadati; phylum Pseudomonadota; class Alphaproteobacteria; order Caulobacterales; family Caulobacteraceae; genus Caulobacter; species Caulobacter sp. FG121. The sequence continues at coordinate 75,225 of NZ_JBMDKR010000002.1, forward strand.
CCCTCACCGCCGCGACCCAGGTCGAGAATGCCTATCCGGCCTTCGCCACGCTTCTGCCCTGCTCGAGCGCGACGCCTTGCTATATCGATCCGAACGCGAATCCGACCCGCACCGGCCGCAACTACTACGACAACACCGGCGCCTATCACCTGAAGTCCCGCGCGGCCTTCGGTGAGGTCTACTGGCAGCTGTTCGACAACTTCAAGATCACGGGCGGCCTGCGCTACACCCATGACATGAAGGTTCAGGAAAACCGTCCGGTGGCCCTGTTCGTCGCCGGCGGCCCGGGCATCCCGCTCAGCGCCACGACGCCTTCCCTGACGGCCGACTTCAAGGAACTGACGGGCCGTATCGGCGCCGACTGGAAGCCGGACGTCAGCTTCACCGACGAAACCCTGATCTACCTGTTCTACTCGCGCGGCTACAAGGCGGGCGGCATGAACGCCGCCTGTACTGCCACCGTGGGTTGCCCGGCCCCGACCTTCGAGCCGGAATTCGTCAACTCGCTGGAACTGGGTACGAAGAACACCCTGCTGGGCGGCGCCATGGTGCTGAACTTCACGGGCTTCAAGTACGACTACCAGGGCTACCAGGTGTCGAAGATCGTGAACCGCACGTCGGTGAACGAAAACATCGACGCGAAGATCAAGGGCCTGGAACTGGAAACGGTCTGGTCGCCGCTTGACGGCCTCCGCCTGAACGCAAACATCGGCTACCTGCAGACCGAAATCACGGGCGGCTCGTCGATCGACACGTTCAACCGGACCCAGGGCAACCCGCTCCTGACCCTGATCAAGGCCAGCAGCGCCGCCAACTGTGTCGTCACCACGGCCAACGCCGCCTTCATCCTGGCCAACTCGAACACACCCGCCTCGGTGTTCAACCTGCTCGGCGCCTGTACGCCGGCCACGACGGCCACGGCCGGCACCCCGCTCTTCGCGGGCGGCCCGGTCGCGGTTGGCACGAACGCCTTCGGCGGTCTGATCAGCGACGGTGTCGAAGTCGACCTGAAGGGCAAGGAACTGCCCAACGCGCCGCACTACACCCTGTCCCTCGGCGCCCAGTACAACTGGGAAGTCGGCGGCGGCTGGGAAGCGACCATCCGTGGCGACTACTACAAGCAGACCTCGTCCTTCTCGCGGATCTACAACTCCGTGCCGGACCGTCTCGACAGCTGGCAGAACGTGAACGCCACGTTCACCGTCGCCAACTACGAAGCCGGCTGGTCGGTTGAAGTCTACGGCAAGAACCTGCTGGACGACTCGCCCCTCACGGACACCTACCTGACCGACGACTCGTCGGGTCTGTTCCGGAACGGCTTCTTCCTTGAGCCCCGCACCTACGGTGTGGCGGTCACCAAGAACTTCTAAGCCGCAAGGCCTCTGAAGACTGGAAACGGCGGGGATGCAAATCCCCGCCGTTTTTCTTTGTCCGCACGGCGCTTAACCTCTCTTCAAGCGCATTCTGTCAGGGTGAAGGTCGCTTTGATCTTCGCGTGCGGCTCATGGACACCCTTTTCGACATTTCCGACCAACGCGCGCCGATGCCGGCCGGGTCGACCTGCGCCGCCGCCGCGGCCCGGTTCGCGGCCGAGCCGGACGCCATGGTCCTTGGGGTCGTCGACGGCGCACAGCCGGTCGGCCTGATTTCACGTGATGTCGTTCTGTCCCAGCCCGACGCCGCCCGGCTGATCGACGGCGTCATGGACGCCGCCCCGGTCATCGCCGAAGCCGGCATGACCGCCAGGGCCTTCCGTGAGCAGCTGTTGGCGACCCGCCCCGACTCCATCGTTCGCGGCTTCATCGTTGTCCGTGATGGTCAGTTTGTCGGGACAGGAACCCCGGCGACGCTGCTGGCCGCGCCCAGAGCGCGCGACACGACACCCGGCAGCACCGCGGCCACGCTCGTCCAGCGCCTGAGCGGCGAAATCCTGCGTCACCTCGATGGAGTCGCCGACTTCACCGCCCGGCTCGCGCGCCAGAACCTGTCGCCGGACGCCCAGGCCTGCGTGCGGGCCATCGGCGAAACCGGCGAGGAACTGACCGCCCTGATGCATCGCGCCGCCGACCTCCACGAGGCCGATCTGGGCGTGCTGTCGTTCAATCCCCACCCCTGTCAGCTGCAGCCGTTCATGGACACCGTGGACGCCCGGTGGAAGGCTCGCGCCGCCGCCAGCGGCGTGACCCTGCTGACCGCCTATGACGGTGATCCCGAGGACGCCGCGCAGATCGATGAGGCGCGCCTGCTTCAGGTGTTCGACGCCCTCATCTACGGTGCGCTGAACGAAACCCGCCGGGGCGCCATCGAGGCGAGCCTCAAGGTTCGTCCGACCGCCGACGGCCTGATCCTCGAGGGGCGGGTCCGCGATGGCGGCAGCGAGGTTTCGCCGCAGCGCCTGGCGCACATCTTCGACCCGGTCCCGGAGGGCGCCAGTCCGTCGGAAGACCTGTCCGTCAGCCTCGGCATGGCGCTGGCCAGCCGCATCACCACCAGCGCCGGCGGCCTGATCCACGCTGAATCAAACCCCGGCGCCGGCGTGACGGTGATGTTCGAGCTCATCGTTCGCACCGCCAAGGCGGCCGATCCGGCGACGACGGCCGACGCCGACGCGCCGACCCACGCCGCCCACATCCTGATTGTCGATGACAACGCCACCAACCGGATGGTGGCCGAGGCGCTGTGCGAGATGTTCGACTGCACCTCCGAGCAGGCCGTTGACGGCCTCGAGGCGCTCGACGCGGTGCAGGCCCGGCGGTTCGACCTGATCCTGATGGACATCAAGATGCCGCGCATGGACGGCGTCGCCGCCACCAGGGCCATTCGCGCCCTGCCCGGCCCGGTGGCCCGCACGCCGATCATCGCCCTAACCGCCAACGCCGATCCCGAGGACGTCCGCGGTTATCTCGAGGCCGGCATGAACGATGTAGTCGAAAAGCCGATCAAGGCCGAGCGCATGCTGGCGGCGCTGCAAGGCGCGCTCGATGCGGCCGACGCCCAGTCGGCTGCGGCCTAAGTCCATAAATTACCAGAGAAAAATGGTAGCTGGGGGCGGGATCGAACCGCCGACCTGTGGGTTATGAATCCACCGCTCTAACCATCTGAGCTACCCAGCCACACGCGACGGCAAATCAATCCGCGAGCGCGAGAGGCGGCCTTATACGGGCGCATCGGTTCCGCTTCAAGAGCGCGTCATGCGGCTTGGGAAACCGCCTCTGTCCGGATAGGGTCGCGCCCACATGAGCGTGCTCCATCTGCTCGGGTCCGGCGGCGACGGCGGCGCCGAGACCTATTTCGTCGACCTCGTCACGGCCCTGCATCGCGCGGGGGTCGCGGAGGCCTGCGCGATCCGTCGTCACGCTGCCCGCACAGACGCCCTGTCCGCCGCCGGCGTGATCACCAACGGCTTCGGGTTCGGCGGCCCGCTCGATTTCCTGACCCGTCCGGGTGTCGCCGCTTTCGGCCGCCGGATGGACATCAGGGTCATGGTCGCCTGGATGAACCGCGCCGCCCGCCACACGCCGGCCGGGCCGTGGAAGCGGATCGGCCGGCTCGGTGGCTACTACAGCCTGAAATACTATCGCGGCTTCGACCATCTGGTCGGCAATACCCGGGACATCGTCGACTGGGTCATCGCCCAGGGCTGGCCCGCGACGCAGGTCAGCTACATTCCCAATTTCGCCGGCGGACCCGAGGATGTCGCGCCGGTCACCCGCGCCTCGCTGGACACGCCCGAGGGCGTTCCGCTGCTGCTCGGCATGGGCCGGCTGCACGACGCCAAGGCGCACGACGTCAGCCTGAAGGCGCTGACCCGGATTCCTGACGCCTGGCTGTGGATCGCCGGGGCCGGCGGGCTGGAGGACAAGCTGAAGGCCATGGCGATCGCGCTCGGCGTCGCCGACCGGGTGCGGTTCCTCGGCTGGCGGCAGGACGCGGCGGCTATCTACCGGGCCGCCGACGTCTGCGTCTTCCCCTCGCGGTTCGAACCGCTGGGCAATGTGGTCATCCAGGCTTGGGCGCACGGCCTGCCGGTCGTCGCCGCCAACAGCCAGGGCCCCGGCGCGCTGATCCGCGACGGGCAGGACGGACTGCTGATCCCGATCGATGACGCCGAGGCGCTCGCCGACCGCACCCGGGCCGTGCTGACCGACCCCATGCTGCGCATCAAGCTGATCCAGAACGGTCACGCCCGGGTCGAGGCCGAGTTCGCCGAGGCCGCGGTGGTCGACGAGTGGCGGCATCTGTTCGCGCGGCTGGGCGAAGGCTGATGTGCGGCATCGCGGGGATTCTCGGCGTCACCGACCCGGTCCAGGCCGAGAAGGACGTGCGGGCGATGATCGAGCGTATCGCCCATCGCGGTCCGAACGGCATCCGCGTCGAGAGCGGCCCCGGATGGTGCGTGGCCCACGCGCGGCTGTCGATCATCGATCTGGAGGGCGGCTGGCAGCCCCTGCACGCCGCCGGCTCGACGATCATCGGCAACGGCGAGATCTACAACTACCTGGAGCTGGCCGAGGAATTCCAGCTGAAGGACAAGCTGGCGACGGGCTCGGACTTCGAACCGCTGCTGCACCTCTATGCCCAGGAGGGCGAGAAGGCCTTCGAGCGCCTGCGGGGCATGTACGCCTTCTGCCTGATCGGCTGTGACGGGCGGACGTGGCTGGTCAGGGACGGGTTCGGGATCAAGCCGCTGTCGATTCGACGCGACGGTGAGTCCATTGCCTTCGCCTCCGAGCCCCGCGCCCTGCTTCCCGGCCTGAAGCCCCTGCCCCAGCCGGAAGCGATCGAGGAGCTGTTGAGCCTCGGGTATGTGTTGCCAGGCAATATCCGGCCGCTGACGGCCTATCGTGGCGTCGAGACGGTTGAGCCGGGCGAGCGGGCCCAGGTTCTGGACGGTGATCGCGAAGAGGCGATTCTCGGCTGGCGCCGAAGTCCCGCCAAGCCCCTGCCCGCGGACGAGGACGCGCTCCTCGACAGGCTCGACGCCGTGCTGGAGGACAGCGTCACCGTCCACCAGCGGTCCGACGTGCCTTACGGGCTGTTTCTGTCCGGCGGCATCGACAGCACGACCATCGCCACCCTGATGGCCCGGCTGAATGAAAGGCCGGTGACCGCCTTCACCTGCGGTTTCGACGCACCCGGGGCTCGCGATGAGCGCGGCGCCGCCGAGAGGGTCGCGCGCGCGCTGAACCTCGACTGGCGCGAGACAACCTTTGGCGAGGAGGATTTCTGGCGCATTGCGCCCCAGGCGGCCTGGGCGCTGGACGAGCCAACGTCCGACTACGCCACCTTGCCGACCTACAAGCTGGCGGAGGCGGCCCGGGGAACGCTTACGGTGGTTCTGTCCGGTGAGGGGGGCGACGAGCTGTTCGGCGGCTACGGCCGCTATCGTCGCGCGCAGAGGCCGGTCTGGCTCGGCGGGCGTCCGGCGGAACCGCAGATCGACGCCCCGTTCCTGAAGGTTGGCGGGCGGTTTGCCCTCGCTCGCTGGCGGCAACGGGCCAAATCACCCCCGGGCCTCACCCCTCTCCAACGCGCCCAGTATGCCGACATCGCCACCTGGCTGCCCAATGACCTGCTGCTGAAGCTCGACCGGATGCTGATGGCCCATGGCCTTGAAGGCCGCACGCCGTTCCTCGATCGGGAAGTCGCGGCATTCGCGTTCAACCTGCCGGACGGGATGAAGATCCAGGGCAGGTACGGGAAGTACATCCTGCGCAAGTGGCTGGAGCGGCATTGCCCGGCGGCGGAGCCCTGGGCCAGGAAGAAGGGCTTCACCGTTCCCGTGGCCAGCTGGATCGCGCCGCGCGCCGGGGATCTGGGCCCGCGCATCGCCGACGTGAAGGCCGTGGCCGAGGCCTGCGACGTCCAGGCCGTCCGCGCCGTGTTCACCGACCCGGCCCAGGCGCACAACCGTTGGCCGTTGATGTTCTTCGCCCTGTGGTCGCGGATTCACCTGGAAGGTGCGGAACCTGAAGCCGCCCTCGCCTCTTTGCTCGGCAGCCCCTAGGAGCCAAAAGCCATGCGTCCTGCCCCGCTCGCCCTCGCCGCCCTGCTGCTCGCCGCCTGCGGGGGCCAGTCCTCGGGCGCGCAAACGCCCGGACAGCCGCTGGAAACCCGGCCGCCCAACGCCGATGGCCAGACCCCGGCCTTCCCCGGCCAGACCCGCGCGCCGCTGGTCAGCGCCAACGTCGCCTTCGAGGTCCAGACCGTCGCCACGGGCCTGGACCACCCCTGGGCCATGGCCTGGCTGCCCGATGGCAGGATGCTGGTCACGGAACGTCCCGGCCGACTTCGCATCGTAGCGAAGAACGGAACCCTGTCGGCCCCCGTCGAGGGTCTGCCGAAGGTCGATGCGCGCGGCCAGGGCGGGTTGCTGGACGTCGCCCTGTCGCCGACCTTCGGCAAGGACGGCCTGATCTACTGGAGCTATTCGGAGCCTCGCGAGGGTGGCAATGGAACCGCAGTGGCGCGCGGCAGGCTGGTCGCCGACGACGCCGCGCCCCGGATCGAGGGCGTCACGGTGATCTGGCGGGTCACCCCGACGCTCGAGTCCGTGCAGCACTTCGGCGGCCGGCTGGCCTTCGCGCCGGACGGGACCCTGTTCGTCACCAGCGGCGAACGCTCGATCCTGCCGGGCCGGGTTCAGGCCCAGCGGCTGGACGGCGATCTCGGCAAGGTGGTGCGGATCAATGCCGATGGCTCGATACCCAGGGGCAATCCATGGGCGAAGACCGCCGGCGCCCGGCCGGAGCTGTGGTCCATCGGCCATCGCAATCCGCTGTCCGCGGCGATCAATCCCTGGACCGGCAAGCTGTGGACCGTGGAACACGGCGCCAAAGGCGGCGACGAGATCAACATTCCGCAGGCCGGCAAGGACTACGGCTGGCCGACCATCACCTACGGCGAGGAATACTCGGGCCAGCTGATCGGCGAGGGCATCACGGCGAAGGCCGGTATGGAGCAGCCGGTCTACTACTGGGACCCGGTGATCGCACCGTCGGGCATGGCCTTCTATGACGCGTCCCTGTTCCCGGCCTGGAAGGGCAGCTTGTTCATCGGCGGCCTGAGCAGCAAGAAGCTGGTCCGGCTGAAGCTGAAGGGCGACCATGTCATCGGTGAGGAATGGCTGCTGCAGGACCTGAAGCAGCGCATCCGCGACGTGCGCGTGGGTCCGGACGGGGCCGTGTACGTGGCGACCGACGACAGCGACGGGAAGGTGCTGAGGCTGGTCCCGAAATCCTAGCCCCTCTCCCGCAGGGAGAGGGAGGGGCCCGACGCGTAGCGACGGGAGGGTGAGGGGTTACGGCGGTGAGGGCTTAACCCCTCAACCTCCCACGTCTGCGACGTGGGTCCCTCCTTCTCCCTATGGGAGAAGGGAAGAAACCTCTTCCCCGATGGCCAGCGAACTCGTCAGGCCCGGGCTCTCGATGCCGAACATCGCCAGCAGGTCGGGGATGCCGTGGACGGCGTCGGTGTCCAGCCGGAAGTCCGGCTGGGGTTCGTCCGGGCCGTGGATCTTGGGACGCAGGCCGGCGTAGTCGGGGGACAGGTGATCCTCGGGCACGGCCGGCCAGAACTTGCGGATATAGGCGGCGAAGACGGCCGCCTTGGACGGATCGACCGAATAGTCCTCGGTTTCGACGAACTCGAGATCGGGTCCGAACACCGCCTGGCCGCCGAGGTCCTTGCGGTAGTGGGTGCCGAGCGCGCCGTGGATCGGCGGCGGGTAGATCAGATGCTCGAACGGCGCCTTGCCGGCGAGACGGAAGTAGACCCCCTTGCCGAAATGGCGAGGGGGGATCCGGTCGGCCGGAAAGCCCTCGATCAGCGCCGCGACGGCCTGGGCGCCAAGTCCCGCGGCCGTGACCAGCTTGCGGACGGTGAGGGTCGTCGGCGACTCTCCGCCGGCCCGCACGGAGAAGCCGCCGCCCGGCAGGGGCGTCGCGCCCTCGAACGGCGTGGCGACCACCACCGCGCCGCCATGCGCCTCGATCTCGCCGACCAGGGCGGTCATGTAGCCGTGGCTGTCGAACACGCCGCTCTCGGGTGACAGCAGCGCCATATCGCAGCGAAGGCCTGGCTCCATGGCCATCGCGTCTTCGCCCGAGAGGCGCGCCATGCCCTCGACGTCGTTGATGCGGGCCTGTTCGAGGATGGCGTCCAGCCGCTCGACCTCGGCCGCGCCATTGGCCACCACCAGCTTGCCGCACTTGCGGTAGTCGACGTGGTGCTTGTCGAGGAAGGCGTAGAGCAGCCGCCGGCCCTGCACGCAGAGGCGGGCCTTGAGCGAGCCGGTCGGATAGTAGAGGCCCGCGTGGATGACCTCGGAATTGCGCGAGGACACGCCCTGGCCGATGATCTTTTCCTTCTCCAGCACCACCACGGACAGGCCGCGCTTGCCGAGGGCATAGCCGGTGGCCAGGCCCACGGCGCCGGCGCCGACCACCAGGACGTCAAAGTCGAACTCGCTCATGTCCAAGGCGTAGACCAGGGCGGGCGGTCAGGCCAAGCTACGATTTCACGACGCAGCGAGCAGATCATGGCCTTCGATATCGCGACCGGACAGCGCCCCACGGGCGCCAGCGCCGCGGCGCTTGAGCACTACGAGACGGTCCTGGCCGGGCACCAATGCTTCATCGGCGAGCCGGTGCGGGGTCTGCGGGCGGCGCTGGCCGACAGTCCGGACTTCGTCATGGCGCGGGTGTTCCTTGGCTACCTGCATGCGGCGGGCACGGATGCGGCGACGCTGCCGATCGCGCTGGAGCATCACGCGGCGGCCCTCGGCCTTGCGGCCAACGACCGGGAGACCGGCCATGTCACGGCGCTGGGCCATATGGCGCGAGGCGAGATCGCGGCGGCGGCGCAGGTGCTGGCGGACGTTTCGGCGGCCTGGCCGCGCGACGCCCTGGCGCTGCAGATCGGCCAGCTGCTCGATTTCCTGCGCGGCGACTCGCGCATGCTGAGGGACCGGATCGGGGCCGCCCTGCCCCACTGGACCCCGGACATGCCGGGCTATCACGCGGTGCTCGGCCTTCACGCCTTCGGGCTTGAGGAGACCGGCCACTATGCCGCCGCCGAGGCGACCGGACGGCGGGCGATTGAGCTGGAGCCGCGCAATGGCTGGGCCCAGCACGCCGTTGCCCATGTGATGGAGATGCAGAACCGCCGCGAGGAGGGCGTCGCCTGGATGCGTGAGGACCTCTCGCGCTGGACCGGCGACAGCTACTTCCAGGTGCACAACTGGTGGCATCTGGCGCTGTTCCATCTGGGACTCGGCGACACCGACGCGGTGCTCGCGCTCTATGATGACCCCATCCGGGGCGCCCGGTCGGAGCTGGCCTACGACATGGTCGACGCCTCGGCCCTGCTGTGGCGGCTGCATCTGATGGGCGTGGACGTCGGCGATCGCTGGAGCGAGCTTGCCGGGCGATGGGAACCGGCCGTCGCCGAGAGCCTCTACGCTTTCAACGACGCCCATGCGGCCATGGCCTTTGTCGGCGCCGGCCGGACCGATGCGATCGGCGCCCTGCGCGAGGCCCAGGCGCGGGCGATCGCCGCCGGCGGCGACAATGCAGCCTTCGTCGAGATCGGCGAGCCCGTGGTGCGCGGGCTGGCGGCATTCGGCGAGGGCGACTGGCAAGGGGCGCTGGCGGCATTGCAGCCGGTGCGCGACGTGGCCCATCGCTTCGGCGGCAGCCACGCCCAGCGCGATGTCATCGACCTGACGCTGGTCGAGGCGGCGCGACGGGCGGGCGAGTCGGGACTGGTCGCGGCGCTGGAGGCCGACCGCGCAGCTTCCCGGTTGCGCGTACTTGATTAACATCCTATAGTTGTTTTCGCGGGATCGACACGGAAGGGTGGGCTGGGAGACTGGCCCTTGATCCTGCTGCTCAACGCCGCCAACCGGGACGCCTTCCCGGCGCTGATGGACGACATGTTCCGCATTCGCCACGAGGTGTTCGTCGACCTCAAGGGGTGGGAGGAGCTGCGTCGGCCTGACGGGCGGGAGACTGATCCCTGGGACCGGGCGGACGCCGCCTATCTGCTGGCCGTGGACGGCGACCGGGTGCTGGGCGGTGCGCGGTTCAACGGCGGGGCCGCATCGACCCTGGCCGGCGAAATCCTGCCCGAGCTGTTCGCCGACGCCCCGCCGATCGGCGAGGACTTTCTCGAGATGAGCCGGCTGTTCGCGCGGTCGCACGCGGCGCTGAAGGACCTGCTCAGCCCGGTGATCAGCGAGCTGCTGGTCGCCGCCGCCGAGCTGCAGCGGATCGTCGGCGGGCGCGGGGCGCTGACGATCATGGAGCTGAAGCTGGCCCAGGCGATGCTGGCCTGGGGCGGCCATCCCGAGCCGCTGGGCCTGCCGCAGCGGACGCGGGACGGGGTGCTTGTCGGGGTGATGGCTCACGCCACGGCGCTGGCCAGCCGCAACCTGCGCCGCGCGCGCGGCCAGACGGGGCCGGCGATCTGGTGGGCCGACGATCCGGGGGACCCGCCCAGACTCTACGCTGACGTGCTGCGGGTTGACCCGATCAGCGCCGACTGGGTTCCGCCGGCGGGGTTCACGCCACTGGAGCGGACACACCTGCGGCCGGACGAGATGGCGGAGGCCTACTGGCGGGGACGGTTGGGGTAGCTGACGCATCTTTCCTCTCCCGGAGGGAGAGGGGGACCATGCGGAGCATGGTGGAGAGGGAGACGCCGGTGCTGGATGATCCCGCGCGATCCCGTCTGTCAGCCGTTCATCCCTCTCCGACCCGGCTCCGCCGGGCCACCTCTCCCTCAGGGAGAGGAAGGTCTGAAGCCAGGGACATGTACCGCAGGTACGTGTCCCCCAATCGAGATTCAGCGGCGGTTCGTTTAGGGGACACGTACCTTCGGTACATGTCCCCGCTCCGCCTAACCCCACTCGGCCCAGAGCGCCGTTTCGTCCGCCTTGGCGACCTTTACCGCCGCTTCCTTGATGTGCCCGTAGCCGCGAATCTGCTGCGGGACGGCGGCGATGCGGGCGGCGAGGGGCAGGCGTTCGGCCGTCAGACCGCCGAGGATCCGGTCCAGCTGGGCCTCGTAGGACACGATCAGACCCCGCTCCATCCTGCGCTCTTCAGTCATGCCGAAGATGTCCAGAGGACCACCGCGCAGGCCCTTGAGCCGGGTCAGGACCGGGAAGACCAGGTCGATCATCCAGCCGCCCAGGGCGATCTTCTTCGGCCGGCCGTCGGCGTCCTTCGGGGCGATCAGCGGCGGGCTCATCCACACCTTGACCTTGCCGCCCTTGAAGGTGCCGGCCAGTTCGGAGGCGAACCGGCCATCGGTGTAGAGCCGCGCGACCTCGTACTCGTCCTTGTAGGCCATCAGCTTGTAGAGGTTGACCGCCACAGCCCGCGTCAGGGCCTCGCCGCCCCCATCCTTGCCTGATTGGGCGGTCTCGGCGGCCTTCACCTGGGCTATCCGCTTCGCATAGCGGTCGGCGTAGGCCGCGTTCTGATAGGCCGTCAGTTCGGCCGTACGCTTCGCGACCAGATCGTCCAGCGCCATCGTCTCGGGCGTGGCCACCGCGTCTTCAGGCTGCCCCTTGAAGTCGGGATCCATGGCCGCCTTGCGACCGACCTCGAAGGCCTGGAGGTTGGACTCGTAGTCGACGCCGTTGAGCTTGATCGCCCGGTAGATGGCGCGGCTGGAGATCGGGATCACGCCCTTCTGCCAGGTGAAGCCCAGCATGATCATGTTGGCGTAGATGCCGTCGCCCAGCTTGTGCTCGGCGAGGGCCTGCGAGGGGCAGGCGTCATAGCTCTTCGTCGCGGCCGCGATCTTGCGGGCCATGCCGCCGGTGTCGAAGCGCACGTCGCGGTTGGTGACGAAGTCGGCCGTCGGCGAGAAGTCGGCGTTGCCGAAGGCGCGGGTGGTCTTCTTCGAGAACAGCGCCAGGCCTTCCGGACTGGCGGCCACCAGCAGGTCGCAGGCGATCAGCACGTCGGTCGAGGCCGCCGGCACGCGGCCGCCGACCACGGTGTCCTCGCGCTCGCCGATCTTGACGTGGCTGAACACCGAGCCGCCCTTCTGGGCCAGGCCGGTCATGTCGACCACGCTGGCGGCGCGGCCGTCGACGTGGGCGGCCATGGCCAGGATCGAGGCGACCGTGGTCACGCCGGTGCCGCCGATGCCGGTGAACAGGATGCGGCGCACCCCGGTCAGCGGCTCGAACTCGGGCAGCGGGGTGGCGTCGGCGGTCAGGGCCGCCATCTTCTCCCGCGTGGCGTTCTGCGCGCCCTCGAGCGTGATGAATGACGGGCAGAAGCCGTCGACGCAGCTGTAGTCCTGGTTACAGGTCGACTGGTTGATCTTGCGCTTGCGGCCGAACTCGGTGTTCAGCGGCTCGACCGAGACGCAGTTGGATTTCACCGAACAGTCGCCGCAGCCTTCGCAGACCAGCGGGTTGATGAAGACGCGGCGCGGCGCCTTCTCCATCGTGCCGCGTTTGCGACGACGGCGCTTCTCGGTGGCGCAGGTCTGGTCGTAGAGCAGCACCGTCACGCCGGTCGTGTCGCGCAGCATGCGCTGGACCTTCATCAGGTCCGAGCGCGGGAAGATCTCGACATTGGGCGCCAGGTCGGTGACGGCGGCGTAGCGCTCGACCTCGTCGACGACGATGACGGTCCTGGTGACGCCCTCGCTGGCGAGCTGGCGGGTGATCTGGGCCGGGGTGAAGCCACTTTCGGCCGCCTGGCCGCCGGTCATGGCCACCGCGTCATTGAACAGCAGCTTGTAGGTAATGTTGGCCCCGGCCGCGATCGCCGCCCGGATCGCCAGCGAGCCGGAGTGGTTGTAGGTGCCGTCGCCGAGGTTCTGGAAGACGTGCTTTTCGCTGGTGAACGGCGCGGCGCCGACCCAGGTCAGACCTTCGCCGCCCATGTGGGTGTTCAGGTCGGTCGAGGGGTCGTTGAAGCTGGCCATATAGTGGCAGCCGATGCCGGCCAGGGCGCGACTTCCTTCCGGCAGGCGGGTCGAGGTGTTGTGCGGGCATCCGGAGCAGAAGAACGGCTTGCGCTGCTGGTCGCTGGCCAGGGTGACGGCGGCCATCGAGGCGGCCGAGACCTTGTCGAGATAGGCCTGGGCCCGCTCGCGGTGCGGCCCGTCCGGCAGGTAGTTGTAGAGGTCGAGCGCGATGGCCGCGACGGTCAGGGAGCCGGTCTGCTCCATCAGCGGCCGGCCGTTCTCATCCTTCTTGCCGATGATCCTGGGCCTGGCGTGGGCCGGCAGGTCATAGAGGACGGCGCGGGCCTGATCCTCGATCAGCGGCCGCTTGTGCTCGATGCACATCAGGGTCTCGAGGCCGGCGGCGAAGGCGCGCAGGCCCTGCGGCTCCAGCGGCCAGGGCATGCCGACCTTGTAGATCGAGACGCCGAGGGCGGCGGCTTCGTCGAGGCCGAGGTCCATGGCCTGGAAGGCTTCCAGCACGTCCTTGTAGGCCTGGCCCGAGCAGACGATGCCCAGACGCGGCCGCGGGGCCGCCAGGGCGACCCGGTCGATGCCGTTGGCGCGGGCGAAGGCCAGGGCGGCCGGGATGCGGTAGTTGCGGAGCCGCTGCTCCTTGTCCATCGGCTGGTCCTTCAGCCGGATGTGCAGGCCGCCGGGCGGCAGGGCGAAGTTGTCGGGAACAACGTGTTTGTGGCGATCGAGCGAGACGTCGATCGTCACGCCGCTGTCCATCGTGTCGGCCAGCGCGATCAGCCCGACCCACAGGCCGCTGAAGCGCGACATCGAGAGACCGAGCAGGCCGTAGTCGAGCACTTCCTGGACGTCAGCCGGCGAGAGCACCGGCATCTCGAAGTCCTGGAAGGCGTATTCCGACTGCGACGGCAGGGTGGAGGACTTGCAGTTGTGGTCGTCGCCGGCCACGGCGATGACGCCGCCTTTGGGCGTGGTGCCGGCGAAGTTGGCGTGCTTGAACACGTCGCCGGTCCGGTCGACGCCGGGGGCCTTGCCGTACCACATGGCGCTGACGCCATCGAACTTCGCGCCAGGGAACAGGTTGGCCTGCTGGCTGCCCCAGACGGCCGTCGCGGCGAGGTCCTCGTTGAGGCCTTCCTTGAAGACGATCTCATGGCTTCTGAGCAGCTTGCCGGCGCGCCCGGCCTGCTGGTCCAGCCCGCCGAGCGGCGAGCCGCGATAGCCGGAAACGAACCCCGCGGTGTTCAGCCCGTCGCGCAAATCGAGGCGTCGACGATCGAGCATGACACGGATCAATGCCTGCACGCCGGTTATGAACGCACGACCGTTTTCGAGCAGATATTTGTCGTCTAGCGTCACATTGTCGTGGCGCATTGAAAAATCTTTCCTGTGGCGGGGTCGGTTCGGCTTGCAAGATCATATAAGCACAGCGAAATTGCTTGCCAAAGCCGTGCCCCTTTCACTGTGCAGTTCGGCACGATCAGGGCGCGGAATGGCATATTGGGGGAAAAAGGTTTGGCCGAGCAGCTAGACGCGGTTGACGCAAAGATTCTCGATCTGATCCAGCACGACGCCAGCCTGTCGGTCGCCGAGATCGCCGAGCGGGTCGGCCTGTCCTCCAGCCCGTGCTGGCGGCGCATCAAACGCCTCGAGGACGCCGGCATCATCCAGCGTCGCGTGACCATCCTCGACCGCGAACAACTGGGCCTCGGCTTCGAGGTCTATTGCACCGTGAAACTCAGCCTGCCGACCAAGGAGAACCTCGAACAGTTCGAGGGCAATGTCGTGAAATGGGCCGAGGTGGTGCAGTGCGCCACCGTCACCGGCGCCGCCGACTACGAGCTGCGCATCGTCACCCGCGACATGCACGCCTTCGACGATTTCCTGCGCGACAAGATCCTCAGCCTCGGCCTGGTGTCGAACATCGAGAGCCGCATCGTCATCCGCGGCGTCAAGAACACCACCGCCGTGCCGCTCGGGATGGTCAGCCCCTATGTCAGCCCGCACGGGTAAGGCGCTCGGGGCGGCTCTGGCCGTCCTTCTCCTGATCGCCGCCGCCGCGCCTGAGGGCCGGTTGGCGCAGTACCAGCGCCTGCGGGCCGAAGCCGGCGCCGCGGTGAAGGCCGGCGATCTCGCGGGCGCGGAGGCGAAACTCGAGGCGGCGCTGGCGCTTTATCCCGCCGCGCCGGGTTCGCTGGTCCGGCTTGCGCGCGTCGAGGCTGCCGCCGGCAAGCCCGACGAAGCCATCGCCCATATGAAGGCCTACGCCGACCTCGGCCTTGCCGGCGACGTCGTCGGCGATGCAGCGCTCGAACCGCTGGCCGCCCTGCCCGCCTTTGGCCCCGTGGCCGCCCGACTCGCGGCCAATGCCACGCCGAAGGGCGAGCCGTTCGAGGTCATCCAGCCGGGCAAGGCGGGCGACATATGGGAAGGCGTGGTCGCGGTCGATGACGGCTGGCTGATCAGCTCGGTGACGGCGCGGACGATTGTCCGGGCGACTGAAGACGGATCCCTGGCCCCCTTCTTCGAGCCCGACGCCGCCGCCGGCGGGCTGTTCGGCATGGCGGTCGACCGGCGGGGCAAGGCCCTGTGGGTCGCCGAATCCAGCGGGCCGGGCATCCCGGGGTCCACCGGCGCGCGGCGAACGGGCCTGCTGAAACTGTCGCTGAAGGACGGAAAGGTGCTAGGCCGCTACCCCGCGCCAGACGACGGCAAGCCGCATCAACTGGGCGACGTGATGCTCGCGCCGGACGGAACCGTCTACGCCACCGACAGCCTCGGGGCCGTGATCTATCGGCTCAAGCCGGGCGGCGCGGCGCTGGAGGCGTTTGTCGCGTCCGGGGAGATGGCCTCGCCACAAGGGATGGTCGCCTGTCCGGGCGCCGCCATGATCGTCGCCGACTACACCACGGGCCTGCACCGGATCGATCTGAAGACCGGCGCGGACACGCTGGTGGGCGGAACCGATCGGGTGGCGCTGGCGGGAACGGACGGCCTGTCGTCGTTCCCGCGCCGTGGCGCCGGGGTCTCCCTGCTGGCGACGCAGAACGGTGTCACGCCCCAGCGGGTGCTGGGGCTGCGGCTCAGCCGGGACTGTCGCTCCCTGCTGGATGCCGAGGTGCTGGCCTCCGGCGGGACGGACCTGGACGACCTGTCCCTCGGCGCGGCGAGCAAATCTGGCGTGGTTGTGATCGGCTCCAGCGGCTGGGCCGGGTATGACGGCGAAGGCCGCCCGGTTCAGCCGACGCCGCGCGCGGCCAGACTGTTGTTCGTCCCCCTGCCCTGACGGAGTCCTGCCATGATCGACCTGATCCTTGACCAGCATCGCCGGGACCTGGGCGGGTTCGAGGTGGGGCGGGTGCTGCCGCAGGCGGCGCGGCGTATGGTCGGGCCGTTCATCTTCTTCGACCGCATGGGGCCGGCGGACTTCCAGCCCGGCTTCCCGCGCAGCGTGGACGTGCGACCGCATCCGCACATCGGCCTGTCGACGCTGAGCTATCTGTTCGACGGCGAGATGACCCACCGCGACAGTGTCGGCTCGGACATCGTCATCCGGCCGGGCGAGGTCAACTGGATGACCGCCGGTCGCGGCATCACCCATTCGGAGCGGTTCGAGGGCCTGCGCGAGCACGGCGGGCGGATGGACGGCATTCAGACCTGGCTGGCCCTGCCGACCGAGGCCGAAGAGACCGCGCCGGCCTTCTCGCACCATGCCGGTGACGCGGACCTGCCCTTCTACCAGGGCGACGGCATGACCGCGCGGCTGGTCGCTGGCTCAGCGTTCGGCGTGAAGGCCACCGTGCCGGTGTTCTCGCCGCTGTTCTACGTGCACTGGGAGCTGCAGCCGGGCGTCACCGCCAGCCTGCCGGCCGAGTATCCGGAACGGGCGGCCTACGTGGCGAAAGGCAGCGTCGAGATCGACGGCCAGATGATCGGCGAGGGCCAGATGGTCATCTTCGAGCCGGGCCAGACCGTGCCGGTCAAGGCGCTGACGGCGGCCAGCGTGATCCTGATCGGCGGCGAGCCGGTCGGCGAGCGGTTCATCGAGTGGAACTTCGTCTCGTCCAGCAAGGACCGCATCGAACAGGCCAAGGCCGACTGGCGCGCCGGCCGGATGAAACTGCCGGATCTGGACGACGGGGAGTTTATTCCGCTGCCGTAGCTTGCGTGCTTCGAGACGCGGACCTGAAGGTCCGCTCCTCAGCATGACGGTGGTTCGAGACGCGCTTCGCGCTCCTCACCATGACGTGCATGAGCTACGTCATCCTGAGGAGCGAGCCTCAAGCGAGCGTCTCGAAGGACGCAGGGACTAAGCCTTCAGCGCCTTCCGCGCCGCCAGCCCGTACTCGGCTCCCGTCCACAGCGTCACCGCCACGGCCAGCCACAGCACGGCGTTGGCGACCATCATCGCCTGGTGCACCAGGGTCATGTCGCGCGGAAGGTCCCAGAAGCCCCAGCCGGGCACGAACAGCTGCGCGGCCAGCGCGACCAGCTGCAGGGTGGTCTTCCATTTGGCCAGCAGGGTCACCGGAAGCTTCAGGCCCTTCGGCGCGAGCGTCTCGCGCAGGGCGCTGACGGCGAACTCGCGGAACAGGATCAGGCCGCCGGCGGCGGCCACCATCCAGGAGCCGAGGATCGACAGGCCGACGACCGCCCCGGCGACCAGCACCTTGTCGGCGATCGGGTCGAGGATCGCGCCGAGCGTGCTCTCGACCTTCATCCGACGGGCCAGCCAGCCGTCGAAGAAGTCGGTCACCGCCGCGATGACGAAGCCCCAGAAGGTGGTGAAGTAGAGCGCGCTCTGGACCGAGGCGGGATCGGCGCCCTTGCCGGCGGCCCACATGGCGAACGGCTGCGAGGCCAGCCCCAGCATGGCGAGAAAGACCACGAGCGTCAGGATCAGCCGCAGGCCGGTGAGGATGTTGGGCAGGTGTTTCATGAGAGGTGAGTAGCGGGTTTTGGCGTGGGGGCCAAATAGATGCTCCCCACCGGGGGAGCTGTCGGCGCGTAGCGCCGACTGAGGGGGTCCGCTCAGATCTCGGGTGACCCCCTCCGGCTCGCCGAAGGCGAGCCACCTCCCCCGAGGGGGGAGGATCCTCCTTACCTACTTCCGGAAGAAATCATGGATCCGCTGCGCCAGCGGCTCACTCACACCGTCGACCTTCATCAGGTCGCCGACCGTCGCCTTGCCGACCTCGCGGGCGGAGCCGAAGGCGTGCAGCAGGGCGCGCTTGCGGCCGGGGCCGACGCCGTCGATCTCGTCGAGCGGGTTCTTCTTCATCTCCATCGACCGCTTGGTGCGATGGGTGCCGATGGCGAAGCGGTGGGCCTCGTCGCGCAGGCGTTGCAGGTAGTAGAGCACGGGCGATTTCGGCTCGAGCAAGAAGGGCGTCTTGCCCGGCATGAACATCCGTTCCAGCCCCGCGTCGCGGTCGGGGCCCTTGGCGATGCCGACCACGGCGATGTCGTCGACGCCGAGGTCGGCCATCACTTCCAGCACCGCGTCCAGCTGGCCCTTGCCGCCGTCGATCAGCACGAGGTCCGGGCGGGCGCTGTCGTCGCCCTCCTCCTCTTCCTTGACCAGGCGGGCGAAGCGGCGGCGCAGCACCTCCTTCATCATGCCGTAGTCATCGCCGGGGGTCAGCTCGGTCCCCTTGATGTTGAACTTGCGGTACTGAGCCTTCTGGAAGCCGTCGGGCCCGGCCACGACCATGCCGCCGACAGCGTTCGTGCCCTGGATGTGGCTGTTGTCGTAGACCTCGATGCGCTCGGGCGGGGTATCGAGGCCGAACGCCTCGGCCACGCCGACCAGCAGTTTTCCCTGGGCCGAGCTCTCGGCCATCTTGCGGCCCAGCGCCTCGCGGGCGTTGAGCACGGCCTGGTCGACCAGCGCCTTCTTCTCCCCGCGCTTGGGCTGAAGAATCTCGATCTTTCGATTGGCCTTCATCGAGAAGGCTTCGCTGAACAGCTCGTGTTCGAACGGCTGAACGTTGACCAGGATCGAGCGAGGGATCGGCCGGTCGTCGTAGAACTGGCCGAGGAAGGCGCTCATCACCTCCGCGTCGCTGTCGCTCTTGTCGACGCGCGGGAAGTAGGCCCGGTTGCCCCAGTTCTGGCCGGCGCGGAAGAAGAACACCTGGACGCAGGCCTGACCGCCCTCGGCGAACAGGGCGAACACGTCGGCCTCGTCGACGGTCTCGGGATTGACCTGGGTCTCCTGGGCCACCGACGACAGGGCGCGGATTCGGTCGCGCAGGCGGGCGGCGCGCTCGAATTCGAGGTCGTCTGAGGCGGCCTGCATCTGCTCGGACAGACGCTGCATCACCGCCCGGCTCTTGCCGCGCAGGAAGGCCTCGGACTCCTCGACCAGCTTCGCGTAGTCGTCCAGCGCGATCAGGCCGGTGCAGGGCGCGGCGCAGCGGCGGATCTGATGCAGCATGCAGGGCCGGGTGCGGCTCTCGTAGACGCTGTCGGAACAGGACCGCAGCAGGAAAGCCTTCTGCAGGGTGTTGAGCGTGCGGTTGACCGCCCCGGCCGAGGCGAACGGGCCGAAATAGTCGCCCTTGATGGTGTGGGCCCCGCGATGCTTGCGCAGCTGCGGCGCGGCGTGGTCGCGGCGGATGACGATCTCGGGGAAGCTCTTGTCGTCGCGCAGCAGCACGTTGAAGCGCGGCTTCATCTGCTTGATCAGGTTGATCTCGAGCAGCAGTGCGTCGGTCTCGGTGCGCGTCGAGACGAATTCCATCGACCGGGTCAGGTCGACCATGTGGGCGATGCGGTTGGTGTGGAAACGCCCCTGCGCGTACTGGATCACCCGCTTCTTCAGCGAGCGCGCCTTGCCGACGTAGAGCACCTCCCCGTCCTCACCGACCATCCGATACACGCCCGGCGCGTCCGGCAGCCGTCTGGCATGGTCGGCGATCAGGGCGGCGCCTGTGAGGGGGATGTCGGGCGAAGTGGTCACGCGGAGAGATATAGGGGAGTCGGCGGCGATTGGCGCGGGGGTGTTGGCAGCAGGGTGGGGACCGGATTTCCGGCCCGCCGCCGGGATTCCCGCACGGCGTGAACTGGCGTCGCGTAGTCCAGCCCCCTTGCCGGACGACGGGGTTTGGGCGACCTTGCCGGTAGGGAATTCAGGTTCGGGGGAGTCTTTTCATGAGCATTCGTGGTTCTGATGCGATCGGCGCGCGTGCGCGACGCCTGAAACTGTTCGGGTCGGTCGCGGGCGTTTGCCTCGCGGCGATGGCCGGCGCGGCGCAGGCGCAATCCGCCGGTGAGGGAACGCCCGGCGTCGCCACGCCGTCGATCGTCATCGCGGCCCCCGGAACGCCGACCACAGCGCGTGACCCGGTCGTCGTCACCGGCGTCGGTCAGATGATCATCGACCAGCAGAACGGCTTCATCGGTCTGTGCACGGCCACCCTGATCAATCCGCGGACGGTGATCTTCGCCGCCCACTGCGTGAACGAACGGGCCGCCAACGCCTATGGGTCGGCCACCGGCGGCCAGCCGATCGGCTTCGGCTTTTCGAACAACAACAACGCGGCGGGCGCCAGCGCCTTCGGCGGCTGGCTGAACGGCATCACGCCCGGCGGCACCCGGTACCTGACCAATACCTCGCGGTACATGTTCAACGCCAACTACGTGGCCTACAACCCCGCCTCGCTCGAACCGGCCGCCAACAGCTTCCTCTATGGCGACGTGGCGGTGGCCTCGCTTGATACGGTGGCGAGGGGCGTTCCGAGCTGGGCCCTGCTGTTTTCGGCCCTGCCCGCCCCGACCGTTACCGCCGCGGGCACCGGCTATCACGTCGTCATCGACGGCTACGGCAACAACGGGACGGGCCTCACCGGCTCGACCGGCGGCATCGACTATCGCCGCCGCCTGGCCGAAAACATCCTCGGCGGCCTCGCCTCGCTCGATCATTTCGAGAACTTCCTGTTCGGCGGCGCCTCCACGGCCCATCCGCAGAACCTCTACTGGCTGGATTTCGATGACCCCCGGCGCGGCACGCCGCAGGCGAGCCCCTTCGACTTCAACGCCTGGCGCGACAACGCCCTGCCCCGGGAAGGCATCACCGCCAGCGGCGACTCCGGCGGCCCGCTGATCCTCGACTCCACCTTCTCGCAGCAGGTCGTCATCGGCGTCCTGTCGGGCGGCTACACCCGGTTCTTCAACGGCCAGCCGGCCAACGGCTATGGCACCGCCTCGTTCTACCAGCCGCTCTATCTCTACTGGGACTGGATCGCGGCCAATAACCCCTACCACTACGTCTCGGCCCTCGCGGGCGACGCCAACTGGACCGACGCCAGTCACTGGGTCACCAACCTTGATCCCAACTACCAGATCATCGGCCCGGGCAATCAACTGGTGAACGGCGTACCGGGCTCTCCGGGCGCGGGTCAGACCGGCAACACCGGCCAGTTCGGCCAGGCCTGTTTCCAGAGCGGCGGTGTCAGCGACTGTCTGGATATGGCGACCAACGTCGAGACGATCGACGCCCGGCCCATCGGCACCACCGGCGGCGGCCCCCTGATCGTCTCGGCCGGCACCCTGAACGGCGGAACGATCGAGGGCGATGACGCGGGCTCCGCGACGGACGCCTCCGGCGTCGACGCCGTTGGCGCCGTTGATCAGGCCAGTGTCGGTCCCACTGACCCGACGCCGCAGGTCGTCGGCGGAAGCGACACCCCGTCTGGCGTGTTGCCGCCCGCGACCCTGCTCAATGGTCTTCCCGGCGCGACCAACTTCACGCCCAACAACTCCGACGGCAACCGTCTGACCAATACGCCGCCGCGCTACTTCGACGTGACGCTGTCCGCCAACGGTACGACCACCCTCAACACCACGGCGACGGTCGACCGGCTGACGCTGGCGGGCGTCGGCGCCGGCCTGACGATCACGACGACCGGCTCGCTGACCAGCAACATCGACATCACCCAGCTGACCGGCACCCTGCAGGTCGACGGCGCGATGATGACGCCCGGCGACTATTTCATGATGACCGGCGGCCTGACGGGCCGAGGGGTGATCACCACGCCCTTCTTCACCAATATGGCCGGCGTCATTTCGGCGGGCACGGCCGGCACGATCGGCACCCTGACCTTCCGCGGCAATGTCATCCTCGCCTCGGGCGGCGCCCTGCTGGTCGATATCGGCGCGAATGGCGTTTCCGACCGCATCGCGGTCGCGGCCACCCAGTTCAGCGGCGTGACCCCGCTCAACGGCCAGGCCAACGTCGGCGGCCTGGTGGCGTTCGGGGCGGCCCCCGGGACGATGCTCCGTTACGGCGACACCTACACCTTCCTGACCGCCGAGGGTGGCGTCACCGGCACGTTCCAGACGCCGGCGCCGATCAGCGCCATCCTGACGCCGAGGCTGATCTACACGGCCACCTCCGTGCAGATGCAGCTGGACGCCGCGTCCTATGCCAGCGTCGTCGCCAATACGCCGATCCAGCAGGCCTACGCCCAGCTGCTCGACCAGAATCGTTCCCGGTACAGCCGTTTCAGCGACCTTTACGGCCCGCTTGACCTTCAGAGCGCCGGCCAGATCAGCGGCACGCTCGAAGGGCTGGCTCCCCGCGCCGAGACCCTGAAGAACGCCATCGGCACGGCCACGCTCGGCGCGCTGTCGAGCTTCTTCCGGGATCGTACGGCGAACGGCGGCGACAGCAACGGCGGGACGCTGGCGGTGATCGGCAAGCCGATCCAGCTGGCTTCGCTGGCCTTCAACTCGTTCGACGCCTCCGGCGCGGCGGCCACGGTCAACGATGCTTCCGAGACCACCCTGATCCCGGGCGCCTTGCCGGAGTCCATGACCGGCTATCTGGCGGCCGGCTATCTGAAGGGCGACAGCGCCCCGATGTTGTCGGCGGTTCCGGCCGGACGTGACAGCTTCGACGGCTATTTCATCGCGCTGGGCGTCGAGAGCGCCATCGACGACCGCAAGATGGTCGGCGTGGCCCTGTCCTACAGCGACGTCAACGGCGACACGGCCGGCCCGCCCCAGACGGCGGACGGCACGCTCCTGCAGGGCACCCTGTACGGCCGTGCGGACTGGGGCGACGGCTGGTCGGTCAACGGCCAGTTCAGCGCCGGCCAGCTGGACGTCCAGACCGCGCGGACCGCTGTCGTTGGCGCATCCACCTTCAACCTGCGGGGGGAAGACAAGGCCGTCGCGATGAGCGCCGAAGTCGGCTTCGCCCGCACCCTCATCGACACCCGGTACACGGTCACCCCGGACGCCTCGCTCCGGGCGACCCGGATCAACTTCGAGCCGGTCATGGAAACGGGCGGCGGCCCCGCCCTGCTCATCGACCGTGGCGTGCTCAAAGGGCTTGAGGGTCGGCTCGGCGTGTCGATCACCGGCAAGGACACCGCCTTCAAGCCGTATCTGCGGGCTCATCTTGTCCACGCGTTCGGCGAAGCGCCCGCCCCCTTCGGGGCGAACTTCGTCGGCGGCGTCGGGCCGAACGTGGCCTTTGATGTGGCCGGCGTCGATCGTGACTGGGGCGAGGTGGCGGGCGGCCTGACGGCCGAGACCGACAACATGAGCATCTCGGTCACGGCGGAAACGACGGTCGGCCGCACCGACGTCGACACCCAGACCTACCGCGCCGCGTTCCGGTTCCGGTTCTGAGACGGACGGCCCTTGCGCTGACCGCGCGAGGGCCGGTTTCCTACCGGCCCTTCCAGTCAGGCTTCCGCTTCTCGCCCCAGGCCGCCACGCCTTCGCGGCGGTCTTCGGTGGGGGTGAGCTCGTTGTAGGCGGCCAGTTCGACCGCCACCGCGTCGGCGCCGGCAAGCACCGCGGTTTCCCGCACCACGCGGCGGATGTTCCTCACCGACAGCGGCGCGTTGGCGGCGATGCGTCTGGCGAGGTCGACGGCCTCCGGGATCAGGCCGGCGGGATTCCAGACGGCGTTGATCACGCCCCACTCAAGCCCCTGAGCGGCGGTGAACGGGTCGCCCGTCAGCAGAATCTCGCGGGCGCGGCGCTCGCCGGCGGCGCGGACCAGGTTCTGCACGCCCCCAAGCCCCGGCATGATGCCCAGCTTGACCTCCGGCAGGGCGAAGCGGGCGTTGTCGGCGGCGAAGATCAGGTCGCAGTTCAGCGCGATCTCGAAGCCGCCGCCGTAGGCCGCGCCGTTGACGGCCGCGATGACCGGGACCGGCAGGGCGACCAGCGCATCGCGCATGGTCTCGAACAGGACATGCTGGGCCTTCCACTGCGCGTCGGTCATGCCGTCGCGCTCCTTCAGGTCAGCCCCGGCGCAGAAGATCTTCTCGCCGGCGCCGGTGAGGATGATCACGCGGGTCGCGCCGGGCTGCGCCAGGTCGGTCCAGAGGGCGAGCAGTTCCTCGGCCATCTGTGTGGACAGCGAATTGCCGGCGGCGGGGCGGTTGAGGGTGACGACGAGGACGCCCTCGGCAGGGGTGTCGACCAGCAGGGTTTCGAAGGCTTCGTTCATGAGGGGAAGGGATAGCCCCGCGACGCCTCGATGACAAAGGGCCCTGTGCCCAAGCCTTTCCTCTCCCATAGGGAGAGGTGGCCTGGCGGAGCCAGGTCGGAGAGGGAGGTGCGATAGTCTGCCGGCAATAGTGTCTCCCTCTCCACCATGCTCCGCATGGTCCCCCTCCCCCTCCGGGGGAGGAATAAGGTCAGCGCGTCCCGTACAACCTGTCCCCCGCATCCCCCAACCCCGGCAGGATGAACCCGCGCTCGTCGATCGTGCGATCAATGCCCGCGGTCCAGATCTGGACGTCGGGATGGTCGCCGCGCAGCGCCTCGATGCCTTCGGGGCAGGTCAGGATGCAGACGAAGCGCAGGTCTTTCGCGCCCTCCTCCTTCAGCCGGTCGACAGCGGCGCGGGCTGTGACGCCGGTCGCCAGCAGGGGGTTCATGACGATGACCTGGCGCTCGGCCATGGTCTCGGGGACCTTGAGATAGTACTCGACCGCCGCCCGGGTGCCGGGGTCGCGATACAGGCCGATATGGGCCACCCGGGCCGAAGGGACGAGGGTCAGCATGCCCTCCAGCATCCCCTCCCCGGCCCGCAGGATCGGGGCGAAAACCAGCTTCTTGCCGGCGATCTCGGGGGCGGTGGTGGTCTCGAGCGGCGTCTCGACCGCGCGGTCCGTGAGGGCCAGATCGCGGGTCACCTCGTAGCAGAGCAGGGTCGAGATCTCGCGCATCAGCTCGCGGAAGGTCTTGGTCGAGGTCGCCTTGTCGCGCATGCGGGTCAGCTTGTGCTGGACCAGCGGGTGGTCGACCACCGTCACGCCTGGGTAGCCACGCATCAGAACACGGTCCCGTCGCTGGTGATGGTCAGGGGCGGGCCGCCGCCGTCGCGCCGTTCGCGGGCCAGCACGCGTCCGGCGGCCCAGGTGCCGCCTTCGAGCACACGGGCCAGCGGGAAGTCTGCCTCGGCCACGCCCAGCCGCTCGCGCACCAGCGGCGCGATGCGGTCGAGCAGGGCCACGGTCATCGACCGCCAGCCGACCACCAGCGGATCGCCGACGGCGTGGGTGCGGGTCAGGTCGGCGGGGTCCTTGAGGACCAGCACGCCGTCGTCGATGAACAGGCCGCCGTTGCGGTATTCGGCGAGGCCGGTCAGGCCGTCGAGGCTGTGGACGGTGATCCCCGCCTCCTCCAGCGGTTCGATCAGGCTGTAGGCCAGCCACTGCGACAGCTTGTGGATCGGGACGAGGCCGTCTGTGGCGTCGTCCCGGCTGATCGCGGGATGGCGCCAGGTGTCGCCGAGCGGCAGGCCGCCGAGGGTCAGACGGTTCTCCCAGATCGGGCCGAGGCGCTCCAGCAGCACCTCGAGGATCACGGGCGCCGGCAGGCGGCCGTCCGTCGCGCGGCTGGCCATCACGTCGAACAGGTCGCCGGGCCGGCCGACCGCCGCGCCGAGGCGACGCAGCAGGGCCGCGCGGCCGTCAAGCCCGACCAGCGGATTGCGGTCGGAGACCTGAAAGGCGTCGGCCAGGGCCGCGGCGGTCAGGCCGGTGAGGCCGTCGGCGCGCAGGCGGTCCTCGCCGGCCGACAGGGCGCCCGACTGGAACAGTCGCAGGCTGGCGACGCCAAGGCCTTCGGAGCGGCTGCTCTCCGTGCAGGTCTGGGCGTCGAGGAATTTCCATGACGGCCCCGCCCCCGCGTCGAGCAGCACCGAGGTGATCGCCAGGTCGAACGCCGCGCGGCCCCTGGCTTGCGCATCCGGCCAGTCGGCGGTGGCCGCCAGCTCGGCCCACAGGTCGCGGCCCCCGACGACGAAGTGCCGCCAGCGCGCGTGGAAAGGGACTTCGAGCGTCGGGTACTGTTTGCGGATGACCCCCGCGACGATGTCGGCGGTGGCCGGCAGGCGGGCGAGGTCGACGCGCCAGTCGCTGAGGCCGCCGGCCTCGGCGATGGCCAGCATCTCATGCGCCCGCTCGCGGACGGCGGCGGCGGAGAGGAGAGAGCGGGCGGCGGCGGTGTCCCCATCGCCGTCATCCTGGGCCTTGTGCCCAGGACCCCTCTCAACGTGTTCCAAACCGGTCATTCTGGATCACCGCCCGTGCGGCTGGGCGAGGGGTCCTCGCCACAAGGACGAGGATGACGGGCTTTGAGATCAGAACTCCCCAAGATCGCGTCCCACCGTCTTCTTCAGGTCTTCGGCGGAGGGCGCGCC
Organism: Caulobacter sp. FG121; assembly: GCF_057809815.1. Lineage (NCBI taxonomy): Bacteria > Pseudomonadati > Pseudomonadota > Alphaproteobacteria > Caulobacterales > Caulobacteraceae > Caulobacter > Caulobacter sp. FG121. Next base: position 101,851 of record NZ_JBMDKR010000002.1, read on the forward strand.
TTCCGGGGTGAAGTAGCCGGCGGCCTTCTTGGCTTCCATCTCGACGCTGGCGTCGTCGGGAACCAGCCAGGCCGGGATCGGCACGCGCTCCCCGATGGTGATGCCGCCCTCGATCAGGGCGTCGTGCTTCATGTTGGACATCGAGACGAAACGGTCGATGTGCTTGATGCCCAGCCAGTGCAGCACGTCCGGCATCAGCTGCTGGAAGCGGGCGTCCTGGACGCCGGCGACGCATTCGGTGCGCTCGAAATAGGTCGCCGCCTGGTCGCCGCCCGGCTGGCGCTTGCGGGCGTTGTAGACGAGGAACTTGGTCACCTCGCCGAGCGCGCGGCCTTCCTTGCGATTGTAGACGATGAGGCCGGCGCCGCCGTTCTGGGCCTCAAGCACGGCCTCCTCGATGCCGTGGATCAGGTAGGGCCGGCAGGTGCAGATGTCCGAGCCGAACACGTCGCTGCCGTTGCACTCGTCGTGGACGCGGCAGGTCAGGCGGCGGGCCGGGTCGGCGATCGCGGCCGGGTCGCCGAAGATGTACAGGGTGATGCCGCCGATCGGGGGCAGGAACACCTTGATGTCCGGCCGGGTGACCAGCTCGGGGTACATGCCGCCGGTCTGTTCGAACAGGGTCCGACGCAGGGTGACCTCGTCGACCTCGAACCGCTCGGCGATGCCCGGCAGATACCAGACCGGATCGAGCGCGGCCTTGGTCACGGCCACGTCGCGGGTCTCGTGGACCACCGTGCCGTCGATCTTCAGCCGGCCGGCGTCGATGGCGTCGCTGATCTCCGGCAGGGTCAGGCGGGCCTTGGTGATGGCGATGGAGGGCCGGATGTCGACGCCTTCGGCCACCTCGGCGGCGAAGTCCTGCTGGATGCGGTGGCCCCAGGGATCGAGCGAGACGATCTTGTGCGGATCCGTCCACTGACTGAACGGGCCGACATCGACGACCGGCGCGGTGTCGGTCAGGTCGGGCCGGACCAGCGGGTTCAGGGCGCCGGACGCGATGGCCAGCGAGCGGTAGATGGAATAGGCGCCGCCGTGGGCGCCGATGGCGTTGCGGTCGCTGCCGGAATTGACCGTGGCGACCACCGGGCCGCGCTCACGGGCGGTCGGGGCTCCCCAGGTCAGCGGGAAACGACTGGGCGCGCCTGATCCCGGGTGGGAAGTCAGACGGATGTGGCCTTGGCGATTTACAGACATCTTCAGTTCGCGCGCCGACGGCGCCTCCAGAATCGAAAAGGCTCCCCCCGGTTTTCGCCGGCGAGGAGCCTTTGAGCGAGGATAGTGCTCCCGTGATTCCGGGTTGGCAAGTCAGGCGCCCGCCGGGCGTGAATCGGCAATCGCACCGTTCGCCTTGACCACGAGCCGCCGGGGCCGTGAGATGGCGCCATGACCGACACGCTCGACGACTTCATCCGCGGCCTGCCCAAGGCCGAACTGCACCTGCACATCGAAGGCAGCCTCGAACCCGAGCAGATGTTCGAGTTCGGCCGGCGCAACGGCATCGACATGCCGTTCACCTCGGTCGAGGAGGTCCGCGCCGCCTACGCCTTCTCGAACCTGCAGGACTTCCTCGACATCTACTACCAGGGCGCGGGGGTGCTGCAGAACGAGCAGGACTTCCACGACATGGCGATGGCCTATTTCCGCCGGCTGCACGCCGACGGCGGGGTCCATGCGGAGATCTTTTTCGACCCGCAGACGCACACGGATCGTGGCCTGCCCTTCTCCATCGCCATCGACGGCCTGCTGGCCGGCATGAAGACGGCGGAGGCCGAGCTGGGCATCACGTCCGGCCTGATCATGTGTTTCCTGCGCCACCTCGACGAGGACTCGGCGATGGCCACGCTGAAGGCCGCCGACCCATGGCTGGACCGGCTGGTCGGCGTCGGGCTGGATTCGTCCGAGGTCGGACATCCGCCGTCGAAGTTCGCTAAGGTGTTCAAGGCGGCCAAGGAACGCGGCCTGACGCTGAGCGCCCATGCCGGCGAGGAAGGCCCGCCCGAGTATGTCTGGGAGGCGCTGGACCTGCTGAAGGTCGACCGCATCGACCACGGCAACAGGGCGCTGGAAGATCCGGCGCTGGTGCAGCGGCTGGTCGCCAGCGAGATGACGCTGACCGTCTGCCCGCTGTCGAACCTGAAACTCTGTGTCGTGAACGACCTGAAAGACCATCCGATGAAGCGGATGCTGGACCTGGGCCTGAAGGCGACCTGCAACAGCGACGACCCGGCCTATTTCGGCGGCTACATCGGCGAGAACTTCACGCGCACCGCGCGGGCGCTGGACCTGTCACGGGCCGAAATCGTGACGCTGGCGAAGAACAGCTTCACGGGGTCATTCCTCGATGAGGAACGGGTGGCGCGGCATCTGACGGCGATCGATGAGTACGCCCGCTAGAGGACATGCACCGCAGGTCCATGTCCCCCAATCGAGCGCGCGGGCTTAGGGGACACGTACCTTTGGTACATGTCCCCGCTTCTGGTTAGCCCGTGATGCGATAGCGGCCCTGACGGTCGGGGCAGACGCGGACGTAGCGGTAGTCCGTGCGGCCGCTGTAGTCCGTCGGCGCGGCGGCCAGACGGCAGCCGCGACGGGCGTACTGATTGTAGCCGTACTGGCCGCTGCGCTCGCCGCGATCACGATAGTAGCGGGCCTCGCGGTACGGGATCGTCTCGTTCTTGCTGTACCAGTAGCCGCGGGCGTCGCAGCGGGCGGTGTCGCGGCCGACGCTGGCGCCGAGGCTGCCGCCGACGATGGCGCCGAGCACCGCGCCCTCGGTCTGCACGTCGGTGGCCGCCACGTTGGAGCCGATGGCCGCGCCGGCCAGGGCGCCGATAATCAGGCCGGCGGTGGTGTTGTTGCTCCGGCGCTGTTCGCACGGGCTGTTGCGATAGCGATCGAAGTCACCGCCGCGCGAGCGGTCCGGGCCATAGTCGGGGCCGTTGTTGGCATAGGGCGCGGGTTCATAGCGCCAGGCGCCGTACTGCCGCTCATAGGCCCCGGCGCCATAGCGGCGGTCATAGGTGTCGCGATCGCGCAGATACTGGGCGCGCTTGGCCTCGTAGGCGCGGCGCTGGTCGGCGTAGGCGGCCTGACGGTCCTGGTAGGCGTCCTGCTGCTGCTGATAGGCGCCCTGTTGCTGCTGATACGAGCGTTGCTGGGCGTTGTACTCTTCCCAGGTCGGCGGTGCGCTTTGAGCGAAGGCGGCGCCGGCGCTGAGGGCGATGGCGCTAGCCACGGCGAGGGAGATAAATCTGGTCTTCATGGTCGTCGTTCCGTTTCCTGCCTGGGCGGAGCGGCGACCGGTCTGATCGACGCCCTCGCGAGCGCCCACCCCCGATACGCTGACAGAACGCGGGTCCCGTTAACCGGTTGCGTGAGAGGGCGAATGCTCCCTATCGGGGGAGCTGTCGCCCCGGACAAGATCCGGGGCGACTGAGGGGGTCACCCCGGATCTGAGCGGACCCCCTCCGTCTCGCCAGATGGCGATCCACCTCCCCCGATGGGGGAGGATCCCCGCCTCCTAAAGCTGATCCACCCGCGTCGGCAGGCCCAGCAGCACCCGGCCGGTCAGCTCGTAGATCGCTGGGGCGACCATGGCGTGGTGAGTGATGACGTTGGCGTCGCGGAAGCGGCGCTGCAGGTCGTTCTCGAGATAGACCGCCGAACCGCCGAGCATGTCGTAGGCGACCTTGCTGACATCGGCGCTGGCCTCGGCGGCATGGGCGCAGGCGAGACGCAGCCGGTTGCGCGGCTCCAGCCCCCCCTCCCCGCCGGCCTGGATCTCCGCCCAGAGGACGGCGATGGTCTCGAAATAGAAGGCGCGGGCGGCTGAAAGCTTCGCCACGGCGCGGGCGAAGTCGGCCTGGACCACGTTGCGCTCCGCCATCGTCCGCTGCGACCCCGCCGCCTTCTTCGTCTGGGCCGCGGCGCCGGCTGCGAGCAGGGCGCCGCGCGCATTGCCGAGAGCCACGGCGGCCACGCCCATGGCCAGCAGGCAGAAGACCGGGAAACGGGCCAGCGGCGTATCGACCGTCACCGGATCGGACTGCAACGCCACGCTACGCGCCTTGGGCACCCGCATGTCCTTGACCTGGAAGTCGAGACTGCCGGTGCCGCAGAGGCCGGCGGTGCGCCAGGTGTCGATCAGCTCCACCTCGGCGGCGGGGAAGATCATCATCCGGTGCCTTGGCTGGCCATTGTCGTCCGTGAGCGGACCGTCCGGGCCCATCAGCACGGCGCCGCCGGCGATCCAGCTGGCGTTCTGCGAGCCACTGCCCCACTGCCAGCGGCCAGTGACGATCCAGTCGTCACCGTCCTCCACCGCCCGGCCCATCGGCGCGAAGACGCCGGCCGAAATGACCCCCGGCTCGCCGAACACTTCGCGCGCGGCGCCGGCCGGCAGCCGGTTGGCCATGCCCCCCATGGTTGCCCCGATCATCACGCACCAGGCGGCGGAGGCGTCAGCCTGGGCGAGGGTTTCCAGCGCCAGAGCGATCTGCGTCGGCGGCGTGTTCCGCCCGCCGAGCGCGACCGGCAGCACCATGTGGAACAGCCCCGCGTCAGCGAACTTCCTGGCCAGATCGGCGGGCAACCGGCGGAGGCTCTCGATCTCCGGCGCGCGGCGGCTGACCTCGTCGGCGAAGGACTGGGCGACGGTGACGGCGTTGAAGGTCATCCGGGTAACTTCCACAGGGCGGCGAGATTGTTGCGCTGCATGTTCGAGGAGCCGCCGACGATCGGCATGCCCAGCAGGTCGCGCACGTTGCGCTCGATATCGTAGTCCGCCGACATGGCGTAAGCCCCCATGACCCGCTGGCAGGTCAGGGCGATCTCGACGCCGGCCTCGGCGATGAACAGCTTGGCCATGCTGGTCTCGGCGGCGCAGGGCTCGCCCGCATCGGCCAGGCGGGCGGCGTTCCACAGCATCAGGCGGCAGGCCTCGAGCCTGGTCTTCGCATCGACCAGGGCGTGGCGCACGGCCTGGTGGCCGCTGATCGGCTTGCCGAACTGGACCCGGTCCTGGGCGTACCGCCAGGCCTCCTCCAGCGCCGCCTGGGCGATGCCGAAGGCGCAGGCGCTGATCTCCAGCTTCTCGATGTCGAGCGCCCGGCCGGCCAACATCTTCCAGCCCTGGTTCCAGCGTTCCGGCCCGCCGACGATAGCCGACAGCGGCAGGCGGACCTCGTCGAAATGGACGTCGGACGAGAGGGTGTAGCGCAGGTTCACATGGTCGATCGGGGTGATGGTCACGCCGGGCGCGTCGGTCGGGATCAGCACGAAGCTGAGGCCATTGCGGGCCGGGGCGTCCGGGTCGCTGCGCACCAGGCAGTAGATGTAGTCGCTGAAGTCCGCCCCGGTGCACCAGCGCTTGGCCCCGTTGATGACGATCTCGTCGCCCTCGCGGCGGGCGCGGGTAGTCACCTGCGAAAGGTCGCCGCCGACGTCGGGCTCGGACAGGCCATAGGCGAAGAACAGCTCGCCCTTCGCCAGCCTGGGCAGCAGGTCCGCCTTCTGTTCGGCCGAGCCGTTCTCGAGAATGTTCATGCCGCCGTAGAAGGCGCACTGGATGAACGGTCCGGCGAGGAACGACCCCGCACGGCATAGCTCCTCGATGGCCGCGACGGCGGCGAGGATGTCCGGGCCCGTGCCGCCGTATTCCTCCGGGATGGTCAGGCCGCAAAGCCCCAGGTCCGCCAGCTCGCGGAACAGGTCGCGCGGGAAGGTGTGGGTCCGGTCCCACTCGCGGCGCTTCTCGCGCGGGGCCTTTTCGAGGACGAAGCGCTGGAGGATCGCGCGGAGAGCGGTGACGTGTTCGGGTTCGGTCATTCCCAAACCCGCTCATCCCGGCGAAGGCCGGGACCCAGATGAAAAATCTCGATGTCAGCCCGCCGGCCGAACGCCCTTTGATCTGGGTCCCGGCCTTCGCCGGGATGAGCGGATGTTTTGTGTCCCATCACTCCCCCGTCAGGTTCATCGGCCGGCGCTCGCGGAAGGCGGCGACGGCCTCCTTGCGGTCGGCGGTCATGTTGGAGAGGGACTCATAGGCGACCGCCGCGTCGCTGGTGCTGACCATGATCTGCTTGAGCGTGATATTGGCCGTCATCTTGGTCCAGCGCACCGCCCAGCGCGGGTTGCCGAGGATCTTGCCGGTGATCTCGGCGACCTTGGCGTCAAGCTCGGCGGCGGGAACGGCGTAATTGATCAGCCCCATGCGGGCTGCCTCGGTCGCCGACAGCAGGTCGCCGGTCATCAGCAGTTCCTTGGCCCGGGCGAAGCCGATCAGCTGGGGCCAGATGATCGCCCCGCCGTCGCCGGCGACCAGGCCGACCTTCACATGCGGGTCGCCGATCTTCGCCGTCTCGTCGGCGATGATCACGTCGCACAGCAGGGCGATGGTCGCGCCAAGGCCCGCCGCCGCGCCGTTGAGCCGGGCGATGATCGGCTTTTCCAGATCCAGCAGTCCACTGACGATCCGCTTGGCGTCATAGGCGATGGCCCGGAACTTCCGGGGGTCGCTGATCTGTTCATCGAACCAGTCGAAGTCGCCGCCGGCGCAGAAGGCGCGGTTCTCGCCGGTCAGGACGATCAGGTCGCTGTCGTCGTCATGCTGAAGGTCGACGAACAGCTCGGCCAGTTCGTCATGCATCCTGGCGTCGACGGCGTTCACCGCATTGCCGCTGAAAGCGCAGATCAGGATCCGCCCATCGCGGCGGAAGGTGAAGCGCTGGTAGTCCTCGAACTTCATCAGGCGGGGTCCTTGCTGACGCGCACGAGACGGCGGCCGAAATTCTCGCCGCGGAACAGGCCGCAGAAGGCTTCGGCGGCGCGCTCCAACCCGTCGAACTCCTCGATGGCGAATTTCAGCGAGCCGTCGGCGATCCAGTCGGCCATCTGGCCTTGGGCGGCGGCGAACTGGCGGATGTCGTCGAACACCACCAGCCCCTCCATCCGCACCCGGTGGGTGATGAAGACGTCGGTGTGCTTGAGACCATAGCGCTGCTCAACCGGCAGATTGTAGTCGGCCACCTGGTCGGAGACGACGACCCGGCCGCGCAGCTTCATCATCGGCAGGACGCGATCGACCATCTCGTTGCCGACGTTGTCGAACAGCACGTCGACGCCCTCGGGGCAGGCCGCCCTGATGGCGGCGGTCAGGTCCGGTTCGGCCTTGTAGTCGATGACTGCATCGAAGCCGGCCTCTTCCTTCAGCCAGGCACACTTCTTCGCTCCGCCGGCGACGCCGACGACGCGCATCCCAAGCTTCTTGCCGAGCTGACCGGCCGTCGCGCCGACCGGGCCGGCGGCGGAGGTGACCAGCAGGGTCTCGCCGTCCTTCGCCTGGCCGACGCGGTTCAGGCCGAACCAGGCGGTCAGGCCTGGCACGCCGAGGATGCCGATCCAGCAGCCCAGCGGCACGCGGCGGTCGGTGATCTTCTGGATGAAGCCCCGGCCGTCGGAGACGAAGTGCTCACGCCAGCCGCCGCCCGCCGCGATCAGGTCGCCGACCGCGTAGTTGGGGTTCCTGCTCTCGATGACTTCGGCGACGCAGAAGCCGTCGATGCCCTCGCCGATCTTCATCGCCCCGGCGTAGCTGTCGCCGCCGGACAGGCGCGAGCGGGTGCCGGGGTCGACGGAGCTGAGGATCACGCGGGACAGGAATTTGCCCTCGGCCAGTTCGCCGAGCGGCGCCTCTTCCAGCCGGAAGTCCTCGGGCGATGGCGCCCCTTCGATGTGGCGCGCCAGCACCCAGCGGCGGGTTGTTCCCGGCATCTTTCCTCCTGCGCCGGGCGGGTCCCGGTCTGGTCGCCAGATTACGCGGTTAGAGGGCGGGGGGAAGGGACAGGCCACGCCTTTGCGGGAAAGGCGGCCCCCTTTTTGAGGGGCGCCCGCTGTGGCGATCCTCCGGGAACGCGACGATAGGTCAGACCTCATCGCATCAGACCAGAGGCTGGCCCGTGGCGCACTCTTTTCTCCGTTCGACCCTGACCATTGCGGCCGTCGCGTTCGGTCTGCTGTCACCGGCGCTGGCCAGCGCCCAGACGGCCGCACCGACCGCCGCCTTTACCGACAGCACGGCTGCCGGACTGAGCGGAACGCGGCGCGTGGCGATTTCCGCGGTGGTGGTCTCCTTCCAGGCCTCGGTGGCCGGGGAGCGGCTCGCGGGCAGCGGCATGCTGGCGGACAAGAGCTCGGCGCGCGCTGTCCTCGCGCTGCCGAACATGGATCCGGCCCTGCAGGCGCGGATCGCCGACGAAGCCTACGCGCAGCTGAAGACGCAGTTGACGGCCGCCGGCTACGAGGTGGTGCCGGAATCCGAGGTGAAGGCCAGCGCGACCTACGGCGAAATGATCAAGCTGGCCGGCCTGCCCAACTACACGCGGTTCGGAAACGCTCTGGGCGACATGACCCTGGTCAGCGCCGCCGGCCTGACGCCCTACCTGCCCTACAGCGTCGAAGGCAGCCTGTTCGAGCAGCCGAAGAGCTACATCGGCTGGATGAGCGGCATGGGCGGCAAGAGCATCACCCCGGGCGGTCCGAGCGTGGTGTCGATCGGCACGACCTGGAAATTGCCGGGCCTCGAGGTGAAGCTGGCCAAGGAGCTCAACGCCAATGTGGTCAAGGCCTTCTACGTCGTAAACATCGGCGAGGCTTTCGCGGATCGCAAACGGCAACTGGGCAGCCGCATCGTGACCACCGGCGAAGGCTCCGCCGCCGCACAGCTGAGCCTGGTTCCCGACCAGACGCGCATCGCGTTCCGCACCCCGACCGGCAATCCGAAATGGCAGAAAGTCGCCTTCACCAAACCCGCCCCGGCCAAGGACGGCGATGTCGTGGTTCGCCTCGCCGCCCCCCTGGTCAACGATGGCGAGTTCTTCAATGTGACCGGCACCAGCCGGCTGGGCGGCATCTTCGCGCCGGGCGCGGATTTCCAGTTCAACTTCACCGCCACCCTGACGGACGAGAAGCTCTACGGCGTCGCCGTCGACGGCATGATCGCCTCGGCGACGGCGGCGATGGTCGGTCTGATCAAGCCCTGACCCGACGCCTCAATTCCGCCGCGTCGCTGAATCGTCTATGGACGTTCCATGCGCCGCCTGAGCCTGATCACAGCCCTGAGCTTCCTTCTCGCCGGGCCTGTGCTGGCCCAGGACGGCAGGAAGCCCGATCCGCGTCAGGACCGGGGCGAGACCCAGGCCCGGCCGGACTTCCGCGACGCGGTCACCGCCCCGCTCGATGATCTGAACCTGAAGCACACCCGCATTCCCGACGTGCTCAAGCGCGCGGTCGCCGGTCCCTACGACATGGACGGGCTGGCGCGCTGCGAGGGCATCGCCGGCGAGATCGGCCGGCTGAACGAGGCGCTGGGGCCGGACCTGGACGAGCCGCCGCCGCCCGACCACCGCACCCGGGGTCAGAAGCTCAAACAAGCTGCGGGGGACGCCGCGGTCAGCGCCGTCGGCGACAAGACCCGCAGCCTGCTGCCCTTCCGCGGCTGGGTGCGCAAACTCTCCGGCGCGGAACGGCGTGACAAGCGGGTCGCCGAGGCGATCAACGCCGGCAAGATCCGCCGTGGCTACCTCAAGGGCGCCGGCATGCGCATGAACTGCGCCCCGCCCGCCGCGCCCAGCTGGTTCGTGCCCGAGCGGGAGGCGAAGGGCGGTGGATTACTGGGCTGGCTGGCGGGGGTTTGGGCCGCCCTGGCGGGCTTCTTCAGGGGCCTGTTCGGCTGAGCCGACGAGGCCGAAGAGAACGAATCACCAACCCGAAGGGATAGCGTTGGAACATCGCCCGACCGCTAGGGGTTGAGTTTTGTTCGGCGGCTGTTCCGCGCTTTTCGCATTTCCTCTCCCGGAGGGAGAGGTGGCCCGGCGGAGCCGGGTCGGAGAGGGAGCCGCCGATCGTCAGGCGCCGGTTCTTCTCTCTCCACCATGCTCCGCATGGTCCCCCTCCCCCTCCGGGGGAGGAGTTCTAATCAGAGCCCCAGCACGGCCTTGGCGATGATGTTGCGCTGGATCTCGTTGGAGCCGCCGAAGATCGAGGTCTTGCGCATGTTGAAGTAGGTCGGGGCGGCCTTGCCGGCGTAGTCGGGGCCGACGGGCAGGTCGTTGCCGCCCTGCATGCCGCGGGCGTAGGGCGCGCCGTAGTGGGCGGCCGCTTCCAGCGTCAGTTCGGTCAGGCGCTGGCCGACCTCGGTGCCCTTGACCTTCAGCAGCGAGGCTTCCGGTCCGGGGCCCTTGCCCTTGCTCTCCGAGGCCAGGCTGCGCAGCTCGGTGTATTCCAGAGCGGCAAGATCGACCTCCAGCTCGGCCACCTTGCGGCGGAAGTCGCTGTCGCGGATCAGCGGCTGGGCGTCGTCGGCCAGTTCCGCCGTGGCCAGCTCGCGCAGGCGCTCGATGCCGCGCTTGGAGCGGGCGACGCCGGCGATGCCGGTGCGCTCGTGGCCGAGCAGGTACTTGGCGACCGTCCAGCCCTTGTTCTCCTCGCCGATCAGGTTGGCGACGGGCACCCGGACGTTGTCGAGGAAGACGTCGTTGACCTCGTGGCCGCCCTCGATGGTGATGATCGGACGCACAGTGATGCCCGGGCTCTTCATGTCGATCAGCAGGAAGGAGATGCCTTCCTGCTTCTTCGCGTCGGGATTTGTGCGGACGAGGAAGAAGCCCCAGTCGGCGAAGTGGCCCTGCGTGGTCCAGGTCTTCTGGCCGGTGACGACGTAGTGGTCGCCGTCGCGCACGGCGCGGGTCGACAGGCCCGCGAGGTCGGAGCCGGCGCCCGGCTCGGAGTAGCCCTGGCACCACCAGATGTCGCCGTTCATCGTGCCCGGCAGGAACTTCTCTTTCTGCTCGGGCGTGGCGAAGGTGTAGAGCACCGGCCCGATCATGCCGAGGCCGAAGCTGGTCTGGCTGGTCTGGGCGCGGGCGAGCTCTTCGCTGAAGATGTATTTGCGGACCGAATCCCAGCCTGTGCCGCCGAATTCGACCGGCCAGGACGGGGTCAGCCAGCCCTTTTTGTGCAGCGTGCGGTGCCAGGCGAGGATGTCTTCCTTGCCGAGATGTTCGCCGGCCTCCTGCTTGCGGCGGGTCTCGGCCGGGTAGTTGGCTTCGATCCAGTCGCGGACTTCCTTACGGAATTCGGCGTGCTCAGGCAGGAAATCGAGATCCATCGGACGTCTCCCAGTGTTGTGCGCTGGACTCTCGCGGTCCGGCTCGGCAGTTTGCGCTCAAACAAGCGTTTCAATGAACGATAGGGGTGAGGCGTCATGGCCGCAATAAATTCCGTCACCGAACTGACCCAGGATGGCGACATCGCCATCATCACGCTGAACTCGCCGCCGGTGAACGCCCTGTCGGCGAACGTCCGCGACGGCCTGTTCGAAGGCTTCAAGGCCGCGATCGCCGACGACTCGGTGAAGGCCATCGTGCTGATCTGCGCGGGCCGCACCTTCATCGCCGGCGCCGACATCAGCGAATTTGGCGGAGCCCAGAAGGGCGCCAGCCTGTTCGACGTCCAGAACATGATGGAAAACTCGCCCAAGGCGGTGGTCGCCGCGATCCACGGGACCGCGCTCGGCGGCGGCCTCGAAGTGGCCCTGACGGCCCATTATCGCGTGGCCGTTCCGTCGGCCAAGTGCGGCCTGCCGGAAGTGAACCTCGGCCTGCTGCCGGGCGCAGGCGGCACCCAGCGCCTGCCGCGCATCGTCGGCGCCGAGAAGGCGCTGGAGATGATGACCAGCGGCGCGCACGTGCCGGCCAAGGAATGCCTGGCCATGGGCCTCGTCGACGCGATGGCCGAGGAGGGCAAGCTGCTCGAGGGCGCCGTCGCCTTCGCCCGCAAGGTGCTCGACGAGAAGATGCCGCTGAAGAAGGTCCGCGACCGCGAGGTGGCCGGCGGCTCGCCGGAGGTCTTCGCCGCGTTCCGCAAGGCCAACGCCCGCAAGTTCCGCGGCTTTGATGCGCCCGAAGCCAACATCAAGTGCGTCGAGGCTTCGCTGCTGCCCTTCGAGGAAGGCCTGAAGGTCGAGCGGACCCTGTTCATGGGCCTGATGACCGGCGCCCAGTCGGCCGCCCAGCGCTACGTCTTCTTCGCCGAGCGCCTGGCCAACAAGATCCCCGACGTGCCCGACGACACGGCCGAAATTCCGGTCAAGAAGGTCGGCATCATCGGCGCCGGCACCATGGGCGGCGGCATCGCCATGAACTTCCTCAACGTCGGCATCCCGGTGACCATCGTCGAGACCAAGCAGGAAGCGCTGGACCGTGGTCTGGGCGTGATCCGCAAGAACTACGAGAACACCGCCAAACGCGGCCGTCTGACGATGGAGCAGGTCGAGCAGCGCATGGGTCTGCTGACCGGTACGCTCGCGCTCGAAGACCTGGCCGACAGCGATCTGGTGATCGAGGCCATCTTCGAGAACATGGCGGTCAAGAAGGAGGTGTTCGGCAAGCTGGACACCATCGTCAAGCAGGGCGCGATCCTCGCCAGCAACACTTCGGCCCTGAACATCGACGAGATCGCCACGGCGGTGAAGCGTCCCGAAGCGGTCATCGGCCTGCACTTCTTCTCGCCGGCCAACGTCATGCGCCTGCTGGAAGTGGTCCGCACCGACCACAGCTCCAACGAGGTCATCGCCACCTCGATGAAGCTGGCCAAGAAGATCGGCAAGGTCGCCGTGCTCGTGGGCGTCTGCCCCGGCTTCGTCGGCAACCGCATGCTGTTCCAGCGCCAGAACCAGGCCCAGCGCCTGGTAATGGAAGGCGCCATGCCCTGGGACGTCGATCGCGTGCTCTACGACTTCGGCTTCCCCATGGGTCCGTTCGCCATGAGCGATCTGGCCGGCCTGGACATCGGCTGGAACAAGGACACCTCGAAGGGCGAGACCATCCGCGACCAGCTCTGCGAACTGGATCGCCGCGGCCAGAAGACCGGCGCCGGCTATTACGACTACGACGAGAACCGCAACGCGATCCCCTCGCCGGTGACCGAAGAGATCATCAAGGGCTTCGCCGCCAAGCAGGGCCTGAACCAGCGGGACATCAGCGACGAGGAAATCCTCGAGCGGACGATCTTCCCGATGATCAACGAGGGGGCCAAGATCCTCGAAGAGGGCAAGGCGATCCGCGCGTCGGACATCGATATCGTGTGGATCAACGGCTACGGCTGGCCCGTCTATCGCGGCGGCCCGATGCACTACGCCGACCTCGTCGGCCTGCCAAAGGTGCTCGAGCGCCTGAAGCAGTACCAGAACGAGATGGGCGACTTCTTCAAGCCGTCCGCCCTGCTCGAAAAGCTGGTCGCCGAGGGCAAAGGGTTCAAGGACCTGAAGTAGGGCCTGACCTGAGGGGCTAGGGATTAGGGGCTAGGGGTCAGTCGCATCGCGCGACCCCGGCCCCTTTTTTCTAGTCCCTAGCCCCTAGCCCGTAGTCCCTAACCCCTTGGACCCGAACGCCATGACCACCCTGCCAGACATGATCGCCGCCGATTTCGGCACGGTGCCCGACATCCTCCGCCTCAACGCGGCCGCGCATCCCGGCAAGGTCGCATTGATCCAGGACGACCGGTCGATGAGCTGGGGCGAGCTGGACGCGATGATGGATCGCGTCGCGGCGGGCCTGCAGCGGTACGGTGTACAGAAGGGCCAGGCCCTGTCGGTCTGCGCGACGACCTCGATCGAATACGCGGCGCTCTACCTCGGGGGCCTTCGCGCGGGGGCGGCGGTGGCGCCGATCGCGCCCTCCTCCACGCCCGAGCAGATCGTGGCGATGGTCAATGACTCCGGGGCCAGCCTGTTCTTCCTCGACAAGACCGTCGCCGCCGAGATGGGCGCGGCCCTGGAGCAGGTGAAGACGAAGCAGGTCGCGCTGGACGGCTCCGACGTCGGCCAGGCGTTCGCCGACTGGCTGCCGCCTGTGGGCGCGAAGCCCGCGCCGGTCACGCTGGAAAAGAAAGACCCGTTCAACATCATCTACTCGTCGGGCACGACCGGCACGCCCAAGGGCATCGTCCAGAGCCACGGCATGCGCTGGCGGCACCTGGCCCCGCGAGAGGACGGCGTCGGCTTCGGCCCCGACGCGGTCGCGTTCATCTCCACGCCGCTCTATTCCAACACGACCCTGGTGCATTTCTTCCCGGCGCTGGCGGGCGGCGGGACGGTGGTCATGCTGGCCAAGTTCGACGTGGTGAAGTGGCTGACAGCCGCGGAAAAGCACCGCGTGACCCACGCCATGCTGGTGCCGGTGCAGTACCGGCGGCTTCTCGAACACCCCGACTTCGACCGCTACGACCTGTCGAGCTTCGTGATGAAGTTCGCCACCAGCGCGCCGTTCTCGGCCGAGCTGAAGAAGCAGGCGCTGGAGCGCTGGCCGGGCGGACTGATCGAATACTACGGCATGACCGAGGGCGGCGGCGGCTTCATGCTGCAGGGCCATCTCCATCCGGACAAGCTGCACACCGTCGGCCAGGTCAGCCCGGGCGCGATCATCAAGATGATCGACGAAGAGGGTAACGAGGTGGGCCCCAACGAGGTCGGCGAGATCGTCGGCCGGTCGGCGGCGACCATGAGCGGCTACCACAACCAGCCGGGCAAGACGGCCGAAGCCCAGTGGACCGACCCGAAGACGGGCGACGTCTACATCCGCACCGGCGACGTGGGCCGGCTCGACGAGGACGGCTTCCTGACGCTGATGGACCGCCGCAAGGACATGATCATCTCGGGCGGCTTCAACGTCTATCCGAGCGATCTGGAGTCGGTGATCGTGCAGCATCCCGCCGTGGCCGAGGCCGCCGTCATCGCCGCGCCGTCGGACGCCTGGGGCGAGACGCCGGTGGCCTTCGTCGCCCTGAAGACCGGCGAGACCGCCACGGCCGAGGAGATCCGGGCGTTCACCAACACCAAGGTCGGCAAGACCCAGCGGGTTTCCGACCTGGTGCTGATCGACGTCCTGCCGCGCAGCCACATCGGCAAGGTGCTCAAGCGCGAGCTGCGGGATGAGTATGTGAAGGGCAAGGCCCAATAAATCCGCTCATCCCGGCGAAGGCCGGGACCCAGGTGTTCTTGATGTGAGTCCGCTCGCGCCCGAGTGTTCCTGAAAAAGCCTGGGTCCCGGCCTTCGCCGGGATGAGCGGAACATTGGGTGAAAGACCCTTGGTCCCCGAACGGCATCTCGCGCGTTTCCCTCCCGGGACGATCGGGCGCAGGGTGGCGGGATGAAGGTGATTTTCTGGGCAGTCGTGGTCTGGGCGGTGGTGATGCTGGGCGTGGCCTGGTTCGCGCCGAGGCCGTCAAACGTCCACCTGACCCGTGAAATGACCTTGATCGCCGCATCGCCAAATCCGGCGCGGGTCAATTCTGCTCCGGCCTGGGACCAGCCGCCGGAGGAAGCCTGCACCGACGCCCCGGCCTTTGAAGCCGCCGCGGCGCGCAACGCCGTCGATATCGACGCGCTGGCGTGGATGCCCTACGGCCCTCCGGAGACCGGCTGGCGCACGTATGCCCCGCGCATCGCCGTCGAGATCGCCTCGAACTGCGCCTGGGAAAGCCCCGGCTTCGCCAACGCGCTGGCCGGATGGCAACGTGCGCACGGCCGCAAGCCCACCGGGGTGATGGACCAGGACACGTTCAGCCAGATGAAGGTGCGCTGGCATCTCCAGCGGCCGTTCGTCGTGCTGAGCCGGCACGGCGACTGCCCGGCCGCGCCGGACCCGGCCCTGCTGGCCACGGCCCGGCCGGAGGAGGTCTATGGCGCCCGGCCGATGCAGCTGCGCGCCGATGCGCTGGCCGCCTATCGCCGGATGGTCGCCGACGCCCGCGCCGCTGATCCCGCCATAGCGCGCGACCGGCAGGCGCTGCTGATCTTCTCCGGCTACCGCAGCCCGGTCGAGAACGACCTGACCTGCCTCCTGCAAGGCGGCTGTGACAACGTCACCCGCGCGCCCTGCTCGGCGCATCGCACGGGGCTGGCGTTCGACATCATCGTCGGCGCGGCGCCGGGGGGACGGGTGGATTCGACCGAGAACGGCAACCGCCTGTTCCAGTCGCAAACGCCGACCTACCTCTGGCTGGTGCGCAACGCGCATCGCTATGGCTTCGTGAACTACGTCTTCGAGCCCTGGCACTGGGAATGGTCGCCGCCGGAACAGCGGGGCGCGACGCGCGCTTAGGTCTCCTGACCAGGAGACAAGTCCGTGATCCGTGCACCGCTTTCCGCCGCCCTGCTGCTGACCCTCGCCGCCTGTGGCGATGGCGCTGATCCAAGGGCTGGCCATGACGTTCCGGCCGCTGTGATCGTCACACCGCCGCCGACGCTGACCCGCACGGCCATCGACGCGGCCGTCTTCACGCCGGCCCCCGTTCCGGCGCCGGGCGCGCCGGCTGCGCCGCTGAACGCAGAAGCAGACCCGGCCGTCCTGCGCGCCCAGGTGCTGCTGGACCGGGCCGACTTTTCGCCGGGCGTGATCGACGGCTTCTCGGGCGAGAACGTGCGGCAGGCCATCGCCGCCTATGAAGGCGCCCAGGGCCTGCCGGTCGACGGGGTGCTGGACCAGGAAGTGTTCGCCCGCCTGACCGGCGCGGATACCGCGCCCGCCCTGACCGACTATGTGATCACCGCCGCCGACGTCGCCGGACCGTTCGTGTTGGACATGCCGACCGATCTGGTCGCGCAGAGCAAGCTGCCGAAGCTGGCCTATTCCGGCCCGGCCGAACTGCTGTCCGAGACGTTTCACACCACCCCGACCCTGTTGCAGGCGTTGAACCCGGGCGTCGACCTGACAAAGGCCGGAACCGCCATCGTCGTGCCGGCTGTTCGCGCGCAGGCGCTGGCCGCGCCGGTGACGCGGATCGTCGTGGACAAGGCAGAGCGAGCCGTGAAGGCCTACGCCGCCGACGGCCGGCTGCTCGCCTTCTATCCGGCCAGCATCGGCAGCACCGACCGGCCCGCGCCGACAGGCAGTATGACCGTGCGGGCCGTCGCGCCGAACCCGACCTATACCTTTGATCCCAAGCGGCTGACCTTCGGCTCGTCGAAGACGAAGGTGACCATTCCCGCAGGCCCCAACAGTCCTGTCGGGCTCGTCTGGATCGACCTGTCGAAGGACACCTTCGGCATTCACGGCTCCGATGTACCCAAGGAAATCGGCAAGACCTTCAGCCACGGCTGCGTTCGCCTGACCAACTGGGACGCGCTGCAGCTGGCCGCCGCCGTCAAGCCGGGCGTCGCCGTCGAGTTCACCGGCTGAGGCCGCTACCCGATTTGCGTACCCCCGCCCCTAGCCGTCAGGCTCCGGAAGGGCCAAGGTAGTTAAAACGAACGGGGAGAATGACCATGAGCGACGGGTCCGTGGATCTGAAGCAGACCGCCGCCGAGCACGCCTGGAGCATGCCGCTGTCGGAGATCAAGGTCGCCGACCCGCTGCTGTTCCAGACCGACACCATGTGGCCCTACTTCGACCGCCTCCGGAAGGAAGCGCCGGTCCACTATCAGGCCGAGCACGAGTTCGGGCCCTACTGGTCGGTGACCAAGTACAACGACATCATGGCCGTCGACACCAACCACCAGGTGTTCTCGTCCGAGGGCGGCATCACCCTGGCCGAGGGGTCGGAGGACTTCCGGCTGCCGATGTTCATCGCCATGGACCCGCCCAAGCACGACGTGCAGCGCAAGACGGTCAGCCCCGTCGTCTCGCCGGGCAACCTGCAGTACCTCGAGCCGATCATCCGCGAGCGCGCGGCGAAGATCCTCGATGAGCTGCCGATCGGCGAGGAGATCGACTGGGTCGACAAGGTCTCGATCGAGCTGACGACCATGACGCTGGCGACGCTGTTCGACTTCCCGTGGGAAGACCGGCGCAAGCTGACCTACTGGTCCGACACGGCCACCGCCAGCAAGTTCAGCCCGTTCTACAAGGGCGAGGACCACCGCCGCGCGGCGCTGTTCGAATGCGTCGAGTACTTCACCCGGCTGTGGAACGAGCGGGTCAACGCCGAGCCGAAGAACGACCTGATCTCGATGCTGTGCCACGGCGAATCCACGCGGAACATGGATCGCATGGAGTATCTCGGGAACCTGATCCTGCTGATCGTCGGCGGGAACGACACGACCCGCAACACCATCACCGGCAGCATCCTGGCCCTGAACCAGAACCCCGACCAGTTCGCCAAACTGAAGGCCGACCCGTCGCTGATCCCCTCGATGGTGTCGGAGACCATCCGCTGGCAGACGCCGCTGGCCTACATGCGTCGCCGCGCGCTGCAGGACGTCGAGCTGAACGGCCAGAAGATCAAAAAGGGCGACAAGGTCCTGATGTGGTACGTCTCGGGCAACCGCGATGACGAGGTCATCGAGAACCCCAACAGCTACATCATCGACCGCGAACGCCCGCGCCAGCACCTCTCGTTCGGGTTCGGCATCCACCGCTGCGTCGGCAACCGTCTGGCCGAACTGCAGCTGCGGATCATCTGGGAGGAAATCCTCGCCCGCTTCCCGGACATCCAGGTGACCGGCGAGCCGACGCGCGTCGCCTCCTCGTTCGTGAAGGGCTACGAGCACCTGCCGGTGGTCATCCCGGGTCGCAACTGAGGCGTCAGACGAGCGTCGCGTCCAGGGTGATCTCGGCCTTCAGCAGCTTCGACACCGGGCAGTTCTTTTCCGCCACGCCGGCCAGTTCATCGAACTTCGCCTGATCCAGACCCGGAACTTTCGCGGTCAGGGTCAGCGCGGACCTTGTGATGGTGAACCCGCCGTCCTTCGAGTCCAGCGACACCGCCGCCTCGGTGGTCAGGCTTTCGGGCGTGAAGCCGGCCGTCTGAAGCTGGAACGCCAGGGCCATGGTGAAACAGCCGGCGTGGGCCGCCGCGATCAGCTCCTCGGGGTTGGTCCCCGGCTCATTCTCGAAGCGGGTCTTGAAGCCATAGGGGGCGGCCGACAGAACGCCGGATCCCGTCGTGAGGTCGCCGGAGCCGTCGCGGCCCGTGCCCTGCCAGTGTGCGGTCGCCTTGCGGATCATGGTCTCTTCCCTTGCTGCCGTGGTCCACTGTAGCGCCGAACGGGCGCCATCGGTTGCGGTCCCACGGCATCTCACGCCGCCGTGACGATTTGACGGGACATCGTTACCCGGGTAACGAGTGGTCACCGGATGGGCATGGGGCCCGTCGAATCGCGAGCAGGAAACCATGCAGACGTCCAAATGCATGACCCTTCGACCGGCCTCCTCCGCGCCCGTTGGCGCGGGTTGCACCGCGTCTGCTCGCGAGGTTTGCGCCGCCTAGATCACGTTTCGATCCAGCGCCCCGTCCCTCCCGAGCCCGATCGCTCTGGAGGGATTTTTTGTATCCGTCATCCAGCGTCCATCGGGTTCGGGCTTATCTCTGAAAGTCTCCGACCGTGACCGACATGACCCTGAACCCGACCGCCCTGCGAAGAACGCCCTGGCTCATTGAAGCTCGCGCGCTGCTGGTGCTGGCCGCCCCGATGGCCGGCTCGCAGCTGGCGCAGATGGCCATCATGACCACCGACGTCGTGCTGCTGGGCCGGCTTAGCCGCGAAGCCCTGGCCGCCGCGGCTATCGGCAACACCGTGTTCTTCTTCGCCTGGCTGATCGGCAGCGGCCCCGGCATGGCCGTCTCGCCGGTCGTGGCCCAGATCCTCGGCGCCTCGCCGCGAGACCGTCGGCATGTGCGCGCCACCGTGCGGATGGGCCTGTGGGTGACGATGCTGGCCGCCCTGCCGTTGATGCTGATCATGCTCAACGCCCGCTGGATCCTGTCGCACCTGGGACAGGACCCGCAGCTGGCGCGCGACGCCGGCGTTTTCGTCTCGATGCTGGCCATCGGCCTGCCGTTCGCGCTGGGCTATCAGGCCCTGCGCAGCTTCACGGCCGCGCTGGGCAAGCCGGCGGCGGCCCTGTGGGTCATGCTGGCGGCGATCGGAGTCAACGGCCTGCTCGGCTGGAGCCTGATCTTCGGTCACTTCGGGCTGCCTGCGCTCGGGCTGCTGGGCTCTGGCCTGGCCACGGCGGTCTCGGCCGTGTTCGAGTTCGTCGCCATGGTCGTGGTGATCTGGCTGACCCCCAGCCTGCGCGCCTATCGCATCTTCCGCCGCGCCCACAGGCCGGTGCCCGTGCGGGTCAAGGAACTGATCCGTCTGGGCATGCCGATCAGCATGACGATGATCTTCGAAGCCATGCTGTTCAACACCATGACCCTGATCATGGGCACGTTCGGCGCCGTCGCCGTGGCGGCGCACCAGATCGCGCTGAACTTCGCCTCGATCACCTTCATGGTGCCGCTGGGCATCGGGATGGCGTCGACGGTGCGCGTGGGTCTGGCCGCCGGCCGGGACGACATGCCCGCCGCGCGCCGCGCCGGGATCACCGCCATGGTTCTGGCGGTCGGCTTCATCAGCGTGGTGGCCGTGGCCATGGTGCTGTTCGGTCCGCAGATCGCGGCCCTCTACCTGGGCCACGGCCGGGCGGGCGACGACCAGGTGGTGATCTTCGCCACCCAGTTCCTGATGATCGCCGCGGCGTTCCAGGTGTTCGACGCCCTGCAGGTGGTCGGCGCCCAGGCGCTGCGCGGCCTGAAGGACGCCCGCATGCCGATGATCCTCGCCGGCGTCAGTTACTGGCTGGTCGGGGCCCCGGTCTGCATCCTGCTCGGCGTGGTGCTGAAGATGCAGGGCCTGGGCATCTGGATCGGCCTGGCCGTGGGCCTGGCCGTGGCGGCCGTGCTGATGGTCGCACGGTTCGCGCGGATCACGCGGGCGGGGTGACGCCGGGGACATGTACCGCAGGTACGTGTCCCCCAAACCCGCCGCTCGATTAGGGGACACGTACCTGCGGTACATGTCCCCGGTCGCTGGTCAGAACGGCAGCGCCTTCACATCCGGCTCGACCCACGTCCGCCGCGCCTCGGGCGAGAACAGCCGCTCGTGAGTCCAGAAGGCCAGCAGCCAGTCGCGCCGGCCGAGATTCGTCGCCATCAGCCGGTTACAGGCCTCGAACAGCGGCGTCCCTTCCGGCAGGCTGGCGAGACACGCGCGCGTCGCCCGCAGCGAGGCCAGGGTGATGGTCTCGTGATAGCCCCCGGAGTCGGTGTTGGGCACGCCGGTCGCGGTGTTGTAGGCGCGGATCAGGCCCGGCATGTCGCGCTCCGGATCGAGCGTCGACTGGCCGGCGATCAACCAGACGGCGGCCGCGAAATGCGCCGCATGGGTCCAGGCCGGCTTGGGCAGGGTTCGGGCGACGACGCCCTCGCCGATGGCGATGATCTCGGCGTCAGTGGTGAAGGGGGTGGTCATGGAAGGCTCCTGTCAATGAAGCCGGCGCCCCGGAACGACAAACCCGCCGGGGTCGCCGGCGGGGTCTGTTCGATGGGGTGGAAGATGGATCGGGCCTCGATCACCTCACCGCACGCGCAACGGCCGCCGGAAGAGTCCGACGTTGTTGCTGCGCGGCGATGGTGCGGGCGAGAGCCATGGACGGGGCGTCTAAGGCAGGATGGTTCGCCAGACAAGATGCTCCCCCCTTTGGGGGAGCTGTCCGCGAAGCGGGTTGAGGGGGTCTGCTCAGATCTCGGGTGACCCCCTCCGGCCCTTCGGGCCACCTCCCCCGATGGGGAGGATCTAGGCGGCGTCCGCCAACTCGCGGTTCGCTTCCGCCGTGATCTCGAAGCTGCGCAGGCGGGCCGCGTGGTCGTGGATCTGGCCGGTGATGATCAGCTCGTCGGCGCCAGTGCGCGCGATGAACTCGGCCAGGCCCTTGCGCACGGTCTCGCGCGAGCCGACCACCGAACAGCGCAGGGCTGACGCGAGCCGCGCCTTGGCGTCGGCGGGAAGCCGGGCCTCATAGCCCTCCAACGGCGGCGGCAGGCGGCCGGGCATGCCGGTGGCGAGGTTGACGAAGGCCTGCTGCAACGACGTGAACAGCAGCCTGGCCTCTTCGTCGGTGTCAGCGGCGAAGACGTTCAGCGCCAGCATGACATAGGGCTTGTCGAGCTGGGCCGAGGGCTCGAACCGGGCGCGGTAGGCGGCCACGGCGGCCTCCATCTCCTGCGGCGCGAAGTGGCTGGCGAAGGCGTAGGGCAGGCCGAGCGCGGCGGCCAGATGGGCGCCGAACTGGCTGGAGCCGAGGATCCAGACGGGCACGTCGAGCCCCTCGCCCGGCGTGGCGACCACGGCCTGGCCCGGCTGGGCCGGCTGGAAGTAGCGCATCAGCTCCATCACATCGGCGGGGAAGCGGTCGACGTCGCCAACCATGGTCCGGCGCAGGGCGCGGGCGGTCAGCTGGTCGGTGCCCGGCGCGCGGCCGAGGCCGAGATCGATGCGCGGGCCGTACAGCGCCGCGAGCGTCCCGAACTGCTCGGCGATCTGCAGCGGCGCATGGTTGGGCAGCATGATCCCGCCCGACCCGACGCGGATCGTCGAGGTGCCCTCGGCCACATGGCCGATCAGCACGCTGGTCGCCGCGCTGGCGATGCCGCGCATGTTGTGATGCTCGGCCAGCCAGAACCGGTTGTAGCCCCACCGCTCGGCGTGCTGCGCCAGGTCGCGGCTGTTGTGCAGCGCCTGCTGGACGCTGGAGCCCTGAACGACGGGGGCAAGGTCGAGTACGGAGAGAGGAGTCATGAGGGGGATATGGGGGCTCGCGGCTGCCGATAAAGTCTTTCCTCTCCCGGAGGGAGAGGTGGCCCGGCGGGGCCGGGTCGGAGAGGGAGACACCGCAATCAACAGTCGAGCACCGTGCCTCCCTCTCAGTCACCGCTCCGCGGCGACAGCTCTCCCTCTGGGAGAGCGAAGTCGCATCACGGAATCAGCAGCACCCGACCCACCGCCTGCCGGCTCTCGATGTAGGCGTGCGCCGCTGCCGCTTCCGACAGCGGGAACTCGCGGTCGATGACGACCTTGATGTCGCCCTTCGCCGCGTCCTCGATCAGGCCCTGGATCATGTCGTGGGCGCGGTCGGTCATGATCTCGGCGCCGAGGAAGACGCCGCTGAGGGAGCGGTTGCCGCCCATCAGGCTGCCGACGTCGACGACCATCGGCTCGCGCCCGGCCTGGCCGACCATCGAGACCCGGCCGCGATAGCCCAGCGACAGAATCGAGCCCTGCAGGGTCGGGCCGCCGACGCTGTCGACCACGAGGTTCACGCCCTTCTTGTCGGTGATTTTCATCACCGCCTCGGGCACGGCGTCCCGGGTGTAGTTGATGCCGTGGTCGAGGCCGTAGGCCTTGAGCTTCTCCAGCCGCGCGTCGCTGGAGGCGGTGGCCAGCACCCGCGCGCCGGCGCGCTTGGCCAGCTGGATGGCGGCCAGCCCCACGCCCGAGGCGCCGGCCTGGACCAGCACGGTCTCGCCGGCCTTGAGGCGGCCGAACTCGAACAGGCAGTCATGGGCCGTGCCGAAGGCCACCGGGATGACGGCGGCGTGGCGCGGGTCGAGGCTGTCCGGGATCGGCCAGCAGTTGCGAGCCGGCACCGGCCGCAGCTCCGCGTGGCTGCCGAAGCCGTCGCAGGTGGCGACCTTCTGGCCGACCTTGAGGTGGGTGACCTCCGAGCCGACCTCGACGATCTCGCCGGCGGCCTGGTAGCCGACGATGTGCGGCTTCGTGACGAGGGGGCCGCGCCAGCGGTTCAGCGTATCGCCGCCCTCGATGGAGACCGCGAGGACGCGGATGATGACGCCCTTGGGATGGCAGACGGGGTCAGGCACGTCCTCGTACTTCAGGACGTCGGGGGATCCGTTCTCGTAGTAGACGGCGGCTTTCATGGGGGGCTCCTCGGGGACATGTACCGCAGGTACGTGTCCCCCAATCCAGATTCAGCAATGGCTCGATTAGGGGACACGTACCTGGCGGTACATGTCCCCGGCTACCCCCACACCGGCGGCTTGCGGCCGATCCAGGGGATTTCCTTCTCCAGCTGGCCAGCCAGCCGATAGAGCGTCGCTTCGTCGCCGAAGCGGCCGGTGAACATCATGCCGAGCGGCAACTTATCAACGCTTTCCCAGAGGGGCAGCGACAAGGACGGCTGGCCGGTGAAGTTGAACGGCGGGGTGGTGCCGTAGGTGGCCGCCTGGCGCTTGTCGAATTCCTTCACGTCGACCGTCAGCGGGTCGAGCCAGTCGATGCGCGGCGACGGGTGGCTCATGGTCGGGGTCAGGAAGACGTCGAACGACTGGAAGCGCTCGAGGATCTGGATGTTGATCAGCCGCAGGGTCTGCCAGCCCCACAGCGCCTGCTGGCCGGAGACGCGGCGGCCGCCGTCGTAGCCGCGCTGGGCCAGCGGGCCCAGTTCGCCCGGCTCCGGCTCGCGGCCGAGCAGCTCGACCCAGCGCTGGATCGAGGCGGCGAAGTTGGAGGCCGAGACCAGACCCTGGGCGCGGTAGAGCAGACGGTAGTCGATGCCGAGACCCATCTCGACCACCTCGTGGCCGAGGTGCTTGAGCGTCTCGACCGTCTTCTGGGTCGCGGCGATCATCTCGTCGCCCATCGGCCGGCCGCTGGGGGTTTCGTTGGACCAGGCGATCTTCAGCTTGCCGGGACTGCGGCTGACTTCCTCGAGGAACGGCCGCTCCTTCTTCGGATGGGTGAAGGGGTCGCCGGCCTGCGGGCCGTCAGTCGCGTCGAGCATGGCGGCGCTGTCGCGCACCGTGCGGCTGACCACATGGTGGACCGAGAAGCCGATCGCGCCGTCAGTGACTTCACAGATGGGCGTGCGGTCGCGGGTGATCTTCATGCCGACAAGGCCGCAGTTGGCCGCCGGGATGCGGATGGAACCCAGACCGTCGCTGGCGTGGGCCAGCGGCACCATGCCCGACGCCGTGGCGCTGGCCGCGCCGCCGGACGAGCCGCCGCTGATGTGCTCAGGGTTCCAGGGATTGCCGCAGGGGCCCAGCCGCTCGGACTGGGTGACGCCCGGGATGCCGAACTCCGGCGTGTTGGTCTTGCCCAGCAGGACCACGCCGCTGTTGCGATAGCGGCGGACCAGTTCGCTGTCGGCGGCGTCGGCCGCGACCTGGGCGTACATCGAGCCGGAGCTGCGCGGCCAGCCCTGCACCTGGGCGCCGAGGTCCTTGATCAGGAACGGCACGCCCTGGAACGGCCCCTCGGGCAGCGGCCCGGCGGCGACCTTGCGCGCCTCGTCATAGGCCTTGTGGACGACGGCGTTGAGCGTGGGGTTGTGGCGCTCGATGCGCTCGATGGCCGCGTCGACCAGCTCGGCCGGCGAGACCTCGCCCTTCTTCACCAGCGCGGCCAGACCCAGGCCGTCGTGGTCCGCGTACTCGGCGAACGCCATCTGTCTCTCCCGTGATGTTCTATCGCGCGGAGAGGAAGGCGAGCTTCTCCACCGGCGGCAGGTCGTGCGCCTGCGTTTTCAGAGTTTGAAACGCTTGTTCGGCCGCGTCGAGGGCGAACTGGATATCGGCGTCGGTCATCGCCGCGCAGAGGAACATATTGTGCCAGGGGTGGACGTAGACGCCCTTGCCCAGCATGGCGCTGGACCAGCAGAAGCCCTTGCGCAGGTCCGGGTCGTCGTCGAACAGGAACAGCGGCATAACGCCGGGCCCGGTCTGGCGGAAGCCGAAGCCGGCGGCGGCGGCGCGTTCGGCGAGGCCCGCGCGCAGGGTTTCGCCCAGCGCCGTGATCCGCTCCAGATAGTCGGTCTCGCGCACCAGCCGCAGGGTTTCCAGTCCCGCCGCCATGGCCGCGCCCGCGTACCAGAAGGAGCCGGTGACATAGATCGAGGCGGCGGCCTTGCGGGCCTTGTCGTTGCCGAGCAGGGCCGAGATCGGGTGGCCGTTGGCGATGCACTTGCCCCAGGTCGACAGGTCCGGCTGGACGCCGATCGCCGACCAGCTGCAGTCGCGGGCGATCCGCAGGCCGGCGCGCACGTCGTCGACGATCAGCAGGGCGCCCGTCTGGTCTGCCAGTTCACGGGCGCGCCGGGCGTAGGCCAGGTCCGGCGCGGCCTGGTCGATGAAGGCGTCATGACGGAAGGGCGCCGCGAAGATGGCCGCCAGATCGTCGCCAGCCTTGGCCACGGCGGCCTCGAGGCTGGCGATGTCGTTGTAGGCGCAGAATATCTGGTTGGCCTTGTCCTCGGCAGTCGTGCCGGCGGGCCTGGGCGTGCACCAGGGCGCGGCCCCGTGATAGGCGCCGCGGGCCAGCACCAGGGTCTTGCGGCCGGTGTGCTGGCGGGCGGTCATCATCGCCATGGTCGTGGCGTCCGTGCCGTTCTTGCAGAACATCGCCCAGTCGGCGTGGGTCACCATGCCGACGAAGGCCTCGGCCAGCTCGACCATCAGGCCTGTGGGGCCGGTCAAGGCGTCGCCCTGCCCCAGCTGGCGCACATAGGCGGCGTCGATACCCGGGTTGGCGTAGCCGAACAGGTTGGGCCCGTAGGCGCACATCAGGTCGAGGTAGCGCTTGCCGTCGGCGTCGGTGATGTGGGCGCCGTCGCCGCTGCGGAAGAACTGCGGATAGTCGTCGGGCAGCAGCCCCACAGACTGGTGGCCGTACATGCCGCCGGGGATCACCGCCTCGGCCCGGCGGCGGAGGTTGCGATCGACGCTGTTGGAGCCGCTGGCCGTCATCGTCTTCTCCCGCTGGATCCCGGCCGGGAGGTTAGCAATGAAAAGGCCGCGGAGTCGCCCCCGCGGCCTGATCGTTCTGTCGAGGTGGAGCGACTACTTGCCGCCGCCGTTCCAGATGTCTTCCGCGACCTCGATGAACACCTCGATGTTCGTCGCCAGATTGGCGCGGGTGATGCCGTTGTCGAAGATGATGTAGCGCGACACTTCCAGCGAATTGTCGCCGGCGTTGCGCACGCCGACCGCCGAGCGGTCGATTTCCTTCTCGCGGGTGTCGACTTCCGTGTCGGAGCCCAGCGTGAAGCTGGCCGACAGGTTGGCGCCGTTGCAGCGCTTCGGCGTGCCCTTGCAGACCGTGCCGTAGACGACGAATTTCATGCCGCCGGCCGTGGAGGCGCCGATATAGGGCGCGCCGCTGTCGAGCGCGCCTTCCTTGGTGACCGTGGCTCCGGCGGCGGTCAGGGCCGCCTTCATGTCCGACGGCGCCCAGTCGCTCAGCAGACCATTCTGGGCAAACGCGGCGCCGGGAACCGACAAGGCGAGCGCCAGGGCGCTGACCGTGGCGAGCGATTTCAGCATGTCATTTTTCCTGTTCACAAGAATTTCCCCAGATTTCCCGGGGCGCCGGTGAACAAGCGCCCCGCTTCAACGCACCTCGCGCGATCATGGCGCCGGGTCATCCCCGACGGCCCCCAGACCCGCCTCCCGATGGCAGCTTAGGACGAGGTTTCGCGTCAGGCTACCAGATCGGACGCCTCAGGATGCCTTTTCAGCCAGGCGGCCGCATAACCGCAAAGGGGGGTAATCTTCACCGATCGCGCCCGGGCCGCACTCACGACCCCCTGCATCAGGCGACCGGCCGTCCCCGCGCCGCGCAGGGCGGGCGGCGAAAACACATAGTCGATGATCATCCGGTCCGGCGTCATGCGGTAGTCGGCATAGGCCGTCTGCCCCTGCTCGATCAGCTCGAACCGGCCGGCGGCGGCGTTGTCGGTAATGGGGGACATGGGGGCCAAGGAGTAGGGAGTGGAGAGTAGGGAGTAGGGAGTAGGAAGTGGGGAGTAGGAAGTGGGGAGTGGGGAGTGGGGAGTGGGGAGTAGCAGAGGGAAGGCGCGAAACGGGCGGCGCGCAAGGCCGAACTACTCCCTATCCCCTACTCCCTACTCCCTACTCCCTCACACCAGCTCGACAGCCATGGCCGTGGCTTCGCCGCCGCCGATGCACAGGCTGGCCATGCCGCGCTTGCCGCCGCGCGCCTTGAGCGCCGACAGCAGGGTGGTCAGGATACGTGCGCCCGAGGCGCCGATAGGGTGACCGAGCGCCGTCGCACCGCCGTTGACGTTCAGCTTCGCCCGGTCGATGCCGAGTTCCCGCTGGGCGATCATGGCGACGACGGCGAAGGCCTCGTTGACCTCCCAGAGATCGACGTCCTCGGCCGTCCAGCCCGCCTTCTTCAGCGCCTTCTGCATCGCCGGCACCGGCGCGGTGGTGAACAGGCCCGGCTCATGGGCGTGGGCCGCGTGGGCCACGACAAGGGCGACGATCGGCAGGCCGAGCGCCTTCGCGACGCTCTCGCGGGTCATCACCAGGGCGGCGGCGCCGTCGCTGATCGAGCTGGCGTTGGCGGCGGTGATGGTGCCGTCCTTGGCGAACGCGGGCTTGAGGCCGGGGATCTTCGACGGGTCGGCCTTCAGCGGCTGCTCGTCCTGGCTGACCGTTTCCTCGCCCTTGCGGGTCTTGACCGTCACCGGCGTGATCTCGGCGGCGAAAGCCCCGCTTTCGATGGCCGTGCGGGCGCGGTTCAGGCTTTCGATGGCGTAGTCGTCCTGGTCCTGGCGGGTGAACTGGTAGGTCCGGGCGCTGTCCTCGGCGAACGAGCCCATCAGCCGACCGGGCTCGTAGGCGTCCTCGAGGCCGTCCAGATACATGCTGTCGCTGATCACATCGTGGCCGATGCGGGCGCCGCCGCGGTGCTTGGTCATCAGGTAGGGCGCGCCGGTCATGCTCTCCATGCCGCCGGCGACGATCAGATCGACCGAGCCGGCCGCGAGGGCGTCGTGGGCCATGATCGCCGCCTGCATGCCGCTGCCGCACATCTTGTTGACCGTGGTCGCCTCGACGCCGAGCGACAGGCCCGCGCCCAGACCGGCCTGTCTGGCGGGAGCCTGGCCCAGGCCCGCCGGCAGCACGCAGCCCATGATGATCTGCTCAATCTTCGCCGGATCGACCCCGGCCCGCTCGACGGCCGCGCGCACGGCGGCCGAGCCCAGTTCAGTGGCCTTCACGCCGGTGAGCGCGCCCTGGAAGCCGCCCATCGGCGTGCGGGCGAACGAGACGATGACGACGGGATCGGCGGACATGTTCAGAATTCTCCGAAGGCGGACGCCGCTGATTTGAGCGTTCCGGACGCCGCCCGCAAGCGCGACATGGCGCGTCGCGCCATGGGCCTGTCCGAAAAAAGCGGGGACGGCGTCGGGGTCCGATGACGCCGTCCCGAGTTGAGCAAACAGGAAATGAGTTGCTAAAAGCAACTTACTCAGGTTCGTCCCGAAAGGCAACCCTCTTGCTTTCCCTTTAGGGAAACCGCAAATTAGGCCCATGGGCCGTACAGCAGACTATTCGCACCAGACCTGTGGCATCGCCGCGACCCTTGAGGTCGTCGGAGACCCGTGGACGTTGCTGATCCTGCGCGACTCGTTCCGGGGCGTGCGCCGGTTCGAGCAGTGGCAGGAACGGCTGGGCGTCGCGCGTAACGTGCTGGCCGCCCGGCTGAAGAGCCTTGTCGCGCACGGCGTGCTCGCGCCCCGACGCTATTCCGAGCGTCCGCCGCGCCAGGAGTACGTGCTGACCGAGAAGGGCCGGGCGCTGCAGCCGGTGCTCCTGACGATGCTCGACTGGGGCAACCGCCATGTCTACGGCGAGAACCCTCCGGTCCAGTTCATCCATGACCATTGCGGCCACGCCTTCTCGCCGAAGCTCGTCTGCGAGCACTGTAACGAGGGCCTGATCCCCGGCGATCTGCGTCGATACGAACTGAACGAGGGCGCCCTGACCGTCGGCGAGGCCCTGGCGAAATCGGACGCGAGCTGAGGCTCAGGCCACGTTCGGCCGCCAAGCAACTACGCCCTCCGTCCTGGCCCGAACGTCGGGAGATCCCAGACAGGTCGCGACGGCCTCGTAACCTGCCGCGCCCACGTGCGGCGCCACGAACGTCGGCGGACTGTGGTTGGCCGGGCAAAGCAGGATCGCCTCGTCCGCCCCGACAGCCTGCAGGTCGAGAATCGACGACGAACGGGTCATCAGAAACAGGAGCCGGCCCTTCGGACCACGGCGGCGAAGGTGCGCGATGAGCGCCTGCTGCGTCGACTGGTCCAGCCCCTGCTCGACCATGTCCACCACAACGGCGCCTGTCCCGTCCGCCTCAAGCGTCGCGAGCAGGATGGTCAGAGCGGCCGACGCTTTGGCGCCATCCTCTTCCAGCCAGACGCCGGCCTGATCGACCCTCGACCGCAACGTCGGATCCGCGTCCAGCCGCGCGTTGGCCGCCGCCCCGTCGTCCGCCAGCCGGTCGAGGCCGAGGAAGATCGCCCCGGGCAGTTCCTCGGCGAGGCGGCGCGCCAGTCGGGTCTTGCCGCTGCCCAGCGGCCCGACGATGTAGGTCAGCGGCCGGAGGTCGCGCAGTTCGAACCGCTCGCCGCCCCAGGGCCAGGGCAGATCGAACGCCGCGGCCGGGCCCGCGGGCGGCGCCAGAATCCCGATCAGATCGCCGACACTCGGTGTCTTGCCGCGCGCCAGGTCATCGCGCACCGCGCGCACCGCCTCCAGCGTCCGGACCAGGTCGCGGTATCGCTCCTCCAGCCCCGCCTGATGGGCGGCGAGGGCGGGTTCAAGGCCCAGCGGATCGCCGCCGAGCACGCGAGCGACCTGCGCGAGACTCAGTCCAAGGCGGCGCAGGGACGCGATCTCGGCGGCGCGCTCCATTTCGGCTGGACCATAGGCCCGCCAGCCCGCCGGCGTGCGCCCCGGAACGACCAGCCCTCGCTGTTCGTAAAGCCGCAGGGCCTTGGAGGAAACACCGAGCCGACGCGCGGCCTCGGACGGGTTCAGGAATCGTGGGGACGTCGTCATGACTCACCTTTTCGCTGGTTGACCGCCACACCTATCGGGGCGTCCCCCGGGGCCGGGTCAAGCCCCTCCGGGTCGGACCGGGTCAAGGCAGAGCCGGGCCGACTGGCGCGCTGACCGGAACAGGCGTAGAACGCCCCATCGCTGACTGGTGGCTTTTCCCTGGCGTCGGCGGCTGAGGGCCAATTGCCCCCGCCTGGTTTGTTCAGGCGTCATGTCATGCAGATTTTCACCTTCTTTCTCTGTCAGCCGGATGGCAGTGCAGCAACCTTCGAGGCGCGGCCTCTGCCGTCAGACCGGGACGCCGTGGCGCAATCGCGCGTGTTGCTGGGCGAGCATCCCAGCGCGGCGATGGTCAGCGTGTGGGACGGCGAGCGGTCGGTGCACGAAGAATGGCGATGCCGGCAGTTCCAGCCCCTGCCCGGCTTCATCCGCGGCCGACCGGTCGGGGAAACGCTCGACATCTGTGAGCAGTGCGCGAGCCCCGACTGTGGCGTGGTCGCGGGACGAAAGCACAGGCCGGCGGCCTCGACCTGCGAACGCCCCGTTTCTCCCGGGGCATTCCCCCGCTAGCATCGGCTCGCGAAACGCGGAGGCTTCAATGACCGATCTGGCTTCAGCCGGCGTGGTGACCCACATCCTCACCCGGGACCGAGCGGCGTCCAAGGCCTGGTACATGCAGGCCCTAGGGCTGACGCTGCTGGAGGACGATGACTACGGCTGCGCGCTCAACATGAACGGGGCCACGCTGCGGATCACCCAGATCGACGACCACCAGGCCGGGCAGCATCCCGTGGTGGGCTGGCAGGTCGCCGACATCACCGCGACGATCCAGGCGCTCAACACCAAGGGCGTGACCATGACGATCTACGAAGGCTACGGCATGGACGCCCTCGGCATCTGGTCCTCGCCGGACGGCGCGTCGAAGCTGGCCTGGTTCGCCGATCCGGACGGCAACGTCCTGAGCCTGTCGCAGGGCTGATCGGAGGCGCCGTCCATGCATACGGGATCCTGCCTCTGCGGCGCCGTGACGTTCGAGGTCGAGGGCGACCTGCCCGCGCCGGACGGCTGCCACTGCACGCAATGCCGCAAGACGTCAGGGCATTTCTTCGTCTCGACCGACCTGCCGGAATCGGCGGTGACCATCCACGGCGCGGACCGGGTGACCTGGTTCCAGTCTTCGGAGAAGGTACGGCGCGGATTCTGCGCCACCTGCGGTTCGGCGCTGTTCTGGAAGCCCGTCCACCACCCGTGGATCGCCATCGCCATGGGCGCTTTCGACAGCCCCACCGGCACGCGGATGAGCAAGCACATCTTCGTCGCCGACAAGGGCGACTACTACGACATCGCAGACGGCCTGCCGCAGAACCAGCGGTAGGGGACATGTACCGCAGGTACGTGTCCCCCAATCGAGCGGCCCAGGATTAGGGGACACGTACCTGCGGTACATGTCCCCACCCGTTGACTCCCTGACATGCGTCAGTTATTTCTGACATATGAAATCGAACGCGTCACCGACGGGGGATCAGCTGCTGGCCATGCTGGCGGCGCTGGCCAGTCCGCATCGGCTGCGGATCCTCGCCGCGCTGCAGGCGGGCGGGCGCGACTACATCAGCCGGCTGGCGCGGGAACTCGGCATCAGCCGACCGCTGCTGCATCTGCACCTGCAGAAGCTTGAGGACGCCGGACTGGTCACCAGCCAGCTGGAACTGTCCTCCGACGGCAAGGCGCTGAACTATTTCGAAGTCACCGACTTCGCCCTCGCCCTGACTCCCGCCGCGATCGCCGAGGCGGCGCTCACGCTCACCAACAAGCTCGACACCTAGAGGCCAACCCCATGTCCCCAGCCATTTATCTGACGACGCTCTGCCTGCCGCTCGCGACCATCCTGCTGGTCTTCGGCATGCGTTATTTCGCCCAGGTCCAGCAGGCGAAGGCCAAACTGGCCAACGACGACACCCTGGCCTCCATCGAGGCCCGTCTGGCGACCATCGAAAAGATCCTCAAGGACGTCGGCTAGCCGCCGCCCCTTTCCCCACTCATCTCTGCAAGGAAATCCCGGCATGACCCAGGTCCCGCTGCTGCGCCTCCATGCCCTCAGGGCCGCCTATCTGCTGATGTCCGTGGGGCTCGGCCTGACCATCTGGCCGGGCATCCTCCACCACGAGACGCCGTGGCCCCTGATGTACGGCGTGGTCCAGTGCATGCTGGCGGCGGTGTCGCTGCTGGCGCTTCTGGGTCTGCGTTACCCGATGAAGATGTTGCCGCTGCTGATGTTCGAACTGATCTGGAAGGGGATGTGGCTGGCGCTCGTCGGCATCCCCGCCTGGCAGGCCGGCGGGATGAGCGCCGGCACGTCCGAGACCCTGCTGGCCTGCGGCATGGGCGTGATCTTCCCGATCGTCATCCCGTGGGGCCATGTGTGGACGAACTACGTCGCGGCGCCGGGGGACCGGTGGAAATAGGGGAGACGTACCTGCGGTACATGTCCCCGGCCCTTTTCATTTATGGTTAAAGCAACCTTGCCATGATGGGCGCTGGGTAATCCGGGGCCATCGCGTTGCGCAGTCTGATCGCCGCCGTCGAGCGTATCGAGCCACTGTCCATCTCCTGTCGCGTGGCGGCGGTGAACGGGCTGCTGATCGAGGCCCGCGGCGGGCTGACCCATCTGGCGGTCGGCGCGCGCGCCGAGATCGAGCGCCGCAACGCCCCGTCGCTGGCCGCCGAGGTGGTCGGCTTCCGCGAAACCCGCGCCCTGCTCATGCCGTTCGGCCCTGTCGAGGGCATCGCCCCCGGGGCGGAGATCCGTATCCAGCCTGACGGCGCGGTCGTCCGGCCGCACAAGGCCTGGCTCGGCCGGATCATCGACGCCTTCGGCAACCCCATCGACGGCAAGGGTCCCCTGCCCCAGGGCGCCGCCCCCTACAGCCTGCGCGCGCCGCCGCCGCCGGCCCATGCGCGCGGCCGGGTCGGCGAGCGACTGGACTTGGGCGTCCGGTCGATGAACGTCTTCACCACCACCTGTCGTGGCCAGCGGTTGGGCATTTTCGCCGGCTCGGGCGTCGGCAAGTCGGTGCTGTTGTCGATGCTGGCCCGCCAGGCCGATTGCGACGCTGTCGTGGTCGGGCTGATCGGCGAACGGGGCCGCGAGGTGCGCGAGTTCATCGAGGAGACCCTCGGCGAAGAGGGCCTCAAGCGCGCCGTTGTGGTCGTGGCCACCTCCGACGAGCCGGCCCTCAAGCGGCGCCAGGCCGCCTACATGACCATGGCCGTAGCCGAGGCGATGCGCGACCAGGACCTGGAAGTCCTCTGCCTGATGGACTCCGTGACCCGCTTCGCCATGGCCCAGCGCGAGATCGGCCTGGCCGCCGGCGAGCCGCCGACCACCAAGGGCTACACCCCCACCGTGTTCACCGAACTGCCCAAGCTGCTGGAGCGGGCGGGCCCCGGCCCCGTGCGGCCGGACGGCTCCACGGCCGGCCCGATCACCGGCCTGTTCACCGTGCTGGTCGACGGCGACGACCACAACGAGCCGATCGCCGACGCCGTACGCGGCATTCTCGATGGCCACATCGTGATGGAAAGGGCGATCGCCGAGCGCGGACGCTTCCCGGCTATTAACGTCCTCAAGTCCATAAGTCGGACCATGCCCGGCTGTCAGCTGCCTCACGAACGCCAGATCGTCTCCAACGCCCGCCAGACCCTGGCGGCGTGGGCGAACATGGAAGAGCTGATCCGCATCGGCGCCTATCGCCCCGGCGCCGACGCCCAGGTCGACCGGGCCATCGCCCTGAACCCCGATCTCGAGGCCTTCCTCGGCCAGGACAAGGACGAGGTCACCAGCCTGGAAGACGCCTTCGCCGGCCTCGACCATATCCTGGGTAGCGCCTGATGAAGGCGATGGGCTCCCTGATCCGCATCTCGACCTTCGAGGTCGAGAACCTGCAGAAGCGGCTGGCCGAGATCGTCGACCGCCGGACCATGGTCGAGATGCGACTGGCCGTGCTTGAGGCCGAGGGCGAGTCCGAGTTGCAGAACGCGCGGGCTGACGCCGAGGCCGGCTGGTACATGGCCGGCTTTCGCGAAGGCCTGAGGCAGCGTCAGGCCACCGCCCAGGCGGCGCTGGATGCGATCGCGCTGGAGGAAGCCGGGGCCCGCGACGCGCTGAGTGAGGCCTTCGAGGCGCTCAAGAAATACGAACACGTCGCCGAAGCCACGAAAATGGCGGCCCGCAAGGAAGCCGGCCGCCGCGAAACCGCCGCCCTCGACGAACTGGGGCTGCGCAGAGCGGCACGCGGGTGAGGCGGGACCAGAGATCCCTCCCCACCGGGGGGGGTGGATCGGCGAAGCCGAGACGGAGGGGGGCCGCTCCGGTCTCGGGCGACCCCCTCAGTCAGGCCTGCGGCCTGACAGCTCCCCCGATGGGGGAGCATCTGCTCTCCCGCCGCCTGGTCCTGGCGTCCGGCCTGGCGCTGGCCGCCTGCGGACGGGAGCCTGCGGCGGCCCAGGCGATTCCCGAGCCGCCGTTGAGGTCGCTGGCGCCGTTCCGCATCGGCACGGCCGTGCGGGCCGCTGAACTGGCCGACCCGGCCTACGGCGACCTTGTCGCCCGCCACTTCTCCCAGATCACCGCCGAGTGGGAGATGAAGATGGAATACGTCGTCCAGCCGGACGGCGCGTTCCGCTTCGACCGCGCCGACGCCATCGCCGGCTTCGCCCGCCAGCGCGGGCTGAAGCTCTTCGGCCATACGCTGGTCTGGTACGCCAATGAGCCCGAGGGGTTCGTCAGGCTCGACGAGACGCGACAGTCCTTCGAGGGCGCGCTGCGCAACTACGTCACCGCCATGGTCAGCCGCTATCGCGGCGTCGCCGTCGGCTGGGACGTGGTCAACGAGCCGGTGATGGAGAACGGCGAGGGCCTGCGCGAGAGCCTGTGGACCCGCAAGCTGGGCCAGACCGGCCATTTCCGGGTGGCGTTCGAGGCGGCCCGCGCGGCCGATCCTGACGCGCTCCTGTTCATCAACGACTACCACCTCGAAAGCCGGCCGGCGAAGCTGGCCACCTACCTGCGGCTGATCGAGCAACTGCTGAAGGACGGCGTTCCGCTCGGCGGCATCGGCTGCCAGACCCATTGCTGGTCGGAACTGGCGCCCGGCGCGATCACCGCGACGTTGACGGCCCTGGCCGGGTTCGGATTGCCGATCCATCTGTCGGAGATGGACGTCTCGGTGGTTCAGGGCGGGGTGCTGGCGTCGCGGGCCGAAGCCG
This sequence comes from Caulobacter sp. FG121, assembly GCF_057809815.1. NCBI lineage: Bacteria > Pseudomonadati > Pseudomonadota > Alphaproteobacteria > Caulobacterales > Caulobacteraceae > Caulobacter > Caulobacter sp. FG121. The sequence continues at coordinate 137,828 of NZ_JBMDKR010000002.1, forward strand.
AACGGCGACAGGCGCGGCTCTATGCCGAGGCCGTCGAGGCCTATGCGGCCCTGCCCGAGGCGCAGCAGTTCGCGTTCACGGTCTGGGGCGTGCGCGACAAGGACAGCTGGCTGAAGCGGGAGAACGCCGCGGACACGCCACTGCTGTTCGATGATGCGGGGCGGCCGAAGGCGGCGTTCACCGCCGTCGTCGAAGACCTCAGACGTCGAGCGTCGGGGGGCTGACAGGCCGCTTCAGCACGTGATCCGAATCACTGGCCTGGCGCAGCGCGCGCAGGTCGTCGGCGATGCGGAAAATGGCCACGTAGAACTCACAGAACGAGCGCCAGAGCAGGCTCAGCGCCAGTCCGACCAGCACGCCGGCGATCGCCACGGGCAGGGCAAGCAGCTTGCCGATGATGTTGGTGTCCTGCAGCGCAACCCCAACGGCCGCGCCGATCGCGCCGAAGATGCCGATGATGATGACGCCAAGGCCTGCCCAGTAGATCAGATGGATCACCGGCCCTGTCATCAGGCGGTCAAAGGTCAGCAGGTCCCACAACAGGGTGCTGCTGGAGCCGCGTTTCGTGTTCGGTCTGGCCGGAGCCATGCGCAGGTTTTCCCCGGCGGCATCCGCGCCGCCCTTGTGGCCGCATGTCTATCGGCGCGCGCGGTCCGGGGCAATGGCGACGAAACGTCCTGACGGCGCGAAACCGTCAGGACCGGATCGTCTCGTCTATTGCGGGCGCGGCGCGGCGGGCGCGCCGGCTTCAGCGGCGGTCTGGTTGCTGACCGCGACATCGCCATCCATGCGCAGACTGGCGGCGGGCACAGTGATGAAGCCCGCGCCGGTGCGGATGGCCACGCGGCCTTCCGTGGCCATGCCTTCCTTCGGATCCATGACGGTCCCGATCTGCACGCCCGCCGAATCGCGCACGACCGTGCCGATGGGGAAGCTGCTCGGGCCGCTGACGGTCGCACCGGTCCCCATGCTCGTGGACGAGGATGCGGACGGCGCGGCAGGCGAAACTGGCGGGGGTGTCACGGCCTTGGGAGGCGCGGCCGGCATCGCGGGCGTGGCGGGCACAGCCGGCGCGGCGGGCGGCGTGACGGCGGCCTTGCCGGTGACGCCGACGGTCTGGGCGGGGGCGGCGCCGGCGATCACCAGCGCACCGATCGCGCTGAGGCCGGTCAGGACAGTCTTGTGGGTCATGAGGTCTTACTCCGTGGCTTTCCCCCGACCCCAGGACCTGAATAACCGTCCGGCACGGCTCCGGGTTCCGTCGGGTGATGGCTTGCGGGAGGCGCGCCGGGCCCGATACGGTCCTCAAAAGCCAGACAGGGAGGCGCTCGTCATGAGCACGCAGGACCGGATTTCCGTGACCATCGAGGGCGGCGTCGCCGACGTCCGGCTGATCCGCACCGACAAGATGAACGCGCTGGACGACGCCATGTTCTCGGCCCTGATCGAGACGGGCGAGCGGCTGAAGACCGAGTCCGGCGTGCGCGCCGTGGTGCTGTCGGGCGAAGGCCGGGCCTTCTGCGCCGGGCTGGACATGGGCAACTTCGGCAAGATGGCCTCGGGCGAACGCAAGGGCGGTGAGGGTCTGGTGACCGCCAGCCGCACGCCCGGCGGGGCCAATCGCGCCCAGCAGGCGGCGATGGTCTGGCGCGAGATCCCCGTGCCGGTGATCGCCGCGATCCACGGCGTGGCCTTCGGTGGCGGCTTCCAGGTCGCGCTGGGGGCCGACATTCGCTACGTCACCGCCGACGCGAAGATGTCGATCATGGAGATCAAGTGGGGCCTGGTGCCCGACATGGCCGGTCTCGTGCTGATGCGCCATCTGGCCCGCGATGACGTCATTCGCGAGCTGACCTATTCCGGCCGCCAGTTCAGCGGCGAGGACGCCGTCGGCTACGGCTTCGCCACGCGCGTCTGCGCCGATCCGCGCGCCGAAGCCCTGGCGCTGGCCCATGAAATCGCCGGCAAGAACCCGCATGCCATCCGTGGCGACAAGCGCCTGATCGATCTCGCCGCCAGCGGCGCCGACCAGCATACGGTTCTGCTCGCCGAGTCAAAGGAACAGGGCGCCCTGATCGGCTCCCCGAACCAGATAGAGGCGGTCATGGCGACGATGGAGAAGCGCGCGGCGAAGTTCGCGGAGGCGTAGGGAGTAGCCTTTAGGGAGTAGGGAGTAGCCAGCTCGAGTTGCGGCGCCTGCGGCGTCCGCAGGCCGAACTACTCCCTATTCCCTACGCCCTACTCCCTTACTTCAGCACCTTGCCGATCGCCCCGCCGACCACCCCGCCAAAGGCGGAGCTGAGCGTGCCGATCACCAGAATGATCGGCTGGACGTCGCCGAGCAGGCAGGACACCGCAATCCCGAGCAGCGCGCAGACGGCGCCGGCGATCACGCCGCCGAGCAGGCTGTCGCTCCACGCGCTCTTCGCCGCCCGGGCGTAAATCAGGCCGGCGACCAGCGACAGCAGGATGCCGATCGGGGCGAACAGGGCGGCCACGGCCGGCGCGAAGTGCCCCACCCCGACCATTATGAGTTGAAGCACCGTGCCGATGACGGTCGCGTTGATGAGCGCCTTGCGGTTCATGTCAGTTTCCCCCTTGAACGACGGCCGACGCGGCCGCGGCTTTCTGCCGTGCGAACACCGCCGCCCAGTCGACGGGCCCGGTGTCGAAGCGCTTCTTCAGTTCGGCCAGCGAATAGGCGTTGCCCCATTCGAAATGGCGATACAGGTAGTCGAACCCCTCGCCCGGTCCCCAGCCGACGCCGGTCATGGTCACCCGCGTGCGGCCGGCGCCGAAGTCCTCGAACTCGATGGTCTGCACCACCTGGCCGAACAGCTCGCGGTGTTTCAGACCCGACGGGGTCTGGACATTGCGGATCGACAGAAGTCGACCGGGCACATAGCTGACGATCTGGTTCTTGATGTTCTCGCCATCGCCCGGTTTGGCGGTGGGCAGATAGCTGCTCTCCATCATGCCGCCGACGCGGAAGTCGACCCAGGCCACAGGGACGGCCCAGGTGCTGAAGCCCTTGCTGGTGGCGAAGGCCTCCCAGACGGCGGCGGGCGGCGCATTGACGACGATCGACAACTGAAGCACGCGCCCGCCGCCCGGCTCGACGAACGAACTGTTGGACACATCGCGGAAGGCCCGCCAGTCGGGAAAGGCATCGGCCGCCCTGGCCGGCTGGGCGGCGAGCAGCATCGAGATCGCCGCAGCGGCGAGCAGACGTTTCATGTTCCGGTCTCCTGACGGTCGGCGGGCGTCGCGACTGCTCCGGCGGCGGCCTGCAACAAGGTGAAGTAGTGCCTCAGGCCGGCCACCGAGGCATCGAAGGCGGCCAGCGTGCGGTGCGTGCGCGACTGCATCACCCCGCCCTCCATGGTGGTCAGGACGAAGGTCGCCAGCGCGTGGGTGTCGGTCCCGGCCGGCAGGCGCGACTTCGCCGCGTCCAGACAGCCCTTCACATGACGCACCCAGCCCTCGAAATTGACCGACAGCATCTCCCGCACCGGCGGGTCGGGCTCATGCAGTTCGAGGGCGATCGAACCGATCGGGCAGCCATACAGGCAGGCGGTGTTCTTCAGCATGCCGCGATAGGCGGCCAGCAAAGCGAACACCCGCTCGATCGGGTCTTCCACACCCTCCCAGGCCGGGGCCAGCAGCATCGGATAGATGCCGTCGCGATACATCTCCAGCACCGCAAGCAACACGTCCTGCTTGGTCGGGAAGAAGTGATACAGACTGCCCGAATTGGCCCCGGCTTCGCGCAGTATGTCGGCCACGGAGGTCGACAGGAACCCCTTCTCCGAGAAGAGCGTCAGAGCGGCGAACAGGATGCGCTCGCGGGTGGGTTCCATGGGCGGGCTCACTTGATTGAGTGTTCAAGTAAGCACGGGTTGAGTGGTTGATCAAGTGCTGCGGCAATCCTCCCCACGCAGTGGGGAGGGGGACCATGCGGAGCATGGTGGAGGGGCAGCGGCCGGCTGGCCGAAAAGACCGGAATTCAGGATGGGGCAGCTGATGTTCGCGCTGCCCCTCCACCGCTCTCCGAGCGGTCCCCCTCCCCGCTTCGCGGAGAGGAAAGTCAGTTCTTAAACCTGCCCCACCGTCTTCAGCCGGGCCTTCGGATGGACCTCGTTCTGGCTCATCACCACGGTCTGGCCGCGGAAGCGTTCGATGATCGAGCGGACGAACGGGCGGATCTGCGGGCTGGTCAGCAGGACCGGGCTGTCGCCGGCCAGCGCCGCGCGCTCGAAGGCCTCGCGGACGCCGCGGATGAAGTCCTGCAGCTTGCTCGGGGCCATCGCCAGCTGCTTGTCCTCGCCCTGGCCGACCAGGGCCTCGCTGAAGGCGACCTCCCAGTCGGGCGACAGGGTGACGATCGGCAGGGCGCCGTCGTCGCCTCGGTTGGCCCAGCAGAGCTGGCGGCCAAGACGGGAGCGGACCGCCTCCACCAGCTGGGTGATCGACGCGGTGTGCGGCGCGGCCTCCGCGACGCCTTCGAGGATGGTCGGCAGGTCGCGGATCGAGACCCGCTCGCGCAGCAGCGCCTGCAGCACACGTTGCAGGCTGGTGCCGGTGACGATCGCCGGAACCACGTCGTCGGCCAGTTTCTTCTGCTCGGGACCCAGGTCCTTCAGCAGCTTCTGCATCTCGGCGTAGGAGAGCAGGTCGGACATGTTGTCCTTGAGGATCTCGGTCAGGTGCGTCGTCAGCACCGTGGCCGGATCGACGATGGTGTAGCCGCGGAACGTCGCCTCTTCCTTCAGGCCGTCATCGATCCAGGTGGCCGGCAGGCCGAAGGCGGGCTCGCGCACGTGGTCGCCGGGCAGGTCGACCTGACCGCCGCGGGGGTCCATGGCCATCAGCGAGCCGATGCGCACCTCGCCCGCGCCGCACTCCATCTCCTTGATGCGGATGGCGTAGCCCTGGGTCGGCAGGCGCATGTTGTCGAGGATCCGCACCGGCGGCATGACGAACCCGAAGTCGGCGGCAAGCGTCTTGCGCAGGGCGCGGATCTGGTCGGTCAGCTTGCGGCCGTCGAGGTCGTTGATCAGCGCCAGCAGGCCATAGCCGAGCTCGATCTTGATGTCGTCGATGGCCAGGGCGTTGGCGATCGGCTCCTCTTCCAGCTCGGCAGGCGCAGACTGTTCGATGATGATCTCGGGTTCGTTTTCCTTGAGCGTTCTTCGGTAGGCCAGCACGCCGGCGCCGATGGCCAGGATCAGGAACGGGATCTTCGGCATCGCCGGGATCAGGGCGATGATGCCGGCGGAGGCTGAGACCATGCCCAGGCTGATGGGGTTCATCGCCAGCTGGGTGACGAGCGCCTTGTTGGCTGATCCCTCGACCCCGGCCTTGGACACCAGGAAGCCGGCGGCGATCGAGATGATCAGGGCCGGCACCTGGCTGACCAGGCCGTCGCCGATGGTCATCAGGGTGTAGGTCGTCGCCGCCTGGCCGGCGGGAATCTGGTGCTGGAACACGCCGATCAGGAAGCCGCCGACAATGTTGATGGCGACGATGATCAGGCCGGCGACCGCGTCCCCGCGGACGAACTTGCTGGCGCCGTCCATGGCGCCGAAGAAGGTCGACTCCTGCTCCAGGTCCTTGCGACGCGCCTTGGCGACATCCTGGTCGATGAGCCCCGACGAAAGATCGGCGTCGATGGCCATCTGCTTGCCGGGCATGGAGTCGAGCGTGAAACGCGCCGCGACTTCGGCGATGCGCCCCGAACCCTTGGTGACGACGACGAAGTTCACGATCACCAGGATGGCGAAGACGATCACCCCGATGATGTAGTTGCCGCCCATCATCAGCTCGCCGAACGCCTTGATGATCTGGCCGGCGCCGTGGGCGCCCTCGTGGCCATGGGTCAGGATCAGGCGTGTCGAGGCGAGGTTGAGACCCAGCCGGAAAAGGGTTGTGACCAGCAGAACCGTTGGAAAGGCGCTGAATTCCAGCGGCCTCTTGATCAGCAGCGCCGTCATCAGGATCAGCACGGCGCTTGTGATCGACAGCGACAGCAGGACGTCCAGCAGGAAGGCTGGAATCGGAATGATCAGCAGGATGATGATGCCGATGACGCCGACCGCCAGGCCGACCTCGCCGCGCACCATCCAGCCCCAGACGCGTCCCGCCGAGGGCTTCTGACCGGTCAGTCCTGAAAGTCCGATGTCCGCCATGCTGGGTCGGACCTGGGGCTAGCGCCCTAGGCCGCGTGCGCTCCCAGACCGCCCTGCGGCGCGGGGACGCTGACGCCGGCCTCGGAGTACTCCTTCAGCTTGTTGCGCAGGGTGCGGATCGAGATGCCGAGGATGTTGGCCGCATGGGTGCGGTTGCCCAAGCAGTGGCCGAGCGTGTCCAGGATCAGCTGCTGCTCGACCTGGGCGACCGTCTGGCCGACGAAGGCGCGGCTGATCGCGTCCGCGGCCATCGAGGCCGAGCGGGCGACCGCGGCGTCCGGCGCGGGCGACATGGGCTGGCCATCCGGCAGGCGAACGGCGAACTCCTCGATCTCCGGACCTGTCGACAGCAGCACCGCGCGGTGCATGGCGTTCTCCAGCTCCCGAACGTTGCCGGGCCAGCGGTGACCGACAAGACGGCGACGTGCCTCGGCCGACAGCGGCCGTTCCGGCATGCCGTTGGCGGCGGCGTACTTCTTCACGAAGTGATCCGACAGGGCGACGATGTCGCCCGGCCGCTCGCGCAGCGCCGGCAGACGCAGGTTCACAACGTTCAGGCGGTACAGCAGGTCTTCGCGGAACGTCCCCTCGCGCACGGCCTGGGCCAGGTCGCGGTTGGAGGTGGCGATGACGCGGATGTCGACCTTGACCGGCTTGGCGCCGCCGACACGGTCGATTTCGCGTTCCTGCAGCGCGCGCAGGAGCTTGGCCTGCAGGCGGCCGTCCATCTCGCTGATTTCGTCAAGCAGCAGGGTGCCGCCGGTGGCTTCCTCGAACTTGCCGATGCGCCGGGCCACGGCGCCGGTGAAGGCGCCCTTCTCGTGGCCGAACAGCTCGCTCTCGAGCAGGTTCTCCGGGATGGCGGCGCAGTTGACGCTGATGAACGGCTTGTTGGCGCGGCGGGACTTGGTGTGGACGTAGCGCGCCATCACCTCCTTGCCGACGCCGCTTTCGCCGGTGATCAGGATCGAGGCGTCGGACGGAGCGATCTGGTCGGCCAGCTTGATCACGCTCTCCATGATCGGATCGCGGGCGATCATCGGCCGGGCGTCGTCGCCGATCGCCGCCAGCACGGCGGCGATCAGGTCCGCTTCCGCCGGGAGCGGGATGAACTCCTTGGCCCCGGCGCGAATGGCGTCGCCGGCCTTCTGGGCGTCGGCCCCGACCCCGCAGGCCACGACGGGCACGCGGATCCGTTCGGCTTCGTTGGCCGCGATGAGCCCGGCGATGTCGAGCTCATAGTCGACCATCAACAGGTCGGCCCCCTGCCCGGCCCGCAGGGCCTGGGTAGCGGCGGCCACCGTCTCCACGTGGGCCACCTTGGCGCCCGCCGACATCGCCATTTTCACGGCGAGGGCCAGCTGCCCGTTCAAACGTCCGACGACCAGAAGTCGCATGGGTACTCTCCTTTACGTTCCGACCGCCGATCAGGCCGCCGAATCGCCGTCCTTGATGATTTCCGTCATGGTCACGCCGAGCCGGTCGTCGACGACGACGACCTCGCCCCGGGCGACCAGGCGGTTGTTCACGTAGATGTCGATGGCCTCGCCGACCTTCCGGTCGAGCTCGAGGACGCTGCCCTGGCCCAGCTGCAGCAGCTGGGCGACGGACAGGTTGGCGCGGCCGAGCACGGCAGAGATGTTCACCGGCACATCGAAGACCGGCGCCAGATCGGCGGCGGTCTTCTCGTCGGCGTCGACGTGCATTTCGGAGGCGAGCGCCTCGTCAGCGGCGAACTCATTGAGCGCGAGATTGGTGTCTTCAGCCATGGTCGGCCTCACTGGCGGGAATCAGGGGTTCGGCGTGCAGCCCCTCGGACGCGAGCGCCGCGTCGAGGGCCGCCGCGACACGGTCGGCGGCGGCGATGGGATCGAAGGCGGCCTTGCCATCGCCCCAGTCGAGGACGAAGGCGGCGACCGGCAGGGCCGGATCGGCCCGGGCCGTGATCTTGCCGGCGAAGCCGATGGCGTCCGCCGTGTGGTCGAGCGCCGCCTGGACGCGGTCTTCCAGGCCAGCAGCGACGCGAATGACCAGTCGGGGCTGGGCCTCGACCTCGCGGGCCAGGGCTTCGAGCGCGGCCGTAACCGGCGCGTCCGGGAAGCGCGCCAGTGCGGCGTCGGCGATGGCGCGGCCGACGGCCATGGCCAGACCGGCGGCCTGCTGACGATGCTCGTGGGCCACGCCGGCGAGGGCCGACAGTCCAGCCCGCGCGGCGCGGGCGATGTCGGCCTGGGCGTCCGCCTCGGCCCGCGCGATGGCCGATCGTTCGCCGTCCGCATAGGCCGTGGCGCGGATCTGCTCGACTTCGGCGCCGGTGTAGGACGTCCGCCGCGGCGGCGGCTGAAAGGCCACGGCGCCCGCGTCGTCGAATACGGTGTCAAAGCCGAAGGGGGTGTGGGCGGGACCGGCCATCAGTAGATCAACTCATCGTCGCCGCCGGCGCCGGCGAGCATGATCTCGCCCTTGGCGGCCAGATCCTTGGCCGCCTGGACCATGCTCATCTGGGCCTGGTCGACGTCGCGCAGGCGGACCGGGCCCATGCTCTCCATGTCTTCGCGCATGATCTTGCTGGCCCGCTCGGACATGTTGGAGAAGAACATCTCGCGCAGGGCGTCCGAGGCGCCCTTGAGCGCCAGGGCCAGCTGATCCTTCTCGACCGCGCGCAGCAGCGTCTGGACGCCGCCCGGATCGAGCTTGTTGAGGTCCTCGAAGACGAACATCAGCGCCCGGATGCGCTCGGCGCTCTCGCGGTTGCGCTCTTCCAGGGCCGCGATGAAGCGGGCCTCTGTCTGCCGATCGAAGTTGTTGAAGATGTCGGCCATCATCTCGTGGCTGTCGCGCTTGGACGTGCGCGCCAGGTTCGACATGAATTCCGTCCGCAGGGTTTGTTCGATCTTGTCGAGGATTTCGCGCTGCACGGGCTCCATGCGCAGCATGCGCTGGACGCATTCCAGCGCGAAGTCCTCCGGCAGGGCGCCCAGCACGCGGGCGGCGTGCTCTGACTTGATCTTGGACAGCACCACCGCGACGGTCTGCGGGTATTCGTTCTTCAGATAGTTGGCGAGGACGGCCTCGTTCACGTTGCCGAGCTTGTCCCACATGGTGCGACCGGCGGGGCCGCGGATCTCCTCCATCAGGGAGTCGACCTTCTCGGGATTCATGAAGGCACCAAGCAGACGCTGGGTCTGCTCGAAGCTGCCCATGATCGCGCCGCTCGACGACATGCCCGAGACGAACTCGACCAGCAGTTCCTCGACGACGCTGGCCGAGACTGTGCCGAGCGTGGCCATGGCCTGGGAGACTTCCTTGATCTCCTCCTCGTCCAGGGCCTCCCAGATGGCCAGGTGGTCTTCGCCCAGCGCCAGCAGGACAATGGCCGCCTTTTCAGGTCCATTGAGCCGCGCGGAGTCGACGACCGCCTTGGATTTGCTCTTAACGCTCATGCGGTTTCATGAAGCCAGGAGCGGAGGATCGAGACCGACTCGTCCGGGTGCTTGTTGACGAAATCCGAAACGCGCTTGACCGACGAGGCGCGAACCTGACCCTCGATGCGGGCGATGTCGATGCGCTGGTCCATGTCCGGTCCCGGCAGGGCCAGAGGCTCGCCGGTCTGCGGATCCACCGCGATCTGCATCGTGCCGCCGTCCGGCGTCGAGACCAGCCGGGTCGTGATCTGGCCGCCGGCCGCGCCGGACAGGGCCGGCATCATCCCGCCGCCCGCGCCGCCGCCTGCCGTCAGCCCCTTGAGCAGGGGCCTGACGCCGAACAGCATCAGCAGGATGCCGAGGATCGCGAGCACGCCCAGCTCGATAGCGCGCATCAGATCATTCTTGTCGAAACTGGCGAGCAGGCCCTGCTTGGCCGTTGTTCCCGCTTCGTCGATCGCTTCGCGGGCAAAGCGGACATTTGTGACCTTGACCGTATCGCCCCGCGACACGTCGAAGCCCACGGCCGCCTTGACCAGGTCTTCCAACTGCAGCCGCTCGGCCTCGGAACGCGGTGTCCAGGCGCCGGGCTTGCCGTCCTTGCCGATGGCGGTGACGCCGTCGACGGCGACCGCGACGGACACCTTCTTGACCGTGCCGGGCTCGCGCACCTCGGTGGTGACGGTCTTGCTGATCTCGTAGTTGGTGGTCGAGTCCGTGCGACCCGTTCGCGAGGACGCCTGGCTACCAGCCGCCGCGCCGGTCGAGCCGGGAATATTGCCTGTCGCAGACACTGTGTTGGCGCCGTCGGGCTGGTTTTCCGTCGCGTTCTCTTCGCCCGTCTGCTCGGAGCGGACGACCTGGCCATCAGGATCGAAGGTCTCCTTCTGCTCGGTCACCCGGGCCATATCGATGTCGGCGGTCACTTCGACCCGCGCCCGCCCGGGGCCGACGACGCCCTCGACCAGTTCCTTGATGCGGGCGGCCATGCGGCGCTCGACCTCGGTCTTGCGATCGTCGGCCATCTTTCCGGCGACAGACGAACCGCCCGCAACCGAGAGGACCTTGTTGTGCTGGTCGATGACCGAGACCTGCTCGGCCTTGAGCCCCGGCACGGCGCCGGCGACGAGGTTCTGGACGGCCTGGACCTGGTCATCGCCCGGCGTGCGGCCGGTGATGCCGATCATCACCGAGGCGGACGGCGGCTCGGCCTCCTCCTCGAACAGCTGCCGGCGCGGCAGGTTCAGGTGCACGCGGACCGAGGTCACGCCGTCGAGACCGCGAATGGTTCGGGCCAGCTCGCCCTCGAGCGCGCGTTGACGGTTCAGTTGCTGGACGAAGTCGGTCTGACCGAGCGCCGAAGACTGGTCGAAGATTTCGTAGCCGACCGACCCGGAGCTCACGAGCCCCTTGCTGGCGACCATCAGGCGCGCTGAAGCGACCTGGTCGCGGGGGACCATGATGGTCGAGCCATCGCCTTCGGCCTCGTACTTGATGCCTGCGGCCTGCAGCGCCTGGACGACCGCCGAGGCTTCCTTCAGATCAAGGTTTGAATAGAGCAGCGACTTGGGTTGCGTGCCGATGTTCATCGTCAGGGCCACGAGGGCGGCGGCGATGCCGATCCCGATCCCGGCCAGCGCCGCGAGCCGGCCGAAGCCGAACCCACGCAAGGCGCTCATGAACTGTTCCACCCCGGACGCCCCTACGCATTGGACCAACGGCGCCGACAGGATCGGACCGCTAGGCAGGAATTACCGGGTGCGTGGTAAACGGGCCCTTAAGTTCACGGTCCCGGCGCCGAAAGGACAACGGCCGCGTCCTGGTCGGGACGCGGCCGCTTTCCACGAGCCTTGGGCTGAAGCGCCCGGCGGCTCAGCGATACTGCTGCAGTCGCGTCGTCCGCAGGCCCGCGAGGCCGTGGCGGTCGATCGATTTCTGCCAGGTCAGAAACTCCTCGTTGGTGAGCCGGTAACGATCACAGGCATCATCAAGGGTGAGCAGACCTCCGCGCACCGCCGCGACGACCTCGGCCTTGCGCCGGATGACCCAGCGCTCGGTGTTGGCGGGCGGCAGGTCGGACAGCGTCAACGGCGCACCGGTTGGACCGATCACGTATTTTTCGCCCCTGTTGTTCACACGCTGTTGTTGAAGCATGGCTCTAGGCCTCTCTCACCATCACTGTTGAGGAGAACCGTACGCCACTGGCGATAACGGTGCGTGAATCGCGATAGTAAAAATCAAGGTAACCACTATCGCCCCCAAGTTAATATCCGTGTTTCATCTTGAAACACTCGAATTAAAGCAAACTAAACTTCAAGACTAACGCTTGATGCTCAGAAGTTCTTCCAGCATCTGGTCGGCCGTTGTGATGATTTTCGACGAAGCGGAGTAGGCCCGTTGTGTCGTGATCAGGCCGGTAAACTCGCTGGAGAGGTCGACCGTCGACGCTTCAAGCGTAGACGGCGCGATGAAGCCCGCCCCGCCGCTGCCCGCGGTCTTGAAGTTGTAGGTGCCGCTCTCCTGGCTGACCCGGTAAGCATTGCCGTTGACCGCCATCAGGCCGTCCGCGTTCGGGAAGGTCGCGATGGCGACCTGGGCGATCTGCCGGGCGATGCCGTTGTCGAAGATGGCTGTGACGAAGCCGTGCTCGTCGATCTTGATGTTGGTCAGGTTGCCGAAGGCCGTGCCGTTGGTGGCTACCGACTGGACAAGGGACTCGCTGTCGAACTGGGTCAGACCGCCCGCGGCCCCGCCGAGATCAAGACGGATTTCCTGCCCCCCGACCCCAAGGCCGTCAGCCCACTTGAACGCCCCGGCGCCCGGAGCGGCGTCCGCGGAGGCGCCGAACTTCAGGACGGGGTTCGTCGGGTCGGTGAAGAGGGTGGTCGCCGTCGTGTCCAGACGCCCGTCCGGCGTAAACACGACCTTGCCGACCGCGAGCTGGCCATTGGTCAGGCCCGTGCCCGTGACGACGTCGCTCGCCGGGACCGCGCGAACCTCCGCAAGCCATTCGTTCGGGTTCGCGCTCTTCAGGAAATCAACCTGGACGGTGCGCTTGCCACCCTTTGAATCCGAAACCGGCACCTGGATGGAGAAGTCCGGGCGCACGCCGGTGCCGAGGTCCGCGTTGTACATCGCCATGGAATTGGCCGCGGGGTCGTAGGCGCCGAGATCCGCTGAAAGGGTCTGGCTGGACTTGAGGTTGGCGTTCACCGTCGCCCGCGTGGTCTGTTCGGCGGCGCCGCCGACCGCCGACACGTTGATCGACTTCAGACGCGTGATGTCTGACGGATCGGGCAGGATCACGCCCTCGTCATCCACCAACCAGCCCTGCAGATAGAGGCCGGCGTCGTTGCGCAGATAACCGAGGCTGTCGAGACGGAAGGATCCGGCGCGGGTGAACGACCGCACATCGGAGGCCTGCAGATCCTCGGCCTTTTCCGTCACGGCGAAGAAGCCCTGACCCGAGATCGACAGGTCCGTGCCCGAGGTGGTCTGTGTCGGCAGACCCTGGGTCGTGATGAATCGGCGGGTCTGGGCCGTCACACCGCCCGCCGAATAGGCCACGTTCGACCCCCGGCTGGTGACCAGGGTCTGGAAGTTCGCTTGGGCGCGCTTGTAGCCAACGGTGTTGACGTTCGCGATGTTGTCCGAAATCGCGGCGAGCGCCGACGAGTTCGATATCAGGCCGGTCACGCCGGCAAGCATGGCGCTGTTGATGCTCATGGGAGGTTATCCTCTTCCTTGATGACGGACCTGGCTCACGAAGCGGTCTGGACGCTGGTGACCGAAGACACGGGGACTTTGAGTTTGCCGATGCTGACGACCGTGGCGCCGTCGAGCACCTCGATGCCGGAGACCACGCCACTGGTGTGGGTGGTCGCGTTGATCTTTTCACCGCCGGAGCCAGTCGCGGTGATCTTGAGGGTGTAGGTTCCGCCGTCGGGCAGCTTTTGCCCGCCGCTGTTCACGGCGTCCCAGTCGAGCGTGCGGGCGCCGCCGGCGACGCTGGGGTCCGTGCGGCTCCAGACCGTCGTGCCCTGGGCGTTGACGACTTCGTACTTCACGCTGGTCGCGTTGCGATCGAGATCGAAGGCCCAGCTGGCCTTGCCGTCGGCGACGACGGCCTGATCCGTCTGGGCCGTCACGGCCTTGCCGATGAGCCCGACCGAACCGGACAGGCCGCCGTCATTCATGCCGACAAGCATCTTCAGCAGGTCATTGGTCATCAACTGCTGCTCGACCCCGGTCATCTGCACGATCTGCGCGGTGAACTGGTTGGAATCGAGCGGCGACAGCGGGTCCTGGTTCTTAAGCTGGGTGGTCAGCAGCGACAGGAAGGTCTGCTCACTGTCGGCCAGACGGCTGCGCGAGCTGTTGAGCTTGTCCGAGACCGAGGCGCCGGCGGCGGTTGCCGTGGGATCAATGGTGCTGGTCATGGTCTAGATCCGGATGTCCACGCCGGACCGGGTCCAGCCAGGTGAAAGGGGGGGTGCGCCGGTCTGGATCAGATCGGCCTCGTCGGCGCCGTTCTGGGCGCGCTGAAAGGCTCGGCCGGACCAGGCGCGGTCCTGCTGTTGCTGAGCGGCATCTCGACCGCCGAAGCCGGCGTTCTGGCCGGCCGTATCAAAGGTCAGGCCGCTGTCCGACACGCTGAAGCCGGCCTGCTCGAGGGCATGGCGCAATTCGGCCGACCGACCGCGCAGCTCGGCGGCCGACTGTGCGGTGTCGAACGTCATGGCCGCCGTCAGCTTGCCGGCCCGGTCGATTTCGATGGCGACATCGACCTTGCCCATGCCGTGCGGGTTCAGTTCGAGGTCGAAGCGCGTGCTTTGACCGTCGAGCTTGCGAATGATGTCGGCGGCGAGTTTGGCCACCGTTTCGGGCGATCCGCGTGTCGCGGCGGCGGCGTCCGCGGTCGCGAGGGCCTGGGCCGTCTGGGCGCGGATCTCGGCCGGGAGGCTGGGCTGATCGACGGCGGGCGTGTCGGTCGGTTCCTTGGCCAGACTTTCGGCATCGACCGGCGCGACGGCGTCGGATGGCGTCGGATCGATGGCCTCCGCCAGGATCGCCGATGCAGCCGCCTTCACCGGAGACGAGCCGGTCAGGTCGGTCGATGCGGGCCGGCCGGTCGCGTCGGCGCGGCGTTCAGAGCGGGAGCCGGCAGCCCGACGGATGTCGCCGGTCGTCGGCGTGACTCGGAGCGCTTCCGGCGCAACCGGCGTCTCCGCGGCGGCGGCGGCGATGATCGTGGGCGCGATCTCCGGGCGAGGCTCGACTGCGGCCACGGCAGGCGGCTGAGGCGGCGCTGTCTGGATGTCCGCAACGGGGGCGGCAGCAGGCGCGGGGGCGGGAGCCGGAGCGGCCTGACGGGACGAGGCGACCTGGTTCCCGACCGCGGGATCGGTGCGCGGAGCGGCGGGCGCGGCCGCCTTCGGTTCAGCAGCGCCGGACTTCTCCGGTTGGGCCGCCTCTGCCTGGACGACGTCGCGGGTGATCTTTTGATCTTCGACGAGCGCTGGAATTTCCAGCGTCGACGACTGGGGGACAGCGCCCGTTTCCGTCGGCCGGGCCTGGCGCGGGGCGAGGACGTCCGGGGTCGCAGCGGCGTCCTCAGGCTCGATAGCAGGCGCCACGAACGGTGCGGCCACCGGTACGGTCAGGAGCAGGGCAAGTCCCGCGTCCGGCGTCGCCTGGGTCGCGTCGTCTTCCGGACGGTCGGCGCTCGCCGCGCCGTCAGGCGACAGCCCCGTCGATGCAGGCTTCGGATCACCGGCGTTGGCCAGTGCAGCCAGCAGGCCCTCGAACACGCCGCCGAGGCCGGAGTCGCCCACGCCAGTCGGAGCGCTGGGCGCACCGGGCAGGACAACGGACATGCTGATCGCAGGCGCGGTCATGGAAAGCGTGGACACCATTGACGGGGAAGCGGTCGGCGCCTGCTGCGCCCGGATCATTCGACAGGGTCATAGCAACCGCCGGGCCAGATGCCGGATCGGTGCGCAAATCCCTGTCCTACAAGGGCCCGAAGCCATCGCCCCACCCCGGGCGGACCTCACCGTCAGGGCGCTTTTTGCCGGGCCGCATCGGTCCCCGGGCGCCCGAAACTGCCGCCCGACGATCATGGCGCCGGTCTTGCGCATGGTTAATGCGAACCGTTTGGCGGTTGGAATATAATCGCCATGAAATTCAACAGGTTAGTTTTTGTCTACGCGAGCGCGGACGCGTTCGCCCGGCAAAAATCGCCGGAAAACGCGTCAGGCTTTGCCGGGCGCAGGGCAAAGTACGCATGACCATGAATGCGATCATGTCGTCGGCGACGACCGGCCTGATGGCCGCCCAGACCGGTCTTCGGACGGTTTCGGACAACATCGCCAACGTCAACACCGCAGGGTACGTCCGCAAGGTCGTCAACCAGGCCCCGCTGGTCTCCGCCGGCATGGGCGTCGGCGTCAACATCACGGGCATCAGCCGGGCGGCTGACGCGTTCCTGCAACGCGCCGCCCTCACCGCCAAGGCCAGCTCGGCGCAGTCGGGCGTGCTGGCCGAGGCCTTTGACCGCGCACAAGCCCTGTTCGGCGACCCGTCCAGCTCCAGTTCGTTCTTCAATCGTCTGGACGAGGTGTTCTCGGCCTTCACCGCCGCGGCCAGCGATCCCGCCTCTTCGATCCAGCGCGGGGCGGCCATCGACGGGGTGACCGACTTTCTCAACGAGGCCTCGCGGATCTCGACCTCGCTCAAGAGCCTGGCGACCGAGGCCGACGGCCGCATCGGCGCCGCGGTCGACCGGGCCAACCAGCTGCTGACCCAGATCGACTCCCTGAACGCCGACATCGGCCGCGCCCAGGTCGAGGGGCGTGACTCGACCGGCTCGGAGAACATCCAGGGCCAGCTGATCAACGAACTCTCCAGCCTGATCGATGTCAGCGTGAACGCCCGGGCCAACGGGGGCTCGGTGATCCGCGCCTCGGACGGCACGGTTCTGGCCGGTAACGGCGGGGCGGCGACGCTCTCCTATGTGCGGGCGGAAGGCGCGTCCGGCGAAATCGCCGTCACCCTGCCCGGCGCGGCGGGCCAGACCTCGCTGCGAGCGCGGCTGACCTCGGGCGAGATCCGCGGTCTGCTGGACCTGCGCGACCGCGAACTGCCCGCCGTCGGCGCTCAGCTTTCGGAGTTTGTCACCAAGGCCGTCGACGAACTGAACCGCGCGCACAACGCCTCCTCCAGCGTGCCCTCGCCCACCAGCCTGACCGGCCGCAATACGGGGCTTGATCTGCCGACCGCCATTTCCGGCTTCACCGGCAAGACCACGATCGGCGTGGTCGCGGCCAACGGGCTGCTCCAGCGCCAGGTCGCCGTCGACTTCGACGCGGGAACCATGAGCGTGGACGGCGGCGCGGCCGTGGCGTTCACGGCCAACACCTTTCTTTCGACCCTGAACACGTCGCTCGGCGGGTTCGGGTCGGCCAGCTTCACCAACGGCGCCCTGTCCCTCTCCGCGAACGGCGGCGCGGGCGTGGCCATCGCCGATGACGCAACGGCCCCATCCACCAAGGCCGGCAAGGGCTTCTCGCACTTCTTCGGACTGAACGACCTCGTCAGCTCGGAAGGTTACCCGTTCTATGACACCGGGCTGAGCGCCACGAGCCCCCACGGGTTCACGACGGGCGACACCATCAGCCTGCGAGTCGCCGACGGCGACGGCGTGCGGGTCAGGGACGTCACCGTGGCGGTTCCGCCCGGCGGCACGATGCAGGACCTGCTCAACGCCCTGAATTCCAGCACCACCGGCGTCGGCCTCTACGGGGCCTTCAGCCTCGACGCCGACGGCGCCATGACCTTCGCCGCCAACGCCAAGGGTGCGAGCCTGTCCGTGCTCAACGACGACACCCAACGCGGCGCCGGCGGGCCGTCGATCTCCGAGCTGTTCGGAGTCGGTCTGGCCCAGCGCGGCGGCCGGGCAGAGCGGTTCGAGATTCGCGCCGACATCGCCGGCAACCCGATGAAGCTGGCGCTGGCCACGCTCGACCTCAGTCAGGCGTCCGCCGGGAAGCCCGTGCTGGCCGTCGGCGACGGCCGCGGCGCGAACAAGCTGGCCCGGGCCGGCGAAACCCTTGCCGGATTCGACGCCGCCGGCGGCCTCGCCGCCTCGACCATGACGGTATCGCGCTACGCCTCCGAACTGGCCGGCTCGATCGCTCGCAAGGCCGACGCCGCGACCTCCCGCCAGAGCATCGCCGAAGCTGTCGCCTCCGAGGCCGACACGCGCCGCAGCTCGGCGGAAGGGGTCAACCTCGATCAGGAACTGATCAGCATGACCACCTACCAGCAGGCCTTCAATGCCTCCGCCCGCCTCGTCCAGGCGAGCAAGGACATGTACGACATCCTCATGACGATGGTGCGATAAGCCATGAACCGCGTCGCCTCCGGCAACAATTACTCCTCGGTCCTCAATGACCTGATGCGCGCCCAGGTGCGGCAGCAGGACGCCAACGCCCAGGTCTCCAGCGGCAAGATCGCCTCCGACCTGAAGGGCTATGCCCGAAAGGCCGAGACCCTGCTGGCCACCCGCTCGGTCCAGACGAAAGTCGAAAGCTATCTGACCCAGGGCAAGACCCTGACCTCCCGGCTCGAGTCGCAGGACCTGGCCCTCACCCAGGTCGCCGACGCCGCGGCCGGCGCCCGGCAGGCGGTCGCCGAAGCCCTGGCCACCGGGCGTGGCGACTCCCTGATGAGCGAAATGAAGAGCTGGTTTTCGTCAGCCTCCGACGGCCTGAACTCGAAGTTCGGCGGGCGCTATCTGTTCGCCGGCGGTCAGGTCGACACCGCCCCTGTGACGACCGACACAATGGCCGAGCTTACGGCCAACCCGACGGTCGCCGCCGTGTTCAAGAATGACAATCTGACCCCGACCAGCCAGCTGGACGAGTCCTCGACCATCCAGTCGGGCTTTCTCGCCGACCAGCTCGGCACAGGCCTGTTCAACTCCTTCCGCCAGATTCAGGCGTTCGTCGACGCCAACGGGGACTTCACCGGGAAGCTGACGCCGACGCAGGAGACCTTTCTGCAGGGCATGCTCGGCGGCTTTGAATCGGCGCGCTCCAGCCTGACGGATGCGACCGCCAGCAACGGCCTGATGCAGAACCGCGTCGACAAGACCATGGAGACCCAGGGCGCGCGCAAGTCGATGCTCGAGGGCATGGTCGGCGGCATCACCGATGTCGACATGGCCGAGGCCATCAGCCGCCTGGAACAGGCCCGCACCACCGTCCAGGCCAGCGCCCAGGTGTTCAACGCCCTGAGCCAGAGCTCGCTGCTGACCCTGCTGCAGCGGTAAGGGGCCCGCGCGGCGTTCAGGGCTTCCCGAGAGGCGGCGAAGCGGTCGATAAGTTACCCCCATGACACCCGCCGCCTTTATCCAGAAGTGGTCCGACAGCCAGCTGCGCGAGCGGCAGGGCAGCCAGGAGCATTTCATCGACCTGTGCCGGATGCTCGGTGAGCCGACCCCGGCAGAGGACGACCCGCTGGGCGAGCGCTATTGCTTCGAGCGCGGCGCGGGCAAGACCGGCGGCGGTGACGGCTGGGCCGACGTCTGGCGCAAGGGCTGCTTCGGCTGGGAGTACAAGGGCAAGCACAAGAACCTCGACTCGGCCCTGCGCCAGCTTCAGGCCTATGCGCTCGACCTGCAGAACCCGCCCTATCTGGTCGTCTGCGACATGGAGCGGATCATCGTCCACACCAACTGGACGAACACCGTCAGCAAGAAGATCGAGTTCACGCTCGACGACCTGCACGAGCCGGAAAAGCTGGCCGTTCTCAAGCTGGTCTTTCAGGGCTCGGAGAGCCTCAAGCCGAAGATCAGCCCGCAGGAACTGACCGCCAAGGTCGCCCAGACGTTTGGCGATCTGGGGCGGCGGCTGCAGGAGCGGAAAAGCTCGGACGGGACGCCGCTGCACAACCCGCGCGACATCGCCCATTTCCTGAACCGCATCGTCTTCTGCATGTTCGCCGAGGACGCGCGACTGTTGCCGCATGAGCTGTTCACCCGGCTGATGAAGTCGATGCAGATCCGCCCGCCGGCCGAGTCCGCCGCCGCGTTCGACAACCTGTTCGCAATGATGCGCAACGGCGGCATGTTCGGCGCCGACGTGATCAAGCATTTCAACGGCGGGCTGTTCGACGACAAGCCGGCGCTGCCACTCGACCGGGGCGACCTGAAACTGATCGCCGACACAGCGGGCGAGCATGACTGGTCCGAGATCGATCCCTCGGTGTTCGGCAATATGTTCGAGGAGGCGCTGAAGGCCACGCGCGAGCGGGCGGCGCTCGGCGCCCACTACACCGACCGGGCCAAGATCCTGAAGATCGTCGATCCGGTGATCACCTGGCCCCTGACGGCCGAGTGGGAGGGCGTGCTGGCGAAGATGGCCGACGCCATCGCCGACCGGGACTCCGCCGAGGCCGACCGCAAGGCGGTGCTCGAAGCCGCCGCCGAGGCCATGAAGGCCGATCCGGTCAAGGCCAAGGCCGGCGAGGCCGGGCGACGCAGGGCGCTGGGCCTGGTGGAAAAGCGCAAGGGCGCGGCGCTGGACGAGGCCGCCGCCTTGCTGGAGGGCTTCCTCTCGCGGCTCGCCGCCTATCGCGTGCTCGATCCGGCCTGCGGCAGCGGCAACTTCCTCTATGTCGCCCTGCACGCGCTGAAGGACATCGAGCGCCGGGCGCTGGTTGACGCCGAACGGCTGGGCGTGCCGGTCCCCGCGCCGCGCGTGGGCCTGCAATGCGTGCGCGGGATCGAGATCGAGGACTACGCCGCCGAACTGGCCCGCGTGACCCTGTGGATCGGCGACCTGCAGTGGAACGCCCGGAACAACTACACCGGCCTGGCCGAGCCGATCCTGTCGTCGCTGGACCAGATCGAATGCCGCGATGCGCTGCTGAACCCGAACGGGACCGAGGCGGTGTGGCCGGACGCGGACGCGATCGTGGGGAACCCGCCGTTTCTGGGCGGTAAGAAAATGCTCGCTGACCTCGGAGAGGACTACGTTAGCCGATTGCGCATCGCCTACGGTGATCGTCTTCCGGGCGGCGCAGACTTCGTCTGCTTTTGGGTCGAGAAGGCTTGGCGCATCGTTGGCGGCTCGGCCGGGCTGCGAGCAGGGCTGGTGACTACCAATTCTATTCGCGGCGGCGCGAGCCGCAGCGTTGTCGATCCGATCGCGGACAAGGGGTCCCTGATGGATGCATGGGCCGACGAGCCGTGGACGCAAGAGGGTGCCGCGGTTCGTGTTTCCATGCTGTGCTTTGGCGATGGGTTCGTAGATCGACGACTGGACGGGCATCCCACGGACCAAATCAATCCCGACCTGTCGGGTTCCGTCGTGGACATCAGTCGCGCTGTCCGCCTTCAAGAGAACGCGGGTGCATGCTTTGAGGGTGGGCAGAAATTCGGCCCGTTCGACATTGAGGGCGACGTGGCGCGTCAGTGGCTTCTCGCGCCAACCAATCCGAATGGCCTGACCAATTCCATGGTCCTGCGACCTTTGCTCAACGCTGCGGACCTGGTTCGACGCTCCAGTGATACTTGGGTCATCGATTTTGAGGGCGTTTCGACGGAGGCCGGTGCAGCGCTGTTCGAGGCCCCCTTCAAGTTCGCGCTAGCGCACGTGAAGCCAGAACGGGAGCGCAGCTCACTGCCGAAAAACCGTGAGTACTGGTGGAAACACCACAGGGCGCGGCCTGAGCTGCGCGCCGCAATGCAGGGGGTAAGCCGCTACATCGCTACCCCCGTTGTGGCCAAACATCGGATCTTTGCGTGGCTGTCCGTGGCTGTTTGGCCGTCAAACCTGCTGGACGCAATCGCCCGCGAAGACGACACCACCTTCGGCATCCTCCACTCGCGATTCCACGAACTCTGGTCCCTCCGCATGGGCACCTCGCTGGGCGTCGGCAACGACCCCCGTTACACCCCCTCGACCACCTTCGAGACCTTCCCCTTCCCCGAGGGCCTGACGCCCGACATCCCGGCCGCCGACTACGCCGCCGATCCGCGCGCCATCGCTATCGCCGAGGCGGCGGCCGACCTGAACGCCAAGCGCGAGGCCTGGCTCAATCCGGCCGATCTGGTGCGCATCGAGCCCGAGGTCGTGCCAGGCTATCCCGACCGCATGCTGCCGAAGGACGAGGCGGCGGCGGCGGTGCTGAAGAAGCGCACCCTGACCAACCTCTACAACGAGCGGCCCGCCTGGCTGGCCATGGCCCACGACCGCCTCGACGCCGCCGTGGCCGCCGCCTACGGCTGGCCCGCCGACCTGACCGACGAGCAGGTGCTGGAGCGGCTATTCGCGCTCAATCAGGAACGGGCGGCGGCGGGGCGTTGACCGCCGGATAGGTTGTAACGCATCGTGGAGCATGGCTCTCGAAGTGGTCCGTACGCCAGAGTTCGCCCGCTGGCTGTCGCGGCTGCGTGATGACCGCGCGCGAGCGATCATCGCCCGGCGGATCGACAGGGTCGCGGAGGGCAATCTCGGCGACGTCCGGTCGGTCGGCGAAGGCGTCAGCGAGCTACGAGTCGATTCCGGGCCCGGGTACCGGATCTATTTCACCCTGCGCGGCGAAACCGTCATTGTGCTACTATGTGGAGGTGACAAGGACAGCCAGGACCGCGACATCGCGCGAGCAAGGGCTTTGGCGCAGGAGATTTGAACGTGGAACTCAAGCCGTTCGACCCCGCCGACTATCTCGACTCCGAGGAGGGGATCGAGGCCTATCTGGCGGATGCCCGCCTCGATGGCGCCGCGGCATTGGCTCGCGCTGCTTCGGTCGTGGCCCGGGCGCGGGCGCGGATGGTCGAGGCTGGCCGTCGTCAGTCGCGGCGGAAGGCGCGCGCCTAAATCCGATCGATTTCGGGGACACCTACTGATCGCCGCGATATCGGACCATAGCCGCCCCGGTCGCAATTTCGGCCCTGACCCTCTACATAGCGGCCCATGAACGCGCTCCCGCCCCTTGCAGACATCGCCGACGACGTCGTGCGCGCGGCTGTCGGCCTGCCGACCGGCTCGCGGGTTGTCGCGGCCATGTCGGGCGGGGTGGACTCGACGGTGACGGCGGCGCTGCTGGCCAAGGCCGGGTACGACGTCGTGGGCGTGACGCTACAGCTCTATGACCACGGTGCGGCGATCCAGAAGAAGGGCGCCTGCTGCGCCGGCCAGGATATCCTCGACGCCCGCCAGGCGGCCGAGGCGATCGGCATTCCGCACTATGTGCTCGACTATGAAAGCCGGTTCAAAGACCAGGTGATCGAGGAGTTCGCCGACGCCTATCTGCGCGGCGAGACGCCGATCCCCTGCGTGCGCTGCAATCAAACTGTGAAGTTCCGCGATCTGCTGGATGTGGCGCGGGATCTCGGCGCCGCGGCCATGGCCACGGGCCACTACGTGCGGCGCGAGGACGGTCCGAACGGCCCGACGCTGCACCGCGCCGTCGATGCGAACCGTGACCAGAGCTACTTCCTGTTCGCCACCACGCGTGAGCAGCTCGACTACCTGCGCTTTCCGCTCGGCGGCCTGCCCAAGCCTGCGGTGCGCGGCGTCGCGGCCGGCATGGCGCTGGCGGCGGCGGACAAGCCCGACAGCCAGGACATCTGCTTCGTGCCCGAAGGCAAGTATCACACGGTCATCGACCGCCTGCGGCCGCAGGGCGCTTTGGCCGGCGATGTGGTTCACCTCGACGGCCGGGTGCTCGGCCGCCACGAAGGCGTGACGCGCTATACCATCGGCCAGCGCCGGGGCCTGAACATCGGCGGCGGCGATCCGCTGTTCGTGGTGCGCATCGACGCCGACGCCCGTCAGGTCATCGTCGGCCCGCGCGAAGCGCTGCTAACGCGAGCCCTGACTCTGAAGGAAGAGAACTGGCTGGGCGACGAGGCGACGATCGGAGCCGCCGCCCTGGCCGGCCGGCCCGTGCTGGCCCGGGTCCGGTCGACCCGCGAACCAGTCGCCGGCCGGCTGGCGATGGTCGACGGCCAGATCGGCGTGACCCTCGACGTCATGGAAGAAGGCGTGGCTCCCGGCCAGGCCTGCGTGCTCTACGCGCCGGAAGATCCCGGCCGGGTGCTGGGCGGCGGATTCATCGCGTCGGCGGTGCGGGCAGGTTAACGTTAACCCCGCCGTCATCCCGGGCCCTGTGCCCGGGATCCCTCTGACGGCCGTTCAAACCGCGTCAGATTGACTCACTGTTCGAGGAACCGGCCCGAGGGGTCCCGGGCACAGGGCCCGGGATGACGAGGTTGGGGGTCGATCCACGTTCATTCCCCCACTACCGCAAGGGCTGGCGGAATCCCTCGGGATTCACTCGGGATTCCCCGATCACGAAAGAGTCATCCCCACCGTGAGTCTGACCGGCGCGATGGCCGCTTGCCGCCGATTCGCAAATCGGCTTAACGATTCTTTCCAACGGGCGGTTCACCATTAACCAGTCTTAAAGCAGCTTAATTCCAATGTCGGAATTGAGCTTCGGGAGCGGATTCCGCTCTGCCTTAATTGTTGCCGCGGCCGCCGCGTGGAGGGGATCGATGCGCGTTCTTTTGATTGAGGATGACAGCGCCACGGCGCAGACCATCGAGTTGATGCTGAAGTCCGAGGGCTTCAACGTCTACACGACGGACCTGGGCGAGGAAGGCGTCGATCTGGGCAAGATCTACGACTACGACCTGATCCTGCTGGACCTGAACCTGCCCGACATGAGCGGCATGGACGTGCTCCGCACCCTCCGCAATCACAAGATCAACACCCCGATCATGATCCTGTCGGGCTCGGCCGAGATCGACACCAAGGTGAAGACCCTGGGCGGCGGCGCCGACGACTACATGACCAAGCCGTTCCACAAGGACGAGATGGTCGCCCGGATCCACGCCGTGGTGCGCCGCTCCAAGGGCCATGCCCAGGCGATCATCCAGACCGGCGAGATCGCCGTGAACCTGGACGCCAAGACGGTCGAAGTGAACAACCTGCGGGTCCACCTGACCGGCAAGGAATACCAGATGCTGGAGCTTCTCTCGCTTCGGAAGGGCACGACCCTGACCAAGGAGATGTTCCTCAACCACCTGTACGGCGGCATGGACGAGCCCGAGCTGAAGATCATCGACGTCTTCATCTGCAAGCTGCGCAAGAAGCTCGCCACGGCCTCCGGCGGCCAGCACCACATCGAGACGGTCTGGGGTCGCGGCTACGTGCTGCGCGACCCGCAGGAAGCCATCGTCGCGGCCTGATCCACCCCCTTAGTATCGTCCAGCGTACCAACGCCCGCCGGCCCCTCCGGCGGGCGTTGTGCTGTGTGGCGCGCCTTCGACGTTGCGCAACGGTCGGCGGCATGTCTCCCTGCCCCCTCAAAAGGTTCGGGGAGGACCGGGATGGGACGGATGATCGCGCTCGCGGCGGCGCTGGCGGGCGCCTTGCTGCTGGCCTGGACCGGGACGAAGACGCCCGGCCCCTCGGCGACCGCGGCCGGGCCGACGTCTTTCCGCACCGACCTGGCGGTCGCCGATATCGCCCGGATCGCCCGTGCTCCCCATCCCGTGGGCTCGGCGGCCAACGCCGAGGTTCGGGACTATCTGTTCGCGCGCATGACGGCGCTCGGTCTGCAGCCGACGATCCAGGCCGGCATGGCCGTCAACAGCGTTTCCCGCCGCGAGGGCTGGATCCTCGCGGGTCAGATGCAGAACCTCGTCGGCGTGCTGCCGGGCAAGGACCGCGCCGCGCCGGCCATCGCCCTGATGGCGCACTATGACAGCGTACCCGCCTCTCCCGGGGCGGCCGACGACGCCACGGGGACGGCGGTCGTGCTGGACGTGGTGCGGGCGCTGAAGGCGAAGGGAACGCCGGAGCGGGACGTCATCGTCATCCTCACCGACGGCGAGGAGGCCGGCCTGCTCGGGGCGCACCTGTTCTTCGCCGAACACCCGCTGGCGCGCCGTACCGACCTGCTGATCAATCTCGAGAGCCGGGGCGGCGGCGGCCGGGGCAACATGTTCCAGACCGGCCCGGACAACGGCGCATTGATCCCGCTGTTCGCGAAGACCGCGGTCCAGCCGATCAGCAACTCACTGGCCGTCTTCCTCTACAGCCGGATGCCCAACGACACCGACTTCACCGTCGCCAGCGCGGCGGGCGTGCGAGGGCTGAACTTCGCCTTCATCGGCCGGCAGTTCGACTACCATTCGCCGACCTCGACACTGGCCAACCTCGACAAGGGGTCGGTGCGGCACATGGGTGAACAGGCCCTGGCGGCGGCGTCCGCCCTCGCCTTCGCCGACACGCTGCCCGGCAAGGCGCCGGACATGGTCTACAGCCAGACCTTTGGGGACCACCTGCTGGCCTATCCGGCCTGGGGTGGCTGGATCGTCTTGCTGATCGCCGGGGCTCTGATCGGGCTGGCCGTCCTGCGAGGACGCCGCGACGACGGCTTCAAGCTGGCAGACATCGCGCGCGGGGCCGGTGCGGCGGTGTTCCTGCTGCTGGCCGAAGCGCTGTTGCTGCATCTGGCCCGGCGGGCAACGGGGGTCGAGTTCGGCTTCCTCGGTCAGCGGCCGCTGCTGGCCCGGTGGGCGCTATGGGAGACGACGCTGGCCGTGTTGGCGACCGGTGGCCTGTTGCTCGTTCCAGGTCTTCTGGCGCGAAGCGGGGCGCGGCTCTGGCTGGCCGGCGCCGGTCTGGCGGGCGGGCTGCTGTGCCTGGCCTTCGCGGGCTGGGATCCGGTCGGCGTGGGCCTGGGCGTCGCGACCGCGCTGGTCGGCTATGCCGCCTTCGGCAGGCCGGCTGCCCTGCCCGGGACCTGGCTGGGCGTACTGCTGACCGGCCTCGTCGCCGGCATTGCGCTGCAGATCGCCCTGCCGGCCGTCGCCTTCCTCATCGCCTGGCCGCTTGTGCTGGCGGGTCTCGGCGCCGCGATCAGCGGGATGGGCCCCCAACTCGACAGGACACGGACCGCGGGTCTGGCCTTGCTGGCGGCGCTCGGCGGCGGCTGGCTGGCGGTGTTCTTCCATGTGGTGTCGCAGGGCCTCGACCTGCCGGACCTGCTGGCGCTGTACCTGTGGCTCGGGGCGTTCCTGTTCTGGCCGCTGGCCTGGCCGGGCGGGAAGACGCGACTGGCGCTGGCGCCCGCGATCAGCATGCTGGTC
The DNA here is from genome assembly GCF_057809815.1 of Caulobacter sp. FG121. Lineage (NCBI taxonomy): Bacteria > Pseudomonadati > Pseudomonadota > Alphaproteobacteria > Caulobacterales > Caulobacteraceae > Caulobacter > Caulobacter sp. FG121. The sequence goes on from NZ_JBMDKR010000002.1 coordinate 164,614, forward strand.
CTCGGCGTGGTGCTTCTGGGCGTTGTCCGGTTCGCCGATCCGTGGACGCCCCGGCACCCCCGGGCGACCGTCGTGCTGCATGTCCACGACGCGCTTTCGGGCAAGGCCTGGCGCGTCGCGGCGACGCCGGACCTGTCCCCCTGGGCGCGGGGCGTGCTGACGTCCGATGGCGGCGATGTCAGCAGGCAGTCCCTGCCGGCCCTGACCGGGGCAAAGGTCTGGGCGGCGCCCGCCAATGCCATGCCACCGGGCCAGGCGCCCGTCTCGGCATCCAGGTCAGACACAGCCACGATACTCAACCTGCCAGCGGCGCGGGTGATCCTGCTCGACGTTCGGAGCCGCCAGCCGCTGCGGACCCTGACAGTGAACGGCAAGCCTGTCGCGCTGACCGGAAGGGCCGGGGCCTGGACTCATCTTCGGATCGCCGGGGCTCCGCAGTCGAGCCAGATCGGTCTCCCGGCCGGCGCGACGGTCGACGTCCGCTACGCCGTCTTTGACGAGCACTGGCCGGCCAGCGCAACGGCCCTGCCCCCGCGGCCGACGGACCTGATGCCGTTCGACCTGTCGGACTCGAGCGTGACGACCGGGCAGTTCACCACCGGCGAGTGAGACCTCGGAGACAGGCCATCCCGAAGCGCCCTTGACGCGGATCATTATTTCTATATTTCTCGAATAATCGATTTATTGGAGATCGCCATGAAACGCCTGCACCTGCACATCGCCGTCGAGGACCTCGGCCGTTCGATCGGCTTCTACTCCACCCTGTTCGGCGCCGAGCCGTCGGTGGTGAAGGATGACTACGCCAAGTGGATGCTCGAGGATCCGCGCGTGAACCTGGCCATCTCGCAGCGTGACCGTGTCGCCGCCGGCATCGACCATGTCGGCGTCCAGGCCGGGACATCCGCTGAACTGGCCGAGATGGCGACCCGGCTGAAGTCCGCCGGCGAGACGACCTTCGATCAGGAAGCCGCGACCTGCTGCTACGCGAAATCCGACAAGAGCTGGGTCACCGATCCGTCCGGCGTACGCTGGGAGACGTTTCACACCCTCGGCGAGGCGACGACCTACGGCGAGGATGAGGTCATACCGGCGACGGTCACAGCGGCGGACATGGCGAAGGCGAGCTGCTGCGGCTGAGTGCGTGGTTCGAGACGCGGACCTGAGGGTCCGCTCCTCACCATGACGAACACAAATGCCCGTCATCCTGAGGAGCGAGGCCTCAGCCGAGCGTCTCGAAGGACGCACAGCCGTCACAAAATTCGGCTATTCTCGAATCATGGAACAGACTGACGCCGTCACCGCCCTGTCGGCCCTCGCTCATCCCGGACGGCTGGCCGTGTTTCGACTGCTGGTGAAGGCCGGGGCGGAAGGCCTGCCCGCCGGGCGTATCGCCGAGGCCACGGGGACCCTGAGCAACACCCTGTCGACCAGCCTCAACATCCTCACCCAGGCCGGCCTGGCCCGCTCGCGGCGCGACGGCCGCCAGATCATCTACACCGCCGACTACGACGCCATGCGCGGGCTGCTGACCTTTCTGGTGGAGGACTGCTGCCAGGGCGAGCCGGCTATCTGCGGCCCGCTGGCCGGCGTCGTCAGCGAAGCCAGCTGCGGAGCGAAGACCTGCTGATGACCCACACCGTCCTCTTCCTCTGCACCGGCAACTCGGCCCGCTCGATCCTGGCGGAGTCGATCCTCAACCGCCTCGGGGCCGGCAAGTTCACTGCCTTTTCGGCGGGCTCCATGCCGACCGGAACGGTCAATCCGCACGCCATCAAGCTGCTGGAACGGTTCAACTATCCGACCGCGCACCTGCGCTCGAAGTCGTGGGAAGAGTTCGACCGGACGCACAATCCGGATGCGCCGGACCTGAACTTCGTCTTCACCGTCTGCGACAACGCCGCGGGCGAAGTCTGCCCGTTCTGGCCGGGTCAGCCCATGACCGCCCACTGGGGCGTGCCCGATCCCGCCGCCGTCGAGGGCACGGACACCGAGATCGCCCTGGCCTTCGCAGACATCTACGGTCGCCTGCACAACCGGCTCGAAATCTTCGTCAGCCTGCCGATGGCCAGCCTTGACCGCATGTCGCTCCAGGCTCGTCTCGACGGCATCGGCAAGGCCTGATCCATGTCCATTTTCGAACGCTTCCTGACCCTGTGGGTCGCCCTGTGCATTGTCGCGGGCATCGCCCTAGGCCAGCTGTTTCCCGGCCTGGTCCAGACCATCGCCGGCCTCGAGATCGCCAGGGTCAACCTGCCGGTCGCCGGGCTGATCTGGCTGATGATCATCCCGATGCTGATGAAGATCGACTTCGCCGCCATGCGCGAGGTCGGCCGCCACTGGCGCGGCATCAGCGTGACCCTGTTCATCAACTGGGCGGTCAAGCCGTTCTCCATGGCTTTCCTCGGCTGGCTGTTCATCGGCGTGCTGTTCCGCCCGCTGCTGCCGGCCGTCCAGATCGACAGCTACATCGCCGGCCTGATCATCCTGGCCGCCGCCCCTTGCACGGCGATGGTCTTCGTCTGGAGCAACCTGACGAAGGGCGAGCCGCACTTCACCCTCAGCCAGGTGGCGCTGAACGACGCGATCATGATCATCGCCTTCGCCCCGATCGTGGCGCTGCTGCTGGGCCTGTCTGCCATCACCGTGCCGTGGGAAACGCTGCTGCTGTCGGTCGGCCTCTATATCGTCGTGCCGGTGATCATCGCCCAGTTCCTTCGACGGCTGCTGCTCGCGCGGGGCGAGACAACGCTGAACGCCGCGCTGGCGCGCCTGGGTCCGGCCTCGATCCTCGCCCTGCTGGCCACCCTGGTGCTGCTGTTCGGCTTCCAGGGCGAGCAGATCCTCGCCCAGCCGCTGGTCATCGCCCTGCTGGCCGTGCCGATCCTCATCCAGGTCTATTTCAACGCAGGCCTGGCCTATCTGCTGAACCGCCTGACCGGCGAGCAGCACTGCGTCGCCGGCCCCTCGGCCCTGATCGGCGCGAGCAACTTCTTCGAACTGGCGGTGGCCGCGGCGATCAGCCTGTTCGGCCTGAAGTCCGGGGCAGCCCTGGCGACCGTCGTCGGCGTGCTGGTCGAGGTGCCGGTCATGCTGACCGTCGTGGCCATCGTGAATCGCTCGAAGGGCTGGTACGAACGCGGCCTTCGCGCCCGAGGAGACGCCCCATGACCGTGACCATCTTCCACAACCCCGCCTGCGGGACCTCGCGAAACACCCTGGCCGCGATCCGCGAGTCGGGCGTCGAGCCGGTCGTCGTCGAGTATCTCAAGGCGGGCTGGACCCGGCCGCAGCTCGAAAGCCTGCTCAAGGCGATGGGGCAGACTCCGCGCGACATCCTGCGCGTGCGCGGCACGCCGGCCGAAGAGCTCGGACTGACCGATCCAGGTGCGACGGACGGCGCGATTCTCGACGCCATGGTCGCCCATCCGATTCTCGTCGAGCGGCCCATCGTTCAGTCGCCAAAGGGCGCGGCGCTCTGCCGACCTTCGGAAAAGGTTTTCGCCCTGCTGGACAACCCGCCGGCGGAATTCACCAAGGAAGACGGGGAAACCGTAACCCCCGTTCGCTGAACGCCCGGGGCGTGACAAAATCGACGAAGCACCGAATATTGCTTGCGTCGAGAGGGCAGGCGCGGTGAAACCGGCCCGCCGATTGCTGGGAGTATCCCGGCCGTGCCATTCTGACCTCGTGCGGCATCGTCAACTGATGGGGGAACGATGCAGGAATTCGATCCCAGGCGCCCAACAGTCCGTTTCGCGCCCAAGGTGCTGGTCGCGATCGCCGGTTTCGCCATGCTCAGCGTGGGCTGGAAACTGACGGCCGGCCCCGCCGCGCCGGGCGCCCGCCCGCTCGATCCTGCCGCCCTCACCGCCCTGCAACATATCGCCTTCGTCCGCGCCGAGGCTCAGCCCGGTTTTGACCACGGCCAGAACATCGCCGTCGAAGTCCGCCCCGGCGAGACCCTGGAAGCCGCCGTGCTGCGCAGCGGCGTGGCCCCCACCGACGCCCGTCTGGCCGTCCGCGTCCTGGCCCAGGCCATGGACACCGTGAACATCCGCGCCGGGATGGACTTCGTCGCATCCGTCGCCCGCCCCCACGACCGTCGCGGCCCGGCCAGGCTGATCGGCCTGTCGATGCGCAACGGCGCGGCCAGCACCCTGACCGTCTCGCGTACCTTCGACGGCGCGCTGCGCCTGCGCGAACTGGAAGAGGTCGTGAAGCCCGAGACCGTGGCGGCCTGCGGCCGGATGCAGGGCTCGTTCCACGAGAGCGCCATGGCGGTCGGCGCCAACGCCGGCGTGATCGCCGAGGCGTCCAAACTGTTCTCGCACAAGATCGACTTCTCGAGCGACATCAAGGCGGGCGACCCGTTCTGCCTGGTGTTCGACCGCACCGTCACCGAGAGCGGCCGCACCGTCGAGGCCGGCGGGCTGCAGTATGCCGAGATCAAGGGCCAGCGTTTCTACGGCTTCACCCGCGCCGACGGGAAGCGGACCTTCCTCGACTCCATCGGCAAGAGCATCAAGGGCTTCCTGCTGCGCGCGCCGGTCGACGGCGCCCGCATCACCTCGAGCTTCGGCATGCGCCGCCACCCGATCCTCGGCTACAACAAGATGCACCAGGGCATCGACTTCGGCGTCGGAACCGGGACGCCGGTCCTGGCGGCCGGCGACGGCGTGGTCGTCGAGTGCCGCCGCTGGAGCGGGTATGGCAACTGGGTCCGCCTTCGTCATGCCGGCGGCTATGAGACGGGCTATGGCCACCTGTCGCGCTTCGGCAAGAGCTGCAAGGCCGGCATGCGCGTGAGCCAGGGCCAGGTGATCGCCTATTCCGGCTCGACCGGCGCCTCGACCGGCCCGCACCTGCACTACGAGGTCTGGCTCAAGGGAAAGCGGGTCAACCCTCTCGGCGCCAAGATCCCGACCGGCACGAGCGTCGATCCGCGCGACGTCGCCGCCTTCAACACCACGAAGAAGCGCATCGAGGCCCTGATCGCCCCGCGTCGCACGGCTGCGGCGATCCCGACGCCGACGGCGCCGACGGTGACCCCGGTGTCGAGCACGCCGGAAGACGCCGTCCCGACCAAGAAGCTCGCCCGGACGGACTTCAGCGCGCCCAGGGCCGGCCTGCGCCCCCGCACGGGGTGAGCCTGTCGACACGACCGGCCCGACCACTGTAAACAGCGGCCCCTTCCCGTCGCTGTTTCCGGATTTCCGCCTTGCGTCTTCCCCAGGCCCGCCTTGACCAGGTGCTCGACCGTTTCCGTGAGATCGAAGCCCGCATGGGCGCTGCCACGGAAGGTCCCGAGATCGTGCGCCTGGGCAAGGAGCACGCGGAGCTGAGGCCGATCGCCGAGGCTGTCCAGGCGCTCGCCAAGGTCCTGGCCGAAAAGCCCGAACTCGAGGCCATGGCCGCCGACACCGACCCGGACATCTCCGAACTGGCCCGCGACGAACTGGAGCGGCTCGAGGCGAAACTGCCGGACATGGAGCGCGACGTCGCTCTACTGCTGGCGCCGCGCGACAAGGACGAGAACGCCTCGGCCATTCTTGAAGTGCGCGCCGGCACCGGCGGCGACGAGGCGGCGCTGTTCGCCGGCGACCTGTTCCGCATGTACCAGCGCTATGCCGCCAACCATGGCTGGCGCGTGGAGATCGACAGCATCTCCGAAGGCGAAATGGGCGGCTTCAAGGAAATCATCGCCTCGGTCACGGGCGACGGCGTGTTCGGCCGGCTGAAGTTCGAGAGCGGCGTGCACCGGGTGCAGCGCGTTCCGGCCACCGAGGCCCAGGGCCGCATCCACACGAGCGCCGCCACAGTGGCTGTCCTGCCCGAGGCCGAGGACGTCGACATCGTCATCAACGACGCCGATCTGCGCATCGACACCTATCGCTCCAGCGGTGCCGGCGGCCAGCACGTCAACAAGACCGACTCGGCGGTGCGCATCACCCACCTGCCCACCGGCGTGGTCGTGACATCCTCGGAAAAGAGCCAGCATGAGAACCGCCGCAAGGCGATGGCCAACCTCAAGGCGCGGCTCTACGACATGCAGCGGCAGGCGCTGGACGACGCCCGCTCCGACTCCCGCAAGAGCCAGGTCGGCAGCGGCGACCGTTCCGAGCGCATCCGCACCTACAACTATCCGCAGGGCCGGGTGACCGACCACCGCATCAATCTGACGCTCTACAACCTGCCCAAGATCATGGAGGGCGAGGCGCTCGACGACGTGATCAACCCGCTGATCGCCGAGGATCAGGCCGAGCGTCTGGCGACGCTGGAAGATAGCTTCGGCTGAGAGTCCATCCCACGACCGTCCAGGCGGGCAGCGGCGGCGGCAAGGCCTTCCTGCAGGGCACTTGCGCGACCATCTGTCCCTCGAAGGTGAACGGCACCGTCGCGTCTTTCGCGCAGAGCGCGGTGACGGCGTCGTAGGCGGCGCTGGTCGCCTCCACGACATTGAATCCTGCGATGGCGTCGACCTGAGGCTCGCCGCTGAGGACGCCGCAATGGTCCCCGCTGTCGAGCTTGATGGCCGGACGGCCGCTGTTGTTCCAGAAGCCGATCGAGCCGTTACAGACCTGCCGCATCAGATGCATGACGAGGATTTCCCGCTCCTGCGCGGCGTCGCGGGTCGGCGTCAGCCGGACGCCCAGTTCAGATAGCGCCGCCACCAGACGCGGCCATCGGTCCGGGCCGCCGGGCTTCATCACCAGAGCGAAGGGATCCTCCGCCGCATCGGTCATGCCGGCCGCGGCCAGAAGCGCCGCGCCGTCATAGGTTCCAGGGCCGGCCTTCGAGGCCTTGAATACTCCGCGCCAGACATCGAACACGTCCCTCTGGCCACCCGATGTCGCCTGGGCCTTGAGGTCAGCGATCCATTCCATCAGCACGCCGCAGTCATAGACGCCGTGGCCCCGCTTCGGTGGCGCGGCGGCAAGTCCCCTGTCGCCCAGCACCATCGCGCAGGCGGACAGGCGCTGGCCGAGCGCCGCGCGGAAATCATCTTCAGAGATCGCGCCGTCCTTCAGCGAAGCACGCAGGGCGGCGTATTCAGCCATGCCCTCGTGCAGCCAGGCTTCGTTCTCACCGTCGCGGGAGACGAACAGCCGGGTGTTCCAGAAATGGAAGAACTCGTGCGTCACGAAATGGGTGACCTCGCCGGCCTTGCCCGGGCCGGCGTCGACCCAGCCGGTCCCGAAGAACCGAAGCGAGGCGACGGGTCCGTCCGTGGTGTCGCCCTGCCAGCCGGCCTTGAAGGTCGGGATCGGGGTGACGATCAGTGTTGGACGGTCGGTCAACGACGTGTCGAGTCGCTGCCCATAGTAGCGGGTCGCGAAGCGGGCGCTCTCGGCGATACCGGTCCTCAGCCAGGCGGGCGTTTCAGGCGCCATGACCAGCGTGGCTGGACCCCTTGTGACATAGGCTGCCGGCCCGACGTAGGCATAACCCTCCGTCGACAGGCCGCCTGTTCGACGGCCGCCGACCGAGACCCAGCCCTTTGGCAGGATGGCCTGCACGGTCACATCGCCCGTGGCCGGTTTGAAATAGGGACCATAGATCTGCCAGCCGATGCCGATGCGGGTAAGCGCCGGGTATCGACGATCGCGCGGCTCGCTGTCGGGCGTCAGCTTCAATGTGAAAGCGCTGAAGGTTTTTCCGTCCCGACGACGCAGCACGCCGTCCGCGAGCACGAAGTCGGCCGCGGGATGCCAGGCATCAGCACGAACGTCGGCGACCGGTTCGTCGAACGTGAAGGCGGAGGTCGGCGCCGGCAAACGGTAGGCCGCCTGTAGGCCGCCATCGACCGGGGTGAGCTCGACCGTCGTGGCGCGCGGCGGCGTTGCGCCTGTGCTGAGAAACAGCGCCGCCACGGCCAGAATGACAACCATCGATCTGCCCATGCGCCTACCCCCGGTTTAGCGCCCAAGGCATAGACGCGGCGCCGACTAGCGTCCAGCAATCGCGCTTGCCCCGTTTCGCCGGCTGGGGCACTCACACGAGATGATATCCACTGTCTCCTCCCTCTACCGTCATCCTGTGAAGGGCTTCACGCCCGAGCGGCTGGCGGCGGCGACTCTGGCCGTCAGCGAGACCTTTCCCGGCGACCGGATGTACGCGGTCGAGGTCGGCGACTGCGGGTTTGATCCCGCCGCGCCAGCTTTCGTGCCGAAGACCAAGTTCGCCGTGCTGGCCCATATCGCCGACGTCGCGAAGGCCCGGACGCGGTACGATGACGCCACCGGCCTGTTCCACGCCACGGCGCCCGGCCACCCCGACTTCGCGGGAGATCTGACCGGCGAGGCCGACCGCGACGCCTTCGCCGCCTGGCTGACCGCCCTGCTGGGCGACGAAGCCCATGCGCCGCTGAAGGTCCTGCGCGCGCCGGGAAGCTGGCGGTTCACGGACCATCCCCTCGGCCATGTGTCGATCATCAACCTGGCCAGCGTGCGCGATCTGGAAGCGAAGATCGGCCGGCCGCTCGATCCCCTGCGCTTCCGGGCCAACCTCTATGTCGAAGGCTGGCCTGCCTGGGCGGAAAACGACTGGAGCGGCCGGACCCTTGCCGTTGGCGGCGCGACCGCCACCGTCTTCAAGCCGATCGTCCGCTGCGCGGCGACCCATGTCGATCCTGCCACTGCCGAGCGCGATATCGAGGTGGTCAAGGCGCTGTTCGACAACTATGGCCACACCCTCTGCGGGATCTATGTGCAGACCACCGCCGCCGGCAGCGTGACCGAAGGCGACGTCCTGGAGCTGATGGCGTGACCACCCTCGTGAAAGCCTGGAAGGCCGGCGGCGAACGGCTGAAGGCTGTCGGCATCGACCAGCCCGCCATCGACGCGCGCCTGATGCTGGAGGTCGCCGCCGAGGTCAGCCGGCTGGAGATCGTCACCGACCCCTACCGTGAGATGACGCCCGAACAGGAAGCGCTCTACGACAGCTATCTCGAACGGCGCAGCCGCCGGGAGCCGGTCAGTCTGATCCTCGGCCGCAAGGGCTTCTGGAAGATCATGCTCAACGTCAACAGCGCGGTGCTGACGCCGCGGCCGGAGACCGAGGTGATCGTCGACGAGGCGCTGAAGGCTTTTCCGGAGCACATGGCCTTCAGCATTCTCGACCTCGGCGTCGGCTCGGGCGCGATCCTGCTGTCGATCCTCGCCGAACGGCCGGCGGCGAAGGGCCTGGGCGTCGACATCTCCGAGGACGCCCTGGCGGTGGCGCGCGAGAACGCCGCCAATCTGGATCTCGACGGCCGGACCGCGCTTCTGCGCGGCGACTGGGCCGCGGGCCTCGGCGACGCGGGCTTCGACCTCGTGGTCGCCAACCCGCCCTACATCCCCAGCGCCGTGATCGAGACGCTCGATCCGGAAGTCCGCGATCACGATCCGCGGCTGGCGCTGGACGGCGGCGAGGACGGCCTCGACCCCTACCGCATTCTGGCGCCCGAGATCCTGCGGGTGCTCAAGCCCGGCGGCATGTTCGCCGTCGAGATCGGCCATGACCAGAGCGCCGCCGTCGAGGCTCTGTTCCGCGAGGCCGGCGCCGCGGGCGTCCGGACGATCAAGGACCTGGGCCTGCGCGACCGCGTTGTCGCGGGTTCCAAAAATCCCTTGGAAACAGGGGCCTGAGGCGCTACATCTGACTCGTCCCCACTCAGAACGCCGTAGAGATTGATCGCAATCAACGGCGGGCGCGCGAGGTCCCCAGAGGACCGGGTCGCGGCGCTGAAAGCCGGGCGAGGACAAAGAACAGCGTCTTTTTCGAAACAACAAGAGCGGGCGGCAAGCCCGAACAGGTATCCAGAACCGGCCCGCGCCAACGACCGCTGTGTCGCGCGCCCGCCGGCAGGTCGAAGGGTAACATGAGAGATTTCAAGGGTATGAAGCGTCAGCGCGGCCGCAATCGCGGCGGCAGCGGAGGCAACAACCAGGGCGGCAAGCCCCAGCACAACGCCAACCGGGCGTTCGATTCCAACGGTCCTGAAGGCATCAAGGTGCGCGGCGCCGCGCAGGGTGTCTTCGAGAAGTACCAGCAGCTGTCCCGCGACGCCGCGTCCGGCGGCGACCGGGTTCTCGCCGAAAACTACCTGCAGCACGCCGAACACTATTTCCGCACGCTGCGCGCCATGCAGCCGCATCGCCCGGTGTCCGACATCGTCGGTCGCGAGCAGTTCTCCTCGGGCTTCGACATCGATTTCGAGGCCGAGCCGGAAGATCCGCCCGAAGGCGGCTATGTCCCGGAGACGGAGAACAACGACAGCGGCGACGGTCAGCGCGACAACAACAACGGCAATCGCGACAACAACCAGAATGGCCAACGGTTCGAGAACCGTCCGCGCGACGGCCAGCGGTTCGAAGGCCGTGATCGCCAGCGGGACGACCGTCCTCGGGATGATCGTCCCCGGGATGATCGTCCTCAGCGCGATGACCGGCCGCGCGACGATCGGCCCCAGCAGCAGCAACAGTCCCGGGACGACCGTCCCCGCGCCGAAGGCGAAGGCGGCGGCCGTCGTGACCGCTGGCGCGAGCGCGATGAGCGCCGTGAGCGCGAACGCGCCGAAGCGGCGGCCCGCGATCCGCTGGCCGTTGTCGAGCCCCAGGCCGCCGCGCCGCTGGCGCCCGAACCGACGATCAGCGAGTCGCCGCGTCTGCGCGGTCAGGACGGCGCCGTGAGCGAACTGCCGGCCTTCCTCGGTCGTCCGGCCGCCGCCAGCGACGATGCGCCCGCCGAAGAGGCCAAGAAGCCCCGCCGTCGCCGCGCCCCGCGCACGTTCGAGGGTGGCGAAGGCGCCAAGCCCGAGACGGAAGAAGCGTAGCCCTGAGATGCTCCCCCTTTGGGGGAGCTGTCCGCAAGGCGGACTGAGGGGGTCCCCCGGTATTTGAGCGGCCCCCCTCCGTCTCGGCTGTCGCCGAGCCACCTCCCCCGATGGGGAGGATCTATTCCCCCGCCATCCCCGCCGCCGTCTCCAGCGCGCCGATCAGCGCCGGGACGCAGCAGGCGTTGAGGAAATGGTCGCCGCCCGGAACGGACACCATCGCCGTCGGCGCCGATCCGCGGCTGGCCGCCAGCGCCTTCGCGGACGCGATCGGCACGAAGGTGTCGGCTTCGCCATGCAACACCACCACCGGGATCGTCAGCGCCGTCAGTGCGGCCCGGGCCGCCGGAAGCTGCGGCGGCTGGCCCTTCACCTCGGCGATCGAGTTCTTCAGGTCGCGGGGCAGCATCGGCCGGACCATGCCGCCCAGTCCCGTCAGCCGACGCGCGGTCGCGCCGCGCTCGCCGTAGAACGGGCTCATCAGCACCAGCGCCTGGACGCGGTCGGGATAGCGGGCCGCCATCAGGGTCGCGATCGGCGCGCCATAGGACTGGCCGACGAGGATCAGCTTCTGTCCGGGCGCGGCCTCCAGCAGGGCGGACATCGCCTCGGCCTGGTCGCTGATCGAGCCGACGACGCCCTGCGGCTCGCTGAGCGCGAAACCCGGCCGGTCGACGACGGTCATGGAGAACTGTTGCGGCAGCGCGGCCAGCACCGGGGCCCAGAATTCCGACCACGAGGGCGTGCCGGTGATGACCACCACCTTCCACGGCGCGGCGCGGGGCGTGGCGAGGGTCGACAATTTCCACGGATGGCCAACGGCCTGAACCGCCGTTCGCGTCATGGTTCCGGCCGGGTAGTCGGCGGACGTCGGGAAGCGCTCGACCTTGGTCGCGCAGCCGGAGAGGACAGCGGCGGTCACGGCGACGACGAGCATGCGGACAACAGGGTGCAAGGCGAACTCCTTCGGCCGCGAAGCTACTCGCGCCATGCGACCGCATGAAGTTAAGCCTTGGTCAGACTTCGCACCGTCATCCTGGGCCTTGTGCCCAGGATCCCTCCCGACGTGTTCCGAACCCGTCAGACTGGAATGCCGACCTTGCGGCTGAACGAGGGATCCTCGCCACAAGGGCGAGGATGACGGGACTGGATGGTCAGGCCGCGACGGGCGTCTAAAGCCCTAGCTTACCATCCCGGCCAGGCGGCCGCGGATGATGCCCTCGGCTTCCGAGACGATCCGCTCGACCAGGTCCTTCACCGTCGGAATGTCGTGGATCAGACCCTGGACCATGCCGGCCGACCAGATGCCGCCCTGGGTGTCGCCGTTGGCCAGGGCGTCGCGGCCCCGCGTGCCGGCGACCAGGTGCTGGACGTCCTCGAACTTGGCCCCGCCCTTGCGCTCGATCTCGACCACGGCCTGGCTGACCTCGTTGCGCATGACGCGGGCGGTGTTGTGCAGGGTGCGGAAGATCAGGTCGGTCTGGCGCTCGTCGTTGGCGACCATCTGTTCCTTGAAGGCCATCGGGATCGGCGCTTCCTGGGTCACGCAGAAGCGGGTGCCCATGTTGATGCCGTCGGCGCCCAGCGCCAGGGCCGCGACCAGGCCGCGCGCGTCGGCGATGCCGCCTGAGGCCAGCATCGGGATCTTCACCTTGTCGGCGGCGGCGGCGATCAGGATCAGGCCGGGGATGTCATCCTCGCCCGGGTGGCCGGCGCATTCGAAGCCGTCGATCGAGATGGCGTCGACGCCCATCCGCTCCGCGCTCAGGGCGTGGCGGACGGCGGTGCATTTGTGGATAACCTTGATGCCGTGCGCCTTGAAGTCGTCGACGTGCTCCTGCGGCTTGTAGCCGGCGGTCTCGACGGCCTTGATGCCGCTCTCGATGATGGCGGCGCGGTATTCGGCATAGGGCGGCGGCTTGATCGCCGGCAGGATGGTCAGGTTCACGCCGAACGGCTTGTCGGTCAGATCCTTGGTGCGTTGGATTTCCTTCGCAAGGTCTTCCGGCGTCGGCTGGGTCAGGGCGGTGATGAAGCCCAGCGCCCCGGCGTTGGCCACGGCCGCCACGAGTTCGGCCTTGCCGACCCATTGCATGCCGCCCTGGGCGATGGGGTGCTCAACGCCGAACAGTTCCGTGAAACGGGTCTTGATGGCCATGGTGTTCCTCTCCCGAACAATCGTTTGAGAGAGACTGGCCATGTCACGCCACGTCAGGCAAGAGGCGGAAGTTCGGCGTCAGCCGTGGGACGGAACCATGCCGATGGACCCCGGCGGGTCGCTGTCGGCGGGACCTGCCCAGTCCGGCAGGAAGGCCTCGAGCTCAAGGGTCCGTTCAACGGTCCGCTGGAGCACGCACATATTGGCGGTGATGGTGGAGATCGACCCCCAGTCGGGGCTGTAGCGCGCGGCGCAGTCCGCGTCGCGGAAGGCGATCCAGGCGCGCTGGGCTTTCTGCAGACCAGACTTCTGGTCCGGCGTCATGTCGGCGACGAGTGAGCGGTAGGCGGTGTTCAGAGCCGCATCCTGGATCTTCAGCTCGCCGTCGATGCACTGAACCATGCCCATCGTCGACGACCCGTCGGGGGAGTCGAGGCAGGTCTGGAAGGCGGGTGTGTAGCGGGTCTCGACGGCGGTCTTCTCGGCGGCCATCGCGGGCGTGGCTGTCAGCAACGCGAACGCGGCGAGCATCGCAAAGGTCTTCATGCCACACCCGTCTTTCCGATGGCGTAGTAGCGCTCCGCCCGCTGGCTGAGCAGGGCATCCGCGGACAGGGGCGACAGCAGGGCCAGTTCTTCCTCGATGGCGTCGCCGACGGCCTTGATCGCCACCTCCGGATCGGAATGGGCCCCGCCGGCGGGTTCCTCGATGATCCGGTCGACCACGCCTGTCTTGATCAGGTCCTGGGCCGTGATGTGCATCTGCTCGGCCGCGTCCTTGGCCCGGGCCCCGTCGCGCCACAGGATCGAGGCCGCTCCCTCGGGGCTGATCACCGAATAGATCGAGTGTTCGAGGATCAGCACCTTGTTGCCGGCGGCGATGCCGATGGCCCCGCCGCTCATGCCCTCGCCGGTGATCGTCGCGATCATCGGCGTCTGCAGCGTCAGGCAGCGTTCGGTGCCGCGGGCGATGGCCTCGGCCTGGCCGCGCTCCTCGGCGCCCAGGCCCGGATAGGCGCCGGCCGTGTCGATAAAGGTCAGCACCGGCAGGTTGAACTGCTCGGCCATGTCCATGAGGCGGACGGCCTTGCGATAGCCCTCGGGCCGGGCCATGCCGAAATTGTGCTTCAGGCGGGTGGTGGTGTCGTGGCCCTTTTCCTGGCCGATGACCATCACCGGCTGGCCGCGGAAGCGACCGAGGCCGCCGATGACCGCCTGGTCGTCGGCGAACTTGCGGTCGCCGCGCAGCTCGACGAACTCGTCGATCAGGCCGGCGAGGTAGTCGACGAAGTGCGGCCGCTCGGGATGACGCGCCACCTGGGTCTTCTGCCAGGGCGTCAGGCGCGCATAGGACTCCTTGCGCAGCTCGCCCAGCCGCGCGCGCAAGGCGTCGATCTCGCTGTCGAACGATCCCGCGCCGGCCGTGTCGGAGAGCTTCGACAGCTCCTCGATCTTGCCTTCCAGCTCGGCGATCGGCTTTTCGAACTCGAGATAGTGCTGAACCATGAATCGCCTGACGCGGGCTGCCCCTGTGAGGGGGCGAAACTAGAGGGTGGCGGGGGGACGGGCAAGCTGGGCCTGCGCCCTGCCCCCTTCCCTCCGCGCCGCCCGCCGTGCATCCTGCTTCAAACAATCGTTTGAAGGAAACAGCACCATGAGCAAGCTCAAGGGCCGGGTGGCCATCATCACCGGCGCGGCCAGCGGCATCGGCCGGGCGTCGGCGCAGCTGTTCGCCGAGGCCGGCGCGACCGTCGTGCTGGCGGACGTGTCGGACAAGGTCAACGAGACGCTGGAGCTGGTGACAAAGGCCGGCGGTCGCGGCGTCGCCATCGTCGGCGATGTCGCCACGACGGACGTGCTGAACAAGGCCATCGAGGCGGCGGAGATGCTCGGCGGCGTGGACATCATGTTCGCCAACGCCGGCGTGTCCGGCGGCCTTCCGGGCCTGTTCGACCTGACCGCCGAGCACTGGACCGAGGTGCTACGCATCAACACGGTCGGCGTGTTCCTCGCGGTCCAGGCCGCCGCCCGACTGATGGTCGCGCGCGGCAAGGGCTCGATCATCTGCACCGCCAGCGTCGCCGGCATCCGCTCCGGCGCGGGCGGCATGCCCTACAGCGCCTCCAAGGCGGGCGTGATCAGCATCGTCCAGACCGGCGCCAACCAGCTGGCCGGCACGGGCGTACGGATCAACGCCATCTGCCCGGGCCTGACCGAAACCGGCATGACCCAGTTCATGTTCGACCGCGCCCGCGAGCGCGGCACCGAGGGCAAGATCGGCCAGCTCAATCCGCTGCGCCGGGGCGCCGTTCCGGAGGAAATCGCCCGCGTGGCCCTGTTCCTGGCCTCGGACGACGCCAGCTACGTCAACGGCCAGTTCATCGCCGTGGATGGCGGGCTGTCGAGCTCGCACCCGGTGGTGCCAGGGAAGATGGCCTAGGCCGCGTCTTCACCGAACGCTGACACAATCCGAAGCGCAACATGACTTGAGCCGCCGGGCGACCGGAGGCTGTATGCGCCCGCTTGTCGGAGGAACAGCATGTCACTCTTTGCCGGTCTGTCGGCCTTTCCCATCACGCCCGCGACGCCGGAAGGGCGGGTCATCGAGGCCGACCTGCGGGGCATTCTTCGCGCCATCGAAGACGGCGGCGCGGACTCGGTCGGCCTGCTCGGCAGCACGGGGACCTACATGTTCCTGGACCGCGACGAGCGGCGGCGCGCGACGGCCATCGCGGTGGAGACCCTGACCGACACTCCGGTGATCGTCGGTGTTGGCGCCCTGCGCACGGACCAGGCGCAGGCGCTGGCGAAGGACGCCGCGGCGGAAGGCGCAGCGGGCCTGCTGCTGGCGCCGGTCAGCTACACGCCGCTGACCGACGAGGAGGTGTTCCGGCACTTCGCCGCCGTGGCGTTGGTCACCGACACGCCGATCGTCATCTACAACAATCCGGGCACAACCAACTTCACCTTCAGTCCCGAGCTCGTGGCGCGTCTGGCGGACGCCATCCCCAGCGTGGCGGCGATCAAGCTTCCGCTGCCGAAGGGAGACATCGGCGTCGACCTGAAACGCTATCGCGACGCCGCGCCCCGGCTGACGATCGGCTACAGCGGCGACTGGGGCTGCAAGGACGGGCTGCTCGCCGGCGCGGACACCTGGTTCAGTGTCTCTGCCGGCCTGTTCCCGGAACGGGCCGCCGCCCTGACCGCCGCCGCGCGACGCGGCGACCGAGCCGAGGCCGACCGCCTCGACGCGGTCTTCGCGCCCTTGTGGGAGGTGTTCAGGAGCGTCGGCGGGATGCGCGCCATGTACGCCGTCGCCAATCACCTCGGCCTGACAGCCGCCCAGCCGCCGCTGCCGGTCCTGCCTCTGGCCGGCGAGATACAGGCGAAGGCCGTGGCGGCGGTCGCGGCGCTCTAGTCTTCCCGCACCCGGACGATCATCGACTGGCTGGCCACGGCCAGCAGCTCGCCGGTCTGCGCGAACAGGTTCATGGACCCGTGGCCGACGCCGGCGTGAACGCCGCTGATGTGGATGTCAGCCAGAACCCAGCGGGTGGGAACCAGCGACAGGACCCTGAGCGTGTTGTCCAGGCTGTTGCCGCCGGCCTGCAGGCCGAGCGCCGGTCCCAGGCCTGAAGGCACATAGTCGGCGAACACGGCCAGCAGGCTGGCGTCGACCGGATGCTCCTCGCGGGTCTGCAACCACATCTGCATGCGGCCATCAGCGTTCGGCTGACCGGTGCGGCTGTCGATGCCGTAGGCGCCGCCGGCGGTGCGGATCTCGATCCGGCGGTTGAGGTTGTCCCCCTGGTCCGGCCACAGGCGGACCGGGTCGCAGTCATCTGGCGGCGGCAGGACCGGCATCTTCGCCCATTGCATGGAGGCCCCGCCCGGCCGCGCGCCCAGCGCCGCGTAGACGGTGAAGATCTCGCTCTCGCCGACGTGGCCCTTCACGCTGGCCTGGGTGGTGTATTTGCCCGCGGCGGCGATCCAGACGTCGAAATCCACGATCGACGGCGGCCGGGCGTAGGACAGGTACTGCGCCGTGGCCCAGATCACCGGCCGGCCGCAGGTCTGTTCCAGCGCCGAGATCGACGCCGCCAGACCGACGCCGCCGTACATGAACATGTGCCCCTCTGGCCCGACGCAGACCTTCGGTGTCAGCGGCATGTGCCAGCGGTGGGGATTGTGCGAGGCGCGGAGGTCGAAGAAGGGCGTGGACATGAGGGCGGTTTAGCGGACGCGGCGGGATTGGGAATAGGGCGTAGGAGTAGGGAGTAGGGAGTAGTTTCACCTGCTCGCACCGCAGGCGCCGCGCCTGGCCTGTGCTACTCCCTATTCCCGACGCCCTACTCCATCGCCGCAACGGCAGTGCAAAGGTCCAGCGCATGGACGCCCCCGCCCGCCCGATCATCCCGCCCGCGCCCTATGTCCATCCGGAGGACCTGTCGACGCCGCGGCTGGTGGTGGCGACGCTTAGCAACACGCTCGGCAACTGGTCGAAGAACGCCTTCGACATCCCCTACGGCCGCCGCAAGGTGCTGGGAGTCGACAGTCTGCTGGTCAACGACCCTGCGGCGATCCGCGAGGTCATGCAGACCGGCATGAGCCACTTCATCCGCCCGCTCGCCGCTGTTCGACCGGTGCGGCCGCTGGCCGGCGAAGGAGTATTGCTGGCCGAGGGGCTGCCTTGGCGCGGCCAGCGCCGGATGCTGGCCCCCGCCTTCACGCCCGGAAGCGTCGAGTCCCTGCTGCCGCACTTCCACGCCGCCGCCGACAGTCTGGCCGCGCGCCTGACCGGCCAGACCCGCGCCAACCTCGCCGACGCCTACCACCAGGCAGCGCTGGAGGCGGTGCTGCGCTCGCTGTTCTCGCTTTCGGCGGGCCCGGAGCAGATCGAACTGGCGGCCATGGTTCGTGACTACGTCGCCACCGCCGGCCGGCCGTCCTTCCTCGACGGGTTCGCCCGGTCCGAGAGTGACTTCGCCTTCGCCGGCGGGGCGCGTCGCCGGTTCCAGAAGCGCTGGTTCGCCGCCGTCGACCGCCTGGTCGCCGCGCGCCGCGCCGAGCCGCCGGGCGCCGACCACGACGACCTGCTCGACCGGCTGCTGGCCGTGCGCGACGCCGGGACGGGCCAGCCCCTGTCCGACGCCGAGGTGCGCGACCAATGCGCCACCATGTTGTTCGCCGGCTTCGAGACCACCTCGCGCCTGCTGTTCTGGGCCAGCTATCTGCTGGCGCTCGACGGCGCCGAACAGAGCCGGCTGCGGGCCGAGGTGCGCGCCTTTCCGTGCGACCGTCTGACCACGCTTGAAGACCTGCAGCACTGGCCGCGCCTCAAGATGGTGCTGCTCGAAGCCCTGCGCCTCTACCCGCCCGTGCCGATCATCATGCGCCAGGTGGCCGACCCGGTCGTGCTGTGCGGCGAGAGCCTCGGAAAGGGCTGTCTGGTCTGGATCAGCCCCTGGGTGATGCACCGGCACACGGGCTACTGGGACAACCCGACCGCCTTCATGCCGGACCGGTTCGCCGGCAAGGCCCAGCCGTGGGTCAGCGAGCCGGCCTACCTGCCGTTCGGCGCCGGCCCGCGCATCTGCATCGGCGCCGCCTTTGCCCTGGCCGAGGCGTCGATCATGCTGGCAAAGGTGCTGGAGCGGTTCGAGTTTTCACTTGAGAGCGACCGTCCGGTGATGCCGGTCGGCGGGGTGACCACCGCGCCGGACCATGAACCATGGTTCAGGGTGGACCCCATCGACTGACGTCTTTCTTTCCCCAGCGAAAATCCGGGTAATGAGACGGCATGGGACGATTTCACGAAGATTCCGCCGTCGTTGAAGCCAACGGCGTTCTGACCGCCACCCTTTCCCGGGACTGGGAGATCTGGGGGCCGAACGGCGGCTATGTCGCCGCCATCGCCCTGCGCGCGGCCGGGACCCTGGCGCCGGAGGGGCATCGGCCGGCCAGCTTTTCCTGCCAGTACCTGTCCGTGGGCGCCTTCGGCCCGGCGCAGGCTGAGGTTCGCGTGCTCAAGGCCGGACGGTCGGCGGTCTGCTTCGCCGTGGAGCTGTCGCAGGCGGGCAAACCCTTTCTGACCGCCCAGGTCTGGACCACCAACCGTGAGGGCGGCCCGGAGATGGCGGCGGCCCTTCCGCCGGAGTCCCCGCCGCCGGCCGACCTCAAGCCGAACGAGCACTACCTGCCCGCCGACGCGCCCAAACATCCCTTCTGGGCCAATTTCGAGACCCGGCCTCTGGTCTGGATTCCGTGGGGCGAGCGACTGGCGCCCGGCGCGCCGATCCGGCAGTGGCAGCGGTTCCTGGACTTCGAGGCTGTCGATGTGTTCGCCGACTGCGCCCGGTCGCTGGTGCTGATCGACACCATCCTCTGGCCGGCCCATCGCCGGGCCCAGCCGCCGGAAGCCGACTACATCGCCCCGAGCCTCGATCTGGCGGTCTGGTTCCACGAAGACCCGAAGGGGGCCGACTGGCTGCTGGTCGACGCGCGTTCGGAAAAGGCCCATGGCGGCCTGATTCACGGCAGCGGCCAGGTCTGGAGCGAGGACGGCCGTCTGCTGGCCAGCGGCAACGGCCAGATGCTTCACACGCCGCGACGGCCGGGCTAGCTACGCGCCGCCGTAGCCATCACGACGTGGCGAGCCTGTCACATTCGGACAACCAGAGCGGCCTGCAATGGCCGCACGTTGGAAGATCAGCATTGCGCGCGATCAGGGAAGCGGCCAACATTACTCATCCCAAGATCGCAATGCGAGCGTTGACGATGAACCAGCTGAATCTGAACAGCATCGCCGTTGCCTCACTCGGGCTTGGCGCTCTTCTCGGGGGCGAGCTCGACCGCAGCGGCTCGACCTTGAACGCCCACGTTCACTTGTCGTCGTCTGCCGTGGCTGGGACTCTGATCGTCGCAGCCGTCGGCCTGAGGCTCGCCTCACTCTGGGTCGACCGCAAATCCGGCATCGTCGACCAGGCGACAAAGGCGCCCTAGGACCACGATTGCCCGCTGAAACACCGGCCTCAACGGTACCCCTTGAAGGTCAGCAAGCCGCCGATCAGCAGCAGCGCCGCGAACACCCCCCAGGTCGCGGGCCCCTCGGCCAGTTGGGTCGCGGCGGGAAAGGCCATCCGGTAGAAGCCCGCGAGCACGAAGGCCCAGCCGCACAGCGTCACCAGGGTCGAAAGGCTCCACGTCCAGCGCGCATAGGCTTGCAGGATCGCGACGCCTGCGATGAACAGCAACGTGCCGTCCAGATAGACCACCGGCGCGGGGTTGCCGGCGAACAGACGGAGATTGGGCGCCTCGGTCAGGGTCAGCACAACCAGTGTGGGACCAAGCACCCGTGACAGCCGCCGGGATATTTCCATGTCGAAGGCCCTTGCCGCCTGAGGTCGAGCCAAGTCTGCCGGGGCGCCGCCCGGGCTGCGTTGCGCTGGGTCAAACGGTCATGGGAGACATCCACCGAAGGTACGTGTCCCCTACGCCGGCTTCACCCGCTCGAACGCCCTGACGGCATCGATGAACGCCGCCGGCACGGGCACCGGCTTCTGCTCACCTTCCGTCGCGCAAACGTATGTGTTGCGCACATCGCAGATCAGCTCATCGCCCCGGAAGGCGGCGATCCGGAACAGGAAGCTGGTCCGACCAAAGCGCGCCGCCCGCACGCCGAGCGTCAGCTCGTCATCGAACCGGGCCGAGGCGCGGAAATCGGTGTTGGCGTTGACCGCGAAGATGTCGGCCCCGTGCGGCAGCAACGCCTGCGGATAGGGGAATCCCACCGCCCGCATGTACTCGGTCATCGCGACGTCCGCGTAGGTCAGATAGTGCGGATTGAACACGATCCCCTGCATGTCGCACTCCGACCACCGCACCCGCAGGGGCATGGTGAAGGTGAAGTCCGAGAGGACAGCAGGCGGTTCGCGCTCGGCCACGATCAGAATCCGTAGAGCGCGGCGTATTCCGGGTCCTTGGCGGCGATCTGTTTGGCACAGTCGACCATCACCCGGGCCTGCTTCCAGGTCGCGTCGTCCTGCATCTTGCCGTCGAGCATCACCACACCGGTGCCGTCCGGCATGCCTTCGAGGATGCGTTTGGCGAAGGCGATCTCGCCCGGATCGGGACTGAAAACCCGTTTGGCGATGGCGATCTGGTTGGGATGCAGGCTCCAGGCCCCGGCGCAGCCGAGCAGGAAGGCGTTGCGGAACTGCTGTTCGCAGGCCTCGCCGTCCGAGATGTCGCCGAACGGACCGTAGAAGGGTTTGATGCCGTAAGCGGCGCAGGCGTCGACCATCTTGGCGAAGGTGTAGTGCCAGATGTCCTGCTGGGCGGCGACGCGCGGCTGGCCGTCGTCACGCGGGTCTTCCAGCACCTTGTAGAAGGGGTGGCCGCCGCCGACGCGGGTGGTCTTCATCTGGCGGCTGGCGGCGAGGTCGGCGGGGCCGAGACTGATGCCATGCATGCGCGGGCTGGCGGCGCAGATGGCCTCGACGTTGTTCACGCCCTCGGCGGTTTCCAGGATGGCGTGCAGCAGGATCGGCTTCTTCAGACCATGCTTCGCTTCGAGGATGGCGAGGAACTGGTCCATGTAGTGGATGTCCCACGGCCCCTCGACCTTGGGGACCATCATCACGTCCAGTTTGTCGCCGACGCCGGCGACGATGTCCTGCACGTCGTCCAGGTGCCAGGGCGAGTTGAGGCAGTTGATGCGGGTCCAGAGGCCTACGCCCATGGCCGCGAAATCAGTGGCGTTGGCCATCTCGATGAAGCCGGCGCGGGCCGCGTCCTTGGCGTCGGCGGGAATGGCGTCTTCCAGGTTGCCGAGGATCACGTCGACGCTCGGGGCGATCTCGGGAACCTTGGCGCGGACCTTTTCGAGGTGGGCCGGGACGAAGTGGATCATCCGCTCGACCCGCACCGGCAGCTCGCGAAGCGGCGCCGGGGCGCCGATGGCCAATGGCTTGAAAAACCCGCGCGGCGTCTTCATCGGCGTTGTCCCCGTCCCTGCTTTTCGCAATTGCGAACGGTATTGCGGCGGCGCCGCGAGGCCGTCAAGGCTTGCGCGGCTCGGCCTGGGGCGCTTCGTCTTCGTCGACCGGGCGGAGCAGATCATCCGCCGCGTCGTTGCTGGAAGTCCGCGACTTGCGGCCCCGCACGGGCGCCGCCGGTCCGGACTGCAGGCCGAGCGAGCGGCGGGCGGCGTCGCCCTCCTCCCCGAACAACGAACGGACGCGCAGATCCAGCTGGGGGGCCGGCGTCTCGATGCCGGCCTTGCGCAGGGCGTCGTCGATCGCCCAGGTGTAGGCCGCCTGCATGGCGTTGGGCCGCTTCACCGCCTCCAGCCTCGGCCAGACCACCAGCTCGAAGTTCAGACCCGACTCGCCGAAGCCGACCAGCCAGACCTGGGTGCGGTAGGTGCCGCTATCCGGCAGGGTGAAGGGCACGGCCACGGCCGCCTCGAGCACGGCGTCGCGGACCTTTTCCTTGTCGACCCCGTAGGCCGCGCGGAACGGGATCCGGATCCGCCGGGTGTGCCCGCGCAGCGTCCAGTTAGTCACCGTGCCCTGGATCAGCTGGCTGTTGGGGATCAGGATATCGACGCTGTCATTGTTGCGGATGCGGGTCGCCCGGGCGCCGATCTCGTGGATCACGCCGCGCTGACCGCTCTCCAGCTCGATGTAGTCCCCGACCCGCAGGGACTCGTCGAAGATCAGCACGATGCCGGAGACGAATTCCTTGACCACGCCCTGCAGGCCGAGACCCACGCCGACGCCGAGCGCTCCGCCGAACACCGCCAGCGAGGACAGATCGACACCCAGGGTCGAGACCCCGGCGATCGCGCCGAACACCACCAGGCCGTAGACCGACAACTTCTCAACAATGTACAGGCCAGCGCCGCCGCGCGTGGCCTTGGCCCGCACGCGCTGCAAGGCCAGGCTGACCAGCCGGGCGGCGACAAGGGCCGCAACGACGGTCAGCAGGGCCACGATCAGGCCACCGGTCGTCACCTGCGTCTTGCCGATGTTGAACAACACCAGCTTGTCGATGTGACCGAGGGCGTCGAGGTCCGACTGCACGCGCGGGGCCTCCTAGGCCTTCTTGATGAATTCGGTCCGCAGCACGAGCCCGCGGACCTTGTCGACATTGGCCTCGATCTCGTCCGGGTCGCCGGTGAGGCGGATCTTCTTGACCAGCGTGCCGCGCTTGAGCGTGACGCCGCCCGAGCCCTTGACCTTGAGGTCCTTGATCAGGGTGACGCTGTCGCCGTCCGCGAGGAGGGCGCCGTTGCTGTCGCGGGTTTCCGACATGGGAGAATTCCTTGGAGGGGCCGGGAGAGTCGCGAATGCCCCTACCATGTGTCAGGGCTTTTTCGCTAACGGATGCTTGCTCCGCACCACTTCCGCCAGCCGCTCGCCCGCAACGTGGGTGTAGATCTGGGTGGTGGCGATGTCGGCGTGGCCCAGCAGGGTCTGGACGATGCGCAGGTCGGCGCCGCCTTCCAGCAAATGGGTGGCGAAGGCGTGGCGCAGGACGTGCGGGCTGACCCGGGCCGGGTCGATGCCGGCCCCGGCGGCGGCTTCCTCCAGCAGTTGCGAGAAGCGCCGGGCCGTCAGCCGTCCACCCTTGCCGCGCGAGGGAAACAGCCAGGGATTGGCGGCGTCGCCCTTGGGGATGAAGGTCTTGCGCACCGCCAGCCAGGCCTTCACAGCCGTGCGCGCCGCGTCGTTCAGCGGGGCCAGCCGTTCCTTGCCGCCCTTGCCCTTGACCATCAGGAAGGCCGGATCGCGCGCCAGCGCCGTCAGCGGCAGGGCCAGCAGTTCGGAGACGCGCAGGCCGGACGCGTAGGTCATCTCGATCAGGCAGGCGAGGCGCAGGCCCTGGGCTCCATACTTCGCGGCCGCCGCAGCGATCAGGCGCTCGACCTCGTCGCGCGACAGAACCTTGGGCAGCGGTCGGCCCTGTTTCGGCGCCTCGACGCGGCGGGAGGGATCGTCTGTCCGCCAGCCCTCGCCGAGCACGAAGCGGTAGAACTGCCGCACCGCCGCCCGCCGACGCGCCGCCGTCGCCGGCGACAGACCGGCCGCGCCCATGGCGGCGAAATAGGCCTCAATGTCCTCGGCCGAGGCGGTCGACAGATCCTGTCCGCGCCCTTTCAGGAAAGCCGTCGCATCGGTCAGGTCCTTGCCGTAGGCGGTCAGGGTGTTGCGTGCGGAGGCGCGCTCGACGGCCATCATTTCCAGGAAGGCCTCGGCCCAGGCCTGGCTCATCTGGCGGGAACCAGCAGGCCCTCGACGGCGAAAGCCTCCGCGGCGCTGGTCAATCCGACCTTGCGCAGGGCGGTGACGATCCTGACCCGGTCCACGGCGACTGGCCCGGCGGCCCCGGCATCGGACGCAATCGCGAGAACTGCCAGCGCGGTCTCGCCCTTGAGACCGGCGCCGGCGGCTCGGTCCAGCGCCAGCAGCATCGTCGGCGATACCGTGCTCCTGCCGGCATCGGCCTTCGCCAGCCGCGCCCGGGCGTTGGGGCCCGGCTGCCCGCCCATGGCCTCCAGCAACAGGACGCGGCCGATCAGGACCGGCCGCGCCTTCGGGGGCGCGGCGTCGGCCTCGTCGAGCAGGCTGTCGAGCAGCGCCGGCGTGGTGGCCGCGCTGGCGATCAGCGAGCGGGCGACCGTCACATCCTCGGTGTCAGGCGCGGAAGGCGTCGGCCACAACACCGCCGCGACGGCCGGCGAGGCGGTCGTCCGGGCGGCCGGCAGATCAAGCGCCAGCTTGCGCGACAGGGCGTAGTCAAGACCGTTGCGCAGAGAGGCCGCGCCGGGATCGCCCGCGCCGGCCAGCATGGCGCCCATCAGACGGGCGTAGACCGGGTCCTTCGCGCGCTCGCCCGCGAGCGTAAAGGTCAGCTGCGCCGCGTCGGACTGTCCCGCCACCGCCTGACAGAAGGCTCGCAGCCGCAGCCAGTAGAGATCGCCGCGATTGACCGTCAGCTGATCGGAGATGCGACAGGCGACGTCATCCTGGCCGTTGACCAGCGCCGTCTCGGCGGCGGCCTGGGCCAGGGCGGCGTTGATCGGTACGTTGGGCGCGCGATCAATGGCGGCCAGGGCGGACCGGGGTTGGCCTAGCGCCAGCAACGCCTGCACCCGGGCGGCGGCGACATCCGGGTCCCGCCCCGCGCCCTCCGGCCCGGCGACTCCGGCGCCCAGCACCCAGCCGGCGAAAATCGTGGCAGCGGGGCTGAGCGGCTTGCGGCCGATCGCCGGCAACGTGTCTCGCATCAGCCCGGCCGACGTGCCGGCCCAGAAGTCCGAAGGCAGGCCGCTCTCGCGATCCCCGAGCGAGAAGTAGTCCGGCGGCGCCAGCGTCGAGACCGCGACCTGCGCGGCGGCCGGCGCCCCGCAAACCAGCGAAAGGGCGAGGAGCAACACGAGAGGGGCGGACCGGAGATTGCGCATTCGGTGATTATGCCTGAGCTCGGGCCATCCTGAAACTTGGCTCAACCGCTCGCAGTCGTGTAAGCCAAGCATGGCCATGACCGCCGACCCAAGACTCCGCCGCAAGACCATCGCCCTCGTCGGACTCATGGGCGTTGGCAAGAGCAGTATCGGACGCCGTCTGGCGACCGCGCTGAACCTGCCGTTCCGCGACGCCGACACGGAAGTCGAAGCGGCGGCCGGGCAGTCGATCTCGGATATCTTCGCTTCGATGGGCGAGCCCGCCTTCCGCGACGGTGAACGTCGGGTGATCGCGCGGCTGCTCGATGAAGGACCGCACGTCCTGGCAACGGGCGGGGGCGCGTTCATCAATGACGACACGCGGGCGCTGATCAAGAATCGCGCGATCTCCGTCTGGCTCAAGGCTGACCTGCCGCTGCTGGCGCAACGCATCGGCCGCAAGGACACCCGCCCGCTGGTGCGGGGCAAGGATCCGATGGAGGTGCTGACCGCGCTGGCGGCCGTGCGTGACCCGATCTACGCCCTCGCCGATGTCGCCGTCGAAACCAGCGACACGCCGCATCAGGAGGCCGTCGAGGCCGTCCTGCGCGCCCTGACCGACTACATCGCCGGAGCCCCGACTTGACCCGCAGCCTTCCTGTCGCCCTCGGCGGACGGTCCTACGACGTGATCGTCGGGCCCGGCCTGATCGACCGGGCGGGCGAGCACATCGCCCCGCTGCTGAAGACGAAGCGCACGGCCATCGTCACCGACTCGAACGTCGGCGCGCACCACGGCGAGCGGCTCTCGGTCTCGCTGGAGCGCGCGGGCGTGGCGGTCGACGTGATCACCGTGCCGGCCGGCGAGGAGAGCAAGAGCTTCGAGGGCCTCGCCTCGCTCTCGGACCAGTTGCTCGACCTGCAGCTGGACCGGGGCGACGTGATCGTGGCCTTCGGCGGCGGGGTGGTCGGCGATCTCGCGGGCTTCGCGGCGGCGATCTACAAGCGCGGCATCGACTTCATCCAGGTCCCGACCAGCCTGCTGGCCCAGGTCGACAGCTCGGTCGGCGGCAAGACGGCCATCGACACCCCGCGCGGCAAGAACCTGATCGGCGCCTTCCACCAGCCCCGGCTGGTGCTGGCCGACCTCGACGTACTGGCCACACTGCCCGACCGGGAGATGGCCTGCGGCTACGCCGAGGTGATCAAGTACGGCATGCTCGGCGACGAAGCCTTCTTCACCTGGCTGGAAGCGCATGGCGCGGCGGTGCTGGCCGGCGACATCGACGCCCTGATCCACGCCGTCGGGCGGTCCGTGGAAATGAAGGCCGAGATCGTCGCCGAGGACGAGAAGGAACAGGGCCGCCGCGCCCTGCTCAACCTCGGCCACACCTTTGGCCATGCGCTGGAGGCCGAGACCGGTTACGGCGAGACCCTGAAACACGGCGAGGCGGTGGCCGCCGGCTGCGGGCTGGCTTTCCGGTTTTCCGCGACGCTCGGCCTGTGCGATCCGGCCGACGCCGCCCGCGTCGAGCGGGCCCTGGCCGCCGCCGGCCTGCCCGCGGGCATGGCCGACGTGCCCGGTCATCCGTTCAGCGCCGACCGCCTGATCCACCACATGGGTCAGGACAAAAAGACCGAGGGCGGCGCCCTGACCTTCATTCTCGCCCGCCGCATCGGTGAGGCCTTCACGGCGAAAGGGGTCGATCCGGACGCCCTGCGCCGCTTCCTGATCGAACAAGGAGCCAAGCCGTGATCGCGGCCCTCATACTGACCCTGGCCCCCGCCCTGATCATCCTGCTGGGCATCGGCGCCCTGATCTCGGCCGCCGAGACCTCGATGACCGCCGCCAGCCGCGGCCGCATGCACCAGCTGGAGCGCGACGGCGACCGCAGCGCCGCCCGGGTCAACGGGATGATGGGCGACCAGGAGAACATGATCGGGGCCATCCTGCTGTCCAACAACGTGGTCAACATCGGGGCCTCGGCCCTGACGACCAGCGTGCTGGCGGCGGCCTTCCCCGGCCCGATCGGGGTGGTCGCCTCGACGGTGATCATGACGGTGCTGGTGGTGATCTTCGGCGAGATCCTGCCCAAGACCCTGGCCATCACCCGTCCCGAGGTCGTGGCCCGGTTCCTGTCGCTGCCGACCTGGTGGCTGGTGCGCATCTTCGGGCCGCTGGCGCGGGGCGCGCAGTGGATCGTGCGCCAGACCCTGCGGCCGTTCGGCATCAACCTGTCGATGGAGACCGACGTCCTGGCGGCCCACGAGGAGATCCGCGGCGCGGTCGAGTACCACCACTCCGAAGGCGTGGTCGAAAGCCGCGACCGTCGCATGCTGGGCGGCGTGCTCGACCTGTCGGAGATGGACGTCTCCGAGGTCATGGTTCACCGCAAGTCGGTCGAGATGCTCGACGCCGGCCTGCCGCCACGCGAGCTGGTCCAGCAGGCGCTGGACTGCGGCCACAGCCGCCTGCCGCTGTGGCGCGACGACCCGGACAACATCGTCGGCGTCCTGCACGTCCGCGACCTGGTCAAGGTCATGGCCCAGACCGGCGTCGATCTCGACAAGCTCGACGTCATGGGCCTCGCCCGCAAGCCGTGGTTCACGCCCGAGACGACCAAGCTGAAGGACCAGCTCAACGCCTTCCTCAAGAAGCGCAACCACTTCGCCCTCGTCGTCGACGAGTACGGCGGCCTGCAGGGCGTGGTGGCGCTCGAGGACATCCTCGAGGAAATCGTCGGCGAGATCGATGACGAGCACGACGCCGCCGTCGAGGGCGTGAAGGTCCAGCCGGACGGCTGGGTCGAGGCCGCCGGCATCGTCACCGTCCGCGACCTGAACCGCGCGCTGGACTGGGATTTGCCCGACGATCAGGCCGTGACGATCGCCGGCCTGCTGATCCAGGAAGTCGAGAAAATCCCCGAGGAAGGCGAGACCTTCACGGTGTTCCAGCATCGCTTCGAGGTCGCCCGCCGTCGCCGCAACCAGATCACTGAACTGCGCATCAGCCCCCGGATGGACGCCGACGGGGGGTGGATCGAGTCCGGCTGAAAGCCGGAACCGCGCCCAATCCGGCACGTTTCAGCCTGACGCACACAGGACGTGCGCGGCGCGGCCAGCCGGGCCGTCCGCCGTCGGAAGGAGTTCTTGTTGACCAACGCGACGCTGACGGGATTGCGGGTTCTGGTGGTCGAGGACGAGGTGCTCGTCGCGATGCTTCTGGAAGACATGCTGTCCGACTTCGGCTGCAGCGTGGTGGGCCCGGCGCCGACGATCGCGGAAGCCCTGCCTCTGGCGAAAGAGGCCGACATTGATGTGGCGGTGCTGGACCTGAACCTCGGCGGCCAGCCGGTCTATCCGGTCGCCGACGCCCTGAGAGCCCGGGGCCTGCCCTACGTCTTCGCCAGCGGCTACGGCGCCGGGAATCTGGACGAGGCCCATCGCGACGCGCCGATGCTGCAGAAGCCGTTTCGCCAGGCCGATCTGGAAAAGGTCCTCAAGGACCTCAGGCGCTAGGCGCCCTCCCCCGGAGCCAAGGCCTTCAGCGACAGCGCGTGGACCGGCCCGGCCAGCAGCTCGGCCAGCACGCCGTAGACCTGACGCTGGCGCGCCACTTTCGACTGCCCGGCGAAGGCCTGGGCCTCGATCACAACATTGAAATGGCTCTCCCCGCCCGGCCGCGCGCCGGCGTGTCCGGCATGCCGCGCGGAGTCGTCGACG
Organism: Caulobacter sp. FG121; assembly: GCF_057809815.1. Classification (NCBI taxonomy): domain Bacteria; kingdom Pseudomonadati; phylum Pseudomonadota; class Alphaproteobacteria; order Caulobacterales; family Caulobacteraceae; genus Caulobacter; species Caulobacter sp. FG121. The sequence continues at coordinate 193,757 of NZ_JBMDKR010000002.1, forward strand.
ACCTCCAACCGTGTCGGAGAAAACGCGTCGGTCAGTTTTGTGCGGATGGAAGTAGATATGGAGGTCATTTTTCGAAGGTCAATTCTTGAATGAGAAAGGTTGAGCCTCATACTTCGGCTCATGGCGAACGCCTTTCAATACCGACCCCGGTTCGTGGACATCCGCGTTCGACCTCCCAAAGCCGGGGAGGCCGAGGCGGAAGCGGACGTCAACGCCCTCAAGCCGGGCGAGCGTCGCTGTGACCATCCCGACTGTCTGACCGTGGCCACGGCGCGGGCGCCGAAGGCGCGCGACATGCCGGGGCAGTTCTATCATTTCTGCCAGCCGCACGCGGCCGAGTACAACAAGGCCTGGAACTTCTTCGCCGGCATGAGCGACGACGCCATCGCCCAGGCCCAGGCCGCCCGCGCGACGGGCGAGCGGCCGACCTGGAGCTTCAAGGCCTCGAACCGCTCGCGGGAAGCCGCCGCCCAGGCCAAGGGCCCGATGGGCTGGAACGACCCGTTCAGCCTGTTCGGCTTCGGCCGCGCCGACCGCTCGGGCGTCGAGGGTACGGCGGTCCGCGCCGACGGCCGGCAACTGGGCAAGCTCGAACGCGGCGCCCTGGCCGACCTCGACCTGCCCGACACCGCCGACAAGACGCTGATCCGCGTGCGCTACACCGAGCTGGTCAAGAAGTGCCACCCCGACTCCAACGGCGGCGACCGCAGCGCGGAACACAAGCTTCAGCGCGTACTGAAGGCGTGGAAGACGCTGAAGAAGGCGGGGCTGGCCTGATCGCGGATCCTTCGAGACGCGGACCTGAGGGTCCGCTCCTCAGGATGACGAACACCTCTGCCAGTCATGGTGAGGAGCGAGGCCTCAGCCGAGCGTCTCGAACCACGCAAGCGGCTAGCCTCTGACTGAAACAGGTGGCGCAACCGGCCACCGCCGGTCCACTGCCTGCGCCGCCAGCCACCAGGCCAGCGCCCAGGCCGCGCCGAGCGACCAGCCGGCCAACACATCGCTCGGCCAGTGGACGCCGAGGTAGACCCGGCTGACGCCGACCAGCACCGTCAACGCCGCCGCGCCCGCCAGCGCGAACACCTTGACCCGACGCCGCTGGACGAATCGCGCGGTCAGGGCCCCCAGCGTCAGCCAGACCACGGCCGACAGCATGGCGTGACCGCTGGGAAAGCTGGCGTTGATCGCATCGACCAGATGCAGTGACGCGTCGGGCCGCGCCCGGCCGAACAGCGCCTTGAGGCCCTGGCTCAGCGCCACCCCGCCGCCGGCCGCCAGCACCAGGAACCCCGCCTCGCGCCAGCGCCGCAGCGCCGCGAACAGGCCGGCGACGAACAGCACCATCAGGCTGAGCACGGTCACCGAGCCCAGCGCCGTCACGTCCATCGCCGCCGTGGTCAGCCAGGCCGGCCCCAGCGGCCGGGACGGATCACCGTTCGCCCGCAGCGCCAACAGGACCGCCAGATCGAGGCGCCGGGTCTCGCCTTCCGCCACCTCGTCGGCGATGGCCAGGAAGGCCTGGACGCCGATCGCCAGCGCCAGAAGCGCGGCCAGAAGCCCGACCTCGCGCCGCGCCCAGGCCAGCCATGCGCCGATCCGTCGCCTGTCGATCACGTCGCCTGCACCATTTTTTCCTCGAACGATTGTTTGCTGAACGCTGATAAGGCGCTAATCGGTCAATCATCATGGCTGATCAGATCGACACCGCTTCCGACCCCCTGCTGGGCCTCGTCCCCGACAAGCAGGTTTCCATCCGCGACGTTTTCGGCGTGGACTCCGACATGATGGTCCCGGCGTTCAGCCATCGCGACCCGCATGTGCCGGATCTCGACGAGGCCTACCGCTTCGACCCGCAGACCACGCTGGCGATCGTCGCGGGCCTGGCCTTCGACCGCCGCGTGATGGTGCAGGGCTACCACGGTACGGGCAAGTCGACGCACATCGAGCAGGTCTGCGCCCGGCTGAACTGGCCGATGGTGCGCGTGAACCTCGACAGCCACGTCAGCCGCATCGACCTGGTCGGCAAGGACGCCATCGTCCTGAAGGACGGCAAGCAGATCACCGAATTCCGCGAAGGCATTCTTCCGTGGTGCCTGCAGCGCCCGATGGCCCTCGTCTTCGACGAATACGATGCCGGCCGTCCGGACGTGATGTTCGTCATCCAGCGCGTGCTGGAAGCGGGCGGCAAGCTGACGCTGCTCGACCAGAACCGCGTGATCCGCGCCAACCCCTATTTCCGCCTGTTCTCGACGACCAACACCATCGGTCTGGGCGACACCACGGGCCTCTATCACGGCACCCAGCAGATCAATCAGGGCCAGATGGACCGCTGGTCGATCGTCACCACGCTCAACTACCTCGACCATGACGCCGAGGCCGAGATCGTGCTGGCCAAGAACCCGCGCTACGCCACCCCGGAAGGCCGCCGCACCCTGGCCGCCATGGTCCGCGTCGCCGACATGACCCGCAACGCCTTCATGAACGGCGACATCTCGACCGTCATGAGCCCGCGCACGGTGATCACCTGGGCCCAGAACGCCGAGATCTTCGGCGGCGATCTGGCCCTGTCGTTCCGCATGACCTTCCTGAACAAGTGCGACGAACTCGAGCGGCCGACGGTCGCGGAGTTCTACCAGCGCGCGTTCGGCGAGGATCTGCCGGAGAGCGCGGCGCGGGTGAAGGTAGCTTAGGGCCACCGCCCCCACTCCGCCCATCCCGGCCTTCGCCGGGATGGGCGGCGTTGGTTGGGAGAACTGCCTCCAACCCGCCGCCCAGGGACGAATTTCCCCTCACCATCCCCGATCCGGGGACAGGCTGAAAGATTCCCGGGGCATCCCCGCCGTTCCAGGGGCGAATCCGCCTTGCCCCCGGCGCGTCCCCTGCTAGAAGCCGCCCAACGTCCCCAGCGCGAAGAGTCGTTCGATGAAGCTGCTTGCCGGCAACTCAAACCGCACGCTGGCGACCGCGATCGCCGAATATCTCGACATGCCGCTGACGCGGGCGCAGGTGCGCCGGTTCGCCGACAACGAGGTGTTCGTCACCATCGACGAAAACGTCCGCGGCGAGGACGTGTTCGTCATCCAGTCGACCAGCTTCCCGGCCAACGACAACCTCATGGAGCTGCTGATCTGCATCGACGCGCTCAAGCGGGCGTCGGGGCGGCGGATCACGGCGGTGCTGCCCTATTTCGGCTACGCCCGGCAGGACCGGAAGACCGGCGGCCGCACGCCGATCTCGGCCAAGCTGGTGGCCAACCTGATCACCCGCGCCGGCGCTGACCGCGTTCTGACCATGGACCTGCACGCCGGCCAGATTCAGGGCTTCTTCGACATCCCGACCGACAACCTGTTGCCGGTGCCGCTGCTGGCCCAGGACATCCGCGCCCGCTACGGCAAGACCGACGACCTGTTGATCGTCTCACCCGACGTCGGCGGCGTGGTCCGCGCCCGGGCGCTGGCCAACCGGCTGACCGCCGACCTGGCCATCGTCGACAAGCGCCGCTCGGGCCCGGGCCAGAGCGAGGTGATGAACATCATCGGCGAGGTCTCCGGCCGCCGCTGCATCCTGTTCGACGACATCGTCGATTCCGCCGGCACCCTGTGCAATGCGGCCAAGGCCCTGACCGAACACGGCGCGACCGAGGTCTCGGCCTATGTCACCCACGGCGTGCTGTCGGGCGCCGCGCCCGAGCGGGTCGCCGTCTCGGTGCTCAAGGAACTGGTGGTCACCGACTCCATCGAGCTGTCGGACACCGCCGCCGCCTGCAAGAAGATCCGGGCCGTCTCCTGCGCCCCGTTGATCGGCGAGGCCATCCGCCGGATCGCCAACGAGGAGTCGGTGTCGAAGCTGTTCGACTAGGGCGTAGGGAGTAGGGAGTAGGGAGTAGCAAAGGGTAGGCGCGGCGATGGCGGCGTGCGCCGGACGACTACGCCCTACTCCCTACTCCCTACTCCCTACCCTCGAATCACAGTCCCGATCTGTTTACCTCCGGCCCACCCTTCGCGTGCTAAGAGAGCCTCTGGCCCGCGGTGTCACATTCTCGCCGCTCAGGCGCGTTCTATTGACTTGGTCCGGATGTGACGGGGAAGCTGTGTTCATGAAAAATCTCCTTCCCGCGCGTTTCGCGCCGGCGCTTGCCGCTTTCGCCCTCGCGGCCGTTCTGGCCGGCTGTGGTCCCGTCGACAGCGGCACGCCGCCGCCGCCGCCCGCGCCGCCCGCGCCGCCGCCGATCACCCTGGCGCCGAGCCTGATCCAGGAAGCCAGCGCCTGGCGCGGCTACATGATGCGCGCCAACGCCATCTCGCCCGACTTCCAGAGCGGCGAGCAGATCCAGATCTCGCTGCGCACCGCCGCGGCCTATGAGCCCAAGCAATTCCTGCGCGGGGCCGTGGCCTACGCCGCCATCGTGGCGCTGCAGGACCCGACGTTTGTCGCCGAGCTGCGCAAGGTGGCCGCCGATCCGGCCCAGCGTATCGCCATGCGCGACCAGCTGATCTCCAACCCGAACATGGCCACCATCCTGCCGGGCGCCGAGAGCGCCGCCGGCCTGATCCTGCAGGCCCTCGGCAATGAAGGCCAGCGGATGGTCATCAACGGCCGCGCCGTGAAGCAGGCCGCCTATTCCGTGCAGCACAGCGCCTGGTCCAAGGTCTCGGTGCCGGATCGCGAAGGCCGGCTGATCGCCGCCAAGTCCCTGTCGGCCACGCCGATGACCGGCGACGCCGCCGACCTGATGCTCATGCAGCAGGCCAGCACCGGCCCCGCCGCCGCCACCCAGCTCGGACTGACCGCCGTCAGCGCCCCGCCGCCCTGGTCGCCGCTGGTCGTGCGCGGCCTGACGCTGGCCGCCCTGGCCGCGATCGGCGAGGCGGGCGACCAGAACCTCAACGCCATCACCACCCTGTCGGCCGAGCCGAACGCCGCCTACTGCCTGAACATGGCCAAGCTGAACCTCTATCAGTGCCTGGCCGTGTCCAAGCCGCACTACGAGGACATCTTCTGCCTCGGCCAGCACATCCTGATCGATACCGGGTCGTGCATGGTGAAGTGGTCGGGCGCGACGATGCCGCCCGAACCGATCCGCGAACCGGTCGTGGCGCCGAGCGGTCCGAAGAAGAAGACGGCCGCCGCGACGCCGGCAAAGAAGCCTCCCGTCCGGCGTTAAGACTCTTCGGCGGGCGGCGTTGCGCCGTCCGCTGAAAGCGTGTATCGAGCCCCACCCTGAATTCACCGACCGTCGCCGCGCGGAAACTGTCTGCCGCGGCGACTTCGTTTTGAGAACCGTAAGACCATGGCCGAGATCGTCCTGAACGTCGAAGTCCGCGACCGCACCGGCACGGGCGGCGCCCGTGAAGCCCGCCGCGCCGGCAAGGTGCCGGGCATCCTGTACGGCGGCCCCAAGGGCCCCGTCGCGATCTCGGTGAAGTCCAACGAGTTCCGCAAGTCGCTCCACACCGGTCAGCTGCACGGCCACCTGGTGACGCTGAAGTACGGCGACGAGAGCCAGCCGGTCATCGCCAAGGACATCCAGTTCCATCCGGTGACGGACGAGCCGGTCCACTTCGACCTGCTGCGCGTCGAGGAGGGCTCCACCGTCCGCATCGCCATTCCGGTGCACTTCAAGAACCAGGACATCTGCCCGGGCCTGAAGGCCGGCGGCTCGCTGGAAATCGTGCGTCACGACGTCGAGCTGAACTGCCCGGCCGACGCCATTCCCGAAGAGCTGGTCTACGACCTCAGCAAGAGCCAGCTGGGCGACACCATCCGCATCGGCGAGATCACCCTGCCGAAGGGCGTGACCCCGGTCGTCGCCGACCGCGACTTCGTGCTCGCCACGCTGAAGGTGTCCTCGGCCGGCATGTCCGAGATCGCCGCCGGTGAAGGCGAAGCCGAAGCCTGATCAGGCCTCGCATCGTTATCTGGAAACGGGCGGGCCTTGGCTCGCCCGTTTTCGTTTGAGCCCCCGCCCGCAACCGCCGCAGGGAGATCGACATGACGCTGATCCTCGCCGGCCAGGGCAATCCCGGGGGCAAGTACGAGAAGAACCGCCACAACGTCGGCTTCATGGCGCTGGACGCCATCGCCCGTCGCTGGGCCACAGCGCCCTGGCGCGCGCGGTTCCAGGGACTGGCCTGCGAAGGTCAGATCGATACGCCGGACGGCCCGGTGAAGCTGCTGATGCTCAAGCCGCAGACCTATTACAACGAGAGCGGCCGGTCGGTCGGCGAGGCGGTGCGGTTCTTCAAGCTCAAGCCCGCGGACGTCATCGTCTTTCATGACGAGATTGACCTGGCGCCCGGCCGCTTCCGCATGAAGACCGGCGGCGGCGCGGCGGGCAACAACGGCATTCGCTCGGTCACCGCCCAGGTCGGCGCCGACTTCCGCCGGGCCCGCATCGGCGTGGGCCATCCCGGAGACAAGGACGCGGTGATGCACTACGTGCTCGGCGACTTTCACAAGGTCGACAGGGTCTGGCTCGATCCGATGCTCGACGCCCTGGCCGACGCTCTGCCCTTCGCCGCCGCCGGCGATGACGATCGTTACCAGGCCGAAGTGATGCGCCTGGCTCCGGCCGCCAAGGCCGATCCGCGCAAGCCGCCGCGCGACGGCGACGCCTGACGACAATCCCGCGCCAATCGGCTATAGGCGCGCCACCCCTTCGTTCGAGAGTTCCATGGCCCTGAAAGTCGCGATCGTCGGCCTGCCCAACGTAGGCAAGTCGACCCTGTTCAACGCCCTGACCCAGACGGCGTCGGCCCAGGCCGCCAACTATCCGTTCTGCACCATCGAGCCGAACACCGGCGACGTGGCCGTGCCCGAACCGCGGCTGGAAGTGCTGGCCGGAATCGTCGGGTCCAAGGAAATCATCCCCTCGCGGATCAACTTCGTCGACATCGCCGGCCTCGTGCGCGGCGCGTCGAAAGGCGAAGGCCTGGGCAACCAGTTCCTGGCCAACATCCGCGACTGCGATGCGGTGGCGTTCGTCGCCCGCTGCTTCGAAGACACCGACATCACCCACGTCGAGGGCCGCATCGACCCGCTGTCGGACCTCGACATCATCGAGACCGAGCTGATGCTCGCCGACCTCGAGAGCCTCGAAAAGCGCAAGCCGAACGTCGAGAAGAAGGCCAAGTCCGGCGGTGACAAGGAGGCGGCCAACACGCTGCGTCTGATCAACATCGCCCTTGAGCAGCTGAGCAATGGCCGGCCGGCCCGCGCCGCCGAGATCAGCAAGGACGACTACAAGGCCTGGCACATGCTGCAGCTGCTGACCTCGCTGCCGGCGCTGTACGTCTGCAACGTCGACGAAGGCTCGGCCGACAAGGGCAACGCCTTCTCCGACAAGGTCGCTGAGCGGGCCAAGGCCGACAACGCCAAGAGCGTGGTCATCTCGGCCCAGATCGAGAGCGAGATCGCCCTGCTGGACCCGGCCGAGCGTAGCGAGTTCCTCGAGACGTTGGGACTGCATGAGCCCGGCCTCAACCGGCTGATCCGCGAGGCCTACGCGCTGCTGGGCCTGCAGAGCTACTTCACCGTCGGCCCCAAGGAAGCGCGCGCCTGGACCATCGAGGTCGGCTGCACCGCGCCCCAGGCGGCCGGCGTGATCCACAACGACTTCGAGAAGGGCTTCATCCGCGCCGAAACCATCGCCTACGACGACTTCGTCGCCTTCAAGGGCGAACAGGGCGCCAAGGATGCCGGCAAGATGCGCTCCGAAGGCAAGGAGTACATCGTCAAGGACGGCGACGTGATGCACTTCCGCTTCAACGTCTGATCACCCTACCCCCCTTCATGGGATGCGATCCCGGCTGAACGCCGCCAGAATCCGGTCAGGATTCTGGAGGGATGATCGACATGTCGCGCCTGCTGTTGTTGTCCGGTCTGGCCGCCGGCTTTCTGGCGCTGGCGGCTCCGGCGGCCGCTGCCGACCTGACGGTGCCGGCCAACGCCGCGGGGCCTCTCGCCGATTTCAAGGGTCAGGCATGGTTCAGGCCGCTGGCCTACTGCGCGGCTGCCTATTCCGAGGAAGCCAATGACCTGGCCGCGGCCGGCAAGGCGACGGAGGCCGAGTCCGCGCGCACCGTCGCCGTCAACTTCTTCGCCGATGCCAGCCGCCGCGTCGCCACCGATCGGGGCATACCGTTCAACAGCGCCATGCCGGAGGTCGGCCGCGACATGAAGCAGTGGCAGTTCGCCGTCATCGCCCTGAAGATGGACCCCGCCTACTACCCGCAGATGCACGGCAGTTGCGCCACGATTCAGAAGAGCTACGCCCGCGCTGCCGGCTGAGGCCTTTTGACCGGCGCGGCGAGCGCGCTAGGGTGGCCGCATGACCACCGATCACGCCGACGCCATCGCCGCCGCGCAGGGTGTGCTGGACGCCTTCATGGCGGCCTTCAATGCTCGCGACCTGGCCGCCTGGGAGAAGACCTTCAACTTTCCCAGCGTGCGGCTGGCGTCGGGGACGCTGGCGATCATCGAGCCCGGCTATCACCAGGCGGGCATGTTCGATCAGGGCGCATTGAGCGATTGGGATCACTCGGCCTGGGAGCGCCGCGATGTTATCCACGCGGGCGCCGACAAGGTGCATTTCGACACGCGGTTCACGCGCTACCGCGCCGACGGCTCGGTCATCGGCGGGTTCGACTCGATCTATGTCGTCACCTGCGAGAACGGCCACTGGGGCGTGAAGGCCCGCTCGAGCTTCGCCCCCTGATGAGTCGCCGCACGGAACTGGCCCGGATGATCGACGACGCCCGGCGGGTGGTGGTGTTCACCGGCGCGGGCATGTCGACCGAGTCCGGCATTCCCGACTTCCGGAGCCCCGGCGGCGTCTGGTCGAAGATGAAGCCGATCCAGTTCCAGGACTTCGTCGCCCGCGAGGACATGCGCCGGGAGGCCTGGACGCGGGTGTTCAACGGTTCGGCCGGCTGGGTCGGCCGCGCGCCCAACGCCGGCCATGACGCCGTCGCCCGGATGGTCGCGATGGGCAAGGTGATGACCGTCATCACCCAGAACGTCGACAACCTGCACCAGGACAGCGGGATCGCCGACGAGCGGATCATCGAGCTTCACGGCAATGCCAGCTACGCCACCTGCCTGAGCTGCGCGCGACGGCACGAACTGCACCACCTCAAGCCCGCGTTCGTGGAGCGCGGCGAGATTCCTGCCTGTCGATCTTGCGGGGGACTGGTGAAGACCGCGACCATCTCGTTCGGCCAACCCATGCCGCAGGACCAGATGTTGCTGGCCGAGGAGGCGACGCTGGCCTGCGACCTGTTCCTGGTGCTCGGCTCCTCGCTGGTCGTGTTTCCCGCCGCGGGCTTCCCGCTGCTGGCCAAACGCAATGGCGCGATGCTGGCCATCGTCAATCGCGAAGCCACCGACATGGATCGCTACGCCGACCTCGTTCTGCACGACGAGATCGGCCCGGTGCTGACCGAGATCGCGCCGGACCTGGCCTGACGCCGGTTGCCGCCGTGGTGGGCCGACTGCAACAATGGGGGATGCCCATGCCGCGCGCCCTGCTGATTGTCCTCGCCGCCCTGCTGGCCCTGATCGCGCCGACGGTCGCTTCGGCGGAGACGACACCGCTGACCGGCGCCGCCCTCAAGGCGGCCTGCCAGGAGGCCAGGGACGAGGTCTACCGCCTCAGCCTTTCCCCCGAACTGACCCGTCAGGGCGGCACGATGCGGGTGTTCGTCCATAGCCGGGGGCCCAAACACCCGTGGGGCGGAACCGTGCCGAATGCCTGCATTACGGGTTGGAAGGTATCGGACCCGGCGCTGGCGCGGTTCTCGGCTGACCATACGCATCTGACCATCGCCGACGATGCCTCGGCGGGCGCCAAGGTCCAGATCACCGCGCGGATCGGCAACGATGTCGCGACCGCCGAGTTTGTCGTGGTCGCAGCGGATGCCGTGGTCCTGACCGGCTACTGGACCGAAGTCGGCGACAGCCAATGCCCCGCGAGCGCAACGCCCTTGAGGGAGTTGCACTTCAAGCCGAACGGCCAGTTCGAGGTTACCTGGACGCCGTTCGAGACCTATGTCGACTACTGGGGTGATTACACGTTCGACCCCGCCACCGGCGTGGTTGAGTTCACGCCGACAGGCGGCAACTACCGGCCCGTGGACGCGGACCTAACCGGCCGGGCCAGCCTTGGGCCCGACGGCCTGCTTCGCCTGACCGAGCTGTACTTCGGATCATCGCGCTCGGGCGCCGCGACCCCCTCCGCCTGCGGCCTCGTCTTCAAATCCCGTTAGCCCGTTCAAGGACCTCGCCAACATGGCCGACATGATCAAGCTCACCTCCGGCCACGACGGCTTCGCCTTCGCAGCGCTCCATGGCCAGCCCGGGGGCCCGCGCAAGGGCGGGGTCATCGTCATCCAGGAGATCTTCGGCCTCGACAAATACGTCCACGAGGACGTCGCCCGCTGGGAGGCCCGCGGCTACGAGGTGCTGGCTCCGTCGATGTATGACCGGCAGCAGCCGGGGTTCACCGCCGAGCACACCGACGACGGCGTCCAGGCGGCCGTCAAACTGGCCATGGCCAACGGCCCGGACAACGCCATGAGCGACATCCAGGCCTGCATCGACTTTCTCAGCCCCCGGGGCCCGGTATTCATCGTCGGCTACTGCTACGGCGGGACGATGGTCTGGCTGGCGGCGTCGCGCTGCAAAGGCCTCTCGGCCGGCTCCAGCTACTACGGCGGTCAGGTCGCCGGCATGGCTGCCCTGCCTCTCTCCTGCCCCGTGGAACTCCACCTTGGGCGTAAGGACGGCCACATCCCCTGCGACGACGTGAAGGCCAAGGTGCAGGCTGCGCATCCCGAGGTGCCGGTCTACATTTACGAAGCCTCCGGACACGGGTTCAACAATGATGGCCGGCCGGACTCGGACCTCGCGGACGCGGAACTCGCCCGTCAGCGCACGGTGGCGTTGTTCGAGGCCAACGGCGCGGGCTGATCATGGGCGAGCGCATCGCCCTCGCCACGCGCGGCGGCAAACCCTTCTCAGTCTGGCGCGCGGCGCCGGGTGACGCCCGCCGGGGCGGGCTCGTGGTGCTGCACGCCATCTGGGGTGTGACGCCACATATTCGGGCCTTCTGCGACGGCCTGGCGGCGCAAGGCTATGAGGTGATCGCGCCGAGCCTGCTCGACGGGACGAACGCGTTTCCCGAACTCGACACAGAATTTCCGATCCTGAGCGAGCGGTTGGCGCTGGGCGAGGCGTCAGGCTGGGGCCTTGCGGCCATGGACGTCGTCCAGGCGGCGATCGATGCGCTGGAGGGGCCGGTCTTCCTGCTGGGCTTCTGTTTCGGCGGCAGCACGGCCTGGCTGGCCGCGGCGCGCTGCGAGGGCCTGTCGGCCGTCGCCTGCTTCTACGGCGGCGACATCGTCAACCGCCTCGATGAGGCGCCGAAGGTCCCGACGATCCTGCACTTCGGGACGCATGACGAGACTATCCCTCCGGAGGCCGTCGCCGCGATCACCGCCGCGCATCCGGACCTGCCGGCCTGGTTCTACCCCGCCGGTCACGCCTTCGTTGCTCCGAGCGGCTACCACGAAGACAGCGCGAAACTGGCGATGCTGCGGACCCTCCAGCTGTTCCACAGGAGCGGCGGCGCAAAGGGCGAGATGTAGATCGGCATTCCCCCCCGCGAGCGCGGAGGATTGCCCGGCTACTCCTTCGGCACCGCGCCGGCGCCCGGCCAGCTGCTGTCACTGACGCGTTTGAGGTTCATTTCGAAAATCTGGCGGGGCGGCTGGCCCTCCACGACGTACTCGCCGATCTCGCGCCAGGTGGCGGTGGTGATCACGGCGGTGTAGCGGATCGTGGCATTGGGACCCGCCGGGACGGTCCAGATGTAGCCGTCGTCGGTGATGGTCATCGGGAAGACGCCGGCCCGGCCCTGGGCCCAGGACGTCAGGGTCCAGGCCTTGGTGGTAGGGTTGTAGGACATGATCCCGAGGGCATTGAATCCGACCGTACCGTCGGCGTTGTAGCCACGCCCCTCGAACATCTTGACCGCGCCGTCGAGGAACGGCCCGATGCGCTCGGTCTGGGTGATGTCATGCTTCACGCCGCCCTGCAGGATTGACCAGGCCGGGCCGCGCCAGACGCCATCCATGCGCGACAACGGGGCCATGGCGGCTTTTTGCGCTGCAATCAGAGTCGCGGGATCGGCCTGCTGGGCCTGGGCGAGCACCGGTACGGCGGAACCAATGGATAGAGCCGCGAGGGCGGCGACGAAGGAACGGCGCATGGCGTTCTCCTTGCTGAACCTCCACACTCTGAATTACAAAGTTCTCTACGTCAAGCCTTCAGGACTCGCCCCGCGACAGCGTCCAGCCGCGCGATCATCGCGGGGTCACGCGCGTCCGGCGCGGTGATCAACGCCCAGTCGAGGCAGGTGTCGATGGGCGAGGCCTGCCGGTCCGCCGGCAGCGACAGGGCAAGCTGATGGACCAGGGCGCGGGCGCGGGTCGTATTGGCGTTCATGACCTCGAGAATGTGCCCGACCTCCACGGCCGCCTCACCCTCGCGCCAGCAGTCGTAGTCCGTGACCATGCCGACGGACGCGTAGGGAAGCTCGGCCTCGCGGGCCAGTTTGGCCTCCGGCATGTTGGTCATGCCGATGACCGCGCAACCCCATGACTGATAGAGATGGCTTTCGGCGCGGGTCGAGAACTGCGGCCCCTCCATGCAAAGATAGGTCCCGCCCTCGACCGTCCGGGCGCCGGCGTTTCGCGCCGCTTCGGCGGCCAGCCCCGACAGGCGCGGGCAGACCGGGTCAGCCATCGACACATGGGCGACCAGCCCCTCGCCGAAGAAGCTCGATGGCCGGCCAACCGTGCGGTCGATGTACTGGTCGACGACGACGAAGGTTCCGGGCGACAGGTCCTCGCGCAGGGACCCGACCGCCGACAGCGACAGGATGTCGGTGCAGCCGGCCCGCTTGAGCACGTCGATGTTGGCGCGGGCGTTGATGCCGCCAGGCGGGATGCGATGGCCAGGACCATGACGCGGCAGGAAGACGAGTCGCGTCGATCCGATCCTGCCGGTGGTCAGTTCTCCCGATGGCGCGCCGAATGGGCTGGCCAGCGTCAGGGTCGCGCGGTCCTCCAGCCCCTCCATGTCGTAGAGACCCGAGCCGCCAATGATCCCAAGGGTCCAGCCCGCCATGCCCGCGCTCCCGTGTTCAGGTCCGCCTGAAGTCCGACAGATCGCGCGCGATGTCCACAGCGACAGGCTTGAACGCGGCGTTTGCCGGGTCGAGATTCGGGGTTCAGGCTGTACCGCATGACCTGTCGTCCCGCCCTGATGCTCGGACTCGGCCTCGCCCTGGCTTCACCTGCGATCGCCCGCGCCGGCGACGCGGCCTGCTGGTTCGAGAATGGGGCGGTGGTGGCGTCGGCGGAAATCGGTGGCGTGGCCGGAGACTGGCTGCTCGATCCCTCGTCCCCGCGGACCGAACTGCACGAGACCCGGGCCGAGATGGAAGGCCTGCCGCCGACCTTCTCCGCCGGCGGCCATCTGGCCGGAGAGCCCCTGGCGACCGTAGCGGTCACCGTCGCCAATCTGGACGGCCGGGCGCCCGGATTTCCGACGCCGATCACCGGCGTCATCGGCGCCGATGTGCTGAGCCGGTACGTGGTCGATATCGACTTTTCGCCCTGTCGTCTGCGCCTGTCCCGGCGCGGCGCACCGACGCCCGGACGGGGAAGCCGGACTCTGGAGGTGCACACCATCGCCGGCGTGCCGACCGTGGCGGCTGCGGTGTCCGATGACAGCCGGGCGCGGCAGGGCGCCTTCGTGGTCGACTTCAGTTCACGCGCCGCGGTGCGTCTGGCGGCGGCGCGATTCTCACGGCCGAGCCCGAAGGCGGAGCGGGCGCCGCGCGGCGTTGCACCAGCCCGACTGAGGGCCCTGTCGTTCGCCGGCATGCTCTTCGAGGAAGCGACGGCCGCCCTCGCCCCGGACCTGGATCCGGCCCTCGCCGGAGCGCTCGGCACCGACCTCTGGTCCCGCTGGCGCGTACGGCTCGATATCGCGCATGGCCGGCTGGTGCTGAGCCCCAAATGAAGAAGGCCCGGGATTGCTCCCGGGCCTCCAATCATCAGGTCTTTCCAGAGCCTAGTGGCTCTCGTTGCGCCACACCCGCCGATAGCTGGCGTAGAGCAGGCCCGAGAACAGGATCAGGAAGATCAGGACCGAGAAGCCCATCTGCTTGCGGGCTTCCATGTGCGGCTCGGCGGCCCACATCAGGAAGGCGGCGACGTCCTCGGCCTGTTGCTTGACCGTCGACTTCGTGCCGTCGTCGAACGACACCTTGTCCACCGCGAGCGGCGGCGCCATGCCGATGACCCCGCCGGGGAAGTATTTGTTGTAGTGCTGCCCCGGGGACAGCGTCACGCCGTGCGCCGGCGGGCCGAAGCCCTGCAGCAGGCTGGCGATGTATTCCGGGCCGCCTTCGCGCGCCTTGGCCATCAGCGACAGGTCGGGCGGCGCGAGGCCGCCGTTGCTGGCCTTGGCCGCGATCGCGTTGGGGAACGGCGCCGGGAAGTGGTCGGCCGGGGTCGCGGGACGGGTGATGGGGTCGCCCGTTTCGCTGTCGATGTCCGGGACCTGGATGTCGGTGGCCAGAGCCTTCACGACGGGGTTGTCGTTGGCGTTCGGGTACTTCGGATCGAAGAACGGACCGCCCGGATCACCGAGGTTCCGGAACGCCACAAGGTTCATGCTGTGGCAGGCCGAGCAGACCTCGCGATAGACCTTGTAGCCCCGCTGGACCTGGGCCTGGTCGAAGCGGCCGAACGGTCCTTCGAAGCTGAAGGCGACGGGCTCGGGTTCGTGGGCCGTGCTGTTGGCCAGGGCGGGACCGCCAACGAGGAGCAGGGCCGCCGCGAGCAGGGTGACTTTGCGCAGCATCGGGGCTCAGTCCTTGTGTTCGCCGCCGAGAACCGGCGAGGAGATGGTTTCAGGCGTCGGCAGGGGCTTTTCGATCAGGCCCAGCACCGGCATCACCACCAGGAAGTAGGCGAAGTAGTAGAGCGTCGCGACCCGCGACAGCCAGACCCAGCTGTTCAGGTCCGACCCCATCGGCGCGATGCCGGTGGCCAGACCCGGGATGACCTGGTCGTCAGGCAGCTTGGCGCCGCAGAAGCCGAGGATCACGCAGGCCACCAGGAAGATGAAGAAGTAGAGCTTGGCCTGGGGCCGGTAGCGCATCGACTTCACCTTGGAGGTGTCCAGCCACGGCAGGGCGAAGATACAGGCGATGGCGCCGAACATGGCGATCACGCCCATCAGCTTGTCCGGAACCGCCCGCAGGATCGCGTAGAACGGCAGGAAGTACCATTCGGGCACGATGTGCGTCGGCGTCACCAGCGGATTGGCCGGGATGTAGTTGTCGGCGTGGCCCAGGGCGTTGGGCATGAAGAACACGAACACCGCGAAGAGGATCAGGAAGAGGCTCATCGCGAAGCCGTCCTTCACCGTCGCGTACGGGGTGAAGGGAAGGGTGTCGGTCTTCGACTTGGGCTCGACGCCGGTCGGGTTGTTCTGACCGACCACGTGCAGCGCCCAGACGTGCAGCACGACCACGCCGGCGATCATGAACGGCAGCAGATAGTGCAGCGAGAAGAAGCGCTTCAGCGTCGGCTCGTCGACGGCGAAACCGCCCCAGAGCAGCGTCGTGATGGCGTCGCCGACCACCGGGAAGGCGCCCAGCAGGTTGGTGATCACGACCGCGCCGTGGAAGCTCATCTGGCCCCAGGGCAGGACGTAGCCCATGAAGCCCGTGGCCATCATCAGCAGGTAGATCACGCAGCCGAGGATCCACAGCACTTCGCGCGGGGCCTTGTAGGACCCGTAGTAAACGCCGCGCAGCATGTGGATGTAGACGGCGATGAAGAACATCGACGCGCCGTTGGCGTGCATGTAGCGCAGCAGCCAGCCGTAGTTCACATCGCGCATGATGTGCTCGACGGAGTTGAAGGCGCCGGCGGCGCTGGGGGTGTAGTGCATCGCCAGGACGATGCCGGTGATGATCTGAACGCCGAGGCACAGCGACAGGATGCCGCCGAAGGTCCACCAGTAGTTCAGGTTCCGCGGCGTCGGGTAGTCGACGAAGCTGTCCCAGACCAGTCGGCCGACGGGCAGTCGCGCGTCGAGCCAGCGAGAGAAACCGTTCTTCGGTTCGTAGGTCGAATGTCCGCTCATCTCTATCAGCCGATCTTGACCTTGGTGTCGGAGAGGAAGGCGTAGTCCGGCACCACCAGATTCTTCGGCGCCGGGCCTTTGCGAATGCGGCCGGACGTATCGTAGACCGAGCCGTGGCAGGGGCAGAACCAGCCGCCGTAGTCACCGCCGCCGACCGTGGGCACGCAGCCCAGGTGCGTGCAGGAGCCCACCAGGATCAGCCACTCGGCCTTGCCTTCCTTGTGGCGCGCGGCGTCCGTCTCGGGATCCTTCATCGCGGCGTTATCGTCCTTCACCGCGGCGGCGATCTGCGCCGGCGTGCGGTTGCGGATGAACAGCGGCTTGCCGCGCCAGTTGATGACGACCTGCTGAGCCGGTTCGATCTTGGTCAGATCGTACTCGACGCTGGCGAGGGCCAGGGTGTCGGCCGAGGGATTCATCTGGGCGACAAACGGCCAGATCGCCGCGACGCCCCCGCCTGCGGCGGCGGTGATGGCGGCGATGTGGATGAAGTCGCGCCGGGAGGGATCATCTCCGGCGACGGGGTTGGTTGCGTCCGCGGCGGTGTGGGCCACCTTGAGATCACCCTTCGAAAAGGCCGCGACGACAGGGCGCGGCTCGCAAATCCTTGCGGGGCATCGTCATCGGCCTGCGCGGCTTGACCCATATTGGGTTGAGCCCCGTCCCGATGATGCCCCGTGGCAGGACCGATTAGTGCGCGTCTCGCCCAATTTCAACAGACCATCGCGGGAATATGGAAATCCGCGCCGCATGGACGCAGGCGGGAGAGGCTGTAAAAGCCGATTCATGAGCGACAATGCCCTTCTGGAAGACCGCAAGGCGCGCGCCCGCGCCTGGTTCGAATCACTGCGCGACCAGATCCTGGACGCCTTCGAGACGCTTGAGGACGAGGCGCCGGCCGACCTCTACCCGGGCGCCCCGGGACGGTTCGAGCGCAAGCCCTGGATCCGCGAGGCCGGCGGCGGCGGCGTCATGTCGATGATGCATGGCCGTCTGTTCGAGAAGGTCGGGGTGCACACCTCGATGGTGTTCGGGACCTTCACGCCGGAGATGGCGGCCAACATGCCCGGCGCGAAGGAGGATCCGCGCTTCTTCGCCACCGGGGTCAGCCTGATCGCCCACATGGCCAGCCCGCGCGTACCGGCGGTGCATATGAACACCCGCTTCATCTGCACGACGCAGGGCTGGTTCGGCGGCGGCGGAGACCTGACCCCCCTGCTCGAGGAACAGCGCCGGCAGGACCATCCCGACACCCTCGCCTTCCACGCCGCGATGAAAGCCGCCTGCGACGCCCACGACCCGGCCTGGCACGCGAAATACAAGGCCTGGTGCGACGAGTACTTCTATCTGGCCCACCGCAAGGAGCCGCGCGGCACCGGCGGCATCTTCTACGACCACCACGACAGCGGCGACTGGGACCGCGACTTCACCTTCACCCAGGACGTCGGCAAGGCCTTCCTCGACATCTATCCGAAGATCGTCCGCGGCCGGATGGCCGAACCCTGGACGGCCGCGGAGCGCGAGGAGCAACTGATCCGCCGCGGCCGCTACGTCGAGTTCAACCTGCTCTACGACCGCGGCACCACCTTCGGCCTGAAGACCGGCGGCAACGTCGAGTCGATCCTCAGCTCGATGCCGCCGACGGTGAAGTGGCCGTAGATCAATTCGGTGAGAGTCTGCGAATTCCGCCCGTGGCAGGTCGGGCCCGGCGTTCGCTGAGCGAATTCGCAAACTGTCCCAGCATTCGAACTCCCAGAAGGGAGCTGGATCACGACCGTGGGCTACATCATCGCCTTCGCCTTGATTGGCATTATCGCGACCGGCCTTGCCGGACTGGCCGCGCTCATTGCCGCGCTGCTTCCGGTCAGGGGCAAACGCTTTCGGACCAGAGTGTTCCGCGCGGCGGCGGCGTTCGTTCTCGTGTGGGCCGCCTGTGTGATCTACGGGGTCATCGACCTGTCCCGGATACACCACGAGAGCTTGAGCAAGGCTGATGGCTCCAAGGTCGTTCCGGGTCTGGTCCGGTCAGGCGACCAGGTCCTTCGCGCTGAACGCGTCTATGGCGGCGACACCGCGCAGACCTATGCCGAGGTCAGGATCACAGCCGATGAGATGGGCGCCTTCGCATCCGCGTCCGGGATGAAGACCGAACCGTTCGACGCGCACACGGCCGAGGCGCGCGGGTGGTATCCGCCCGACTGGTGGCCCAGGCAGCCGTGCCTGGAGGATGTCACCTATAGCGGTGACACATTCAGCGACCCGCCCCACCCTCTGGACTATGTGATCAACTGGTGCCCGCGCGAGGGCCGGGCCTACCTGCAGCACTTCGACTACTGACACGGATGTCCATCAGGCCCGTTTAATCTGTGCACACCGGCGTCAGATTGAAAGTCCGCAATGGGTGGTTAGCGGACATTGGCACCTGCTCAGCTAGCGGACACCGTAGTGACGTGCACCCGTTCCCCAACGCCGACAGCCTGCGCTTCCTAGTTGGGTCTCGAGATAGGGCGGCGTACTCGCCGGTTGGCGCTTTGTGTGGAAGTGGACGGGGCCAAGGCCCAAGTCGCCGCGAAGGCCAGGCAGGCTGCCGCAACGCTTATTCGAGTCTCCACTAACCCTCCCAAGGACCAACCGAATTGCCGGCACACATCGTCCTAAGGCCTTCTAGAAGCCGGGCGACGACCGGGGCACCCCCAGATCTCGTCCCCGTGAACGTGAAGACGCTACGAGCGCCGTCTGACCAGCCGAGAGAAACCGTATTCCCGGATAAGGTAACGCTTGTCACGTCCTTGAAGACGTCTGGGCCCCAAGTCGACTCAAACGCATCGGTGGTTTCGCCCGACGGGTTCGTATACGCCGGATAGTAGACGCGAAGGCGCAGGTCGCAGAGCGGACGGTATGTTGAAATGACGATGACGCGGCCAAATGGTGGGGAGCCAGCACTGCCACATTTGTTGCATTTATAGAACACATCGCCGCCCATGTACTGACTTAGAGTGTTTCCGTAGTCCAACCAATACTGTTCCGGGCCGCCGGTGGCGGCTAAAGCGGTCGTACTGGCAGTCGCAAGCGCGATCGCGGCGAGTTTCGATAGATTTTGAAGTCGCAAGTCTACCCCCCCAAAAAATAAAAAACGCTGGTCCGAAGTGCTGGGCTACATCGAGTAAAGTACACCCACACGTTAGACAAGGTCCGCGCATCCGGCAACACTTTCACCCCTTTTCCCGCTGGCGATCAGCACGGCGTCCCAATGGCCTCGAGGCTCTGCTCACGGGGCGGACTGATCTTTGGCTAAAGGGTGGTTAGCGGACATCCCTTTCCGCTCTTGCCCCGTCCGCAAGCGGACCTTCCGAACGTCCGCAACGGGTGGAAAGCAGAAGTGAGGGTCAGCTCTTCGCGGTTCTAGATTGCGCCCGGTGTTTTCAACGCGATCTCGCGAAAGCGACTGGGATCACACCTAAACCACTCTCTGTCGGGTCTATGCCGGTCCCCGACTAAGACGGTGTGGATTGCGCGCTCAGCAGTACGGCAGTCCTCGAACAGCACCGCATCCTCAATCACAAAGTCGGTCGGGATGCCCGTGCTCATGTTGAGAGCGCGAACCTGAGGATCGAATGCTGATCCGATCTTAAGCAAGCCCGGATGCTCCTTGAGTGACAGAGCATAAACATACCCAGCCTTGCCCTTGCGTCGGTTGGCGACGACCTGCATGGACAAATTTTCAGCCACCACACCGTTCAGGTAGTTCAGTGCAGTCTCGGACCGATAAGGGTCGAGGACCGGCACGACTTCCATGTCTTTGATGGCCTCGTAAAGCTCGGGCCCCGGCTCGCCGAGCCTGTTGCGAGAGTTGGAAGTCATCGAGCCAAACAATTCGGGCGAGACGATATTCTTAAGAACGGGAGGGTTCACGAACCAAAAGACCTCCCGCATCATCACAGCGTCAGGCCATCGGTCGATGTCCCAAGCGACCTCCTTATCGGGGTCGACGAAGCTGCGTGACGGGCCTTCCACGGGATAGATTGAGACCATTGAAACCAGCTTGCCCACGAGTTCAGGCTGACGCGGTTCCGGTGTGGAGAGAGGTATGTACTGGACGATGTAGTCGGTCTTCCAATCGACCTTAGATAACACCGTCTTCGTATATGTGGTCGGCTGTCTTCCGGGTTTGAGCGTGCCTTGGTTTTTCCGCGCGAACGTCAGCATCGGAGCCTCGCGGCTCCCCAACCCATGGACCTGATCGCTCCACCGCACCTTGTCGGTGATGTCGCTGATTTTGAGAGGCGCCCCGGTAGTCATCGGCCAACGGTATCGTCAATATGCGAAACTCGCGACCCGGCGGTTGGAAGCCATGCCCGTCTATTTCCTGCTCAACGATGGCGAGGGGCCGTGGCGCATCAAGATCGGCCGAGCCAAGAACATCGGGGCTCGCCAGAAGCAGCTTCAAACAGGCAATCCAGATCGGTTGAAGCTCGTTGGCGAAATCAGGACTGACGCGCCTTCCAAGCTGGAAGCGGCCCTGCACCGGCAGTTCAAAGCCCAGCGCGTCGATCCGAAACTGGAGTGGTTCTACATACAGCCAGCTGACGTGTGGCCCGTGCTGGAACGCTATAGGCAAATCGCGTTCGTGGGTGTGTCGGGCAATGCCTACGAGATCACCGGTTACGACAACCACGGCATTCCAGAATACGCGGGAGTCTGGGAGTGGGGGGAGTTCGACCTTGAGAATCTGTGCCCGTTCTGCGGCTGGCTGGGCGGGATGCACTTCCAGGAAGCGTCGTGGATGTACCACTGCATCGAGTGCGACACCTTGACGAACTTCGAGGAAGGCCGGAAGGACGGGTCTCCTGATGACTACGAAGGCTAGCGCGGAGCTAGTTTTTGGGCACGTCCACTATGGGTCGAAAGCCGTCGCTGATCAGGGCGCCAGTTCCCCGCTTCGCCCGCCTGCCCGGCGCTCGCCCTAGTACGCCATCCCCTGGGCCACGGCCTTGAGCCGCTCGACCGCCGCCAGCTTGTCGTCGATGAAGTCGAGGTCGATCCACCAGTCCTCGATCTCGCGCAGCACCTGGCCGACCATCGGGCCGCGCGGCACGCCGGCGTTGACGACGTCCTCGCCGGTCAGCGGGAAGGCGGGCGGGGTCCAGGTCTCGGCCAGCGGGATCAGGGCCCGCCACTGGTTGGCCGTCGCCGGACGGTCGGACGCGGCCCAGGCGAGCTTGACCCGGTCACCGAATGTGCGGCCGCCCAGGCGGTAGACCGCGCGGCGGGTCTCGCGCGGACTCATCCAGGAGACGATGCGCGGCTCGCGACCGACGGCGGCGACCAGCCGGTCCTTCAGGGCGTTCGACAGGCGCAGCCGCTCGGCCGTGTCCTGGGCGATCTTTGCGTCGTCCGGCAGCAGGCTGGCCAGACGCAGCTCCTCGTCCACGTCGAAGAAGTGCTCCGACTCGATGGCCACCAGGTTTTCGAAGCGGGTCAGCGCCTTCACCTGCGGCAGGACGGACGACAGCACGCTGGTCGCGGCCATCAGGCGCAGGGCGGCGCGGGGGTCGGGCGCGGCCAGGAGTTTGAGCAGTTCCTTCTGCGTCCGCTCGGCCGCCCGGCCCGACAGCATGCCCTTCAGGGCCTTGCAGGCCGACAGGGCCGCGGAGTCGGCGTCGCCCTTGCCGTACCAGGCATGGAACCGGAAGAAGCGCAGAATCCGCAGGTAATCCTCGCGGATGCGGGTCATCGCATCGCCGACGAAGACGATTCGCCCCGCCTTGGCATCGGCGACGCCCTCGCCCGTCGGATCGTAGATCCGGCCGTCGGCGTCGGCGTAGAGCGCGTTGAGCCGGAAGTCGCGACGCACGGCGTCCTCGTCCCAGCTCTGGGTGAAGGCGACCACGGCGCGGCGGCCATCGGTCGAGACGTCGCGGCGCAGGGTGGTGATCTCGAACGGCTTGCCTTCGCAGACCGCCGTGACCGTGCCGTGGTCGACACCGGTGGGCACGACCTTGATCCCGGCGGCTTCAAGCGCTTCGGTCACCTGGTCTGGCGTCAGGGTGGTGGCGATATCGATGTCGTCGATCGGCTGGCCGAGCAGGCTGTTGCGCACGCAGCCGCCGACGAATCGGGCGCATCCGGCGTAGCCGCGCGCCTCCAGCGCCCCCATGACCGCGCGGGTGGCCGAATGCGCCATCCAGGGACGAACGCCGATATTTTCAGTCGAAACCATGGGCCATGGCTTAGGGCGCCCGCCCGGTGGTGAAAAGCACCACGTTGCCCGCAGATCGGGCGTCGGCGCGGATCAGGCCATCGCCGCGCCGTAGAGCCGGTCGTAAAGCGCCCGCAACATGCCCGCCGTGGCGCCCCAGATCAGCTGGTTCTCCCAGGTCATGGCGTAGAAGTGTCGTCGCTGGCCGTCCGGCATGTCGTAGTGGCGACGCTCGTAGTTGGCCGGGTCCATCAGGAAGCCGAACGGCGTTTCGAACACATCGGCGACCTCGTCGGGGTTCGGCGTCAGCGGCAGGTCCGGGGGCACGAAGCCGACCACCGGCGTCACCAGATAGCCCGTCCCTGTACGGTAGGGCGTCGACAGGCCGGCGAGCGAAACATGATGGCGTTCGAGGCCGATCTCCTCCTCCGCCTCGCGCAGGGCCGCCTGCTGGACGGTCTCGCCCGGGTCCATGCGGCCGCCGGGAAAGGCGACCTGCCCCGTATGTTTGCGCAGGGTGTCCGACCGGCGGGTGAGCAGCACCGACAGGCCCGCCTTGCGCTCGACCAGCGCCACCAGCACGGCGGCAGGCTTGGGCGCGGACAGCACGGCCGGAGCCATCTCCGGGTTCATGTCGAAGTCGGAGCGCGGCGGATGGAGGGCGTTGGCCGGCTCGTCCAGCGGATCGAGGTGTCGTCCTATCCAGTCGCGCAGCTCATCCGGCGAGGCGTGCGGGTTCACGACCGGTGCGCCCCGGCGGGTCCGATCTGGAACCAGGCGCCGTTGGACTCCACGCCCAGCGCCGGCCCTTCCGGCGTGTCGCGTTCGGCGGCCAGTTCGACCATCTCGTAGAACACTGGCCGGGCGATCAGCGCCTCCAGTCCCCGGCGGACGTGCAGGTAGGGTCGTGGCTCGCCGGTCACGGCGTCCATTTCGACGCGGATGGCGTTGTCGGGCCCGGCCTCGACCGTGTCGCCGACGTTGGTCTGGAAGACCAGGGCCTCGCCCTCGCGGTCGACCCGGATGGCGATGAAGGGCGCGTCCTCGACGACGATCTTCATCTTCTCGACGGGCGTCACGAGGTGGAAGCCGTCGGGGTCCTTGCGCAGCACCGTGGAGAACAGCCGCACCAGCGCCTCGCGGCCGATCGGCGTGCCTTCGTGGAACCAGACGCCGTCCCTGCGGATGCGGATGTCGATCTCGCCGCAGTGCGCGGGGTTCCACAGGTGCACCGGCGGCAGGCCGCGCCCGGGCGCCTGTTTCGCCGCGGCGATCACGCCATCCAGTCCGGGTTTCGTATCGGTCATCTCGTTCATGTAGATGCGCCTCGCGTCGCGGAAAGCAACAGGCGTCGCCTGTCGACCCGGCTTGCCAAAAATGACGCATGTGTCACTTTCGACGCGGGGAGCGCTTCGACGCACGGGTCGGAGACGGGTGAGACGCGGAGCCGTTTTCGCATGCGCATGCTGTTGGGCGGCCTTTTCAAGGTCATGCCGCTGCTGTTCGGGCTTGGGTTTCTCGCGCCGCTGATCGCGCAAATCCTGACGCTGACCGGCTGGTCCCTGCCCGGCGAAATCGCGCCGCTGGCGGTCGGACTGACGATCGGCGGCCTCTGGGGCGGTATCGCCACCCTGACCGGACGGTGGCTGTGATGATCGCCGTTCCCGACGTCGCCACGCTGCGCACCCTCGACCCGAAGGCGCTGAACCGCCTGGAGAAGGAAGTCGCCGACCAGTTCATGGGCGGCCTGGCCTGGGGCTCGGTGCTCTGGGGTCTTGGCAACCTGCTCGTCTGGCTGTCGCTCTGGCCGCTGACGATCATGGGCATCCTGCCCCTTTGGGCGGCCTTCCCGATCGCCACGCTGAACGTGATGCTCTGCTACCTGCCCTCCCATGAGGCGCAGCATCGGATCTATGCCCGCGAGGGCGAGCTGCTGTTCTGGCTCAACGAGCTGGTCGGCTATGTCTCGACCATCCCGCTGGTGCTGCCCTACCAGGTCGCCCGCCTGACGCACTACGAGCACCACACCCACTGCAATGATCCGCTGCTCGATCCCGACATCGCCACGAAGTCGAACGGGCCCTGGCACCTGATCTTCAAGAGCATCGCCAACCGCCAGCCCGGCGCGAAGGCCGGCTCGGCCTACGGCGAGACGCTCGCCCGCCTCGGCACGCCCGAGGCGCAGAAGGCCGGCCTCCAGGCGCTGGTCTCGCAGCTGGCCTATCTGGCGATCCTGTTCACCCTGGCCTGGACCGGGCACGCGCTGGAAGCGGCGCTGATCTGGTGGCTGCCGCGGCATATCGGCGTGACCTACATCCAGTTCTATCTGAGCTGGGCGCCGCACCATCCCGGCACGGGCAAGGGGCGCTACCAGGACACCCGCGCGTTCCGCAGCGCCGTCGGCAACATCGGCTCGATGGGCATGCAGTTCCACATCATCCACCACCTGTATCCGCGCATCCCGCTGATGCGGACTCCGGCGGCCTACTGGGCTCTGCGGCCGATTCTCGAAGCGCGGGGCTGCAACCTGGAGCGGCTCTAGCCGCCGGCCGTCACCGGCCCTGCCAGACTGTCGGCGCCACCCTCGACCAGAGACTTCAACAGCACGCGGCGCTGGTCGACCGGGCCCGGCATGCGCACGGCCGCCGCAGGCGCGGCGTCAAACCCGACCCGGCCGAAATAGGGCGCGTCGCCGACCAGAAGCACAGCCCGCCAGCCGGCTTTCGCGGAGGCCGCGCAGGCCAACTCGACCAGCGTCTGGCCGATGCGGTGCTTGCGGAGTTCCGCCTCCACGGCGATCGGGCCCAGGAACACCACTGGCGCGCCGCCGATGGCGACCGGCCACAGCCGCACCGAACCGACCAGTGTCTCGCCGTCCCAGGCCGTGAACGACAGGTCGGGGATCAGCGTATTCGACTCGCGCAGGCGGTCGGCCGCCTTGGCGTGCCGGCCCGGCCCGAAGGCGCGGTCGATCAGGGCGGCGATGAGCGGCGCGTCGGCCGGCTGCTCGGGGCGATAGGTGATGGCGGTCATGACGAGCTCGAAGCGGAAAGGCGGGAACGACCCCGCGCCCTTCGGCCGGGGGACTAGACTCGCGCTGATCCAGCGCGGCGGATCGTTCGTCGGAGGCTGCGCATCGCGCCCTCGTCCTTCTCGCCATCAAGGGGCCGCGACTTAAGGGCCTCGCCCGGGCGCGTCAACGGCTGTTGCGGCGTCGGTCGCCACGGGCGAATGTGCGTCGACCCATGTCCGACTCCCCCGATCTCCCCGAACCCGACACGTCCTTCCGCGCCCTGCTGCGCGAGCGGGACTACGTCCTCTTCTGGCTGTCCCGCTTCGTCGCGGTCCTGGGGGTGCAGATCCAGGGCGTGGCGCTGGGCTGGCACATCTACCAGGTCGCCCGCGAGACGATGGATGTGAAGCAGGCGGCGTTGATCGTCAGCATGATCGGGCTGGTCTCGTTCATGCCCGTGCTGCTGCTGGCGCTGCCCGCCGGCGAGATGGCCGACCGACATGATCGCCGCCGCATCCTGCTGCGCTGCTACCTCGCCGAAATCGTCGTGGCGGTCGGCCTGGCGACCGTGACCTTCCTGGGCTGGGCATCGATCCCGGTCCTGCTGGGCGCCGCCGCCCTGTTCGGCACGGCGCGGTCCTTCTTCTCCCCGGCCAGTTCGGCGCTCGGGCCCATGCTCGTCCCCCGCCCGCTGCTGCCGCGCGCCATCGCCTGGCAGTCGCTGGCCTGGCAGACCGCCTCGATCGCCGGACCGGCCGTCGGCGGCGTGCTGGTCGCGATCTCCCCGACCCTGTCCTACGGCGTTTCCGCCGCCCTGTACGTCACCGCCGCCGTCTGCGTGCTGCTGATCCGCGGCAACGCCCAGCCGGAAGTCCAGCCAGGTTCGCGCTGGGCGCTGATGAAGGAGGGGCTGGCCTACGTCTGGAACAACAAGATCGTCTTCGGGGCCATCTCGCTCGACCTGTTCGCGGTGATCCTCGGCGGCGCGACCCTGCTGTTGCCGGTGTTCGCCAAGGACGTGCTGCACGTCGGCGCGCAGGGCTTCGGCATCCTGCGGGCCGGGCCCGCCATCGGCGCGGCCGTGGTGGCCTTCTGGCTGGCCAGCAACCCCATCCGCAAGAACGCGGGCGTGATCATGTTCTCGGCCGTGGCCCTGTTCGGCGTCGGCACGCTGATTTTCGGCCTGTCGAAGATCATGTGGATCTCGATGGGCGGCCTGATCCTGCTCGGCGGCGCGGACATGATCAGCGTCTACGTCCGCCAGACCCTGGTGCAACTGGCCACGCCCGACCACATGCGCGGGCGGGTCGCCACGGTCTCGTCCCTGTTCATCGGCGCGAGCAACGAACTGGGCGAGTTCGAGAGCGGCGTGGTCGCCCGGTTCCTCGGCCCGGTGGGCGCCGCGGTGTTCGGCGGCGTCGGCGCCCTGATCGTCACCGGCGTCTGGGCGAAGCTGTTCCCCGACCTGCGCAAGGCCGACAGGCTTGCCTAACGCTGCGTCCGGCGCCTAGACCACTGCGACACTGTAAAAATCATCCAGGGGAGAGCCGTCATGGGCGTTCTTGAGGGCAAGGTTGTTCTGGTCACCGGCGCCGCGGGCGGCATCGGCAAGGAGTGCGCCCTGCTGGCGGCGCGCGAGGGCGCCAAGGTCGTGGTCAACGATCTGGGCGGCAGCGTTTCGGGCGGAGACGAAGGCGATGCCGGTCCTGCCCAGATCACCGCCAACGAGATCAAGGCGGCCGGTGGCGAGGCCGTGGCCAACTCCGAGAGCGTCACGTCGATGGCCTCGGTCAAGGGCATGATCGAGCAGGCGAAGGACACCTTCGGCGGCCTGCACGCGATCATCAATCCGGCGGGCATCCTGCGCGACGGCATGTTCCACAAGATGACCGACGAAGACTGGGACAAGGTCATCGAGGTGCATCTGCGCGGCGCCTACAATGTCTCCCGGGCCTCGGTGGAGCTGTTCCGCGAGCAGCAGGAAGGCTCCTATGTCCACTTCACCTCGACCAGCGGCCTGATCGGCAACATCGGCCAGGCCAACTACGCCGCCGCCAAGCTGGGCGTGATGGGCCTGTCGCGGATCCTGGCGATGGAAGGGGCGATCAAGAACGTCCGCTCCAACATCATCGCCCCCTTCGCCTGGACCCGGATGATCGCCTCGATCCCGATCAAGGACGAAGCCAGCGCCCTGCGCGTCGAGCGGATGAAAAACGCCATGCGCGCCGACCAGGTGGCCCAGCTGGCCATCGCCCTCGCCTCTCCGGAGTCGAAGGACGTCACGGGCCAGATCTTCGGCGTGCGCGGCAATGAGGTGGTGCTGTTCGACCAGCCGCGCCCGATCCGCTCGATGGCCAAGGTTGAGGGCTGGAGCCCGCGCTCCCTGCTCGATGTGGCCCTGCCGGCGATGAAGAACAGCTTCTTCGACGCGGGAGCCTCGGCGTCCGTGTTCCCCTACGACCCGATCTAAGGAGCGCCCATGCGCCGCGTCGCCATCGTCAGCCCTATCCGCACCGCCGTCGGCAAGTTCCAGGGTGGTCTCTCCAGCATGACCGCCGGCGAGCTCGGGGCGGTCATCCTGCGCGCCCTCGTCGAGCGCACGAAGCTCGACCCCGAGCGGGTCGACGACGTGATCTTCGCCCAGGGCTATGGCAACGGCGAGGCACCCTGCATCGCCCGCTGGTCGTTGCTCGCCGCCGATTTCCCGATCAGCGTCCCGGGCTATCAGCTCGACCGGCGCTGCGGCTCGGGCCTCCAGGCGATCATTGACGCGGCAATGATGATCCAGACCGGCGCGGCCGACGTGGTCATCGCCGGCGGCGTCGAGAGCATGAGCAACACCGAGTACTACAGCCTGGACATGCGCAGCGGCGCCCGCGCCGGCTCGGTGACCATGCACGACCGCCTCAGCCGCGGCCGGGTGATGAGCCAGCCGATCAGCCGCTTCGGCGTGATCAGCGGCATGATCGAAACCGCCGACAACCTGGCCCGCGACTATGACATTACCCGCGAGCAGGCCGACGAATACGCGGTCATGAGCCACCAGCGGGCCACGAAGGCCTGGGCCGACGGCAAGTTCGATGACGAGCTGGTCAAGGTCGCCGTGCCGCAGAAGAAGGGCGACCCGGTGATTTTCGCCCACGACGAGGGCCACCGTCCCGACGCCACGATGGAGACCCTCGGCAAGCTGCGGGCGATCGAGAAGGACGGCGTGGTCACCGCCGGCAACGCCAGCCAGCAGAACGACGCCGCGGCCGCCTGCCTGGTGGTCGCCGAGGACAAGCTGGACGAACTGGGCCTGGAGCCGATGGGCTGGTTCCACAGCTGGGCCGCCGCTGGCTGCGATCCCTCGCGCATGGGCATCGGCCCCGTGCCGGCGGTCGAGCGCCTGTTCAAGCGCACTGGCCTGGGCTGGAAGGATATCGACCTGGTCGAGCTGAACGAGGCCTTCGCGCCGCAGGTGCTGGCCGTGCTCAAGGGCTGGGGCTGGGACGACCGCGACAAGCTGAACGTCAACGGCAGCGGCATCAGCCTCGGCCACCCGATCGGCGCCACGGGGGGGCGGATCCTTGCCAACCTGCTGCGCGAACTGCACCGCCGGGACGGCAAGTACGGCCTGGAGACCATGTGCATCGGCGGCGGCCAGGGCATCGCGGCGGTATTCGAGCGGGCGTAGTGCGTCCTTCGAGACGCGATCCTGAGGGATCGCTCCTCAGGATGACGTGCAGTGTGGGCTTGTCTCCTCGGTTCGTCATGGTGAGGAGCGAGCCTCAGGCGAGCGTCTCGATCCACGCACGCTATCCCCACCTCTCCCGCCACTGATCCGCCGTCACTTCCCAGTACAGCGACGTCCGCGTCGTCCCGTCCGGCCTCACCGCGTCGCGCGTCCCCATGCGCACGAACCCCGCCGCGTCGATCAGCTTCGCCGAGCGGACGTTGTCGACGGCGGCCGTCAGGCACATCATCCGCACCCTCAACTCCGAGAATATCCAGCCGAAGGTGTGCAGCGCGCCGGCGCCGCCCTGCCCGCCGCTCTGGCGGTCCGCGCGCAGGGCGCCGGCCAGCTCGGCGGCGGATCGCTCGGGCCAGACGCTGACGCAGCTGTAGCCGGCGATCTCGCCCGTCTCGTCACGCGTCAGGATCAATATGCGTCGTCCCTCCTGGCGCAGCGCCTCTGACTCGGCGATCCAGCGGCCGACGTTGTCGAGACTGAAGGGCCGGGGCAGATCGTAGATGGCGTCCGTGACCCGGGGATCGGCGAGGAAGGCGGTCAGGTCGACCGTGTCGTCCAGGCCCGCGAGCGATCGGCCCGGCCCGAGCGTATCGAGATCAGCCGCCAGCACCGCCGCGCGGATCGCCGCCGCCTCTTCGGGCGAAACATCCAGCACGGTGTCCGGCGGCGCGCTCATGATCCTGCCAGGCGCTCCAGCGGTTCACCGGTCAGCCGGCGGGTCGTCCAGCCGTCCAGCGCCTCGGCCCCCAGGGAGTCATAGAAGGCGATCGACGGCGCGTTCCAGTTCAGCACCGCCCAGTCGAGGCGGGGCAGCCCCTCGTCGCGGCAGCGCCGCGCCAGCCCGGCGAGAAGCGCCTTGCCCGCCCCAAGGCCACGCGCCTCCGGAACGACGAACAGGTCTTCCAGATAGATCCCGTGTCGGCCCCGGAAGGTGGAGTAGCTGTAGAACCAGACCGCGAATCCCACCGGTTTGCCGTCCTGTTCGGCGATATCGCAGAACACGCGCGGCGCGGCGCCGAAGAACGAGACCTCCACATCCCACAGCGTCAGGTCCGCCTCGTGGCGCAGCTTTTCGTACTCGGCCAAGGCCTGCACGAAATCGAGGATCATGGGTGCGTCGCCGGGGTGGGCGGGTCGGATGGTCAGGGTCATGGCGCGAGCGTAGCTCTCGCGCGCCTTCATGGGGAGAGTGCGTGGTTCGAGACGCGGACCCGAGGGTCCGCTTCTCACCATGACGAGCAGGGTGGCGATCAATCCCTTGCCGTCATCCTGAGGAGCGAGCCTCAGGCGAGCGTCTCGAAGGACGCAAACGCCATCCGCGTGGCGAAACCCTGCGTCCTTCGACACGGCCCTGCGGGCCTGCTCAGGATGACTTTGTATTTGTGTTGGTCACGCTGAGCAGCGCTTGGAGAGCGCGTCTCGAACCACGCACCATCAGCCCGCGCCGACTGTCTCCACGGACAGGGCCCACAGCCTCTCCGCGCTGTCGGGGTTCAGGGCATGCGGCATGACGCCGGTGAAGGGCGACTCCTTGCTCCAGGGCAGAGCCTGGCCGCAGTTCTCGAGGTAGAGACCGCCGACGCCCTCAAGCTCAGGTCCGACTGCCGCCCAGACACTGGTCGAGGCGCCCTGTTCGGGCGTCTTGAAGCCATCGCGGATCTTGCCGGTCTCGGGGTCGATCCAGCCCATGGCGACCATCTCCTCGTGCTGCATGTGGCGCTGCAGCGGGGTCATGATGCCACCGGGCATGACGGCATTGGCCGTGATCCCGCGATCCTTGAACCGCTTGTGGAAGCCGACGGCGAACAGGGCGTTGGCCGTCTTGGCCTGACCGTAGCTCTCCCATTTGTCGTAGGGCCGGGTGACGTAGTTGACGTCTTCCCAGTTGATGTCCGAGCGGCGGTGGCCGATCGACGACAGGCTGACCAGTCGCGAAGGCTTGCTGGCGCCCTTGGCGCCCGCTTCCAGCGCCGGGGCCAGCAGGTTTCCGAGCAGGAAATGGCCGAAGTGGTTGGTGCCGATCTGCATCTCGAAGCCGTCGTGGGTGCGGTCCAGCGGACAGGCCATGACGGCGGCGTTGTTGATCAGGATGTGCAGCGGCGTGACGCCCCAGCGGGCGCCGAACGCGCGGATCGAGGCCAGCTCGGACAGGTCGAGCATCTCGAAGCGGGTCTTGCCCGGCGCGGTCTTGTCGATGTCGGCGATGGCCGCGGCCGCGAGGTCCGGCTTGCGGGCGGCGATGACCACGTCTGCGCCGGCCTCGGCCAGGGCCCGGGCGGTCTCGATGCCGATGCCGGTGGCGGCCCCGGTGACGATGGCGGTCTTGCCCGTCAGATCGTGACCGGCCACGACCTCGCGGGCCGGCGTGAAGGCCCCGAAGGGCGAGGTGATGCGATCGGTCATGGGGTTCAGTCCTCTTTCGTGAGTTTGGTTGTGACGGACTCGAGCCAGCGCGCGATGGTCCGCGCGTCCGCCTCGGACAGCCCCTCGCCCATGCGGGCATTGAGCTCGCCCAGCACCCGGACTGCGTCGTTGCGCGCCGACCAGCCCTGTTCGGTCAGATGGAGTCGTTGGCCGCGTCCGTCGCGGGGGTCCGGCCGCCGCTCGACCAGTCCGGCGCGGGTCATGCGGTCGACCAGCCCGGTCATCGCGGAGGGCGCCACGTCGAGCGCCTCGGCCGCGTCGCCGATGCCCGCGCCGTCAGACTTGCCGAGAAAGAGCACCAGTCCCGCCTGGGCCGAGGATAGGCCTTCATTGGCGGCCTCGGCCTCGATCCAGCGCTCCATGCGCCGGTAGGCGGTCTTTAGCAGGAGATAGAAGGTCGGGCGTCCAGTCATCGACCGCCGATATATACTTCATATGCGAAATATCAAGTTCGCATGTGAAACAGATATGGGCCTTCCTCCCCGCGAAGCCGGGGAGGGGAACCATGCGAAGCATGGTGGAGGGGACGGAACCACCTCTTCAGGTTGCTCAGGTGGAAAACAATCGTTAATATGGCATCATGGAAGCCCGCTCAACCCTGACACAGGCCAGACACCTCCGGCGGCACATGACCCGTGCGGAGATCACGCTCTGGCAAGCGCTGCGCGGCAAGCAGCTCGCCGGCCTGAAGTTTCGCCGCCAGCAATTGATCGGCGCCTATGTGGTCGATTTCTACTGCAGCGGGAGCCGACTGGTCGTGGAGCTCGACGGAGGCGTTCACGGCGACGAAGACGCGCGGATCCATGACGCGGTGCGCGATCAATGGATCGGCGCACAGGGGTTGAGCATTCTAAGGCTGCCCAACCAACTGGTATTCGATGACTTGAGCGGCGTCTTGGCGGCGATCGTTAGGACCGCCCGGCCAGATGCCCGGATCGGGTCAGTCCGCTAGCGGCGGCGCTGCCCCCTCCACCGCCCTCCGGGCGGTCCCCCTCCCCGGCTTCGCGGGGAGGAAGAATCTCGACTCACCTCGCCCGGTACCAGATCACGCCGTCTTCATCCGCCTCTGCCACGGCCTGGCCGCGCTCGATCAGGCAGTTGAGGTGGGCCAGGCTCTCGCCCGTCGCCATGCCGACCAGTTCGGGCCCGATCGGGCGGGCGAACAGGGCGCCGAACACGTCAATGGCGCGCTTCGGTTCGGCCAGCGACTTCTCCAGACGGCCCAGTGACCGCTCATGGCCGGCAATGAGATGGTCGAGCCGCGCGTGCAGACCGTGGAACGGATCGTTGTGCGCCGGCAGCACCAGCACTTCATCCGGCACGGCGGCCTTGACCTTGGCGCAGCTGGTCATCCAGTCGGTCAGCGGATCGTCCTCCGGCTCGGTCGGAAACACCGAAACGTTCGAGGAGATGCGCGGCAGAACCTGGTCACCGGAAATCAGCAGCTTCAGCTCAGGACAGTAGAGGCAGGCATGGTCCGGCGAGTGCCCGCAGCCGGTGACGATGCGCCAGACATGGGCGCCAATCAGGAACTCCTCCCCGTCGTTCACCCGGCGATAGCTGTCCGGCAGCTGGTAGATCGCCTTGCCGAAGCCGCCGAAACGGGCGCGGTAGTTCTCCAGCGCATCCTCGTCCCAGCCGGCGGCCTTGTAGAAGCGCATCCCGTCCTCGGGCGCCTCGCGGCCGGTGTCGGCCACCAGCATCCGGCACTGGAGGTACTCCAGCCGGGTCATCCACAGCCGGCACTGGAACTTGCGGGTCATCCAGCCAGCGAGACCGATATGGTCCGGGTGCAGGTGCGTCACGATCACGCGGGTGATCGGCTTGCCGCCCAGCGCGTCCTTGAACGCGGCCCGCCAGGCCTGGGACGTGTCACGGGTCTGCATGCCGGTATCGACCACGCACCAGCCCTCTCCGTCGGCGAGCGCCCAGACGTTGATGAACTGCAGCGCCCCGCCCAGCGGCATACGCAGCCACAGCACACCGGGGGCGACTTCGACCGCCTCACCCGTTCCGGGTGCAGGGCCCGTCTCGAACGGATAGTCCAGTTTCGGACGACGGATCTCGGCGGCCGTCTCTTCGATTCCGTCCCGCAACGTGCTGCACTCCCGATGAATGCCCCCATCATCGGCTGTTCAGCCCCGCGCCGCAATTCCGCCAGTCGGTTGCGTGACCTTGACCCCCGAAAAAAGCGCGCGTTTAAGTCCGCGCGAGGAATCTGCCAGGAGACAGAACAATGAGAAAATTCGGGATCGGCCTGGCGGCCGTTCTGGCCCTGTTGGCCATCGCGCCCGCCACGCTCGTGCTGGCGGCCAAGAAGCCGGCCGAAGCCGCGGGCGGCGTGGACGCCAAGTCTCGCGAGAAGGGCATGGCCGACGCGCCGGCGCTCATCGCGGCGGCGGGCCTCAACTGCACCCTCTCCGACGCACGCTGGGTCGGCGCGGACCCGAAGACCAAGACGGCCTACTATGAAATCGCCTGCAATCCCGGCATGGGCGGCGTCGTCGTCGCGTCGGCCGGAAACGTAACCCCGCCAGCCTATTACCCCTGCCTCGAAACCGGCAAGCCCGGCCCCGATGGCAAACCCGGCCAGCTGGCCTGCAAACTGCCGGCGAACGCCAATCCGATGCAGTCGCTCGCACCGTTCGTAACCAAGGCCGCCGGCTCCTGCGATATCACCAACGCCCGCTCGATCGGGGCCAGCACCAAGAACACCTTCTTCGAGGTCGCCTGCGCCAACGGGTCCGGCCTGGTCGTGATCACCTCCTACCCGGCTGACGCCTCCAAGGAGGTCAAGGCCAATACCTGTCTTGCCTACGAAGACGGTTCAAACCTGTCCTGCACGCTGACCACCCGCGAAGCCCAGCTCGCCATGGTCGACACCCTGGCCGCGGCCTCGGGCAAGAACTGCGTGGTCAAGGACAAGCGCTACATCCTGTCGGCGGTGAACGGATCGACCTACTTCGAAGTCGCCTGCCAGGACGGCAAGGGTTACGTGCTTGAACGCGCCGCCAGCGGCGCGCTCGCCCGCGCCATCGACTGCGCCAACGCTCCGGGCGGCGCCGAATGCACGCTGACCGACTCGCGCGAGGCGATGACCGAACAGGCCGGCCTCTATACCCGCCTGGCCACCAAGGCCGGCTTCCCCTGCAAGGTCGAGAAGTACGCCCTGTTCCCGGCCCGCGGTAAGCCCGAGGAAGTGGTTGAGCTGAAGTGCTCGGATCGCCCCGACGGCGGCGTCGCTGTCTTTGACTCCAACGGCGGCGGCAAGGTCTACAACTGCATTACCGCCGAACTGCAGGGCTACGGCTGCTCCTTCACCCCGAAGGCGGCGTCGGTGGTCAAGCTCAGCACCGACCTTCGCGGGCTGGGCAAGGGCTCCTGCTCGGTCTCCGACGCCCGCGTCATCGGCAAGACCGAGACGGGCGACGGCTTCATCGAAGTCGCCTGCGCTGACGGCCTGCCGGGCTGGGTGATCAGCTATCCGCTGAGGAACGAGACGCCCAAGGAAGTCCTGAGTTGCAAGCAGGCCTCCGGCATCGGCGGCGGCTGCAAGCTGCCGACCAACAAGACCAGCAACTGATCCTTCAGTTGGTCTGAAAGATGAGGGCCCGCCGGAGCGATCCGGCGGGCCCTTTTTCTTTGGTTGCGATCGGAAAGCGCTAGAGCGCCGCCTCGATAAACGCCGGGCCCTTGCGGCTCATGGCCCGGGCGAAGGCCGCATCAAACTCATCCACCGTTGAGCAGCGCTCGGCGGGCAGGCCCAGGCCGCTCGCGACATTGACCCAGTCGATGCGCGGATCGCCGAGATCCAGCAGCTTCTTCGCCGCCGGTCCGGGATTGCCGGCTCCGGTGCGGCCCATCTCGATGTTGAGAATGCGGTAGGCGTGGTTGGCGAACACGACGACGCAGACGTCGAGCTGCTCGCGGGCGATCGTCCACAGGCCCTGCACGGTGTACATGGCCGCGCCGTCGCCGTTGAGACTAAGCACCTTCTGGTCCGGACAGGCCACCGCCGCGCCAATGGCCAGCGGGATGCCCTGGCCGATGGCGCCGCCGGTCAGGCACAGCCAGTCGTGAGGCCTTGCGGTCCGGGTTGACTGGAACACGGGCAGGCCGGCGGTCACCGCGTCGTCGCTGATGATGGCGTTGTCGGGCATGTGCCGGGCGATCGAGGCGCCGATCGTGTAGGGATTCTGCGCGCCGACCGGCATGTCGGGCAGCTTGAGCGCCTCGATCGGAGTGGCTTCGGGCGCGCCCAGCGCATCGGCCAGGGCCTGCAGCGCGCCGATGCCGTCCGCCTCGCGGCCGCACAGACTGGCGGTCTCGCAGCCCTCCGGAACCAGCAGGCTGGGCCGGTCGGGATAGGCGAAGAAGGCCACCGGCTCGGTGGTCTCGACCAGCACGATCAGATCGACGCCCTCGAGGTCCGCCAGGGCCATCTCGCCGAAATACATCATCTTGTCCGGCGCGAACCGACCGGCGCCGCGGGCGATGCGGGCGACGAACGTGTCGGTCAGGGTGCGCACGCCGGTGGCGGCGATCCGGCCTGCCTGGCGCACGCCGGCGTCGAGACAGGTCGAGCCTCCCATCAGGATCACCGGCTTCTTCGCCGCCTTGATCCGCGCGGCCATGGCGGCGGTCGCGTCCGCTGAGACCTTGGCGCGCGGCTTCGGCGCGAGCACGGGCCCGACCACGGCGGTCTCGGTCCAGGCGCTGTCGGCCGGCAGGATCAGGCTGGCGCAGCCGCCGGGCGCGCCGAAGCTGGCCTGCACCGCTTCAGCCGTCAGCGGCCCGACCGTGTCCGCCGACTCGGCCGATTTGACCCACAACGAGTTGGGCGCGGCCCAGCCGGCGATGTCGGAGTTGAGCGGCGCGTCGTACTGCCGGTGATAGGTGGCGTGGTCGCCGATCACGTTGACCAGCGGCGTGGCCGCCCGCCGGGCGTTGTGCAGGTTGGCCCCGCCGTTGGCGTAGCCGGCGCCCAGGTGCAGCAGGGTGCAAGCGGGCTTGCCGGCCATCCGGCCGTAGCCGTCGGCGGCCCCCGTGGCTACGCCCTCGAACAGGCACAGCACCGACCGCATGCGCGGCTCGCGATCCAGGGCCGAGACGAACTGCATCTCGCTGGTGCCTGGATTGGCGAAACAGGCGGTCACGCCGTTGTCGGCGAGCGTGGTGATCAGGGCGTCGGCGCCGTTCATGGTCTTCTCCGTTCGGGGCAGCACGCCACCCATCCAACATTTCGCGCGCCACGCCAACGGGTGGGCGCCCAGCCCTTGATCAGGCGATGATCTTTCCAGGGTTCAGAATGCCTCGTGGATCAAGCGCCACCTTGAGCCGCCGCATCAGGGCGATCTCGGCCGGCGAGCGGGTCAGATCGAGATGATCGCGCTTCTGAAGGCCGATGCCGTGCTCGGCCGAGATCGATCCGCCCAGCGCCGCCAGCGGGCGATAGACGATCATCTCGACCCTGTGCCGGTGCTCCGGCGTCATGGCCGGGACGCGAGCGATGATGTGCAGATTGCCGTCGCCGAGATGACCGAACACCATCGGCGGCCCGAGCTCCGGCCAGTGCTCAGCCAGGGCGGTCTGCACCGCCCCGACATAGGCGTTCATCACCGGGATCGGCAGGCTGACATCAAAGGTCACGATCGGGCCGTTGCGCGCGGTCTGGGCGACATCGTCGCGCAGGGCCCACATCGCCTCGCGTTCGGCCTTCGAGCGCGCGATCACGGCGTCGGCGATATCGCCGTCCTCCAGCGCCGCCGCGAGGCAGGCCTCGAACCGAGCGGCGTCGATATCCGGATCGGCGCCCAGACTTTCGACCAGCACATACCAGGGGTATCGGCCGTCCAGCGGCGGGCGGCCCCGCGCCGGGGCGGTGGTCACCAGGTCGTGGAAGTCGGCCCACATCACCTCGAAGGCCGACAGGTTGCCGCCCAGACCCCGCTCCAGCCGGCGCAGCAGCCTCGGCAGGTCGTCGAACCGCTCGACGCCGATGAAGGCCGTGTCCTGGCTGACGGGCGCCGGCCGAAGCCGCAGCACCGCCCGGGTGACCACGCCCAGCGTGCCCTCCGAGCCGATGAACAGCGGCTTGAGGTCGTAGCCGGCATTGTTCTTCAGCAGCGGGTTCATGGCGTCGATGATTGTGCCGTCGGCCAGAACCGCCTCCAGCCCCAGCACCATCTCGCGCATCATGCCGTAGCGCAGGACGCGGTTGCCGCCGGCATTGGTGGCGATGTTGCCGCCGATGGTCGCCGAGCCACGCGAGCCCAGATCCAGCGGCAGCAGCAGCCCCTCCCCGGCGGCGGCTTCGCAGGCGGTCTGCAGGATGCAGCCGGCCTGGACGGTCAGGGTCCCGGCGGCGGCGTCGACGCGTTCGATGGCCGCCATGCGGTCGAGTGACAGGGCGACGGCCCCGTCCGCGACACAGCCGTCGACCAGGCCCGTGCGCCCGCCCCAGGGCACGACGGGCACGCCTGCGGCCGACGCCAGGCGCAGCACCGTGGCCACCTGCGCTGTCGAGGCCGGCCGGACCACAGCCAGTGGTTCGCCCAGCCGGGTCCAGGGGCTCTGGAACCTGTCGGCGCCCTCCGCGCCGCCCAGCACCGCGTCGGGAGCCAGGGCCTGTTTCAGGTCATCGATGAGGGTGGTCATGCCCGGCGGCTCCCGTGTCTGGCGGCACCCTAAAGGCCCTGCCCGGGCGGCGGCTTGATCCAGACCAATTCGACCTTTTGCCGCCGCGCCAAACCGGGCATGCAGAGGGCAAAGAGGGGACACGACCATGACACTGCGCGACAGGGCGGCCCGCTGGGCGCTGATCGGCTCGATCCTCGGCGGGGTGAGCTACATCGCGTCGTGGGGTCTGCATCTGCCCACGCCGCTGGAACTGGCGTGGAAGGGGACCGGCGTCGGACTTCTGGCGGTCTACGCCGCGCTGAAGGCCCGTGACCGCGACGGATGGCTTCTGACGGCGGTGATGACCCTCGGCTTCCTCGGCGACGTGTTGCTGGGCATCCAGTTCATCGTCGGCGCGGTGGCGTTCCTGATCGGCCACGTCGTCGCCGTCGGCCTCTACCTGACCAATCGCCGTCCGGACTTGAGCCGCAGTCAGGGGGCTCTGGCGCTGCTGCTGGTCCCGGCGGCGGTGTTCATCGCCTTCATGCTGCCCGCCGACCGGTCCGGCGCGCCGGGCGTGGCCTTCTACACCCTCGGCCTGTCGCTGATGGCCGCGACTGCCTGGACCAGCCGCTTCCCGCGCTTCACGGTTGGCGCCGGGGCGCTGATGTTCCTCGTCAGCGACCTGGTGATTTTCGCCAAGATGGGGCCTCTGCCGGACAGTTTCCTCAGCGGCCTGGCGGTCTGGGTCCCCTACTATTTCGGCCAGCTGTTGATCTGCGTGGGGGTTGCCGCGGCGTTGGCGATTGAGCGCGCTCCCCAACCCCTGTCATCCCGGCCGTAGCGAAGAGACGGGACCAGGATTCGGCCTGGACTTGATCTGGGTTCCGGATAGCCGCTGCGCGGCTTCCGGGATGACAGTGGATCAGAACACCATCACCCCGTCATCGGGCGCATCCGCGAACAGCCTCGCCACCTCCGCCGGCCGGCGATCCCGGGCCATGGCCTGGTTGATGTAACCCTTGTCGGTCAGCTCGCCGCTGGCGGCGTCCGGCGCGCCGTCGAGGATCAGGGCGCGCCAGATCCTGCCGCCGCCGCCCCTCGCCGCCGCGTTCATCTTCTCCAGCCCGGTACGGATCACCGCCCGCACCTCCGCCGGATCCGGATGGCGCGCGTTGAACGACGGGTCGAGGAACAGCATCAGGCCGACGCCCTCCTGCCCTTCGCCGCAGACCACCGCATCCAGCGCTGCGCCGCCGATGGCCGAGACGGCCGTCACCCGCAGGGCTCCCGCCGCGACGAAGGTCCCGCTGGCCAGCTTGAAGTTCTCCACCAGCCGGCCATCGAACATCAGGCCAGCCTCCGGATCGGCCGGATCGATGGCCCGCGCCGCGTCGCCGAGGCGATAGAAGCCCTCCTCATCGAAGGCGTCGGCCGACAGTTGCGGTTCACCCAGATAGCCGGGCGAGACCTGCGGGCCTTTCACGCGGATCTCGAATTTCTCGCCGGCCGGAACCAGCTTCACCGCCGTGCCCGGCACTGGCAGGCCGATCATCCCGCCCCGACCGTTCAGCCAGTGGATGTTGCAGGCCGTCGGCCCGGTCTCGGTCGAGCCGTAGCCGGTGGCGAAGGTCACCCGTTCGCCGATGGTCCTGATCGCCACGGCCTGGACCCGGTCGATGATGCTCTGGGCGATAGAGGCGCCGCCGTACTGCAGCACCCGAACCCGCTTGAAGAAAGTCCGGGCCAGGGCCTCGTCCTTCTCCAGAGCTGACGCGAACAGCCCCCAGCCGGCCGGGACCATGTTGTGATAGGTCGGCGAGACTTCCGACAGGTTGCGGATTGTCTCGGCGAACCGCGCCTGGGTCGGCTGGCCGGCATCGATGTACAGCGTCCCGCCCCGATGCAGCACCATGTGCAGGATGGCGTTGGCCCCCAGGCTGTGGCTCCAGGGCGCGGCGTTGACCACCACCGGCGGATCAGGATCGTCGAAACAGGCCGCGATCTGGGCGGCGTTGAAGGCGATGTTGCGGTGCAGGCCGATCACCGCCTTGGGCCGTCCCGTCGAACCCGAGGTCAGCAGCAGCTTGGCCGTGTCGTCCGGCCGGGCGACGAACGCGGTCGGCGCCGAAGTCAGCAGGCTGGCAAAGGCAATGTCGGTCGGCCGCGCGTTGGCGCTGGCGACCACCGGGAGGCCCTGCAGAAAGTCGGCCTCCAGCGCCCCGGCGAAGGCCGCCGCGTCGTCGGCATAGACCGCGTCCGGGCTCAGCACGCCGCAGGCATAGGCCAGTCGCGAAAGATCGGCCCCGGCCAGGCCGTACTGCGGCGACACCGGAGCCACCGCCACGCCGAGCGCCATGGCCGCGTAGCAGATCAGGGCGTGGTCGACCGTGTTGCGCGCGAGGATCAGCAGGCAGTCGCCGCGCTTCAGCCCCAGACCCTTGAGACCGCCGGCGAGCGCCGACACCTGTTTATGGGCCGTGGCAAAGTCGACCGTCCGCCAGCCGTCCGCAGCCCGCTCGGCCAGCCAGACCCGATCCGGCGCCTCCGCGCTCCAGCGGACCAGCGCGTCGAGCGTGGTGGTGTAGCGCCCGTCGACCGGCGTCGGATTGGCCAGCACCAGCGACCCGTCCGCCCGCCGCTCGACGTCGAGCCGGCGCGGCGCATAGCGGGCGTCACGAAAGGGGGTTGTGGAGAGCGCGGTGTTTCCGTCCATGGGCGCGGTTATCGGGCGCCAATGCAACGCGTTCAATCCTCCCCGCTTCGCGGAGAGGATCAGTGTTTCAGCGTCTCCCCGAACCGCACGGGCTTGCCCCGTCCGTGCGCGACGATCTCGTCGTCACGCATGACGCTGATGCCGCGGACGATGGTCGCGACCGGCCAGCCCCTGGCTTCGAAGCCGTCGAACGGGGTCCAGCCTACCCGGCTGGCCTGGTCGGCGTGGCGGATGGTTCGACGGGCCTTGAGGTCGACGATGGTCAGGTCGGCGTCGAAGCCCTCGGCGATGCGGCCCTTCTCGGCCAGACCGAACACGCGGTTGGGGCCGTGGCTGGTCAGGTCGACGAACCGCTCCAGCGTCAGCCGGCCCTCGGCCACATGGGTCAGCATGATCGGCACCAGGGTTTGCACCCCCGGCATGCCCGACGGCGAGGCGGGATAGGGTCGCGCCTTCTCCTCGGCGGTGTGCGGCGCATGGTCGGAGCCCATGACGTCGGCGACGCCGGTGGCGAGGCCGGCCCACAGCGCGGCGCGGTGGTGCGCCTCGCGGATCGGAGGGTTCATCTGGGCATAGCCCTTGAGCCGCTCATAGGCCTCCGGTCCCTCCAGCGTCAGATGCTGCGGCGTGACCTCGACGCTGGCGACGTCCTTGTTGAGGGCCAGAAATTCCATCTCCTCGGCCGTGGTCACGTGCAGCACATGGATGCGCTTGCCGACCTTGCGGGCGAGGCCGACGAGGCGGCGGGTCGAGCGGATCGCGCTCTCGGCGTCGCGCACCTCCGGGTGGCTGGTCCAGTCGCCGGTGCGGGCGATCGGCCGCCGCTCTTCCAGCCGGTACTCGTCCTCGGAGTGGAAGGCGG
This sequence comes from Caulobacter sp. FG121, assembly GCF_057809815.1. Lineage (NCBI taxonomy): Bacteria > Pseudomonadati > Pseudomonadota > Alphaproteobacteria > Caulobacterales > Caulobacteraceae > Caulobacter > Caulobacter sp. FG121. The sequence continues at coordinate 235,552 of NZ_JBMDKR010000002.1, forward strand.
CCCGGCGGTTGATGTGCTTCAGCACCTCTTCAACGCCCGCATCGTCCTTGATCAGCAGGGAGCCGGTCGAGGCGCCCATGAACACCTTGATGCCGCAGCAGCCCGGCAGCCGCTCCAGCTCGCCCAGGAACCGCGCGTTCTCGTGCGTGCCGCCGACGTAGAAGGCGTGGTCACAGCTCATGCGGCCCGAGGCGCGGCGCAGCTTGTCGGCGAGAGCATCCGGATCGGTGGTTGTCGGCTCGGTGTTCGGCATCTCGAACACGGCCGTGACCCCGCCCAGCACGGCCGCGTTGGCGCCGGTCTCGAGGTCTTCCTTCCATTCGAGGCCCGGCTCGCGGAAGTGCACCTGACTGTCGATCACGCCCGGCAGGACGGTCAGACCGGTGGCATCGATCACCTCGCCGGCCGAGGCGTGCGACAGGTCGCCGACGAAGGCGAACTTGCCACTGCGAATGCCGATGTCGGTGATCCCGCGTCCCGCGTGGTTCACCACTTCGCCGCCACGGATGATCAGGTCGTAGGTCTGGGTCATTTCACAATCCGCTCATCCGGCTCAGGCCGGCTTCGTCGCTTCCAGCAGTTCGCGCGCCGTCTCGACCACCCGGTCCACCGGCAGGTCCATCATATGGCCGATGGTCTGGTTCAGGCCGGGGTCGACGGCTTTGAACTGGTCGAACTCACGCGGACCCCGTACGACGCGCGTGTCGGGTCCCCACGGGGCGTACAGCCGGTCGTCGGAAGGCCCGAACAGGCCGATGGTCGGGGCGCCCGCCGCCGCGGCCAGATGCATCAGTCCGGAGTCGTTGCCGACGAACAGGCGCGCCCGCTTGAGCACGGCGTAGGCCGTCAGCAGATCGACCTGACCGGTCAGGTCGATGACCCGGTCGCGCGGGATGGTGCGCACCAGCGGCTCGACGTAGCGGGCATCTTCCGGTCCGCCAAGCACCAGCAGTCGGCCGCCGGCCATCGGTCCATCCGCGTCGAGCAGTTCGATGGCCACCCGGGCGAAGCGCTCGATTGGCCAGGTCTTGCCCAGCCAGTTCGCCGCCGGCCCCATGGCCAGGATCGGCCCGCCCTCGCCGAGCAGCTCGACGGCGCGCGCCTCGATCTCGTCGGAGGTGAACAGGAAGGGCGCGGGCGGATCATCCTCCAGCGTCAGCAGACTGGCGGCCTCGATGACCTTGTGCACCGGCTCGCCGCCGGCCTTGCGGTGCCGGGCCCGACGGTCCGCCCTGAGGAACCGCGCCGTAGCCGAACCGCGCATGTCGACGACGAGGCTCCAGTGTGTGCTTCGCACCTGGTTCCACAGGGCGAACCAGTGGCCCGACCCCTTCTGCTTCCGCATCACGATGAGGGCGTCGAGCCCGGGCACCTCGGCGAACAGCGGTGCGGCGGCCGGGCCGACCGCGATGGTGAACCGGGCGCCGGGCGCCTCGTCGGCGAGCTTCCTGATCAGGCCGGACGCCAGAACAGCGTCGCCGATACGGGAAGGGCCTATGAACAGAATCGGGAAGGGCTTGATCGCCATTGCGACACCTTAGACTGGCATGCACTGGCGTTACAGCGTGTGAAAGGCCACATCGGGATCATGACCAAGGCTCCGACCTATGCCCTCCTCCGCGACCGGGCCCTTCTGGCCGTCACCGGGCCGGACTGGCGCACCTTCCTGCAGGGCCAGCTGACACAGGATGTCGACACCCTCGCGGTCGGGGAACTGCGCTTCGGCGCCCTGCTCTCGCCCCAGGGCCGACTGCTGTTCGACCTGTTCATCCTCGGCCGTGAGGATGGATGCTGGTTGGATGTCGCCGCCGACCGGCGAGAGGCGCTGATCGCCCGGCTGACGATCTTTCGGCTGCGGGCCAGGGTCGAAATCGCGCCGCAGACCGGGCCGGTCGTGGCCCTGTGGAACACGGACCGGCCGGAGCCCGGCTTCGCCGTCGATCCCCGCCTGCCGGCGCTGGGTCTGCGCGGCTACGGCGACGTCGAACCGCCGGGCGTCCGCGCGGACAGCGCCGCCTATGAGACGCGGCGACTCACGCTCGGCGTGCCGGACACGGCCGACTATGGCGACGACAAGACCTATCCGATCGAGGCCAACTTCGACCTGCTGAACGGGATCGACTTCCGGAAGGGTTGTTTCGTCGGGCAGGAAACCACCAGCCGGATGAAGCGTCGCGGCCAGATCAGGAGCCGCATGCTGCCGATCGCCTTTGACGGCCCGCCGCCGGCTTTCGGCGCAGAGGTGCTGAATGGCGAGTTGCGGGCGGGTCAGGTGCTTTCAGGGAACACGGGCCGGGCCATCGCCCTGCTGCGGCTCGACCGGATCGAGGACGCCGCGCTGACGGCGGACGGACGGCCCGTGAGCGTCGACCGGCCGGCGTGGCTCGAGGCCTGACGGCTCAATCGTCGCCGGCGAAGATTTCCGGCAGCGCCGCCCGGAGAGTCGAATAGTGCGACAAGCCCGGAAAGGTGCGTAGCATCGGCGCGCCCGGGAGAGCGGCGGCCATCGCCCGCGCCATCGCCGGCGGGGTCCAGGTGTCGGCCTCGCCCTGCCACAGGGTCACGGGATAGGTCAGGCCGGCGAGCCGGTCGGGCGTCCAGGCGACATAGGCCAGCACATCGCGGCGGTAGGCACGCGCGCCGCCCGAGAGGCTGTGGGCAAGGATGGCCTTGATGATGGTCTGGAACCCTGGATCCCGGGCGAGCTCGGCATCGGCCCCGGCCGCGCCGGCGAAGATCTGACCAAACAGCGCCCCCGGCACGAGCCGGGCCAGCCACCCCTGCAGCCGGGTCAGCGCCGCGAACAGAGCCGGTCGACGAGCCGCCAGACCAAACACCGCGCCGCCCGCCATGTCCGGCAGAAAGTCGCCCAGTCCCAACGGGGCGGCGGGCGACACCAGATCCAGCCGAACATCTCGGCTGGCGATCCGCAGCGCCACCTCAAGAGCGATGAACGCCCCAAGCGAGAATCCGACGAGCCGGATCGGGCCGGCGGGATATCGCGCCAGGATCGCCGCCGTCAGATGGTCGAGCCAGGCGCTCATGGGCAGCTCAGGACGATCGGTCGCGCGGTCAGCCGCGAACATGGCCGCAGGCAGGCCGGCCACGCCGACCAGCGCCGGCTCCGCCGGCGAGCCCGGCTGGCCGTGAAAGTAGACGTACTGATCCGCCGCCATCGCCGCTCCGCCCGACTCATCGCGGCTCGACCCTAGCATCGGGCCGCACCGTCAGGATCAGACGACGCGCCCCGCAAGGACGTGACATTACGCCGGCGATGCGAGCGCGATCATCCGTCGCTAGACTGACGCCATGACCGACTCGCTCCCCCGTTGCGCCTGGCCCGGAACCTCGGACGCCCTCTACCTCGCCTATCACGATGAGGAATGGGGCGTGCCTGAGTACGACCCGCGTGCGCTGTGGGAGAAGCTGGTGCTGGACGGGTTCCAGGCCGGGCTCGCCTGGATCACCATCCTGCGCAAGCGCGAGGCCTTCCGCGCGGCCTTCGACAATTTCGATCCGGAAAAGGTCGCCCGCTATGGCGAGGCCGACCGCGCCCGGCTGATGGCTGACGCCGGCATTGTCCGGTCGACCGCCAAGATCGACGCGGCCATCGGCGGTGCGAAGATCTGGCTGGAGATGCGCGACAACGGCGAGGACTTCTCCGAGTTCCTGTGGAACTTCGTCGGCAGCCAGCCGATCCAGAACCACTGGCCCGACATGAAGTCAGTCCCGGTGAAGACCCCGGAGGCCGAGGCCATGGCCAGGGCGCTGAAAAAGAAGGGCTTCAAGTTCGTCGGTCCGGTAATCGTCTACGCCTTCATGCAGGCGACCGGCATGGTCAACGACCACATCGGCGACTGTTTCCGGCATGGGCCGGTGCGGGACCTGACGCGCTGATGCCGGACTTCATGCTCGAGCTGGCCTGCACCGGCCCGGTCTGCGGCGTGGACGAAGCCGGGCGCGGCCCCTGGGCGGGACCGGTCAGTGCGGCGGCGGTGATTCTCGATCCCGCGACCGCCCCGGAGGGCCTGGATGACTCCAAGAAGCTGAGCCATGCCCGGCGTGAGGCCCTCGAAATCGAGATCAAGACGCGCGCTGTCGCCTGGTGCGTGGCCTTCGCCACCGTCGAGGAGATCGACGAGCTCAACATCCTGCAGGCTACCGGTCTGGCCATGCGCCGCGCCGTCGAGGGCCTGTCGGTGACGCCGGCCTTCGCCCTGGTCGACGGAAACTACCGGTTCAGGCTGCCATGCGAGAACAGGACGGTGGTCAAGGGCGACGCCATCAGCGCCTCCATCGCCGCCGCCTCGATCCTGGCCAAGACCGCGCGGGACCGGCTGATGGTCGAGATGGACGCGGTGCATCCGGGCTACGGCTTCGCCGGCCACAAGGGCTACCACGCGGCGGTGCATGTGGAGGCGCTGCGGACGCTGGGCCCCAGCCCGATCCACCGCATGACCTGGGCGCCGATACGGGAATTGCTCGGCGGCTGACCCATCCCCTCAGCATCGATGACACCTGCCCATTGGCCTTGATGGAATGATGCGCTCCGGACGGTCGTCCTGGTCAAGGACGACCCCTGCGGGGTCGCCGCTACGCGGCCGCGAAGCGGTCCTTGAGCAGGTCGTCCGCCGGAGCAACACTGGCCGTCAAGACATCAGGGCGTGGTTCGCCAAACACCTTTCCTCTCCCGGAGGGAGAGGTGGCCCGGCGGAGCCGGGTCGGAGAGGGACGAACTGCTGATCAGCGGATTTCTCGCATGCCCAACTACCACCGGCGCCTCCCTCTCCACCATGCTCCGCATGGTCCCCCTCTCCCTACGGGAGAGGAAAGTCAGAGGCTGGGCAGGAATTCAGATCCCCATCTGCCGGGCCGCGAGGTCGCGCATGATCTCCTCGCTGCCGCCGCCGATCGCGTTGACCCGCACCTCGCGGTAGATCCGCTCCACCCGGCTGCCGCGCATGTAGCCGGCCCCGCCCATGATCTGCATCGCCTCGCGGGCGCAGTATTCCATGGTCTCGGTCGCCTGGACCTTTAGCAGCGCAATCTCGGCGATCGGCGACTCGCCGTTCTGGATCCGCCAGGCGAGGGTCTCAAGCCAGGCCTGGGTGGCGTTGATGCGCTTGTACATGTCCGCCAGCTTGTGGCGGATGACCTGGTGGTCGGCGAGGCGCTTGCCGAAGGTCTTGCGGTCGCGGGCCCAGTCGATGGCGTCCTCGAGGCAGACCCGCGAGAAGCCGATCGCCCCTGCGGTCATGCCGATCCGCTCGCCGTTGAAATTCTGCATGATCCCGGAAAAGCCCATGTTCTCCTGGCCGATGAGGTTCTCGGCCGGCACCCGCACATCGTCGAAGAACAGTTGGGCCGTGTCGGACGCCCACCAGCCCTGCTTCTTCAGCGGCTGGCGGCTGAATCCCGCGCGCTCGCGCTCGATCAGCAGCAGCGAGACGCCGCCGGCGCCGTCCCCGCCGGTGCGCACGGCGACGGTGTAGAAGTCCGCGCGCATGCCGCTGGTGATGTACATCTTGCTGCCGTTGACGACCCATTCGTCCCCGTCGCGGCGGGCGGTGGTCTTCAGGTTGGCGACGTCGGAGCCGCCTGTGGGCTCGGTGATGGCAAGGGCGGAAATCTTCTCGCCGGACAGCACCTGCGGGATGATCCGGTCCTTCATCTCCTGGCTGCCCATGCGGCGGATCGGAGGCAGGCCGATGCCGTGGCTCATCAGGCTGGCGTTGACCCCGCCGGCGCCGTGGCGGGCCATCTCCTGGCTGGTGACGATCGACATGAAGGGGTCGGTCGCCACGCCGCCGTACTCCTCGGGCCAGCCCAGTCGCAGCAGCCCGACGTCCGAGGCCTTTTTGTACAGCTCGCGCGGAAACTCGCCGGCTTCGTCCCAGTCGTTGACGAACGGCATGATCTCCGCCTCGACCCAGCGTCGCAGCGTCTCGCGCCAGGCCTTGTGGTGCGGCTCGTAGAACGGACTGGTGCGGCTCTCGTCGAGCGGGGCGAGCGGGCTGGGCATGGGCGTCTCCGATCCTGTGGCGAGTCTATCAGCGCGCCTTGGGGTCAAGGTTCCAGCCCTTCCGCAAGGGTAGTCGAGAGGCCGTCTTCCCGTCATACGGTTTACGTCTATCTTTGTTATCCCAGAGTGCAGCCGCAGGAGCAGCCCGCCATGTGTGACGACGACATCCACCCCGGCCTGATCGTGGACCCCAGGGTCTCCCGCCGGGCCTTCGGCCTGATGACCGTCGCCGCCGCCGGCGCTGCCGGCTCAGCGCGTGCGGCCGCGCCCGTGGTCGAAAAGGAGGTCGATGTCAGGACCGCCGACGGCGTCGCTGACGCGGTGCTCTACTACCCGGAGGGCAAGGGCAGCTGGCCGGCGGTGCTGGTCTGGACCGATGTCGTCGGCCTGCGCCAGGCCTTCCGCGACATGGGCCGGCGCCTCGCCGGGGAGGGCTATGTCGTGCTGGTCCCCAACGTCTACTACCGCGTCAAACGCTCGCCGGTGATCGAAGGCGGGTTCGACTTCAACAAGCCTGAAGATCGCGCGAAGCTGGCCCCTCTGCGGGCGAGCCTGACGCCGGACGGGATCGATCGGGATGCCATCGCCTACGTCGCCTTCCTCGACGCCCAGTCGCAGACCAGCCACAAGAAGAAGGCCGGCGTGCAGGGCTATTGCATGGGCGGCCCGCTGTCGTTTCGCACGGCCGCGGCGGTCTCCGACCGGATCGCGGCGGTGGGCAGCTTCCACGGCGGCGGCCTGGTCACGGACCAGCCCACCAGCCCGCACCTGCTGCTTCCGAAGACGAAGGCCGAGTACCTGATCGCTGTGGCCGACAATGACGACAAGGCCGATCCGACCGTGAAGGACAAGCTCGCGGCGGCCATGACCGCCGCCGGCCGGCCCAACTCGATCGAGGTCTACACCGGCGCAAACCACGGCTGGTGCGTCCCCGGCAGCGCTGTCTACAACGAGGCGGCCGCCGAGAAGGCCTGGGCCAAGCTGCTGGCGCTGTACAAGCGGGCGCTTTGAGAGGGATGCTCCCCCCTTGGGGGAGCTGTCGGCCCGCCCGGGCCGACTGAGGGGGTCACCCATGATCTGAGCGGACCCCCTCCGTCTCGGCTGACGCCAATCCACCTCCCCCGATGGGGGAGGAACTGTTCTACACCGCCAGGAAGCTCCTGAAGCCGCCGTAGATCATCCGTTTTCCGTCGAAGGGCATGTTGGACTGCCACCGCTCCATCCGCGGATCGGTCATGACCTTCGCGTTGATCTCGTCGCGCTTCTCGCGGGATTCGTAGGTGATCCAGGAGAAGACCACGACCTCGTCATCGGTCGCCTGGACCGCGCGCGGGAAGGAGGTCAGTTCGCCATAGGGCACATCGTCAGCGAAGCACTCGACGTAGCTCAGCGCGCCCAACTCCATCCAGATCTCGCTGCCGAGCCTGGCCATCTCCCTGTAGTCCTCCAGCCGATCCTTCGGGACCGCGAGCACGAAACCGTCGACGTAGGGCATTGTCGCCTCCTTTTGGGTGTCACCTGAGCATAGGACGGACAAGGTCGGCCAGTTCCGACATCGGAGGTCTGTTAATCCCTCGCTAACCACGTCAGCGAACGCCCCCTTAACCGTAATGCCCCCAGATTCCTTGGACTCTCTTGTGTTCGGGAAATCAGACCATGGCGTTCGGCGCGGAAACCATCATCCAGGGCGATTGCATCGAGCAGCTGCGCAAGCTGCCGGATAAATCGGTCGATCTGGTGTTCGCCGATCCGCCCTACAACCTGCAGCTCGGCGGCGACCTGCTGCGGCCGGACAATTCCAAGGTCGACGCGGTCGACGACCACTGGGACCAGTTCGCCAGCTTCAAGGCCTATGACGACTTCACCCGGGCCTGGATGGCCGAGTGCCAGCGCGTCCTGAAGGACGACGGCGCACTGTGGGTCATCGGCAGCTACCACAACATCTTCCGTGTCGGCACGGTGTTGCAGGACCTGGGATTCTGGATCCTCAACGACGTAGTCTGGCGCAAGACCAACCCGATGCCGAACTTCAAGGGCACCCGCTTCGCCAACGCGCACGAGACGCTGATCTGGGCCGCAAAGAGCCGGGGCGCCAAGCGTTACACCTTCAACTACGACGCCATGAAAATGGCCAATGACGACGTGCAGATGCGCTCGGACTGGACCCTCTCGCTGTGCACCGGCGAGGAGCGCATCAAGGGCAGTGACGGCCACAAGGCCCATCCGACCCAGAAGCCGGAAGCCCTGCTCTACCGCGTGATCCTAAGCTCGACCCGTCCCGGCGACGTGATCCTCGACCCGTTCTTCGGCGTCGGCACCACCGGCGCGGCCGCCAAGCGGCTGGGCCGCCGGTTCATCGGCATCGAGCGCGAAAGCGAATACATCGCCCATGCCAAGGAACGCATCCGCAAGGTCATCCCGGTCGCTCCGGCGGACCTGGACGTGATGGGCAGCAAGAAGTCAGAGCCGCGCGTGCCGTTCGGCACCATCGTCGAGGCAGGCCTGCTGCGCGCGGGCGACACCGTCTGGTGCCCCAAGGGCCAGCGCTCGGCAAAGGTCCGCGCGGATGGCTCGCTGGCCATCGGCGACCTGACCGGCTCGATCCACAAGGTCGGCGCCATGATCCAGAGCCAGCCGGCCTGCAACGGCTGGACCTACTGGCACTTCAAGTCCGACAAGGGCCTGGCTCCGATCGATGTGTTGAGGAGCAAGGTCCGGGCGGAGATGGCGGCCTAGGGCCTGCGTGGTTCGAGACGCTCGGCTGAGGCCTCGCTCCTCACCATGACGAATAGAAGTGAAGCCCACCAAAGATCGTCATCCTGAGGAGCGATCCCTCAGGATCGCGTCTCGAAGGACGCACGCTGTCACCCCAGCCCCAGCCGCGCCGCCTTCAGGAACACGCTCGGCAGCGCACCGAGCCCTTCGCGCGCCGTCCACTCCGCCGCCATGTCCCCCTCGGCCCTGAACACCCGCAATGTCAGCGAAAAGTGCGTGAACACGTGCTCGATTTCGCCCGCGTCGCGCCAGTTCGTCTCCACCGGCGCCGCGGAGACCGCCTCATGGTCAGCCCACGGACGATCACGCCAGTCGCTGGTCGGCAGGCCCAGCATGCCACCCAGAAGCCCCTTCGGCGGGCGACGGACCAGCGCCACCGCGCCGCCCCGCGTCAGCAGATACGCCACGCCATATCGCCGGGGCCGGTCGGCCTTCTTTGTCTTGCGGGGAAAGGTCTCCTGATCCCCCTGCGCAAACGCCGTGCAGAATCCTGACACCGGACACCGGTCGCACAGCGGAGCCTTTGGCCGGCACACGGTCGCACCAAGGTCCATAAGCGCCTGGGCCCAGTCGCCGGAACGGTCAGCGGTGACCAGGGATCCGGCCAGCCGCTTCAGCTCCGGCTTGCTGTCCGGCATCGGCGCTTCAACCGCGAACAGGCGCGCCATGACGCGCTCGACATTGCCGTCGACGACATTGGCCTCGCGGTCGAAGGCGATCGCGGCCACGGCCGCCGCGGTGTAGGCACCGACGCCCGGCAGGGCCCGTAGTCCCTCCTCCGTATCCGGAAACACCCCGCCATGTTCGGCCGCCACGGCCCGGGCGCAGGCCAGCAGGTTGCGGGCGCGGGCGTAGTAGCCGAGCCCGGCCCAGGCGGCCATCACCTCGCTGTCGGCCTCAGCGGCAAGATCGCTGACTGTCGGCCAGCGGCGGGTAAAGCTCAGAAAATAGGGCGTCGCATGCGGTACGGTGGTCTGCTGCAGCATCACCTCTGACAGCCAGACCCGGTACGGATCGGCCCGCGGCGTCCGTCCAGGTCCCACGCGCCACGGCAGGTCGCGCGCGTTGGCGTCGTACCAGGCGAGCAGGGCGGCGCGGAGCGCGGGGGTGTTCATTGAGGCGAGGGATAGCGGATCGCGCGAGCCTGAGCGACTGCATTGGCGCGGTGCGTCCTTCGAGACGCGATCCTGAGGGATCGCTCCTCAGGATGACGAAGAGGGTCGGGCTGTATGATTGTTCGTCATGGTGAGGAGCGAGGCATCAGCCGAGCGTCTCGAACCACGCATGAACGCACCGTTCCTCGCTTCGCGTCATCCGGGATCGCGGCTATGGTGCCCCCATGCCTCCCCGCCGCCCGCTCCCGACCCTGCAGGAAGCCGCCGAGATCCTCTCGCGCCGGCGCACGCGACCGATGCCGCGGCCCGCGCCGCCGGCCGGACGTGCGCTGGGCCCGGTGCTCAAGGCGCTGGAAGAAAAGTTCGGCCAGGGCCCCGGCCAGCTGCAGCTGAAGTGGAAGGAAATCGTCGGCGAGACCCTCGCTCGCCACACCGAGCCGGTTAAGCTGGTCAAGGCGCGCGGCAATGCGCCCGGCGTTCTGGAGCTGCGGGTCGCCGGCCCGGCGGCCGCCATCGTCCAGCACCAGGCTCCCGAGATCCTGCAACGCGTATCGTTGGTCCTCGGCGAGGGCTCGATCGGCAAGCTGCGCATTATCCAGGGCGCCATCCGCGCCACGCCCGGACGGACACAGGCTCTGCGCCGCCGGCCGAGGGGGCCGCTCGACGCCGCCGCGGAACAGTCCCTGGCCGAAGGTCTGGCGGACCAGCCCGAGGGACCGCTGCGCGAGGCGCTCATCCACCTGGGCCGCGAGACCCTGCGCGGGCGGAACGGTTGACAACGGCCCGCCCTGCAGGCTGTTGCGCCCCATAAACGCCGCCTTCTGTGAGCTTGTGGAATCGGGCTCTAATCACCGTTCGCTCTTCTGGGGGACATCCCGACATGCGCATTGACCGTCGTTCCATTCTGGCCGCCGCCGCGGCCATCGCCACCCTCGCCCTGGCCGCCTGTGGCGGCGGAGGCGGCGGCGGCGTCACCAGCGACGACATGACGCTCGGCAAGGCCGACGCGCCGGTCACGATGATCGAGTACGCCTCGCTGGCCTGTTCACACTGCGGCCGCTGGGAAAACGACGTCTTTCCCGCCTTCAAGGCCAAGTACATCGACACGGGCAAGGTGCACTACGTGTTCCGCGAGTTCATCACCGCGCCGCCGGAACTGGCCGCCTCCGCCGCCCTGCTGGCGCGCTGCACCGGCAAGGACAAGTATTTCCCGACCATCCAGGCCGTGTTCCACGCCCAGGAGGAGATCTTCACCACCGGCGACATTCGCGGCCCGCTGCTGCGCATCGCGGAAACGGCCGGCATGAGCGAGGCCGACTTCGACAAGTGCGTGGGCGACGAGAAGGCGCTCGCCGCCTTCAACGCCCGCGTCGAGAAGTACGCCAAGGAAGCCAAGATCGAAGGCACCCCGACCTTCATCATCAACGGCGACCGCTACGACAAGGGCGAGCTGTCGCTGGCCGAGATCGACGTCGCCTACGCCAAGGCCCTCGCGGCCAAGAAGAAGTAGGGAAGGTCTCACCGGCCCGTGCACTTCCAGCGGCTGCGCCTTTCCGGGTTCAAGTCCTTCGTCGATCCGACCGAGTTCCGGATCGAGCCCGGACTCACGGGCATCGTCGGGCCGAACGGATGCGGCAAGTCGAACCTGCTGGAAGCCCTGCGCTGGGTCATGGGGGCCAACTCCGCCAAGGCCATGCGGGCCGGCGGCATGGACGAGGTGATCTTCAACGGCGCGGGCTCACGGCCGCCGCGCAACCACGCTGAAGTCACCCTGACCATCGACAACGGCGACCACACGGCGCCTGCGCAGTTCAACCAGCACGCCGTCATCGAGGTGGTCCGCCGCATCGACCGCGGCGAGGGCTCGACCTACCGGGTCAACGGCCGCGAGGTCCGCGCCCGCGACGTGCAGCTGCTGTTCGCCGACGCCTCGACGGGCGCCAACTCCCCGGCGCTGGTCCGTCAGGGGCAGATCAGCGAGCTGATCGCCGCCAAACCGCAGAACCGCCGCCGCATCCTCGAGGAGGCCGGCGGCGTCAGCGGCCTGCACACTCGCCGCCACGAGGCCGAGCTGCGGCTGCGGGCGGCCGAGACCAACCTCAACCGCCTCGACGATGTCATTCGCGAGCTGGACGCCTCGCTGGCCCGGCTGCGCCGCGAAGCCCGCCAGGCCGAGCGCTACAAGAAGCTGTCAGCCGAGATCCGCGCCGTGCAGGGGGCGGTGATGTTCGCGCGCTGGACCGAGGCCCGCGACACCCTGCTGCGGGTCGAGGAGGAGTCAACCAACTCCGGCCGGCTGGTCGAAGACACTGCCCGCGCCGCCGCCGCCGCGACCATCGAGGCGCAGAAGGCTGAAGAGGCGATCCGGCCGCTGCGCGAGGAGGAGACGGTCTCCGCCGCCATCCTCAACCGCTTGGCCATCGAGAAGGACCGACTGGAGCGCGAGCACGAAACGGCCGCCGCCGAGGTCGAACGCCTGACCAATGAGCTGGCCCGCATCGACGTCGACACGGCCCGCGAGACCCAGATCATCGAGGACGCTGCGACCGCGCTGGAACGGCTGGCGACGGAACTCCTTGTTGTTGAGGCAGAGGTGCAGTCGGCCCCTTCCCGTCTGCCCGAACTGCAGGCGACCCTGAAGGCCGCCGAAGATGTGCGCGCCGCCGCCGACCGCGAGGTGGAGAACCTGGCCGCCGGGGTCGCCGCTGACGAGGCCCGCCGGGGCGCCGCCCGCGCCCGCGTCGCTGATGCCGAGAGTCGCCTCAACCGCACGGTTCGCGCCCTGGAGCAGGCGAAGGCCGACCGCGCCGCCATCGGCCCTACCGTCGATCCGCGCGCAGCCGAGGCAGCCGCCGCCTTCGAAGCCGCCACCTCCGCCCTCGCCGCCGCCCGCGCGAAGCTCGAGGCCGCCGAAACCGAACGTTCCGACGCCGCCCGCGCCGAGGGCGCCGCCCGCGACGCAGCCCGCCAGCTGGAAGACAAGCTGGGCCGGCTGAAGACCGAGGCCAGGGGCCTGGCCCAGCTGTCGGCGCCGCGCGGCAAGTCCGGCTTCGCCCCGGCGCTGGACACCGTCACGCCCGACCGTGGCTACGAAGCCGCCCTGGCCGCCGCGCTTGGTGACGACCTGGAAGCCGCGCTCGACGCCAAGGCGCCGTCCTACTGGGCCGGCCGCGACGCCGAGGGGCCGAAGTGGCCCGAGGGCGCGACACCGCTTGCCCCGCTGATCAAGGCGCCGCCTGAACTGGCCGCCCGCCTCGCCTACACCGCCCTGGTCGAGCGCAAGGACGGCGAGCGTCTGAGCAAGACCCTCCCGGCCGGCGCACGTCTCGTGTCCCGCGAGGGTGACCTGTGGCGCTGGGACGGCTTCACCGCCCGGGCCGAGGCCCCGCGCCCGGCCGCGATCCGCCTGGAGCAACGCACGCGCCTGGCTGAGGTCGAGGCCGAGATCGAGATCCTGACTCCCGCCGCGGACACCGCGACGGAGACGCTCAAGGCCGCCCAGGTCCGCTTCCGGGCCGCCGAAGAAGCCCTGCGAGACGCCCGCCGCGCACCGCAGGACGCCGAGCGCGCCCTGGCTGCCGCCCGCGACACGGTCGAACGGCTGACCAACGAGGCGACCCGCCGCGACGCTCGCGCCCAGTCGCTGGACGAGACCATCGCCCGCTTCGACGCCGAGCGGATCGAGGCCGAGACGGCCCTGGCCGCCGCCCGCGCCGACGCGTCCGAGGACGGGTCCTCCGCCAATCTTTCGCCGATGCTCGACGCGGCCCGGGCCGCCGCCCAGGTCGCCCGCGAGGCCGCGTCGGAAGCCCGCGCCGCCGTCGACATCGAGACCCGCGAACGCGACGGCCGCGCCCGCAGGCTGGAAACCCTGCAGCGCGACCGCGACGACTGGGCCCGCCGCCAGACCGCCGCCCGCAAGCGCGTCGACGGCCTGATCGAGGCCCGCCAGAACACCGACGCCGGCCTGGTCGCCGCCCGTGAGGCGCCGCGCACACTGGAAGCCCGCACGACGAAGCTGCTCGACGAGTACGCCATGGCCGAGGCCCGCCGCGCCAAATCCAGCGACGCCCTCGAACAGGGCGAGGCGACCCGCGCCGCCGCCGACCGCGCGGCCCGCGCCGCCGACGCCGCCGCCGCCGAGGCCCGCGAGCAGCGCGCCGGCCTTTCCGCCCGCCTCGACGCCGCCCGCGAGCGGTTCAGCGAGATCGCCGGCAACATCCGCGAGTCGGCCAAGATGGAGCCCGAGGAACTGGGCCAGCGGATCACCGAAGAAGCCATCGCGATCCCCGGCGACGCCGGCGGGGTCGAGGCCCACCTCTACGCCCTTGAGCGCGACCGCGACGCCATCGGCCTGGTCAACCTGCGCGCCGAGGAAGAGGCGACCGAACAGGGCGCCCGGGTGCTGGTTCTCAAGACCGAGCGCGCCGATCTGACGGGCGCCGTGGCCAAGCTGCGCGAAGGCATCGAGGAGCTGAACGCCGAAGGCCGCGCCCGGCTGCTGGCTGCGTTCGACATCATCAACGGCCACTTCCAGGCGCTCTTCCAGGCCCTGTTCGGCGGGGGCGAGGCCGAGCTTCGCCTGATCGAGTCCGACGATCCGCTGGAAGCCGGCCTCGAGATCTTCGCCTGCCCGCCGGGCAAGCGGCTGTCGACCATGAGCCTGATGAGCGGCGGCGAGCAGGCGCTGACGGCCTCGGCCCTGATCTTCGGCGTGTTTCTCGCCAACCCCTCGCCGATCTGCGTGCTCGACGAAGTCGACGCCCCGCTCGACGACGCCAACGTCGACCGCTTCTGCTCAATGCTCGACGAAATGCGCGCCCGCACCGCGACCCGCTTCATCTGCATCACCCACAACCCGGTGACCATGAGCCGGATGGAGCGCCTGTTCGGCGTGACCATGGCAGAGCGGGGGGTGAGTCAGCTGGTCAGCGTCGACTTGCAGACGGCGGAAGCGCTGGTGGCTTAATACCCCTTTCCTCTCCCGGAGGGAGAGGTGGCCCGGCAGCGCCGGGTCGGAGAGGGAGACGCCCATGTCTCCAGTGTTGCACCCTGAGGAAATACAAGTTCAACTTGTATCGATGAAAAATGCACCTCGTTCACCAGCGCGGGCGCGCGCTCACCGTCAGAGAATGACGCCGTCCGAGATCGCCCTTTGGCGCGTCCTCAGGGCGAACCGGTTCAACGGCCTGCGTTTCCGGCGGCAACACCCCTTCGGACCCTACATCCTCGATTTCTACTGTGACCGCGTCAGGTTGGCCGTCGAGGTCGACGGCGGTTTCCACCACCTTGAGGAGCGGAGACTGCAGGATGCCGTCCGCGATGCATGGGTGGCCAGCCAAGGGGTCAGGACAGTGAGATTGCCAGTGCGCCTGGTGCTGGAGAACCTCGATGCAGCGCTTGCGTTGATCAGCGCAGAACTGGGGTGGCGTGGACCAGGCTATCCGTTCGGATAGACTGGCCACTCCCTCTCCGACCTGGCTCCGCCAGGCCACCTCTCCCTCCGGGAGAGGAAGGTCAGGTCACAGTCCGGAACACCCCCGCCCGCGAGACCGACGACGCCGGCGGCTTGCCGATCAGGCCGCCCACCCATTGGGCCGTGTCGATGAGCTTGCCGATATCCAGCCCGGTGTCGAACCCCGCGCGGTCGAGCATGTACGCCAGGTCCTCGGTGCCGATATTGCCCGTCGCGGCCGGGGCGAACGGGCAGCCGCCCAGGCCGCCGACGGAGGCGTCAAGGATGGACACTCCCGCCTCGACGCTGGCGTAGGCGTTGGCGATGCCGGTGTTGCGGGTGTCGTGGAAATGCATCCGGAGCGGGATGTCGCCGATCACAGCCTGCACCGCCTCGACCCGTTTGCGCACGACCCAGGGGTCGGCCACGCCGATGGTGTCGGCCAGGGCGATCTCGTCCAGCTTCGCGGCGACCATCTCGCGGACGATAGCGACGACCTGGTCCTCGCTGATCTCGCCGTCGAACGGACAGCCGAAGGCGACCGAAATGGTGCCCGTGATCGGCGGGCCGCCCTCCGCATGCCTGCGCGCGGCGATGGCGCCCATGGTCGCGATCTGTTCGGTCACGGAGGCGCCCTGGTTACGAATGCCGAAGCCGTCGCTGGCGCAGACCACGACATTGGCCTCATCGCACTGGCCGGCGACACAGCGGTCCCAGCCGCGCATGTTCAGCACCAGGCCGATGCGCGAGCGGGCGTCGTCGTGCGGCAGGGCGGCCATGATCTCCTCGGCCCCGGCCATTTGCGGCACGCGGGCCGGGTTGACGAAGCTGACCACTTCCTGGCGACGCACGCCTGCGGCCTCGAGCCGGGCGATCAGGTCGAGTTTCTGACCCACGTCGAGGACGGTCTTCTCGTTCTGCAGGCCATCGCGGGCGCCGACCTCGACGATGTCGATCTTCCGGCCGCTCATGGCGCCACCGGCTGAACGGAGGCCGGCGCGGGCTGCGGCTCGCCGCGATAGAGGGTCAGGGTCATGTCGTCGCCATTGGAATAATCGACGCCAGAGATGGTCCCGGCGGGGTGGGGAGACAAGCCGGCGGCCGTCAGTGCGGCGAGGAAGGCGGGCTGCTCCTTCTTCTCGACGATCGCCGGACGGCCGGCCGCGATGGCCGCGGCTGCCTCCCCGGCGCCGCCCAGGCCCGTATCCGTACCCAGCGCGAAGACCAGGCTCGGCTCGGCATAGCCGGCGACTTCGACGGGACCCGGAACGACGCCGGCGCGGGGCGCGAGGCCTGTGCTCTCCATGGCCGCCGCGACCCGTTGCGAGATCCAGAGCGGCTCCAGCCGCGGCGCCAGCTGGCCGAAGAACGTTGCGTGGGCAAGAATGCCGAGGGCTCCGGCCGCGACCAGCGCCGTTCCGGCGGCCTTGCGAAAGATCAGCACGCCGCCGGTGATGGCGGTCGCGACAAACAGCGCGACGGTGATGGCGCCCCAGGTCAGGTCACTACCGTCGCCGTACTCGGCCAGGCCGGCGATGCTGAGGGCGCTAAACACCAGGCAGGCGAAGGCCAGCACGGCCACGCCCGCGATCCGCGTCTTGCGACCCAGCGGTTCTCGCAGCGCGGCGGCCATCAAGATGAACAGCGCGCCCTGCGCCGGCAGGCTGTAGTGGGCGAGCTTGGTCGGCAGCAGCTCGAACATCAGCCAGGTCGGGATCAGCCAGCACAGCGCGAACCGCACGCCGGGCTCGGTGCGCGCCTTCCAGCCCAGCACGAGGCCGGCCGGCAGCAGCAGGCTGCCGGGGAAGGTCAGCATCGGTGAAAGGACGGCGTGATAGCCGAACAGGCCGCCGTGCCGCTCGTGGCCGCCGACCAGCTTGGGCGTCAGATCGCCGCTGATCGCCGCGCCCCAGAACGCGCCGTCACTGGCCACGGTGATCGCCCAGGCCCACGGCCCGAAGATCGCCAGCACCAGCAGCGGCCCCCAGCCCCAGCCCAGCGACTTCGCCCAGTCGATCTTGCGCTCGGACGCCCACAGCGCCAGTCCGGCCATCAGCGCGACCAGCGGGCCGACCGGCCCCTTGACCAGCGTCGCCACCCCGATCGCCAGCCAGAACAGCAACCGCGTTCGCCAGGTAACGGGTGGGCCACCCCGGTGCGAAAACCAGATGCGGCCCATGGCCGCCAGCGCAAGGGTGACGGTCCCGGCCAGCACCGCGTCGGTCTTGGCGATCCCGGCCTCGGTCGAGAGCAGGAAGCTGGCCCCGAACATCGCCCCCGCGAGCAGGCCCGTGCGCGCGCCGAAGAACGCCGTCGCGCCCCATGCGCAGGCCGCCGCCGCCAGCATAGCGCCGAGCAGCGAGGGTATCCGGTAGGGCTGGATGTCCCGGTCGGCCGCGTCGGACAGGGCCGCGACACTGATCGCCTGAAGCCAGTGGATGCCGACCGGCTTCTTGTCGCGCGGCTGGTCCTGGTAGTTGATCGAGACATAGTCGTCGGTCTCGAGCATCTGGGCCGTGGCCTGGGCGAATCGCGACTCGTCGCGGTCCAGCGGCGGCACGGCCAGCAGGCCGGGCAGTCCGGCGATCAGCGCGACGAGAGCGGCCAGCATCGGACCGCGCCAGCCGCGGCTCCATTGGTCAAGGCGGGATTCGAACGTCATGGAACTCCTGATAGCACGATCCTCCCTTCCGACGTCTTTTCGGCTATAGGGAGTCATGACCGAAAAGACTCCCGCGCCGCGCCGCAAGGCGCCCGCCGCTCCGAAAGCCTCTGTGAAAGCCGCCGCAAAGGCCGCGCCGAAGACCATGGCGAAGGCCGTTCCGTCGACTCCCGACTTCTCCGTCGTGGTGCCCGTGTTCGATGAGGGCGGCGCCGCGCCCGCCCTTGCGCGCGAGATCGCCGGCGCCTTCAAGGGCACGAACTTCGAGATGGTGTTCGTCAACGACGCCAGCCGCGACAACACCCTGGCGCTGCTGACCGAGTTGAAAGCGGAGCTGCCGATGCTGCGGGTGCTGTCTCACCGCAAGAACGCCGGCCAGAGCCGCTCGATCCGCACCGGCATCATGGCCGCTCGCGCGCCGATCGTAATCACCCTGGACGGCGACGGCCAGAACGACCCGGCCGACGCCCCGCGGCTGGCGGAGGCTCTCAAGGCCGGCCCGGCAGAACTCGCGATGATCGGCGGGGAGCGCGTGAAGCGTCAGGACAGCGCGGCCAAGAAGATCGCGTCGCGCTTCGGCAACGGCGTGCGCAACTGGCTGCTGAAGGACGGCGCGACCGACACGGGATGCGGCCTGAAGGCGTTCCGGCGCGAGGCCTTCCTTCGCCTCCCCTACTTTGACCACATCCACCGCTACCTTCCGGCGCTGATGATCCGCGAGGGCTACCAGATCGGCTTCCAGCCGGTGAACCATCGCCACCGCGAGACGGGCGTATCGAAGTACACCAACTTCGGACGGCTCAAGGCCTCGGTCAGCGACCTTCTGGGGGTCATGTGGCTCCAGTCCCGCGCCCGCAACCCAGGCGGCGCCGACGAAGTTTGACACTCAATAGTTGTTCCGGTTATGTTCCACTGAAAGGTGGCGCATGGTCTTCGCGGAACTGGATCGGCGGGCGCGGCGGGACCGCGCGCATAGAATGCTCCTAGGCGTGCAGATGCTGACGACATCGGCGTACGGGGCGCTAGGCGTCTCGGTGGCGGACCCTGTCCTGCGTTCCGGCCAGTTCGGCCTGGGCCAGTTCGTCAGCCTTGCGTTCGGACTGGTCTGCGCATTCGCCGCGCTCTATCTTGCGCCGCAAGGAGACCGCGATGGACTACTTTGACCCCGTCATCGGCGTCATTCTCGCCCTGATCGCCGTTAGCCTGATCGGCTACCTGCTCTACGAAAAGCGGCAGATCGAAAAGCTCGACCGCATCATCGCCGAGAAGGAAGCGGCGCTGAACGCAGCCGAGCAACCGGCCGCCACGCCCCGCTGAGGCGAGCTCGCTTCACCGACAGGCCGAAAGAGGTTAACCGTTGCGAACCGGGGTTATCCCGGGTTGGGGGAGATCTGCCCATGTTCGCCGCGTTTCCGCTGCTGGCCCTGCCGGTGCTGGTCTACAATCTGGTCGCCCTGACGCTCGCGGGCGGCTTCGGTTCACACGCCGCGAGCGGCCGGTTCACCGAGCCGCTGTTCACTGTATCCATGACGTCCGGGTCACCCTGGCCGGTGAGTCTGTCGGACCTGCTGCTGGCGGGCGCGCTGGTGGTCCTGTTCATCGAGCTGCTGAAGTCGACCACGAGCCGCCGGATCGCCATCATCAATCACTCGCTGTCGATGATCCTGTTCATCGTCTGCCTGATCGAATTCCTGCTCGCGCCGGCGTTCGCGACCTCGACCTTCTTCCTGATGACCCTGATGGTCCTGCTGGATGTGCTGGCCGGGTTCATCGTGACCATCGTCGCCGCCCGCCGGGACATCGACCTGGCCGGCGGGGGGATCGACGGCCACTGACTTCAGGTGAGGACCGTGAAGATCAGGGTCACGACGGCGACGTCCAGAAGGCGGATGGCGAACAGGGACACGGGAGCGCTCCAGCGTTGGATTCACTTCCGGTTAAGCAAGACCCGCGCCAGTTTGCCGGCTGATGGCCCTGTTCTTCGATCAGCTCTGGTTTGACGCGCGGCTCGCGGAGCGCGGGCTGACGCGCGGTGTCCTGGCCGCCGCCACGGGTATGAGCGAGGCGGAACTCGCCCTCGTGTGGAAGGACCAGCGAGAGCTGTCCGCCGCCGAGGTGGCGTCGCTCGCGGAACTGCTGGGGGTCAGCGGGGCCGAACTGGCGAACCGCGCAGGGGTTTCCACGCCCACGCCGGGCGCCGATCCCGCCTCACGCCTCGCGGCGCTGGAACGTCGGGTGGCGGCGCTTGAGGCCGAGGTGGCGCGCCTGAAGCGCTAGATTTCGGTCTTCTTCAGCAGGCCCTTGGGCGGCCTGCGGTCGTCCGGACCCGAGTATTCAGTCTCGAGGTAGGCGGCGCGGGCCTCGTCGATTACGGGCTGTCCGCCGCGCAGACCACGCTTTTGACCGGTTTGACCGTAGATCTGGGCCGTGAAGACCGAATAACCTTGGGCCGGCGGCGGATCCGCGATCTCTTCGGCGTGGGGGGTCGCGATCACGACCGGCAGATTCGTCCCACCATCAGCCGGCGCCGGGCGGGAGGCGTCCTCCACGCGACGGCGGGTCTGGCGGCGCTCGAACGGGCGAACGGGGTCGACGGAACCGGTCATGACCCCAGCCTAGCGTAGCGAGGGTAAAGAAGTTCTCAGCCCTTGGTCGCCAGCTTCTCGAGTTGCGCCTGCATGGCGGCCATCTGGCGCTTGAGCTCGTTGAAGGCGTCGTCGCCCCCGGCAGGCGGCGTCTCGGCGGATTTCGTCGCCGCTTCGCTTTCCTCGGTGCGGTTTCCGTAGCCGCCGAAGGGCGAGAACATCTTCATCGCCCGATCGAACAGCACCATGTTCTGGCGCACCTGTTCCTCGTAGGCGCCCAGGCCCGCCCCGGTCAGGCCGGCGCCGGGGGTCATCGCTCCGAACTGGCTGCGAAACTGCTCCTGCTGCTTGGCGAAGTTGGCCAGGCTCATTTCCAGAAAGCTGGGAACGAACGCCTGCATCTGGCCGCCGTAGAAGCCGATCAGCTGACGGAGAAACTGGATCGGCAGGAGGTTCTGGCCGCCACCCCGGTTTTCCTCTTCGAAGATGATCTGGGTCAGGACGGGCCTGGTGATGTCCTCGCCGGTCTTGGCGTCATAGACCACGAAGTCGACGCCCTCCTTCACCATGTCCGACAGGTGTTCGAGCGTGACGTAGGAACTGGACGCCGTGTTGTAGAGCCGCCGGTTCGCGTATTTCTTGATGACGACGCGTTCGCCGCCGTTCTTGTCTCCGGCGGCATTTTCGCCGGACTGGGGCTTCTCGGACATTTCCATTCCCTGAAGAGCGCTTTCCCGCGCCTTTTCGCACCGCACTATCGCGGATGCAAAGGCATGACGAAAGAGCCGTTATGCTGCGCAGCATATTGCGCTGCAAAATGAGCGCGTGACGAACACGGTTCGTCTATGCAAGGTGCGGCTTCGCAAGAGAAAATTGAGCGCTCCGGGCTCGTACCGCCGGGGCGCCGCGCAGGGAACGACGGAGAAAATTCCATGAGCGACATCGTTATCGTTTCGGCCGCCCGGACCCCTGTCGGGTCGTTCAACGGCGCCCTGTCCAGCCTGCCCGCCCACGAGCTGGGCAAGATCGCCATCCAGGCCGCCGTCGAGCGCGCCGGCATCACCGCCGGCGACGTGGACGAGGTCATCATGGGCCAGGTGCTGCAGGCCGGCGCCGGCCAGGGCCCCGCCCGCCAGGCCGCCATGAACGCCGGCATCCCCGCCGAAAGCCCGGCCTGGAGCCTCAACCAGCTGTGCGGCTCCGGCCTGCGCGCGGTGGCCCTTGGCGCCCAGCAGATCGCCGACGGTTCGGTCAGCATCGTCGTCGTCGGCGGCCAGGAGAGCATGAGCCAGTCGCCGCACGCGGCCAACATCCGCAACGGCCAGAAGATGGGCGACCTGGGCTTCGTCGACACCATGATCAAGGACGGCCTGTGGGACGCCTTCCACGGCTACCACATGGGTCAGACGGCCGAGAACATCGCCGTTCGCTGGCAGATCACGCGCGAAGACCAGGACCGCTTCGCGGTCACCTCGCAGAACCGCGCCGAAGCCGCCCAGAAGGCCGGCAAGTTCGCCGGCGAAATCGCGCCTGTGACCATCAAGGGGCGCAAGGGCGACACCGTCGTCGACCAGGACGAATACATCCGCCACGGCGCGACCTATGAAAGCCTGTCGGGTCTGCGCCCTGCCTTCACCAAGGATGGAACGGTCACCGCCGCCAATGCCTCCGGCCTCAATGACGGCGCCGCCGCCCTGGTGCTGATGAGCGCGGACGAGGCGAAGAAGCGCGGCCTGACGCCGCTGGCGCGCATCGCCAGCTGGGCCAGCGCCGGCGTCGAGCCGGAAATCATGGGCACGGGACCGATCCCGGCGATGAAGAAGGCGCTCGACAAGGCGGGCTGGACCGTCGCGGATCTCGACCTCGTGGAGTCCAACGAAGCCTTCGCCGCCCAGTCGCTGTCGGTGGTCCGCGAGCTGGGCCTCGATCCGGCCAAGACCAACGTCAACGGCGGCGCCATCGCCATCGGTCACCCGATCGGCGCCTCGGGCGCGCGCATCCTCACCACACTGCTCCACGAGATGAAGCGGTCCGGCGCGAAGAAGGGCGCCGCGACACTCTGTGTCGGCGGCGGCATGGGCGTGGCGATGTGCGTGGAAGCCGTCTGAACCAACAAGAAACTCAAAACACTATCTGCAGGGAAGAAGCGCATGAGCAGGGTTGCATTCGTCACGGGCGGGACCCGGGGCATCGGCAAGGCGATCGTCGAGCGGCTGAAGGCCGACGGCATGAAGGTTGCCGCCGGCTATTCGGGCAATGAGGAAGCTGCCGCCGCCACCGCCAAGGAGCTTGGCGTGATGGTCGTCAAGGGCAACGTCGGCAACTTCGAGGACTGCGCCCGCGCGGTGAAGGAGGTCGAGGACGCGCTCGGCCCGATCGAGGTGCTGGTCAACAACGCCGGCATCACCCGTGACGGCTTCTTCCACAAGATGTCCTACGAACAGTGGGGCGAGGTCATCCGCGTGAACATGGACAGCGCCTTCAACATGACCCGTCCGGTCATCGAAGGCATGCGCGAGCGCAACTGGGGCCGGGTGATCAACATCAGCTCGATCAACGGCCAGAAGGGCCAGGTCGGCCAGACCAACTATTCGGCCGCCAAGGCGGGCCTGATCGGCTTCACCAAGGCCCTGGCGCTCGAGAACGCCAAGAAGGGCATCACCGTCAACGTGATCTGCCCGGGCTATATCGACACCGACATGGTCGCCGGCGTGCCGGAAAACGTGCTGGCCGGAATCGTCGCGGGCATTCCCGTCGGCCGCCTCGGCAAGGGCGAGGAAATCGCCGACATGGTCTCCTATCTGGCCGGCGAGCGCGCAGGGTTCGTGACCGGCGCGACCTTCACGTTGAACGGCGGCCAGTATCTGGCCAGCTAACTACCGGGAGGGGGCATGCGCGACCGTGCGTGCCCCCTGTTCCGCGCTTGCCGCCTTGCGCGAACCCGTCCAAGAATCGCCCCAGTCGCGGTGCAGAACCGACGGAATGGCGAGTACTGAGGTCCGTTTTCCCGGAGTCGTGACGATTGTCGCGGCGACACTGACGCTGCTGTGCATCTGCGCCGCGGCGCCGGCCATCGCGCAGGACGGATCGCTCAAGGATTTCCTGTTCCGCGACAAGCGCGGCGAGAGTCAGCGGCAGGCGCCGCCGCCGCCGATCGCCCGCTATGTGTCGGAGACCGGCGAGGGCTTCATCCTCGACCGCTCCAGTCAGCGCACGCTGATGCGCTTCGAGAACAGTCCCGAAATCTGGGTTCTGCAGCCGACGATCGGGCCGCGCGGCGACGTCATCTACAAGAATGACATCGGCCAGGTTCTGTTGCGGGCCACGCGGGTCGGCGGCTTGACCTTGTTCACTGGAAAGCGGCCCGCGGGAGCTGCGGCGTCGCTCGCCGGGACGGCGGGTCCGATCCGGCTCAAGGCCATTGGCCCGGGCGAGCTGCTGCGGATCCTGCTGGGCGCAAGCGTCCGCGCCAGCAGGCTCGCCAGGCACCGGATCAGCTTCGAATCCGAGGCAACGCCGGACTCCTCGAGTCTGATCGCCGACGCCGCCGTGCTGTCGATCGTGGCCATCGAGCGGTTGACCCAGCGGGCCGACGGCGCGACGCATACGGCCAAGATCCAGCGCGTAGTGATCGTCGAGGGCCGCCGGCCGGACGTCATCTTGCGCGCCGGCACCCTGCTGATCGCCGTGACCCCGGGCCTCGGCATGGCTGGCCGCCCCTCCTCAGACAGGATCGCCGCGGTTGCGCTGAGGTAGCGCTCAGCCCGGGGACCAACCTTCGGGCGCCATCTCGAACCCGGCGAAATCGAAACCCGGCGCTACCGTGCAGCCGACCAGCGTCCAGTCGCCGAGTGACCTTGCCTTCTGCCAGTCCCCGACCGGAACGATGGCCTTCGGACGCTCACCCGCCGCCAGATCCGACCCGAGCCGGTGCTCGTCGCCGCCGATGGTCAGCAAGAGCGGCGCGCCGGCGTAGTAGTGCCAGACCTCGGCCGCGTCGACGCGGTGCCAGCGGCTTTCCTGTCCCGCCTCAAGCAGGAAATAGATCGCCGTCGACGCGCCGCGGGCCTCGGGACCAACGGTGTCGCGGAACGTCTGGCGGTACCAGCCGCCCTCCGGATGCGGGGCGAGGTCCAGCAGGGCGATGATCTCCGCCGCCGTCATCCCTTGAAGCTGTCCTTGGCCGCGCGGACGGCGCCGAAGGCCTCGGCCGGGTCGGCGATGTCGGGACGCAGCAAGGGCGCGCGCAGGAAGGGGTTGGTCGCCTTTTCCAGGCCGATGCTGGTCGGCACCGTCCATTCGTTCCGCTCGCGGGCGGCGAAAATCTGCTCGGCCCGCGCCTTGAGCGCCGGATCAGCATCCACCGACAGGGCAAATCGCGCGTTCGAGGCCGTGTATTCGTGGGCGCAGTAGACGGCTGTCTGGTCCGGCAACGCGGTCAGCTTCGCGAGGCTGGCCCACATCTGCTGCGGCGTGCCCTCGAACAGACGGCCACAGCCGAGCGCGAACAGCGTGTCGCCGACGAATGCGACCTTGTCGGCGGCGTCATGGAAGGTGATGTGCCCGAGCGTGTGGCCGCCGGTGCTGATGACGTCGAAGCGGGTCTCGCCCAGCATCACCACATCGCCGTCGTCGACCACCCGATCCGGCGCTGTTCCGATCCGCTCGACCTCGGCCGGGCCGACCACGGTGCAGCCGGTCGCCGCCTTGATCTCCGCGTTTCCGCCGGCATGGTCCGGATGCCAGTGCGTGTTGAGAATGTGCGTCAGCGTCCAGCCGAGCGTCTTCAGCTCGCGCAGGATCGCCGCGGCGTCCGGCGTGTCGATACAGGCCGCCTGGCCTGTGGCGTCATCACGGACCAGAAAGCCGTAGTTGTCTGACAGGCAGGGGAACTGGTGGATGGTGACGGACATATCGGCCTCGGACAGTGACGGCGGGGACCTCCCCACCCTACATTGACTGCGACTCGAAACGGGAGCGCCAATGCGCCGCGACGTACTGGAACTCAGGGCCTTCTACGCCTCCGCCCGTGGACGGGCGGCGCGGGAGATGGTCGGCCGCAAGGTCGCCGAGGCCTGGGGCGACCCCCGCGGGCTGGACCTGCTCGGCGTCGGCTACGCCACCCCCTATCTCGAACGGTTCCGGGCGCGTGCCCGCAGGACGGTCGCCGTGATGCCGGCGACCCAGGGCGTGGAGGTCTGGCCGGTCAGCGATCGCAACCTCGCCTGTCTGGCCGACGAGACCGCCCTGCCCCTGCCAAATGCTCTGTTCGATCGGGTGCTTTGCGTTCACGCCCTCGAGGAGGCGGACGACGCCACAGCCCTGATGAGCGAGGTCTGTCGCGTGCTGGCCCCGTCGGGGCGGGTGATCGTGGCCGTCGCCGCGCGCAACGGCCTGTGGTCCAACGCCGAGGGCACGCCCTTCGGCCACGGCCGACCCTGGAGCCGCAGCCAGCTGGAACGGGTATTGCGCGACGCCGACCTTGAACCCTCGGGCTGGACCCGCGCCCTCTACGCCCCGCCCTTCGCCTGGACGTCCCGCTGGGCGGAAGGATTCGAGCAGGTCGGGGCCTGGCTCTGGACACCGCTGGCGGGGGTCATGCTCATGGAAGCGGTCAAACAGACGTACGCCCTGAAACCCAAGGGCGCGCGGGCACGGGCCCGCGTGTTCGTCCCGGGGACCCTGGTTCCCGCGCCCCCGGCGCCCGCTGGACGGGCGCCCGATGCCGCATTGCAGCAAGACCCCTTGGCGGCGGCGCCTGTTTCGCCCTAGCTTGAGGCTGAACTGAATACCCGTGCGATCGGAGTTGTCGCCATGAAGATGATCGTCGCCGTCATCAAACCCTCCCGTCTGGACGCCGTGCTCGATGGCGTGACCGAGGCCGGCGCGTCCGGGCTGACGGTGACCGAGGTGCGCGGCTACGGTCGTCAGAAAGGCAAGACCGAGGTCTATCGCGGCGCCGAATACGAAGTGAAGCTGCTCCCCAAGGTGAAGCTGGAAATCGCCGCGCCCGACGATGTTGCCCAGGCGGTGATCGACGCCATCGTCCGCACCGCCAACACCGGCAAGATCGGCGACGGCAAGATCTTCGTCATGGATCTGGAGCAGGTCCTGCGCATCCGCACCGGTGAGACAGGCGCGGCGGCGATCGCTGGTTAGTTGTCCTTCTCCCGTCGCTTCGCGCCGGGCCCCTCCCTCTCCCGCTGGGACAGGGGTTGATTGGAGCCCCTTCCCGCCTTGCGCGTTGACCCCCTGAACCCAGAGGGCGACACGGGGCGGCATGACGACCATTCTGCGTGAGAATGACACCTGCTGGCGGACGGCGCGGGCCGACGCCCTGGCCTTTCTTGTCGACGGCGCTGAATACTTCGGGGCCGTGAAGGCCGCGATCCTGAAGGCCAGACAGTCGGTCTGGATCCTCGCCTGGGTGTTCGATCCCCTGACCCGCCTGGAGCCTGACCGTATCGAACGCAGCGGCGATCCCGCCACCGCCGACCGGCTGGGTCTGTTGCTGCGTCGGCTCGCGGCCCTCAATCCGGCGCTCGATGTCCGGGTGCTGGCCTGGGACATGCCCTTTCCCCTCAATGCGTCGCAGGCATTCGCTCCGGAGCGCGCCGTGGCTGAATTCGTGGGGTCGCGGGTCAAATTCCGGCTCGACAACAGTCTGCCCAACAGCGCCTGCCATCACCAGAAGCTGGTCGTCATCGACGGTCGGGTCGCCTTCGTCAGCGGCGGAGACCTCGGGATCGACCGCTGGGATACCTGCGACCACGCCGATGGCGATCGTCGTCGTCGCCTGCCGAACCTGCGACACTACAAACCCCGGCACGATGTCGCGGTGATGATCGAGGGGGCCGTGGTCCAGGACTGCGCCGAGCACTTCGCCGACCGGTGGGTCCGATCCGAAGGCGGCGTTCTGGACGTGCCGCCGCCGGACGTTTCCGTGGAATCGCCCTGGCCGGACGATGTCCCGCCGGACCTTATCGGGCGGCAAGTCGCGCTGGTCCGCACCCAGCCGGCCTGGAAGGACATGCCTGAAGTGACCGAGGGGCTGAAGCTGCATCTGGCGGCCATCGCTTCGGCCCGGCGCTGCATCTACCTGGAGAACCAGTATCTCGCCGCCCCGACGGTCGTCGCGGCCCTCGCCCGCAGACTGGCCGAACCGGACGGGCCGGAGGTGGTGACCATTGGCCCCTCCGCCAGCCCGAGCACGTTTGACCGCCTGACCATGGACAGCGCGCGCATGGCCGCCATCTCCGCCCTGGCCAGAGCCGACGTTCACGGCCGCTTCCGGGCCTACTGCGCCCGCACCCCGGACGGCGCGCCGATTATCGTCCATTCGAAGGTGACCATCGTCGACGACGGCTTCCTGCGCATCGGCTCGGCCAACCTCAACAACCGTTCGGCCGGCCTCGACACCGAGCTGGACCTGGCGCTGGAAGCCGAGGCGGGTGACGCCGGCGCTTCGACCTTCGCGTCGATTGTCGGTTTCCGCGATGAGCTGGTGGCCCACTTCCTCGGGCGAACCCTGGCGGAGGTGCAGACGGCCATCGCCACGGCGGGCGGCCTTGGCGCGGCCATCGACTCTCTCGACAGCGCGCCCCGCCGGCTAAGGCCGGTCGACGTCCGTCCCCTTGGTCCATTCGAGAGGATCGTCGTGGCCTGGAGTCTCGGCGATCCCACCGCGCCATCGGACGCCTGGCGGCCGTGGCTGCGGCGTCGCCGTCTCAGGCAGCAGCTGGCGATGATCGGTCAGGCAGCGCCAGAGTCACCACCAGCGGCAGATGATCCGACGCCGTCCGCGCCCGCGGATCGAAGGGCGACTCAACCGCAATCGTCCTGATCCCGTCCGACAGGAAGACGTGATCGATGCGCAGGATCGGAAATCCTGAAGGAAAGGTCGCGGTCGGCGACTTTCCCATCCCGTCCTGGGCGTCTCGCAGCACGGCGGTCAGCATGCGGTAGGTCTGCGAGAACGGGGTGGCGTTGAAATCGCCGAGCAGCACCGCCGGACCGACAAAACCCTCCGAGCCGAGCCAGCGCTGTCCCAGCAGTTCCGCGGCCTGAACCTGTTGTTCACGGGGCACCAAGCCCAGGTGGGTGTTGATGACCTGCAGTTCGACTCCATCGACCTCCACGGCCACCCAGAGGGCGCCTCGGGGCTCCAGCCCGCGCAGCTTCGGCAAGCCGGGCAGCGGCCCCACCTTGACCAGCCGTTCCGGCAGGGCGGTCAGGATGGCGTCGCCGTAGCGTTCCTCCTCGACCGTCAGGGCGGCATTGAAGTGGGCCCGCATGCTCAGCAGCTCGGCCAGCCGGTGGGCCTGGTCAACGCCACCCGTGCGGCGGCGGCCCACGTCCAGTTCCTGCAGTGCAACGACATCCGGCTTGCAGGCGGCAATCACCTCGGCCACCCGCCCGACATCGAGCTTGCGGTCCGTGCCCACGCAGCGGTGGACATTCCAGGTCATGAGGCGAAGGGTCATCCGCCGAAGAGATCGCGTGGAACGTCCTCTGGTTCCACCGGAGCCGTACTTCGCCTCGCCAGAAGGAACAGCGCCGCCTCGGCGCGCCAGTTCTCCAGCGTGCTGTCCGGGTTGATGATCCGGGCCGGGCTGCCTTCGGACAGCGCCGCACAGGCCTCGATCCGCACATCCAGATCGGCGACCAGGGCGTTGAAGTCGGCCAGGGTGCAGAGGTGGATATTCGGCGTCGACCACCAGGGATCCGGCAATGACCGGGTTTCCGGCATACGGCCACGGGTCAGCAGCGACCAGCGCACCCGCCAGTGGCCGAAGTTGGGGAAACTGACCACGGCCCGGTCGGCGATGCGCAGCAATTCGCCGAGCACCTGGCGCGGGTTGCGGGTCGCCTGAAGCGTCTGCGACAGGATGGCGTAGTCGAAGGCGCCGGTCGGGAACTGGTCAAGGTCGCGGTCCGCGTCCCCTTGCATAACGGCCAGGCCTCGGGCCAGGCAGGCGGACACGCCCTGGGCGCTGATCTCGACGCCCCGCCCGTCAGCCTGCTTCTCGCGCGCCAGCAGTTCGAGCAACTCCCCGCCACCACAGCCGACGTCGAGCACCCGCGCGCCCGGCCGCACCAGCCGAAGGATCTCGCGGAAATCCTCGCGCTCGCCGCTCATTTCAGGCCCCTGGCGGAATCGACGGAATCCAGGAAGCCGGCCAGCGCCGAGTCCATTACCGGCTCCTCGAGCAGGAAGGCGTCGTGACCCTTGTCGCTCTCGATCTCGACGAAGCTCGCCCGGGCTCCAGCCGCATTGAGCGCCCTCACGATGCTGCGGCTCTCGGTCGTCGGATAGAGCCAGTCAGAGGTGAACGACAGCACGCAGAACCGCACATCGCGCGCGCCGCGGAAGGCCTCGGCCAGCACGCCGCCATGCCCGGCGGCGAGATCGAAGTAATCCATCGCCCGGGTGATGTAGAGGTAGCTGTTGGCGTCGAACCTGTCGACGAACGTCGCCCCCTGGTGGCGCAGGTAGCTCTCCACCTGGAAATCCGCGTCGAAGCCCCAGCTCAGGCCGTCGCGTTGCAGCTCGCGGCCGAACTTCCGCTGCAGGGCCGTTTCGGACAGATAGGTGATGTGCGCGGCCATGCGGGCCACCGCCAGGCCCTTCTCGGGCCGGGTTCCGTGCAGGGCGTAGTCGCCGCCGCGCCAGTCAGGGTCGGCCATGATCGCCTGACGGCCGACCTCGTGGAAGGCGATGTTCTGGGCGCTGTGGCGCGCGGCGGAGGCGACGCAGACCGCGCTGAACATCCGCTCCGGATAGTCCGAGGCCCACTGCAGCACCTGCATGCCGCCCATCGAGCCGCCGACCACGGCGGCGAGGGTCTCGATCCCCATGGCCTCGACCAGCATGGCCTGGGCCCGGACCATGTCGGCGATGGTCACGACGGGAAAGGTCAGGCCCCAGTGGCGGCCGGTCGCCGGGTTGACCGAGCCGGGGCCCGTCGTGCCCTGACAACCGCCGACGACGTTGGCGCAAAGGATGAAATGCCGGGCCGGATCTAGCGGCTTGCCGGGACCGACCAGCCGGGTCCACCAGCCGGGCTTGCCGGTCACCGGATGGGTCGCGGCGACGTGCTGGTCGAGCGTCAACGCATGACAGATCAGCACGGCGTTGGATTTGTCGGCATTGAGCCGGCCGTAGCTGGCCCAGGCGACCTCGAGATTGTCGATCCGGCCGCCGGAATCCAGCGTCAGCGGCTGGCCGGCGGGAAACCGCCAGACACCGCCCCGCTGTTCAATCTCGCTCGTCGCCTCAAGGGTCATCTCGGCCTTGGACCGCCACGCGCGGCCAGTGTCAACCGGCGCCTTCCGGCGGGCCGCGTCGACGGCTATGAGAGGCCCGATGAAACGCCTGATCCTCATGCGCCACGGCAAGGCTGAACGGTCCAATCCGGGCGGCGACTTCGCGCGGGCGTTGGCCGACCGGGGCCTGTCCGACGCCGCCCTGATGGGCCGCCTGCTCCTCGACGAGGGGCTGGTTCCTGACATCGGCCTGGTGTCCGCCGCCCGCCGCACGCAACAGACGTGGGATCAGGTTTCCCTGTCCTTTCCCAAGGCCGCGACGACCTCGCTGCCAGGGCTGTACAATGCTGACGCCGGCCGGATCCTGTTCGAGGCTGAAGCCGCCGGCGCCGAGCACGACTCGGTCATGGTCATCGGCCACAATCCGGGCATGCACGCCCTCACTGTCGGTCTGCTGCGCGAAGGCGGCGCGGGCGGGGCGCTGATCGCCCGGGCGGAGAGCCGGTTCCCGACATCGACGGTGGTGGCCTTCACCTTCGACGCGGCGGGACGGCCCGCCTATGACGGCCTGTTCTACGCCGCCGATCACGGCGGGGGCGGCGGCGAGTGACGCGGATCTACAAACTGCTGACCCGCGCCGAATGGCTGGCCGCGTCCGACGAGGGCGTATTCACCGGTTCGCCGGTCGATGTCGCCGACGGCTTCATCCACTTCTCTACCGCGGCCCAGGCCGTCGAGACGGGCCGCAAGTACTTTTCGGGCGTCGAGAACCTTGTCGCGGTGGCCTTCGAGGCCGAAGCGCTCGGCGAAGGCCTGAAGTGGGAGGCATCGCGCGGCGGCGACCTGTTCCCGCATCTCTATGGTCCACTGCCCACGGCCCTCGCGGTCGAGGCGATGCCGGTCGACCTTGATGACCAGGGCGTACCGGTGCTGACGGACCTGACGGCGTGACCGTCCACGACACCCTTGCGCGCGCGCTGCACGTGCTGGATCCGGAAGACGCGCACACCGCCACGATCATTGGCCTGAAGGCCGGCCTCGGCCCGGTCGACCGCACAGCCGACGACCCGATCCTGTCCACAAGCCTGGCTGGCATTCCGCTCGCCTCGCCGGTCGGCCTGGCCGCCGGGTTCGACAAGAACGCCGAGGTTCCGGCCGCCATGCTCAGGGCCGGGTTCGGCTTCGTCGAATGCGGGACGGTCACGCCGCTGCCCCAGGCCGGCAATCCACGGCCGCGCCTGTTCCGGCTGAGCGAGGATCACGGCGTCATAAACCGCATGGGCTTCAACAACGCCGGCCTGGGCGCCTTCGCCGGCAACCTGGCTCGTCGACGCGCGGCCGGACCGGTCGGCGCCAACATCGGAGCCAACAAGGACTCGAACGACCGTATCGGCGACTATGTGCAGGGCCTGCAGCGGCTGTGGGGTCTGGCTGACTACTTCACCGTCAACATCTCCTCGCCGAACACGCCGGGCCTGCGCGCCCTGCAGACCCGGGCGGCGCTGGAAGAACTGCTGGGCCGTCTGGCCGAGGCGCGGGGCGCCCTGACCGGAGACTACCCGGTGTTTCTGAAGGTGGCTCCCGACCTTGAGGACGGAGAGGTCGAGACCATTGTCGAGACGGTCGCCGCCTTTGGCCTGCAGGGGATTATCGTTTCCAACACGACCATTTCCCGGCCGGACAGCCTGCGGTCACAGCACAGGACGGAGGCTGGCGGTCTGTCAGGTCCGCCTCTGATGCCCTTGTCGACAACCATGCTCGGGCGCTTCCACGCGGCCAACGACAAAGGCCTGACCCTGATCGGCGCGGGCGGGATCGCCTCCGGCGCCGACGCCCTGTCCAAGATCCGGGCCGGCGCATCCGCCGTGCAGCTCTATTCGGCCATGGTCTTCGAAGGGCCCGGGCTCATTCAGCGGGTCAAGCGTGAGCTTGCCGCCCGTCTCCGCGCCGAAGGGTTCGCGTCCGTCAGCGAGGCGATCGGCGCCGGATGAGGCGCGCTTTCTGGTCAAAGCACGCCCGCCGGGCCATCGAAGCGCCACGCGGCCTTGCTCTTTTCGCCTTCGACGCGAATTCTCCTTTCGTTGCTCTGTCGTCGGACGTGAAGTAACGCATGGCCATGGTCGACGCCCCGCCCCCCGAGACGGAGACGTCGGGACCGCACGCCCAGCCCTCGCGTCGCTGGCTGTGGCCCGGCGGCCTGTCCGCGCGCCTGCTGGTGCTGACGGCCTTGTTCGTCGCCGGCGCGGCGCTGTTCGTCTTCCCGGCGACCCTCGCGGCCTACGAGGAGCAATGGCTGCTCGACCGTATCCGGGCGGCCGAACTGGCCTCGACCATCGCCGAGGCTGACCCCGCCCGCCGCGTCACCGCTCCGGTCCGCCAGCAGCTGCTGGAACAGGCCGGCGTGGTCTCGGTGGCGATCCAGACGGACGGCATGCGGCGACTGATCCTGGCGGCCCCGCGCGACCTGCGAACACCGTATATGGTCGACCTGCGCTACCAGAACCCGCTGGCCTGGATGATGGCCCCGTTCCAGACATTGTTCGGCGGCCAGGGCCGCATGGTGCGGGTGATCGCCGAGCCGCGCTTCAGGTCCGGCGAGTTCGTGGAAATCGTCACGCCGGACGCGCCCCTGCGCGAGGCCTTGCTGGGCTACCTCGGACGGCTGCTGGCCGTGACCCTGTTCGTCGCCATTCTGGCCGGCCTGGCGGTCTATCTGGCGCTGAACGCCTTCCTCGTGCGGCCGATGCAGAAGATCACCGTGGCCATGGAGCGGTTTCGCGCCGATCCGGCCGATCCGTCAGCGCGGGTGACGCCCTCGGGCCGCCGCGACGAGATCGGCCGCGCGGAGGCGGAACTCGATCGCATGCAGGTCGACCTGCTGGCCGCCCTGTCCTCCCGCGCAAGGCTGGCTGCGCTGGGCGAGGCCGTGGCGAAGATCAATCATGATCTGCGCAACATGCTGACCAGCGCGCAGATCGCCTCCGACCGGCTGGCGGCCATCGGCGACCCCAAGGTGGCCCAGGCCCTGCCCCGCCTCGAACGGGCCCTGGACCGGGCCGTGACCCTGGCGACGGATGTCCTGGCCTATGGCAAGTCGGCCGAGGCTGCACCGGAAGCCCGGCCAACGCCTCTTCGGGCAGCGCTCGATGCCGCCGCCGAGGACGCGGGCCTGAGCGAAGGCGGCGTGCGTCTGGAAACCCAGATCAGCGAGACGGACGCCGTCATAGCCGATCCCGACCAGCTGCACCGGCTGCTGGTCAATCTGTTCCGCAACGCCCGCGAAGCCATTCAGGACAAGGACCCCGACCGCAAAGGCAAGGTGCTGGCCGCCCTGACCCAGCGCGACGGCGCCAGCATCGTTCGCCTGTCCGACGACGGTCCCGGCCTGCCCGAGCGCGCCATGGTCAACCTGTTCCAGCCCTTTTCGGGCTCGGCCCGACGCGGCGGCACGGGCCTTGGCCTCGCCATCTCCCGGGAGTTGGCGCAGGCCCACGGCGGCGACCTGACCCTCGTCAAATCGACGGCCAAAGGCTCGGTGTTCGAACTCACCCTGCCGGGAGACCTGAGCGCGGCGAAGGCGAAGCGCCCCCCCCGGAAGAAGGCGGAAGCCTAGAACCCCTTCGCCACGCCTTCGCGGCGCGAGTCGGCGGCGCCGACCAGGCCGTTCGGGGTCATCGCCACGCCATGCAGGCCGGAGTTCTCGCCGGCGGTGTTGTTGAACACCAGACCTCGCGCCGCCAGACCGTCGATCACGCCCGGCGGATACCGCGCCGGCTCGCTGGAAAAGCGGTCGCCCTTGGCCACGAGGTTGGGTAGTTCGAAGGCCTCCGCGAGGCTGAGATTCCAGTCCAGATACCCCACCAGGGCCTTGAGATTGTACGACAGGATGCTGGTGCCGCCCGGCGAGCCGAGGGCCACCACCGCCTTGCCCTGACGGTCGAGAACAATGACCGGCGCCATCGACGAGCGCGGCCGCTTGCCGCCCGCCGGGGCATTGGCGGCCGGCGCGCCGTCGGGGTCGTTCGGCGTGAAACTGAAGTCGGTCAGCTGGTTGTTGAGGAAGAAGCCGGCGACCATCCGGCCCGAGCCGAAAAAGCTCTCGACCGTGGTCGTCATCGAAACGACGTTGCCCTTCGCGTCGACGATGACGAAATGGGTCGTGCCACCCGGCTCGGGCGTGTGGTCAGGCCCGCGCACGCCGGCGCCCTCCGGATCGCCTGCCTTGGGCGGGGGGCCCGCACGGTCGCCGATCAGCTTCGCGCGGCCATCGACGTATGCGGGCTTGAGCAGCCCCTTCAGCGGCACATCGACGAACGCCGGGTCGCCGAAGAAGCGGTCCCGGTCGGCGTACATCACCCGTTCCGCCTCGGCGAGGCGCAGCCAGCCCAGCGGATCGCCGGGTCCGCGCGTGGCGATGTCGGTCCGCTCCAGCAACATCAATCCCTGCAACAACGCGCCGCCGCTGGAGGCCGGCCTGGTCGTGCAGACGACATAGATGCGATAGGGTCCGCACAGCGCCTTGCTCCGTCCGGGACGGTAGGCCTTGAAATCCGCCGTGGTCAGCGACCCGGGCAGCGCGCCCTCATGCACCCGCGCTACGATCGCCTCGGCGATCGGGCCCTCGTAAAGCGCCGAAGGGCCTTCGGCCGCGAGACGGCGCACCGTCGTCGCGTAGTCCGGGTTCCGCAGCAGGTCGCCCGCCCGGTAGCGTTTGCCGTCGGCTTTGGTGAAGTAACGAACGGCGTCGGGCGCGCCGGTCTGCGGGAACGGGCCGTTGATCATGCCGGCGAGACGGGGGCTGACGATGAAGCCGTCGGACGCCAGCCGGGCGGCATCGTCGAACAGCGCCGACCAGGGCAGGGCGCCGTGATCCTTGTGCGCCAGGGCCAGCATCGCCACCGCGCCGGGCACGCCCGTCGCGCGGCCGCTGAGCACGGCGGCGAAGAACGGCAGGGGCTTGCCGTCGGGGCCGAGGAACATGTCAGGGGAGGCGCCGGCCGGCGCGGTCTCGCGGCCGTCATAGGCCGTCACCGTCTTCGACCGGGCATCGTAGTAGACCATGAAGGAGCCGCCCCCGAGACCGGAGCTCTGCGGCTCGACCAGACCCAGGACGGACTGCACGGCGATGGCCGCGTCGATGGCTGACCCGCCCTGGCGCAGCACCTTGAGTCCCGCCGCCGTCGCCAGCGGATTGGCCGAAGCGACCATGACCTGCGGTCCCACCCGCGCGGGAGCGGCGGCCTCTTTCGGCAGCAGCGAACAGCCGGCCAGGAACAGGGCGGCGAAAAGACTGAGAAGGCGCATGCGGACTCCGGATAGATGGCTGTCACAATAGGGACCGCGCGGCGGAGGGAAAGCCCCGTGCATGGACAAGTTCGGGAGGTCGTGCCACTCGAACGGCATGACCACGGCCCGCCCCGGACCCCGAAACCTGATCACCGACGTACCCGGCCTGATGGTCGGCCAGGCGCAGGATGAGATCGTCCGCACCGGCGTCACCGTCATCCTGCCGACCGAGCGGGCGGTCTGCGCCGTCGATGTGCGTGGCGGCGGGCCGGGTACGCGCGAAACGGACGCGCTCGATCCTCACAATCTCGTCGGCGGCTCGGTGGACGCCGTGGTCCTGTCCGGCGGCTCGATGTACGGCCTGGCCGCCGGCGACGGCGTGGCCGCGTGGCTGGGCGCGCAGGGGCGGGGCTACCCGGTCTCGGCCAGGCCGGGCGTTCCGGTCGCCCCGATCGTGCCGACGGCCATCCTGTTCGACATGGCCAACGGCGGCGACAAGGCCTGGGGTATGGAGCCGCCCTACCGCCGCCTCGGCATCGAAGCGGCGATGGCGGCCGGCCTCGACGTCGCGCTCGGCGTCGCCGGCGCGGGCTATGGCGCCAAGGCTGGACAGCTCAAGGGCGGCACCGGCTCGGCCTCCATCGTCACGCACGACGGCATCACCGTCGGCGCCATCGCCGGGGTCAACAGTTTCGGCTCGGTGGTCGGCGGCGACGGGCTGACCTTCTACGCCTCGCTGTTCGAGATCGACGGCGAGTTCGGCGGCCGCTCGCCGGCCGGCCTGGCGATCGACGCCGACGACTGGGGCCTCGCCAAGATGAATCCGGGCGTCCGCGAGAACACCACCATCGCCTGCGTGGCCACCGACGTGGTCCTGACGCCCGTCCAGGCCAAGCGGGTCGCGATCATGGCCCAGGCGGGCCTCGCCCAGGCGATACGGCCGATCAACACGCCGTTCGACGGCGACGTGGTATTCGCCCTCTCCACCGGCCGCCAGAGCGCTGGCGACGCTCCCGACCGCATGGTCGCCCGCCTGGGCGCGCTGGCGGCGGACTGCCTGGCTCGCGCGGTCGCGAGGGGTGTCTACGAAGCCATCGCCTGGCCAGGCTGTGACGTGCCCGACTGGCGAAGCCTGGCGAGGCCCTGACGGGTCGCCCGATGTCGGGAAGACGCTCCGGCGCCCGCGCTCCGGGAGCCCCGGGTCCGGGCGGCCGAGGATAGTTTGAAAAAGGCCCCCGCGGGCGCTTGCCATCCGTCGATTGCCCGACTAGGTTCCGCGCCCTTGCAGGAGGCCTAGATCGGCCCCCGCGAAATGCGCGCCCGTAGCTCAGCTGGATAGAGCATCAGACTACGAATCTGAGGGTCGGACGTTCGAATCGTTCCGGGCGCGCCATTTTCTTCCCCACATCCACGGTGATGCCTGGCGGTAGCCCGCAGGGCGGCTTGCTGTCGCGCCGGCCTGCGGGACAGTCGTCCTTATGCTTCCCTTATGCCGACGGTCCCGCATCCGTCTGGCGCCCTGACGGGGGTCGGCGCGACCCTGCCTCCAACATCGCTGTGGAGGCCTTGATGGCTGACTTCTTGTATCTCGCCCTGGGACTGGGAGCGTTCGCGCTCTTCGGCCTCTATGCGGCGTTGCTGCGCAAGGTCTGACGACCATGCTCGTGACCCTGCTCTACGCCGCCGCGGCCATCGGACTGGCCGTCTACATGGTCGCGGCGCTGCTGCGCCCCGACAAATTCTGATCATTCAAAAGGGAGACCTCGCATGGACTGGCGGGGCTGGGCCGAGATCGTCTTCACGATCGGCCTCACACTGGCGTTGAGCGTACCGCTCGGCGTCTATCTCGCGCGCGTCTGGACCGGTGAGCGCACCTGGCTGGACCCGGTGCTGAAGCCCGTCGAGCGGGTCGCCTACGCCGCGTTCGGCATCGACGGGACCAGAGGCCAGGGCTGGCTCGCCTACACCGGCTCGGTGATGGCCTTCAGCGCCGCCGGGTTCGCGCTGCTCTACGGCATCCTGCGGCTGCAAGGCCTGCTGCCGTACAATCCGCAGGGTTTCGCGGGCCTGTCGCCCCATCTGGCGTTCAACACCGCGATCAGCTTCGTCACCAACACCAACTGGCAGTCCTATGTGCCGGAGCAGACGGTCTCGACCTTCTCGCAGATGGCCGGGCTGACGGTGCACAACTTCGTTTCCGCCGCGACCGGTCTGGCCATCGCCGCCGCCGTGGCGCGTGCCTTCGTCGCCAACCGCGGCGACACCCTCGGCAACTTCTGGGTCGATGTGACCCGCATCACCCTCTACGTCCTGCTGCCGGTCAGCCTGGTGTTCGCCCTGGTGCTGGTCGCGCTGGGCGTGCCGCAGTCGCTGGCCTCGGGCGTCGAGGTGACGACCGTCGAAGGGGCGAAGCAGACGCTGGCCCTGTTCCCGGTCGCCAGCCAGGAGGTCATCAAGCAGTTCGGCACCAACGGCGGCGGCATCTTCAACGCCAACTCCGCCCACCCGTTCGAAAACCCCAACGCCTGGACCAACCTGATCCAGATCGTCGCCATGAACGTGCTCAGCCTGGCGGCGGTGTTCGCCTTCGGCCGGGTCGTGCTGGCCCGCAAGGAAGCTCGCGCCCTGGCGGCCGTGATGGTCATCCTGGTGACGACCGCGGCCGGCGGCCTCTACGCCGCCGAGACGATGACGCCGCAGCCGGCGATGATCGCCGCCGGCGTCGATGCGCCGGTCAACATGGAGGGCAAGGAGGTCCGCTTCGGCGCTCCCTCGACCGCGGTCTGGTCAGCCTTCACCACCGGCGCCTCCGACGGCGGCGTCAACGGCATGCACGACAGCTTCTCGCCCCTCGGCGGCGGGATCGCCATGTTCATGATCCAGCTGGGCGAGATCCTGCCCGGCGGCGTCGGATCCGGCCTCTACGGTATGATGGTCATGGCCCTGCTGGCGGTTTTCGTCGCCGGTCTGATGGTCGGTCGCACGCCAGAGTATCTGGGCAAGAAGGTCGAGGCGCGCGAGATCAAGTTCGCCATGCTGGCGGTGCTGATCCTGCCGATCACCATCCTCGGCTTCTCGGCGGCGGCGGCGGTGCTGCCGGTGGCCCTGGCCGGCCTGCTGAACCACGGACCGCACGGCCTGTCGGAGATCCTCTACGCCTACACCTCGGCGGCGGGGAACAACGGCTCGGCCTTCGCGGGTCTGACGGCCAACGCGCCCTGGTGGAACACGACCCTCGGCATCGCCATGCTGCTCGGCAGGTTCGCCTACATCGTGCCGGTAATGGCCATCGCCGGATCGATCGCCGCCAAGCCCAAGCTTGCGCCGACCGCCGGCACCCTGCCCTCGGACGGCCCGCTGTTCGTCGGCCTGCTGATCGGGATCATCCTGATCCTCGGCGGCCTGCAGTTCTTCCCCGCGTTGGCGCTGGGTCCGATCGTCGAGCACTTCCAGGTGCTGGCGGCGGCGCGCTGACCCCCTTTTTTGATCCTCAAGGACGCCTGAAATGTCCATCACCACCACCGCCGACACCAACGGCCGCAGTGCAAGGAGCGCCATCGGCGCGGCCGGTCTCTCCCCGGCGGTCCTGCTGCGGGCGTCGAAGGACGCCTTCATCAAGCTCGACCCGCGCAAGCTGACCGGCAACCCGGTCATCCTCGCCACCGAGGTCGTCGCGGGCCTGGCCACGGTCTCGGCCGTGGCCGCCATCAGTGGCGGCCAGCCAGCCGGCTTCCCGGTCCAGATCGCCGGTTGGCTCTGGGCGACGGTCCTGTTCGCCAACCTCGCCGAAAGCGTCGCCGAAGGCCGCGGCAAGGCGGCGGCCGACAGCCTGCGCGCCGCGCGGGTGACGACCAAGGCCAAACTGCTGATCGACCCGACCACCGGCACCTGGATCCCGACCCCGGCCCACAAGGTCGGCGTGGGCGAGGTCGTGCTGGTCGAGGCCGGCGACGTCATCCCGTCCGACGGCGAGATCATCGAGGGCGTCGCCAGCGTCAACGAGGCGGCCATCACCGGGGAGTCCGCGCCGGTCATCCGCGAGAGCGGCGGCGACCGTTCGGCCGTCACCGGCGGCACCACGGTCGTCTCCGACTGGATCAAGGTGCGCATCACCAGCCAGCCCGGGTCGACCTTCCTCGACCGGATGATCGCAATGGTCGAGGGTGCCGACCGGCGCAAGACGCCCAACGAACTGGCCCTGGCCGTGCTGCTGGCCGGGCTGACGCTGGTGTTCCTGATCGCTGTTGTGACCCTGCTGGGCCTGGGCGCCTATTCAGGCGTCAAGCTCGACCCGATGGTGCTCGGCGCCCTGTTCATTACCCTGATCCCGACGACCATCGGCGGTCTGCTCAGCGCCGTCGGCATCGCCGGGATGGACCGGCTGCTGAAGGTCAATGTGCTGGCCACGTCCGGCCGGGCCGTCGAGGCCGCCGGCGACGTCGACACGCTGCTGCTCGACAAGACCGGCACCATCACCTTTGGCAACCGCATGGCCACCGAGGTGATCCCGGCGCCGGGCGTGAGGCCGGAAGTGGCGTTGCGCGCCGCGCTGATGGCGTCGCTGGCCGACGAGACGCCCGAGGGTCGCTCGATCGTCGATCTGGCTCATGACCACGGCATGACGGCGGAAGCGCCGGCCGGCTCGACCTTCATCGCCTTCTCCGCCACCACGCGGCAGTCCGGTCTCGACGCCGGCAAGGCCTCCTGGCGCAAGGGCGCGGTCGACGCGGTGCTCAAGTCGCTGGATCTGACCGAAGACCGCACGCCGGCCGAGTTCCGTCAGGCCGTTGACCGCATCGCCCGCTCCGGCGGCACGCCCCTGGCGGTGACCGAGAACGGCGTGCTGGTCGGGGTCATCCACCTCAAGGACGTGGTCAAGCCGGGCGTGAAGGATCGCTTCGCCGACCTGCGCCGCATGGGCGTGCGGACCATGATGATCACCGGCGACAACCCGGTGACCGCCGCCGCCATCGCCTCCGAGGCCGGGGTCGACGACTTCCTCGCCGAGGCCACGCCCGAGGACAAGCTGCGGCTGATCCGCGCCGAGCAGGCCAAGGGCCGGCTGGTGGCCATGTGCGGCGACGGGGCCAACGACGCCCCTGCCCTTGCCCAGGCCGACGTCGGCGTGGCCATGCAGACCGGGGCCCAGGCCGCCCGCGAGGCCGGCAACATGGTCGACCTCGACAGCGACCCGACAAAGGTTCTGGAGATCATCGAGGTCGGCAAGCAGCTGCTGATCACCCGCGGCGCCCTGACGACCTTCTCGATCGCCAACGACGTGGCCAAGTATTTCGCCATCATCCCGGCGATGTTCGTGGTCAGCCTGCCGGCGCTGGGCGCGATGAACATCATGCATCTGCACAGCCCGGAGAGCGCGATCCTCTCGGCGGTGATCTTCAACGCCCTGGTGATCGTCGCCCTGATCCCGCTGGCCCTGCGCGGCGTGAAATACCGCGCTATCGGCGCCGGAAAGCTGCTGAGCCGCAACCTGACCATCTACGGCCTGGGCGGCCTCGTCGCCCCGTTCATCGGCATCAAGCTGATCGACATGATCGTCTCCACACTCGGCCTCGCCTGAGGATCCCGCCATGCTGTCGCAAATCCGTCCCGCCATCGTCTCGATGGTCTTCTTCACCGCCCTGCTGGGCCTGGGCTATCCCCTGGCCGTGACGGGCATTGCCCAGGCGGCCTTCCCGGCCCAGGCCAACGGTTCGCTAGTGACCGACACGGCCGGGAAGACCGTCGGCTCCGGCCTGATCGCCCAGGCGTTCAGCCAGCCGCGCTACCTGCACCCCCGTCCCTCGGCGGCCGGCAAGGGTTATGACGCCGCCGGCTCGTCAGGCTCGAACTACGGCCCGATGAACCCCGACTTCGCCGCCCGGGTGAAGACCGACGCCGACGCCCTGAAAGCCGAGAGCAAGGCCGCCATTCCGGTCGACGCGGTGACCACCTCCGGTTCCGGCCTCGACCCGGACATCTCGCCCGCCTACGCCGAGCGGCAGGTCCAGCGGATCGCCGACGCGCGGGGCGTTTCGCCGGCCCAGATCCGGGCCATCATCGCCTCGGTGGCCGTCGGCCCGACACTGGGCTTTCTCGGCCAGCCGCGGGTCAATGTCCTGAAGGTCAATCTGGCGCTCGACGCCCGTCTCCCGGCGGCGCACGCTCCGGCGCAATGAGTCCGGACGAACCCAACAGACCCGATCCAGACGCCCTGCTGGC
The DNA here is from genome assembly GCF_057809815.1 of Caulobacter sp. FG121. Taxonomy (NCBI): domain Bacteria; kingdom Pseudomonadati; phylum Pseudomonadota; class Alphaproteobacteria; order Caulobacterales; family Caulobacteraceae; genus Caulobacter; species Caulobacter sp. FG121. The sequence goes on from NZ_JBMDKR010000002.1 coordinate 277,937, forward strand.
GACAGCGGGGCGTCATGGTCGGGGGCGGCTGAAGGTCTTCCTCGGCATGTCCCCCGGCGTCGGCAAGACCTATGGCATGCTCAACGCCGCCGCCCGTTTCAAAGCGGGCGGCGGCGACGTGCTTGTCGGCTTGGTCGAAACCCATGGCCGGAAGGAGACCGAGGCCCTGCTCGACGGCCTGGAGCTGTTGCCGCGCAAGCCGATCGACTACCGGGACCGAACCCTGATGGAGTTCGACATCGACGCCGCCCTCGCGCGTCGCCCCGGGCTGCTGCTGGTCGACGAATACGCGCACGCCAACGCCCCGGGCAGCCGCCACCCGAAGCGCTGGCAGGACGTCGAGGAACTGCTCGCGGCAGGGATCGACGTCTGGACCACCCTCAACGTCCAGCACCTCGAAAGCCTGGTCGACGTGGTCTGGAAGATCACCGGCGTGCGCCAGCGCGAGACGGTGCCCGACAGCGCCCTGTCGAAGGCCGACGAGATCGAGCTGATCGACATCACCCCGACCGAACTGCGCGAACGGATGGCGGCCGGAAAGGTCTATGTGCCGGAAACGGCCCGGCTGGCCGCCGACCGCTTCTTCAAGCCCGAGAACCTGACTGCCCTGCGCGAGCTGGCCCTGCGCCGCGCGGCCCAGACGGTCGACGACCAGCTGAACCAGGCGATGCGAGCGGCGGGCGTCGAGGGACCCTGGGCCGCCGGCGAACGGATCCTGGTGCTCGTCGGCCCGGACGCCATGGCCGGATCCCTCGTGCGGGCGGGCCGACGCCTGTCGGACATGATGATGGACGCGCCCTGGACGGTCGCCCACATCGAACGACCCAACAGGGTCGCCGGTGATCCGGTCGGCGGGGTGAAGCTCAACGAAGCCCTCAAGCTCGCCGAACAACTCGGCGGTTCTACCGTCGTCCTGACCGGCGATGATCTGGTCTCAGCGGTGCTCGATCATGCCCGGCGCAACAACGTCACGCAGATCGTCATCGGCAAGTCGCGGCGCTCGAGATGGCGCGGCCTGTTCGGGCGCGCGCTGGCGCCAGCGCTGCTTGATGAAGCGGCGGGCGCGGCGTTGCACATCATCACCGAGGCGGGGGCCGACGATCATCCCGTCCCGCCGGTCAGACGCGCCAAAGGCCTCGTCGTCTGGCGCGGCCATCTTGGCGCGGTTGGGCTGGTCGCCCTGGCCATGGGCGCGGCGGCCCTGATGGATCGTCGGGTTGAAAACGCCAATCTGGCGATGATCTTCATGCTGAGCGTGCTGGCCACCGGGCTGGCCTTCGGCTTCTGGCCCGCCCTCACAGCTGCCGCCCTAGCGGCGCTGAGCTATAACTTCTTCTTTCTCGATCCCCGGCTGACCTTTGTGATCGGCCATCCTGCGGACGTGCTGACCTTTGGCGTCTTCTTCGCGGTGGCGCTGACCACGGGCTGGCTGGCGGGACGCGTGCGTGACCAGGCGCGCGCCACCTCGCGCCGGGCCTCGGCTATTTCCGCGTTGCTCGCCGCCAGCCGCCGGCTGTCCGGCGCCGCGCGCAAGGAGGACGCCGCGACAGCCCTGGCCGAACAGCTGGCGGCGGCGACCGGCGGGCGGGCGGTGATCTTCCTTCCGGTCGACGGAGACATAGCGCCGACCGCGGCGTCGCCAGCCCTGGAACCACTGTCCACGGCCGACATGGCCGCCGCGCGCTGGGCCTGGGAAAAGGGCGAACCGGCCGGCGCCGGCACGGGCACCCTGCCGAACGCCGCCTGGACCTTCAGACCCCTGCAGGGCGTCAAGGCGCGCTCGGGCGTCGCCGGCCTCGAACCCCGCGCTCTGGCCGCCGAGGAAGACGAGCGCTTCGCCCTGGCCCTGATCGACCAGGGCGCCATCGCGCTGGAGCGGGCCGAGTTCGCCGCGGAGGCCGCCGATGCCGACGCGCTGCGTCGCGCCGACCGTCTGCGCTCGGCCCTGCTCAATTCCGTCAGCCACGACCTTCGCACGCCGCTGTCGACCGTGCTGGGCGCCGTGACCACCCTGATCGATTTCGGCAAGGCGATGCAGCCGAAGGTCCGGGCCGACCTGTTGCTGTCGATCCGCGAGGAGGCCGAGCGGCTGAACCGATACGTCGGCGACCTGCTGGACATGACCCGTCTGGAAGGCGGCGCGCTCAACACGCGCAAGGACTGGACCGACGTCCGCGACGTCCTCGCGGCGGCTATCGCTCGCGTCGAGCGTCGGCTGGAGGGCCGCCGGCTCGACCGCGACTTCCCCGTCCAGCTGTCGATGGTGATGGCGGACCCGTCACTGCTTGAGCAGGCGCTGGTGAACATCCTCGAGAACGCCATCGCCTACAGTCCCGACGGCTCGACGATCGAGACGGCCGCCTACGAGGACCGGGGCAATGTCGTGATCTCCATCGAAGACGAGGGCCGGGGTATCCCCACCGCCGAGCTGGAGCGTGTGTTCGAGCGCTTCCGGCGCATGGAGGAGGCCACTGACCGGGGCAAGGGCGCGGGCCTGGGTCTGGCCATCGCCAAGGGCTTCGTCGAGGCCATGGGCGGGCGGATCGCGGCGGCCAGCCCGATCCACGATGGACGCGGGACGCGTATCCTGATCAGCCTGCGCAAGGAAATCGTCACCCCCGGCCACATGCTTTGACCGCCCACCGCCCCCGTATCCTCGTCATCGACGACGAGCCACAGATTCACCGGTTCCTCGGCCCGGCGCTCGACGCGTCAGGCTATGAGCACGTCCGCGCCGACGATGCGGCGAGCGGCCTGCGGGAGATCGCCCGCAAGCCGCCCGACGCCGTCGTGCTGGACCTGGGTCTTCCCGATATGGACGGCAAGGAAGCCCTCGCGAAGGCCCGCGCCTTCTACGATGGCCCGATCCTGATCCTGTCGGCGCGCGACCGGGAAACCGAGAAGATCGACGCCCTCGACGCAGGGGCGGACGACTATGTGGAAAAGCCGTTTGGAGTCGGCGAACTCCTTGCCCGGCTACGGGTCGCGATGCGCCACCGTCTGCGCGGCGAAGGCGCGGAGCCGATCATGCGCGCGGGCGCCGTCGAGGTCGACCTGGTCAACCGCAGGGTCTCCCGGGCCGGCGAACCGGTGAAGCTATCACCCAAGGAATACGACCTGCTCGCCTGTCTCGCCGGCGGCGCAGGCCGGGTCCTGACCCACCGCCAGATCCTCACCACGGTCTGGGGTCCCGCGCACGAGCAGGATGTGCAGTACCTGCGGGTCTTCGTCGGCCAGCTGCGGCAGAAGCTGGAAGTGGATCCCGCCGCGCCCCGGATCATCACGACGGAGCCGGGCGTCGGCTACCGCTTCGAAACGGGCGACGCCTAGAAGCCCCGCGCGTCCAGCCAGCCGGTCACCGCCGCCACGGCCTGCGGCAGCAGCTCAGGGCGGTCGATGTAGTAGTGGTCGGCGTCCTTCACCTCGACGAAGGTCTTGTCCGCCGATCCCAGCGCCTCGTAGAGCCGCGCGGCGTGGCTGGGCGTGCAGGCGAGGTCGGCGGTGTTGGTGATCACCAGCGTCGGACAGGTCACGTTGGCGGCGTTCTTCAGGCCATGGGCGCGACTCTCGTCGTAGCTCCACTGCGACAGCCAGGAGCGCAGGGTGGTGAAACGGCCGAGGCCCACCGGCCCGTCGTTCACGATCCGCGGATCGCCGAGGTAGCAGGTGTAGGGCTTGCGGTCGGACGGATCCTGGGTCGGGTCGGTCCAGCGCACATCGCTCATGGTGCCATAGACGACGAACGGCCGCTCCATATCCGGGTCGGTCTTCTTCAGCTCGGCCAGGGTGGCCTTCACCCGGGCGGTGATGCGCCGGTTGCGGGCGATCTGGGCCTCACGGAAGCGGGCGACGAACTCGGCGCTGTAGGGGGGCTGGTGGGGGCAGGCCGGGTCGTAGATGTTCAGCTCGACGTCCCGCTCGAACGGCTTGTCCTCGTCGAGGATCGAGGGGTCCATCCATTCGGTCATGGTCACCGAGCGGCTGATGTGGGCGGCCAGCAGCATGATACCGTCGGCCGGCTGCAGGTTCGCGGCGGCGAGATCGATCGGGTCGCCGGCCGGCGTCTCGGTGATGGTCGGATTAACCGCCTGCTCCTGGTAGAACATCGACAGCGAGCCGCCGCCGGACCAGCCGCCGAGAATGACCTTTTCGTAGCCGAAGCGCTTTTTCAGGTCGGCGATGCAGGCGCCGAGATCGGTGACGCACTTCTCGAGGATCAGGGCTGTATCGTTCCCGCGATAGCGCGGGTTGCAGTAGATGACGTGCCGACCGGCGTGCGCCAGCGCGGTGACCAACGGCAGGAAGGAACCGCCGCCGATCGGATGGCTGAACAGGATGACCGTCTTCGACTCGCCCTCGGCCGGGCGGATGCGCATGCACTCGACGAACACCCGTCCCTCGGGGCCGCCGTAGGTCTCCTTCAGGCGGCTCGCCTCGGCGTAGGCGAAGCCATAGGGCTCGCGAATGATGCTCATGAGGTTCCCCTACGGCGCCTGTCCGCCCGCTTGCGGCGGGCCGTTGTTTCTGGTTTCTGAGTCCGGAATTCAGGGCGGAGAGTCAAGGAAACGACCATGTCCCAGCACCCTTCCGGCATCCATCACCTGGCCTTCATGGCCGCGGACATCAAAAAGCACATCGCCTTCTTCTCGGAGGTCATGGGCTGCCCGCTCGTGGCGCTGTTCGACATGCACGGCGTGCCGGGAGGCCTGCACGCCTTCCTGCGGATGAACGAGCACAGCTATTTCTCGATCGTCCAGCTGCCCGACGTCGACAAGATTCCGATCAAGCTGGGCGAGACCCATGCCGGCAACGGGGCCCTGCCCAGCGCCGCGGGCACGCTGCAGCACCTGGCCTTCCGGGCAGACACGCTGGAAGGCCTGATCGCCATGCGCGACCGGATCCGCAGCCACGGCGTCAATGTCATCGGTCCGATCGACCACGGCATGTGCCAGTCGATCTATTTCGCCGGGCCTGACCACATGACGCTTGAGGTGGCGACCGCCACCGGCGGCATCGACCCGGCCCTGTGGATCGACCCGGCCGTGCTGGCAAAGGCCGGCATCGACGACGCCGAAGCGGCACGCTTCAAGGCGCCCGCGCCCTACAACGGCCCCAGCCCCGTACCGCAACCGGCCTATGCCGAGGACAAGCCGCACATGGCCTACCCGAAGGAGGCCTATCTGAAGATGCTGGCCATTCCCGACGAGATGCTGACGGCCGGGGCCTCCTATGCCGAGCCGCCTGTGAAGGCGCACGCCTGATCCGGATGAGCGTCGCGGATCTCGCCGGCCGCATCGCCGATCGGGCCACGCCAGGCGAGGTTCTGGTCGTCGGCGTCACGGGCTCGGTGGCGGCGGGCAAGAGCACCCTCTGTGCAGCCCTCAAGGCGGCGCTGGAGCCCGCGCTGCGGGTCGAGGTGGTCTCGACCGACGGGTTCCTGTTTCCCAACGCGGCGCTGAACGAGCGCGGGACGCTGATGCGCAAGGGCTATCCGGAGACGTACGACGCGGCGGGGCTGGCGGCCGCGTTGCGCGGCGTGCGCGAGGGGCCGGTGACGGTCCCGGGCTACTCCCATGTGATCTATGACATCGACCCGGCGCTCGCCCGGGTTGTCGCTCCGCCAGACATTCTGATCGTCGAGGGTCTGGGCCTGACGCCCCGGCCCGCGGGGCTGGATCTGCTGATCTACATCGACGCCGAAGAGGCCGACCTGGAGGACTGGTTCGCCACGCGGTCCATGGACTTCTGGCGGGCGGCGGAGGCCGACCCGACGTCCTTCTACGCCCGCTTCCGGGCCATGTCGGAGACCGAGACAGAGGCGTTCGCGCGCGAGCGGGTCTGGACGCAGATGAACCTGCCCAACCTGCGGGAGCATATCATCAGGGCGCGGGACGAGGCGGACGTGGTGGTGCGCAAGCAGGCCGATCACAGCCTTCGGCTTGAACGGTAGTTACTTCCCGCCGCTGACGGTGATTTCCTTGATCAGCGCCTGGACCTGGGCCTTGCCGCCGGCGGCCCAGACCACCTTCAGGTGGGCGAGCGTACGCGCGGCGGCGTCATCGAAACGCCAGTCACAGGCATCGAAGCGGCAGTTGTCGAACACAGGCGGCTTGCCGCCGCTGAAGACCATGCGGCATTCGCGGAATTCGCAGTCGGTGAAGACTTCACCGTCCAGCGGGACAGTCTCGAGATTGAAGATGGTCGCGGTCTGCATGGCTGTCTCTATTCGTCGTCGTCATCGGCCGGCGCCGGGTCTTCCGGCTGGCCGGATTCGCGGGCGCGGCGCTTCGCTTCGGCCTTTTCGGCGGCCTTCACCGCCTTGAGCCGTTCGCGTTCACTGCGTTCGAAATTGTAGTTGGGTTTGCGGGCCATGGCGGCGCTCTCCGTCAGGGTCAGGGGCTATTGCCGGGCCTTGCGGGCGGCGTACTTGGCGTCGCGGGCGGCCTTCTGCTCGGCCTTGGTGAGGGCCTTGCGTTCCTTGCGCTCGCCGCGGCGGGCATCGAGGTCGGCTTCCGCGCGGGCGGCTTCGGCGAGACGCGCCGCTTCTTCAGCGTCGGCCTGGGCCTGCTTGGTGGCGGCCTTGGCGGCGGCGCGTTCCTCGCGGACCCGCTCCAGTTCGGCCGCCTTCATGGCGGCGCGCTCGGCGAACAGGGGATCGGTCACCGCGGCCTTCGGCTTCATCTTGGCCAGCAGGGCCTGTTTGGCTTCAGCGGCGGTCTTTAGCCGATCCGCGAAACCGGTCTTGAGAATATCGTTCATGTGTCTTTCGGACGTGCGGGCGCGAGCGGCCGGCCTATTCGGTCGGGTTCGGGGACTCGGGCGGCGTCTGGGGCTCGGTCGGCGTCGGAGGGTCGAGCGGCGGCTTGAAGGTGGCGGCGCAAATCGCTTCCAGATGCTTGCGGATCGAACGGGCCGCCAGCAGGGCGTCAACCGCGCGACAGCCTTCCGCCTTCAGTCGGTCCTTGAGGACATCGACATCGCGAAACTGGCCGGACCGGGCCAAGGCGTAAGCGCGTTGAACAGTGGACATGGTCTTGATCTGCTTGAGGACGCGCGGGCCGGGTCAGGCGCCGCACGATCAAAATGTCGGAGAGGAACGAGGGAGGCCCGGAACCCGATCCGAAGACCAAGTGTAGAGAGCAACCGAACCAGAACGAAATTCGACTTTGTCGTCATAGGGCAAAAGCCCGTCGGATGCCACTTAATAACGAAGCAGGCATCGGCACGTCTCCGGAAAGCGGGTCCGGACAACTGGATTTCCTCAATGATTGTGGGACCTCGGCAGTCGGAAGGCGGCGTCTCGAAAATGCCCGCCGCCCTCCGCGAAATGCTGCCCCGGTGAGTCGGTCAGGTCCGCGACCAGCCGCTCCCGTCAAGGTCCAGGCCCTTGGCGACCTCCTGAACCTCGGGAGAGAAGTCTTCCATCTCCTGGATACGCCGGACCTCTATGACCTCGTTCGGCTGGGCCGGGCACCGGGCGGCCCAGGCCGTGGCCTCTTCGAGCGAGCCGACCTCGATGATCCAGAAGCCGCCCAGCGCTTCCTTGGACTCGGCGAAGGGCCCGTCCGTGATCAACGGCTTTCCGCCGGCGAATGACACCCGCTTGCCGACGGCCGGCGGATGCAGGCCCTCGGCGGTGCGCAGGATGCCGGCGTCCACCAGGGACTGGTTGTAGGCCATCATCTTCTCGACCCCGTCGACCGGCAGGTCGAGCTCAGGGCCCGCGACCTCGTAGCCGCCGGGGATCATCAGCATCATGAATCGCATGGTCGGGATCCTGTACAGGAAGGGATGTCGTCAGGATGACGAACAGTCGCCGCCCATCCCGACAAACTTCTGTCAGTCAGCGCAGGTTGCGCCGGTAGAGCGACAGGATCCGCTCCCAGTGGCGCTCGGACGCTGCCTTGTCATAGGCCGCGCGCTGCGGAAAAACGTATCCGTGCTCGACGCCGGGGCACAGCTCGACCTCGGCCCTCACGCCGTTGGCGGCCAGGTCGTCGCGGAGCGGCGCGATGCTCTCCTCCGGGAACCAGCGGTCAATCTGGGCGCAGCCGAAATAGAGTTCCGCGTCGGTCTGGCGGGCCAGCAGGTGCGGGCTGTCGGGCGCGTCGGTCATCAGCGAGACGCCGTGGATCGAGGCGGCGGCCTTGACCCGGTCGCGGAAACGGGCGGCGGCGGCGATGGCGTAGGGGCCGCTCATGCAGTAGCCGACGGTCGCCACCGATTTTGTCCAGGCCGCCGGATCGCCCTCGGCGAAGGTCAGCAGGGTGGCAGCGTCGTCCATGACCAGCGGGATCGACAGGCTGTTCATCAGCTCGAACATACGCGCCCGGCCCGGATCGTTGGGGTCCGGCGACAAGGTCCCCAACTCCATCACGCCCGCACGATAATAGAGGTTGGGCAGCATGACGTAGTAGCCGCTGGTCGCCAGCCGCCGGGCCATGTCGCGCAGCTCCTCGCGGATCGCGGGCGCGTCCATGAAGAACAGGATGACCGGGTGCGGACCTTCCCGCTCCGGATGGACGATGAAAGTCGTGGTCGCGCCATCCTTCGTGCGGATGTCGAGCTGGCGTTCGATCATGGAGAATCCCCGGCTGTTCCGTCCGAGGCATATCAGGGCCGGGAAATCCTGTCCCGCGGTCAGCGCCGGCTGAAACGGGCCCCGACATCCGCGATCGCGGCCGGAGCCAGAAACCAGGGCTCGACCAGGTAGCGGTAGGCGAGCCGTTTCGGCTGGGACAGCAGGCGGTAGAGCCATTCGACGCCCAGCCGGCCGGTCCAGCGCGGCGCCGCCGCCTGTTCGCCAGCCTCGTAGTCGAAGGCCGCGCCGACGGGGAAGAAGACCCCCCGACCGATCCGGTGGCGGTTGGCGGCGATCCAGTCTTCCTGTCGCGGCATACCCATGCCGACGAGGATGATGTCCGGATCAAAGGCCGCGATGTCGTTACGCAGGGCGACGCTCTCTGCACTGTCCGGCGCGATGTCGAAGAAGCCGTTGCGAACGGCGAGGTTCACGCCCGGATGGCGACGACGGATCTCGACCGCCGCGCGCTCGCCAACGCCGGGCGCGCCGCCGACATGGAACACGCGCCAGTTCCGCTCACGGGCCAGAGCCCAGAAATCCTCGCGCCAGTCGAGATAGGTCGAGCGATGCTCGCGGCCGACCTTCAGGCCCATCAGCCGGCCCCAGAGGATCATCGGCAGGCTGTCGATCTGCGTCAGGTCCGCGTCTTCGAAGAAGGCGCGCAGGGCGGGTGTGCGCTGAAGAAGAAACAGACTGTGGCTGTTGTGGTTGGCGATCACGGCGGTGCCGCCCCCGGCGACGAAGATCTCGGTCGCCGCGAGCATCTCGGCGGGCGTGACGGGATCGACGTCTCCTCCAAGGAGATGCAGTCGCAGGGCAGGGGCGAAGAAATCCATGACCCGCAGGATGCACGGAGGCGATGTAGGGACGGTTAGGAGGCGTGGTTAAGGCCTTCTGAATTTCCACTTCAGCGCCAGCACCGCCCCGCTCAGAACCAGGCAGACCGTGTTGGACACCGCTACCGGCCAACTGCCGAGCATGATCCCGTAGGCCGTCCAAAGGCAGAAGCCTGTCACCGTCAGCAACCACATGCGCAGCGACACCGAAGAGGCGTCGCGGTCGCTCCATATCTTGAGGATCTGCGGCATGAAGCTGGCCATCGAACAGATCGCCGCCGCCGTGCCGATGGCATTGACCCAATGGGACGTCACGGGGTGCGCGGAAGGTCGTCAAGGCCCCAGCGGCTGGCCCAGGCCGGCGCGAGCTGCAACCCGGCGGGGGGCATGCCCGGCGCATGATCTTCGCGGAGGCAGACGCCGAGGTAACGCAGGGCCATCTTCACGCCATGCTCGGAATAGGGCTTGCCGATGACGCCGCAGGCGCCGGCGAAATCGTCGGGCAGGCGTTTGACGTTGGCCGTCATGAACAGGGCGACGCCGCCGCAGTTGCTGGTGATGGCGCGGGCGACGTCGATGCCGGTCGGACCGTCCTTCAGATGCACGTCGACCAGCGCCAGATCGGGGCGCAGCCGCGCGGCGAGGGCCAGGGCCTCGTCCGAAGACATGGCGTGGCCCACTTCACGGCAGCCGGCTTCTTCGATGAGGTAAGCCAACTCGGCCGCCAGAAGCACCTCGTCTTCGACGATCAGGATGTTGAGCGGGTCGGAGAACGCCATGACGGTTACTCAGGATCTGCCGTTTTCCGGAAACCGGATAACGGTTCGCACGCCGGGTTGGGCGTCTGTGGTCTCGTACCGTGCGCCGAGCTGTCCGCTCAGCAGTGACACGATCGTCCCACCAAAACCCGGTGCGGCGGCGGGAGTTCCCAAACCAACACCGTTGTCGGCGATCTCAATAGTGAACTCCCCCTGTTCGCGACGGACGGCGACGGTGATGACGCCGGCCCGACCGTCGGGAAAGGCATGGTGGATTGCATTGCTCAGAAGCTCATTGATCAGCAGCGCCAACGGGGCGGCGCCGGCCGCGGGAAGGTCCACGGGCTCGAGGTGCAATCGGCTCTGGATGTCTCGACGGCCCGACCCGCCGATCACGTCGGCAAGCAGATCCTGGACAAACGCGCCGACGTCGAAGCGCTCGACGTCCTCCCCGCGAAACAGACGGCGATGAACGGTCGCCACGGCATTGACCCGCTCCTGGGCGCCGATCAGGGCCCGCCGGACACTGGGGTCGCTTGATCGTCGCGCCTGCAACCGGAGCAGGGAGGTAATAAGCTGGAGGTTGTTCTTGACCCGGTGATCTATCTCGTGGAGCAGCGCGGATTTCTGTTGCAGCGCGTGGGCCAGGTCGCGGGTGCGGGAGTCGAGTTCGCCCTCGGCCACGATCCGCTGATCGACCTCATAGTCGCGTGAAAATTCGTCCTGCATGTCGCCTCGGGCTAGCCCAACCCCCGGCTGCAAACGAAGGAAACGCCGCCCGGTTCCTGACCGGACGGCGTTTCAGAGAGTGGCGCTCCATGCCGCCGCCGACATTACCCGCCCGGACGATAGATCCTGTCGAATACGCCGCCATCGGCGAAGTGGGCCTTCTGGGCCCTGGTCCAGCCGCCGAACGTGTCGTCGACCGTGACCAGGGGGATCTTCCTGAACTGTGCGCCGTACTTGGCCAGAGCCTGCGGATTGCGCGGCCGGTAGTGGTTCTTGCCGATCAGATCCTGCGCCAGCGGGCTGTACAGGAAGTTCAGATAGCCCTCGGCGACGGTGCGGGTTTTCTTCCGGTCAACGACCTTGTCGACGATGGCGACCGGAGGTTCCGCGAGGATCGACAGCGACGGATAGACGATATCGAACTTCGGCCCGAACTCCTCACTGGCGAGGTAGGCCTCGTTCTCCCAGGCCATCAGGACATCGCCGATGCCCCGCTGGGCAAAGGCCGTGGTCGAGCCACGAGCGCCGGTGTCGAGCACCGGAACGTGGCTGTAGAGCTGCTTGACGAAAGCCTCGGCCGTCGCGGGCGAACCGCCCGGCTGCTTGAGCGCCCAGGCCCAGGCGGCCAGGTAGTTCCAGCGCGCGCCGCCCGAGGTCTTGGGGTTGGGCGTGATCACGTCGATGCCGGGTTTGATCAGGTCGCCCCAGTCGCGGATCTTCCAAGGGTTCCCCTTACGGACCAGGAAGACAATCGTCGAGGAGTAGGGCGTCGAGTTGTTCGGAAGTCGCGATTGCCAGTTGGCGGGCAGCAGCTTCGCCTTCGCGGCGATCTCGTCGATGTCGTAGGCCAGCGCGAGGGTGACGACGTCGGCCTGAAGGCCGTCAATCACCGCCCGGGCCTGCTTGCCGGACCCGCCGTGACTTTGCTGGATGGTGATGATCTGTCCGGTCTTCGCCTTCCAGTACGCGGCGTAGGCCGTGTTGATGTCCTTGTAGAGCTCGCGCGTGGGGTCGTAGCTGACGTTGAGCAGGGTCAGCGGCTTGGCTTGCGCTTCCGCCGCGCCGGCGCCGAGCGCGGCCACCGCCGGTACCGAGAGGCCGCCAGCCAGCAGGCCGCGGCGCGAAGGGGTGTGGATCTTGTTGGTCATGCCCGGTGGCTCCAGCGGTCACGGCGACAGCCGCCTAACGCGTCAGAAGGCGATTGGGTGCGGAGGGAGAATATCTGCAGGTCCTGCCCAACCTGCTTGTTCAGCGCGGGGTCGAGCCGATAGCGGCGCTGGCCAACAGAACGGTGCGGAAAATTCCACGGGAGGCGGTCATGAATGTCCCCTCGATCCGCCGGTCGATCCCGGCGTGAACGGAGGTCAAGAAATCACCTAATTCCTATCGTATCAATATAGTTATAATTCGAAGCCCTTCAGGGAATCTGGTCTCTCCGCAGGAAGGTCAGATATTCGATGTCGGGACGGACGCGCCGCCAAACCTCCTGGGTTCGGCGGCGTCGCCTCAGAACATCATGCGGCCGGCGATCTGCAGGTTGTAGACGTCCTCACCGTCGGTCGCTTCGTATTCACCCTCGATGGCCACATAGGACATCGGCGTTCCGGCCTTGAGCGACAGGCCGATGATGGCCGCGCCGTCGGCGGCTTCGTCCGGCGTCAGGGCGACCAGCTGGCCGTTCTTGAAGCGGAACTGGGTCTGGCCGACCTCGCCGCCGAGGCGCGCGCGATAGCCGAGGCGGAGCTCGGGACGCCACCACAGTTCACGACCGAAGTTGGCGCCGAAGGCGACCTCGGCGGTGCCCGACAGGCGGCTGCTGTTGCGGCCATCGATGAACAGGTTGAACGCGTCCTGCCCGCCCGATTCCTGACGCGAGCCTTCGCTCAGGTACAGATAATCGACGCTGACCAGGGGCCGCAGATAGAAGATGCCGACATTGGCTTCGTAGGCGGCGCTGACACTGGCCGAGCCGGTAAAGCCGTTCCAGCCAGCGTCCGCCTGACGGATCAGGCTGTCGGTCGGCGATACGAAAACCCGGTCGCTGTCGAACCAGGCATAGCCGGCGCTGCCGCGTGCGCTGAAGAGCCAGTTGTTGACCGAACGACGCCAGTAAACGCCGGCTTCCAGCAGCGAAACGCTGGTGTTTTCGCCGACCTTTGAGATGTCGTCCTTTTCCTCGGACGTGACGAAGGCCAGCGTGGCGCCGAGCGCCCCGCCGTCCGCGCCCATGCTTTCGTACCCGCCCACAAAGCCGAAGGCCTGGGTGGTCGAGCCAACGCTGGCGCCCGCTTCGCGCATCACACTGACGTTGACTTCCTGCATCCAGAAACTGTCAGGGCCGTAGCGCTCGCGAGGATCGGGCCGGGTGGCGGCCAAGCGCGAGATCGTGCTCGTGATCGCGTCGAGTGACGAGAACATGCCTTCGCCCTGGTCGGGCAGCATCTGGTCATAGAGCGCAAGGAATTCCTTGCGGGTCTGGGCGCCAAGGAAGGCGTCGAGCACATCACTGTCGCTGCTCAGCGCGCTGTAAACGGCGTTCAGAGCCAGGGCCTCATTCGTCGACAGGCTCATTTCCGTAGCCGTCCGGCGGCGGATGTCCAGGTTGACCTCACCAGCAGTCGTGTTCGCCGACGCCGTGGCCACCACCATGAAGGGCGCATTGCCGAGCAGGCTGCTGTCGATCGTACCGACGGTGAGACCGCCGGGCGTGTCTGTCTTGATGATCGTGTAGTGCTGGGTCGTCGCCCCGACGAGGGTCGTCAGGTTCAGCCCCAGCTGGGCGCCGGTGGCGATATTGGCGGTGGCGACCGTGATCTGGGTCGCCGTGTTGCCGGTGGGGTCCGCCGTGACGATCAGGGTGGAGTCGGCCGACAGGGCGATGCTGGTCGCATCGATCACGCCGGTGTTGTTGAGCTGCACGGTCCCGTTGACGACGTTGATCGCCAGGTTGCCGTCGCTGTCGCTGATCGAACCGGAATAGCCGGCGACCCAGCTCCCGGACCCGACGTTGAAGGTGTCCGCACCGGCGCCGAACGCAATGTCGCCGATGATGACGCCATTCTGCAGGTTCAGCGTGTCGGCGCCCGAGCCCAGCAGGACCTCGCCGATAATCGACGCTTCCTGGGAGTCCGGAGCGCCGTCGCCATCGACGTCGTTGTTGTTGACCGTGTCGACCGTGTCGAGAATGCCGTCGTTGTCGTCGTCCGTGTCATCGGCGTTGATGATGCCGTCGCCGTCGATGTCCTTGTCGATCGTGTCCGGAACACCGTCGCTGTCGGTGTCGCCTGTATCAGAGACCTGGGTGATCGTGACGCCGGTGGTATTGTGGCTGAGGTCGATCGCGATCGCCCGGCCTGTGATGGTCTCGTTCGTCGCGTCCGTATCGGCGTCATCCGTATCGGAGGCGTCGTCGGTCGCCGTGACCAGGGCGTTGATCGAGCCGGTGTTGGTCACCGAGGTGAGCAGGCCCGAGCCGTCCCAGACGGAAATGGCGTTGCTGCGCTCGCCCAGCACCGAGGTCGTGATCGAACCGGAGTTGATCAGGCTCGTGGCCGTCGATCCGGCGTCGATGCGAATGCCATAGGCGTTGAAGGCGCCTTCGGTCGCGTAGGGAGCCGAGGTTGCGGTCAGGCCGGCGAAGATCGCGCCGGCGTTGTTTATGGTCGGGACCACCGCGCCGGAGGCGAGATGCAGACCCTGGGCCTGGGCGTTGTAACTCGTGACCGAGATGCTGCCGTTGATCAGCATGCCGTTGGTCAGTGTGGTGGCGAATCCGTTCGAGGCGCCGATCTTCACGCCCGTCGCGGAGATGTTGTCGTAGACGCCGTTGGCCGAGACGCTGCCCGCGATGATCAGGCCGTAATTCTGGGCGCCCGGGCCGACCACGCCGATGGTGATCGCCTGGGTGTCGGAGCCGATCAGCATGGCAGGGGCTGCGCCGCCGACGGAAATGTTGGCGTTGCCTTCGGCCGTGTCGATGATGCCGTCGCCGTCGGTGTCGCCGTCGATCAGGCCGTTGCCATCGTCGTCGGGGTCATCGGTGTCGAGAATGCCGTCGTTGTCGTCGTCGGTGTCCGTCGCGTTGGCCGTGCCGTCGTTGTCGTAGTCGTTGTCCTTGATGCCGTCGCCGTTGGCGTCGGCATCATCGGCGTCGAGAATGCCGTCGTTGTCGTCGTCCGGATCGGCCCCGTTCGTGAGACCGTCGTTGTCGATGTCGTCAATGACGGCCGGAGCCGACGCCAGATTGATGCCGCCTGTTACGTTGGCCGCGATACGGACCGCCGATCCGCTCTGGAGCAGATCATCGGCGTCGAGGATGGCGCGGGCCGCCGCGCTGGTCGGACGGGACGGATAACGATAGCCCGTGGCCGAAACAGCGCCCTGGAACTGAAGCGCGCCGGTGATATTTCCGTCGATCTCGACGCCCGTGGCGTTCAGACCAACCGCCGACACCGAGCCCGCGATGGTGACGTTGCCGGTGACGGGCCCGGCCATCTGGATGGCATAGGTGTTGTTGCCGAGAATATTGACCGTGCCGAAGTTCGTGAAATTCCCGTTCAGGGCGCTGTCGATGCGGACGCCCCAGGAATCATTACCCTCGACGGTGATGGAGCCGGCGATGTCGTTGAGGATGTTGCCCGTGAACGTGCCCGCGCCAGTCAGCAGCAGGCCGTAGCGGCCCGAGCCCGTCGCGTAGGCGCCGTCGAGGTCGCCGTCCTTGTCGGTGTCGTTGGCCGCCGCGTTCTGGTCGAACGAGTCGTTGATCGTGATCTGGCCATTGTTGGTGAATGACGTCGTCGTTCCGCCGTTCAGCTGAACGCCGATCGACCCGTTGACGTCCTGGGACGAGATCTCGCCCTTGTTCACCAGGGTATTGTTGGTGTTGACGTTGACGATGGGGCCGGCCGGCCCCGTCGAGGTCAGCTTAACGCTGCCGCCTGCGCCGATGATGATGTTGTCGGCCGCGCCGCCGTTGATCGTGCCGGTCGCGACAGGCGCGGTCCGCTTGTCGGTAATCGTCGTGTCGGCCATCGCCTGGCTCGCGAGGAGCAACAGGGGGGCGGCAGCGACAGTGGCGGCCAAACGCTTGCGGAACATGAACAGAGAACCCCGGACCTTATACGGCGACACGTTCGTCCCCTTTCGATGCGGCGAAATTGCGTCAGCCGTCATGAACCATCCCCAGGGACCCCGCCTCGTCTATCGCAAGGCCTGCAAGGGCGCCATATCTCCGCGCATCCTAGCCCGTCGAAAAAAATGAATCGAGGCTTTCGCGCCATGCCCCCACAGGATGACGTCAGGACGCATCGGCCGACGCTGTTGGCGGGGCTCGCCGCGGCCGCCGCGCCGCTCGCCCTGGCGGCCTTTGGCCAGGCGCAGGTCGGGCCGGCGATGATCGCCGCGCTGGCGGCCGGTGGGACGGGATTCTATCTGGCGAGGCGGCCGGTCGCCGAGTCAGCAACGGCCGCCTCTCCGGCGCCGCTGGCCGTCGCGACGGATCCCCTGCCCTGGGCCGCCATTATCGAGTCGCTCGAAGATCCCTTGCTGGTCGTCGCGGCGGGCGCGCCGAGCGAAATGGCGGGCCACCGCCTGGTGTTCGCCAACCTCGCCGCCCGGGCCCTGTTCAGGATTCAGCGGCAGGACGCCCGTCTGATCACCGCGATCCGCAATCCGCAAGTCATTGAACTGGTCGATGAGGCGCTCGTCGGCGGCATAGCCGGACATGCGGTGTTCGAGGCCGGCGGCGCCCTTGACCGAACCTGGACCGCGACCGTGCGTCCGTTGACCTCGCGTCTCGAGAACGCACCGCTGGCCCTGCTGGTCCTCAGGGACCAGACCGACCTGCGGCGGGCCGAACGGATGCGGGCCGACTTCCTGGCCAACGCCAGCCATGAATTGCGGACGCCGCTGGCGTCGCTGACGGGCTTCATCGAAACCCTGCGCGGGCCCGCGCGCGACGACGTAGACGCTCGCGACAGGTTTCTGGGGATCATGCAGACCCAGGCGGAGCGCATGGCCCGGCTGATCGATGACCTGATGAGCCTGTCCCGCATCGAGTTGAACGAGCACATCGCCCCACAGGGCAGCGTCGACCTGGCGCTGGCCGTCACTGATGTCGCCGACGCCATGACGCCGGTGATCCGCGACAAGGGCGTGCGAATTGACTGGACCGCGCCGGCCGACGGGTCCGCAAAGATCGAAGGCGACCGCGACCAGATCATCCAGGTGGTCCAGAACCTGATCGACAACGCGGTGAAATATTCTCCACGCGACAGCGTCGTTCGGGTCGAGGTGACGGCGCCAGTCGATGGCGATCCGCCACCCCTGCGTGATCCCGAGGCGGCGGGCCTCACCCTGCTCGCCCCGGATCATCGCCCGGGGGAGCTCTATGCGTTGCTGCGGGTCAGCGACGCCGGGCCTGGCATGCCGCGCGACGCCCTGCCCCGGCTGACCGAACGATTCTATCGCGTCGAGGGCCAGAAGAGCGGCGACAAGTCCGGCACGGGCCTTGGCCTCGCCATCGTCAAACACATCGTCAACCGCCACCGGGGCGGGGTTTCAGCGGAAAGCGCCGAGGGGCGCGGCGCGACATTTTCCGTATGGCTTCCGCTAACAGCGGCCGCGCGGGCGGCGCTACCAGCGCCCGTCACGAAGCTGTCATAGACCTGTCGCATAGGGGCAGCATCCCGCGGGCAGGTTCCGGGCGTCCCCCGCCGCCTCGCTTTTCGGACCCGCGATGACCGTATTGATCGCCCTGGCCGTGCTCGCCGCCTTTTCGGCCGGCGTGTACCTGATCGGCCGGCGCCGCGCCGTCGCCCTTTCGGGCGGCAAATCCGCCAGCCTGCACTCACTGCCAGGGTATCACGGCACATGGGTGGCCCTGTGGGCGGGCGTGCCGGCGGCGCTGATCGTCGTTCTTTTCGCCGTGTTGGGCAGTCGTCTCGAGGACGCGGCCTTGCGCGTGCAAGTCCCCGCCGCCGTCGCCGCCCTGGACGCTGAACGCCAGGAGGTCTTCTGGAGCGACGCCGGGGCCGCCGCCCGCGGCCAGTCCCAGAGCGAGATCCACTATCAGGGTGATCTGAAGGTCGCCCTCGACGCCAAGGCGGCCGAGGGCCGCCGGATCAGCGCGTTCGGCCTGATCACGGTGCTGGCGCTGTCGGGGGTCCTTGCCCTGTGCGGCTTCCTGCTGGCATTCCCGCGACTATCGAAGGATTTCCGCGCCCGCAATCGCGTTGAGGGCTGGACCGGCTTCCTGCTTGTCGCCTGTTCGACGCTGGCCGTACTGACGACCCTCGGCATCATCATGTCGCTGGCCCTGGAGAGCTTCCGCTTTTTCCAGGCGGTGTCGCCCCTGGAGTTTCTGACCGGCACACACTGGGACCCGCACATGGGCATCCGGCCCGACCAGGTCGCCTCGTCCGGCGGGTTCGGCGCCGTGCCGGTCTTCGCCGGCACCTTCCTGATCATGCTGATCGGCATGGCCGTCGCCGCGCCCGTCGGGCTGTTCTCGGCAATCTATCTGTCGGAGTACGCCGGCCCCGCCGCCCGGGCGACGATCAAGCCGCTGCTTGAAGTGCTCGCCGGCGTTCCGACCGTCGTCTACGGCTTCTTCGCGGCTCTTACCGTGGGTCCGATCTTCAGGGGATTCTTCAACTGGATCGGATCCCTGCTCGTGGACGGCCCCATGGACAGCCTGGGTCAGTACCTGGCCGGCGTTCAGAACCAGATGGCGCTGACCGCCGGGGTGGTCATGGGGATCATGCTCATCCCGTTCGTCTCCTCGCTGTCGGACGACATCATCAATGCCGTGCCGCAGACCCTGCGCGACGGCAGCTATGCCATGGGCGCCACGAAATCGGAGACGGTGAAGCGTGTCATCCTGCCGGCGGCCCTGCCCGGCGTGGTCGCCGCCCTGATGCTCGCCGTGTCCCGCGCCATCGGCGAGACCATGATCGTGACCATGGCGGCCGGCGCCCAGGCCAATCTGACGATCAATCCGCTGGAGACGGTGACCACCGTCACCTACCAGATCGTCTCGCTCCTCACGGGCGACTCCGCTTTCGACACCCCGACCACACTTTCGGCTTTCGGGCTTGGACTCACCCTCTTTGTCGTCACCCTGACGCTGAACGTCATCGCGCTCGGCATCGTGCAGAAATATCGCGAACAGTATGACTGACGCCTCCGCCACACACCTGAAGAAGCGACATGCCGCCGAGACCCGGTTCCGGATTTACGGCCGCGTGGCGATTACCGTTGCGCTGACCTTTCTGGCGATCCTGCTCGTACGGATCGGCATGCAGGGCTATTCGACCTTCACCACCAACTCGATTTCGATGTCGGTTTATCTCGACCCGACAAAGATCGACCGGACCGACCTCGAAGGGTCGAACTACGACTATGTCGTGGGCCTTTCGTTGCTGAAGAAACTGGGCGAGACGGAAGACGATCTGGGCCTGGCCTCCAGCGACGCGATGGCGCTGGTCAGCCGCGACCTGGGCTTCCAGATCCTCGACAAGGTCAAGGCCGACCCGAACCTGATCGGCAAGACCATCACCGTGACCGGCCCGGTCAAGGCCGACGCCGACCTCTATTACAAGGGTGAGCTGAAGCGCTCGACGGATGAGGCCGACCGCAAGCTGAACAACCGGCAACTGGACTGGCTCGACCGCCTGAAGAAGAGCGGCGCGGTGACCAGCGGGTTCAACGTCGGCTTCTTCACCCACGCGGACTCCACCGAGCCTGAACAGGCCGGCATTCTCGGCGCCGTGATCGGCTCGGCGATGATGCTGCTCGTCACAGCTCTGGTCGCCGTGCCGATGGGGGTGATGGCCGCGGTCTGGCTCGAGGAGTTCGCGCCCCGTAACCGCTGGACCTACCTGATCGAGGTCAACATCAACAATCTCGCCGCCGTGCCGTCGATCGTCTACGGCCTGCTCGGCCTGGCGGTGTTCGTGAACTGGTTCGGCGCCCCCCGCGGCGCCCCGCTGACCGGCGGCCTTGTGCTGGCGCTGATGGCGCTGCCGACCGTGATCATCGCCACGCGTTCGGCGCTCAAGGCCGTGCCGCCGTCGATCCGGGAAGCGGCCTGGGGCGTCGGCGCCTCGCGCACCCAGACCGTGTTCCACCACGTCCTGCCGCAGGCCATGCCCGGCGTCATGACCGGCACCATCCTTTCGCTCGCCCACGCCCTGGGCGAGACAGCGCCCCTGCTGATGATCGGCATGATCGCCTTCAACCCCGGCCTGCCCCAGGGCTTAACCAGTTCCGCCAGCGTGCTGCCGGTGCAGGTGTTCATCTGGGAAAACGCCTCCGAACGCGCTTTCCACGAGCGCACCGCCGCAGCCATCATCGTGCTGCTGGTCTTCATGATCGCGATGAACGCGGCCGCGGTAATCCTGCGCCGCCGCTTCGAGCGCAGATGGTAGCCCCCATGACCGCCCAACCGCCCGTTATCCGCACCGCCGCGCCGCACTCGCACAACCCGGCGCCCGTCAATCCGGCCAAGATCCTGGTTCGGGACGTCAGCGTCTTCTACGGCCCCAAGCAGGCCCTGTTCGACGTGACGCTCGACATCCCTGGCAAGGCCGTGACGGCTTTCATCGGTCCGTCGGGCTGCGGCAAGTCAACCTTCCTGCGCTGCATCAACCGCATGAACGACACGATCCCGGGATGCCGGGTGGACGGCGTCATCGAGATGGACGGCGAGAACGTCAACGACAGCCACATCGACCCGGTCGTTCTGCGCGCCAAGGTCGGAATGGTGTTCCAGAAGCCCAACCCGTTCCCCAAGTCGATCTTCGAAAACGTCGCCTATGGCCCGCGTATCCACGGCATCGCCTCGAGCAAGAGCGAGCTGGAAGGGATTGTCGAGGCGTCGTTGAAGAAGGCTGGCCTGTGGGCCGAAGTTTCCGACCGCCTTCACCAGCCTGGCACCGGCCTGTCCGGCGGCCAGCAGCAACGCCTGGTCATCGCCCGCGCCATCGCCGTCAGCCCGGAGGTCATCCTGATGGATGAACCCTGTTCCGCGCTCGATCCGATCGCCACCGCGAAGATCGAAGAGCTGATCGACGAACTTCGGCAACAGTACTGCATCGTCATCGTCACCCACTCGATGGCCCAGGCCGCGCGGGTTTCGCAACGCACGGCCTTCTTCCACATGGGCAAGCTGATCGAGACGGGATCGACCGAAGAGATCTTCACCAATCCGCGCGAGTCGCGGACCCAGGACTACATCACCGGCCGGATCGGCTGAGGCGCGCCATGAACGAACATATCGTCAGATCCTACGAAGAAGAGCTCAACCAGCTGGCCGCGGAGGTGGTCCGGATGGGCGGCCTGGCCGAGGCCCAGGTGGGCGAGTCGATCCAGGCCTTCGCCCGCCGCGACGTGCCGCTGGCCCAGGCGATGATCGGCCGGGACGGCAAGCTGGATACGATGGAGGCCGAGATCGAGCGGGCCGCCATCCGCATGATCGCGTTGCGTCAGCCGATGGCCAATGATCTCCGCCGAACCATGGCGGCGATGAAGATCGCGATGAATCTGGAACGCTGCGGCGACCTGGCCAAGAACATCGGCAAACGCACCCTGATCCTCGCCGAAGCCGAGCCCGCTGGTCCCGTGACCCGGTCGATCGAACGGATGGGCAAGCTGGTCGCTTCGCGTCTGAAGGAAGTCATCGACGCCTACACCGCGTCTGACGTCGATCGCGCCGTCTCGGTCTGGGTCCGCGACACCGAGGTCGACGAGCACTACGAAAGCCTGTTCCGCGAACTGCTGACCTACATGATGGGCGATCCAAGGACGATCACGGCAGGGGCCCATCTTCTGTTCGTGGCCAAGAACCTCGAACGCATCGGCGACCACGCCACCAACATCGCCGAAATCGTCCACTTCGAGATCACCGGCCAGGAAATCGTCTCCGAACGGCCGAAACTGGATGCACTCACGTCATGACGCCCACGGTTCTCGTGGTCGAGGACGAGGACGCCCTCGCCACCCTGCTGCAGTACAACCTCGAGAAAGAGGGCTATCGCGTTATCCACGCCGGCGATGGCGAGGAGGCGCTGATCCTGGTCCAGGAAGAGCTGCCTGATCTCGTGGTGCTGGACTGGATGCTGCCGAAAGTCTCGGGCATCGAGGTCTGCCGCCGTCTTCGACAGCGCCCCGAGAGCCGCAACCTGCCGATCCTGATGCTGACCGCGCGTGGCGAAGAGAGCGATCGCGTGCGCGGTCTCGACACCGGCGCCGACGACTATGTCGTCAAGCCCTTCGCCATGAGCGAGCTGACGGCCCGCATCCGGGCCGTGATGCGGCGCATCCGGCCGGGCCTGGCCGACGATCGGGTGACCTGCGGCGACATCATCATGGATCGCGTCGCCCACCGGGTGAAGCGCGCTGGCGCCGAGGTTCATCTGGGCCCGACCGAGTTCCGCCTGCTCGACCATCTGATGCAGCATCCGGGCCGGGTGTTCAGCCGTGAACAGCTGCTGGACGCCGTCTGGGGATCCGACGTCTACGTCGAGGCCCGAACCGTCGACGTGCACATCGGTCGGCTGCGCAAGGCGCTCAACGGCAAGGCGGACGCCGACCCGATCCGCACGGTGCGCTCGGCGGGCTATTCGCTGGACCTGGACGGCTAGATCGAAAAACGATCCGCCTATCCTCGTGCGGGCGAGGATAGCGGGAGATACTTGGGCGAGCCTTGACCTCGTTCCCTACCCGCGCATAACCCGACCATGAACATTCTCCTCGTCGGGTCTGGCGGGCGCGAACATGCGCTGGCCTGGAAGATCAACCAGTCGCCGCTGCTCACGCGGCTCATCGCGGCCCCGGGCAACCCGGGAATAGCCGGACTTTGCGAGACGCGGCCGGTCAAGGTCACCGACGTCGACGGGCTCGTGGCTCTGGCGCAGGAGATGACCGCCGACCTGGTGGTGGTGGGACCGGAGTCCGCGCTTGAGGTCGGTCTGGCAGACAGGCTCAACGCCCTCGGTATCCCCTGTTTCGGCCCAACGGCCTCGGCCGCGCGGCTGGAGACCTCCAAGGCTTTCAGCAAGGATTTCCTCGCACGGCACAACATGCCGACCGCGGCGTACGGCGTGTTCGAGACGACCGAAGCGGCGGCCGCCTTCCTCGACGAACAGACCGCGCCTTTCGTGATCAAGGCCGACGGGCTGGCCGCCGGCAAGGGTGTGGTCATCGCCGAGACGCGCGCCGATGCCGACGCCGCCGTGGCCGACATGCTGGGCGGTCGCTTCGGCCAGGCCGGCGCCCGTGTGGTCATCGAGGAATTCATGCCGGGGGAAGAGGCGTCCTTCTTCGCCCTGTGCGATGGCGAAACGGCCATCCCGTTCGGCTTCGCCCAGGATCACAAGCGCGCCTATGACGGCGACATGGGCCCCAACACCGGCGGCATGGGGACCTATTCGCCCGCGCCGGTTCTGACCGAGGCCCTGGCGAAGCGGGCTTTCGACGCGTGCGTGCTGCCGGCGGTGAAGGGCATGGCGGCAGAGGGCAATCCCTATCGCGGCGTGCTCTACGCGGGCCTGATGCTGACCCCGACGGGGCCCAGACTGGTCGAGTTCAATGCCCGGTTCGGCGACCCGGAATGCCAGGTGCTGATGCTGAGGCTGGAGAGCGACCTGGTTCCCTATCTGCTGGCCTCCGCCACCGGGAGACTGGCCGAACAACACGCCCCGGTCTGGAAGGCCGACGCGGCGATCTGCGTCGTGCTGGCCGCGGACGGCTATCCTGAAAGCCCGGTCAGCGGGGCCGTCATTCGCGGCGCCGACTCCGATTTCGCCGGTGAGTCGGTGGTGTTCCACGCCGGCACCGTCCGCGACCCGGACGGGACCCTGCGTTCGGCCGGAGGCCGGGTGCTGAACGTCTGCGCCATGGGGCCGTCACTGCAGGACGCGCGGGACAAGGCCTATGCGGCGGTCCAGGCGATAGACTTTCCTGGCGGGTTCTACCGGTCGGACATTGCGTGGCGGGCGCTCGAAAGAACCCCGTTATCTTAACGCATGACTAGAACATGACGGCGAATCTCAGCTTATAAGGGTATAATTCAGATCCGTGTACGTCGGGGGACGTCATGCCCTTCCATCTCGCCCAGTTCGTCCGATGCCTGTTGCGCCGGGAACATGCCTTCACGAACAGCAAGTCCAGACGCGGGTTCATGACCTGTCAGAAGTGTGGATATCGACGACGGTGGCGCTGACCCCAAGGCATCCTTGCGCCCACGGAGCCAACCCCTAAACTCACGCTCAAACAAGCGTACGAAACGGGGAAACGCCCATGGCTGATGCCGCCGCCGCGCCTACAGCGCAGGACCTGAACTCCGGCACAAAGCCGGTCGACCCGCGCCACGCCATCGACGAGGTCAAGCTTGCCGCCTGGTTGGCCGCCAATGTCGAGGGCTACGCAGGTCCATTGGAAGTGCGCCAGTTCAAGGGCGGCCAGTCCAATCCGACCTATCAGCTGGTCACACCGGGCAGGAAATACGTCCTGCGCCGCAAACCACCCGGCAAGTTGTTGCCGTCGGCCCACGCCGTTGACCGCGAGTTCAAGGTCATCTCCGCGCTGGGAACAACCGGATTCCCGGTAGCTCACGCCTATGCCCTGTGTACCGATGACGACGTCATCGGGACGATGTTCTACGTGATGGACAATGTCGAAGGCCGGATCCTCTGGGACCTGACCCTGCCCGACTACGCGCCGGCCGAACGCAACGCCATCTACAAGGCCAAGATCGGCACCCTGGCGGCGCTTCACAACACCGACTACGAGGCCATCGGCCTTGGCGACTACGGCCGCCCCGGCAACTATTTCAGCCGCCAGATCGACCGCTGGATGAAGCAGTACAAGGCCTCCGAGACGCAGGTCATTCCCTCGATGAACCGGCTGATGGAGTTCCTGCCGACGTCCGCGCCGGAAGACGACAAGACCTCGATCGTCCACGGCGACTATCGCCTCGACAACATGGTGCTGCACCCGACCGAGCCGCGCGTCGTCGCCGTGCTGGACTGGGAGCTGTCGACGCTCGGCAACCCGATGGCCGACTTTTCCTATCTGCTGATGCACTGGGTGATGCCCGGCGCTGAACGCGCTTCGCTGTCCGGGATCGAGGACCTCAAGGCCTGGGGCATCCCGACCATCGAGGAGGTTGTCGAGCAGTACTGCGGTCTGACCGGTCGCAGCGGCGTGCCGAACCTGGACTGGTACTTCGCCTACAACCTGTTCCGCCTGGCCGGCATCTGCCAGGGCATCGTCGGCCGCGTGCGCGACGGCACCGCCGCGAGCGCCCATGCCCAGACGATGGAGGCGCGGGTCCCCGCCCTCGCCGACGCAGCGCTGGCCTTCGCCATCAAGGCCGGCGCCTGATGGCCGGAGTCGGCGGGCGGATCGTCGCCGGAGCGATTCTGGCCGCGATCGCGGTCGGCGCGGGCCTCGGTCTGGCGCAGGCGCGCAGCACGCCGCCAGCGCCACCGTTGACCTATGTCCAGGCCGGCCGGCTGCTGGCCGATCCGGCCACCGGCAAGGTTGAGGCCCAGCGCACCCTGGTCATCCAGGACGGCAAGGTGCTGCGCGTCGAGGACGGCTACACCACGGCCGAAGGCGCGAAGGTCATCGATCTGCACGACAGCTTCGTCCTGCCGGGCCTGATCGACAGCCACGTCCACCTGACCAGCGAGCAGGGCCCCAATTCCCAGCTCGAGGACTACACCAAGACAAAGTCCGACCTCGCGCTGGACGGCGCCTGGAACGGCCTGAAAACGCTGAAGGCAGGCTTCACCACGGTCGCGGATCTGGGCGCGCCGAACGAGTCGATCTTCGCCCTGCGCGCCGCGATCCGCTCCGGCCGTATCCCCGGACCGCGGATCATCGCCGCCGGCTCGCCGATCTCCGTCCATGGCGGCCACGGCGATCCGACCAACGGCATGCCGGAAGAACTGGTGCATGTGTTCCGGCCGACCTCCGTCTGTTCCGGGGCCGACGACTGCCGCCGCGCGGTGCGCGAACAGGTCCGGGCCGGAGCCGACATCATCAAGATCACAGCCACCGGCGGGGTGCTGTCCAACACGGCCGCGGGCCTGGGCCAGCAGTTCTCCGACGAGGAGCTGCAGGCCATCGTCGAGACGGCCCATTCAATGGGCCGCAAGGTCACCGCCCACGCCCACGGCGCCGACGGGATCAACTCCTTCCTGCGAGCGGGCGGCGACTCGATCGAGCACGGCACCTATCTCGACGCGGAGTCGATCAAGCTGTTCAAGACGAGCGGCGCATGGCTGGTCCCGACGCTGATGGCGGGAGACTTCGTCGCGCGAGAGGCGGCCAAGCCCAACACCTTCCTGACCCCGGCCCAGCGCGACAAGGCGCTGCTGGCCGGGCCGCGCATGCTGGACATGGCAAGGCGGGCGCACGAGGGCGGCGTGAAGATCGCCTTCGGCACCGACACCGGCGTTTCGGCCCACGGCGACAACGCCGGCGAGTTCGCGCTGCTGGTCAAGGCGGGTCTGACGCCGCTTGAGGCGATTCGGGCGGCGACCATCTGGGCCGCCGAGCACCTCGGCCTGCTGGACCAGATCGGCTCGCTGCTGCCGGGCAAACAGGCCGACCTGATCGCCGTGCGCGGCGATCCGCTGACCGACGTGACCGTCCTGACGAAAGTGTCCTTCGTGATGAAGGGCGGGGTCGTCTACAAGGCGGACTGAAGCAGGGCGCGAACCGCCCCCTCATCCTCGAAGCGCGCCCGCACTGGCCAGACCGCGGCGCGGTCGCGCCAGGCCGGCGGCAGGCGGACCCAGTCCTTCTCGGTGGTCACCAGGCCCGCGGCATAACGGGCGGCGACCTCGTCCAGCAGACTCAAGTCGGCTTCGCTGTAGGGATGATGGTCGGGGAAGCGGACGAAGTCCTTCAGGTCGCAGCCGGCTGCTTCCAGCGCGCGCTCGACCTTCCACGGCTTGCCGATGCCGGCGAAGCCGACCTGCGGGCCGGCAGGCGGCGGGGCCGCCGGTTCCAGGCGCGCGATCAGCACCGGGCCTCCGGCGAAGAGGGCCATCAGCTCCGGATCGGGCGCCGCCATGTCTCCCGGCAACAGCATGACGACCGCATCGGTCCGCGCCAGACCGGCGGCCAGCGGCTCGCGCATCGGGCCGGCCGGAAACACCGCGCCGTCGCCGAACGGCCATTCGCCCTTGCGCGTCTCGCCATCGACCACGACCAGCGACAGCGTCTTCCTGAGCGTGGGGTTCTGGTGACCGTCATCCATCACCAGCACCGCCGCGCCGCCGGCCTTCGCGGCGCGGGCGCCGGCGACGCGGTCGGGCGAGATCCACAGCGGATAGTCGCGCGCCAGCATCAGGGGCTCGTCGCCGACGTCAGCCGCGGTGTGAATGGCGGGATCGACGCGCAGCGGACCCTTCAGCCGGCCGCCGTAGCCGCGGGACAGGCCGTGGGCGGCGACGCCCTGCTCGGTCAGCAGCCGCAGCAGCTCGCGGACCACCGGCGTCTTGCCCGTACCGCCGACCGTCAGGTTGCCGACGCAGATGACCGGCAGGCCGGCGTCCTCTGGAACGGTGCGGGCGATGCGGCGGGCGGTGACCACGGCCCAGATCCAGGACAGCGGCGTCAGGACCATACGCGTCACCCGGCGGGGCGCGTCGGTCTTCACATACCACCAGCGCGGCGTGGACAGCTTCATGGCAGCAGCGGCTCCAGCTGCGCCCAGAGGCGGTCGAGCACGCCGGCCTCCCTGTCCGCCGCCGCTCGCGCGGCCGCGCCGGTGCGATGGCGGAGGTCAGTGTCGCCGAGAAGACGGTCAAGCGCGGCTGTCAGTCCGGCAGGGTCGGCGCAACTGACGCCGCCTTCGCCCAGCGCGCCATAGACGTCGATCCAGTTGGCGTAGTGCTCGCCGTGCACCACCGGTCGGTCGAGCCGCGCCGCTTCCAGCGGGTTGTGACCGCCGATGTCGGGCAGGAAACTGCCGCCCATGACGGCGATATCGCCGAGGCGGAAGAACAGGCCGAGCTCGCCGAGCGTGTCGGCGATGTAGATGTCGGTGTCCGCCGTGACCGGCTCGCCGGCCGACCGCAGGGCGATGGTCCGGTTGTGCGCCCGGAGCGCCGTGGCCAGCGCCGGGCCGCGGACGGGATGGCGCGGAACGATCACCAGCAGGGGATAGCGCCCCGTCGCCTCGACCGCGTCGGCGATCAGCGGATCTTCGCCGGGATGGGTGCTGGCGGCCGTGACGATCAGCCGGTCGCCGGCCGCCGCCTTCAGCCGCGCCAGTTCGGCGGGATCGGTCGGCAGGACCTCTCCGACCAGCTTGAGGTTGGCGTAGCCATCGACCAGCGCCCCGAGATCCTTCAGCCGCACACCGGTACGAACGTCCTGTGGCAGGATCAGGTCGAAGGCGCCCAGCACCGCCCGGGCCAGCCCGGGAAACCGCAGCCAGCCCTTCGCGCTCTCCTGGGTCATGCGCGCCGAGACCAGCGCCAGCTTCGCGCCGCGCGCCTTCGCGCCGAGCAGAAGGTTCGGCCACAGTTCGCTTTCGACGAACACGGCAAGATCCGGTCGCCAGTGGTCGAGGAAGCGGGCGGCCGCGGCGGGCGTGTCGACCGGTATGTACTGGTGCAGGGCGCCCGCCGGCAGGCGCCGCGCCAGCAGGTCGGCGGAAGTCGCGGTGCCCGACGTTACAAGCACGGTGACCTCAGGACGCTCCCGCCGCAGTCGCTCGACGAGCGGCAGCAGCGACACCGTCTCTCCCACGCTTGCGCCATGCAGCCAGATCAGCGGCCCTGCCGGCCGTGTCCGGGAAGGTCGGCCAAGTCGCTCGTCCAGCCTGGCGGAGTCTTCCTTGCCGCGACGGGCGCGGCCGCGAAGGATCGACGGGACAGCGAAGCCCAGCAACGCCGTGGCGCCGCGGTAGAGGATCAGGGATATCGCCTGACGCACGGGCGCTCAGACCACGTCGGCGGGCGCGAGGTGGCAGGCATGACCGCCCGCGCCGCTCTCGATCTGCAAGGTCGCGTGGCCGATGCCAAAGCGGTCGTCCAGACCGTCGGACGTATCGTGCAGGAAGCTGTCCGCGTCGTTGTTCTCCGGACGGATCATGTGCACGGTCAGGGCCGTCTCCGTCGTGCTCATGGCCCAGATATGCAGGTCATGGACCTCGACTACCCCGGGCCGGGCGGCCAGCCAGGCGCGGACGGCGTCCGGGTCGATCCCGCGCGGCGCGGCGTCCAGCGCCATGTCCAGCGAATCCCGCAACAGGCCCCAGGTTCCGGCGATGATCACCGCGGCGATCACGAGGCTGACGGCCGGATCGATCCACGTCCAGGCCGGCATGAACCAGATGATCGCCGCCGCGAACACCACGCCCAGCGACACGGCCGCGTCGGCCGCCATGTGCAGGAAGGCGCCGCGAACGTTCAGGTCATGCTGGCCGCGCATGAACATCAGCGCCGTTGCCGTGTTGATGATCACGCCGATGATGGCGACGACCATGACCGGTCCGGGCGACAGGGGCTCTGGCGCGCCGAGGCGACGGATCGCTTCCCAGAAGATCGCCCCGACGGCCACCAGCAGCAGGCCGGCGTTGGCCAGCGAGGCCAGGATGGTGCCCTTGCGCAGACCGTAGCTGCGGCGCGCGGTCGGCAATTGCCGGGCCATCGCCGCCGCGCCCCAGGCCATCAGCAGGCCGAGCACGTCGGACAGGTTGTGACCCGCGTCGGCGACCAGGGCGAGCGAATGGGTGAAGATGCCGGCGGCAGCCTCGACCACCACGAAGGCGATGTTCAGCCCCGCCCCGATCGCGAAGGCGCGACCGAAGTCCGCGGGCGCGTGGCTGTGGCCATGGCCGTGGGAATGGCCATGGTGGCCATGGTCATGATCGTCGTGGCCGTGAGCGTGACCGTGGTCGTCGTGGGGCATGGCGGTCAGAGTCTCATTCCCCGCCGGCCGCGTCCACCAGCGCCTCGGCGCGGCGCTGCACGGCCGTCAGTCGGGCCGCCCATTGGGTGGTCATGGCGTCAGTATCGTCGCCCTTTGCGACATGGGCGGGACCGTCCCAGACGATGACGCCACGGGCGAAAGGCAGCGGAATGACCGTGCGGTCCCAGCTGCCGGCGCGCAGGCAGGGGCTCGTCGCCAGGCCACAGAAGATCGCCGGCGCGCCGGTGATGCGCGCCACGGTCAGAGCGCCGCCCTGCATGACCTCGGCCGGGCCGCGCGGACCATCCGGCGTGATGGCGATCCCGCCGCCGCCGCGAACCCATTTCGCCATCGCACGCACAGCCTGCTCGCCGTTCTTGTTCTTGTTGGGATCAGAGGCCTTCTTCGACGAACCGCGGATGGCCGGGAAGCCGATCTTCTGCACTGTCAGCGCGATGAACTCGCCATCGGCCGATTGAGAGATGAGCGCGCGCATATCCTGTCGGTCCGGCGACTGGGGCCAGCACCGTGGGGCCAACGCGATCTGGGCGTGCCAGAAGCAGAGGATCGCCCCGCCCTCGCCGGCCCAGACAGCCTCGGCCTTCGCCTGCCCTTCGAAGTTCCAGCGGGTGGTGGCGTAGCAGAACCTGAGCCAGGCCGCGAAAATCGTCGCCAGCGTCTGTTGCACGAAGGCGGACCGGAAGAAGGCCTTCACGCAGGAGACTCCTCGGGGACGCTGTCGAGATCCTGGGCCCTTGCCAGACGCGCATAGAGGCCCCGCTTGCGGGCCAGCGACGCGTGGGTTCCCGTCTCGACGACCTTGCCTCGCTCGATGACGTAGATGCGGTCGGCGTGTTTCACAGTCGACAGCCGGTGGGCGATGACGATGGTCGTGCGGCCGGCCATCAGTCGGTCGAGCGCCTCCTGGACCTGGGCCTCACTCTCGGTGTCGAGCGCGCTGGTGGCCTCGTCGAGCAGCAGGATCGGCGCGTTCTTGAGGAAGGCGCGAGCGATGGCGATGCGCTGACGCTGACCACCTGACAGGCGCGTGGCGGCCTCCCCGACAATGGTGTCGTAGCCGTCGGGCTGTTCGAGAATGAAGTCGTGCGCCGCGGCACGGCGGGCTGCCTCCTCGATCTCGGCATCGGTCGCCTCGGGGCGGGCGTAGGCGATATTGGCGCGGATCGAGTCGTCGAACAGGAAGGGCTCCTGGGTGACGAAGGCGATGCGATCCCGGAGGGAGGCGATGGTCACATCGCGGACGTCGGAACCGTCGACGGTCACCCGGCCGCCGGTGGCGTCATAGAAGCGAGGGATCAGCGACAGGATGGTGCTCTTGCCGCCGCCGGATGGGCCGACCAGCGCAACCATCTCGCCGCGGCGGGCCTCCACAGTCACGTCATCAAGAATAGGGCCGCCGTCGCCGTAGGCGAAACTGACGCTCTCGAGACGGACCTTGCCGTCGCCTGTGGCCATGACGCGGGCATTTGCCGTCTCCCGGACTTCCGGCTCGACGTCGAGCGCGACGAACAGCCGGCGGGCGGCGGTCATGCCCTCGGCGAAGACGGTCTGCAGATTGGCCAGCTGGCGCAGGTTCTGTCCCGCCATCCCCAGCAGGGCGAAGAAGGCCATGAAGTCGCCGGGGTTCATGTTGTGTCGCCAGCCGACGTACACAAAGATTCCGGCGGTCACAAAAACGGTGAGCAGTTCGGTGACCGGCGCCGCCTGGGCCCGGGCGTTGGCGCCCTTGATGATGAACTCCTGGCGGGCGTCGATGACCGCCGCGACGCGGGCCTCTTCATAGGCTTCGCGGTTCTCCATCTTGACCACGCGAACGCCGTCGAGGCTTTCCATCAGGGCCGTCGAGAGATCGCTGGTCGCCGCCATCGCGCCCTTGGCGGCCTTCTTCGACCGCTTCGAGAAGCGCCGCATCAGATTTCCGGCGAACGGGCCGACCAGCGCGACCAGTCCGGCGAGGATCGGGTCACGCTCGATCATCGCGATCATGCAGCCGCCGACGATCAGGACGTTCTGGGTCCAGTTTACGATGCCGCTGGTCGCCGCCTCTCGGATCAGGGCCGCGTCATAGAGCACCTGGGAAACAAAGCTGCCCGAGTGGGTCGCGCGTAGCCGGGCCAGGTCGGCGCGGACCATTCGGCCGAACAGCTCCTGCTGGATGTCGCCGACAAGCCCGTGGCCAATGGCGTTGACCAGCATGGCCTGGATAATCTGCGCCAGCGCGCGGCCGACGCCGTAGGCAATGATGGTCAACGGAATGACGACGATGGCGCCTGGCTTGGGATGGCGCGACAGCAGGTCGTTGACCGCCGGCTCGATCATCTGGGCCAGCAGGGTGCTGAAGATCGCCACCGCCACGGCGCCCAGCAGC
Source organism: Caulobacter sp. FG121 (assembly GCF_057809815.1). Lineage (NCBI taxonomy): Bacteria > Pseudomonadati > Pseudomonadota > Alphaproteobacteria > Caulobacterales > Caulobacteraceae > Caulobacter > Caulobacter sp. FG121. Next base: position 310,169 of record NZ_JBMDKR010000002.1, read on the forward strand.
GCGACGGTCACGCCTTTCCAGCGGCGCTTGAGGTAGGTTCGCCAGACGCGCGTCGCCAGCTGGCGATCGGTCATTTCAGCTGGCGCGGCGGCGGTCATGGAGTTGGGAATCGGCCCTGAAGTCGTTTGCGTTCGGCGCGGAGAGCCCTACTTAGGACGCTCTTGCAGGGAGCGCCACTTGTCCACGCGTTTCGACCTATCCACCGGCTGGGGCCGCTTCAAGGCCTACTGGCACTCCATCTGGGGCGATCACGCCTTCCTGCGCGTCGGATTCTCCAATGCCCACTGGATCGGACCGGACATGGTCCGCGCCGCCCAGCCCTGGCCGTTCCAGCTGCGCTGGTGGAAGCGGGACGGCATCAAGACCATCATCAACCTGCGCGGCGGGTTCGACACCGGCTTCTATGTGCTGGAGCGCGACGCCTGTGAGCGGCTCGGGCTGAAGATGGTCGACTTCACCATCACCTCCCGCGAAGTCCCGCGCCGCGAGACCGTGCTGGGCGCGCGCGACCTGTTCGCGAGCATCGAGTACCCAGCCCTGATGCACTGCAAGTCCGGGGCGGACCGGGCCGGCATCATGAGCGTGTTCTACCGCCACTTTCATCTCGGTCATTCGATCCGCGACGCAGTGACCGAGCTGGGTCTGCGCACCCTGCACATGAAGCAGGGCAAGACCGGCGTGCTGGACTACGTGTTCGAACGCTACCTCGAGGAGGCCGAACCCAAGGGGATCAGCTTCATCGACTGGGTGCAGAGCGACGCCTACGACCGCGTGAAGATCAAGAACGACTTCCAGGCCAGCTGGTGGGGCACGCTGCTGACCGACAAGCTGCTGCGCCGGGAATAGTCAGTCCCAGTCGCCATCGGCGACCAGATGGGCGCGAGCGATGAAGACGACAGCCCCTACCAGAGCGGCGAGCAGCGCATAGGCGACGGTCTGATACATGGGAGCCCCCGATCGAGGCCCACTCTCTAGCCGCGCCGCGTGACGGTTCGGCGACGCCTAATGCTGGTGATCGTCGTCGTCGTTCGGATCCAGCAGCTTGTGGGCGTGGATGATGAAGTAGCGGGCGTGGGCATTGTCGACGGTCGCCTGGGCCTTGGACTTCCAGGCCTTCCAGGCTTCAGCGTAGTTGGGATAGGCGCCGACGAACTCGACCTTGCTGAGGTCGCGGAATTCGACGTCCTGGACGTTCTTCAGTTCGCCGCCAATCACGATGTGCAGCAGTTGTCTGTCCGGCATGTGCGGAGGGCCCTTCGGCGAGTGTCAGTTTGGCAGGTCGATATGCCGGACCCGGTCGAGGATCAACGGGTGTAGCGCAGGCGCGGCGGAAATCAGGCTCGGCAGGCGGGGATTGGGCCGGTTGTAGGCATGGGCCCGCCCCTTGTGGTCGGTGCTGACGGCGCCGGCCTCGGCACAGATCAGGTCGGCCGCCGCCAGATCCCATTCGCTCTTGCCGCTTAGCGCCAGCGCCGCGTCGAACCGGCCGTCGGCGACCAGACACATGCGATAGGCGATGGAGTTGCGAGTCTCGATATGCATCGGCGGCCAGGGCTCACGCCAGGCGGGGTGACGGAACATCGGGGCGTCGCCGAGCATGCGGCAGTCTTCCACCCGGTCCTGGGCGCTGGCGGCGATCACCGCGCCGTTCAGGAAGGCGCCGGCCCCGACCGTGGCGGTGAAGGTCTCGTCCAGCTCCGGCGCGAAAACCACACCGGCGACCGGTTTGCCGTCCTCGACCACGGCGATGGACACCGACCACCAGGGCCGGTCCTTGAGGAACGCCGCGGTCCCGTCGATCGGATCAACGACAAACAGGCGTTTCCGCTCGAGCCGGGTCGGGTCATCCGCCGTCTCTTCCGACAGCCAGCCATAGTCCGGGCGGGCGGCCTCCAGACGGGCCTTGAGCAGTTCGTCGACGGCGATGTCGGCGTCGGTCACGGGCGAGCCGCCGTCCTTGGACCAGATCTTGAGGCCCTGCGCCTTCATCCGGCGGGCCAGTTCACCCGCTTCCCGCGCCGTCTCGAGGATCAGGGCGAGGTCAGCCTTCATCGGCCGGCGATCGCCAGGCCGTCGACCAGCAACGAAGGAGAATTGGCGGCCCCGCGGAATTCGAGATCGGACCCCGGGATCAGTCGGCCCCAGATATCGATCAGGTTGCCGGCGACCGTGATCTCGGTGACCGGATAGGCCATCTGGCCCTTCTCGAACCAGAACCCGGAACAGCCGACCGACCAGTCACCGGTGTTGGCGTTGAGCGACGGGCCGAACATCGAGGTGATCAGCAGCCCGTCCCCGGCGTCGGCCATCAGGCCCACGAGGTCGCGGTCGCCGGGCTCGACGGTCAGATTGCTGGTCGAGACGCCCGGCGCGCCCGCGAGTCCACGCGACGCGTGGCCCGTGGTCTGCAGACCAAGTTGCTTCGCGGACGATGTGTTCAGCAGCCAGCTGGTCAGGACGCCGTCCTCGATCAGCGCGAGACGGCCGTTGGCCACGCCCTCGTCGTCGAAGGGCGAGGAGCCGAGGCCGCGGACCTTGTGCGGATCATCGACGATGCTGACGCCCTTGCTGAACAGGGACTGGCCAAGGCGGTCCTTGAGGAAGCTGACGCCCCGCGCCACAGCCGGGCCGGAAACCGCACCGATCAGCGGCCCAATCAGGGAGATGGCCAGACGGTTCTCGAAGATCACCGGCGCGGTCGTGGAGTCGATCTTGCGGGCGCCGAGACGCTGCACGGCCCGCTTGCCGGCTTCGGCGCCGATGGCCGTCGCCGACGGCAGGTCCTGGCCATGGCGGGTCGAACGCCCTTCCCCGCCCCGCTCCATCTTTGAGCCTTCGCCGGCTACAGCCGAGGCCGACAGCGAAAAGCCCGAAGCCCGATGCTCGCCGGAAAAGCCGTCGCTGGTCACCAGCCGCCAGCGCGCCTGGGACCAGGCGGACGAGCCGCCGTCGGAATTGGTCACGCCCTCGACGCCGCGCGCGCCGGCTTCCGCCTCGCGGGCCTGGGTCTCGAGCGTTTCGGGCGTTGGTTCGCCGGCGTCGAACAGGTCGAGGTCGGGGAACGGTCCCTTCGCCAGCCGGTCGCGTGGCGCAAAGCCTGCCCAGGGGTCTTCCGGCGCGAGGCGGGCCATGGCGACGACCCGCTCGATCAGCTTTCGGCGCCCCTCGTCGGACACGTCGGAGCCGGACACGACCGCCGCCCTCTGGCCGACGAATACCCGCAGGCCCAGGTCCCGCGATTCCTCCCGTTCGACCTCTTCCAGCTCACCCAGCCGGACATTGACCGACAGGGACTGGCGTTCGGCGAATACGGCTTCGGCGGCGTCGGCGCCGGCTTTCAGCGCGGCGGCGACCGTCTCATGCAACAGGGCTTCATCCATGTCCCGGTTATGGGCGCCCGGACGCGCCGGGGCAAGGCGAGCGCCCTAGACGATGGAGGAAATCAGCAGGGCGGCGATGAGGAAGACGTAGGCGCACCAGGTCATGGTCATGCCCAGCGCCCGCGGGATCGACGTGCCGACGCTGTTGGACAGGCCCACGGCATGGGTCACCCGGCCGACCAGCAGGATGAAGCCGGCGATATGGATCACCAGCGGCGTGGCGCCCGACAGGTCGAGCACGATCAGGCCGGCCAGTCCCGGGGGCACGTACTCGGTGGCGTTGCCGAACGCGCGAATGGCCTGGGCCAGCTCCGGAATGCCCTCGTCGCCGAGGAACACCTTGTGCTTGTTGCGCAGCCTCACCACGAGCAGCGACAGCACGAGGATCAGCAGGATGTGCAGCCCGACCCAGAGGGCCGAGGCGTGTCCCGGATTGGCGACGTCCATCCTGCATCCTTTCCGGAAAGCACGGTTTCAGCGGGCCGGGATTAACCTTGCTTTCGCCCGGCAGGGCAAGCCCGGTCAGCCTCCGACTTCGCGACCCACCGGATAGAGCAGGTAATGATCGTCGAAATAGGGCGTGCGTTCGTAGAACCATCCCAGCCGCGCGTCGGCATCCGCCGCGAACGCCGGATCGGCCGCCAGCTTCGCCTCGAAGGCCGCCTTTAGCGCCGGATCCGCGGCCAGCATTCGGTCCGCCAGCGGCGCGATAGCGTAGCCTTCGATGTACTCGACCCGGTTCAGCACCTCCGGGATCATGCCCCAGGCGAAGAAGCTCTCCGACGACTGCGGCTCCAGCAGAAGCACGACCACATCGCCGAGCGGCTGGTCGGTCGACACCCGCACCGAGCCCGGCGGGAAGGTCCAGTCGCGCGGCTCCGGCGTGACGGTCTCGACGGTGATCTGGACGTGCCCCTCGTTGGTGCGCGGCGCGACTTTCGGGTCGTGAAGACGGAGCATCTCGACATGCACGGTCTTCGGCGCGGTCAGGGATTCCATGACCACGCCATGGATGCGCAGGCGCTCGATCAGGTCCTTGCGATAGCCGGGGATCCAGTAGGCCGTCGGCCGCTTCAGCTGGAGCGTCGGTCGCGAGCCGTAGAACGGCATCATCCACGGCTGCGGGTCCGGCCTGCCGAGCCAGCGGATCTCCGATCCCCCCGACGCCGGGCTGTCGTAGCGTTCGAAGAGGATGCCCTTGAAGGCGCGCGTCGAGACCGGCTGGTCGGTGGAGACGAAGTTGGCCGGGATCTCCGCCGGGCGCAGGGCGCTGTCCTCGCCGATCGCGGTGCGCAGCTCACCGCCGTGCGCGGCCAGCAGGCGCAGGGCTTCCTCGATGAAGACGTACGTCCCCAACACCCTTTGCTCGTGGGGCTTGAGGCTGTGGTTTTCGATCAGGATGGTCGGGACGTGCGCCGCCGAGCCCCAGCCGTTGGAGAAGCGCTCGCCCAGTCCGCCGTCGCTGAGACCTTTCTTCGGATCGCGATCGTCGATGGCGAAGACCAGCTCGCCCGGGATGTGCCCCTGGGCCTCCAGCGCGGCGTTGATCGCCGGCTTGAACGTGGCGTCGAGCCAGCCTGCGATCGCCGGGGAGCGCGACCAGGCGCCGTCCTCGCCGTTGTAGCCGTAGGTCACGTCGTACTGGTAGTCGATGCCGTCGGTCACATGGACGTCGACGTAGAGGTCCGGCCGGTACTTCACGATCAACGCCCGGACGGCCTGCATCTCGGGCTGGTCGAGCTTCATGTAGTCGCGGTTGAGGTTCTGGTTGGTCGCGGTGTTGCGCCAGCCCTGAATGCGCGGTCCGCGCTGGTTAGGCCGCGAGTACGGACTGGCCCGTTCATGACCGTCGACCGACAGGATTGGAATCAGGATCAGGTTCACCCGGTCGAGCAGGCCGTCCTTGCCGTAGAAGGCGATGTCGCGCAGCAGCATCATGCCCGCGTCCTTGCCGTCGATCTCGCCCGGGTGGATGCCGGCCTGGACCATCAGCACCGGCTTCTTCGGATCTAACCGCTTGCCGTCCTTGCTGGCGATCACTGCGTAGATCGGCCGCCCCTGCGGCGAGACGCCGAACTGTTCGAGCCGGATCAGTTTCGAAGCCTTGTCCAGCCGCTCGAACCACGCGCGGGTGTCGGCGTAGTTCGGGCTGAAGTCATGCGCCGGATCCTGCTCGAAGGCGCTGGCCCAGGGGTCGTTCGCCGGTCGCAGCAACGCCTTGCTGGCGCCGTCCCAGGCGGGCGCGGGGGGCAGGAAGGGCTGGTCCCAGGGGCGGGCATTGGGGATGGCGGACGGCGTTTGAGCCATGGCGGGAACTCCCGGAATCAGCAGAGCGAGCGCAAAAAGCAGCGGGCGCATGGAACCTCGAAATCAGACGGTCGGCAGACCTACCGCCTAACGGGGCCGGCGGAAACGCACGTCAGCGCGATGGTGGTCCGGCGGCGGTCGCTTCGTTGACCATCGACCACCCGCCGCCCTGAAACAGCGAGGCGGCAGAGCGGCCGACCGTGAAGGCATGATAGCCGACCAGGATGATCAGCGCCGTCAGCACGACGCGGCGGCGCTGGGCCAGGGCGGCCACCAGCGTTCCGGTGGTGAAGATCGCAAGTCCAATCCAGAAGATCGGCGGCAGATTCAGCCGTGGCAGCTCGCCGCTCAGCTTCGCGAAGGCGAAGAAGCTGATCGCCATGATCCAGTTCGCCGAAAGCACGCACAGCAGCACCAGCCGGCGATGGGCCCAGAAGTGCTCGTCCAGCGATTGGCCTCCCTTGATCTCGCGGGGAAACACCGAGGTGGCGGCGACATAGAAGGTGCTGGCGACGAACAGACCCAGCACGAGCAGCGACAGGTTGAAGGGCGCGTTGCGGAAGATCAGCCAGGCCTGGTTCCAGAACGTGGCGATATCGACCGCAACGAAGGCGCCCAGCAGCAGGGTAAGGGCGCCGATCCGCACCACCCGACGCTCATGAACCAGACGAGCGAACCCGCCGACCAGCTCGGCCGCTGAAAAGCCCAGCAGCAGGCCGTAGAAGCTGAAGAAGAATTCGAACGGACTCATGCGCCCCCCGGCGTCTGCTCATCAGGAAGGCTTACTTCCAGATCGGCTTTCCGTCGCCGGGCAATCCCAGCTTTCCCCAGATCTCGCTGACGCGGTCGACAACGTCCTGGTCCATACGGATCTTCTCGCCCCACTCGCGGTGGGTTTCGGGCGGCAGCTTGTTGGTGGCGTCGAGGCCGATCTTGCTGCCGAGGCCGCTCTCGGGGCTGGCGAAGTCGAGGTAGTCGATCGGGGTGTTCTCGATCACCGTTATGTCCCGCGCCGGGTCCATCCGTGTGCTGAGCGCCCACATGACGTCCTTCCAGTCGCGGGCGTTGATGTCGTCGTCCACGACGATCACCCACTTGGTGTACATGAACTGGCGAAGGTAGCTCCAGACGCCGAGCATGATGCGCTTGGCATGGCCGGGGTAGGCCTTCTTCATCGACACCACGGCGATGCGGTAGCTGCACCCCTCGGGCGGCAGCCAGAAATCGACCACCTCCGGGAACTGCTGCTGGAACAGGGGGATGAACACCTCGTTGAGCGCCTCGCCGAGCACGCTGGGCTCGTCCGGCGGACGGCCGGTGAAGGTGGTGTGGTAGATGGCGTCCTTGCGCATGGTGATCGCGCTGACCTTGAACACCGGGAACTTCTCGACGCTGTTGTAGTAGCCGGTGTGGTCGCCGTAGGGGCCCTCGTCCTCGAACTCGTCGAGCATGACGTGCCCCTCGATGACGATCTCGGCCTGGGCCGGGACCATCAGCGGCACGGTCTTGGCCGGCACGAGGTCGACCTTGGACCCGCGCAGCAGGCCGGCGAACTGGTATTCCGACAGGGTGTCGGGCACCGGCGTCACGGCGGCGAGGATAACCCCCGGATCAGCCCCGATCACCGCGCAGGCGGGCAACGGGTCGCGGCGGCCGGCCTTCTTGTGGCGACCGTAGTGCTGGGCTCCACCGCGGTGGGCCAGCCAGCGCATGATCGCCCGGTCCTTGCCCAGGACCTGCATGCGATAGATGCCGAGGTTGAAGTCGTCTTCCTTCGAATCCGACGGTCCCTTCGTCACGATCAGCGGCCAGGTGATCAGCGGCGCGGGCTCGCCCGGCCAACAGGTCTGGACCGGCAGCTTCGTCAGGTCGATCTGGTCGCCCTTGAGGACGATGTCCTGCACCGGCGCCTTTTTCACCGTCTTCGGCCGCATCGACATCACGGTCTGCGCCAGCGGCAGCAGCTCCATGGCGTCCTTGATGCCGCGCGGCGGCTCGGGCTGGCGCAGGAACGCCAGCAGCTCGCCGACCTCACGCAGTTCGCCGGCCGTGGTGCGCGGCTCGCCGCCGAGCGTCACGCCCAGCGCCACCCGCTTCACCGTGCCGAACAGATTGGCGAGGCAGGGCATCGGCGAGATTGTGCCGTCTTCCATCACCGGCTTCTCGAACAACACCGCCGGACCGCCGGTCGCCAGCAGTCGGGTGCAGATCTCGGTCATCTCCAGCACGGTCGAAACTGGCTCGGTGACCCGCACCAGTTCGCCATCCGCTTCCAGCTTGGCGATGAAGTCCCGCAGCGACCGATAGGCCAAGGTGTTGCTCCTGTTACGCGCGGCGGAAGCTAGGGCGAGAGGCGGGCTGTGTGAAGTGTTGGCGGTTCAAGGCAGGTGGACTAACTTAGTCCACATGAAGCAGGTCAACGTTCATCAGGCCAAGACGCAGCTCTCCCAGCTCCTCGCCGACGTCGAGGCCGGTCAGGTCATCGTGATCGCCAGGGCCGGCAAGCCGATCGCGCGGCTGACGGCTGAACCCATTGAGCGAAAGGTGCTTCGCCAACCGGGCGCGATGAAGGGTGAGTTCGTCTGGGATGAAGCGGCTTGGAAGGCCGGTGACGCCGAAATCCTCGAAATGTTCGAGGCGTCAATCAACGCGCCCTTGTTTCCGCCAGAGAATGACGAGGCGTCTTGAGCGGCCTAATCCTCGACAGCACCGCCCTTATCTGGTGGCTCGAGGATGCGCCGCGGATCAGGCGATCCGCCGCGGCGGACCGCATCGCCACCGATCCGCAGGTCATGGTCAGCATCGTCACGCCTTGGGAATTGTGGATCAAGGCCGCCTCGGGCCGGATCGGATTACCCGGCCGGTTCAGCGAACGCCTGCCCGACCTCGGTCTGGAGATCATCTCCCCGACCCTGCGCGACGCGCGGCTCGCCACAGCCTTGCCGCCGATTCACAAGGACCCCTTCGACCGCATGATCGTGGCCCAGGCGTTGAACCGGGGGGCCGTCATTGTCACGAGCGACAGGGTGCTGGCCGACTACGGCGTCGACGTCATCCTGGTCTAGCGCAGGAATCGGCCGCTAGGCGGTCTGCGGCCGACGTCGCGCCAGCCCGCCGTCGATCGCCACCAGCAGCAGGCCCGGCAGGTAGAAGCCGAGCACCAGTCCGACCATGTTCACCAGCACACCGGGGTAGCCCAGCTTCGCCACGTCCATGAAGGGATAGGGGTAGAAGCCGCTGACCGCGCCATGGGCCAGGGTCCAGAGGCCGTAGACCGCGGGCACGCTCAGCCAGATCGCCGCGTCCCGCCAGCGCAGTCCGCCGCGCGGCGTGAAGGCCAGCCAGTCCACGAGCATCGCCAGCGGCATGACGTAGTGCATCATGTAGTCGTTGGTCAGCTGCAGCCCCTGTGGATGCCAGAGCGATCGCAGCAGCAGGTGGTAGATGATCATCACCACCAGAGCGAACACCGTCGCCGCGCCCCGTGCACTGGCTGCGGACCACCAGCGACCCGCCGTCGAGTCGGGCGCGAAGGCGGGGAGCGTGAAGGCCAGCGCGATCAGGAAATTGGTCACGATAGTGAAATAGCTGACGAACTCGACCGTCCGGTCGAGGATCGCCGTCAGGGTCAGGGCCTTGAGAAACAGGCCGTACTGGATGCCCAGCGTCAGCCAGGCGAGCCCGGCGAAAATCCGTCGATACAGTGTCATGCGCCCCCCGGCGTCCTAACCGCCTGAGGCGGCGGCATCCCTGACCCTGACCATGGCCTTCGTCGCCGATTTTCGCCAGCGGCGTTCGAGGAAGCCCTTCAGCTGCTCCGGGTCGAGCGTGTCGATCCGCGCCAGCACGCACGGGTAGTCCTTGTAGTGGGCGGTGAAGTGAAACGTCCCGGGTTCGACCTCGAGCAGCAGATCGCGCTCGTCGAACGATACCTCCATGATCACCGCGCTGGCGTCTTCCTTGCGCAGGCGGGTGAAGAACTTGCCGTTCACCTTGTAGGCCGGCTGGCCGTAGCTGGGCCCTTCCTCGACGCCAGGAAAGGCCATGACGATGGCGTGGAACTCGTCGCGGGTCATGTCAGTGCCCTCCGGCGGCGGCCGGCGCGCATTTCGGATCGTCCCACGCCGTGGCGTAGGGCTCGTCGAAACAGACCGCCATGCGATCCAGCCGATCGAGGTTCATCGTGTCGCCCACCGTCCCGCGGGCCCGCAGAGCGGACCTGGTCATGTCGAGCGCCGGTCGATCCTTGAGGAAGAAAGCACGGGTGCCGGCGACATAGCTGTTCCAGTCGATGTGATAGTCGGGCGGCAGGTCCGACCGGCGCGCGAGCGCCACCGCGCGGGCAGCGGCGCGTTCATCGCCCGCCATGGCCAGGTACTGCGCCAGATGAAACGCCATGATCGCCCGCTCACCCGGTGTCCCGACCGGGCCGTTGGCGAGGTAGTCCTCGGTCGCCTCGGCGGCCTCGGCGTAGCAGCCGGCCTCGTCCAGTGATCGGGCGTTGGACGGCAGGGTGGTGCGCTGGTCGAAATGTTCGAAATCCAGAGTTCGGTTGGCGACCCGGTCGGCCAGCGTCAACGCACAGGTTCCGGCCGGCGGGTGCGTGGGCGCGGCGCCCAGACAGACCAGCGCCGCCGCGGCGGCTAACCCGGACAGGACTCTCATCGCGTGAACTCCTCCCTCAGTACGCCAGCGCCACGCCGTCCTTGCGCATCTCGGTCGCGGCGGCATAGCGGCCGGGCCAGCGCTCGATCGCCTGATAGCCGCCGAAGCCGCCATCGGATCCTCCGAGCGGCCAGCCCAGCGCGGCAAGCGCCTTCTTCGTCGCCTCCGGCACGCCGGTCTCCAGTCGCAGCAGGCCGGGCTGGCCGAGCTGTTCACCGGTGGGCTCGTTGCCGCCCTCGTGGTGCCAACGCGGGCTGTCGCCGGCGGCCTGCAGGTCGAGGCCGAAGTCGACCATGTTGCTGATGATCTGGGCCTGGCCCTGTGGCTGCATGTCCCCGCCCATGACGCCGAAACTCAGCCAGGGCGCGCCGTCGCGCACCGCGAAGCCGGGAATAATGGTCTGGAACGGCCGCTTGCCGGGCGCGAACACATTGGGGTGGCCGTCGGTCAGGGAGAACAGCTCACCCCGGTCCTGGAACATGAAGCCGAGGCCGTCCGGCGACAGGCCGCTGCCCATGCCGCGATAGTTGGACTGGATGATCGAGACCATCATGCCGTCGGCGTCGGCGGTGGTGAAGTAAGTGGTGTCGCCGTGGCTCGGCGCCTGACCCGGATAGACCGGATTGAGGATCGCGTCCGGCTTGATCTGCTTGGCTCGCTCGGCCGCGTAGGCCTTGGAGTTGAGCCACTCGACCGGGATCTTGCCGAAGTCGGGATCGGCGAAGTAGCGGGCGCGGTCCTCGTAGGCCAGGCGCTTGGCCTCGACCGCATGGTGGATCGCCTGGGCCGACTGAAAACCCATCGCCTTGACGTCGAAGGTCTCGAGGATGTTCAGCAGCTGTAGCGTCGACAGCCCCTGGCTGTTGGGCGCGAGGCCATAGACGTCGACGCCGCGATAGCCGGTGACCAGGGGCGTGGTCCATTCGCTGTGATGGGCGGCGAGGTCGGCGCGGGTCATCCAGCCGCCGATGCGTTTGAAGTAGCGCTCGATCCGGTCGGCGATCTCGCCGTTGTAGAAGGCGTCACGACCGCCGGCGGCGATCAGGCGATAGGTCTCGGCCAGCGCCGGATTGCGGAACAGCTCGCCCTCCAGCGGCGTGCGGCCGGTCGGCGCCCAGACCTTGTTGAAGTTGACGACCTCCTCGATGTTGGAGGTCGGGTTGTTGAACCGGCGGAACGAGGCCCCGTAGTAGTAGGCGACGTTCTGGGTGACCGGCGTCCCCTCTTCCGCAAAGGCGATGGCCGGGTCGAACAGGCTCTTCCACGGCAGCTTGCCGAACTTCTGATGCAGGTCCCACCAGGCCTGGACCGCGCCCGGGACGCTGACGGAGATCGCGCCGAAGCTGGCGATGCGGCCGTTCTTCGAGCGGGCGCGCTGGGTCTCAAGGGTCAGCGCGCGCGGCGACCGGCCAGAGCCGTTGAGGCCGACGACCTTCTTCGTCTTCGGGTCCCACAGCATGACGAAACAGTCGCCGCCGACGCCGCAGCTGATCGGTTCGAGAAAGCCCAGGCAGGCGTTGGCCGCGATGGCTGCGTCGACGGCCGAGCCGCCGCGCCGCAGGGTGTCGATCGCCGCCAGGGTGGCCAGCGGATGGGCCGTGGCCGCCGCGCCGTGCGCGCCCCAGGCCGCCGAGCGACTGGCGTAGGTCGCCCCGTCGATGCGGTCGCCGCCGTGCACGTCTGGCCGGTCGAGGTTGGGATTGGCCTTGCGGCTCTGGGCGAGGGTCGAGGTCGCGAAGGCGGCGGCAGGCAAAGCGGCGAGGAAGGTGCGGCGGCGCATCGGCGGGGTCCCCCAGTACTGTGTCCGGGGACTATAGGGCGGTGGTCGCGAGGGGCTAGGGGGCGCCTCCGTCCCCCTCGATGTCGCTCACCACCATGGCGTAGGGCGTCCGTTGGCCCTCGACCATGGCGAAGCCCGTGACGATCTTGTGGTCCGGATTGATGATCCCGAGGTCGATGTCCTCGTAGGGAAAGATGACGAAGCGGCGGTCGCCGACGGCCACGACAAGTTCATAACCCTCTTCCGTCCGCGAGCTCATCGCCTTGATGCGGGGATAGTAGGCGTCCTTGCGCCAGGCCAGCGGCTCAGACGGATCGACGACGATGTTCAGCCGGCGACCGTCCTGGTCGGTGAACATGACGAACTTCGCCCGGTTGGGCTTCCAGCTTTCGTCGAGCCGCTCGGAACTGAGCCACAGGCAGGTGAAGTCGCGGCAGGCTTGCGGCCGGTCGGCATAGATGCCGCAACCGCCGACACCCTTGCGGAAGTGGCCGCACCACTGGCCCGGCTCCTTCCTGATCTCGGCGATACCCAGCAGCTTGCAGCACAGGCCGCAGTCACCGCAGCTCTTCCCGCTCTCGCTCACGCCCGCCTCGCCCGTTGATCAGCGGGCGGAGGGTAGCGGGGGGATGTGACGGTTTGATCTCTTCAGATGCTCCCCATCGGGGGAGCTGTCGGCGAAGCCGACTGAGGGGGGCCGCTCGGGTCTCGGGTGACCCCCTCCGGCCCTTCGGGCCACCTCCCCCGATGGGGAGGATCAAGTCTCCGACCACACCCCCAGCTCATTCCCCGAAGGATCGGTGAAGTGAAACCGCCGCCCGCCCGGGAACGGGAAGATCGGCCGGGTGATCACGCCGCCCGCGGCCGTCACCTTGGCCGCCATGGCCTCGATGTCGTGGGCGTACAGCACTACCAGCGGCACGGTCGCGCCGTTCTCGTCGGCGGCATCGCCGTTGAAGCCGCCGTCCACACCCGCGTTGTCCACCGCCACATAGTCGGGACCGTAGTCGACCCAGGTCCAGCCAAAGGCCGCCGAATAGAAGGCCTTCACCGCCGGAATGGCCTTCGCGGGAAATTCCACATAGTCGATCTTGCCGTCTTCGCGCATCGGGCGAACTCCTGATGTTCCGTCTTTGTTCTATATCGCAGGCGTCAGGGCAGAGTCCAGACGCTGGTCTTCTTGACCTCGAAATCCTCAAGCTCGCGCGTGGTGGCGACCTGGTACTCCGCCAGTTTGATCAGGCCCGTCTTCGGGAAATAGGTCCGCCCCGGGTCACCGATCAGCACCGTGGCGCCGGCCGCGCGGGCGGCGGTCAGCCAGGCCATGACCCGCTCGGCCAGCGGCTTTTCGTAACAGATGTCGCCGGCGAGGAACACGTCCGCCGACGGCGGCGGGGCGTCGAGCAGGTCGGCGTCGGTGAAGTCGACCTCGACGTCATTGGCCGCCGCATTCAGGCCGATGGCCGCGCCGCAGTAGCCATCGATGTCGGCCGCCAGCACGCCGGCGGCGCCGGCCCGTTTCGCCGCGATGGCGACGATGCCCGAGCCCGAGGCGAAGTCGACCACGCGCTGGCCCGCCACCACGTGCGGGTTGTCGAGAATGTAGCGCGCCAGCGCCTGTCCCCCCGCCCAGGCGAACGCCCAGAATGGCGGTGGCAGGCCGATCTTCGCCAGGTCTTCTTCGGTCAGCCGCCAGATCGGGGTGATCTCGTCGGCCAGATGCAGCGTCAGCTCCGGCGCATGGGGCGGCGCCTGCAGGCGGGTGTTCTCAAGGATGAAGGCCCGGCGGTCGGTGATCATGGGGGCTTCATAGGCAGGTCTTCCGCGACTAGCCACCGGCGGCCTTGCGGCCCGACACGGACTGTCGTTTCCTGACCGGGTTCCGGAAGGGGTCGGTCATGTCCATTCGTCGCGTCGCCGCCGTAGCGGTCCTGACACTCGTCCTGGGGCCGGCGGGCATGGCGCTGTCGCGGGACGGACCGCCGAGCAGGCCGAGCGCCGGGGTCCCCACCGCGGAGTGGCACGAACCCACCCTCTGCGCGCCTCAGGAGAACGTCGTCTGGTCCTGCCGGACGAAGAAGAAGATCGTCAGCGTCTGCGCCTCGCGGACGATCACCGCCGGCGAAGGCTACATGCAGTACCGGATCGGCAAGCCCGGGGCGCTGGAGATGAGCTACCCGGATGCCCCGACGCATCCTCGCGGCAAGTTCCGCTACACCCTTTACATCCAGGGCAACCAGTCCCTCGAGTTCGACAAGGGCGGCTTTCACTATTCGGTTGTCGAGGACCTGCGGTCGGATGAGGACGGGGTCATCGTGACGAAGAACGACGTCGATGTGGCCAACATCACCTGCAACGGTGGTGGCGGCATCGAGATCGTCCGCCCCGATCTGCTGGGGCTCGCCGACACGCCCTACGGCAACTAGGCGGCCGTGACCGGGGCGACCTTGCTCGACGCCATCTTCAGCACGCTGACATAGCCCGGCGCGGTCAGCATGCGGTCCATCACGCCCTTCTGTTTCAACAGGCGATGCACCTTCGGCAGGTTCCAGCAGGGGACGTGCATGAACATATAGGATTACTGCTACAATTGCTCTAGCATGGCCGCATCATCGGAACTTGCGCCATGATCACAGCCTATCCCTATGTTCGGTTCTCGACAAAGGCCCAAGAACGCGGGACCTCGATTGAGCGACAGCGAAAGGCCATAAAATCGTTATGTGCCTCAAGAGGTTGGGTGATCGCGCCAGAAATATTGGATATTGGGCGGTCGGCGTGGAAGGGACACCACTTACGCGACGCGGCTGGCTTGGGAGGCTTCGTCGCTCGGGTAGACCGAGGAGAAATTGAAGCTGGAAGCGTGCTCGTAGTTGAGAACATCGACCGGCTATCGCGCCTTGAGCCCATCGACGTTTTTCAATGGATGGTCGGCCTCAGCAAGAAAGGTATCGGCATCGCCATCGTCGATGGCGGCCGAGTATTCGACCACGACAGCCTCCGGGGAGAGGAGGCCTTGCTTCGGGTGATGGAGGTCTGGTGGACCAGCGCGAGGGCAAAGGGAGAAAGTGACCGAAAGAGCAAAATCATGCGCCAGGTCTGGCGACGAAAGCACGAGGAAGCGGCGACCCACGGCCGCATACTCGGCACCAATGCGCCGAGATGGCTTCAGGTTCGCCCGGGAAAAACCGGGTTCGATGTCATTGAGCAGCGGGCAGACATCGTCCGCCAAATCTACACTCTATCGGCGGACGGGCTTGGCGTGCGTGGGATCGCCAAATGGCTGAATGGGCAAGGCTCAGCCCCCTGGGGTGCGCCGCGAAGATTGAATGGAGCCAGCGGCTGGAGTCCAACAAGCGTCCTTCGCATATTGGAAGCCTCACAAGTCGAAGGCGACTATGAGCCACGAAGCGTTCAACCGGATCAGCCACAACGGATCGTGGGATATTACCCGCGTATAGTGGAAGCGGAACTAGTCTCGCGAGCCCGAGCATCACTTCGGGCGCGTCAGGGGTTAGCGAACTCCGGCAACAGTCGCCAAACGTTCAATAACCTATTTACAGGGCTCGTGCGGTGCGCCGGCTGCCAAGGCGTCATGGAGTTTCGCAAGCCTAGCAAGGGCAGCACTAATGGTGCTGCTACTAGAAGGGGGTACTTCTCGTGTAGAAACGCGCTGCTTCGAAATGGCTGCGATCGCCGCACTATGTTTCGCTACGGTGAGTTCGAAGATGCCTGCCTAGAAACATTGATACACCTCACCCTGGACGACCGGAGTTTTCGCGAGCCGGACCAAAGGCTGGCAATCGAAAATGAAATTGCGGAGGCCGAAAAGCATATTGGTGACCTCGTGCAGCAGCGCGAACGCGCAATCGACTACATAGTTCGCGCCGATAGCGTCGCGATGGAAGAACGGCTGGCAGCGATCGAGCGCGAAATGGAGGCAACGAAAGCCAAATTTGATCGGCTTTCGCAGCAGCTCGAACAGGAAATAGCGTCCCTCTCACCGAACGAACAACTCGAACGTGTTCGAGAAGTTCGTGAGGCGGCAAATGATCAAAATCCCCAATCCCGACTGACCGCTCGACTTCGGATCCACCGCGCGCTCAAAGAAACAATCGATCTCGTTTCATGCAATGATCGCGATCAGGTCGATGGAGCTCGGTGCGCCACGATCACAGCAATTCTGTCGGGCGGCGCCTTGGCATTTCGCTTCAAGAATGGCGGCGGACTGATAGATGAGGCGGGCGCCCATAAACTGCTGGCGGCAGGCGACCTAACTTACGAATTGAAAGACGGATCATTCGTGACAGCCCCTGTTCTCTCCGTCCGTGACGCGCTGACCGGGGGCGACCCCGACAAGGAAGCCACCCTTGCAATTCTCCTTCGCAGGCAGAAGCGCTGGAGGCGACGAGGCTGCACCTAGCGGACGTGCCAAGGGGATGAATCGCCAACACGGCGGCACCGGCTGAGGATCCCGCTTGCCCGGACACCATCAACCACCGGCTTGCGTAGCTCATAAAACTGACTACACTCATATCTGATCAATGTCAGATACCGGCCGCAGATCGGCCCCTCCGACATTCGACCGCAGGCAACGAGGCATCCCGCGATCAGACGGGACAGGGAGGAAACGATGACGGCGCGCACGGGACAGCAGTACCTGGACGGCTTGAAGGATGACCGGACGGTCTGGCTCGGCAACGAGAAGGTCGATGTCCTGACCCACCCGGCCTTCGCCGGTTCGCTGAAGGGCATGGCGGCCTATTTCGACTGGCAGCACGCGCACGCAGATGAGTGCCTGGTCGAGGACCCCGAGACTGGCAAGCCGATGAGCGCCAGCCTAATCGTGCCGAAGTCGGCGGAAGACCTGCAGCGCCGCCACCGGGCGTTCGACTGTTTCGCCCGCTATTCCAACGGCATGCTCGGCCGCACGCCCGACTATGTGAACGTCACCCTGGCCGGCTTTGTCGCGCGCAGCGATATCTTCAACGCCAAGGGCGACACGACCCATTCCGAACGACTGAAGCGGTTCTATCGCGAGGTGGTCGAGAAGGACCTGTCGCTGACCCACACCATCATCCACCCGGTGGTCGACAAGGGACTGCCGGACACCGAAGGGGTCAACGGCGAGATCGCCTTGCGCGTCGTGCGCCGGACAGAGACCAGCATCATCGTGCGCGGGGCCAAGATCCTCGCCACGCTTGGTCCGTTCGCCGACGAGCTGTTCGTCTATCCGGGCCAGCCGCAGCCGCCCGGGACCGATCCCGCCACCCTGCTGGCCTTCTCCATTCCGATGGGGACCAAGGGCCTGATCACCCTCTGCCGTGACCACTATGGCGTCGCGGGCGCCGCCGGCGATCGGCCGTTCTCCAGCCGGTTCGACGAGCAGGACGCCTTCATGATCTTCGACGATGTCGAGATCCCGCTGGCGCGGGTGTTCATCGACGGCGACATCGATGTCTACAACGGCCTGATGCGGCACGGCTGGGCGGCCAACATCATGCAACAGACCTGCATCCGCGCCGCCGTGAAGCTGGAGTTCGCCTATGAACTCGCCGCCCGCATGGCCAAGGCGACGGGCGCCGACAAGCGGCCCGATACGGCGTCGCTGCTGGGCGAACTGTGGGGCTACGGCTGCCTGACCCGCTCGGCCGTCAAGGCGGCGGAAGCCGACTGCCGCGACTGGGGCAATGGCGCTGTCTTCTGCGACGACAAGCCCCTGCGGGCGCTGCGGGCGCAGATGCCGGGCTGGATGGTCCGGGCCAACGAAATCATCAAGGTCATCGGCTCGCACAACCTGCTGGCCACCGCCTCGCTGGACGCCATCGACAATCCAGAGATCGGCGGGCTGATCAACAAGTACATGCCCGGCGCCGGGGGCATGAGCGCCCGCGAGCGGGCCAAGCTGTTCCGGACGGCCTGGGACTTCGCGGGATCGGCCCTGGGCGCCCGCGCGGAGTTGTATGAACGGTTCTACCTGGCCAGCGCCCCGCGCAACTTCGCCCTGGACCATATGTTCGCCCAGATGGAGCGGCCTTGGACCCAGGCGCCGGAGATGTGGGCCGCCATCGGCGTCGACTGACCGTGGGATCGCGGGCTGACGTCGTCCATCCGGGCGGGGTCGGCCCTCCCTTCAAGACACAGAAAACGGGCGTGGCCGCCTGGCCGCGCCCGTTGCTCTTTGGACGGTTCTGCGGTGTCAGCCGGCGGTGGCGGGTTCCGGCGTGAAGGTGACCGGCAGGCGGGTGATGGCGTTGAACCAGATCGACCGCAGCCACTGGGGCTCCTCGCTGGGCCGCAGGTCGGGCATGCGGGTCACCAGCGCCTTCAGCAGCGCGTGGAGTTCCATGCGGGCAAGGCCCGCGCCGATGCAGACATGGGGGCCGGTGCCGAAGGCGAGATGCTTGCGGGCGTTGGGCCGGGTGATGTCGAACACGTGGGGGTCGGCGAACACCTCCGGGTCCCGGTTCGCCGCCGCGTAGGAGAGGTAAATCTTGTCGCCCTTCCTGACCGGGCGGCCGCCGATCTCCGTGTCGACGGTCGCCGTCCGGCGGAAGTTGGTGGTGGTCGAGCTGAAGCGCAGCACCTCCTCGATGGCGTTTTCCAGATGCGCGTCCACGTCGCTCCGGAGCAGCGCGTATTGCTCGGGATGGGCGTTCATCAGCTGGATGAAGTGAGCCGCTGTGCTGCGCGTGGTCTCATGCCCGGCGACCGCGAAGACGACGAAGAACATGTTGATGTTCATCGGGTTCAGCCCGAGCGTCTGGTCGTGAACCATCAGGCTCATGAGCGAGCCGTCCGGCTCTCGCCGCTTCTGTTCGGCCACGTCCTGGGCCAGGGCGAACAGGTGCAGCGCCGGGTCGACATCATGGGCGCCGTGGGTCTCGACATCGGCCATGGCGTTGCCCAGCTCGACCACCCGCTCGCGCATCGCCTCGGGAATGCCCATCAACTCGCAGAAGGTATAGACGGGCAGCTTCGAGGCGACATCGAAGACGAACTCGCAGCGGCCCTGGCCGGCGATGTCATCGACGATCTGGCCGGCGACCCGCTCAATCTCCGGCGCCAGCGCCTTGAGGGCCTTGGGCGAGAAGGCCGGCGTCAGGAGCCGTTTGACCGGGGCGTGGTCGGCGGGCGCCATGCCCATGAAGTTGGCGCGATGACGCTGCAGTTCTTCCTCATCCAGATCCCAGATGACGAACCCCTCGTCATGGGAGCTGAACCGTTCCTGGTCGCGCGAGACGTCAAACACATCCTGATAGCGGGTCAGGACCCAGAACCCCTTGGTCATCGCCGAGTGGGGAATGTCCGGCGCATAGGACGCCGTGGGCGGGTTCCAGTGCACCGAGTCGGTCTCGCGCCACAGGTCGAACAGGGCGTGCGGCGGCCCCTGCTCCGAAGGGAAGATGTCGGGGTCCAGGATGTTGGCGTCTGCCGGCCAGGATTTCATGGTCTTTGCCTCAGGTGCGCGGCGGAAACTGGCCGAGCGCCACGCGCCAGACTGCCTCGGTGTTGGTTGGCTGGTGACCGACCTGATGGGTCGGCGCCGGCGTCTCCTGGACAGTGTTGCTGAGGCGGCCGATGCCGGTCACCTCAACCTCGACAACGTCGCCGGGCTGCATCGGCCGGGAGTTGGCCGGGGTGCCGGTCAGGACCAAGTCACCGGGCAGGAAGGTGATGTGCCGTGACAGGTCGGCCATGATGTAGGGGATGTCGAAGGTCATCTCGCTGACCGGACCGTCCTGCACGACCTGGCCGTTGATATAGGTCCGCACGGTGGACTCGCGGATGTCGACACCCCGCACGATGCCCGGACCGATCGGGCAGAAGCCGTCCTGCCCCTTCACCCGCAGCATCGAGCCGGCGTCCGTGTCGCGGAAATCCTGGGCGCCGACGTCATTGGCGACCGCGAACCCGGCGAGATAGTCCCAGACCTCGTCCGGGCCGACGTTGCGCATCGGCTTGCCGACGATGGCGGCGATCTCGCCCTCGTAGTTGAGATACTGGCAGTCCGCCGGCCGGTTCAGCTTGCCGCGATGGGCGTTGAGCGTCGTCAGCGGCTTCTGGAAGTAGGTCGGGGTCTTCAGCGGCGGGGCCTGGAACTCGACCCGGCGGGACTCGTAGTTCAGGTGGATGCAGATGATCTTGGTCGGATCGCACGGCGGCAGATAGATGGCCTCCGCCTCCGAGGTGGTGCGGCCGTCGCCGAGGCGCAGAACCTCGCCCTCCGGCCGAACCCAGGTGGGCGTGCCCTCGAACAGGATGCGGCGCCATTCCTCGCGCGGGCCAGTGAGTACGGACATGCTTTTTCTCCAGAAGGCTTGAGGGTCAGGCGGCGACGTGCACGCGCCCGTACTGGCCCGCCAGGTAGGCGAGCGGGGTGTCGTCGCGGCGCTCGAAATGCTCGACCTGGCCGAGGTAGACCTCGTGGTCTCCTGCCCGGGTCACGGTCGCGATGGTGCATTCAAAGACGGCCGAGGCGTTCTCGATGACAGGCGCGCCGCCGAGACCGTCGCGGATCGGCACGCCCTGCAGGCGCCGGTCAAGGGGCCGGGCCAGATCGCCGAGCAGGGACCGCTGGTCTTCGGACAGGATGCTGACCGCGAAGGACGGGGCGGCGGCAAAGACCGGACGGCTGCGCGCCGCCAAGCCGAGGCACCAGAGCACCATCGGCGGCGTCAGCGAGACCGAGGTGAAGGAGTTGATCAGCAACCCCGCCGCCTCACCGTCCGGCGTGCGGGCCGCCACGAAGGCCACGCCCGTCGGAAATCGCCCCAGCGCGTGCCGGTACTCGCGCGCGCGGTCCTCACGGCCTGACAAAGGCCCATCGCGGTCGGTCATGAGGCAGTCCTCCTGCGGTCCCGGGCTCGCGCACGGGCGCGTCTTGCCAATCAGGCCGGGACCATGAAGCCCTTCATGGTCCCCGGGACCGGCGCATGACCGAAGGCGTCGCGCTGGTAGTATTCCGACTGATGCACCGCCGGGCGGCCACCCCAGCCGATCTCGCTCAGGAAGCCTGACGGGTTCTTGAAGTAGAACGAGAACATCTGGTCGTTGGCGTGGCTGCCCGGCTCGATGATGATCGGCAGGCCCGCCTGTTTGACGAGGTCGTGGGCCAGGCCGACGTCGGCCATCTGCTCCACCTCCATCATGATGTGGTTGACCCGCTTCTCACCCGGACCGGCGAAGGCGAAGGTGTGCTGACGCTCGTTGCAGTGCATGAACATCAGCGGGATCGGACCCGGCGCGCCGGGAACGTCCAGCTTGTATTCAATGCCGCCGCGCATCCCGAGGAGACGGTAGAAGGCGTAGTTCTCCTCCAGACTGGCCTTCGTCGACTGCATCACGTGGCCAAGCCCGCCCAGACCCGTCTTGAACGGTCCATGCATGCGGTGGCCCGGATGGAAGGGCTTGTCGAACTGCACCAGCGGACCGTGGAAGATCTCCACGGCGTAGCCGTTGGGATCGGTCAGGGCCATGACCGCGAGCACCCCACGCGCCACCGCTTCGGCTTCGGACAGGACGCTGACCGAAACACCTCCGTCACGCAGCTGAGCGGCCATTTCGATGAACTCGTCCTGGCCGGCGACGCGCAGGCCAGTGACCTTCAGATCGTCGGAACCGTCCTCGATCAGGGTGATCCGGTGATGCCAGTAGTCCATGCGCAGCCAGCAGCGGTCCGGCGCGCCGGTTTCGACGACCTCCAGACCCAGGACATTGGCGGCGAAGCCCTTCCAGGCGGCGAGATCGCTGACGCCGAGGGTCAGGTACCCAAGCTCGGTGACTGAAGCCATGTTACGCCGCCTTTCCTGAGAAGGAGCCCTTGCGGACCGAGATGTTCTTGATGTCGCTGTAGAAATCGAAGCTCCAGGTCCCGCCCTCGCGGCCGATGCCGGAGTTGCGGCTGCCGCCGAAGGGCGCCGCCAGATCACGGATGAAGAAGCAGTTGACCCACAGGGTGCCGGCGACGACCTGGGAAGCGATGCGCATGGCGCGGGCCTCGTTCTGGGTGAACAGCACCCCGGCCAGGCCGTACTTGGTGCCGTTGGCCGCAGCGATCACTTCGTCGTCGGTCTCGAAGGTCTGCCAGGTCAGGACCGGCCCGAAGACCTCCTGCTGGGCGATCTCGGACGCCGGGTCGACGTTGGCGAACAGGGTCGGCTGGAAGTAGAGGTCGCCGAAGTTGGCCGGCGAGCCGCCCCACAGGGCCTCGGCGCCGTCCGCCTTGGCCCGCGCCACAAAGCCCGCGACGCGGTCGAAGTGTTCCCGGGTGATCAGCGGGCCGACGCGGGTGGCCGCGTCGCGCGGGTCGCCCACGACCATGTGGCCGGCGGCGTCACGCACCTTGGCGAGGAACACCTGCTCGATCGACTTCTCGACCAGCACCCTCGTGCCCGCGAGGCAGACCTGGCCGGCGTTCATGTACTGGCCGGCGACGGTCTGGGCGGCGGCGTCGAGATCGGCGTCAGCGCAGACGATGAAGGGCGACTTGCCGCCCAGTTCCGAGCTCATGGCGGTGATCGAGCGGGCGGCGGCCTGACCGATCAGCTTGGCCGTCGCTGTCGAGCCGGTGAAGCTGATGCGGTCGAGATCGGCATTGTTGACGAGGGCGTCGCCGGCGGTCTCGCCGATGCCCTGCAGCACGTTCAGCACCCCGGCGGGAATGCCGGCGGCATGGGCGATGTCGGCCATCAGCGAGCAGGTCATCGGCGCCCACTCCGGCGGCTTGACCACCACCGTGTTGCCAGCGGCGAGCGCCGGGCCGACCTTCCAGGTGGTCAGCATCAGCGGCGCGTTCCACGGCGTCACCAGCGCCGAGACGCCGGACGGGTCGTAGCGGACGTGGTTGACCACCTCGGGGGAGTCGATCACGTGGTCCTGCAGGGTCAACGCCCAGTCGGCGAAGAACTCGATGTTCTGGGCCGCGCGGGGGATCACCCGGTGCGTATTGCCGGCCAGCAGCGAGCCATTGTCCATGGTCTCGACGGCGGCGAGGTCCTTGGCCCGCTCGCGGATGCCATCGGCGAACCGCTTGAGGTAGGGAAGCCGCCCCTCCGGTCCGAGCGCCGCCCAGGCCGGGAAAGCCCGGCGCGCGGCGTCGACCGCCTGATCAGCCTCGGCCTTGCCGCCCGACGCGACGTTCGCCAGGTGTGAGCCATCGACCGGCGACAGGTTCTCAAACCGCTCGGACGAAGAGACGCGGCGTCCGTCGATCCAGTGATCGGTCG
Organism: Caulobacter sp. FG121; assembly: GCF_057809815.1. Taxonomy (NCBI): domain Bacteria; kingdom Pseudomonadati; phylum Pseudomonadota; class Alphaproteobacteria; order Caulobacterales; family Caulobacteraceae; genus Caulobacter; species Caulobacter sp. FG121. The sequence goes on from NZ_JBMDKR010000002.1 coordinate 333,526, forward strand.
AGACCTCTACGCCCGCGACTGTAGCTGTGTTGCTGGCCACTCTTCGTCCTCCCTGGCGCGCAGCTCTGCGGCTGCGTCTTCGCGTCAGGCCGGATCGACACTGACGGTCTTCATTTATGACTACAGTCAGTTTATAGAGGAGTCCGTCGCCGTCAACCCCGCTCGGCACGGCGATGGGAAATGGTCGCGCCGGCCGCATTGACTTTGGACCGGCAAGCCCGAAAGGGTTGGTCAGACGAGCGTGAGCCGGAGGTCGGAAACAGGTGGCTGGACAGCGGAAAGCGCAGAGCGTCATGAGCGACACCCCGGACGCCTCGGCGCCCCGCGTCGGCCGGCGGGAGCGCAACAAGCAGGAGAAGCTGGCGCGGATCGTCGGGGCCGCCCGCCAGCTGTTCCGCGATCGGGGCTTCGCCGAAACGACCACCCAGCAGATCGCCGAGGCCGCCGACATCGGCACCGGCACCCTGTTCCTCTACGCGCGCTCCAAGGAAGACCTGCTTGTTCTGGTGTTCAGCGACGAGATGCTGGAAACGGCTCGCGTCGCGTTCGCCAACGTGGAGCCGGATGCGCCGCTGCTGGACCAGCTGATGCAGGTCTTCTCGTCCATGCTGGCCTACCATGAGCGCGATCCGGACATCGCCCGGCTGCTGCTGAAGGAAGTGATGTTCCCCGATGTCATCGGGCGCAGCGCCAACATCACCGAGCTGCTCGATGTGATTTTCGCCGGTCTCGCCGACCTGGTGGTCAGGGCGCGGTCCGCCGGAAAGTGTCACCAGGAGGCCCCGCCCTTGATGATCGCGGAGAACCTGTTCGCCAACTACTATCTGGATCTGCTCGGTCGCATGGGCGGGCGGACGACGGCGGCGCAGTTCCAGACGCGCCTGCGGCAACACCTGGCGATCACCATCAACGTCCCGGCCTGAGGGTCCGGGCGTACCTGGCCGCCCGATCTATATTGACCCTAGTCATTTATGATGACACTCATTTCATAAGCGCCGCCGCTCGCGAGCGGGCTGTGAACACGGGGAGGATCAGGCTTGTCACTCAAGACCCGCTGGGCGGCCGGCGAAGCAACCCTGGGCGCCTGGTGCATGATGCCCGGCGCGATGTCCGCCGAGGCGCTCGGCAAGGCCGGCTTCGACTGGGTGCTGATCGACATGCAGCACGGCTGCATGGACTACGAGATGGCGCTGTCGATGATCCGCGCCGTCGACCTGAGCGACGCCGTCCCGATCGTCAGGGTCCCCTGGAATGATCCCGGCATCATCGGGCGTGTGCTGGACGCCGGCGCGCTGGGCGTCGTCATCCCGATGATCCAGTCCGCCGCCGACGCCCGCCGCGCGGTCGACGCCTGCCTCTATCCGCCGGCCGGCAGCCGCAGCTTCGGCCCCGTCCGGGTCGGCCTGCGGGATGGACCTGGCTACTTCGCCACCGCCAACGCGCGGGTGGCAGTGATCCCGATGATCGAGACCGCCCAGGCGCTGGAAGAGGTCGAGGAGATCGCCCGCACCCCCGGCGTCGACGCCCTGTTCGTCGGCCCGTTCGACCTGTCGATCGCGCTCGGCCTGCCGCCGGGCGACAATGACGGCGAGCCAGTATTCGACGCGGCCATCGCCCGGGTCGCCGCCGCCGCCAAGGCCGCCGGCGTCGCCACGGCCGTCCTGTCCAACGCGAAGGTCGCGCCGCTGCGGCTGAAGCAGGGCTTCCAGATGGTCTCCGTCGTCACTGACATCAACGCCCTGACCATGGCCGCCCGCGCCGACCTGGACACCGTCCGCCGCGCCACCGCTCCCGGAGAGACCCATGCTTGATCAGGCCACCCGCGCGAAGATCGTCGAGGATCTGATCGGGACCTATGAGACCCGCCAGGGCCTGCCTTTGCTGTCGAAGGGCTATCCCGGCATCGAGGTCGAGGACGCCTACCGCATCCAGGAAGCCTTCGTGGCCCGCCGGGTCGCGGCCGGCGCGCGCATCAAGGGCTACAAGGTGGGCCTGACGTCCAAGGCCATGCAGGAGATGTCCGGCGCGACCGAGCCCGACTTCAGCGCCATGACCGATGACCTGTTCCTGCCGGAGTCCACGCCGCTGCCGATGGCGCGCTTCTTCGATCCGATGGTCGAGATGGAGATCGCCTTCGTGATGAAGGACGCCCTCTCCGGCCCGGGCATCTTGCCGATGGACGTGATCCGGGCCACCGACTTCGTCGTTCCGGCCATCGAGATCGTCGACTTCCGGGTCTCCCGCGCACCGGGCATGAACATCATCGACACCGTCGCCGACCTCGCCGCCTGCGGCGCAGCCGTTCTGGGCGCCAACCCGCGCCGGCTGGACGCGATCGACATCCGCCGCGTGAAGGGCGAGATCCTGCGCAACGGCGTCGTCGAACACACAGGCGAGGCCTCGGCCGTCCTGGGCAATCCGGTCACGGCCGTGGCCTGGTTGGCCAACAAGCTCGGCGAGTTCGGCGTCAGCTTCCAGCCTGGCGACGTGATCCTGACCGGCTCCTTCGTCCGCGCCTTCCCGGTCAAGGCCGGCGACGAAATCCTCTGCCGCTTCGACCAGGGCCTCGGCGATGTGGCGACGTCGTTCGTGTGATCACTACGGTTGCAAGTCAGCTGAAAGTCGATCTCGCACGGCTCCGCTTGCACCTGCGGATGCCTGCAGAAGGGTACACCCTAGCGTCAGCCCGGCCGGGTGAGTGCCTGGGGCTGACATACGGGTTGTCTGGGACTTTCGTCAGTCGGTGGCGGCCGGGTTAGCCTTAACGTCAGCGCCCTGCGCCAGCCGCTTCAGCTCTCTGTGCACAGTCGTCGGCGTCACGCCGATCTTCCTGGCGATGGCCGTCGGCCCCAGCCCTTCGGCCCTCAGCGCGGCGATCTCCGCAGGCTTCACCTTCTTGGGCCGGCCCTTGTAGACGCCCTTGGCCTTCGCCGCGTTGATCCCGGCCTGTTGCCGTTCCCGCAGGAAGCGACGTTCCAGTTCGGCGACCATTCCCAGCACAGTGACTACGATCCGCCCGACATCGCCTGCGGTGGTGATCTCAGGTTCGAGGACGCGGAGACCGGCGCCGCGCTCGTCTAGTTCATGGACGATGTTCAGCACGTCGCGGGTCGAACGACCGAGCCGGTCGAGGCGAACGACTACCAGTTCGTCGCCCTCCCGGATGAACTCCAGAATGGACCGAAGTTCGTCCCGCCCCTCGCGTGACTTGCCACTGACCTTCTCCGCCCTGATCGGCGAACACCCCGCTGCCTCCAGCCGCACGCGCTGGGTCTCAAAGTCCTGGTCGAGCGTGCTGACCCGCGCATAGCCGATTTTCAAAGCGCACCTCCCTGGCTGTTCGGCATCGGCCTAGTGCCAAGGAGGCTTGCGGGCGACCGGAGAAGGCTGGGTGACGGTGAGAAGGTGAAAGCGAGGCACTATCAGGCGAACCGTTCTTCCTCGCGCGTCGGACTGTCCTCATCGTCCGACTGGGAGCTGCCGTGGACGGCCCTGAGCACCTTCCTATGCTGCCGGATATGAGCCAACGGATCCGGGTATCGAAACAGGTCCCTTACGACATCGACTGCACGAACTAGCGCTTCAGGGGCATGGAAGGCGGCCTCCTTTTCGAGATCAAAAATGGCGTTAGCGCTCCGTATGGCGGCCAACTGGCCCTCAAGGTTATGGTTCGTGAGCATGATCCCGGAAAGCTCATCGTAGGCGTTTCCGTTCCGGTAATCCGTGCGGACGCAGAGATCGCCCATGGTCAGTCGGTCTCCGATTTGGCTTCGGAACGGATATGGGGAGGCCTTCCCTATGAGTGCATCGCCGCTCGGCGACGGCGCTGTCGTGACGCTGAAGCGCTTGGTGTTCATCGTGACACCGGCAATCGCCTTGCCATTCTGGGTAAGGATACTCGGCATCGCGGAGTCGAACGTAATCCGGAACGAAGGAAGCTTTAGGTGTGTGCGGACGGCACGCTGAAGCGCGGTAAGGATCACGGCCATGCTGAGCCTAGATGTCCCCAGCACGTGAAGGTGCAGGATCGCTTTTCCGGGAACTGCTGCCAGCGTCCGCCGAGACAAGCATCATCGAGCCGCGCATGGAATTTGCGCAACTGGGCCTCCACCGCACTGACGGTGGTCTGGCGGTTTAAGGCGAGCGTGATGAAGAGGTGGGGGTCGAAGTCGGCGATAACCCGTTGAATGCCATCCCGGAAGTCCTGCGCACCAACGGATACGGCCTTCGGCCGTGTCCGTTGATGCTTCGGCTGCGCCAGGTCCAACCTCCCGGCGACAAGGGCAGCTCTTTCCTCGTCAGTGGGAATGACGGGTTGGGAGCTGCGTCCGTATGACCTGCGGACGGCGTGAGCCGTCGGCGGTGTGGTGCGTAATGTAGTCTGGTGGCTAAGGCCCGCGGTTGGATTGTGCGGCATGTTGGGTCTCCGGCTTCGTTCACATCTATTTATGCCGGACGGTCAGATGGCCCCTTCGGCCAAAGACGCTCACACAGGGGCGCCGCCCCCCTCCCGCGCCTTGTAAAGAGGAACGCCCTGTTCGCCCCTTGCTGAGCGCCGCAGGGGGTCAGTGAATTGCCCGCACGCGTTCTCCACCGGCCAAAGTCGCCGGCACCGTCGCCATAGCGTGCGGGTGAACTTTCTGGTCTGGCGACCACCGCCTTTTCGGTCGCAAGGCTGGAGAGCGGCATTAGAGCGACGACATCGGAAACCAACGAAGGAGTTGCCCATGTCGGTCCTCAAGACCCTGAAACTTGCCGCCCCCGTGAAGCCCGCCGCCGCGCCGGCCAACCCCACCGAACGTGGCCGCGCCAAGCTGCGCAGCTACCTCGCCGACCAGCGCGCGCTGCTCACCGCGACGCTGGAAGGCAAGCCGTTCGCCGCTGTCCGGACGGTCAACCGCAAGGATGAAGCGGGCAACCGCGTCCGCGCCGAAGTTCCCAAGATCGTCCGCCAGGGCTGGTTCGCCGGTGACGGCGGCAAGACCTACTTCCAGCTCCTCTACGGCGCGAAGCCTCTGGAACTGGCCAAGGGCATGACCGCCGTCGAGATCGAGAAGCTGGACGCCCTGCCCGGCGTCATCGACACGCTGGATCAGGCCGTGGTCGCTGGCGAGTTCGACGCCATCGTCGCGGCGGCAGCGAAGGAGCGCGGGGACGCGTTCAAGTCGCGGGAGAAGAAGGGCTAGCCACTGCGCTAGAGCGAGTGCGACGGGCGGCGATGCCGCTCGTCGTCATCTCACCGGAGTAAGAACCGTCATTCGTAAACAGGCCTGCGCCAATGGTCGATACGGCTACCCTAGCGTCAAGGCCACGGATTTGCCAGCAGCTTCCTTCAACACCGCCACGTACCCGCCTCGTTCAATCAGCATCCTTTCGTGAACGCCTTTCCGTTCAAGCAGCCTATGCAGTTTCGGCAAATTGTAGCAGCATACGTGCATGAACATGTGATGTTCGCAGTGATAGTTGACGTAGTAGGGCGCCATCATAAGCCGGGCGACGGGTCCGGCGATCGTGGTGCGGGCATGGCGCAGGGGATCGGGCTGGTCCTTTCCGACCAAGGCGTGTTCGGCGATGTTCCGCAGGCGGGTGATCAGCGGATACCAGGTCGCCATCGGCAGCAGCCACAACACCGGCCAGGCCCACCACAGGCCGACCGCTGACAACAGGATGATCAGCGGGATGTGGAAGACCAGGAACGGCTTCCAGAAGGTCAGCACGCCCTTTAGCGTCTTGCGGAACGGGATGCCCTTCTTGGCGCCGGTCCTGAACGCGTCGAGGCTGGGCTGGATGCGCTGCTTGTAGAAGGTCTGGCCGGTCAGGTCGCGGACCGCCTTGCGCCACAGCGAGTTGCGGGTGATCGGGAACGGTGCGGAGAGGCCCAGATCCGGGTCTTCGTCCTGCTGGGCGAACTTGTGATGCTGCAGGTGATAGTCGCGGTAGCGCCGAAGGTCGCCGTTGGTCGGGGCGCCGCAGAGCCAGTGGCCGACCCAGTCGTTGACCTTCTGGTTCGGGTGCAGGCAGCCGTGGGCCCCGTCGTGCATGAGGATGGCCAGGCCGAGCTGCCGGCCGCCGATGATCATCACCGCCAGGACCAGGGTCAGCGGGTTGGGCCAGACGACGAACATCGCGCCGGCCGCCAGGATGGTCAGCCAGGCGTGGGCGATCATCCAAAGGCCCTTCCAGGACGAGCGAGCGGCCAGCGGCGCCCACTCCTCGTCGGTGAAGAAGTCCTTCGGTTTTACGCGTGCTGCGACGGCCATGGGTCGACTATCTCACTTCGGCGTCGGGATGTGTAGGATGACCAAACGTCACTTTCCGGAGGCTCTTCCATGCGTGTTCGCCTGTTCGCCGTGGTTCTCGCGATCGGCTTCCTCGGCGCCGGAGCGGCCAGCGCCGCCAGCTTCGACTGCAACAAGGCCCGCGCGCCCGACGAGAAGGCCATCTGCGCCGACCGGGCCCTGAACGACCAGGACGTTCGCATGGCCCAGCTCTACGACATCGTCCGCCATCTGGTGCCGATGGGGACGCGCGGCGCGATCATGGACGATCAGGGCGCCTGGCTGCGGCAACGCCATACCTGCGGCGCGGGGCGGGCCTGCATCGCGCGGGCCTACGTGACGCGCATCGGCCAGCTGAACCAGGTGCTCGAGACCCGGGTCTATCCGAACGGTCCATTTTAGGCGTGACCGGAGCCGCGCCCTCTCTGGATCGATCCGTCCGGTCGTTTCTGCTGTTGCTGTTCGGGCTATCGCTGCCGTTCTGGCTCGCCGGCGCGGTCGCGGACCGGTTCCTTCCGGCCTCCATGCCCATCAGCCTGCCGCCCAGCGCCCTGATGGCCTTCATGCCGGTGGTCGCCGCCCTGATCCTGACCGCGAGGCAAACCGGCGCCGCGGGCGTTCGCGCGCTGCTGGCGCGGGCCGTTGATGGCGGGCGCGTCCGCGCGCCTGTCTGGTGGCTGGTCGCCCTGCTGCTGATGCCGGCGGCGATGCTGCTGGAGTACGGGCTGATCCTGTTGCGGGACGGGCCGATCAGCCATCCCGTATTTCCACTAGCGCGCCTGCCGCTGTTCTTCCTGATGTTCCTGGCCGCAGGTCTGGGGGAGGAGCTCGGGTGGCAGGGCTTTCTCTACGAGCGGCTGACCCCGCGCCTGAGCGCCCTTGGCGGCGCCCTGGTGATCGGCGCGATCTGGGTGGTCTGGCATGTCATTCCCATGAGCCAGACCGGCCACGACGCCGCCTGGACTGCATGGCAGCTGGCGGCGATGATTCCCTTGCGCGTCATCACGGTCTGGCTGTTCGCCGCCTCCGGCCGCAGCGTTCTCGTGGCGGCCGTCTTCCACGCGATGACCAACGTTTCGGAGTTCATGTTCCCGAACTACGGGTCGCACTTCGATCCGTTCCTGACCTTTCTGATCCTGGCGGTCATCGCGGTGGTCGTGGTCCTCGGCTGGGGCCCGGCCTCTCTGGCCGGACGTCGGCGTTAGAACATCCCGCCCGGCTTCCAGACGCCGACCGCCAGGGCCACGACGAGAATCACGCCGGCCCAGGTATTGGACTTGAACAGCGCCAGGGCACCGGCCGGATCGGCGACGTCGAGCTTTGACGCCTGCCGCGACAGATGCAGGGCGAACAGCGCCGCGGGCGGCAGGAACAGCGGGCCGAGGCCACCGATCCAGGCGCCGATCAGCACGAGCGCGAATGAAAGCCCATAAAACAGCAGCACGGCCTGCGGCGCCTGGGCGCCCAGGGCCCGGGCCGAGGACTTGACCCCGGCCAGCGCGTCGTCCTCGAGATCCTGCACCGCGTAGATGGTGTCGTAGCCGAGGGTCCAGAAGACGAGCCCGGCGTAGACGAGGACGGCAGGCCAGCCCGGTGCGCCGGCGACGGCCGAAAAACCCATCAGCGCCCCCCAGTTGAACGTCAGGCCCAGCCAGGCCTGCGGCCACCAGGTGATCCGCTTCATGAACGGATAGGCCGATACCAGCGCCAGCGACGCGACGCCCAGGCCGATGGTCCACCAGTTCATCGCCAGCAGGATCAGCAGGCTGACGAGGCAGCAGCTGATGACGAAGGCCCAGGCCTGCTTGACGCTGATCTGGCCCGACGGAATCGGCCGGCCGGCGGTGCGGGCGACCTTCGCGTCGATGTCGCGGTCGACGATGTCGTTGTAGGCGCAGCCGGCCGCCCGCATCAGCGCGGCCCCGAGGAAGAACAGGATCAGCAGCACCAGATCCGGCGCCTTGCCGCGCATGGCGGCGGCGAGCGCCAGACCCATCCAGCCCGGCAGCATCAGCAGCCAGATGCCGGTCGGCCGGTCAAACCGCCCCAGCTTCAGCCACGGCCGCAGCGCGGGCGGCGCGTGCCGGTCCACCCAGTTGGTCGGCGCGGCGTCGGGGAGGATGGAGGTCATGGCGTGTTGGTGGCGGAAAGCGGCGCAACCCGCAATAGTCGCCGCCATGGAGAGCCCGCTGCCCAACCGCCGCCCGGGCCGCGCTCGACGCCCTGGGCGCGACGCTGGTCGCCGTGGGAGCGGTGCGCATCGTTGCTCGGCCTGTCGGATACCCGCAATACGCGAACCTCTTTGCAATCTGAACGTGAAGCCACAGGCTAGGCTGGGGCGTGACCGCCGGGGGGCATCGAATTGGATACAAGCGTCGAACAGGTGCGCGCGCCCGCATTTGTGACCAACGAGTCCAAGGCCAAGAAAAGCCAACGGACAAAGCACCCCGAAGATCGGCGCCCGGTTCGCGCCGTCATGCAGGGTGTGGTCATCTTCATGTGCGTGAGCGCGGCGACCATCGCCCTCCTGCTAACCGTTGGAATTGTCTTCGTTTGGCGAAACCCAAACATCTTGCCAGGGCATTGGTTCACCGACCCAGGGCTGATCGAGAACATGCTCGCAGGGGCGGTGTTCTTCTGGCTCGAACTGCTCGGAATCGTCGCCGGCGCGCGGCTTCTCTCAGAGCTGAGCGACTGGTTTGACCAACGCTATCTCTACAAGAAGCAGCTGTCGGAATTTCACGAGCGCCTCGCCAATCTGATTATCAAGATCGACGACGCCCGTTTCGACTTCGCCGTCAAACTTGATAAACATCGGACGCCGAAGGGCTTCTACGACACGCCGCTACACGAAATCGAAGTCTGTCTGAAGTTCTTTCGTGACAGGTTCCACGTGAAGGAACTGTCCAATCCCGAACTGACCTCAAGGGCGCGAGAGGTGCTGATCGAGGTATACGACGAGCTTGAGCGTATGACTGAGCAAGTCTACTGGGCGGTAGACCAATGCATCGATGCGATGCGGCGAAAGGATGCCAGCGGGCTCGATAGCGCTCTCACCCGGCTCTTCGCCGAATGCGACGTTGCACGGGAGCCCGGTCTCCTCACGATCTATGATAAACTCTACGACCTTCGAGGCTTATCCCGTCCGACCTGACCGGTTGTGGCGTTGGCGTCGCTGGTCGGGAAATTCCAACTGCACCTCTCCCGCCGATCTCCGTTCAGGACTAAGACCGTCCCACAGGTCTTTCCATGAGCGAGCAATACGAAGACGAGGCGGTCACCCGGGGACGGGTGCTGTCCAACGGCCAGGTCATGGCCTTCATCGCCGGCTTCTGGCTGCGGCGGCGATGGCTGCTGCTCGGCTCCGTGGGGGGCATGCTGGCGGCGATGGGCTGTGAGCTGGCGTTGCCCTGGGCGGCGCGAGGTCTGGTCAACGCCGTCACGCCACCGGCCTCGCCGTCCCGCACCGTGTGGGTCGCCTGGGCCCTGTTCGTCGGCGCCTTCCTTGGTTTTTCGCTCCTGCGCAACGTCGCCTTCCGCATGTGGAATCCGCTGGCCGCGCGGAACATGGAGGAGATGACCAACGAGGGGTTCCAGCGCGTGCAGTCCTTCTCGGCCGACTGGCATGCCGACACCTTCGCCGGCGCCACGGTGCGACGCCTCTCGCGCGCCATGTGGGGCTATGACGGAGTCTCCGACGCCGTGGTGCTGTGGCTGGCCCCGGCCCTGCTGCTGCTGGTCGGCCAGTCGGTGCTGATCGCGCTGCAGTGGCCGCTGATCGGGGCAACCGCCCTTTTCGTGATCTTCAGCTTCCTGTGGCTGAACCTCTGGATGGTGAAGGTCTACGTCCGGCCGGCCAATCTGCGCTCCAACGCCCTGGACTCCCGCATAGGCGGCGCACTGGCCGACGCGCTCGGCTCCAATCCGACGGTGAAGAGCTTCGGCGCTGAAGCGCGGGAGGAGGCGCGGTTCGCCGAGCTGACCGCGGAATGGCGCGCCGCGGTGCAGGTGACCTGGGGACGGTTCATGGACATCTGGCTGACCCAGAACCTGCTGACCATGCTCCTGCAGGCGGTAATGACCGGCACGCTGGTCTGGCTGTGGACGAAGGGTCGGGCCAGCCCCGGCGACATCGCCTTCGGCATCACCACCTTCATGCAGATGAACGGCTATCTGCGGAACATCGGCGAGAACGTGCGCATGTTCCAGAAGGGGGTCGATGACGTCGAGGACGTCGCCAACTACGCGCGAATGGCTCCCCAAGTGGCCGACCCTGTCGAGCCGGAGGTCTTCAAGGGCGCCGAGGGCGAGATCGTCTTCGACGCTGTGACATTCCGCTACAAGAGCGCGGACACGCCGCTGTACGACGCCTTCTCGCTGCGGATCGCCCCGGGCGAGCGAGTGGCGCTGGTCGGGCCAACGGGCGCCGGCAAGTCGACGTTCGTCAAGCTGATCCAGCGGCTCTACGCCCTGAACGCCGGGGCCATCCGCATCGACGGCCAGGATATCGCGGCCGTCGCCCAGGGCGCGCTGCGGCGGGCCATCGCCGTGGTGCCGCAAGACCCTGCCCTGTTCCACCGCACCATCGCCGAGAACATCGGCTACGCCCGGCCCGACGCGACGCTGGACGAGATCCGCCTGGCGGCGAAACGCGCGCGAGCGGACGAATTCATATCGAAGCTGCCGAAGGGCTACGACACCCTGGTCGGCGAGCGCGGCGTCAAGCTGAGCGGCGGCGAGCGCCAGCGTGTGGCCATCGCCCGGGCCTTCCTGGCCGACGCGCCGATCCTGGTGTTCGACGAGGCGACCAGCTCGCTGGACGTCGAGACCGAACTGTCGGTCCAGGCGGCGATGGAAGAACTGATGGCCGGCCGGACGACGATCGTGATCGCCCACCGCCTGTCGACCATTCGCCATGCCGACCGCATCCTGGTGTTCGACCGGGGCCGGATCGTCGAGGAAGGAAAGCACGCCGAGCTGAAAGCGCGCGGCGGGGCCTATGCGCGGCTGGCGGCGGTGGCCGAGGGGACGGCTTGATCGCTTTCCTCTCCCGGAGGGAGAGGGGGACCATGCGGAGCATGGTGGAGAGGGAGACGCCGGTGGCGGATCACCCCGCGCGAAATCTCCGGCCGTCGCGCCTCCCTCTCCGACCCGGCTCCGCCGGGCCACCTCTCCCTCCGGGAGAGGAAGGACGCGGACAGAGCTTGACCGGTTGTAACTTTCCCCCCGCCCCCCGGCCCGATACCCTTTCCGGCGACATGTCGTTCGGGGGGAGTCACCATGCGTGTTCTGACGGTTCTGGGCCTGGCGGCCGCGTTGGCGCTCGGCGCCCTGGGCGCGGCGCAGGCTGCGGACAAGCCCGCCGACGCCGCGGCCGGCAAGGCGCCTGACGCCGACCTGCCGCCGTTCCCCGCCGACGCGACCGTCAAGCAGGTGACCCACGTCGCCGGCAAGACGCTGAACTACACGGTCACGGTCGGCTCGCTGCCGGTGCGCGACGACAAGGGCAAGATCACCGCCGAGGTGGTGTTCACGGCCTACGTGCTGGACGGCCCGCGCAATCCGGCCCGCCCCGTGACCTTCGCTTTCAACGGCGGGCCGGGGGCGGCCAGCGTCTATCTGAACCTCGGCGCCATCGGGCCCAAGCGGGTGCAGTTCGGGGCCCAGGGCGACGCGCCGTCGGACTCAGCGGTGCTGCAGGACAATCCCTACACCTGGTTGGACTTCACCGATCTGGTGTTCATCGACCCCGTCGGCACCGGCTTTTCGCGCTCGCGGACCAGGCCGGAGGAGAGCAAGAAGGCCTTCTTCGGCGTCAAGCAGGACATCGCCTACCTCTCGCGCATCGTCTACGACTGGCTGCTCAAGAACGGTCGCATGACTTCGCCCAAGTATATCACCGGCGAGAGCTACGGCGGATTCCGCGGCCCGCGCCTGACCCACTATCTGCAGACCGAGCTCGGCGTCGGCATCAACGGCGTGGTTCTGGTCTCGCCCTTCTTCGACGGGACCAGCTGGTCGGGCGGCGACTTCTCGCCGATGCCCTGGGTCGTCACCCTGCCGTCGATGACAGCCGCGAACTACGAGCGCCAGGGCAAGACCCTGTCGCCGGAGCTGATGGCCGAGGTCGAGGGCTATGTCCGCACCGAATTCCTGACCGATTTCATGGCCGGCCGGACCAACCCGGCGGCGCTCGAACGGATCATCAAGCGGGTCACGGCCTATACCGGCCTCGACGAGCCCGTCGTGCGCCAGATGGGCGGCCGGATCGACAGCCGGGCCTTCCTGCGCGAGCTCTATCGCAAGGAGGGCCGCATCGGCAGCTGGTACGACTCCAACGTCACGGCCTGGGACCCCTACCCTTTCTCGCCCAGCCAGCGCAGCGGCGACCCGATCCTCGACGCCCTCATCGCGCCGACGACCAGCGCGATGGTCGACTTCGTCACCCGCGTCGTCGGCTGGAAGGTTGAGGCCCGCTACAACGCCCTCAGCGACGCGGTGAACGAGGCCTGGGAGGACGAGCTGCCGACGATCGAGGCGGTGTCCGCCTTCCGCAAGGCGCTGGCCAACGATCCGAAGATGAAGGTGCTGATCGTTCACGGATACGACGACCTGAGCTGCCCCTATTTCTCCTCGCGGATCGTCATCGACCAGCTGCCGCCGATGGGCAATCCAGGCCGGGTGCAGCTGAAGGTCTATCCCGGCGGCCACATGTTCTACAGCCGCCCCGACAGCGGCGCCGCGATGCGGCGGGACGTCATGGCGATGTACGGGGCGTCCTAGGTAGTTGCTCCCCATCGGGGGAGCTGTCGGCGCGTAGCGACGACTGAGGGGGTCCGCTCAGATTTCGGGTGACCCCCTCCGTCCCGGCTTCGCCGGTCCACCTCCCCCGATGGGGGAGGATCTTGAGTCAGGCCCCTGCGAACAGCAGGCGGCCGGCGTCCATGTCAGGGCGCAGGGCGCCCAGGTCCGCCTGCGAGACGGCGAAACAGCCGAACGAACGGCCGAGCTTGCCATTGGCGGCCAGATAGGACGGCTCGCAGTAGTCCGCCGCGTGGACGATGATCGCGCGGTCGCGGACTTCCGAATTGGTCGGGTCCAGCCCGTCCAGCAGGACGTTCGGGCCGTGCTTGGAGCCCCAGGCCTGACCGACGGTCAGATAGGCGCCGACCGACGAGGCGTTCGAGTCCGGCACGTTGGAGAAGCGTTCGGCGTAGCCGGTGTGGGCCGGATCGGAGCCCCGGCCGTGAGCCGTATGATAGGCCTTCGCCTCGCCGGTCGTCAGGTCGAGACGGAACAGCCGCGGCTTGCTGGAGTGGGCCTGGAAATCGACGATGTAGAGCCGGTCTTCATGGGCGACCTTGCCGCGATGACGCTTGAGGGCGTCGAGCGCCGCGTGCATCAGCGGACGTCGGATCAGGCCCTGGGGATCGAGTTCCGGGCCGAGCGCCACGGCAGGCGGCGGCGGAACGGCGAGCGGAGGCGCGGCGGGAACAGGATTGAAGGTCTGCGAAACCAGCGCGGGTTTCGGCGTCGAGGTGGCGCAGGACGCGGTCAGCGCCGCCAGTCCGACAATAAGGCCGCGTCGCGACAGACGTGGATCCAGCTCTCTCAAGATGGCTACTCCGCTTGGCGCCCCCGCGCGGTCGAGGGGCGTCGATAGCCCATCATCTCGCAGTTGCGAACCCGACCCGGTGTCGCACCCGCTCACTTTCTCGCTAGTGATCAGTTCGCGGGCGCCTGAAGGGCTGACTGCAAACGGCCGGCCAGATCGCCCTTGCCGGCAACCTCGACCCCCTCAAGGCCGAGCCATCCGGCCATCCTCGTCAGCTCGGCGGCGAGCGCCGTCGGAGTTTCCGGTCCGGCTTCAGGCTCGGCATGGGCGGCCTGAACGCGCAACACCTTCGCCTGCCGGTCCGCTTTCAGATCGACGCGCGCGGTGATCGCCTCGCCCTCGAGGAACGGCAGGACGTAGTAGCCGTGCACCCGCTTCTCGGCCGGCGTGTAGATCTCCAGGCGGACCCGCAGGCCGAACAGCCGCTCGGTGCGGTCGCGAAACCATATGAGATTGTCAAAGGGCGACAGCAGGGCGTGGGCGTTGATCCGCTTCGGTCTGGCGTCCGGATGCAGGTAGGCGGGCTTGTCCCAGCCCTGGACCCTGACCGGCGTCAGGGCGCCGGCCTCGACCAGCTCGCGCACCGCCCGGCGGGCGCCGTCGAGCGGCAGGCGGTAGTAGTCGCGCAGGTCGGCCTCAGTCGCCACGCCCATGGCCTTCGCCGAGCGCAGGACGAGGTCGCGCAGCGCGTCGGGCTCGTCGGGCGTCGGCAGGTTCATGACCGCCGCGGGCAGGGCTCGTTCGGTGAGATCATAGACCCGCTCGAACCCGCGCCGGGTCGCCGTGGTCAGGTAACCGGTCCAGAACAGCCACTCGAGCGCGCGCTTGCCTTCCGACCAGGACCACCAGCCGGGCTGGCCGCGCGGGCCGGTGGCGAAGTCGCCGCCGGTAACCGGGCCGCGCTGCTCGATCTCGGCGAGGATATTGTCGATGTAGTCGCGGCGCTCGCGGCCGAAGCGCGCCAGCCCACCCCAGGTCTCGCCGGCCTCGGCGCGGGCCATGCGCCAGCGGAACAGCGGCTGCATCTCCAGCGGCAGCAGCGACGCCTCGTGGCCCCAGTACTCGAACAGGGTGCGCTTCTTGCCCCAGGCCTCGGCCTCCAGCACCGCCTGCGGATAGTCGCCCAGCCGCGAGAAGGCCGGCAGATAGTGGGTGCGCGTCAGGACGTTGACGCTGTCGATCTGGATCACGCCAAGTCGCTCGGCGACCTTGCCGAAATGGCGTTTACCCGGGGCGTCGTGGCGGCGCGACTCGGCGAAACCCTGGGCGGTCAGGGCGATGCGGCGGGCCTGCTTGAGGGAGAGGTCGAAGCCCTTCACGCGTGGTCCAGCACGGGTTTGGGTTTGTAGGGTTTCTCCAACGTGGCGACCTCATCGCCGCCGAGCGCCACGTCCAGCGCCGACAGGGCGTCGGTCAGGTGATGCAGCTTCGAGGCCCCGATGATCGGGGCGGTGATGGCCGGATTGCGCAGCACCCAGGCCAGGGCGACCTGCATGTTCGACAGCCCCCGCGCCCCGGCGATGGCTTCGACCGCCTCGACCACGGCGAAGTCGGCATCCTGATAGTAGAGGCGCGGGGCGAACTCGTCGGTGCGGGCGCGTTCGGTGTTGCCCTCACCGACCTTCGCGCGGCCGCCGGCCAGGAAGCCGCGCGCCAGCGGCGACCAGGGGATCACCCCGATGCCCTCGGCCTTGCAGAGCGGCAGCATCTCCCGCTCTTCCTCGCGATAGACGAGATTGTACTGCGGCTGCATCGAGACGAACTTCGTCCAGCCGTTCTGCGCGCTGACGCTGAGCATCTTCGCGAACTGCCAGGCGTACATTGACGAGGCGCCGATGTAGCGGGCCTTGCCGGCCTTCACGACGTCATGCAGCGCCTCGAGCGTCTCCTCGATCGGAGTGTCGTAGTCGAAGCGGTGAATCTGGAAGAGGTCGACATGGTCGACGCCCAGCCGCTTCAGGCTGCCGTCGATCGAACTCATGATGTGCTTGCGTGACAGGCCCTTGTCGTTGGGCCCCGGCCCCATCGGGAAATGGACCTTGGTGGCGATGACCACCTCGTCCCGGCCCGCGGCGAATTCCTTGAGCAGCTTGCCGGTGACCACCTCGCTCTGGCCGAGCGAGTACATGTTGGCGGTGTCGAAGAAATTGATCCCGCCTTCGATGGCCGCCTTGAAGAACGGCCGGGCCGCGTCCTCCTCCAGCACCCACGGCCGCCAGCTGCTGGCGCCGTAGGTCATGCAGCCGAGGCAGAGGCGGGAGACCTTGAGGCCGGTCCTGCCGAGTCGCACGTATTCCATGAGCCTTCCCTTGCGGCTGTCGTGACAGGCCGCCGGTTCCCGTCGCATAAACGCTCCCCGGGGGCGGCCTGATCAGGCTGACGGGGGAGAGTGACGACGTTGACGACTTTGACAAGAAGCGACGTGCCGGAAATCCAGCGCGGGGGCGAGGCTGCTGACAGGGCCTTCCGCCTGCACTGCATCAATCGCGACAGCACCAACGGCGCGCTGCTGAAATATCGCGACTGGCAGGGCTACATGGTCACTGGCCAGCACTCGGGCACCCACTGGATCAAGTGGATGCTCAGCCACGCGATCGCCCACCGCTACGGCGTCGAGCCGCCGCGCTATTTCAACAATTCCTCGTCCAACGAGATCATCGGCCACCCCAAGCACAAGCGCATTCACGGCGCCCTGCCGCGAATCGCCAGCTCGCACTCGATCCCGCCCTATGCGCTCGACTGGGGCTGGCTGCGGGGTCTGGCGCCCGTTCCGCCATACGGCGTGGTGGTGCGGAACATCCGCGACGTGATGGTGTCGAACTACGAAAAATGGCGGGGAACGGATCGCAAGACCTATGACGTCCCCTTCTCGCGCTATGTCGCGGGCGACCCGACCGGCAAGGCCTACGTCTGCGATGTCTGGTGGTACATCCACTTCCTCAACCGTTGGGGCGAGGTGGCCAGCCGGTTTCCGAAGGAGACGCTGGTGATCCGCTACGAGGACTTCCAGGCCGACCGGCGCGCGGCGCTGGAAAAACTCGCCCGGCATCTGGGACTGGACCTGGGCGCGGCATCGCTGGACGTCGGTGCGGCGGCCGGCGCCAAGGACGTGATGGCGAACCATCAGGATCCCGAGATCGACGAAAAGCCATTGCGCGTGGACGGCGTGCCGGCTGCGACCTTTTCGGACGCCGACGAGGCGCTGCTGAAGGGCATCCTCGACCGAAACCTCAAGCACGACTTCGGCTATGGCTATTGCGGCGCGCCGAGAGGGTTTCAGGCCTAGACGTGAAGGCGGCCGTCCGTCAGGGCGGCTGGGTCGAAACGGAAAATCACCTCGCCGTCCGGCTTCTTCACGCCCTTGACGACCTTTTCGGGCGCGATCGTGTGCAGCATCCAGCGCAGGATGTTCAGGCGGGCCGCCTTCTTGTGATCGGCACGAACACAGACCCATGGCGCCTCGTCGCAGTCTGTCCGGCGCAGCATCTCATCGCGGGCGGTGGTGTAGTCCGACCACTTTTCCTCAGCCACATCGTCAAGCGGGCTGGTCTTGAAGACCTTGAGCGGATCGGTGCGGCGGGCCTTGAGGCGCTTGGCCTGTTCCGCCGGGCTGATGTCGAGCCAGAATTTCAGCAGCTTCACGCCGCTGGCGACCTGCATCTTCTCGAAATTGGGGATCTCGCGCAGGAACTCCTCGTGTTCCGCGGCGGTGCAGAAGCCCATGACCGGCTCGACCCCGGCGCGATTGTACCAGGACCGGTTGAACAGCACGAACTCCCCAGCCGCAGGCAGGTGCGCCACGTAGCGCTGGAGATACCACTGGGTGCGCTCCCGGTCGGACGGCTTGGGCAGCGCCACGACACGCGTTTCCCGGCGGGCGAGCGGCCCGGTGATCCGGGCGATAGCCCCGTCCTTGCCGGCGGCGTCGCGGCCCTCGAAGATCGTCAGGATCTTCCAGCGGTCCTTGATCGCCTGCTGCTGCGTGCGGATCATGGCGATCTGCAGATCGCGCAGTTCGTCGTCGTAGGCGTCGTTTTCCATGCGCGGACCCTACCGCCGGAACACGGTCCGCGGCTAGAAGAGTCCGGATGATCCGTCTGTATGTCCCCAACGATCTCGCCGGCGGCGGCGATATCAGCCCGTCACCCGAGCAGGGCCGATACCTGACGGCCGTCATGCGGCTGGCCGTTGGGGCAGAATTGCTGCTGTTCAATGGCCGGGACGGCGAGTGGCGCGCGACGCTGGTTGAGGCGGGCAAGCGCGTCTGCCGCCTGACCGTCGGCGCGCGGACGCGGGCCCAGTCCACCGGGCCGAACCTCGATCTGGTCGTGGCCCTGGTCAAGCGCGCCCGCCTGGAGACGATCATCGAGAAGGCGGCCGAGCTCGGCGCGCGGCGCGTTCGCCTGGCCATCACGCGGCGGACCAACGCCGACCATACGAATGTCGCCCGGCTGCAGGCTATCGCGATCGAGGCCGCCGAACAGACCGGCCGGCTGGACGTCCCGGTGATCGTCGCACCGGAGAAGCTGGACCGGATGCTGGACGGCTGGGAGGCTGACCGAACGCTGATGTTCTGTGACGAGGGCGGGGGTGTCCCGCCGGCGCTTGAGGCCCTGCGGGCTGCATCCGGCGGCCCGGGCGCAGTCCTGATCGGGCCGGAAGGCGGCTTCGCCCCGGAAGAAGGCGAGCGGCTGCGCGCCCTGCCCTTCGTCACGTCTGTCTCGCTCGGCCCGAGAATCCTGCGCTCCGACACCGCCGCCATCGCCGCCCTGACCTTGTGGCAGGCGGCGCTTGGCGACTGGCGGTAACAGTCGCTGTCACGAAGCCTTGCGACGAGCGTGATTGTCTCCCACCTGCACTTGAGCGTATTGATCGCGCCCGGTCGGGGAAGGGGCCTCCCTAACCACTGCAAAATGCCTGGGGAGGCACCAAACTATGGCCACGACCGTCCGTGACGACCGGCCCCTTACACTCGATGACCTGACCGGATGGTTCGCCTCCGGCAGCAAACCCGCGAGCGAATGGCGCGTCGGCGCCGAGCACGAGAAGTTCGGCTTTCATCTCAAGGACCACACGCCCGTCGAATACGCGGGCGCCAATGGCATCGAAGCGATGCTCAAGGGCCTGATGCGGTTCGGCTGGGAAGGCGTCTACGAGGACCGCGCCGATGGCGGTCGGACGCTGATCGCGCTGGAGCGCAACGGCGCCAGCGTCAGCCTTGAGCCCGGCGGCCAGTTCGAACTCAGTGGCGCGCCGCTGAACTCGATGCACGAGATTTGCGAGGAGACCGGCAGCCACCTGGCCGAGGTCAAGCAGGTCGCGGACGAGATCGGCATCGGCTTCCTGGGCCTGGGCTTCCACCCGACGCTCAGGCGCGAAGACGCCGCGATCATGCCCAAGGGCCGCTACGTGATCATGCGGCGCTATATGCCGCTGGTCGGGTCCATGGGCCTGGACATGATGTTCCGCACCTGCACGGTGCAGGCAAACCTCGACTTCAGCTCTGAAGCCGACATGGTCGCCAAGTTCCGCACCAGTCTGGCGCTGCAACCCATCGCGACCGCCGTGTTCGCCAACTCCCCCTTCACCGAAGGCAAGCCCAACGGGTTCCTCTCCGCGCGCGCCAATGTCTGGACAGACACCGACGCCGACCGGACCGGCATGCTGAACTTCGTGTTCGAGGACGGCTTCGATTTCGAGCGCTATGCGCGTTACGCCCTCGACGTGCCGATGTACTTCGCCAAGCGGAAAGGTCTGTACGTCGACGTCGCCGGCAAGTCGTTCCGCGACTTCATCGACGGCAAGCTGGACGCTCTGCCCGGCGATCGCGCGACGCTGAAGGACTGGGTCGACCACACCAGCACCATCTTCCCGGAAGTCCGGCTCAAGACCTATCTGGAGATGCGCGGCGCCGACGGCGGCCCCTGGAGTCGGCTGTGCGCCCTGCCTGCCCTGTGGACCGGCATCTTCTATGACAGCGCCGCGCTCGCGGCGGCCTGGGACCTGTGCAAGCACTGGACCCCGGAAGACCGCGAGAACGTCCGTCGCGACGTGAACCGCCTGGGCCTGAAGGCCGTGGTCGCCGGCCGCACGGTGCAGGACGTGGCGAAGGATATGATCGCGATCAGCAAGGAAGGCCTGAAACGCCGCGCCCGGCTGGACGGGGGCTTCATCGACGAGACGACCTATCTGGGCGAGCTGGAAGCCATCGCCGACAGCGGCCTGACGCCGGCCGAACGCCTGCTGGAGAAGTTCCACGGCGAGTGGAACGGCGACATCAGCCGGATCTTCGTGGACTGCGCCTACTAGAGCGCCTGGGAACATGCACTTCAGGGCGTGCCCCCATCGGCTCGCAACACCCAACCGTCATCCTCGGGCTTGTCCCGAGGATCCCTGAACGCCTTGGCGGCCAGGCAATCGCCAACGTCACCGCATCACTGACCTCGGTCCATGTGCATGGGTCCTCGGGACAAGCCCGAGGATGACGGCATTTGGGGATGTCCCAATACAGCCCTCACACGTACGGCGGGTCGTGCGCGTCCACGTGGGGGACCGGCGCGGGTTCGTCCAGCTGGAGTTCGACATGCTCCGGCGCGAACGCGATGTAGCCAGCGAAGGCGGCTCCCTCGTCCAGCGGCTGTTCGTAGGACCAGGCCACGTTCTCGATAATCTTGGCGTCACGCGAGATGGTGTACCAGGTCGCGGCCCCGAACCACGGACTGGTGGTTGTCCGGTCGTTCCGGCGCAGGAAGGCCATCTGTACGTCTTCCACAGGAAAATAGGCCGTCCGGACTCCGTCCGGCTCGGTCACGAGCAGGGCGCGGGCGCTGTCCGCCATTTCATGGCCTTCGAACAGCACGCGGGCCCGACCGCCTGCGGCGACCAGATCGGGCCTGGTTACCTGAACATCGTTCATCATGGCGTCGTCCTCCATTGAGCCTAACGCCGGGGCCACAGGTCGGCTCCCGAATGACGTTCACGGCAAGCCGTTGCTTGTGAAACGCGCTCGCGCGTGATTTTCTCGCGCTCAAATCGCGGCGGTTCGGGGGAATCTTGCCGTTATCCCGACCGCGCGGGCCATAGAGTCACAGGGTAGGCAGTATGAATATCGTTATCGCGCTGGGGATCCTCGTGACCCTGGCCACCGGCATCCCGGTGCTTCTGCAGATGCGGAATCACCCGAAGGGCCTCTTCATTCTCTTCTTCGCGGAGATGTGGGAGCGCTTTTCCTACTACGGGATGCGCGGCATCCTGATTTTCTACCTGACGCAACATTTCCTGTTCAAGGACGACTACGCGAGCGGCCTGTACGGCTCCTACACCTCGCTGGTCTATCTGCTGCCCTTGCTGGGCGGCATCCTGGCGGACCGGTTCATCGGCACCCGCAAGGCCATCGCGTTCGGCGCCCTGCTGCTCGTCGCCGGTCACGGCATGATGGCGGTCGAGGGCAAGCCGGCCCAGCAAACCCTGAACTACCAGGGCCATGCCTACGAAATGCAGGTCACGGGCCGCGGCTCCGACCGCAAGGTCTGCCTCCAGGTCGGCGAGGGCTGCTACGCCTTCGGGCCCGGCGAGGACGGCGCCCTGCTGTTCAAGGATCTGCCGGCCGCCTCGCCGCTGCCCGCCAGCCTTGCCCACGGCTCCTATGAGATGAAGGAGACGCGCAGCACGACCTACGTGAACATCTTCTTCCTGGCCGTGTCCCTGATCATCATGGGCGTCGGCTTCCTCAAGGCGAACATCTCGACCATCGTCGGCCAGCTGTATCCGCAAGGCGATCCCCGGCGTGATCCGGGCTTCACCCTCTACTACTACGGCATCAACCTCGGGGCTTTCTGGGCCTCGGTGCTGTGCGGCTATCTGGGTCAGACCGTCGGCTGGTGGGCCGGCTTCGGCCTCGCCGGCGTCGGCATGCTCGCCGGCTACATCGTCTTCGTGCTCGGCAAGCCGCTGCTGCAGGGCAAGGGCGAGCCCCCCAATCCTGAAAAGCTGGCCAAGCCGATCGTCGGTCCGGTCAACAGCGAAGGCCTGATCTACATCCTCGGCCTGCTGGGCGTGGGCGTGGTGTTCTACATGGTCCAGTACAACGCCGTGGTCGGCACGGTGCTGAGCATCAGCATCCTCGCCTCGCTGGCGGCGGTGGCCTACATCATCGCCGTCGTCTGCAAGACCTGGGTCCAGCGCCAGCGGATGATGCTGGCCATGGTCCTGATCATCGGGGCCGTGGTGTTCTTCACCCTGTTCGAACAGGCCGGCACCTCGCTGAACCTGTTCGCGGACCGCAACGTCGACCTCTCGCTGATCAGCGCGCCCTTCTCCTTCAACCTGTTCGGCCAGAACATCTTCTTCGGCACGCGGGAGATGCTGGCGGCCGCCACGCTGCCGACCGGGACCTTCTGGGTCGACATGGGCATCACCGCCGCCCAGACGCAGTCGTTCAACGCCGGCTTCATCCTGATCTTCGCCCCGGCCTTCGCCGGCGATGTGGCTGTTCCTCGGCAAGCACAACCGCGACCCGAACCCGGTCATGAAGTTCGGCCTCGGCCTGCTGCAGGTCGGCCTCGGCTTCATGGTCATCGTCTGGGGCGCGGGGATGGCCAACTCGGCCTACCAGATGCCGCTGATGATGCTCGGCCTGCTCTACCTGCTGCACACCACCGGCGAGCTCTTCCTGTCGCCGGTCGGTCTGTCGGAAATCACCAAGCTGTCCATGCCGACCGTCGCCTCGTTCATGATGGCGGTCTGGTTCCTGTCCAGCTCGATCGCCCAGTTCGTCGGCGGCAAGATCGCCGGCGCGCTCGGCACCGAGACGGTCGGCGGTCAGGTCCTCGACCCGGCCGGCGCCCTGGCGACGTCCATCAAGGGCTTTGGCCAGCTCGGCATGGCCGGCATCGGCGTGGGCGTGTTCTTCGTGGCCATCAGCTTCTTCATCAAGCATTGGGCGCACGAAGCCAGCAACGTCGAAGCCACGCCGGACGTCCAGATCGACTCCTGACAGCGACGGCGTTCGTCCCTGAAATGACAAAGGGCCCCGGGAGCGATCCCGGGGCCCTTCTTCGTCGGCCGGCCCGCACTCGGGGCAGGGGGTGAGCCGGCCGACGCCGTCTCCGCCTCAGCTGAATGTGTGACGGATGCGGAAGTACAGGAACGGATCAAAGCCGAGCGGGCGGCGGTCGACGAAGTCGAGGCCCGAGGTGTTGCGCGGGCCGCTGTACACGTCGCGGACACGGGTGAAGTCGCGGGCGGCGAGGTTCTGCGCCTCGATGCGGAAGCTCAGGTCGGGGCGGGGCTTGTACTCGGCGTAGAGCTCGACCCAAGTGCCCAGCTTGACCGTCTCGATCTGGTCGAAACGGTAGAACCGCTGCTCCCAGCCGATGAAGGTGTCGATGCCCCACTGCGTCTTGTAGCGCGGCAGGTCCTGCGAGAAGTGGATCTCGGCGGTGAACGGCCGCTGGCCGCTGATGCGGCGCGACTCGCCGGTGACGGGGTCCGTCACCTCGGACTTGCGCCAGTCGGCCGTGCCGCGCAGCAGGCCGCCCGGCACGCCCAGTCGCACAAGCGGCATGTTCAGCGAAACCGACAGGGTGTCGCTCTTGCCGTCGCCGATGTTGCCGGGCGCATCGAAGGCGTAGCCCGGGCCGATGATCGGCACCCGGTCGGTCGCGTCGGTGATCTCCTGGTGGACGCCGGTCAGAACGATGGCGCCGTCCTTCCAGAATTTCCGCTCATAGGCCGCCTCGACGACCCAGGACTTTGACGGCTCGAGATCGGCGTTGCCGGCGGTGCCGGTCCCGGTCGAGAAGGCCACCGAAGAAACGAAATCGCCGAAGTCCAGCTGGCCGACCTCGCGTTCGATCCGGAGGCGGACCTGGTCTACCGGCGTCGGCGACCAGGTCACCGCCAGACGCGGCTTGGTGTAGGTGAATGACCGCTCCAGATCGACGTCGCCGGTCTGGGAAATGGTCGAGACCTCGATCCGCAGGCCGGCCTCGACCGAGAGTTTGGGCGAGAGGCGCCAGGTCGAGGCGCCGAACACCTCGCCGCGCCGTTCCTCGACCCGAACCTGGGCCGCCGGCAGCGTGACGGGCGCGCCGTTCTCGACATAGTCCACGGCGCTGTCGAGGACGTTGAACGCCGTCTCACCGCCGCCTTCCAGCGACCATGTCGGGCTGGCCGTGTAGCGCAGCACGCCCCGGGCGATGCTCTCGCCCGACTCATTGTGCTGGCTGAACAGCCCGTCGTTGGTCCCGTCGTCGAAGGCCGAGGCGTAGTCTGTGTAGGACCGCTGCACGAGGCCTGTGAACTCGAACCGGGTCTTCGGTCCCAGCGCCCGTTCCCAGTTCGCCCCGACCTCGCCGGAATCGCGGACATTGTCGTCGTTGACCGAAAGGCGGCCCGTCACGGGAAAGGAAATGAAATCGTTCAGCGACCACTCGTAGTGATCGCGATCCAGCTTGGCGTTGACGGCCAGTCGGCCGCCCAGCAGCGGCGTCTTCAGCCCGCTCTTCAGCGTATAGCCGCCGCCGCCGCCGGTCTCGTCGGACTGGCTTGCGCGCAGCAGGCCGCCGGCGCTGTCGATCCGGCTGCGAGGCCCCTCGCCGGCTCCGTCGTCGATGTAGGAGAAGGCCAGCGCCGACCAGTCGAACGTCTTGTCGCCGTCAAACTTCCGCGTGCCCTCGAAGCGCGCCGCCGGGGCCGAACGGCCGTCCTGGTAGAAGATGTCCGCCACGGCGAACAACCACTGGCCCTTCTGGTCCTTGCGCAGGATGACGTTGGCGATGACCGTCTTGCCCTGCATGTCGATGCCGGGCGCGCCGCCATGGATGATGTCGATCCGCTCGACCTGGCCGGCCTGGATGCGCCGCAGGGCGTCCTCAAGGCCTTCGCTCTTGGTCGCCGGGCGCTGGCCGTCGATCAGCACATTGCCGGCCGCGCCGCCGTAGCCACGGACATTGTCGCCGCCATCGAAGGCGAAGCCCGGAATCCGGACGATCATGTCCATCGCCGAGTTGGGCTGCGATGCCGCGAAGAAGGCCGCCACGTAGGGCGTCACGGCGTTGCTTTCGGCGGGCTGGACCACGCCGGCTTCGGGCGTAGCAGCGGCCAGCACGGCCATGAGCAGCGGATAACTCATCGAACGACGTCCCCTCGGGCCCCCCGGCCAGATTGAAGGGAACCCTGAACGGCGATGCCCGCCGGGGCACGTTACAAGCCCGAAAGGTGGATTAAATCTGAGAAAGGTTGCCGCTGATCAGTCAGCAGACCCTCCCTCTCGGGGGAGGTGGATCGCCAAAGGCGAGACGGAGGGGCCCCGCTCAAATCACGGGTGACCCCCTCAGTCCGCTCCGCGGACAGCTCCCCCGATGGGGAGCATCCTTCAGACCGCCGTCCCGCCGACCGTCAGGCCGGTGATCTTCAGCGAGGGCTGGGCGACGCCGACCGGGACGCCCTGGCCGCCCTTGCCGCAGACGCCGATGCCGGGGTCCATGGCGAAGTCATCGCCGATCATGGTGATCCGGGTGAGGGCGCTGGGGCCGTCGCCAATCAGGCTGGCGCCCTTGACCGGCGTGGTCAGCTTGCCGTCCTCGATCAGCCAGGCTTCGGTGCACTGGAAGACGAACTTGCCGTTGGTGATGTCGACCTGGCCGCCGCCGAGATGGGCGCAGAAGATGCCGCGCTTGGTCGAGGCGATCATCTCGGCCTGGGTGTCCTTGCCGCCGAGCATGCCTGTGTTGGTCATGCGGGGCATGGGCATGTGGGCGTAGGACTCGCGGCGGGCGTTGCCGGTGGGCGCAAGGCCCATCAGTCGCGCGCTCATGCGATCGTGCATGTAGCCGACGAGGATGCCGTCCTCGATCAGGATGGTCCGTTCCGTTGGCGTGCCCTCGTCGTCGACGGTCAGGGAGCCGCGACGGCCGGGGATCGTGCCGTCATCGAACACCGTGACGCCCGGGGCGGCCACCCGCTCGCCGATGCGGCCGGAGAAGGCGCTGAGGCCCTTGCGGTTGAAGTCGCCCTCGAGGCCATGGCCGACGGCCTCGTGCAGCAGCACGCCGTTCCAGCCTGGGCCGAGCACCACGTCCATCTCGCCCGCCGGGCAGTCGACGGCGTCCAGATTGGTCATCGCCTGGTGCAGGGCGGCCTCGACCTGCTCCTGCCATTTGTCGGGCGAGATCCAGGCTTCAAAGCCGGCGCGGCCGCCGGCGCCGGACGTGCCCGTCTCGCGGCGGCCGTCACGCTCGACGGTCACCTGCACGTTCACGCGAACGAGCGGGCGGACGTCGCGAATCAGTCGGCCATCGGCGCGCAGGATCTCGACCGTGCGGCGCTCTCCGGCCATCGAGGCCATCACCTGAACCACATGCGGATCGCGGGCGCGGGCGAAGGCGTCGATTTCCTGCAGCAGGGCGACTTTGTCGGAGAAGCCCGGCGAGGCCACCGGATCGTCTTCGCCATAGAGTTTGGTGTTGGTCGCCCGCGGCGCCTCGGCGGCCACCCCGGAATAGCCGCGGCGCGCCAGCCGCGCCGAATCGCCGGCGCGGCGGATGGCGGCCTCGGAGATCTCGCTGGCGTGGGCGTAGCCGGCCGTCTCGCCGGCCACGACGCGCAGACCGAACCCCTCGCTGGTGTCGTACGAGGCGGTCTTCAGCCGTCCGTCGTCGAACACGAACGCTTCGCTCTCGCTGCGTTCGAGGAACAACTCCCCGTCGTCCGCGCCGGCGAGGGCGTCACCGAGGATGGCGCGGGCGCGATCAGGGTCGACGCCGGCGGAGTCGAGGAGCGAGGGAGCGAGTACGGAAGCGGTCATGCCCTACAGGTAGGACGTTCGACCGCTTCCGTCATCCTCACGGCAGGTGAAGATCGCCGGAACCGGCGATATTGCTGCTCAGGCTGGCCGGTTTGACGGTCAGGGTGACGTCGCCGCTGCCGGCGATGGCCACCTGGACCGCGCCCCGGGCCTGGAGTTCGGCGTCGCCGCTGCCGGACAGGCTGACGTCGGCGTTCTGCGCCTGCAGGTCGGCAAGGCTGGCCCCGCCCGATCCGGCGATGGTCAGGGTCAGGGCCTGGGTCTTCCCCGTTCCCGAGACTTCGCCCGAGCCGTTGATCTCCACGGCCAGCGCCGGCTGGTCATAGGCGGACAGGGTGAGCGACGGCGAGCCGTTGAGCACGAACTTCGTCACCGCCGGAGCAACGACGGTGATCCTCAGACCATCCCGGACCGTGTCGATGTTCACCCCGTGGCCATCCACGGTGACGCGGGATTCGCCGCCATTGGGCTCGAAACGCAGGCTTCCGTCGACGATCGCGACGCGATCGACCAGGGCCTTGGGACCGTTGACCGTGATCTTTGCCGTCGGTCCCTGAACATAGGTGACCTCAGCCGGCAGGTTGATCGTCAGGCCGGGGCCGCCGGCCCAGGCGAGGTCACGGGTCGTTTCAGGACCGAGGTCTTCCCGGCCGCCGACAGAGATGTGCACGTCGTCGCCGTTGTCGGAGACATGGATGTTTCCCGGGATGGACCAGCCGTGCTCGAGCAGGTCCCGGCCCCCGAGGGCGACCACGCCGGCGGCGCAGACCACCGTCAGCACGAAGCTGGCGACGGCGATGACTATCAGATTGCGGATCATGGCCAGCCCTCAGCCCTGCGGATCAATGGCCGGCTTCAGCAGCCGGTAGTGAAGACGGCCGTACCAGACCATCAGGTTCATCAGCCCGATCGTGACCATCGTCGTGATCGCGCCGAGCGACGTGGAGCCGGCCATCAGGCCGAGACCGGCGAGAATCGCCGTCAGCGGTCCGCCCGGCGGGTCGAAGAAGGGCCCTGCCGCCATCACGACGCCGCCGGCGATGACGCAGGCGATGACGGTGATGTACATCGCCAGCAGCGTGCCCAGCACACTCATCAGAATCGGCAGCAGGATGATGATGTCGATCGCGCCCAGCCCCAGCACCGCGAAGACGGCGGCGGCGGCGGCGGACGGGTTCTTCTGCTCTTCCCACTTTTTCAGGCCGGCCTCTGCGCGCAGTTCGCGGGCGAGTCGGTCGGGGTTGCCCAGCGCGGCGGCCACCTCCTGCTCGCTGCGACCAGCCGCCGCACCGTCCGCGAAGTGGGTGTCGTAGTCGGCGGCGATGTCGGCGATGGCCGCCGCGGGTGCGCCCGCGAGGCCTCGACGCAACCGCGCCATGAAGTCGTCTCGGGTCATGCCCCTGCTCCCAGAATGTCGTCAACGGCGCGGGTGAAGGCGGCCCATTCGGCCTTCTGCTGCGTGAAACTGCCGCGGCCGGCGTCCGTCAGCCGGTAGTATTTCCGCGGCGGGCCGCTCTGCGATTCCACCAGATAGGTTTCGACCAGCCCGTCCGCCTGCAGGCGGCGCATGAGCGGGTAGATCGTGCCTTCCCCCATGTCGATGTCCTTCGCGAGCCGGCTGGCGATCTCGTAGGCGTAGCTGTCGGCGCGCGACAGCAAGGCCAGGACGCAGAGCGCCAGCACCCCTTTTTTCAGTTGGATTTCGATAGCTTCGGTCACGTGTTCCATTCCCAAATCTGGGACCTGTCTACCGCATGATACTGACTAATGCAAGATAGCTGTTCACGCACGATACCGGGGCCAGATCAATGACAACGGCCGGCCCATGTCGGGTCAGGCCTTGAGCCGCTTGGCAATCCGGGTTCCAGCGCGTATGCACCGGGCCTGAAATGGCGAAAGGGACGGGGGGAAAGAGGCGCGCGCAAGCGGGCCGGGCCCGCCGCCGAGTAGCTCCTGACTGCCGGCGACTTTCAAGGACCGGCGAAACGGACGTGAGGCGCATGAACGCGAAGGTTAAGGGGATGCGGGGGCTGTTTGCGGCGCTCGCCGCCGTCGTAATGACGGCGATGGCCGCGGGTGGGGTCCGCGCCGATGATTTGATGGGGCAGCCCACCCCCGGGGGCATGGGTCTTCAGCCGGCGGCCTCGCCGCTGAAGCACCAGGTGATCTTCTTCCACGACGCGATCCTGCTGCCGATCATCACGGTGATCAGCCTGTTCGTGCTGGGCCTGCTGCTCTGGATCGTCGTGCGCTACAACAAGAAGGCCAATCCGGTGCCTTCGAAGTGGAGCCACAACACGCTCATCGAAGTGATCTGGACCCTGGTCCCGGTCCTGATCCTGATGTTCATCGCGATCTTCTCGTTCCGGCTGCTGTTCGACTACCACAACATGCCCAAGCCGGACGTGACGGTTAAGGCGGTCGGCTACCAGTGGAACTGGGGTTACGAGTACCCCGACCAGAAGGTCCCCGAATTCATCTCGGCCATGCTGCCCGAGGAAGAGGTCGCCGCGCGCGGCCTGCCCCACAGCCTCTACCGCCTGGCCGCGACCGAACCGATGGTCGTGCCGGTGGGCAAGGTCGTGCGGGTCCAGGTGACCGGCGCCGACGTGATCCACGCGTTCGCCCTGCCCGCCTTCGGTCTCAAGACCGACGCCATTCCGGGCCGGCTGAACGAAACCTGGTTCAAGGCTGAAAAGGTCGGCACCTACTACGGACAGTGCTCCGAGCTGTGCGGCATCGACCACGCCTTCATGCCGATCGAGATCAAGGTTGTGAGCCAGGCCGACTTCGACGCCTGGGTGGCCACCAAGGCTCCCGCCGCCGCTCCGGCGCCGGCGGCCGCTCCTGCCGCTCCGGCCGCAACCGCGGCTGCTCCGACCTCCCCGGCGGCTCCCGCCGCCCCCGTCGCCGGCGCCGCGCCGGCGGCCGCGCACTGATTTCAGGATAAAGACCGATGGCTCACGCCGCCGCTCATGACGATCACGAAGCCGAGCACATCCCCGGCTTCTTCACCCGCTGGTTCTTCTCCACGAACCACAAGGACATCGGCACGCTCTACATCATCTTCGCCATCATGGCGGGACTGGTGGGCGGCGCGCTGTCCGGCCTGATCCGCTGGGAGCTCGCCGCTCCCGGCATCCAGATCTTCGGCCCCAACTCCTCGGTCAGCCTCCTGGGCCTGATCGACCAGAGCCACCACGGCTACAACGCCGTCGTGACCGCTCACGCCCTGATCATGATCTTCTTCATGGTCATGCCGGCGATGATCGGCGGGTTCGGCAACTGGTTCGTGCCGATCATGATCGGTGCGCCGGACATGGCCTTCCCGCGGATGAACAACATCTCGTTCTGGCTTCTGGTCGCCGCCTGGGTGCTGCTGCTGACGTCGATGTTCGTCGACGGCGGTCCGGGCCACGGCTTCGGCGGCGGCTGGACGATCTATCCGCCGCTCTCGACCTCCGGCCACACAGGGCCGTCCATGGATCTGGCGATCTTCTCGCTCCACCTGGCGGGCGCCAGCTCGATCCTCGGCGCGATCAACTTCATCACGACGATCTTCAACATGCGCGCGCCGGGTATGACCCTGCACCGCATGCCGCTGTTCGTCTGGTCGATCCTGGTCACCGTCTTCCTGCTGCTGCTGTCGCTGCCGGTTCTGGCGGGCGCCATCACCATGCTGCTGACCGACCGCAACTTCGGCACCCACTTCTTCGATCCCGCCGGCGGCGGCGATCCGGTCATGTTCCAGCACCTGTTCTGGTTCTTCGGTCACCCGGAAGTGTACATCCTGATCCTGCCGGGCTTCGGCATGATCAGCCACATCGTCTCGACCTTCTCGAAGAAGCCGGTCTTTGGTTACCTCGCCATGGCCTACGCCATGGTCGCCATCGGCTTCGTCGGCTTCATCGTCTGGGCCCACCACATGTACACCGTGGGCATGGGCATCAACCTGCGGGCCTACTTCGTGGCCGCCACCATGGTCATCGCGGTTCCGACGGGCGTGAAGATCTTCAGCTGGATCGCCACGATGTGGGGCGGCTCGGTCAGCTTCAAGACTCCGATGCTCTGGGCGATGGGCTTCATCTTCCTGTTCACCGTCGGCGGTGTCACAGGCGTGGTGCTGGCCAATGCCGGCATCGACTACAGCCTGCACGACACCTACTACGTCGTCGCCCACTTCCACTACGTGCTCAGCCTGGGCGCCGTGTTCGCGATCTTCGCCGGCTTCTTCTACTGGTTCGAGAAGATGTGGGGCGTGAAGTACAACGAGTTCCTGGGCTGCGTGCAGTTCTGGGTCATGTTCGTGGGCGTGAACCTGGTGTTCTTCCCGCAGCACTTCCTGGGCCTGCAGGGCATGCCGCGTCGCTACGTCGACTATCCCGACGCGTTCACGCTGTGGAACCAGGTCTCCTCGTTCGGCTACCTGATCACCGCGGCCGGCGTCGGCGTCTTCCTGATCATCCTGATCGAAGCCGCCATTCGCCGCCGTCCTGCGGAGGCCAACCCCTGGGGCGAAGGCGCCACGACGCTGGAGTGGACCCTGTCCTCGCCGCCGCCGTTCCACCAGTTCAACGAACCGCCGGTCATCGAAGACGACCACCACTAGGTCTTCGATCACCACAAGCACATCGGGGGCGCGTCAGGGTTGGACCCGGACGCGCCCTTCGCTTATGAAGCCTTCACCCATGACCCAGCCCACCACCCTCAACGCCCGCGCCGCCGTTCCGGCGCTGTGGTCGGACTATCTGCAGCTGCTCAAGCCGCGCGTGATGTCGCTGGTGGTGTTCACGGCCCTGACCGGATTCGTCTGCGCCGGCGTGAAGGCCAATCCCTTGCTGGCCGCGATCGCCATCCTCTGCATCGCCGTCGGCGCCGGCGCCTCGGGCGCGCTGAACATGTGGTTCGACGCCGATATCGATGGCCGGATGCGCCGCACGCGCGGCCGTCCCGTGCCGATGGGCAAGGTTCTGGGCGCCGAGGCGGCGACCCTGGGCGTGGTGCTGTCGCTGTTCTCGATCATGCTGCTCGGCATGACCACCAACTGGCTGGCGGCCGGCATGCTGGCCTTCACGATCTTCTTCTACGTCGTCGTCTATACGATGTGGCTCAAGCGCTGGACGCCGCAGAACATCGTCATCGGCGGCCTCGCGGGCGCCCTGCCCCCGGCCATCGGCTGGGCCGCAGCGACCGGATCGGCGCCGCTGAACGCCTGGCTGATGGTGCTGATCATCTTCATGTGGACGCCGCCGCACGCCTGGGCCCTGGCCCTCTATACGTCCGAGGACTACGCCAAGGTCGGCGTGCCGATGATGCCGGTTGCCCGGGGCGCGGCCTCGACCCGTCGACAGATCTTCATCTACTCGCTGCTGTTCACGCCGATCTGCCTGATCCCCGCGTTCACCGGCCTGGGCGGCCCCGCCTATCTCGCCGTCGCAGCCCTTGGCGGCGTGGTCTTCCTGGTCCTGGCCTGGCGAGTGTTCCGCTCCAGGGCGGGCGACGTGCACGACGAACGCCTCGAGGGCGAGGACCGGCTCTACGCTGTCCGCGCCGGGGCGAAGGACGCGCGCAATCTGTTCGCCTTCTCGATCCTGTACCTGACCCTGCTGTTCGCCGCCCTGCTGGGCGAGCATCTGCTGGGCGTCGCGCCGCTGGAGCTGCTCTCATGATGCCTGAACCCATCGAACGGCCGGTCTACGACGTGGAGGCCTTCCGCAAGGCGCGCGCCGGGCGCAACGTCGCCTTGGGTCTCGGCCTTCTGGCCTTTGTCGTCATCGTGTTCGTCGTGACCGTGATCCGGATGGGAGCCAATGCCCAACCCCACTTCTGATCCCGGCAAGAAGAGGTTTGGCCGCAACGCGCGCCTGGGCGTCATCTGCGGCCTGGTGTTCGCCGGCATGGTCGGCGCAGCCTACGCGTCCGTGCCCCTGTACCGCGCCTTCTGCAATCTGACCGGTTTCGACGGCACCGTGCGCAAGGCCGAGAAGGCTCCCGACCGGGTGCTGGACCGCAAGCTGACCATCCGCTTCGACGCCAACGTTCGCGACCTGCCCTGGACCTTCACCCCCAACCAGGTGAGCCAGGAGCTGAAGATCGGTGACACGGGGCTGGCCTTCTACAAGGTGACCAACAACGGCAAGACACCGCTGACGGGCCGCGCCGCCTACAACGTGATCCCCGAATCAGCCGGCCCCTACTTCCAGAAGCTCGAGTGTTTCTGCTTCACCGACCAGACGATCGCGCCGGGCGCCACCGTCGAATTCCCGGTGGTCTATTTCGTGGACCCCAAGTTCGCCGAGGATTTTGAAAGCCGCGGCGCCCAGGAAGTCACACTTTCGTACACGTTCTTCCCTTCGACAGAGAAGAAAACCCAAGCGGCTCTTGGCGGAAACGCCGGGGCGAGGCTATAGCACCCTGAAAGTTGGAGCGGCTCGCCGTTCCGGGGGAACAAGAGGTTCAGGCACGATCATGGCCCACGGCGCTGTCAAACACGACTATCACCTGGTCAACCCCAGCCCGTGGCCGCTCGTCGGCTCCTTCGCCGCGATGGTGATGATGATGGGCGTGGTCGCA
Organism: Caulobacter sp. FG121; assembly: GCF_057809815.1. Lineage (NCBI taxonomy): Bacteria > Pseudomonadati > Pseudomonadota > Alphaproteobacteria > Caulobacterales > Caulobacteraceae > Caulobacter > Caulobacter sp. FG121. The sequence continues at coordinate 366,800 of NZ_JBMDKR010000002.1, forward strand.
GGCCTGAAGGGCCTGTTCTGGGTCGAAAAGGGCGACTGGCTGTACGCCATCGCCGGTTTCGCGCTCGTCCTGTTCACCATGCTCGGCTGGTGGATGGATGTGACCAAGGAAGCCAACGCCGGCGACCACACCCCGGTGGTGTCGATCGGCCTGCGCTACGGCATGATCCTGTTCATCGCCTCCGAAGTGATGTTCTTCGTCGCCTGGTTCTGGATCTTCTTTGAAATGGTCCTGTTCCAGGGCCACCGCACCCTGACGCCGGAGATCGGCAACTTCGAGGGCGTGGCCGAAGCCTGGAAGACCTGGCCGCCCAAGGGCGTCGAACTGGTCCCCGCCTTCCACCTGCCGCTGGTCAACACCCTGACCCTGCTGCTGTCGGGCACCACGGTCACCTGGGCGCACCACGCGCTGCAGGTCGGCGACCGCAAGGCCGCCAAGATCGGCCTGTTCCTGACCATCTGCCTGGGCATCCTGTTCACCTCGATCCAGGCCTTCGAGTACAACCACATCCTGCACGAGAAGCTGTTCTACTCCGAGGAGGCCGCGAACGCGGGCCTGTACGGCTCGTCCTTCTTCATGGCCACGGGCTTCCACGGCTTCCACGTGCTGATCGGCACCATCTTCCTGATCGTCTGCTACCTGCGCCTGCTCGGCGGCGGGTTCAGCCCCAAGCAACACTTCGGCTTCGAGGCGGCGGCCTGGTACTGGCACTTCGTCGACGTGGTCTGGCTGTTCCTGTTCGCCTTCATCTACGTGATCTTCGGGACGGCCTGACGTGGTCAACCCTTACGCGGCTGGGGCGGCGGGTCGCTGCCCCAACTGCGGCGAAGGCAAACTGTTCGAGGGCTTCCTCAAGATCGCCCCGACCTGCGAAGCCTGTGGCTTCGATCTGAAGACGGCCGATACCGGAGACGGTCCGGCCGTCTTCGTGATTCTGATCGGCGGCTTCATTGTCGCTTTCGGCGCGGTGTTCACCGAGATCGCCTACAGTCCGCCGATCTGGCTGCAGCTGCTGATCTGGCTGCCGCTGACCGTGCTGGTCTGCGGCGCGTTGCTGAGGCCCTTCAAGGGCCTGCTGATCGCCGCACAGTTCACCAACAAGGCCCGGGAGGCCGGCCGGGATGACCGCTAGGCGTTTTCCGATCGGACTGACCGTAGCGACGGCGATCGCCCTGGCCATCCTCTGCGGGCTCGGCGTCTGGCAGCTGAAGCGCCTCGCCTGGAAGACGGACCTGCTGGCGAGCATTGCCGCTGCCCAGGCCCAGCCGCCGAAGCCGATCAGCCTGGTGCCGCTCACCCCCGCCTACCGTTTCCGGCGCGTGACCCTCGACTGCCCGGGCCTCGCCAGCGCTCCGTTCGTCGAACTCTACGCGATCAACGCCGACGGCGAAGCCGGCCACCGGCTTGTGTCGCTCTGCAGTCCTGTCGGCGCCCGGACACAGATCATGGTCGACCGGGGTTTCGTCGCCGACACGATATCCGCGCGGCCGGCTGTGAAGCCCTCGACGGCGGTCGTCCACCTGACCGGCGTGCTGCGCGAGGGCGAGAAGCCCGGCGCCTTCACGCCGCCGACGCTGCACAATCTGTTCTATGTCCGGAACATCGACCAGATGGCCCTGGCGCTCGGCGCCAGCCGCCATCCCGACGTGATGATCCTGGCCGAGACCTCCAGCAATCCCGAGTGGGCGGCGCTGGTCCCAACGCCCCTGCCGCCGAATATTCCCAACCGCCACCTCGAATACGCCCTGACCTGGTTCGGCCTTGCGGGCGCGCTGGTCGCCGTCTATGCGGCCCTCGTCAGGCGAACGATGAAAGCGGCATGAAATACGTCTCCACACGGTCGGGCTCGGGCCCCGAAGCGCCGGCTGTCGGTTTCCTGGAAGCGGTCCTGTCGGGCCTGGCGCCCGACGGCGGTCTTTATGTGCCCGAGGTCTGGCCGGAGATGACGGCCGACGAGATCGCCGCCCTGGCCGGACAGCCCTATCACCGCGTCGCAGCGGAAATCCTCGGCCGGTTCACCGGCCACGACATCCCGCGCGACGCGCTGGAGGACATGTGTGAGGAGGCCTATTCGACCTTCACCCACGCCGCCGCCTGCCCGGTGAAACAGCTGACGTCCGGCCTGTTCCTGGTCGAGCTGTTCCATGGCCCGTCGCTGGCCTTCAAGGACGTGGCGATGCAGCTGCTGGGGCGGCTGTACGACTACGCCCTGTCGCGCCATGGCCGGACGATGACCGTGGTCTGCGCCACCTCCGGCGATACCGGCGGCGCGGCGGTGGAGGCCTTCCGCGGCCGGTCCCATGCCCGCATCGTCGCCCTGTTCCCCGAAGGCCGGATCAGCGAGGTCCAGCGCCGTTTCATGACCACCGCCGGCGACGCCAATGTCGCCTGCGTCTCGGTCGACGGCACCTTTGACGACTGTCAGGCCATCGTGAAGGCGATGTTCGGCGACGATCAGTTCCGCCACGCGGTGGACCTGTCGGGCGTCAACTCGATCAACTTCGCCCGCATCGCCGCGCAAGCCGTCTACTATTTCACCGCCGCCGTGGCGCTGGGCGCGCCGCACCGGCCGGTGGCCTTCGCCGTGCCGACCGGCAACTTCGGCGACGCCTTCGCCGGCTGGGTCGCCAGGCGCATGGGTCTGCCGATCGACCACATTCTGGTCGCCACCAACAGTAACGACATTGTCGCCCGCGCCTTCGAGAGCGGCCGCTATTCGCGTGGCGTGGTGGCCCCGACCCAGTCGCCCGCGATGGACATCCAGGTCGCCTCCAACTTTGAGCGTTTGTACTACGAAAGCGTCCGCCGGGACGGGGTCGAGACAGGCCGCGCGTTCCGGGCGTTCAACGAGACCGGCGTCATCGACCTGCCGCCACAGGCGCTGGCCGCCATGCGCGAAACCTTCTCCGGCGCCTCGGTCACAGAGGACGACACCGCCCGCAGCATGTTGTCGACGCTGAACGAGACCGGCGAACTGATCGACCCTCACACCGCCGTGGCCATGGCCGCGGCGCGCCGGGCCAGCCTGCCCGATCCAACGACACCGATGGCCATCCTGTCGACAGCTCATCCGGCCAAGTTCCCCGAGGCCGTCAGCGCCGCCACGGGCGTCACCCCTGCCGTACCCGCCGCCGCGAGCGGCCTGAACAGCCGGCCGGAACGCTATGACCGCCTGCCGGCCGATGCGGACGCCATCAAGGCCTACGTGCGCGCGTTCGCCTCCCGGTGACGGCGCGCCTCCACACCCTGTCCAACGGCGTCCGGGTTGTGTTTGACCCCATGCCCGGCCTGCAGACCCTCGCCCTGACCGTCGTCGCGGGACGCGGGGCCCGCTACGAGGACGAAGCCCGCAGCGGCTGGTCGCATCTACTGGAGCACATGGTCTTCAAGGGCGCCGGCGACCGCACGGCCCGCGCCATCGTCGAGGACATCGAGGCGGCCGGCGGCAACCTGAACGCCGCCACCGGCTACGAGCGCACCAGCTTCCAGACCCGCAGCCTCGCGGGCGGCCTGCCGCTGGCGATGCGCATCACCGCTGACCTGGTCCTGCGCCCGACCATGGACGCCGGGGACCTGGTTCGCGAGAAGCAGGTGGTCGGCCAGGAGATCGCCGAGGCGGCTGACACGCCCGACGACCTGGTGTTCGAACTTGCCCAGGAACAGGCCTTCGCGGGGCAGCCGCTGGGTCGGCCTATCCTCGGCACCGTGAAGTCTCTGAAGAGCGCGACCCCGGGCGCGCTGTCGGACTGGCGGGCGGCCCTTTATGCCACCGACCGGCTGGTGATCAGCGCCGCCGGCGCCGTCGACGAGGACGATCTGCTGAAGCTGGCCGAGGAGTCCTTCGGACACCTTCCATCGGTCCCCGGCGCCGTTTTGCCCCCCTCGCCAACCTTCACTGGCGGCGTGGCGGCCAAACTGCGAAAGCTGGAACAGGCGCATGTGGTGATGATGCTGCCGGCCGTCGGCGCGATGGACGAAGACTACTTCGTGCTCCGGCTGTTCGCGGAGGCGCTGGGCGGCGGCATGTCCTCGCGACTTTTCCAGGAAGCGCGCGAGAAGCGCGGCCTGGCCTACGCCATTGACGCCTATGCCGACACCTATGCCGAGGTCGGGATGCTGGGCGTCTACGCCGGCTGCGCGGCGGGCGACGCAGCGGAGCTGGCGAAGATCACCGCTGGCGAGACCCAGTCTTTGGCCGCCTCGGTCACGGAGACCGAACTGGCCCGCGCCAAGGCCCAGCTGAAGGGCAGCCTGTTCATGGGTCGCGAACAGCCGTTGAACCGCGCCGAACAGGCCGCCGGACAGACCCTGATGTTCGGCCACCTCTATGCCCCCGACGCCATCGCCGAGGCGATCGACAAGGTGACCCCCGCAGACTTCGCCCGGCTGGGCGAGCGGTTGGTGGCGGACAGGCGGTGCGTGGTCTCGGTGCTGGGGTCGAAAGCGGCGCAGTCGGCGCCGGACGAGTTCGCGCGGGCGGCGTTCGGGTAGGCTGGAGCGTCGGGCCATTCGCCGGTCAGTCGACGCGGATCACCTGCCTGTAACGGGCTTCGCACGTCACCTTGAGGCGCGGGAAGCTCGCCCTTCCCTCCGCCGGCAGGACCGCACCTCCCGGGACGGTGCGGGACGGTCTGAAGCAGCCTGGCGAGAAGGCCGTGCGCGGCGAAGACACGTCGCGCACGGCCAGGCCGCCGCGTCAGGCGACTTTGGTTCCCGCGCTCATGGCATGGACCGCCGCGGCGTTCAGCTTTTGACCGCCGATCGCCCAGTCATTTTCAGCGATCTCGTTGATCTTCACCCAGGTCACCCCCCGCATCGCTTCGCCTTCCACGGCGAGCATGGCGTCGGTGACCTTTTCGATCATGGTCTTCTTCTGGTCCGGCGTGAAAACGTTCTTGATCACGTCGATTGTCACGAGAGGCATTGGGGTTCTCCAGTTGCGCCGCGCCGAACGGATGCGGCGAGGCTGGCGCGCTTCTAGGACCCGCCACCGGCGCCCATCCACTTCAGCGTCTGTAGGATTCAACTACAACTTGTGAAGTGGCGACGCGGACCGGCGATGGTTATGTCCGCCCCCTGGAGGCGCTATGCAATACGGACAATTTTGCCCGATCGCCAAGGCGGTCGAAATCGTCGGAGAGCGCTGGACGCTCCTGATAATTCGCGAGCTGCTGATGGGCGCCCGCCGTTTCAGCGAATTGCAGCGTGGGCTGGGCGCCATTTCGCCCGCGCTCCTCGCCGCGCGCCTGAAATCGTTCGAGGCGGATGGCCTGCTCGTCCGTCGGCATCTCAATGGCCAGCGCGGATATGAATATTTCCCGACGACCGCCTGTGAGGAGCTCCTGCCGGTCATCCTCTCACTGGGCGAATGGGGTCTGTGCTGGGCCCGCCACAGAATCACCGCTGATGATTTCGATGTCGAACTGCTGATGCTGTATCTGCAGCGGAGCATCGACCCCGCCGAGATTCCGGGGAGTGAGACCGTGATCAAGTTCAAATTTCACGACTTCACGGAACAGCCTGACTGGTGGCTGCTTGTTCGACAGGAGAACGTGGACGTCTGTGTCACGGAGCCTGGGCGCGATGTCGACGTCTTCTTCACCACCACGGTGCGCACGATGACCGACGTTTGGACGGGCGATCGAAGCTATCGCGAAGCGACGCTTGCGGGCGACCTCACCATCGAGGGCGATCCGGCGCTGACCCGTCGCATCAGCGCCTGGCTGCGCCCAAGTGTGTTCGCCAGATCCAGGGGCGAGGCCTTGCCAACACCCCCGGCCTCGGCCGGCGCCCCCGATCTGTTTCCCATCCAGGCGGACCCTGGTCGCTTTCGGACCGCCTGACCGGGCTCCATTCACGCCTCTCCCTCGCGGGAGAGACTTGCCCTCTACTGCAATGCGCGTGACTCTCCGCCCATGTCGCTCCTCGAATGGATCTCGCCGGAAAGCGGCCCCAGCCTGCAGGGGGAGGGCGTTGTGCTGCGCCCACCCCGGCGGCGGGACTATCCGGAATGGCAGGCGCTGCGGCAGACCTCGCGGTCGTTCCTGCAGCCGTGGGAGCCGGTCTGGTCGCCGGACGAGCTGAGCCCGGCCGCCTATGCGCGACGCCTGTCGGCCTGGCGAACCGGGCGCGATCTGGACCAGATGTACGCCTTCTTCGTCTTCCGGGAGAGCGACGAGGCCCTCGTCGGCGGGATCACCCTCAACAACGTCCGGCGCGGCGTCGCTCAATCCGGAACGGTCGGCTACTGGTCAGGTCAGCCCCATGCGCGACAGGGCCATACGCTGGCCGCCCTGCGCGCGGTGATCCGGTTCGCGTTCGGCCCGCTGGGCCTGCACCGGCTGGAGGCCGCCTGCCTTCCGACCAACGATGCGTCCGCCGCCCTCCTGCTGAAAGCGGGCTTCGCGGAGGAGGGATACGCCAAGGCTTATCTGAAAATTAACGGCGATTGGCGAGATCATCGCCTGTTCGGGCTGGTGTCACGCGAGGGCGCGTACGGCCGTCCGTGAGGAGTAGCCGGCGTGAACCGGTCATGAGGCTGAACGCTCAGGATCGACGGGTGTGGGACGCAGCGGCCACGCTTGAGGCGCTCGGCGGCGCCCATGTGGCCCTGTGGGTCTGGGAACCCGAGGAAGACCGGTTCCGCCTCTATGGCGCGGCCCGCCAGCTGGGTCTCGGACCCCTGGCGCCCGAATGCTCCTCCGCCGCCTTCCGCGCTCTGGCCTTGCCGCAGGATCGCGCGACCGCCGAGGATCTGCTGCGCGTCCAGGAACCCGGAACCGAGATCACCCTTCGTATTCGTATGCGCGGCGGCGAAACCTGCCTGTGGCGCGGCGTCTGGCTGGAAGAGGGGGTCCGGGCGTCCGGCGTCGTCGCCCCGGAGACCCGCTTCGCCGCCTCCGAGTTCGACACGCTGACCGGCCTGCTTGATCGTCGCAGTTTTGTGGCCCGGTGCCGTGAACGCCTGACCCAGCCGTGTCGACAGACGCTGGTGGTGGCCGATCTCGACCGCCTTCGCCGGCTCAACGAAGCGCTCGGCCACGACCGGGCCGACCTCGTGCTGGCCGCGCTTGGCTCGCGACTGGCTGCCGCGTTCGGCGCGGAAGCCATCATGGCCCGTGTCGGCGAGGACGAATTCGCCATCATGACCTCCGGCGACCGCGATCCAGTCGAGCGCCTGCGCAAGGCGCTGGAGCAGCCTCTGCGCATCGCCGGGCTCGACATCCTGCCCACGCTGGCCATCGGCGCCGTTGAAGCCGAGGGCGGCGAGGATGCGCCCGAGGCCTCCGAACTGCTGCGTCGCGCCGAGCTGGCCGTGGAAGCGGCCAAGGGCGCCGGGCGTGGCGGCGGCGCCGCCTATGGCCGGTCCATGGAGAGCGATGGCCTGTCGCAGCTGGCGCTCGAGTCGGACCTTCGCGGCGCCATCGGTCGCGGCGAGATCGTGCCCTACTACCAGCCGGTCGTCCGGCTGTCGGATGGCGCCCTGTCGGGCTTCGAGGCGCTGTGCCGCTGGCGTCACCCCCGGCGCGGCCTGATCCCGCCGGACGACTTCCTGCCGCTCGTCGAGGAACTGGGCATGATGGCCGAGCTGGGCGCGCACATGCTGCGCACCTCGGCCCGGCAGCTGGCGGACTGGCGCCAGACCCACCCGGCCGCCGGCAATCTGACGGTCAGCGTCAACCTATCGACCGGCGAGATCGATCGTCCGGGCCTGATCGATGACGTGACCGGCCTGATCACCAAGCACCGCCTGCCCGCCGGCTCGCTGAAGCTGGAGATCACCGAAAGCGACATCATGCGCGACCCGGACGGCGCGGCGAAGATCCTGCGCGCGCTGCGGGCCGGCGGCGCGGGCCTGGCGCTGGACGACTTCGGCACCGGCTTCTCGTCGCTGAGCTACCTGACGCGCCTGCCCTTCGACACCCTGAAGATCGACCGCTATTTCGTGCGCACGATGGGCGCCAACGAGGGTTCGGCCAAGATCGTCCGCTCGGTGATCAAGCTGGGCCAGGACCTGAACCTCGAGGTCGTCGCCGAGGGTGTCGAGAACTCGATCATGGCCCGCCAGCTGATGGAGCAGGGCTGCGACTATGGCCAGGGCTTCGGCTACGCGCCCGCGCTGTCGCCGCAGGAGGCCGAGGTCTATCTCAACGAAAGCTACGTCGACGGGGCCGCGCCGGTACGGCGGCAGGGGTAGCACGGCTCCTCCCCCACCGGGGGAGGGGGACCACGCGTAGCGTGGTGGAGGGGGTCGCCCGAGACCTGAGGGGACCCCCTCAGTCGGCTTTGCCGACAGCTCCCCCAGAGGGGGAGCATCCTGACGTTAAGCCCGCCCCCCCACGTCCGACAGCATCGCCGCCGATACGCCAAGCTTCTCCAGCGCGCGCGACCATTTGTGGTCGAAGTCGTCGTCGAAGATCAGCGCCTCGTCCGGATCGCAGACCAGCCAGATGTTCTGGCGCACTTCCTCTTCCAGCTGGCCGGGCCCCCAGCCGGCATAGCCCAACGCCAGCAGGGCCCGTCGCGGCGCCGTCTCGCCGCCCAGCGCTTCCAGCACATCACGCGTGGTGGTCAGGGCGAGGCCGGTTTTCACAGGCAGGCTGACGCCCTCGAGGAGGTAATCGTCCGTGTGCAGGACGAACCCACGCTCGCGCTCCACCGGCCCGCCCATCAAGACCGCCTCGTCGGCGACGCGGCGTAGTGGCGGATCAATACCGATCTTCTCGAACAGCGATTCCAGCGTCAGCCCGTCCAGGGGCCGGTTCACCGCCAGGCCGATGGCGTGCTCGGCGTCATGCGCACAGAGAAACACCACGGCCCGTTCAAACCGGGTGTCGCCGATGCCGGGCATGGCGATCAGAAGACGTCCGGAGAGAAAGTCTGCGTCCGATGGCTCGGTCATGCGTTGATGATTGGCCTTCGAGGAGACGGATTCAAGCTCGCCTGCTTGGCGAACCGCTCCGCCGCCTCTATTTGCACCATCGAGCGCCGTTCGGCGACAAGGGAGAGATCACATGACCATCAAAGCCGGCGACAAGCTGCCCGACGCCACCTTCATGACGTCCAGCTCGGAAGGCCCCCGCCCGATCACCTCGGACGAACTGTTCAAGGGCAAGACCGTCGCGGTTCTGGCCCTGCCGGGCGCCTTCACCCCGACCTGTTCGGCCAAGCACCTGCCGGGCTTCAAGGAGCACGCCGCCGAGTTCCGCGCCAAGGGCGTCGACACCATCGCCTGCATCTCGGTCAACGACGTGTTCGTGATGAAGGCCTGGGGCCTCGACCAGGGCGTGGGCGACGACATCATCATGCTGGCCGACGGCAACGGCGACTTCACCAAGGCTATCGGCCTGGAGATGGACGGCAGCAAGTTCGGCATGGGCCTGCGCTCGCAGCGCTACTCGATGATCGTCAAGGACGGCGTCGTCGACACCCTGAACGTCGAAGCCGGCGGTGAATTCAAGGTCTCGTCCGCCGACTACATGCTGGCGCAGCTCTAGGGACGACGGGGACATGTACTGCACGTACGTGTCCCCTGAACCCGGAGGCTCGATCGGGGGACACGTACCTGCGGTACATGTCCCCTTTTTCTACTCCATCTCAAGCACGGCAGCACCCTGGACCACCCCGGCCACCTGGCCCGGGACCGTCGCCAGGATCTGTTCGGCGTAGAACCGCCAGACGCCGGCGTAGGCTGCGTCCGAGCCGGCCATTCTCGCCAGCATCCAGCCCCCCACGACATCCCCAGCAAGCGTCAGGAACGCGGTCGCACCCGCCAGGGCGTCCGGCGTGTTGCGCCGCGCCGACAACCAGCTGGCGGCCTCTTCAAGCGCGTCGGCACCGGCCGCCAGCCGCGGTTCGCCCACCGCCGCCTCCCGAACGTCGGCAAGCAGGGACGCCAGCGCCGCGCCACCGCCGAGCGTCAGCTTGCGGCCGACCAGGTCGATGGCCTGGATGCCGTTGGTCCCTTCGTAGATCGGCAGGATACGGGCGTCGCGATAGTGCTGGGCCGCGCCGGTCTCCTCGATGAAACCCATGCCGCCGTGGATCTGCACGCCGAGGCTGGCGGCCTCGACGCCGAGGTCAGTCGACCAGGCCTTGGCGATCGGGGTCAGCAGCTCTTCGCGCAGCTTGGCTGCCGTCCGTTCACCCTCGCTCGCCGCGTGGCGCGACAGGTCTGCGGCCACCGCCGTCGACAGGCAGATGGCCCGGGCGGCGAGGATCTTCGCCCGCATCAGCATAAGCATGCGGCGGACGTCAGGGTGGTCGTGGATCGGGGCGTTGTTCTCGCCGGTCCAGGCCGAACGGCCCTGACGGCGCTCCAGCGAGAAGGCCAGCGCCTGCTGGTAGGCGCGCTCGGCGATGCCCACGCCCTGGGCTCCGACCTGGAGCCGCGCGGCGTTCATCATGGTGAACATGGCCGCCAGACCCTGGTTCTCGACGCCGACCAGTTCGGCCCGGGCGCCCTCGAAGGCCATCACGCAGGTGGGCGAGCCATGGATGCCGAGTTTGTGCTCGATACCGACAGGCCGCACATCGTTGGCCGCGCCGACGGTCCCGTCGGCGTTCAGCAGCCGCTTGGGACAGACGAACAGCGAGATGCCGCGGCTGCCCTCGGGCGCGTCCGGCAACCGTGCCAGCACCAGATGGATAGTGTTGTCGGCGACATCGTGGTCGCCCCAGGTGATGAAGATCTTCTGCCCGGTCAGGCGATAGCCGCCCTCCCCGTCCGGTTCGGCGCGCGTTGTCAGGGCAGCGAGGTCCGAACCGGCCTGCGGCTCGGTCAGATTCATCGTGCCGGTCCACTCGCCGCTGACCAGCTTCGGCAGGAAACGGGCCTTCTGGCTTTCCGTGCCGTGCGCGGCGAGCGCCTCGATCGCCCCCTGGGTGAGCATGGGGCAGAGGCCGAACGCCAGGCTGGCGGCCTGGATCATTTCGAACACGGCGATCTCGAGCGTCTTGGGCAGCCCCTGCCCACCGAATTCCGGATCGGCCGACAGGCTGTTCCAGCCCCCTTCGGCGAACTGGCGGTAAGCGTCGGCGAAGCCGGGCGCGGCGGTGACCTTGCCGTTGGCGTACTGCGCCCCGGACTGGTCGCCCTTGCGATTCAGGGGCGCGATGACGCCGGACGCGAACTCTCCCGCCGCTTCCAGCACGGCCCAGACGGTCTCCGCATCGGCGTCCGGAAACGCCCCGCCGAGACGGTCAAAGCCCGCCGCCTTCAACGCTGCTGTCATATCCCGGAGCGGCGCGGTGTAGGTCATGGAATATCTCCCAGTCGGCAGGGTTTTAGGCCCGGCGCCACCCGTTCGTGAAGCCCGCGCCTTTCCATCGCCACAACCCCGCCCTATCTCATTCGCAACCTGAACAGTCACAGACGAGGTCGTCATGCTCCGCCCCTTCGCCGTCGCCCTCGCGCTTGTTCTGATGACCGCGCCGATGGCGTCGGCCGCGCCGTCGGTCGACCCCGCCGACATGCCCGCCGGGACCTACGTGGTGGACAAAACCCACGCGAGTCTGATCGCCAGGGTCAAACACATGGGCCTCTCGGCCTACACCGTGCGCTTCACGGGCTTCGAGTCGTCCTACAGCTGGGATCCCAAGTCGCCCCAGACCGCGCAGGTCGAGGCGACGATTCAGGCCGCGTCGCTGGACACCGGCGAACCCAAGTTCAACGGCGAGTTCGCCGAGAAGTTTCTCGACGCGAAGGCCAATCCGACCATCAAGTTCGTCTCGACCTCGATCGTCCAGACCAGCCCCGGCAAGGGCACGATGACGGGCGATCTGACGTTTCGTGGCGTGACCAAGCCGGTCACCCTCGACGTCGCCTTCGCGGGCTACGCGTCCGGCCTGGGCGGCCAGCGCTCGGGCTTCTCGGCCAAGGGCGTCATCAAGCGGTCCGAGTTCGGCTCGACCTTCCTGCTCAATCCGCCGCTGGCGATGGTCGGCGACGAGGTCGAGTTGATTCTCGAACTGGAGTTCGTGAAGAAGTAGGCTCAGGCAGAACCCCGGAGTCGCCATGACCAGAACCCGCTATTCGACCGCCGCCATCCTTCTGCACTGGCTCATTGCCGGGCTGCTCGTCTGGACTGTCCTTCTCGCCTGGCAGTCGGAAGACCTGAAAGGCGCGGCCAAGATCGCGGTTCTGCAGCTGCACAAGCCTCTCGGCATCACCATCATGCTGCTGACGCTGCTGCGCATCGGCCTGCGGTTCGTCTATCCGGCGCCGCCGATGGGTGATCACCTGAAGCGGTGGGAACTGATCCTCGCCAAGTCGGTCTACGGCCTGTTCTACCTGCTGCTTCTGTTCCTGCCGTTGAGTGGCTGGGCCATGGTCTCGGCCAGCGCCCTGATCCACCAGTACCCGATCAACATGTTCGGCCTGTTCAACTGGCCGGTCATCACGCCGCTGTTCGAGCTTCCGGGCGAGTTGCGCCACGCGAAACATGAGCAGCTGGAGGCCATCCACGGCCTGGTCGCCAAGGTGATCATCTACGGTCTGGTCCCGCTGCACATCCTCGGCGCGCTGAAGCACCAGTTCATCGACAAGGACAACGAGCTGGCCAAGATGATCCCGTTCCTCGCCAAAAAGGACGCCGTTGCATGAAATCCTTCGCGCCCATGTTCGCCGTCGCCGCGATCGCGGTGGCCTCCCAGGCCTGGGCGGCCCCCGCGCCGGTCTGGACCGTGGACAAGGGCGCCTCGAAGGTGGCGTTCGCCTCGAGCTTCGACGGCGGCGCCTTCAGCGGCGCTTTCCGGCGCTGGGACGCGGCGATCCGCTTCGATCCGGCCAATCTGCCGGGCTCCTCGGCAGTCGTGACCTTCGACATGACCTCGGCCGTGACCGGCGATTCCAGCCGCGACGGCGCCCTGCCGCAGGACGACTGGTTCGCTGCAGGCAAGTTCCCGAAGGCGACCTTCACGGCGAAGACCTTCAAGGCGCTGGGCGGCAATCGCTACCAGGCGGTCGGCGACCTGACGATCCGCGGCGTCACGAAGCCGTTGACCCTGCCCTTCACCCTCGTCATCACCGGCGGCGTAGCGAAGATGAACGCCAGCGTGGGCCTGAACCGTCTGGCCTTCGGCGTGGGGCAGGGCGAGTGGAAGACGACCGAGGTCGTGCCGGGAACGGTGACGGTCAACATCAGCCTGACAGCGAAACGCGCCGGCTAGACCGCGCGGTCGCGACCCTGCGCGCCGGCGATCTCGTCATCCTGCCGACCGAGACCGTCTATGGCCTGGCCGCCGATGCGGCCAACCCGCTGGCCGTCGCCGCCGTCTACGCGGCCAAGGGCAGGCCGAGTTTCAACCCCCTGATCGCCCATGTCGCCGACCTGGCCGCCGCGCGACGGATCGCCGTGCTCGACGACCGGGGCGAACGATTGGCGCAGGCCTTCTGGCCGGGGCCGCTCACGATTGTCGCGCCCATCGCGAACGCCGCCGCCGTCTGCGACCTGGCGCGAGCTGGGCTCGACACGGTCGCCGTGCGCGTGCCGGGCCATCCGATCGCCCGCGCCCTGCTGGAGGCCTTCGGCGGGCCGGTCGTGGCGCCGTCGGCCAACCGCTCGGGCCGGCCGAGCCCGACGACCTTCGCCGACGCGGTCGAGGAAACCGGCCCGTCCGCCGCAGCTGCGCTGGACGGCGGCTCCTGCGCGGTAGGCCTGGAATCGACCGTTGTCGCGCTTCTGCCCGACGGGCCGGCGCGCTTGCTGCGGCCGGGCGCGGTGACCCGGTCGCAGATCGAGGCCCTGATCGGACCGCTGGTTGAAGCAGACGGCGACGCGAAGCGCTCACCCGGCCGGCTGGCGCTCCACTACGCGCCCGATGCACCGGTGCGGATCAATGTAAGCCGGCCTGAACCCGGTGAGGCATTCCTCGCCTTCGGCCCGTCCGACAGCCCGTTCAACCTCAGCCAGACCGGCGATCTCGTCGAGGCGGCGGCGAACCTGTTCGCGATGCTGCGCGCGGCGGACCGAACGAAGCCCGCAGCCATCGCCGTGGCGCCGATCCCGGGCGAGGGTCTCGGCGAAGCGATCAACGACCGCCTGAAGCGCGCCGCCGGCTTCATCGGCTGACGGCCGGCGCGCGGCGGGCTATGCTGCCCTCATGACCATCTCCGTGCCCGCAGACGTCATCTCCCGCCTGAAGGCCGTCCTCGGCGAGGGCGGCTGGAGTCAGGATCGCGACCGCATCGCCCCCAAGCTCGTCGAATGGCGCGGCCGCTGGGAGGGGACGACGCCCCTGCTGGTTCTCCCGAAGACCACCGAAGAGGTCGCGGCCGTCATCGGCATCTGCGCCGAATCCGGCACGGCGATCACGCCGCAGGGCGGCAACACCGGCCTCGTCTCCGGCCAGATCCCCCAGGGCGAAATCCTGCTGTCGACGGAGCGTATGAACCGCATCCGAGACATCGACGGCTTCGACGACGTGATCGTCGCCGAGGCCGGCGTGACGCTGGCGGCTGTGCATGAGGCTGCGGCCAGGCTGTCGCGCCGGTTCCCGCTGGGTCTGGCGTCGGAAGGCTCGGCGACCGTCGGCGGGGTGATCTCGACCAACGCCGGCGGCACCCAGGTGCTGCGCTACGGTACGACCCGCAATCTGGTGCTGGGTCTTGAAGCCGTGCTGCCCAACGGCGAGATCTGGAACGGCCTAAAGCGGCTGCGCAAGGACAACACCGGGTACGACCTCAAGCAGCTGCTGATCGGCGCCGAGGGCACGCTGGGCGTGATCACCGCCGCCAGCCTGAAGCTGTTCCCGGTGCTGAACTCCCGCGCCACGGCCGTGGTCGGCCTGGCCTCCCCCGCCGACGCCATCCGGCTGCTGGCGCGTGCCAAGGAAGAGACCGGCGGGGCCGTCGAAGCCTTCGAGCTGATGAGCCGGCTGGGCGTGCAGTTCGCCGTCGACCATATCCCGGGCCTCCGCGAGCCGCTGGACGCCATCCATCCCTGGTATGTGCTGGTCGAGACCGCCAGCGGCGAGCCCGGCGCGGCCGAGGGCGCGATGGAGCGGCTGCTGGGCCGAGCGCTGGAGGACGGCCTGATCACCGACGCGGCGATCGCCCAGACGCAGGCCCAGGCGAAGGCCTTCTGGGCCGTGCGGGAGAACCAGTCCGGCGCCCAGAAGCCCGAGGGCGCGGCGTGGAAGCACGACGTCTCTGTCCCTGTCTCGCGCATCGCCGACTTCATTGAGCAGGCGACGGCGGCGGTGCTGAAGCATGATCCGCGCGTGCGGGTCGTGGCCTTCGGCCATGTCGGCGACGGCAATGTCCACTACGACGTGCTGCGGCCGACCGGCGGCTCGGACGAGGCGCACAACGAGGGCCGCGACGCGGGCTCGCGCATCGTCCACGACATCGTCGATTCCATGGAAGGCTCGATCAGCGCCGAACACGGCCTGGGCGCCGCCAAGACCGGCGACGCCCTGCGCTACAAGTCCGCCGTCGAGGTGGAGGCGCTGCGGGCGATCCGCAACGCGCTGGATCCGAAGCGGATCATGAACCCGCGCGTGCTGTTCTAGGTCACCTGCGAGGGCTTGGTCACCGTCACCGCAGACGGCGGCGCGGTATTCACCGGGCCCTCAAAGGTCACGTGGATGCCGGTGATCTGCCAGCCGCCGACCTTGCTCTTGGCCAGCACAGTCTGGGCAAGAACGGTCTGCGACGGATAGCTGTAGGCGTGGACCAGCACGGCGTTGGTCCCGCCCGTGCCGGCATTGATCGACCAGCTGCGGGTGACGGCGGCGGTCGGGGCCCCTTCAGGCAGCGACGATTTCACTGCCGACAGGGCGGCCAGCGACTCCGGCGTGCGCAGGGCGGGCGACAGGTCCGCGTCCTGGCTTAGGTCCGCGCCGGTGCGGATCTGCTCGTAGAGCGCCCGGGCCTTGGCGTCGGCGGCCTTGTCCATGGTCGGCAGGCTGCAGGCCGCGAGGGCGAGACAGGCCGATATCATCACCAGAAAGGTCCGCATGGCCGTCACTCCGTCCTGAACAGACCTGGATGATGGCCTTGCCCGCTCGCTGGGAGCAAGCCCGGCGTCAGACGTCGGGCCCGGCGCTCGCGATCAGGGCGTTCAGCGCCGTCAGATGACCCTTGAGCGCCTTGCGGCCCGCCCCCGTCAGCGCCAGCCAGGTTCGCACCCGCCCGCCTGAGGGCGTCTTGCTGACCGACAGATAGCCGGCTTCCTCCAGCAGCTTCACATGTTTGCTCAGGACGGACTCGCTGACGTCGAGCGATTCCCGGATGGTGGCGAAGTCGATGGTGTCGGCTGCCGCCAGCATGCAGCAGATCTGCAACCGGTTGGGCGCGTGGATGACAGGGTCGAGGACGCCCATCACAGGTGCGCCCCGTCCTGCAGATCCCGGCGATAGGCGATCTCCCACAGGAAGCCGCCGGCGGTCGTGACAAGCGCGGCCAGAACGCCGGCGACGAACGGCGCCGTCGTCAGTCCGTGGCTGCGAACCAGCCATGTGCTGCCGAGCATGATGGCCACGGTCAGCGCCGCCATGCCCAGCGAGACGATCATTGTCCGTCCCTTGCGATAGCCGTTGACCCAAAGGCCGGTGCGCGCCCGATAGACCCGGATCAGGCCAGCCAGGCCGAGCAGAAAGACGGCGTAGTAGGGGCCGACGATCCACAGAGACTGTCCCTGGACGGCGACCAGGCCGCCGATCAGCAGGCCCAGGGCCGGGTGGTACCAGACCGGCGCAACGGCGCGGCGCGCCATCTCGGTTCGGGCGGCGTTGACCTCGGCCAGCATGCGGGCGGCGTCGGCGGGTGAAGGCGGGGCCATCGGCGGCTCTTGAGTTTCCATAGTGGAAAGTTATGCGTCACTTTCCATATCGTCAAGTGATAACTTTCCAGGTCGGAAAGTGCACGACCCGGGCCGTGTCCGACAGGGCTGGTCTTCCAGCGCCCCGCGCTCTATCTCCGCCCGCATGCTGATGGTCATCTCGCCCGCCAAGGCCATGAATTTCGAGGCGCCGGAGCGGGTCCTGCCGCTGACCACGCCTGCGCTCAAGGACGACATCGCCGAGCTGGACACGGTCACCCGCAAGCTCCGGCCGCGCGACCTGCGCAAGCTGATGGATATTTCGGAAAAGCTGGCTGACCTCAACCACGCCCGGTTCCAGGCCTTCGACCCTACCGTTGAAGAGGGGCTCCAGGCGGCGGTGGCGTTCAACGGCGACGTCTATGCCGGCCTGAATGCTCGGTCGCTCGACGCGAAAGCGTTCAACTGGGCGCAGGATCACCTGCGCATCCTGTCGGGCCTCTACGGCGTGCTGCGGCCGGCCGACGCCATCCAGCCGTACCGGCTGGAAATGGGCATCCAGCTGAAGACGAAGCGCGGGAAGAGCCTCTACCAGTTCTGGGGCGACCGCATCTCCCGAACGCTCAACGAAGCCGCCGAGGGCCACAGGGACCGCCGTCTGGTGAACCTGGCCAGTCAGGAATACTTCGGCGCTGTCGACCTCAAGGCCCTCAATCTGCCGGTGATCACCTGCCGGTTCTTCGAGGACCGCGGCGAGGTGACCAAGCAGATCAGCTTCATGGCCAAGAAGGCCCGCGGGATGATGGCCCGCTACGCCATCGACGGCCGGATAGACCGGGCCGAGGGGCTGAAGGACTTCGACCGCGAGGGCTATGGCTACCGTCCTGATCTCTCGACCGACACGGACTGGGTCTTCCTGCGGAAATCGGGATGAATTGCCGCTCGCGCTCGCAGGCGCGAAGGGTTATGCTGCACTGCAACAATAACGAGGCGGGAGCTATCGCCAATGACCTCCGAACTTCGGGGACAGGTCGCCATCGTCACCGGATCCACAAGCGGAATCGGCCACGGACTGGCTGACGCGCTCGGCGCCGCCGGCGTTAATCTGGTGATCAATGGACTCGGCGATCCGGCCGCCATCGAGGCGACGCGCGCCGATCTGGCCAAACGCCACGGCGTCGAGGTCCGCTATCACGCCGCCGACATGACCAAACCGGACCAGATCGCCGACATGGTCACCTCGACCGTCGCCGCTTTCGGTCGGCTCGACATCCTGATCAACAACGCCGGCGTCCAGCACGTTTCGCCGATCGAGGATTTTCCCATCGACTGGTGGGACCGGATCCTGGCCATCAACCTCTCGTCGGTATTCCACGCCACCCGCGCGGCGATTCCGACGATGAAGGCCGCGAAACGCGGGCGGATCGTCAACATCGCCTCGGCCCACGCGCTCGTCGCCTCGCCGTTCAAGAGCGCCTATGTGGCCGCCAAGCATGGCGTGGCCGGCTTCACCAAGACCGCGGCCCTGGAACTGGCCACGGCCGGCGTGACCGTCAACGCCATCTGCCCCGGCTATGTGAAAACGCCGCTGGTCGAGGCCCAGATCGCCGATCAGGCCAAGGCGCGCGGCATCAGCGAGGAGGCGGTCATGCGCGACGTGATCCTCGCGGCCCAGCCGACCAAACAGTTTGTCACCGTCGAGCAGCTGGCCGGCATGCTGCTGTACCTGTGCTCGGACGTCGGCGCCTCTGTGAACGGCGCGATCCTCTCCATCGACGGCGGCTGGACGGCCGCGTGAAACCGCCCGCCCACCGCAGCAAGCCGCGGCCCATCAGCCTGGCGCTGCAGGGCGGCGGGTCTCACGGCGCTTTCGAATGGGGCGTCATCGAACGTCTGCTCGAGGAAGAGTCGCTGGAGATCGCGGCCGTCACCGCCGCGTCCGCCGGCGCTATGAACGCCGCCGCCCTCGCCACGGGTCTCGCCGCCAATGGCCGGGACGGCGCCAAAGCCAGCCTTGCCGCGCTCTGGCGCGCCTCCAGCAACGCCGACAGTCGCAACGGGACCGTCTTCGGCGACTCCAGCGTCTGGACCTCGATGTTGCGACCGGACTGGCTGAAGGACAGCCCGGCCTGGCGCTGGGCAGAGAGTTTCGGCGCAACCCTCAGCCCGTACGAATTCAACCCGTTCAATCTGAATCCGCTGAAGGCCGTTCTGGAAAAGGTGGTCGACTTCGAGGCCATCCGGGCACCGTCGGCGCTTCAGCTCTATGTCTCGGCCACCGGGGTGCGCACGGGCAAGGCGCGCATCTTCCGCAACGACGAGCTGACCGTCGACCATCTGCTGGCCTCGGCCTGCCTGCCGACGCTTTTCCACGCCGTAGAGATCGACGGCGAGCCCTACTGGGACGGCGGCTATCTGGCCAATCCCGCGCTCTGGCCCCTGCTCTATGCCGATACGCCGGACGACGTGCTGCTGGTCAGCCTCAATCCGTTCGAGCGCAAGGAACTGCCGAAGAGCCCGGCGGAAATCATGGACCGGCTCAACGAGATCACCTTCAACGCCAGCCTGTCGGCAGAACTGCGCGCCATCGCCTTCGTGCGCAAGCTGCTCGACGAGGGCTTGCTCAAGGAGAGCGCCCGCAGCCATTACCGGCACATGTACGTGCACGCGATCACCGCCGACGGCTATCTGGGCGACCTGTCGATGGCGTCGAAATTCAGCACCGAGTGGTCCTTCCTGAGCGACCTGCGCGCGCGGGGCCGAAAGGCCGCTGACGCCTGGCTGGCGGCGCATCTCGATCAGGTCGGCGTCGCCTCGACCGTCGATCTGAAGGCCGAGTTCCTGTGACCGACCAGCATCCACGGCCCACAGCCGGCGTCGTCTGCCTGCGAGGGCGCGAGGTCCTTCTGATCAAGCGCGGCACGGCGCCCCGGCTGGGTCAGTGGAGCCTGCCGGGCGGCCGAATCGAATGGGGCGAGACCAGCGCCGAGGCGGCGCTGCGGGAACTGGCCGAGGAAACTGGCGTCGCCGCAGAGCTGCTGGGCCTGATCGATGTCGTCGACGGCATCATGACGTCCCGCGAGACGGGCGAGATCACCCGCCACTACATCATGGTCGACTATGCCGCCCGCTGGCTGTCCGGCGATCCCATCGCAGGGGATGATGCGGCCGACGCCCGGTTCTTCTCGCTCGAAGAGGCGCTGGCGATCATTGAGTGGGATGTGACCCGCAAGGTCGTGCAGGAAGCCGTCGACCGTTTCGGCGCTTGACCGCCGCCGCGTCACCCGCCTTTTGTCACTCCAAACAGATGTTCACGGGGAGTGACGCACCATGGCCTACAAGCCCTTTGATCTGACCGGCAAGGTCGCGCTCGTCACCGGCGGCAACGGCGGCATCGGCCTGGGCATGGCCGAGGCGATGGCCCAGGCCGGCGCCGACATCGTCATCTGGGGCTCGAACCCCGACAAGACTCTCGCCGCCGAAGGCAAGCTGACCAGCTACGGCGTGCGGGTGAAGGCCCAGATCGTCGATTGCTCGGACGAAGCCCAGGTGGTCGCCGGCATGGCTGAAGCGGTCGTGGCCATGGGTCGGGTCGACACGGTGATCGCCAATGCCGGCCGCGGCCGGGGCGCCGCCTCCTTCTCCGAGATGTCCACCGAGACCTGGAACTACAACATGGCCCTGAACCTCGACGGGGTGTTCTGGACCCTGCGAGAGGCGGCCAAGCACATGGTCGAACGGGCGAAGACCGGCGACGCCGGCGGTTCGCTGATCGGCATCGCCTCCCTGGCGGCTGTCGAGGGCGCGGCCCGCAACGAGGCCTATGCCGCTACCAAGGGCGCCGTGGTCTCGATGATGAAGTCGATCGCCGTCGAACACGCCCGCTACGGCGTCCGCGCCAACTCGATCCTGCCCGGCTGGATCGCCACCGACATGACCGCCGGGGCCCAGGGCAACGACAAGTTCACCACCAACGTCATCAGCCGGGTGCCGATGCGCCGCTGGGGCACGCCCGAGGACTTCGGCGGCATGGCCGTCTATCTGGCGTCCGACGCCTCCCGCTTCCACACCGGCGACTCGTTCCTGATCGACGGCGGCTACGCGATCTTCTGAGGATTATCCCGATGTCCCTCCGCACCCCCCTCTGCGACCTGCTCGACATCGAGCATCCGATCATGCTGGCGGGCATGGGCGGCGTGTCCTACGCCGAACTAGCCGCCGCTGTCAGCAACGCCGGCGGCTACGGCGTGCTCGGCATGGCCGGAACCCAGCCGGAGTTCATCCGCGAGCAGATGCGAAAGGTCCGCTCGCTGACGGACAAGCCGTTCGGCGTCGACCTTCTCGCGGCCTCACCCGAGAGCCTGACGGCGGCAGTTGAGATCATCATCGAGGAAGGCGCGAGCTCGTTCATCGCCGGTCTGGGCGTGCCCATGCCGATCATGGAGAAGCTCAAGAAGGCCGGACTGAAGGTCATGGTCGTCTGCGGCGCGGTGAAGCACGCCGTAAAGGCCGAGCAGGCCGGCTGCGACGCGGTCATCTGCCAGGGCGGCGAAGGCGGCGGCCACACGGGCCTCGTAGGCACCCTGCCCCTTCTGGCCCAGGCGGTGGAGGCGGTGAAGATCCCCGTGGTCGGCGCCGGCGGCCTGTATGACGGCCGCGGCCTGGCGGCCTGTCTGGCGCTGGGCGCACAGGGCGTCTGGATGGGCACCCGCTTCATCGCCAGTCAGGAAGCCCACGCCGGCGACCTGTATCGCGAGACCATTCTCAACGCGTCGGACGAGGATACCGTCCGTACCCGCTGCTACAGCGGCAAGCCGATGCGGGTGCAGAAGAACCCCTATGTCGCCGACTGGGAAAGCCGGCCCGGCGACATCCAGGCGTTTCCGATGCAGGCCGGGATCAGCATCCGCAACAACGCCATGGGCGGCATCGGCGGGCAGATCGAGGGCCTGGATCCGGACAAGTCCTGCTTCGCCATGGGCCAGAGCGCCGGCGGCGTGCACGACGTCTTGCCGGCAGGCGAGATTGTCCGCCGCCTGATGGCCGAGGCCCACGCCGCCATCGGAAAGCTGACTGCGCTGAACGCCGCCAGCCCCGCTGTGGCCCGCGAAACCGCGGCCTGAGCCATGGCCGTTTACGGCGTCGCCCACATCACCATCACCGACCGGGCCGCCTATGATCGCTATTCGTTGGCGTTCATGGAGGTGTTCAACCGCTTCGACGGCACGTTGCTGGCCGTCGACGAGACCCCCGAGGTGATCGAGGGCGTCTGGACCGCGACGCGGCTTGTGATGATGAGCTTCCCGGACGCAGAGGCGTTCCACGCCTGGTTCGACTCGCCCGCCTATCAGGCGATCGCCGAGCATCGCCACGCCGGCTCGACCGGCGTGGTTCTGCTGGCGAAAGGGCTGGGCGGCTAGAGCGTCGGAACCGCCATGCCCCGCTCGACGGCAGGGCGGGCGGCGATCGCCTCGAGCCAGCGGTGGACGCCGGTCATCTCGTCCCAGCCAGCGATCAGGGGCGTGGTCTTGAGCAGCGGGGCCATGGCGGCGATCCAGGGATAGGCGGCCATGTCGGCGATCGAATAGTCGCCGCCGAGGTAGTCCGCCTCCTTCAAGCGCTTGTCCATCACGGTCAGCAGTCGGGTCGATTCCGCGGCGAAGCGGGCGATGGTCGACTGCACGGGTTCCGCGGCCCGGAGAAAGTAGCCGAGCTGGCCGAGCATCGGTCCGAGCCCGCCGACCTGCCAGGCCAGCCATTCGAGCACCTTCCAGCGCGCCGCGCCGGATGCCGGCAGAAACTGGCCGTGCTTGTCGGCCAGGTAGATCAGGATCGCGCCGCTCTCGAAGACCGGCAGGTCGCCGCCGTCGGCGTCGTGATCGACGATGGCCGGGATCTTGTTGTTCGGCGAGATGGCGAGGAACGCCGGCGCGAACTGCTCGTCCTTGCCGATATTGACCGGCTTGACGGCATAGGGAACGCCCAGCTCTTCGAGCAGGATTGAGATCTTGCGGCCGTTCGGCGTCGTCCAGGTGTAGAGATCGATCATCGATGTATCCGTGTTCTTGAAGCGGCCCGGGACCCTAGGTAGGTGGTTGACGGGCGTTCCGTAAGGCCGGTCAATGGCCGAAGGGATGCGAACAGGGGGCGGGGCATGAGCAGCGACAACGACGGCCGGGACGACGGCCATCTGGTCCACCGGCTGGTGTTCTTCTCGGACGCGGTGTTCGCCATCGTCCTGACCCTGCTGGTGCTGGAGTTGCGCCCGCCGGAGTTGCCCAGCGCAAGTGGCCTGACCCTCGCCATGCGCGCAATGATTCCCCATTTCATCGCCTTTATCGCCAGCTTCGGCGTGGTCAGCATCTTCTGGGCGGCGCATCTGGCGATCTTTCGCACCATGAAGCTGTTCGACTGGCCGGTGGCCTGGCTGAACCTTCTGTTCCTGTTCACCATCGCCCTGATGCCGTTCGCCTCCGCCATCCTCGGCCGCTACGGAACCCAGGGGGAGTCCTGGCGCATCTATTCGGTGATCCTGATCGCCGCCGCCGTGTCCCAGTGCGCACTGGTTCTGTGCCTCTATCGTGGCAAGGGCAGGCTGGTGGGCGGCACAACGGGCCGTGAGATCGCCTACCGGCTTACGCGCGCGGCCTCGCCCGGCATCGTGTTCGGCATAGGTCTGTGGCTCAGCCTGATCGGAGAGCCCGGCCTGTCGGCGATGTGCTGGGTGCTGTTCCCGCCCATTCTGATCCTGGCGGGCCTGTTGTTCGGTCCGCGCAAGCCGAAACCGGCCAGGCCCGAGCCAGAGCCCGCCGAAGCCTAGACCCCCTCGACGATCAGCACCCGGTATTCCGCGCCGGCCAGGCGATGCTTCAGGGCTTCCTGATAGGCCGGGCTGCGATACCAGGCTTGGGCCTCGGCGAAGCTGCGAAAGGAGAGGATCACCGCGCCCTCGACCTGAGCCCCCTCAAGGACCTCATGCTTGCCGTAGAAGGCCAGCGGCGTAACGGCGTGCCCTTCGCGGGCGCCCCGGGCCTTCTGGGCGTAGGTCGCGAACTCGTCGGCGTCGATCATCCGGTCCCGGACCAGAATGACATAGGCGGGCTTGGCGGTGTCGGACATGGCGCGATCCCCTCGGGGTTGCTGATTCACAGCCGGCGACGGAACAGCGGAAACAGCACGAACGCAACCTGTGAAGCCAGGCCGAGCAGCGCGGGGCCGGTTCGATAGGAATCGATCAGCTCGCCCGGCGTCCGGCCAAAGAGGATCATCGCCCCGACCGGTTCGGCGATCAGAAGCAGGACAAGAGCCGTGACGCTCATCGCGATGCGGTCTCGCGGCAGAGGGCCGACACCCAGTCGCGTGATCACGGCGCCGCAGATCATCCAGGAAGCCGTCAGCATGACCGGAAGCTCCAGCAGGACCGCGCCACCGACGCCCAGCCGGGGGGCCACGACCAGCACTCGCAGAACCCCCAGCAGGAAGCCCAGCGAAAATACCGCCACGAAATAGGCGGCGCCGGCGAACACGGCCTTGCGCATGGAGAAGCCTCGCTACCCAGCTGACGCCGCAACCCTACGACCGCGCGAAGGTCGGCCCGTTGATTCAGGTCACGGTCGTCAAAGCCGCCAGGGGGTACCGGGTCCGCATCTCTTGCAGGAACCGCCCCAGATGATCAGCACCTCCCTCACGCTCGGTCAGATCAGCCGTCAGACCGACACCGTTCAGGTGGTCATGACGCGAACTTTCGACCATGCCGTCGCGACGGTCTGGTGCGCCCTGACCGAGCCGGCGCGCCTGGCGCAATGGCTGGCTCCGGGCGAGATCGAGCCGCACGAAGGCGGCCGGGCGCGGCTGGATTTCATCGACTCCGGTACGACGATCGACAGCCTGGTCAGCGCCTGGAAACCCGGCGCCCTGCTGGAATACAGCTGGAGCGAGCCTGGCGAGCCCCTTCGGCCCGTGCGCTGGGCGCTGGAGGCTAACGGACCGGCGGCGACGCACCTGACTCTGACCCTGACCATCCCCTTCGGGGAGGACGCAGGTCGCGCCGCCGCCGGCTGGGAAGCGCACCTGGAAATGCTCGCGGCGGCCCTTGAGGACGTGCCGATCAAGTTCCCGTTCGAACATTTCAAGGCCGCGCGCGAGGCTTACCGCGCCCTGCTGGCCTGATCGTCAGCCGGCGATCAGGATCCAGACGCCGATCGCCGCGAACGCTGCGGCCGCCGTCCAGCGGATGTATTTCATCGGCAGGCGCGTGGCCGCGGTCTCGCCCAGCCAGACGGCGGGGCCGTTGGCCAGCATCATGCCGACGGTCGTGCCCGCCGCGACGAGCAGGATCGAGTGGAACCGCGCAGCCAACGCCACGGTCGCGATTTGGGTCTTGTCACCCATCTCGACGAAGAAGAAGGCAATGGCGGTGGTCAGGAACACTGACCCGGCCTTGATCGCCGACGGCGCCTCGTCGTCCTCGAACTTGTCGGGGATCAGGGCCCAGACGCCGAAGCCGATGAACAGCAGGCCCAGCACCCAGTGGACCCAGGGACCGTGCAGCGCATGGCCCGCGACAGACCCGACCGTCGCGGCCAGGCCGTGGTTGGCCAGGGTCGCGACAAGAATGCCGGCCAGGATCGGCCAGGGTTTGCGGAATCGCGCCGTCAGCACGATGGCCAGCAGCATGGTCTTGTCGCCGATTTCGGCGATGGCCACGAGGCCGGCGGAGACGAGGAAGGCTTCCATGAACTTGTCCTGGCGGGACCGGTAAGACAGACCATTGGCGTTCCGCGCTCCGGTCCCGCTCGACCGCACGCGAAAGCCAAAGGTCTCGCCAGGTCCTTTCGGACTGGATGCGCCATGGAGCCTCGGCTCCAAGTTTGTTGACGCACCCGCTGCTGAACGCGCAGCCGGCTACTCCCCAGTGACGGAGGGGCTGATACGGGCCCGGGCCTGCGAATGCAAGGCTAGAGGCTCCCGTTCGCCTTCGCCGCCGCTGTCAATTCGTCGCGGAACCGGGGATGGGCGAGCGAGATCAGCGCCTTCGCCCGCTGCGCCGTGGACATGCCCTTGAGGTCGGCATGGCCGAACTCGGTGACGACGATGTGGGTGTCGTTGCGCGGCGTGGTCACCGGACCGTCCAGCCGCGTCGTGATCCGCGACAGCGTCCCCTCCTTGGCCGTCGAGTGGCAGGCGATGATCGATCGACCGCGGTGGGAGGCGTAGGCGCCGCGCACGAAATCGAGCTGGCCGCCCGCGGCGCTGAACTGCTTTCCGGCGAGGTGTTCCGAATTGCAGGCGCCGGACAGGTCGATCTGCAGCGTGGCGTTGACCGAAACGACCCGGTCATTGCGGGCGATCACCGCCGGGTCGTTGACGTATTCCACCGGCCGGCTCTCGACCGCGGCGTTGTCGTCGATGAAATCGTAGAGCGCCTGATCGCCGAGGGCGAAGGTGAAGATCGACAGGCCCGGATCGGTGATCTTGCGACGGTTGGTGACCGCACCGGCCTTCATCAGGGCCACCAGGCCGGGCGACAGCAGCTCGGTGTGGATGCCGAGGTCCCTGTGCCCGCCCAACGCCGCGCAGACCGCGTCCGGGAGCGCCCCAATGCCCATCTGCAGGCAGGACCCGTCCTCGACGAGCCCGGCGATGGTCCGGCCGATGGCGGCGTCTTCGGCGGCCGGGAGACGGCCGGGGTTCTCGAACAGCGGCAGATCGTTCTCGACGATGCCGGCAACCTCGCTGACGTGAATCATCCCGCCGCGCACCCGCGGGGTATGTTTGTTGACCTCGACGATGGTCTGGCGGGCGCAGCGGGCGACGGTCGAGCCGTAGTCGTTGCTCGGGCCGAAGCTGAAGTAGCCGTGCCTGTCCATCGGCGACACGGCGGTCACGTGGAAGTCGATCGGCGCCGGGTCGCACATCAGCCGGGGCGCCTGGCTGAAGGCGCCGGGGACGAAGTCGATCGTGCGCTTGCCGTCGGCCGCGCCCCGCTCAAGCAGGGACCGCTCGATCGGCCCGAGGAAGAAGCAATGGGGCCGGATACGGTCCATCAGCTCGTAGCGCAGCACGGTCATTCCCGCATGCGGCGTCGAGTGGAAATAGTAGAGCTTCACCTCGTCGATCTCGTTCGCCTCCGCCCGGGCGGCGATGGCGGCGAGGATGGCGGGCGGCTCCGCAAGGGCCATGCCCATCGAAATGCGGGCGCCGGACTCGATCCGCGCGGCGGCCTCGGTCGCGGTGATGCGCTTTTCGGCATAGATCTGGTCGGGGGTCATCGGCGACATCATGCCACGCGTGGGGGCCCGTCGACGAGGGGGAGTCGCAGGTGTCTGAAAAGGTTGTCAAACCCTTGCGGAACGGTGGTCTACGGACGGCTTCTCAACAGTTTGTTAACGAAAAAGTCGCCTCCGAGGCGTTTCTCCCCGTTGACGAGTCATTAGGCCTCATGGCCCCATATAGTGGGTTCAGGGGGCGTCATGCCCACAAGATGTAGCGTCTTCAGGGCGGGCTGTTCGTTTGTGAAGCCGCTGTTTGGTCACGGGTTTTAGGTCATGATGGGCGACGCGGCACGGCAAATTCCCCTCGGTGAGGCGGCAGGTGATTCCGCCTGGTTGTCCGGCGACAAGCCGCAGCTGGCGCTGGTCCGGAAGGTCGAGGTCGACCGCAGCCGCGACGCGCTGCTGACCGACTTCGGCAAAACGACGCTCGAAGACCGCTATCTGCTGCCCGGTGAGTCCTATCAGGACATGTTCGCCCGGGTCGCCACGGCCTTCGCCGATGACGCCGATCACGCCCAGCGCGTCTACGACTACATGAGCAAGCTGTGGTTCATGCCGTCGACGCCGGTGCTGTCGAACGGCGGCGCCAACCGCGGCCTGCCGATCAGCTGTTTCCTCAACGCGGTCGGCGACAGCCTCGACGGCATCGTCGGCACCTGGAACGAGAATGTCTGGCTGGCCGCCAACGGCGGCGGCATCGGCACCTACTGGGGCGGCGTCCGTTCCATCGGCGAGAAGGTCAAGGGCGCCGGCCAAACCAGCGGCATCATCCCCTTCATCCGCGTGATGGACTCCCTGACGCTGGCCATCAGCCAGGGCAGCCTGCGCCGGGGCTCGGCGGCGGTCTATCTGGACATCCACCACCCGGAAATCGACGAGTTCCTCGAGATCCGCAAACCCTCTGGCGACTTCAACCGCAAGTCCCTGAACCTGCACCACGGCATCTCGATCACCGACGAGTTCATGCACGCGGTCCGCGATGGCGGGAAGTTCGGCCTCCGCTCACCCAAGACCGGCGAAGTCCTGCGCGAGGTCGACGCCCGCGCCCTGTGGCAGAAGGTTCTGGAACTGCGCCTGCAGACCGGCGAGCCCTACCTGATCTTCTCCGACGCGGTGAACCGCGCCATGCCGAAGCACCAGCAGGAGCTGGGCTTCAAGGTCCGCCAGTCGAACCTCTGCAGCGAGATCATGCTGCATACCGGCAAGGACCACCTGGGTGTCGAGCGGACCGCCGTCTGCTGCCTGTCCTCGGTCAACGCCGAGTCGTTCCTCGAATGGCGCGATGAGCCGATGTTCATCGAGGACGTGATGCGCTTCCTCGACAACGTGCTGGAAGACTTCATCAAGCGCGCGCCCGATGACGCCAAGCACGCGGTTTACGCCGCCATGCGCGAGCGCTCGGTCGGCCTCGGCCTGATGGGTTTCCACAGCTTCCTGCAGGCCCAGAACGTGCCGTTCGAAAGCGCGCTGGCCAAGTCGTGGAACATGCGGCTGTTCAAGCACCTGCGTCGCGAGGCCGACAAGGCCAGCGTCAAGCTGGCCGAGGAGAAGGGCCCCTGCCCCGACGCGGCCGAGCGCGGCGTCATGGAGCGCTTCAGCCACAAGCTGGCCATCGCCCCGACCGCCAGCATCAGCATCATCTGCGGCGGCACCAGCGCCGGCATCGAGCCGATCCCGGCCAATATCTACAGCCACAAGACCCTGTCGGGCACCTTCGCGGTCCGCAACCCCTACCTCGAGCGCCTGCTCGAGACCAAGGGCGCCAACACGCCGGCGGTCTGGGACAGCATCCTGGCCAACGAAGGCTCGGTGCAGCACCTCGACTGCCTCAGCCAGGACGACAAGGACGTCTACAAGACGGCCTTCGAGATCGACCAGCGCTGGGTGGTCGAACTGGCCGCCGACCGCACGCCCGACATCTGCCAGAGCCAGTCGGTCAACCTGTTCATTCCCGGCGACGTGGACAAGTGGGACCTGCACATGCTGCACTGGCAGGCTTGGGAGCGCGGCATGAAGAGCCTCTACTACCTGCGCTCCAAGTCCGTGCAGCGCGCCAGCCACGCCGGCGCCGACACGGTCGACACCTACAATCTCGAAGTCGGCGAAAAGACCGACTACGACGAGTGCCTCGCCTGTCAGTAGGCTAGCCGGGGACATGTACCGCCAGGTCCGTGTCCCCTAGCACCCGGGCGGCGGCCGGAAATCCCGCGTATCCATCGCCTGCAGGCCCAGTTCCGCGCGGCGCGCATCCAGGCCGGCGGGATCGGCGACTTCGCCGATGACCCAGGCCCCGGCCTTGCAGACCGGCTGGGTGCCGAACGTCTGGGGCCGGCCCTCGATCACCGCCAGCCGATCGACCACCGAAGCATACCAGGCCGGCAGCACCTCGGCATTGGCGACCAGCGGCTCCATCCGCCGGGCCGCCTCACGCATCAGTTTGCGGTCGTTCACCGCATGGACGACGATCAGCCAGGCCCCGCGCGCGCCCACCTCGCCGAAAGCCGTACGCCCGAACCAGCCGCCATCGGCGGGCAGCATCGTCTTCAGCGCCGCCTGGTTCCTGCGATCGACAGCTTCGACAAGCGACCAGCAGGCGTCCAGCGCGACGCGCCGTTCGGCCAGATCGAGACTTTCGAAGTCCAGACCGTAGAGGCTCTCGCGCGCCGTCTGTTCCAGCTCGGCCATCCGTTCAAGCCTGCCACCCTCCAGCGGTGAAGGCGGCAAGGCGTCGAGTTCGGCCTGTTTGGCGCGGATCGCGGCCTTGAGTGTCTTGACCATGCCCTGGGCGCGCGGCGACAGCGCCGGGCCGACGTCGGGCGCGTAGAGCGGCGCCGCGGCGAGCGCGGGATTTGCCACCAACGCGCTGACGGCGAAAATGAGCAGGCGTCGGGTGGTCATCAACGTCTTCCTCTCCGGAACGTCAGAGAGAATGATGACACACCCCATGGAGCCCGCCCGCCAGGAAAGTTCAGGCCTTCCCTGTCTTGCCTTCCCCCGTCTCGACACGGGCCTTTTCCAGGGCCTCGCCCTCGGGACCGTCCAGCGCCTGTTCCGCTTCCCGCGCCTTCTCCTTCACCGGGCCGGTTTCAACGAACGCCCGCTCGGCGTCGTCGAAGCGTTTCGCGGCCTCATAGTCGCCCTCGCCCTGGATTCTGCTCTTGTCGGTCATCGTGATCTCCTCTGCTTTTCTGGATGGATAAACCGGAGCAGAGGTCGACGGTTCCTGGGCCGCACGCCGGCGTGACGGGCGGATTGGCGGTCCCGGTCCGGCGCGGAATGTTGTAGAAGGCCCCCATCAATGCCGGTCGACCCACGTCCGGCGCATTCCGCCCGGCCCGGGGCCGCCGCCTTCATGGAGCGCGCGTCATGGCCAAGGGTCAGAAAAAGTCCAACAAGGAAGTCCGCAAGCCCAAGGCGGACAAGAAGGCCGCGGCCGCGCCGACCAGCCGGTTCATCGAGGTCGCCGGGAAGAAGTAGGGCGTAGGGGACATGTACCGAAGGTCGGTGTCCCCTAATCGAGATTCAGCGGCGGCTGGTTTGGGGGACACGTACCTGCGGTACATGTCCCCACCTCATGACAGGTCCCGCGCCAGTTCCGCACGGGTGGCGGGGCTGAGCATGGCCAGGTGGGCATAGTGCTCATGGTCGCAGCCGACGGCCAGGGTCACGCCCGGGTCGCGGAATACGCCCTTCATCGCGTCGGTCAGCGCGAAGCGCAGAAAATGGATCGAGGAGGTCTTGCCGTCGTCGCGCGTGCGCTCGACGTTGTCGCCCTCCTCCGGGACGGCCGGCGCGACAAGGCCGTTGCCGAACCGCAGGCTGAAGCAGTCCTCGACGCCGCCCAGACGCGCCAGCTCGCGGGCCCGCCGGACCGGCTCATCGATCTCGAACATCACGGTGGCGACCAGCTCCGAGCCCTGCGGAATCAGCGGGTTGTAGGCCGCCAGCTCGTCAGGGATCTGGGCGGCGCCGCCGCGCTCGGTCAGCAGCATCTCCTGGACCTGGAACAGCATGGTCTCGTAGCTCTCGAAGATCACCGTGCAGAACGGGCCCAGCGCCACGCGGCGCAGGCGCTTGACCGGCAGCAGGGCGGCGCGGCGCTCGGACCGCTGGCGTGCGTAGTCGGCGTCGGGGATCAAGTCGGCGGGGGTGATGCGGTGGTCGGCGAGGGGCATGGGGTCGGGGCTCAGTTCTGGAAGGTCAGGCCGTAGGCTTTCGCCAGCACTTCAATCGGGTGGCCCTGGTGCATGATCGCGCCGCCGGCCTCGGCGGCGACCATCTGTCCGAGGTGGTTGCAGGCCAGCGGGCAGTCGGAGCAGAGCTCCTCGGTCTTCTTCCCGGCCACCTGTCTGGCGGTCGGCTTGCCGACCTTGAGGGCCACGGGGCGGGTCTCCTTCATCACGCCGAAGGTGCCGCCGTGGCCGCTGCAGCGCTCGACCAGCTCGATGCGGGTGTCGGGGATCAGCTTCAACATCTGAGCCGACTGGGCGCCCATGTTCTGGGCCCGGGCGTGGCAGGCGTGGTGAACGGTGACGCCGCCTTCGATGGGCATGAGGCCGGGGGCCAGGCCAAAGGTCTTCGACAGTGAGACAACGTACTGCGAGACGTCCTTCGTCGCGTTGGCCAGCGCCTTGACGGCCGCGCTCTCGGGCAGCAGCAGCGGCCACTCGAACTTCATCATGAGGCCGCAGGAGGCGGTCAGGGCGATGACCTCGTAACCTTTCTCGATCCAGGGGGCGAAGGCGGCGGCGGTGCGTTCGGCCCGGGCCGCGACATCGCTGAGGTCGCCCGCTTCCAGCTGGGGCATGCCACAGCATTCCGGGTAGCAGAACGCCGTCTCGACCCCCTGTTTGGCCAGCACGGAGGCGGCGGCCTGGGCCGTGGCCGGGTCGTTGTAGTTGGTGAAACAGGTGGCGTAGATCACCGCCTTGCGCTGGCCGAAGGCCGGTCCGGCGGGATCGGCGGCCGGCAGGGTCTTCAACCGGTCCTTCGCCGTCTTGCTGTGGAATTTCGGCAGGTCCGCCTCGGCGTCGATGCC
Organism: Caulobacter sp. FG121; assembly: GCF_057809815.1. Taxonomy (NCBI): domain Bacteria; kingdom Pseudomonadati; phylum Pseudomonadota; class Alphaproteobacteria; order Caulobacterales; family Caulobacteraceae; genus Caulobacter; species Caulobacter sp. FG121. The sequence goes on from NZ_JBMDKR010000002.1 coordinate 398,875, forward strand.
GGCGATCGCCTCGAGCAGGCCGCGCAGGGGCGTGTTCTCCCGGGCCGTGGCCCAGTTGGCGAGGCCCGCGACCGGCTTGGCCAGCGTGCCGTTGCGATCGGTTTTTCCCAGCTGCTCGCGGACGAAGTCGCCGCCAGACGCTTTCCGCTTGGCCGCGCGGTAGCGCAGGATCAGGTGCGGGAAGTCGAGGTCGAATTCGTGCGGCGGCACATAGGGACACTTGGTCAGGAAGCACATGTCGCAGAGGGTGCAGGCGTCGGCGACCTCGCCGAACTTCGCCTTGTCGACCCCGTCGAGCTCGCCCGTCGGGCTCTCGTCGATCATGTCGAACAGCTTGGGGAAGCTGTCGCACAGATTGAAGCAACGTCGGCAGCCGTGACAGATGTCGAAGACCCGCTCCATCTCCTTCTCGACGGCCGCCAGATCGTAATAGCTGTCGTCCCGCCAGGCGATCGGATGCCGCATTGGCGCGTCGAGTGAGCCCTCGGCCTTTGCGGCGGGCGGGGTCGGAGTAGCGGTGTCGTCGGTCACGGGCGCCCTGTCGATGGTTGCTGAAGGTCACTGCGTCCTTCGAGACGCTCGCCTTCAGGCTCGCTCCTCAGGATGACGAAGAGGGGTTGGCTACAAACCCGGTTCGTCATGGTGAGGAGCGGACCCTCAGGTCCGCGTCTCGAACCACGCAACCAACCCTAGTCCAGCGTGTCCAGCGCGCGCTGGAAGCGGCCGGCGTGGGACTTTTCGGCCTTGGCCAGGGTCTCGAACCAGTCGGCGATCTCGTCGAACCCTTCCTCGCGGGCCGTGCGGGCCATGCCCGGGTACATGTCGGTGTACTCGTGGGTCTCGCCGGCGATCGAGGCCTTCAGGTTGTCGGAGGTGCCGCCGATCGGCAGGCCGGTGGCCGGGTCGCCGACCGACTCCATGAACTCCAGGTGGCCGTGGGCGTGGCCGGTCTCGCCCTCGGCGGTCGAGCGGAACACCGCGGCCACATCGTTGTAGCCTTCCACGTCGGCCTTCTGCGCGAAGTACAGGTAGCGGCGGTTCGCCTGGCTCTCGCCGGCGAAGGCGGCCTTCAGGTTGTCGAGGGTCTTGCTGGTCGCGAGCGACATCGTGCGTCTCCGTTGATGGGGTCGAGGCCGGGGGGCGCACGAAGGCGGTCCCCCGACCGCTGGCGGTAGGGAGGGTAGTCCCGCGCCACGGGAGTCGGACAATCAATTGTTTCTTGCGACAGGATAGAGCGGAGCTATCGCGGCGCGGTGGCCCGCCCTCTCAGCCGAAGTCCTCCTTCAGCACCACCGATGACCTCACCTGATCCACCCCGGGAATGGCGCTGAGGCGGTCGACCAGCGCGGCCAGCGCCTGGGCGTTCGCCACGCGGACCACGACATAGGCGTCCAGCGGACCGGTGACCGAATAGTAGTGAGTGATCTCCGGCCAGTGCCGGAAAGTCTGGACGACGGGATGACACGGGCGCTGGCTGAAGGTCAGCGACAGGACGGCGCCCAGGCTGTTGTCATCCGCGGCGGGCGGCGCTTCGGCGATCACGGCGCGATAGCCGAGAATGACCCGGTCGCGTTCGAGGCGGGCCATGCGGGCCTGCAGCGCCGTGCGCGACAGGGCCAGCGCACGGGCGAGCGCGGTGAGGGTCATACGGGCGTTCAGACTCAGCAGGGAGACCAGCTTCTCATCGAGCGCGTCGCGAACGCCGCCGTTTCGTCTATCCGTCCGCTGATCTTCGGTCATTTCGTCAGGCTCCGCCGCCGTCTTGCTCATGGCGACGGGCATTCACGGCCCGCACAATCGACGGCGTACGAGGGCTGTCAAGGCGCGCGCCGGCGCCGCCCCGTGCGCGGGAGGACCGAGCCGTGAGACCATCCATTCACAACGCCGCCCTGATGGTGGTCGACCTGCAGGTCGGCTTTGACGATCCGGCCTGGGGCGTCCGCAACAACCCCGGCGCGGAGGCGCGGATCGCGGCCCTGCTGTCGGCCTGGCGTGCGTTCAGGGCGCCCGTGATCCACGTCCACCATGATTCGCCGGCGCCGTCGGGCAGGCTGAGGCCGGGCACGCCCGGCAACGCCGCCAAGCCCGAGGGCCGGCCGCTGGCGGGCGAACGGCTCTATCGCAAGCAGGTCAACAGCGCCTTCATCGGGACGACGCTGGAGGCCGATCTGCGCGCCGACGGCATCGAGGCGCTGGTTGTCGTCGGGCTGACCACCAACCATTGTATTTCGACCACCGCGCGCATGGCCGGAAACCTGGGCTTCGATACGTTTGTCGTGGCCGATGCGACGGCAACCTTCGCCCGCGCCGGGCTCGACGGTCGCCTCCGGTCGGCGGAGGCCGTGCATGACGCCGCGCTCAGCGACCTCCAGGGCGAATTCGCCGAAGTGGTCGACAGCCGGGAGCTGCTGGCGGCGCTTGCGGCCCGCGAGGCCGCCCATGTCTAGTCGTCACGCGAGCCCGTTTGTCCGCATCGCCCTGGCCGGAAGCCTGGCCGCTCTCCTGTCCGGCGTCGCCATGGCGCAAGGGACGACTCCCATGGCGGCGGCGTCCGGTGTCGATTCCGGCGTGCGGCCGGGCGACGACTTTTATGCCTACGCCAACGGCGTCTGGCTGCGAACCACGCCCCTGCCGGAAGGCCGGGCGCGCTACGACACGACGGCCCAGTTGCGAGCGCTGTCGTCGGAGCGCGTGCAGATGCTTGTCGATGGGGCAGTGGCGGCGGCCAGGGCCGGAAAGAGCGACCGGGTCGGCGCCTGGTATGTCAGCTGGATGGATACCGCCGGCATCGAGGCAAGGGGCCTGCAGCCGCTGTCCGGGGATCTGGCCGCCATCGCCGAGATCGCCGACCGCAAGGCGCTGTCAGCCTGGCTGGGCGGGTCGCTCACCCTGGATGACGGCAGCAATACCCAGACCGCCGGCCTGTTCGGCGTATGGATCCATCAGGACTTCCACGATCCCGATCACTACGTCCCGCATCTGGTGCAAGGCGGCCTGGGCCTGTTCGACCGCGAGACCTATCTCGACGAAGGGGCCGAAGCCGTCGCGGCGCGGGAGGCCTATCGCGCGCATGTCGCGGCGATGCTGACCCTCGCCGGCTTCGATCTGGCCGACGCCCGCGCTACCCGCGTGTTGGCGCTTGAGACGGCCATCGCCCGGGCGCAGGCCCCGCGCGCCGACACCGACGACGTGTTCAAGACGGACAACGCCTGGCGCCGCGCCGACTTCGGGGCGAAAGCGCCGGGCTTGGACTGGGACGCCTGGTTCGGGGCGGCGGGCCTCGGCCGACAGGACCGGTTCGTCGTCTGGCAACCCTCGGCGCTCAAGGGCATAGCCGCGCTGGTCGGCGATCAGCCGATCGAAACCTGGAAGGACTATCTCGCCTTTCATCTGCTTGAGCATTACGCGGCTGTGTTGCCCAAGGCCTTCGGCGGCCAGCAGCCGGACCGGGCGGCGCAGGCGATCGCTTCAACCACGACGGCGCTGGGTGAGGATATCGGCCGGCGCTATGTGGCCCGCTGGTTCCCGCCCTCCGCGAAGGCCGCGGCGACTGAGATGGCGGAAAACCTGCGGACCGCCATGGCCGCGCGCGTCGCCCGTCAGGCCTGGCGGTCGCCCGCGGCCCGGGACATGGCGCTGGCCAAGGTGGCTGCGGTCAGGATCGGCGTGGGCTATCCCGACCGGTGGATCGACTATGCCGGCCTGGACATCCGCAAGGACGACGCCCTGGGCAACCTGCGTCGCGCCGAGGCCTTCGCCTACCGCCGTGAGCTGGCCAAGCTCGAGCGGCCGGTTGATCCGGGCGAGTGGAGTGGGCTCCTGCCGCAGCAGGCCGGGGCGATCATCAATTTCAGTCCCAACGCCATGCAGTTCTCCGCCGGCATCCTGCAGCCGCCCTTCTTTGACCCGACGGGCGACGCCGCCGCCAACTACGGTTCAGCCGGCGCGGGCATGGCCCACGAAATCAGCCACAGCATCGACGAGCTGGGCAGTCTGTACGACGCCCAAGGCCGATTGTTGCGCTGGTGGACCCCGGAGGAGCTGGCGCGCTACCGCGCGGCGGCGGCCCCGCTGCAGGCGCAGCTCGACGCCTATTGTCCGCGACCCGGACTCTGCGTGAAGGGCGAGCAGGTGTTGGGCGAGGGCATCGGCGATCTTGCCGGCCTGCTAGTGGCCTATGACGCCTACCACCTGTCGCTCAAGGGCAAGCCGGATGCGATCAGGGACGGGCTGACCGGCGACCAGCGCTTCTTCCTGGCCTTCGCGCGACGTTGGCGGCGGGTCCAGACCGACGCGGCCCTGGCCCAGCAGATTGCCTCCGACACCCATGCTCCCGGCGAATACCGCACCGACACCGTTCGAAATCTCGAGGCCTGGCGACGGGCCCTTGGCGTTCAACCCGGTGACAAGCTGTATCTGCCGCCGGAGGCGCGCACGGGCGTCTGGTGACGGGTCAGGGTGGACGGCCCGCACCGACGCGCTAGCTTCCGTGACGGAGGCGCGCGGGTCATGGGCATCTACAGTCTGTCCTTGCTGGTCGGGGCGGCCAATGGCGCCGCGCTGGCGGGGCTGGCGGCAGCCAGTGGGCGCGGACCCGCGCGGTGGTGGCTGGCGGCCCTGATCAGCGCCGTTGTGCTTCGGCTGGGCCCCTATGTGCTGGGCTATGCCGGGGCCTATGACGCCCACCCTTGGCTGACCTTTGCGCCGTTCGATCTTTCGTTCGCCTATGGTCCGCTGCTTTGGGGGTACATCGTCTGTCTGACGACGGGCCGGCCGCCGTCGCAATGGGGCCTGCACCTCGTCCCCGCCGCCGTTCAGCTCGGCTATCAGTTGGTCTGTTTCGCCCTCCCGACCCCTGCGAAGTGGACCTGGTATACGGGTCCGCACCTCGGACTGGTCGCGCCGGCGGGCGCGGCGGTCGCCCTGGCTCTGGCCGGAATCTATCTTTTCATCAGTCTACGGACGGTCGAGCGCTATCGCGCTTGGCTGGACGACCATTTCGCCAATCGCGAAGACGCGCGCCTTGGATGGCTGCGGGCGATGCTGACCGGGTTCGCCATGACCCTGGCGGTCGCCGCCGGATTCGCCCTGACTAGCTGGCTGGTGCGCCCACTCGACTACATGGCGCGGTTTCCGCTGATGCTCGTCTTCGCCGGCCTGACCTATGGCCTGGGGTTGCTCGGTTGGCGGTATGGCGGGGTCGACTATCCGCACTCGGCGCCGGCGTCCGCAGCAAGGACGAAGGGCGCACCGGGCGACGAGACCGCGAGATACAGGACGCAGGCGACGGCCTGGCGCGAGCGCGTGGTCGAAGCCGGGTGGTGGCGGGACGAGACGCTGGATCTGGCCGGCCTCGCCGCGCGGCTGGCGGTATCGGAACGGACCCTGTCGCGCGGGCTATCGTTGGGAGCTGGCCAGACGTTTCGGGAGTTCCTCGGGCGGATCCGCGTCGAGGCCGTCACGGAAGCGTTGACCCGACCGGAGAACGCCGGGCGCGATGTGCTGGACCTGGCCCTGGAGGCCGGCTTCAACGCCAAGGCCAGCTTCAACCGCGCCTTCCGTCTCTACGCGGGCGCCACGCCGACGGAAATTCGCCGCCGCCTCGGGCGTCCCGAAAGCCGCCAATCCGCGCCAATGGCGGATACTGCGGCGCTCTAGCCGCCGCGAGTGGTCAGGGTTGTGTCTCCACCGATGGAGACCCACCGTGCTGACGACGTTGCCTTTGCTATTCGCGCTTGCCGGAGCGGCGCCCTCATCCTCGCCGCCGCCTTCCGACCCGACACCGTCCGTCATGGCCCTGTTCAGGGACGCCGCCGACCCCGCGGGGCCTGGCTGCGCGATCTCGGTCATGCGCGGCAGTGAGCCGGTATTCAGCAGGACCTGGGGGATGGCGAATCTCGAGACCGGAACGCCGATTCACCCCGACACCGTGCTGGAGGCCGGGTCGGTCTCCAAGCAGGTGACCGCCGCGGCCGTCGCGGTGCTGGTCGCGGACGGGCGGCTGGCGCTGGACGACGACATCCGCAGGTACCTTCCCGAAATGCGCGACTACGGCGCCCCCATCACAATCCGCAGGCTGCTGACGCACACCAGCGGCCTGCGCAACTGGGACGATCTCGTGGAACTGGCCGGCGCCGGCCGCGACAGCCGCAACCACACCAACGCCCAGGTGCTGGCGATCGTGGCGCGGCAATCGGCGCTGAATTTCACGCCGGGTACGGAGTATCTCTACAGCAACTCGAACTACGTCCTGGCCGCGATCATCGTGGAGCGGGTCAGCGGACAGACCTTTGACGCCTTCAGCCGCGCACGGCTGTTCGAGCCGGCCAGCATGGACCGGACCCGCTGGCGCGACAATCACAATGACATCGTGCCGGGGCGGGCGACCGCCTATACGCCCGGCGAGGACGGCGTCCTGCGTCAGGACATGCCGCTCGAAGACGTGGTCGGACCCGGCGGATTGCTGACCACGGTCGGCGACCTGCAACGCTGGAACGCGTTGCTCAGCGCTCCGCCGTCGTGGGCGTCGGACTGGGTCGGGCTGCTGACGAACACGCGGGGCGCCCTCGCCGACGGAACGCCTATCGCCTACGGGCTCGGGCTGGAGTGGACCAGCGTCAACGGCCGCGTACTCATCTTCCACGCCGGCGCCACGGCCGGCTACCGGGCCTATCTGGCGCGAGTTCCGGCCGAGGGCCTTTCGGTCGCGGTGCTCTGCAACGCCGGCGCCCTCAACACCGAGGATCTCGGACCTGCCCTGACAGCGCTGTTCATGCCAGCTGCGCCGGCATCTGTGGAGGTCCCGGTCGGGCTTGTGAGGCCGGCGCCGGCAGATCTCGCCGGGCTGTGGAGGAACCGGCTGACCGGCGCCCTCGTGAAGGTGACGGTCGACGAGGCCGGCGTGCATTTCAACGGCGGCGGGCCGTTCTCTCCTGATGGCACGGGCCGCCTGGTGAACCGGGCAGGAACCCGGGAGGCGACCGTGACCCGTGACCACCAGGGCCGGCCCACCGGCCTGTCGTTGACGCGCATCGGAAACGCAGCGGTCCTTCTGGCGCCTGTATCCGCCTGGAAGCCGGACGCGAAGACACTGGCGGCGTTCACCGGGCAGTTCGTAAGCGTCGACGCCGAGGCCGTCTGGACCGTCGCGGTCGACGTGGCCGCCGGAGGCGTCCTCAGGACCACGGGCCCGGACGGAGAAACCTTCCTGCTCGACCCGATCTATCAGGACGCCTTCAGCGGGCGGGACGCCTACTGGACCTTTGTGTTCGAGCGCGACCGCAGCAACCGGGTGATCGGCTGGCGCGCCTACAAGACCCGGACGCGGGGCGTCGTGTTCCGGCGATTGGCGGGTGGCTAGCGGCGGGTCGCGCCGCTGACCTGCGCCTCGACCTTCGACAGGCCCCTCGCGACGTCGCCGGCGCGATCGAGAGTCGCCTTGAAGGCGCGGAGGTCGTGGCTGTCGATGCGGCGGACGCGGCCGGGACGAGTCCATTCCTGGCCGATGCGGGCCCCCAGGCGACAGGCGCGGGCGTGGACTGAGGCCCGGCGAGCAGGGTCGGCGCGGGCCGTCAGGCGGGCGACGACCTGGTTCCAGTTGGGGCTTCCGGCATGGCAGCCCTTCAGGCTCCCGCAGTCGCCGGTCCAGAACCGGCGATACCAGGCGGCGGTCAGGGTATCCTGGGCCGGCGGCGGGCCGATCACGGATCGGCAGTCTGCGCGGACATAGGCCTGCCCTTCGACGGACGTCGCCGCAAGCAAGGTGGCGGTGAGAACCAGAGTCGCGATCCTGTTCATGCTAGCGGAACGGATGACGCGGGCGCGGGGTTGCGCAAGGTCAGGCGCCGCCGACCCGCCCGAACCGCTGCCGATATTCACCCGGCGTCGCGCCGAGGCGCTTGTGAAAGGCGCGGTGCAGGCCGTCGAGACTGCCGAAGCCTGCCCGTTCGGCGATTCTTGCGAGCGGCCAGTCGGAAGTCTCGAGCAAGGTCTTGGCCCGGTCGAGGCGGGCGGTCTCGACGAAGGCGGCCGGCGTGATGCCGGTCTCGCGATGGAAGACCCTGGAAAACGTCCGTTCGGTCATGCCGGCTCTGGCGGCGAGGGCCGGCAGCGAAAGGTCGCCGACCGGATCAGCGCTGATGTCGGCGATCAGCTGGCGCAGTTTCGGCGTCGCCGCCGCCTGGACGTTGAGGCCGGCGCTGTACTGCGTCTGGCCGCCGGGGCGGCGCATGAACAGAACCAGGTTGCGCGCGATGGCCAGGGCCAGGTCCGGACCGTGGTCGGCCTCGACGAGAGCCAGGCACAGGTCGATGCCCGCCGTGACCCCGGCCGAGGTGAAGAAGGGCGGGTCGGCGACGAAGATCGCGTCCGGCTCAAGCCGGACAGCTGGCCGAAGCGCGCGCAGCTGATCGCAGACACCCCAGTGGGTGGTCGCGCGACGGCCATCGATCAGGCCCGTCGCCGCCAGCACCAGGGCGCCGGAACAGACGCTGCCCATGCGGCGGGTGGTAGAGGCGCGATCGCGCAGCCAGTCGAGCACGACGTCGCTCTCGCCCATCGCTCGCAGGCCCGCTTCGTGTCCACCGCCCACGAGCACGGTATCCAGATCGGCAGGCAGGTCGGCCAGCGCCACAGAACCGGCCAGGCGAAGTCCCGAGTTGCATCGAATCTCTCCCCCGTCCGGCGAGGCGAGGATGGGCTCGTAGAGAGGCTTGCCGCTGAAGTTGCAGGCCATGGCGAAGACCTCGAGGGGGCCGACCAGATCAAGGGACTGGACGCCATGATAGCCGACGAGGGCCACTTTGCGGGTATGGGCAGGGGTCAAGGTCATTGGCGCAATATGCGATACTTGTGTCATTTCCGCCAGACACTTTCGACCCTAGGCTCCAGGTGTTCCCGATCCTCGGGACGCAACGGAGACAAGACCATGACCGATCAATGCCCCTGCGAGCCCTGCACCTGCGTGTCCTGCAACTGCGGACCGACCTGCCGGTGTGGCGACGACTGCGCCTGCGCGACCCCCGCCGCCAGCGCCTGACCGCCCAGAACGTCCGGGGTCGCCGCGCGGCTCCGGACGTCCCCTCTCCTTCCTGTTCGAAAGACACCGCCATGCGCGCCGCCCTCGTGATCATCACTGGCTTTCTCGCCCTGCCCCTCGTCGCGGTCGCGGCCGGCAATTCCTTCGCCGACGGCGCGCCGGCCGTCGCGGTGACCCCCAGGGCTTCGGACCGCCTGACTCTCCCCGCACCCAAAGCCGGACGGACCCGGCCGCTGGTCGTGGTCGTCGGCGAGAACAACGGCGCCGAGGTGACGGACTTCATCATTCCCTACGGCGTGCTCAAGGACTCCGGCGTGGCCGAGGTGCGCAGCCTGTCCACCGGCGAGGGCCCGATCCAGCTGCGCATGGCGCTGAAAATCCGCGCCGACCAGACCCTGGCGCAATTCGATCTGGCCGAGCCGGCCGGCGCCGATATCGTCATCGTACCGGCGCAGATGTCCCCGAAGGACAAGGTGCTGACCGCCTGGGTCAAGGATCAGGCCGGCCGCGGCGCGACCATCGTTTCCGTCTGCGAAGGCGCCCGCGTGGTCGCCGCCGCCGGCCTGCTGCACGGCCGCCGCGCGACAACCCACTGGGGGGCGCTGAAAGCTGTCCAGAAGAGCTATCCGGACACGACCTGGGTGCGCGACCAGCGCTACGTCCAGGACGGTCCGATCATTTCCACGACGGGGGTGTCGGCCTCGATCCCGATGTCGCTGGCGCTGGTCGAGGCGATCGGCGGGCGCGCGACGGCGGAGGCGACCGCCAGACGGCTGGGCGTGAGCGAATGGAGCACCGCGCACCGCACGTCAGAGTTCCATCTGTCAAAAGCCGACTATGGCCACGCGATCAGCATCATCGTGGCGGTGTGGTCGCACGAAACCGTCGAGGCCCCTGTGACGGACGGCGTCGACGAGATCGCCCTGGCGCTGAGGTCGGACGTCTGGCAGCGCAGCTTCCGCGCGCGCGTGGCGACAACCCGGCCCGGACGGGCGCCGGTGCGATCGCGCCACGGCCTGACGATCCTCCCCGATGCGGAGCCGAGGGCCGGTCGCTATGTCATACCCGGCGATGCCGGCCCCGCGGCCCCGCAGCTGGATCAGGCGCTTGCCGCCATGGGCCGCCGCTACGGGCCGTTCGCGGTCAGACTGGCGAAGCTGGGCCTGGAGTATGATCCGGCGACCTGATCAGGCGGCTGTTTCGAGCGGATCCGCGACCAGTCGGGCAATCTCGCCCAGCAGGGCGGCGGGAGAGATGGGCTTGGCCACCACGCCGTTCATGCCCGCCGCGAGATACTGGGCGCGCTGATGGGTCATCACATTGGCGGTCAGACCCAGGATCGGAGTTTCGCCCACCGGTCCTGGCAGGCCGCGGATAGCGCGGGTCGCCGCGACCCCATCCATGTGTGGCATCTGGATATCCATCAGGATCAGGTCAAACCCGCCGACCCGAGCGGCGTCCAGTCCCTGCAGACCGTCCTCCGCTTCAGCGACCCGGGCGCCCAGGCGGCCCAGAAGGGTGCCGGCGACGAGCCGGTTGGTCGCGTTATCCTCGACCAGCAGGATGTTCACACCCTCCAGGGGCAAGTCAGCGGCGTCCTCTGCGCGATCAACAATCAAGGGCGGCGCGGCGGCGGGGAGTTCGATCTCCAGCCAGAAGGTCGAGCCGACGCCCTCGGCGCTGGTGAAGCCGATGTCGCCCCCCATCATGGTCACCAGGTCTCTTGTGATCGAAAGCCCCAGGCCCGCGCCGCCGTATCTGCGGGCCGTATCGCTCTCGGCCTGACGAAAGCGCTCGAAGAGATTCCCCTGCGCGGCTGCGGTCATGCCGATTCCGCTGTCTTCGACCTCGAAGCGAAGCTTGCGAAGGTCGGCGTTCGCGCCTGGCGTAACGGCCAGCCGCGCCGTCACATGACCCTTGGCCGTGAATTTCACCGCGTTGCCCAGCAGGTTGAACATGGTCTGCTGCAGCCTGACCGGATCGGCCATGATCCAGGGGTCGTCGCCCGTGACCTCGCACCGCAGGTCGACGCCCTTGGCCCGGGCATCTCCGGTCAGCAGGGCGACCACCGTCGTCAGCGCCTCACCGGCGTCCATCGCTTCCGTCGCCAGTTCCAGCTGGCCGGCGTCGATCCGCGAGAAGTCGAGCACATCATTCAGCAACTGCGACAGCATGCGGCCGCAGGCGCTGGCCTGACGCATCAGCTCGCGGCCTTCGGCGGAAATCGGCTCCCGTTCCAACAGGTGAAGCGCGGCCAGCACCCCGTTCATCGGCGTTCGAATCTCATGACTGACGTTGGCCAGGAACTCGGACTTGGCGACGTTGGCCGCGTCCGCCAGCGTCTTGGCCTCCTGCAGCGCCAGATCGGCCTCCACCCGCTCGGTGACGTCACGGCTGACATTGATGATACCGACCGGGATGCCGTGTTCGCGCAGAAGGCTGACGTTGCTCTGGATCCAGATCCAGCGGCCGTCCTTGTGGCGCACGCGAAATGTCAGGGCCTGCGACCGGGTCGGGTCGGCCTTCAGCCGACACAACCCCTCCGTAAGATGAGCCGCGCTGTCGGGGTCCACGGTGTCGAGGCGGGACCGGCCCAGCATCTCCTCGCTCGTGTAACCGAAGACGGCGAGGCTTGCGGGTGAGACATACTGGTTGACGCCGTTCATGTCCCAGCGGGCGATGACGTCGGGTATGTTGGCGGCCAGGGTCTCGAAGTCCTGGAGACTAGCGTTGAGCCGGCGCTTCTGTTCCTGGGCCGAAGGCGTATCCATCGCCCGGCCGAGGTTGAAGACCATCGTCAGGCCCACGGCGATCCAGATCGGCGTCATGGCCCGCCAGTCATAGCCAGCGGCTATCGCGATCACCGCCATGGCCGCCCACGCGGGCAGGGCGCCGGCGGCGAGGAACACCATCGGCGTGTTATAGAACAGAAGGACGAGGACCAGGATCAGCGCGACAACCACGACGGCGCCGCTGGCATGCCCGGCGACCCCGCCGGCGCCCCACATCATCCCGCCGAGCAACAGCCACGAGACGTTGGTCGCCACGTAGTTGGCGACGAAGTTGGCCCGGATCGCCGGCGAGATCGCGCCGTCCGCCGCCTGGCGTCGGGTCGCGAACCAGCACCACAGCTCCAGAAGGAGATTTCCCGCGACCCAGCCCAGGGCCAGCGGCCAGGTGGCGACCAGTCCGGCCACAAGCCCGCCGGTCAATGTGAGCGCCACCTTGATCGGGACCACGGCATGGATAGCGACCGCGGCCTCGTCCACGACGCAGGCGAACGGCACGCTCTCCCGATGGGAGGTCTTCTGGCGGGTCGACGGCATCCCGGGCCTCCGGACTAAAGAGACCTGCGATCTGTTCACGCCCGGATGGCGCGAGTCCTAATGCTCCGTGAGGCAAATTGGCTCAGCCCAGGGCGGGGATAGTGTGCCCACCCGATCCGCCGGTTCCCGTCCGTCCCGACGTGCGCTCGCGGCGCGCCGGTCCGAACGCCTTCGGCGCGGGACCTAACGCTCCCATCCCTCGGCGAACGGGAATCGTTGCGCCCAGAAATCGGCCAGGCGCGGGTCAGCGTCGACACGTCGGACCACCGGCGTCATCCCGGGCGCCTCCCGATAGAAGCGGTTGCGGCCCGGCCCCCAGCGGCTGACCACCGCGACATAGAGGTCGAGCACCGACAGGTCGTCGCCGAGCAGATAGTCGCCCGCCGGCCTTATCTGTTGGTCCATCATGCGCCAGCATTCGGCGATGCGCTCGGCGGTCGCCGCCTTGATGCGTTCGCCCTGGGCCGGGTCGGGACCGCCCAGGCGCGAGGGCTCGTCGCGCACCCAGAACAGCGAATAGATCGCCGCCGGAATGTAGGTCATCCAACGCAGGAACTGCCCGCGCCCGGGGTCGTCCACCCCCGGACCAAGGCGCGCCGCCGGGTGGGCGTCGGCCAGCCAGGTCAGGATCGCCCCGCTCTCGGTGAGGATTTCCCCGGACGGCAGGACCAGGGCCGGCACCTGCTTCAGCGGATTGACCTTTTCCACCATCGCCAGCACCTCCGGCTCGAAATCCCAGGTGGCCGCCTCGACCACCGTGTAGGGCAGGCCGATCAGGGTCAGGGCCGCCTCGACGGGCACGCTGCCCGATCCGAGGGCGCCGTAGACGGTCAACGATTGATTCATGATCTTATCCACAATCTCACAACATCTTGTGGGTTGCGTCAGCGTGGCCACTAGATGTGTCGCGGCGGTTTGATACGGTGACCATCCTATCGTGCCGCTTCGATTCCCGCCCGCCCCCGTCCGGAGTTCGTCACCGTGACCGCCTCGTCCAAGCTCATCCTGCCCGGCCTGCTCACCCCTTCGGCGGCCTACAAGCCGTTCCGCTACCCGTGGGCCTACGACATGTGGAAGCGCCAGCAGCAGGTCCACTGGATGCCGGAAGAGGTGCCGCTGGGCGAGGACTGCAAGGACTGGGCGGCGAACCTGAACGATCGCGAGCGCAATCTGCTGACGCAGATTTTCCGCTTCTTCACCCAGGGCGATATCGAGGTCCAGGACAACTACATGGACCGCTACGGCCGCGTGTTCCGGCCGACCGAAGTGAAGATGATGCTGGCGAGCTTCGCCAACATGGAGACCATCCATATCGCGGCCTACGCCCTGCTGCTCGAGACGATCGGCATGCCGGAGAGCGAGTTCGGCGCGTTCATGGAATACGAGGCCATGAAGGCCAAGCACGACTACATGCAGCAGTTCGGGGTCGAGACGAACGCTGACATCGCCCGCACCCTGGCGATGTTCGGCGGCTTCACCGAGGGCCTGCAGCTGTTCGCTTCGTTCGCGATGCTGATGAACTTCCCGCGCTTCAACAAGATGAAGGGCATGGGCCAGATCGTCAGCTGGTCGGTCCGCGACGAGAGCCTGCACTGCGAGGGCATCATCAAGCTGTACCACGCCTTCAACAAGGAGACCGGCGCGGTCACCAAGGACGTGGCTGACGACATCGTCGAGTGCTGCCGCCACGTGGTGGACCTCGAGGACCGTTTCATCGACCTGGCCTTCGAGGCGGGCGACGTCCAGGGCATGAACCCCGAGGACATCAAGCACTACATCCGCTTCATCGCCGACTGGCGTCTGCGCCAGCTCAAGCTGCCCGAGCTGTACGGCGTGAAGGAAAACCCGCTGCCCTGGCTGCAATCGATGCTCAGCGGCGTGGAGCACGCCAACTTCTTCGAAGCCCGCTCGACCGAGTATTCCAAGGCAGCCACCCGCGGCCAGTGGCACGGCGAGACCGGCGTCTGGGGCGAGTTCGACAAGCTGATGGCCCGTCGCAACGAGAACCTGCTGCCGGCGGACTAAACCGGGTCGTCAGGCGGGCGCGGCAGCCGGGCAGAGAGTCCGGAGCGCCGCCACCGTCGGCGGGCAGTCGGTCATGAGATCATGACGGCGGTCAAACGTCAGGCCGCAGGTGGCGCCTCGCCGCCAGGCCAGGGTTGCTTCGTAGACCACCGCGCTGCCTGGCAGCAGAAGGCGGACCTCGGTCGGCATGATCGTCGGCGCGGCGACCAACCTGATGCGGGCTCCGGTCGCGTCCAGATCGACGATACCGCAGTCCAGAGCCGCATCGCGCGGCCCGTGGACCAGAAGTCCGGCCAGACCGCAACCGCGCCGTCTGCGTCGGCGGCGCTCCGCGGGGAGGCCGATGTCATGAGGCTTCTGCGTCATGCGGGCAGTTTGCCGTCGGACTCTTTCAATCCGCTGAACGGCGGTCGCTGTCCGCGCCAAGCCCCCTGAATATCCGCCCCCTTGCAGAATCCTCGGCCCGCGCCCCGCTCAGGTCAGGAGTAAATAGCCAATATGTCCTAGGCGTCGTCTGATGGCGCTTGGCGTAAGACAGTTTTCGACCGGACGGGCCGCGGGAAGCCTGGAAAACCTGATGGCGGCCAGGTCGTCATCGCGGATTCTGAATCTCGTGCAGGCCCACGCCAAGGCCGCCCGCTCCGGCGCGCCGATGGACCCGCCGCTTTTCCAGAGTCCGGTCCTCGCCCGATCATTCATCATCAAGCACCGCCTGCGGCCCGATGAGCGCCTGAACTTCCCGGGCTTCCGGCCGACCGCGACCAAGGTCATCATCCCGCTGGACCCGAACAATCTCGCGCTTGGCGGCAAGACCGCCTTCATCAGCGAGGGCTGGTTCAGCACGATGATGGCGGACGCCACGGGCATCCGTGACTTCACGGACTCGCCGGACGGCATCCTGTTGCGGGAGTTCGACGAGATTCCGTCGTTCGACCCGTTCCTGTTGCGCGAATGGCTGAGCCGCATGGGCCGCACGGCCGACCCCCGTTACTTCGAGCTGACCGCCTCGATCATCGAGGGGATGGAAGCCTTCGTACTGGAAGAGATCAGCCTGCTGGTCTCGATGGCGCTGTCCGGCGTGCCGGCCAACGCGGCGGTCCTGCGCCTGGCGCGCAAGATGCTCTCCAGCCAGTACGACGATGACCTGCGCCCGCTACAGCAGGTGCTGCGTATGTCGCCCGAGGATTTCCGGGACGGGATGTTCGGCTGGAAGGGCCTGCTTTATTACAAGTGGCTGTTCAAACGGGTTGACGCCAAGGTCCCCGGCCTGATCGGCGGCCTGACCGAGATCCGCCCGAAGCGGCATATCAGTCGCTCGCAGATCGACGAGGCCAACGGCATGATCCGGGCGATCTCGACCGCCGTCATGACATGTTCCCGATCGGTGCAGGCCAGCCTCTTCGCCTATGACAGCGCCTATCGCGGTCTGACCCAGACCCAGGATCCCGTCGGCTTCCGCAATTTCCTGCTCAGGGCGCCGCAGATGTTCATCAACCTCGGTGAGTCGGTCGGCATGCTCGAGCATTCGGTCGAGTTCTGGGACTACCGGTCGCGGATGGTCGAGCCGCGCCGCTTCACGGGTGATGACTATCTGTCCCTGATCGCCGAGCTCAAGGACGGCCTCGGCGCCTGACGCCGACCGCCGGCTGTGTCGACGCGGCACAGGCCGGCGTCCCGTTCCGCGCCATGTTGCAACATCGTCCCGCGATCGCGCGGCCGGCCGGGCCGTCTTCAACACGCGCACCGTAAACCATTGAGCCCCCGCCACTCGCCTGCCGGGGGAACCCGGATTGCGGGATTCATCCGCAAGACATCGTCACGCGTCGAGCATGATTTCCCGAGTGTTAACGAGACGATTCAAATGTTTATTCGGATTAATACTACCTGAATATTAAAGCCTTTGGCACGAGCGTTGCTGATGTTCTTTCGCCGAATAACCGGCGAACTGGAGAATTCAGATGAAAAAGCTAGTGTACTTCGCCGCCGCGGCGGTTCTTTTTGCTTCCGGCGCCGCTCAGGCTGCTGAAAGCAACGTGTCGACCAATCAGAACAACAGCGCCAACATCAAGTCGACGCTCAACGCGACTGTGCAACATGTTCAGGACGCGGTGTCGCTGACTTCCGCGGCCATCGGCAACACTGTGACCATCGACGGCGGCCAGGCCGGCTATGTCAGCAACAACCAGTTCTTCCGCGGCGACGCCGTGGCCCAGCTGAACGGCACCCTGACCGACATCGACGGCAAGGTTGAAGCGACGGCCGCCGCCATCGCCAACAGCGGCACGATCAACGTCAACTACGCCGGCTCGATCAACAACACCCAGAACGCCAACTACGACCCGACGGCGTCCCTCGACGCCAAGATCAGCGGCGTGGGCGACGACGTCAGCGCGACCGCCGCGGCCATCAGCAACTCGATGACCGTCAACGGCGACTTCGGCTACCTCGGCTCGTACCAGGGTAACGGCGCGGCCGTGGCCTCGGCGGCCAACCTGTCTGTCAGCAACGTCTCCGGCGCGGTCTCGGCCACCTCGGCGGCCATCGGCAACACCCTGACCGTCAAGGGCTTCTGACGACCCTCGGGGCGCCCGCCACTCCCCGGCGGGCGCCCTCCCTCTCTCAAATCGGCGGAAACCGACATGACCCGAGTCATCCTCGCCCTCTCCCTGCTTGCCGCCGCCGCGTCGCCAGCGACCGCCCAGACCGCGCCTGCCGCCCTGCCGACGGCGGGATCGATGGGCGGGGGCGGGACCGGCATGATGAGCGGCCAGCCGGCCGACTATTCGCTGCGCGACGCCAGCGGCAACCTGGTGATCGTCAACGGCGTCCTGCGGCCGGCCGGCTCGACCGCCATGACCGGCGGCATCGCCGACAGCCCCCTGCCCACGGCGGGCGGCCTGAGCGCCAGCGCCGTCGGCAACCAGCTGACCGTTCTGGCGACCGGCTCCTGGAACACGATCATCGTCGACGCGGTGCAGACCAACACCGGCGACGTCACCGCCACGGCCGGCTCCGCCAGCCAGAAGGATCACTGATGACCCGCGCCCTCGCCCGCACGCTCGCGACCCTTCTGGCCGCCGCCGGCCTGACCGCCTGCGCCTCGACGCCGCCGAAGGTGGACACCGCCGGCTACTACGCCCGGCCGATCGGATCGGCCCCGGCGACAGCCAACGCCACGCCCTATTCACCGGGCCTTGTCTGCCTGGCCCTGGCCGCCCGCAACGCCGGCCGCCGCTCGCCGACCATCGCCGTCGGCCGCATCGCCGACTACACCGGGAAGCAGGAGGACGGCCTGGCCGGCCCGCGCCTGACCCAGGGTGGATCGCTGATGGCCATCACGGCCCTGGCCAAGGCCGGCGCGGAGATGGTCGAGCGGGTCGACACGTCGGTGCCCGAACTGGAACTGCGGTACGCCAACAACAAGCTGCTGTCCGACAGCGGCCAGGCCGTGGGCGGCTATCGCCCGATCACCGCCGGCCAGTACGCGGGGTCCGACTATGTCATCGCCGGCGGCATCACCGAGCTGAACTACAACATCCGTTCGGGCAGCCTCGAAGCCTCCGTCGGCGGATCCAGCGCGACGTCGACCAAGGGCGTGGTCAGCGGCAAGACCTATGTGATGAACATCGGCATCGACCTGCGCCTGATCGACACCCGCACCATGCGCATCGTCGATGTGATCAGCTACCAGAAGCAGATCATCGGCCGGGAAGTCGGCGGCGGCGCCTTCAGCTTCCTCGGCTCCAACATCATCGACATCTCCGCCGGCCGCGGCGAGATGGAGCCGCTGCAGTTGGGCGTGCGGACGCTGATCGAGCGGGCGTCGCTGGAATTCATGGCCAATCTCTACGCGGTGCCGGTGGAGACCTGCCTTCCCGCGAACGATCCGGTGGCGACGTAATCAGGCTGGAGACGGCGCGCGGGCGGGTCTAGGCTCGCGGGGTCAGAAACGGAGACTTCGCGATGCTGCTCGTCAGGCTTGTCCTGCGCACCCTGTTCGGCATGGCCGGGCTGTGGCTGGCCCAGAAATTCGTCAACGGCGTCCATTTCACCGACACCCAGACCCTGGTGATCGCGGCTCTGGTGCTCGGCGTGGTCAACGCCATCGTTCGACCGGTCGTGATCTTCTTCACCCTGCCCCTGACCCTGGTGACGCTGGGCCTGTTCCTGCTGGTGGTGAACGCCGGCATGATCGCCCTGACCGCCTGGCTGATGGATGGCTTCACCGTGGCGGGCTTCGTCCCCGCCCTGCTGGCGGCCATCGTCGTCGGCGTGACCAGCTGGTTCGGCCACATGCTGATCGGGCCGCGGGAAGAGCGGGAGTAGCGTAAACCGCAACGAAAAAGGGCGGCTCCGTTTCCGGAACCGCCCTCAATCATTTTAGCGAAGTCGACTGGACTAGAAGTCCATGTCGCCAGTCGGATCGGCCTGCGCCGATCCGACCACTTTTCGTGATGGGCGACTAAATGGACTTCCCTAGAAGTCCATGTCGCCCATGCCGCCCATGCCGCCGCCCGGCATGCCGCCGGCGCCGCCGCCCGCGTTCTTCTTCGGGGCTTCGACGATGGCCGCTTCGGTGGTGATCAGCAGGCCGGAGACCGAGGCCGCGTCCTGCAGAGCCGTGCGAACGACCTTGGCGGGGTCGATGACGCCCATCTTCACCAGGTCGCCGTAGACTTCCGTCTGGGCGTTGAAGCCGAAGGCCGGGTCGTTGCTTTCCAGCACCTTGCCGACGACGATCGAGCCTTCAACGCCGGCGTTTTCGGCGATCTGACGGATCGGGGCCTGCAGGGCGCGACGGACGATGGCGATGCCCGCAGTCTGGTCGGCGTTGTCGCCGAGCAGGCCTTCGAGGACCTTGGAGGCCTTCAGCAGGGCGACGCCGCCGCCGGGGACGATGCCTTCTTCCACGGCCGCGCGGGTCGCGTTGAGGGCGTCGTCGACGCGGTCCTTCTTTTCCTTCACTTCGACTTCCGTCACGCCGCCGACGCGGACCACGGCAACGCCGCCGGCCAGCTTGGCCAGACGTTCCTGCAGCTTTTCCTTGTCGTAGTCGGACGTGGTGTCTTCGATCTGGCGCTTGATCTGGCTGATGCGGGCTTCGATGCCGTCCTTGTCACCCGAGCCGTCCACGATCGTGGTGTCGTCCTTGGTGATGGTGACCTTCTTGGCCTTGCCGAGCATTTCGAGGGTGACGTTCTCGAGCTTGATGCCCAGGTCTTCGCTGATCACCTGGCCGCCGGTCAGGATGGCGAGGTCTTCCAGCATCGCCTTGCGGCGATCGCCGAAGCCCGGCGCCTTGACGGCCGCGACCCGCAGGCCGCCGCGCAGCTTGTTGACCACCAGGGTGGCCAGGGCTTCGCCTTCGATGTCTTCGGCGATGATCAGCAGGGGACGACCCGACTGGACCACGGCTTCCAGCACCGGCAGCAGCGGCTGCAGGCCCGAGAGCTTCTTTTCGAACAGCAGGATGAGCGGCTCTTCGAGCTGCACTTCCATCTTTTCGGCGTTGGTCACGAAGTAGGGCGAAAGGTAGCCGCGGTCGAACTGCATGCCTTCGACGACGTCGAGTT
Source organism: Caulobacter sp. FG121 (assembly GCF_057809815.1). Lineage (NCBI taxonomy): Bacteria > Pseudomonadati > Pseudomonadota > Alphaproteobacteria > Caulobacterales > Caulobacteraceae > Caulobacter > Caulobacter sp. FG121. Next base: position 418,836 of record NZ_JBMDKR010000002.1, read on the forward strand.
CGGTTTCGGCGGTCTTGGCTTCTTCAACCGTGATGACGCCTTCGTTGCCGACCTTTTCCATGGCCCGGGCGATCATCTCGCCGACTTCGGCGTCGCCGTTGGCCGAGATGGTGCCGACCTGGGCGATTTCGCTGTTGGCCGAGACCTTCTTGGAGGTCGACTTGATCTCCTCGACGACCTTGATCACGGCCTTGTCGATGCCGCGCTTCAGATCCATCGGGTTCATGCCGGCCGCGACCGACTTCAGGCCTTCGACCACGATGGCCTGGGCCAGAACGGTGGCGGTCGTCGTGCCGTCGCCGGCCTTGTCGTTGGTCTTGGAGGCGACTTCACGGATCAGCTGGGCGCCGAGGTTCTCGAAGCGGTCAGCCAGTTCGATTTCCTTGGCGACCGAAACGCCGTCCTTGGTCGAGCGCGGGGCGCCGAAGGACTTTTCGATCACGACATTGCGGCCCTTGGGGCCGAGGGTCACCTTCACCGCGTTGGCGAGGATGTTGACGCCGCGCAGCATGCGGTCGCGCGCGTCGGAAGAGAAATAGACGTCTTTGGCGGCCATTTCGGAGCTCTCTTTCTATCAGATGTGGGGGAAGCGCAGGCGGCGGGAGAAGGGTTACTTCTCGACCACGCCCAGGACGTCGCTTTCCTTCATGATCAGCAGGTCTTCGCCGTCCACCTTCACTTCGGTGCCGGACCACTTGCCGAACAGGATGCGATCGCCGGCCTTCACGTCGAGCGCGTGAACCTTGCCGGCATCGTCGCGGGCGCCAGGCCCGACGGCGATGACTTCGCCTTCCTGCGGCTTTTCCTTGACCGTGTCGGGGATGATGATCCCGCCCTTGGTCTTCTGTTCTTCCTCGACGCGCTTCACAAGGACGCGGTCGCCAAGAGGACGAAACTTCATCGGGTCGTCTCCGTGTGCGTTTTCTGGTTTGAATGGTCTTCGCGGACGCTCGGGGGCGCTGCTGTTAGCAGTCGCAAACCCCGAGTGCCAACGACGGTGGGCAGTTAGGGTCGCGGTCCGTCGGAGTCAAGGGAACGGCTGCCGATTGAAGCCCTCCCGGCGTCCGTTTTTAACCGGTAGGATCGGCGGCAAGCGAAGGAGTTCACCATGCTTGATCATGTCGGTGCGACCGTCAGCGACCTGACCCGGTCCCGCGCCTTCTATGACGCGGCCCTCGCGCCGCTGGGGATAGCGGTGATCATGGAAGTCACCCCTGAGCAGACGGGCGGCACGGGCCACCTCGGCTATGGCTCGCAGGGGCGGCCCTACTTCTGGATCGGCGACGGCGCGCCGGTCACGGGCAGACTGCATGTCGCCCTGGCCGCGCCGAATCGCAAAGCCGTCGACGCCTTCCATGCCGCCGCCGTCGCCGCGGGCGGGCGCGACAATGGCCCTCCGGGTCTTCGGCCTCACTATCACCCCAACTACTACGGAGCCTTCGTGCTCGACCCTGACGGCCTCAATGTCGAAGCCGTATGCCACGCGCCGGAGTGACGTCTTGATCCCCTATGTTCTGGCCGTGCTCGCCTGCTGTCTCGCCGGGGGTCTGGGTGGATTCGCGCTCGCCCGGCCGCATGAGGCGCTTCAGGTCCGCGGCCTGACGGCGCTGGAAACGGCGCCCGGCGGTCTGGCCATGGCGCGGGGCTTCGGGGCGATGATGCTGATGGCGCACGCGGGTACGGCGGGTCTGCTCGGCTACTACCCCAGCCTCGGCGCGACCATGGCGCTGGCCCTGTCGCTGCTGTGGGCGGGCTCGGCAATCGGCCGGGTGGCGTCGAGCGTGCTCGACCGGCAGACCGATCCCCGGAACGTCCAGCTGGTCCTGGTCGAGGTCCTGATGGGTCTGACCCTGTCGCTGCCCTTCTGGGAAAGCCGGCAGCTGACCGACGGGCCGGTGTTCAACATCTAGAGATCGCCCACCCCGTGATGGGGAAGGCGACGCGACATGACGAAAACGTAACGTGACGACAATGTACTTTGATTTATAAAGTTCATTGTCTCAACGGAGGAACTACCCATGAAACGGATTGCTTTGAGCCTGGCGGCGCTGATGATCGGCGCTGGCATGGCGAGCGCGGCGATGGCCGCGGATGTGACGGTGACGCTGACGGGCGTGCAGGCCCGCGGCGGCAAGGTGCTGGTATCCCTGCAGTCGGGCGACGAATTCATGAAACCCATGGGCCGGTTCGGCTCGATCGCCGGCGGCGACTCGGCCGGCGACGAAACCGTCGTCGTCCACAACGTCCCCCCGGGCGACTATGCGGTGATGGTGCTGCATGACGCGGACGGCGACATGCAGATGGCCCATCAGGCCGACGGCAAGCCGAAGGAAGGCTGGGGCATGAGCGGCCAGTGGGCCCGTGGTCACCGCCCCACCTTCAGCGAAGTGAAGATCACCGTACCCGCCGGCGGGGCCGCGGTGACCGTGCCGATAGTCTACCCCTAGATCGTCGGTCTTCCCGGGTTACCGGGAATTAAGCGGCGGTGAGCGGCGCGCTGTGGTTCCTTCCGCGAAACAAACCGCTGGAGGGCTGTCCATGCGTACGTCGATCACCGCCGCTTTTCTGTTTTCCCTTGTCCTGGCCGGGACCGCCCAGGCGCAGACGGCGCCCGCGTCCGTGAGGACGTTCCCGCACGCGCCGCTGCACATCTACCCGCTCGACAGCACGCGCGGCGTCCAGAGCCTGCTGCTGCCCAACGCCGCCATCATCAATACGGGCGACGCGCCGATCACCGTTGACACCCTGCTGTTCGAGGTGATGCGCGGGGGCGATGTCATGGAAACCCGCACCCTTCACGCCGCCGATCTCGAACGCACGGCGAAGGGCGGCGCCGGCCTGCAGGCCTCAGGCATGATGGGCCAGCTCGGCTTCCTGTTCGGCGACGTGCTGGGCGAGCCCGACGCGAAACTGGCCGCGAGTCCGTCCCTGGCCGCCGGCGAAGGCCTGCTGGTGACGAACCAGATGTTCGCCTGGACCGGCGCGCGGGACAGCCTGCGCATCACCGCTCGCGCCGCCGACGGTGCGGTGCTGGGCCAGTCGACGGTCGCCATCGACGGCGCACCGCCGCAGGCCCGCTATCTGTTTCCGCTGGTCGGCCGGCTCTACGTCCAGGCCGGGCCCAGCCCGCACACCCATCACCGCTGGGCCCCGCCGGAGGCGTTCGCCTATGACATCGTCAGATTGGCGGACGAGGGCTCGACCCATCGCGGGGACGGGACGAAGTTCACGGACTACGCCGTGTACGGCGCAAGCATTCGGGCCGCCGCGGACGGCGAGGTTGTCGCGGTGGTCTCGGACCAGATCGAGGATCCGGCCCAGTTCCGCCGCCCCGACGAGACGACCGAGGCCTACTTCGGCCGCATCCAGGCATGGCAGGCCGAAGGCATGGCCAGGGGCGACGCGTTCCTGGCCGGCAACTACGTGGTCATCCGCCATCCGTGGGGAGAGTACAGCGTCTACGTTCACATGAAGCCGGGCTCGGCGCGGGTGAAGCCCGGTCAGACCGTCAAGGCCGGCGCGGTGATCGGCCAGGTGGGCAGCTCCGGCTCCTCGACCGAGCCGCACCTGCATTTCCAGGTCTGCGACAGCCCCGGCCCGCTGGACTGCGTCGGCATTCCGGTCGCGTTCACCGGCGCCGAGGTCCCCTTTGCCCTGCTGCCCGGCGCGATCCAGAGCGGGGACATCGTCGAGGCGAAGTAGCGCCCCGCGCCACGAAAAACCCCGCCGGCGTTTCCACCGGCGGGGTTCGTCATTTTCGGGCAGACGTGACGCCTAGCGGATGCCGGCGACTTCCAGCGAGCGGTCGCGCTCGTTCTTCTGCTGCATTTTCAGGTCGCCGTACTTGCCGAATTCATCGCGGGCGATGGTGCGGCAGTGGACTTCGTCCGGGCCGTCCGCCAGGCGCAGCGTGCGCTGGTGAGCGTAGGCTGAGGCGAGACCGAAGTCGGTGGTCACGCCGGCGCCGCCGTGGGCCTGGATGGCGTCGTCGATGATCTTCAGGGCGATGCGGGGCGCCGCCACCTTGATCATGGCGATCTCCAGACGGGCCGACTTGTTGCCGGCCTTGTCCATCATGTCGGCCGCCTTGAGGCAGAGCAGACGGCACATCTCGATGTCGATGCGGGCCTCGGCGACGCGCTGTTCCCAGACCGAGTGATCGGACAGGTACTTGCCGAACGCCTTGCGGCTCATCAGGCGCTTGCACATCTTTTCCAGCGCGACTTCCGCCGTGCCGATGGTGCGCATGCAGTGGTGGATGCGGCCCGGGCCGAGCCGGCCCTGGGCGATTTCGAAGCCGCGGCCTTCGCCGAGCAGCAGGGCGTCCTCGACCTTCACGCGGACGTTCTTCAGCAGAACCTCGGCGTGGCCGTGCGGGGCGTCGTCATAGCCGAACACCGGCAGCATGCGCACGATCTCGATACCCGGCGCGTCGAGCGGCACCAGGACCTGCGACTGCTGCTGGTGACGGCTGGCGTTGTCCGGGTCGGTCTTGCCCATGACGATGGCCACCTTGCAGCGCGGATCGCCCACGCCCGACGACCACCACTTGCGGCCGTTGATGACGTACTCGTCGCCGTCGCGGCGGATGTCGGTTTCGATATTGGTCGCGTCGGAGCTGGCGACGTCCGGCTCGGTCATCAGGAAGGCGGAGCGGATCTGGCCGTTCATCAGCGGGCGCAGCCAGCGCTCCTTCTGCTCCAGCGTGCCGTAACGCATCAGCACTTCCATGTTGCCGGTGTCCGGCGCGGAGCAGTTGAACACCTCGGACGCGAAGCCGATCTTGCCCATCTGTTCGGCGATCATGCTGTATTCGAGGTTGGTCAGCTGGATGCCCTCGAACTGGAAGGTGTCATCCACGTGCGTCTGGCCGCTGTGCGGCGGCATGAAGAAGTTCCACAGGCCGGCGGCCTTGGCCTTTTCCTTCAGCTCTTCGACGACCTGGACCACTTTCCAGCGCTCGTCGCCGAGGACGTTCATTTCCTCATTGTAGCGCGGCACCGCCGGGGCGATGTGCTCGTCCATGAACGCGACGACGCGGTCGAGGAACTGGCGTTGCTTGGGGGAGATATCAAAGTCCATGGGTCGGCCCTGCCCTTTTCAAACGGTTGTTTGAAGGGAAGGTATCACCCCGTTGACGCGGGGGGCAAGCACCGAAGTCGATCCTCCCCTCTCAGAGGGGAGGATCATTCCGGGTCCGCCGTCACCGTCAGATCCCCCTCGTCATACCTGTAGTCCAGCAGCTCCCCCGGCGTGCACTCGAGCACGGCACAGAGCTTCGACAGGGTGTCGAACCGCATGCCCCGGACCTTGCCGGTCCGCAGCAGGGACAGCTGGGTCTCCGACAGCCCGATACGCTGGGCCAGATCGCGGGCCTTCATCTTGCGGCGGGCCAGCATGATGTCGAGGGTTACGATGACGGGCACGTATCAGATGATCTCGTCGAGCGCCGATTGCAGTCGCCCGGCCTGGGCCATCATCTTGCCGAGGATCAGGATGGCGCCGCCGATGACTGCGATGACCCAGGTCTCGGTCTCCAGGTGAATGCCGCCGAACCCGTACTCGCCTTCCAGCCAGCTCTTGATCCAGGGCACGATCAGGGCGCTGGCGGCCGCGCCCCACAACAGGGACGATCCGACCTCGGCCAGGCCCTGTGAATTGGCGCGGGAGAACAGTTCGCCCCCGGCCACCCGGCCGAAGATCCGGGCGGCGGCCAGGACGCCGCCAAGGTAGATCAGCGCCGGCAGGACATCGACCAGTCGGTACAGCACGGGCTGGAACACCTCTCTCAGCCCCGTCGTATCGCGAAACCGGATGGCTTCGGCGATCGGACCGATCAGCGTCAGCACCTTAAGTAAAACAAGGAACTGCACAGACAGCGTCACCACGGCGATCCAGGCGATGACTTCGAAGGTTCTGGCCTGATCGGTCAGTTTTGCGTTGGACATGATACTTCCCCCCTAGATGATCTGGTCGAGTTCGGACCGCAGCGCGGTCGCCCGGGTGTGGACGAAACCCAGCATCTGGATCAGGCCGCCGATCACGGCGATCAGCATGTCCGTAGGCTCCGTACGAAAGCGAAGCGCGCCCAGGTCGAGCAAGTCGACGACGGTCGGCGTCACCAGCATGGCGACGAGCGCGCCCACCGACAGCCAGCCGCCGACCGCGCCCAGCGTCGCGCTGTTGCGGGCGCTGAAGATCTCGCCGGTAGCAATCCTGCCGAAGATGCCGCCCGCCGCCAGGACGGCGCCGGCATAGCAGAAGCTGGGCAGCGCCAGGGCCAGTCCCTTGAGGAAACCATCGATCTCCACCTGGCCCAGGCCGTTTCCAAACAGGGCGAACAGGAAGGGGATCACCCCGCCGATGCGCAGATAGTTGATGACGGTCCCCGCGACGATGATGGTCGCGGCGGCCTGCAGGAAGATGGCCTGCCGGCGGAGAGACGTGTCGGAAGCGTCGTACGGCATTGTGGCCGCTCCAGATGTGATAGCGTTATTTTTATATAAGACATAAATTTTCTAAGACGCCACATTAAATCTTCGTAGGCTGTTTCCAACCGCACGCAGCTTGGGCACTCTGGTCCGCATGAACCTGAAAGCGAAACTTCTCAAAGGCCGCTATGTGCGGCTTGAACCGATCACGGCCGACCTGAAGGACGAGTTGCGCGGGGCGATCGACTGCGATCCCGAGGCCTGGGAGATCATGTCGGTCAACGGCTGCGGCGAAGGCTTCAGCGACTTCTGGGGCGCGCTGCAGGGCGAGACCGAACGCGGTGAACGGATCGGTTACGCCATCCGCCGGCTGTCCGACAAACGCGTCGTCGGCACGTCCAGTTTTCTCAACATCCGGCGGCTTCACAAGGGCGTCGAGATCGGCGCGACCTTTCTGCATCCGGACGTTCGATCGGGGCCGGTCAATCCGGAGTCCAAGCAGCTGATGCTGGCCCAGGCCTTCGACGCCGGCGCGATCCGGGTGGAGTTCATGGTCGACGAGCGCAATGCCCGCAGTGAGGCGGCCGTGCTGAAGCTCGGCGCGACCAAGGAAGGCACACTGCGCAACCACAAGATCACCTGGACCGGCCATGTCCGCGACACGGCGGTCCTCTCGATCTGCGACTATGACTGGCAGGCGGTGCGAGAGCGGCTGGACTTCCGCCTTCGGGAATCTTTCAGCTAGGGACACTGTACCCGTCCTGCGTGCGACCGGGTGACGCAACCCCTCATTGTGCGACAACGCGCCACGCGCTCCCGTTCAGGGTTGGTAACACCTCGCGGGGATGGTGCGGACATGACCGCACTGGCCTGCCTTCGCATTCTGAGCAACCCCGAGCGGGTCGTCGCCGGCGTCGAGACGCCGACTCTGATCGTGCGCAGGATCGTCGCCACATGGCTGGTGGCTCACTGGATGCGACCGCGACGGTTCGGCGAAGTCATTCCGGGGGGCTTTGTCCTCAGTGACCCGGACAGCAATCAGGTCAGCCCGGCCGCCCTGCTCTCGCTGGCCGGTGAACTCAGGTACTGCGCAGTCTCGCTTGCGCTGTTGAACGGCGGCCCGGCCGACGTCACCCGGTTCGCCGCGCTGCATGCCGCTGATCTCCGCGCGGTTCTTGCGGGTCATATGGTGGTGGACGGCATGAAGGGCGAGCTGAGCGCCATCGCGGCCCACGGCGTTCATCGCGTGGAGCCCTCTTCGACGGTCACGCCGTTCCGCCTGCTGATGGACAACGCCGCCCTCCTTCAGGAAGCTGTCAGGAGCGCCGCGGCGGCATAGCGCTCAGGGCAGCCGGCGATACCGCCAGTCCATGCCCTGATCCACTCCGTTGATCGTCCCTTCGATACGCGCGCAGAGATCCAGTCCGCAGCGGCGATAGATGACCCGCTGGGGGAAGTCGTGGTCCGGATTCTCGAACACGGCGACGCCGGGTTCGCCAGGCGTGAGCACGAAGGGCGTCGGCGGCTGGCCCTTCAGATAGGCGGTAAAGGTCACGCCCGCGCGCTCGGTGGTGATCGTGCTGAACTCGGTCACCACGGGCTTGCCCGGCCTGTGCGTCTGGGTGAGCCCGGCCATGGATCCCTGCAAGGGCGGCAGCCAGGTCTCGCGGACCGTGCCGCCGGCCGTTTCCTGTGACCAGTCACCGGCCATCCAGGCCAGATCAGCGACGGTTGAGGTGTCTCCGGCGAATGCCGGCGTGGCCAGCAAAGTCAGAACGATCGCGAGACGTTTCATGGCTGACCCTCCGAGAGCCGGACCGCAGCCTGCCCCAGGATCACGCCGGCGTCACTTCCCCCGCCGCGCCCGGAAGAAGCCGCGCAGGAGATCAGCGCTCTCGTCCGCCAGAACGCCGCCGGTTACCTCCGGCCGCCAGTGGCAGGTCGGCTGGTCGAAGAACGTCGGGCCATGCAACACCGCGCCGCCCTTCGGATCGTCCGCGCCGAACACCAGGCGCCCGATACGCGCATGGCTGATGGCCCCGGCGCACATGGCGCAGGGCTCAAGCGTGACAACCAGCGTCAGGCCGGTCAGGCGGTAGTTGCCCAGCGCCGCGGCCGCCAGCCTCATAGCCGCGATCTCTGCATGCGCCGTGGGGTCGTGGGCGCCGATCGGGCCGTTGCCGGCCCTGGAGATGATCGCGCCGGTCGCCGGATCGAGGATCACCGCGCCCACAGGCGTCTCGCCGCGCGCGGCGGCGTCCCGGGCCTCCGCCAGAGCGATCTGCATCGCGTCGATGTCGCTGAGCGGGCTCACGTGGCGGGGACCGTCATTCCATGCTTAAAGGGGCCGGTATCGCCGGGAGGCGACACAGCCTTCTAAAGGAGCACGTCTGATGACTGCACAGGATTCTTCCCAACAGAATGATCGCGTCGCCAAGGTCCTGGCCCGGGCCGGCGTCGCCTCGCGCCGCGAGGTCGAGCGGCTGATCGGCGAAGGCCGGGTGGCGATCAACGGCCAGACCCTGACCACGCCGGGCGTAAAGGTCGAGCCGGGTGACATCGTCACGGTCGACGGCGAGGTGGTCGGCGGCGCCGAGCCCACGCGCCTGTTCCGCTATCACAAGCCGGTCGGCCTGCTGACCAGCCACAACGACCCGGCGGGCCGCCCGACGGTGTTCGAGACCCTGCCGGACGGTCTTCCGCGCGTCATCTCGATCGGCCGCCTCGACATCAATTCCGAAGGCCTGCTGCTGCTGACCAATGACGGGGCCCTGTCGCGGGCGCTGGAACTGCCCTCAAGCGGGTGGATCCGACGCTATCGCGCCCGGGCGTTCGGCTACACGACCCAGGAGAAGCTCGACAAACTGAAGGACGGCATCACGGTCGAGGGCGTGAAGTACGGCGCGATTGACGCCCACCTCGACAAGGCCACCGGCGACCGAGACGGCGCGCGCAACGTCTGGATCACGGTCACCCTGACCGAAGGCAAGAACCGCGAAGTTCGCCGCGTGCTGGAAGCCATCGGGCTGAAGGTCAACCGCCTGCTGCGCCTGAGCTACGGACCGTTCTCGTTGGGTACGCTCGCCCCCGGCGAGGTCGAAGAGGTTGGCCCCCGTGTGATCCGCGAACTGCTGGTCGACTTCATTCCCGCCGCCAACATGCCCGCCGGCAACGCGGTGCAATTCAAGCCGGCCCTGTCCGCCGGCCGCCGCAGCGGCGCAGAGGACGGCGTCGGCGGCGCGGCCCCGGCGGCGAAACCTCACCGCAACGCGCTGCGTCCCGGCCAGGAGTCCGGTGAGCTGAAAGGCGAGCGACAGGTCAAGAAGCCTGGCTGGGCCAAGGCCAAACCCAAAAAGCCGGGCGGCCTGCGCACGCCGAAGAAGGCTCCGCCCGCCGGCAAGGCCAAGGCCCACTGGTCGGAGACGCCGAAGGGCACGCGGGCGGCAGGCGCGGCGCGTCCTGAACGTGCGGCGCGACCTGACGGGGCGGCCAAGCCACGGACCTTCGTGAAACCCTCCGGCGCACCGAAGCCGACGGTGCCGCGTGGCCCGCGTCCCACGGGCGGACCCAAGGGGCCTCGGGCCGGCGGGCCGGGCAAGCGGAAATAGCCCCCCAATCCGCTAATCCCGGCGAAGGCCGGGAGCAGCGCTACTATTTCGCGTGTTCCCGCTCGGTCCGCTGCGCTTCCAGCCGAAGCGCCAGCGTCCGCGTACGGCGGACCAGGGTCGAGACCGTGCCCGCCGCGATCACGCCCAGCCCGATCATCAGCACCTGCCCGTGCCCGCCCCACAGCGGTTCAACCGCCGCGACCAGACAGGTGACCGTCAGGGCGAACATCCGGTGCGGCTTGGCCATCGGTCCCGAGAAATCCGCCGGAAAGCCCAGCCCTCGCCCAAGCTCGCGCACATAGGCCGTCAGCACCGCCAGCAGGGCGGTCGTCCAGCCGAGCCAGGAACCCGCCGTCATGCCCAGGCCCCAGGCCGCATAACCGGCGCCGACGAGGAACAGCGCGTCGGCGATCCGGTCGGGCAGCTCGTTCCAGATCGGCCCGGCGCTGGAGCCCAGTCCGTGTTCCACCGCCACCATGCCGTCGAGCATGTTGGCGAGCAGCCGCAGCTGGACGCAGACCGCCGCGCCGATCAGGCAGGCCGCCCGAAGGCCGGTCTGGTCCTCCAGCCCGGCGAGGAGCAGCAGGCCCGCGCCGAACACCGCGAAGACGATCGAGAACAGCGAGATGATGTCGGGGCTGATCCGCGCCTTGCCGAGCGAGGCGGCCAGCGCTCCGGCCCAGGCCTTCGAGCGGGTCTTCAGCGGGCGGCGGTTCTCGGGGGTCTCGGTCATGCGGCGCTCCGGCGGGCCCGGACGAGCCCGGCGTTGTAGACAATGGCGTACAGCGTCGAAACGCTCCACGGGAAGGCGATCGTGTCGACCAGCTCCGGCGTGCCGATCATACGGTGGACCAGAACCAGCAGGGCCAGGATCGACCCCGCGGTCACCGCCGGCGGAACGACGTAGGCCAGCGGCCCGGCGATCTGCCAGTCGAGCGCCTCCAGGGTCTTCTTCAACCCGCCGGTCAGGGCGCCCGAGAGCGTCCCCTGCGCCAGCGCCGGCAGCCAGGCGGCCGCCAGGCCGTGGCCGCGATTGGCGAACAGCGCCCAGCCGCCCATCAGCAGGAAGCCGAAGGCGACATGGACGAGGCTCGATTTCATCAACCTCTGCATGCACGGACCCTTGACCGGATCACCCCGCGCGGCAAGGTCCCTGCGTGGTTCGAGACGCTCGCTTGAGGCTCGCTCCTCACCATGACGACCCGAGGTGCAATCCACCCGTCCTCGTCATCCTGAGGAGCCCTCGAAGAGGGCGTCTCGAAGGACGCAGGGATGCTATGCAAGGCTTGCCTCAGGGCGGCCCCGCTCGATCAGGACCTCTGAATGAATTTCATCCACCGGATCGAGACCTTCTTCGCCGCCCAGCCGCCGGCCCTGCTGTGGGGTCTGGGCGGCATCGGCGGTCTGCTGGTGCTGGGCAGCGCGGTTGCCGCTGGCCTGACGCTCGCCCGACCGGCGAAAGACTACCGCGAACTGCGCCAACGCATGTCCAGCTGGTGGGTGATGATCGGCCTGCTGGCCGGCGCCCTGCTGCTGGGCTGGCAGGCGACGCTGGCCCTGTTCGCCGTGGTCAGCTTCATCGCCCTGCGGGAGTTCCTGTCCCTGGCCCCGACCCGGCGCGAGGACCGGCTGATCATCCTCGCCTGCTACCTCGCCATTCCGGTCAGCTACGCCTTCGTCGCCGCCGACATCTACGGCATCTATCTGGTCATCATCCCGGTCTATGCCTTCCTGATCCTGCCCTGGTTGATGGCGGTGATCGGCCAGACGAAGGGCTATCTGTCGAGCGTCGCCCTGTTCCACTGGGGGCTGATGACCTGCGTCTACAACATCGGCTACGCGGCCTTCCTGATGCGCACGCCGGCGGCCGAGGCGCCCGCGGGCGCGGCGGGGCTGGTGTTCTTCCTGCTGGTCGCGACCGAATTCAACGACGTGGCGCAGTACGTCTGGGGCAAGCTGTTCGGCCGCAACAAGATCATCCCCAGGGTCAGCCCCAACAAGACCTGGGAGGGCTTCCTCGGCGGCTGGGCGACCACCGCCGCGCTGATCTGGTTCGTCGGGCCGCTGTTCACGCCCCTGCAGGGCGTCGGCCTGGCGACCATGGCCCTAGTCTTGCCCGTGGCGGGCTTCGCCGGCGACGTGACGATGAGCGCAATCAAGCGCGACATCGGGGTCAAGGACACCTCGCACCTGATTCCCGGCCACGGCGGCATCCTCGACCGGATTGACAGCCTTACCTTCACCGCGCCGCTGTACTTCCACCTCCTCGCCTGGTTCGCGCTGGCGAAATTCTGAGGGGACGTCCGATGGGCTGGATTCGCTGGCTGCTGCTTCTGCTGATCATCCGGCCGATCGCCCGGTTCATGACGGGCGCCGACGTCACCGGTCGCGAGCACCTGCCGCTGAAGGGTCCGGCCATCGTCGCGGCCAACCACAACAGCCACATGGACACCCTGCTGCTGCTCAGCATCTTCCCCAGCCGGGCGGTGATGCGGGTGCGGCCGGCGGCGGCGGCGGCGGACTACTTCCTGCGTGACCCGGTGATCGGCTGGTTCTCACGCAATCTGATCGGCATCGTGCCCGTCGCGCGGGGCAAGGCGGGGACCGGCGAGGATGTGCTCGCGCCGGCGCGAGAGGCCCTCGCGGCCGGCGACATCATCGTGGTGTTTCCGGAAGGCACGCGTGGCGACGCCAGCGATGAGATGGCCGCCCTGAAAAGTGGTGTGGCGCGGCTGGCCGAAGCCTTCCCCGACGCGCCCGTCACGCCGGTGTGGATCCAGGGCGCCGGCCGTGTGCTGCCCAAGGGCGAGGTGATTCCCGTGCCCCTGAACTGCGCGGTTCTGATCGGCGAGCCTGTCCGCTGGGAAGGCAGGCGCGCCGAATTCATGGATCACCTGCGCGAGGCGCTACTCAAACTCAAGGCCGAGGCGCCGCCGCTTCGCTGGCGCTGAGTTTCCGGGCGGGGCGACGCATCCCCTGCGTCAGCCGATGATCAGGGTGCGGGGCAAGGGCCCTTGACCTTGCGTTCGAGATCGAGCGCCCACTGGATATCCGCCTCGTTGGCTCCAAAGACATTCCACGTGGGTTGCGGCGGCGGCGGGTACGGCGGGTACGGCTGCGGGTACACCGGCGGCGGCGGAGGCGGTGTTGGCTCCGGCGGAGACGTGTACCGTCGAAAGATGTCGCCGTAGCGCACCTTCTCGGCCTCGGATATCTCGCCGCCGCTCTCGGCTCGGGTCTGCAAGGCGACGGCCCATGCCAGTTCGGCCTCGCTGACCGGCTCGATGGGCGTGGCGGGTTCGCGAACGGCAGGCAGGCTGGCGGGCGCTTCAGCCGTTCCGGCGACCTCGGATGCCTTAAGCCGCTGAATAATGTCCTGGTAACGCGAGGTCTCTTCGTCGGTCAGGTTCTTCTCCCGCTTCACGCGCGCCTCCAGGGCCAGCGCCCAACGGAGGTCCTTTGCACTTGGCCGCGCGGTCGGCGGCAGCGGCGGTGGGGGCGGCGGCTGCCTGGCGGCCAGGGATGCCTGCACCCGCCGGTACACATCCTCGTAGCGGCGAAGCTCCTCGCGGGAGGGATTTTCCCCGCGCTTCACGCGCGCTGCCAGATCCTGAGCCCAGTCCATATCCTGCTCGCTGACCCGCGGCGGCGCCGGCGTCTGGGCCGGCGCCGACCACGCCGTAAAATCACGTGCCGAACCCTCAGCGCCGGTTGCCGACGACGACGGGGCGCCAACCGGCGATGCCTCCAGTCGCCTGGCGATGTCAGTATACGTCGCTATTTCCTGTTCGGTCGGCCGATATCCTTGCGACGTGACGCGCTGCTCGAGCTGGAGCGCCCATTGCAGCTCCTGCTGGGAGACGGATTTGAGGGCTCCGGAAGTCTCTTCGCCGGCAAGTCTTTTGGCGATCGCCTGGTACCGTGCGGTCTCCTCTGGCGTCGGAGCGTAGCAGTCCCTCGCCGCGGCCGCTGACGCCGACAGGGCGAGGAAACAGAGGGCGAAACTCGCGGTGCGCATACGGCATCCCGGACTGGCGAAACCTGGTAGATCCCTGTTCTCCCGGCGGCTTTCCGCGGTCAAGGCCGCTCCCGTCTGGGGCGCATGGCGGCGACGTGCTGGACCTGACACGCCGGGCACGGCACACAGGACCGAGGGAACGGGGGTGCCGGCGATGTCGATGGACATGTTGAAGGGCGAAAGCTCGGTGAAGGACTACGGTCTGGAGCGGCTGATCATGCTGTCGGACGGCGTGTTCGCCATCGCCATCACCCTGCTCGCTATCGAACTGCATCTGCCCGAGCACTGGGACAGGACCTTCGCCGGACTGATCACCGGCATGTGGCGCGAGTTGTTCGCCTACATCATCTCGTTCCTGGTCGTCGCGGTCTACTGGGCGAGTCACCGGCGCACCTTCCAGCGGTTCCGCCGGTCGGACGGGCCGCTGACGGCGATCAATTTCCTGATCCTCGGCCTTGTCACCCTGTTGCCCTTCGGCAGCCGGATGGTGGCCGAGGCCGGCCCCCATGGCGATCCCTATGTCATCTACCTGGGTCTGATCACGGCCATCGGCTTCTCGAACGCCCTGCTCTGGGGCTACGCCGCCTTCATCGGCGACATTCTCAAGGAGACGCTGCCGCTGGGCCTTCGACTGGTCATCCTGCTGATCCTGTTGATCGTGCCCACGGCCATGGGGGGCGCGGGGATGATGATGTACGACCCGGACAACTGGTGGATGATGCTCGGCGCGGCCGGCTTCTCCGCGGTGATCATGTCGATTCGCCGCAAGCTCGGCAAAGCGGCGGGCGAATAGCTTGCGCATCGTCTCCGGCGCCCATCGCGGCCGCACCCTGAAGACCCCGCCGGGCGACGCGACCCGCCCCACCAGCGACCGGGCGCGGCAGGCGGTGTTCAACATCCTTGAGCATGCGCCCTGGGCGCCCGAGCTTCACGGGGCGCGGGTCGTCGATCTGTTCGCTGGGTCTGGCGCACTGGGGTTCGAGGCGCTCTCGCGGGGAGTAGGCTTCTGCCTGTTCGTCGAGACCGACGACGCCGCGCGCGGAGCCATCCGCGAGAACATCGACGCCCTGGGCCTCTTCGGCCAGACGCGCATCCATCGCCGCGACGCGACCGACCTCGGCTTACGTCCATCGGCGATGGGGGAGCCCTTTGACCTGGCGTTCCTGGATCCGCCCTATCGCAAGGGTCTGGGCGAGAAGGCGCTGGCGGGCCTGGCGGCGGGCGGCTGGCTGAAGCCCGGCGCGGTCGTGATGATTGAACGCGCCTCGGACGAACCGGACGTCGTCCCGGCCGGCTACGAAGCGCTCGACGCCCGCGACTACGGCGCGGCGCGGGTGCAGTTCCTCAGATTCAGGTAGGGGACATGTACTGCAGGTACGTGTCCCCCAATCGAGCGACGGCGGAGTTTAGGGGACACGTACCTGCGGTACATGTCCCCGCCCCTCACCAGCTCTTCATCGTCACGCGATTGTCGAGCTGGCTGCGCAGGCTCAGCAGCCCCTCACGGGTGATCCGGTAGGGACCGCCGTCGCGGCTGGCGATCAGCCGGCGCTTCTTGAGCGCCTTGAAGACGGCGACGGTGCAGTCGCTGAGCAACCAGCCATCACGGTTGAGGCATTCGGCGGCGATGACGCCGCCCCGGTGGTCGCGCACGAGTGTGATGGCGCCGCCCTGGGCGAGCGCGTGCAGCGTGCGCTGCTGCGGTTTGGAGATGTTCACTGAGGTCAGTCCGATGTCGAGGCGTGAGACGTCGCGCCCTGACCGGGGTCAGGACGGGCGGATCAGCGGGCCTTCGACGGACTTAACTGGCCGTCAGGCCCGCGCCTCGTGGGCAAGGGGTGACATGGTCGCCTCGGATTGAACGCCCATAGCCTAGCCAACCGTTTCGCAAATCGCAAACCCCGTCATGGCCCGGCCCATCCACTGCTGAACGTCGCGCTTGACCCTCACGCCCCGTGAGACCTCATACCCCTGTCCAACGGCGAGGACGGCATGAGCAGGTACACGGTCAAACAGGTGGCGACGATGTCGGGCGTCTCGGTCCGCACGCTGCATCACTATGACCAGATCGGCCTGCTCCGGCCCGCCAGCGTCGGAGAGAACGGTTACCGGTACTATGGTCGCGAGGAGCTGTTGCGCTTGCAGCAGATCCTGTTTCATCGGGAACTCGAGTTTCCGCTGGAGGCCATCGCCGCGGTGCTGGCCGCGCCCGACTTCGATCGCACGGCCGCCCTGCGCCGCCATCGGTCGAAACTCGAGGCCGAGGCCAGGCGCTACCGCCGCCTTCTCCGCACGCTGGACGAAACCCTCGCGACCCTCGAAGGAGCGACGGACATGAACGACAGGGATCTCTATCTGGGCTTCGCGCCCGGGAAGCAGGCCGAGCATGAGGCCTGGCTGGTGGATCGCTATGGCCCGGAAGCCCGGGCTGAAATCGACCACAGCAAGACGGTCATGAAGGGGTGGAGCGCCGGTGACGCCGCCGACCTCCAGGCCGAACTCGAAGCCGTCGAGTCCGGCCTGGCCCGGGCCATGGCTGACGGCCTGCCGCCGGACAGCACGCCGGTTGGCGACCTGATCCGACGTCACCACGCCTGGGTCTCGCGCAGCTGGAAATCACCGCTCACGCGCGCGGCCTATACCGGGCTGGCCGCGATGTATGGCGAGCATCCGGACTTCCGGGCGCGGTACGAGGATCGTGCGGCGGGCCTGCTGGAGTATCTCCAGGCGGCGATGGCGGCCTTCGCGGAGGCCGAACTGTGATCCGCAGGGGACGTGTACCAAAGGTACGTGTCCCCTAACCAAGCCGCACCGGAAGCTGGATTGGGGGACACGTACCTTTGGTACATGTCCCCACGCCATTCAGAATTGACGGCGCGAACGATTGACTTGGGCCTACCCGGCGCGGACGATGGCCCTACAGAGTGTGTGGTCTAACGCACACCGCGAGGAAACGACCCCAAGGAGGCCTCCATGGCCAAGACCGTTCGCGCGCCCGACTTCATTCCCGCCGAGCCCAACCTGCTGTCGCCGGCCGTGCGGCGGCTGCTCCAGGTCACCCTGGCGGTCGGCAGCATCCTGATGCTGGTCGCGTTCGTGGTGGTGACCTTCATCGCCGTATTCTGACGGCCGCTATCGCCGTCCGAACAGGCGCTCGATGTCGTTGAGCTTGAGCTCGACGTAAGTCGGGCGACCGTGGTTGCATTGGCCTGAGTGAGGCGTGGCCTCCATCTCCCGCAGCAGGGCGTTCATCTCGGCGGCCGTCAGGCGGCGTCCGGCGCGGACCGAGCCATGGCAGGCCATGGTGGAACAGACCTCCTCCAGCCGTTCCCGCAGCGCCAGCGCCTGACCGTTCTCGGCCAGATCGTCGGCGATGTCGCGTATCAGCCCCGCGGCGTCTGTGTCGCCCAGCAGCGCAGGCGTCTCACGCACCAGCACCGCGCCCGGCCCGAACGATTCTATGACCAGGCCCAGCGCGGCGAGCTCGTCGGCCTTCGCCATCACCCGGTCGGCCTCGGCCGGATCGAGATCGACGACCTCCGGCAGCAAAAGCGTCTGACGGACGACGCCGCCGGACTCCATCTCGTGCTTCATCCGCTCATAGACCAGCCGCTCGTGGGCGGCGTGCTGGTCGACGATGACGATGCCGTCGCGGGTCTGTGCCACGACGTAGGTTTCGTGCACCTGGGCGCGGGCGGCGCCGAGCGGGTAGTCGACGGGGTCGATGACCGGTGCGGCCTCGCCATAGTCCTGCGTGGGCGGAATCCAGTCGGCCATGGGCTCGACGCGGGCGGTGGCCTCGGCCATGCCCGGCAGGCTCGGCGCCGGCGCGCGGGGCGTCCAGCCGCCCTGCTGCCAGGCGGAGAAGCCGGCCGGCGACGGGCCCGGCTGATAGCCGGCGCCGGGGAAGCTCTGGGCCCTGAAGCCCGCCAGCGCCGCTGAAGCCACGGTCGTCGAGGCGCGATGCCCCGCCCCGGCCAGGGCGTGACGCAACGCCCCGATGATCAGGCCGCGCACAAGGGCCGGATCGCGGAACCGCACCTCGGCCTTGGCCGGATGGACGTTGACGTCGACGAAGGTCGGGTCGAGTTCGATGTACAGCGCCGCCGTCGGATGGCGGTCCCGGGCCAGATAGTCGGCGTAGGCGCCGCGCAGGGCGCCCTGCAGCAGCCGGTCACGCACCGGCCGGCCGTTGACGAACAGGTACTGGTGCGCGGCGTTGCCCCGCGAATAGGTCGGCAGACCGGCGAAGCCCGTCAGCCGGATGCCTTCCCGCTCCTGGTCGATGGCAAGCGCGTTGTCCTGAAACTCATGGCCGAGCACCGCCGCCAGCCGGGCCAGCCGCCCGTCCGGCCCCGGATGCTCCGCCGTGAGACGAAGGGCGCGGCGGCCGTCGAGATCGAGGGTGAAGCCGACCGCCTCATGGGCCATGGCCTGACGTTTCAGCTCCTCGGCGATGGCCATCTGTTCGGCGCGAGCCGACTTCATGAACTTGAGGCGGGCGGGGGTGGCGTAGAACAGGTCGCGCACCTCGACCCGCGCGCCGTGGTCGCCGGCAAAAGCGGCGGGGCCGACATCGCCGGTGGCCCCGCCTTCGACGAGGATGGCGTGAGCGTCCGTAGAGCCGCGCGCGCGGCTGGAAATGCTCAGGCGGGCGACTGAACCAATCGACGGCAAGGCCTCACCGCGGAAGCCGAGCGTGGAAATGTGCAGCAGGTCCCAGGTCCCGTCGGCGTCGGGGAACAGCTTGGACGTGGCGTGGCGCTCGACGGCCAGGGACAGCTCGTCCGGCGACAGGCCGGAGCCGTCGTCCGAGACCAGGATCCGCGTCAGCCCGCCGCCGTCGGCCTCGACCTCGACCCGCGTGGCGCCGGCGTCGAGCGCGTTCTCGACCAGCTCCTTGACCGCGCTCGCCGGCCGCTCGACCACCTCGCCGGCGGCGATGCGGTTGACGGTCTCCGGAGGCAGGCGACGGATGGGCATGGGTGCATCCTATCCGATTCCGATGGGGCGATGTTGCGTGGTTCGAGACGCTCGCTTGAGGCTCGCTCCTCACCATGACGTGCAGCATTGTTCGTCATCCTGAGGAGCGATCCCTCAGGATCGCGTCTCGAAGGACGCACAAACGAAAAAGGGGACACGCACTGACGTGCATGTCCCCTTTTATTTCGTCGGACAAAGGCGGGGCTTAGAGGCCCGGGAGCTTCACCCAGCTGGACTTGGCGCGGGAGATGATCACCGTCTTGCCGCCCGTGATGGCTTTCAGACGGGCTTCCTCTGCGGCGGCGTCGACCAGGACGGGCGGCGCGGAGCCGTCGGTGGCGGCGACCGGAGCGGCCGGCGCGTCCTTGCGCCAGAACATCACGCGGTCGGCGAAGGACTTGTCCTTGTGAGCGATGTCGCCGAACTCGTCGTCGACGACATAGCGGATCAGCGGGTCCGCCTTGTCGACGCCGGCGCGGGCGACGAGCAGACGCTCACCGTCGGTGCGCTGGGCGGCAGCGGCCTGACCGGCCAGGGCCGTACGCGCGGCGCTCTCCGGCTGCAGCTCCTGCGGACGGGGTTCACCCGGCGCCGGCGGACGCAGCGCATAGTCAGGCGGGACCACCAGCGGCGCCTTGGTCACCACCCGAAATTCGTCCGGCGTGACCTTGGCGATGCCAAGCGCCTTCGAGGCCGACGTGCAGCCGCCGAGACCGGCGACGGCGATCAGCGCGACGGCGCACACTACGCGGGTAGAGATCATCGAGCCTTGCTCCTCAGGGCCGTGCGGCCAATGGGCCGCCCCCGGCCGGTAACAGGCGCTCTCGATACGCCAAAAGTGAGGCGAACGGCAACCAGCTTACGGTTTCGCCTCCCGGCGAAGGCTGTCGAGCAGCAGCAGCACGACGCCGACGGAGATGGCGCTGTCGGCGATGTTGAACACCCAGGGGAACCCGAGCGCCTTGAAGTCGATGAAATCGGCCACCATCCCGAACCGCACCCGGTCGATCAGGTTGCCGATCGCGCCGCCCATGACCAGACCGATCGCGACGCCCAGCAGGGGTCTGTCGACCCGGCGTGCCCAGACCGCCAGAAAGCCGACAACGCCAAACGAGAATGCCGCCAGCGCCCAGCGGACCCACTCGGCCTCGCCCCGGAACAGGCCGAAACTGACGCCCTGGTTCCAGACCATGGTCAGATGGAAGGGGCCGAGGACCTGGACGCTTCCCAGCACGGGCAACTGGAAACCATAGAGGATCCACTGCTTGACCAGTTGGTCGGCGAGGATCACCGCGATACCGAGCGAATAGGCCGTCGGGCCCTGCATGCGACCGGGCGTCGCGGGTTCGGCGATGACGGTCTCGGCCGGGGCTTCCGTCAGGGCGACGGATTCGGCGGCGGGCGATTCGGAAAGGTCGGAACTCATCAGGATTCCCAGAAAGGCAAACCAACACCGTCATCGTCGGACTTGTTCCGACGACCCATGATCACCGTCAAACGTGGGTGCGCATGGGTGGTCGGGACGAGCCCGACCATGACGGGTACTGTCCGGTCAGAGCCGGTCCGTCATGAACGGGCAAGACGTATCAGCCCGCGTGGGTCTTGTCCCACACGGCGACGGCGTCGTCGCAACGCAGGCAGAGGCGGCGGGTTTCCCTGACCTCCGGCAGCACCCGCCAGCAGCGGGCGCACTTCCCGCCATCGGCAGGAACCGGATCGACGGCCACGGCCTTCATGTCGGTCATGCGGAAGCTGGTGGCGCCGCCCTCCCCGGCACTCAGCGTGGCGCCGCTGGTGCGGAAGATCTCAGCCGGGTCCAGCCCTTCGAACGCGGCCAGCAGATCGGCGTCGCCGACATGCACCGAGGGCGAGGCCTCCAGCGATGAGCCGATGCGCTTCTCGCGGCGCTCGATCTCCAGCGCGCCGGTGACCACGCCCGTGACCTCTTCGACCTTGCCCCAGCGCGCCGCCTCGGCGTCGTTGCGCCAGTCGGCCGGCGTCTCCGGGAACACGCGCAGGCTGTTGGAGCCGGCGTCGGGGTGGCGGATCTGCCAGGCTTCCTCGGCCGTGAAGCTGATCAGCGGGGAGAGCCAGATCGTCAGCCGCTCGAACACCGCGTCCATCACCGTCCGGCAGGCGCGGCGTCGGACGCTGTCCGGCCGGTCGCAGTACAGCGCGTCCTTGCGGATATCGAAGAAGAAGGTCGACAGGTCGCCCTGGCAGAACTCCAGCAGCGGCCGGACCACGTCGTTGAAGCGGTATTCCTCGTAGGCCTTCCGCACTTCGCCATCGAGCTGCCAGAGCCGGTGAAGGATATACTGCTCCAGCGGCGGCATGTCGGCGACGGCGACGCGCTCGGCGTCTTCGAAACCGTTCAGGGCTCCGAGCAGGTAGCGCAGGGTGTTGCGCAGCTTGCGATAGGCGTCGGTGGTGGTGGCCAGGATCGTCTTGCCGATCCGCTGGTCCTCCCGGTAGTCGACCATGGCGACCCACAGGCGGAGAATCTCGGCGCCGCTTTCGCGGAAGATGATCTCCGGGTCGATCACGTTGCCCTTCGACTTGCTCATCTTCTCGCCGTTCTCGTCCATGGTGAAGCCATGGGTCAGGACGGTGTCGTAGGGCGCGCGACCGCGGGTGCCGCTGCTTTCCAGCAGTGACGACTGGAACCAGCCGCGATGCTGGTCCGAGCCTTCGAGATAGAGGTCCGCCGGCCAGCGCGTATTGGCCCGGCCTTCGAGGGCGAAGGCGTGGGTCGAGCCGCTGTCGAACCAGACGTCGAGGATGTCCTCGACCTTTTCGTAACGGGCGGGATCGTGGTCGCCGAGGAAGTCGGCGGCCGGGCGCTTGAACCAGGCGTCGGCGCCCTCGGCCTCGACGGCCGCGATGATCCGGGCGTTGACGGCCGGATCACACAGCGGCTCGGCGGTATCCTTGTCGACGAACATGGCCAGTGGCGCGCCCCAGGCGCGTTGACGGCTGATCAGCCAGTCCGGACGGCTCTCGACCATCGAGCGGATGCGGTTGCGACCGCCCTCGGGCACGAAGGTGGTGGCGTCGATGGCTGACAGCGCCACCTCGCGCAGGGATGCCCCGCCGTTGATCGGCGCGTCCATGCGGATGAACCACTGCGGGGTGTTGCGGAAGATCACCGGCGCCTTGGAGCGCCAGCTCATCGGATAGCTGTGCTCCAGCCGGCCGCGGGCCAGCAGGTTGCCGGCCTCGATCAGCTTTTCCATCACCGCGCCATTGGCGGGCCCGAACTTGCCGACCTTCTTGCCTTCGGTCTCCAGCACCTTGAGGCCCGCGAACAGCGGCACGTCATGGTAGTAGGCGCCGTCGGGGCCAACCGTCTCGGGGATGGTCGCATCGATGCCGGCCGCATCGAGCTGGGCCTTGCTCTTGAGCCAGATCAGGTAGTCGTCCGCGCCATGGCCAGGGGCTGTGTGCACAAAGCCCGTGCCGGCGTCGTCGGTGACATGATCGCCCGCGAGCATGGGCACCTTGAAGCCGTAGCCTGCGTCGAGCTTCGCGAGCGGGTGGGCCAGGGTGTAGCTGGCGCAGTCGGCGGCTTCGACGCGCGTCCATTTCGCCACTTTGGCGGCCTTGAACACGTCCTCCGCCAGCTTGTCGGCCAGGATCAGTCGGTCGCCCGGCGCGGCCCAGGGGGCGAACTCGAGGCCTTCTTCCAGCGCCTCGACCTTGTAGACGCCGTAGGCGATGCGCGGGCTGTAGCTGACGGCGCGGTTGGCGGGGATGGTCCAGGGCGTGGTGGTCCAGATCACGACGCTGGCCCCATCTGCCTTGAGGGGGCCACCGACAACCGGGAACTTCACCCAGACCGTCGGGCTGACGTGATCGTGGTACTCGACCTCGGCGTCGGCCAGGGCGGTCTGTTCCACCGGGCTCCACATCACCGGCTTGGAGCCGCGATAGAGCTGGCCGCTCATCATGAATTTGTGGAACTCCGAGACGATCACCGCCTCCGAGCTGAAGTCCATGGTGGCGTAACGGTTCTCCCAGTCGCCCAGGATGCCCAGCCGCTTGAAGCCGCCCATCTGCACGCCGATCCAGTGTTCGGCGTAGGTGCGGCAGCGCTCGCGGAACTCGGTCGGCGACACGTCGCCCTTGCGACGGCCGGCGGCGCGCAGCTCCTCCTCGACCTTCCACTCGATCGGCAGGCCGTGGCAGTCCCAGCCCGGCAGGTAGTCGACGTCGTAGCCGAGGGCGAACCGCGAGCGGACGGTGAAGTCCTTCAGCGTCTTCTGCAGCACATGGCCGATGTGGATCGCGCCATTGGCGTAGGGCGGGCCGTCATGCAGCACGAACGGCGGCGCGCCGGCCGCCTGCCGCGTCTTGCGGACGGTGTGATAGAGGTCCTGCCCGGCCCAGGACTCGAGGATCTTCGGCTCGAGGGTCGGCAGACCGGCCCGCATCGGGAAGGCCGTCTCTGGAAGGAATACGGTTTCGCGGTAGTCGCGCTGGGAAGCGGCGTCGTCAGCCATGGGACTTTCTCGGAAATCTGGAAGGAACGGGTTTCGCGACCCGGCGTGCATCGCCTTCGTCCAGCGACGTCACGCCGGGCGGATAATTCGCGAAATCTTCCGAACCGAAGTCATGGCCGGGCTGTAGCAGAGGGCGCGGATGTTTGCGAGTACCCCAACGCCCGCTCATCCCGGCGAAGGCCGGGACCCAGGTTTTTTCGGGAACCCCCAGACCTCGACATTCAGATCAAAACGCCTGGGCCCCGGCCTTCGCCGGGATGTGCGGATTTATGATTTCTTCCGCGCCTTCGGTGTCACGGTGACCTTCATCCGTGTCCCGGCCCGGACGATGTCGAGCCCCAGCGGCTTGTCGATGCTGGCGGGGCCCAGGGCGCGCAGCAGATCGTCCAGGCCGGTGATCAGCTTGCCGTCGGCGGCCACGATCAGGTCGCCGGCCGCGATGCCGGCCTTCTCGGCCGGGCCACCGGCGTCGACCGAGGCGACCCAGACGGCGTAGGGCTGGATAACGCCGGCTGATTTGGCGATGGCCGGCGGGATCGGGGTCTGCTGTGCGACGACGCCGATGGTGCCGCGCCGCACGTGGCCGTGCTTGGCGATCTCGGCCATGACGAACGAAGCGGTGTTCGAGGCGACCGCAAAACACAGCCCCTGGGCGCCCATGATCACGGCGGTGTTGATGCCGATCACCTCACCATTCGAGCTGACCAGCGGTCCGCCCGAGTTGCCGGGGTTGAGCGCCGCGTCCGTCTGGATCAGGTCCTCGATCAGCCGGCCCTTCTCGGCGCGCAGCGAGCGGCCGAGCGCAGAGACCACGCCGGTGGTCACGGTGGCCTCGAAGCCCAGCGGCGCGCCGATGGCGATGACCAGCTGGCCGCGACGCAGCTTCTTGGAGTCACCGAGCCTGGCGAACGGCGCCTTGACCGGCTGCTCGACCTTGAGCACGGCGATATCGGTATCCGGGTCGTCGCCGATCGGCCGGGCGGTCAGGGCGCGGCCTTCGGCGGTGATCACCGCCAGACGCGAGAAACCGCCGACCACGTGGCTGTTGGTCACGATCAGGCCGTCAGCCGAGACGAAGAAGCCCGAGCCCTCCCCGGCGAAACTGCCGTCGGTGGTGATCGGGGCGACGCGGACCACGGCCGGACCGACCGTCTCAACCGCCTTCACCACGGCGTCGGAGTAGGCGTCCAGCAGGTCCATCTCGCCGCGCACCAGCCGCGGCTCGACGCGGGTGTCGAGTACGAACGAGGCATCGGGCGGGAAGGCGAACGATTCGGGCTTCACCCGCGTCGCCGCGGGGCGTCGCGCGCGGGCGAACAGTTCGTACTTGCGTGCCTTGGACATCGGGCCCCCACCGGATTGGTTAACAGGGAACACGAGCAGGGCCGCGGCGCCAAGGGGCGTTCGCCCGGAGGGGGAATAAGTGCGTGGTTCGAGACGCTCGGCTGATGCCTCGCTCCTCACCATGACGAACGATCGTGCAGTCCAAACCCTCAACGTCATCCTGAGGAGCGATCCCTCAGGATCGCGTCTCGAAGGACGCAAGCTGACTATGCCCCGAGAATCCCCCGCGCCTTCGTCTCGTCCCGGCGGATCTGCACGACCATCTCGTCGATCGAGGCGAACTTTTCTTCCGAACGAAGGAACGCGATGAGCTCGGTCTCGATGACCTGGCCGTAGAGGTCCTCATCGAAGTCGAACAGCCAGACCTCGAGGCGGGTCTCCACTTCGCCGGTCGTCGGGTTGTTGCCGATGTTGGCGACGCCTGCATAGACCCGCCCGTCGGGCAGGCGCGTGCGGGTAGCGTAGACGCCGAGTTTCGGCACGACATAGTCAGCCATGAAGACATTGGCGGTCGGGAAGCCCAACGTACGGCCCAGCTGCTGGCCGCGACGCACAACGCCCTCGATGGCGAACGGGCGGCCGAGAATCGCCGTGGCGTCTTCGGGATGGCCGGCCCGCAGCGCGGCGCGGACGGCCGTGGAGCTGAACTTCTCCGCCCCCTCCCCAGCCGCCTCGGCGACCGAGACAGTGAAGCCCAGTTCGTCGCCGTAGGCCTTCATCGCCTCCGGACTGCCCGTGCGGCCCTTGCCGAAGGAAATGTCGAAACCGACCGCCACATGCCGCACGCCCAGGCCCTCGTGCAGCACATGCTCGACGAAGCCACGATCGGAGAAGTTGGCCATCTCGAAGTCGAAGTTCAGGACGTAGAGGATATCCACGTCCATCTCGCCCAGCGCCCGGGCCTGCTGCTCGACGGTCATCAGCCGGAAGGCCGGCTCGTCGGGCTGGAACAGGCGGCGCGGATGGGGGTCGAAGGTGATCACGGCCAACGGCGCGCCGGTGGCCTTCGCGGCCGCCGCCGCGCCGGCGATCACCTGCTGGTGACCCCTGTGAACGCCGTCGAAGTTGCCGAGCGCCACCGCCGCCCCGCGATCAGCGGACGCCAGATGCTTCCAGCCGTGAACGATCCTGGGCGTCATCAGGCGGGCCGGCGGGGAACCATGATTGTCGCCTCGCCATCGAGCACGGCCTTGCCGCCGACGGTGCAGACCGTCGACAGGACAGCGCGAGCCTTTTCGGCGTCGAGGCTGGTGATGGTGGCGGTGACGGTCACCTCGTCGCCGATCTTCACCGGACGTTTGAAGGTCAGGGTCTGGCCGAGATAGATCGCGCCCGGCCCCGGCAGCTTGCCGGCGATCAGCGCCGAGATGTAGGCGGCCGACAGCATGCCGTGGGCGATGCGACCCTTGAACTGGGTCGTCGAGGCGAACGCCTCGTCCAGATGCACCGGATTATGGTCGCCGCTGACGTCAGCAAAGGCCTGAATGGCCGCCTCGTCGACGGTGCGTGTCAGGTCCGCCGACTGGCCGACGGTGAGGTCCTCGAAGAACAGGGCCGACATCTCGCGCATCCTCTTGTTGTTGTCCGCTACCAGACCAGATCGGCCACGGCATAGCGCGCCTTGACGCCCTCGGCCGCCAGCAGGGCGTCGACGGCGGGAGCGGACAGCGTTCCATCCGGCCCCATGGCGGCGTCGCCATGAATGCCCTTGGCGACGAACAGACAGTCCAGCCCGCGCTCTTCCGCACCCTGGACATCCGTATGCACGCCATCGCCGATGCACAGCACCCGCGCGAGGTCGGCGTCGCGTCCCAGCAGCCGGGCCGCCTCGGCGAGGCTCAGCTCGTAGATCGGGGCGTAGGGTTTGCCGGCCATCAGAACCTCGCCGCCCATGTCCTTGTAGAGGTCCGCCAGGGCGCCGCCGCAGTAGATCAGCTTGCTGCCCCGCTGGACGACCCGGTCGGGGTTGGCGCAGATCATCGCCAAGCCCCGGGCGGCCGGGCCGACGAACCGATCGCGGTAGTCCTCGGGCGTCTCGACCTCGTCATCGAACGGTCCGGTGCAGGTGATGAAGGCGGCTTCATGCGGCTCGGCCCAGCTCAGGCCGAGGCCTTCGTACAGGGTGTTGTCCCGCTCCGGTCCGATGACCCAGGCCGGCCCCGGCGCGCGCTGGGCCAGCAGCAGGCGGGTGGCGTCTCCAGAGGTCACCAGGGTGCTCCAGGCCTCGCGCGGCACGCCGAGCGCGTCCAGCTGGGGGATCACGTCATGCGCCGGACGCGGCGAGTTGGAGATCAGCACCACGGGTCCACGCTCAGCCCGGAACCGCGCCAGGGCGGCGCAGGCCTCGGCGAAACTCTCACGGCCATTGTGGATCACCCCCCAGACATCGCTGAGCAGGACGTCATAATCGTTGGCGAGGTCGGCGAGGCCGGAAGGCAAAGCGGTCATGGGGTTCCGGCTAACGAACCGACCGCGCCGGGTCAATGATGCGTGGTTCGAGACGCTCGCTTGAGGCCCGCTCCTCAGGATGACGAACAGAGGCTGGCTTCAAAGGTATCCGTCATGGTGAGGAGCGATCCCTCGGGATCGCGTCTCGAACCACGCAGCTACCAGCCGGATGCGCGGCGCAGACTGGTGCGCATGAAGTCGGCGGGCGGATCAGCCTCGGCGAGAATGGCGTCGCGGATGGCCCGGGGTTCGCCGAACAGGTGGCCCTGGCCGAACGCCATGTCGAGCTCGAGGATGTCGACGATCTGCCGCTCGCTCTCGACCTTCTCGATGATCACCTCGACGCCGTAGCGGCGCGTCAGGCGGGCGAAGTCGTTGGCGTGCAGGTCGGGCAGCGAGCGGATGACCAGGCGGCCTTCGCTCTCCTCGAGCTGGTCGAGCAGCATCTGGGCGCCGATCTTGATGAACTTGATGTCCGAGCGGGCCAGGTCCTGGAAGTCGAGGTCGAGGTCGGTGACCTTGTCGAGGCTGAAGCGGAAGCCGAGGTCGGCCAGCCGCGCCATGTGACGGGCCTCGACCGCGCCGCGGCGTTCGAACGCCGCCTGGCCCAGTTCGAAGATCAGGGCGCCGGCCATGTCCTTGTTGGCCGACAGGAAGTCGAGGAACTGCGGGAAGAACTGCTCGTCCGACAGGCTGGCCAGCGAGATGTTGCAGAAGATGCCGACCTTGCGGTCCTGCTTGGCCAGACGACGAACAATCTGCACGCAGCGGAACAGCAACAGGTTGTCGATCGCCGCGACCAGCCCCTCGGGCTCGGCCACCGACAGATACTCGGCGGGCATCATCACCCGGCCGGTCTCGTCGCGCAGACGCGAGAAGCTCTCGTAGAAGACGGTGCGGCGCTGCGGCAGCGAGACGACCGGCTGCAGATAGAGGTCGACACGGTTGCCGGCGAGCGCGTCCTTGACCGTATCGAGCAACGCGGCGGACTGCGGTCCCCGGCCCAGCGCGTTGGGACCGGCGGCGGCGACGCGGCTCGACAACTGCGCCTCCATCTTCTCGGCCATCTTCTGGACGGCGTCCTCAAGCGAGTGCACCTCGCTGGTCAGCGCCTCCGACCGGCGCAGGGCGTCGGTGGTGACCGTGTCCACGACCTCGTTCAGGCGCGCGTCGATCCGCTCCAGCTGGCGGGCGATGATCAGGTGAGCTTCGCGGATATTGGAAAGGTCGTCTTTCAGCCGGACGCTGTTGATCGCGCCCTCGATGAGTCCATGGAAGGCGAAGGCCAGAGCCAGACTGCCGACCAGGGCCGCGATGCCCGCACTCCATTGGCCGCTGCTCCGCCATAGGCCGATAGCGACGATCAAGGACAGTGAAAGGTAGGCGCCGCTCAGCAGCGCAAGGGTAAGCCGTCGCATCGTTTCGCCTGCACGAATCGTCCGGAGTATCCGATGCGATAGATCATGGTGTCCAAGATATTAACGCCGCACTCTCGACCGCACCGGATTCTGCGGAATCGACACCGCGCGTCCGAAATGATAATCATTCGCAATGACCTTCGGGATTGCCATGACTGACGCCGCCATCCTCGAACCGCCGGCCGCCATCGCCGGGGACATCGCGAT
Organism: Caulobacter sp. FG121; assembly: GCF_057809815.1. Classification (NCBI taxonomy): domain Bacteria; kingdom Pseudomonadati; phylum Pseudomonadota; class Alphaproteobacteria; order Caulobacterales; family Caulobacteraceae; genus Caulobacter; species Caulobacter sp. FG121. The sequence continues at coordinate 447,795 of NZ_JBMDKR010000002.1, forward strand.
CGAGGCCGAGATCATAAATCTCGGCGCGCTCAGCGCCGCTTCGGTCGGCGACCGTGGCGTGATCGCCCGGGTCTCGGCCTTCGAAGGCGCCCTGCCCGCCGCAGAACTGGAGCGCCGCCTGCTGGAACTCGGGTTCGTCGAGGGCGCGACCATCGAGGTGCTGCAGGAAGGCCTGTTCGGCCGCGATCCGATCGCCGTCCGGCTCGATGACATGCGCGTGGCGATCCGCCGTCGCGAGGCCGCCGCCATCCAGATCCGCTTCGATCCGAAGGCCGACGCTTGACCGACACGGCCCTCGCCCCGACGCGCATGGCGCTCGTGGGCAACCCCAACACGGGCAAGACCGCCCTGTTCAACGCCCTGACGGGCAGCCGTCAGAAGGTCGCCAACTACGCGGGCGTTACCGTCGAGCGGAAGGAGGGCGTGCTCACATCGCCCTCTGGCCGGATCATCAACGTGATCGACCTGCCGGGCACCTACTCCCTGCGCGCGCGCAGTCCGGACGAGGCGGTGACCCGCGACGCGGTGCTCGGCCGCCTGACCGGCGAGACGCCGCCGGACGTGATCGTCTGCGTCGCCGACGCCACCAACCTGCGGCTGGTGCTGCGGCTTGCCCTCGAACTGAAGCAGGTCGGCCGGCCGTTCGTGCTGGCGCTCAACATGTTCGATATCGCCCAGCGTCAGGGCCTGCGCATCGACCTGGAGGGTCTGGCGCGCGAGATCGGCGCCCCGATCGTCACCACGGTCGCCACGCGCAAGCGCGGCATCGAGGACCTGGTCGCCCGGGCCGAAGCGCTCGCCGACACCGTGCCGGTGGGCGACAATATCTGGCATGAACCCTCGGCCGCCGAGATCCGGCACGCCCATGCCGAAGCCCAGCGGGTCCTGAAGATCTATGTCCGACCGCCCGAGCGACCGGACACCTGGACCAGCCGGATCGACAGCGTTCTGCTGCACCCCGTGGGGGGCCTGCTGATCCTGTCGGCGGTCATGTTCGTGATGTTCCAGGCCGTGTTCGCCTGGGCCACGCCGGTGGCTGATCTGATCGAGGCCGGCTTCACCGCCCTTGGCGGCCTCGTCGCGACGGTGACGCCGGAGGGCCTTTTGCGCAGCCTGCTGGTCGATGGCCTGATCGCCGGCGTCGGCAGCGTGCTGGTCTTCCTGCCGCAGATCCTGACCGTGTTCTTCTTCATCCTGCTGCTGGAAGACAGCGGCTACATGGCCCGGGCAGCCTTCCTGATGGACCGCATCATGGGCGCGGCTGGCCTGCACGGACGCGCCTTCATCCCGCTGTTGTCGAGCCACGCCTGCGCCATTCCGGGCGTCATGGCCGCGCGGGTGATCGACCAGAAGCACGACCGGCTGACGACGATCCTGATCGCGCCGCTGATGACCTGTTCTGCGCGGATCCCGGTCTACACCCTCATCATCGGGGCCCTGATCCCCCGCACGACCGTCTGGGGCTTCCTGAACCTGCAGGGGCTGGTGATGTTCGGCCTCTACGCAGCCGGCATCCTGTCCGGGCTCCTCGTCGCGACCGTGATCCGGACCCTGTTCTGGCGGAGCGCGTCCGAGCCCTTCATGATGGAGCTGCCGACCTACCGCTGGCCTGATCCGGAAAACGTCCTGCGCAATCTGTGGCAGCGGGCGATGATCTTCATCAACCGGGCGGGCCGGATCATCCTGCCGCTGATGGTGCTGGTCTGGGTGCTGTCGACCTTCCCCTACCCGCCCGAGGGCGCGACCGGCCCGGCCATCGACTACAGCTTCGCCGGCATGATAGGGCATTTCATCCAGCCCCTCCTCGCCCCGATCGGCTTCAACTGGCAGATGGCCGTGGCCCTGGTGCCCGGCATGGCCGCCCGCGAAGTCGCGGTGGCGGCGCTGGGGACGGTCTATGCGGTCGGCGCCGCCGACGGCGCGGGTCAGGCGACGCTCGCCTCGATTCTTCATACCCAGTGGAGCCTGGCCACCGGCCTGTCGTTCCTGGCCTGGTACGTGTTCGCGCCGCAGTGCGTGGCGACACTCGGCGTCGTCAAGCGCGAGACCAACGGCTGGCTCTGGCCGACGGTGATGTTCAGCTACATGTTCGCCCTGGCCTACGCGGCCTCGCTGGCGACCTACTGGGGCGCGGTGGCGCTGGGCTGGGGTTGACGCTCTAGCGCGTCGGAACCGGCACGTCGCCGCGGTAGTCGTAGAAGCCGCGACCGACCTTCTTGCCCAGCCAGCCGGCCTCGACGTACTTCACCAGCAACGGGCAGGGGCGGTACTTGCTGTCCGCCAGGCCCTCGTGCAGCACGTTCATGATCGACAGCACCGTGTCGAGGCCGATGAAGTCGCCCAGCTCAAGCGGGCCCATCGGATGGTTGGCGCCCAGCTTCATCGCCGTATCGATCGAGTCGACGGTCCCGACGCCCTCGTACAGCGTGTAGATCGCCTCATTGATCATCGGCACCAGAACGCGGTTGACGATGAAGGCGGGGAAGTCCTCGGCGTTGGTCGTCGTCTTGCCCAGCGACTGGGCGAAGGTCACAGCCGTCTCGTAGGTGGCGATGTCGGTGGCGATGCCGCGGATCACCTCGACCAGCTTCATCAGCGGGACGGGGTTCATGAAATGCAGGCCGATGAACCGCTCGGGCCGGTCGGTCGTCGAGGCCAGTCGCGTGATCGAGATCGACGAGGTGTTCGACGCCAGCAGAGTGTTGGGGCCCAGGTGCGGCAGCAGCGAGCGGAAGATGGCCTTCTTGGTCTCTTCGTTCTCGGTCGCCGCCTCGATAGCGATGTCCGCGCCCGCCACCGCTTCGATCGAAGCCGGCTTGATGCGGGCGAGCGCCGCTTTCATGGCTGCATCGTCGATCAGCCCGCGGCCGACCTGGCGGGCCATGTTGTGTTCGATCTGGTTTAGCCCGGCGGTAATCCGGTCGCTGTCCAGGTCATTGAGGAAGACGTCGTAACCGGCGAGCGCGCTGACGTGCGCGATGCCCGATCCCATCTGGCCCGCGCCGATGACGCCGACCGACCTGATAACCGCCATGAAGTTTCGCCCTTGACGGCGGCGCGGTGACTTTTGGGGAGGTCCACGCCGCAACTCTTGTGGCGGCTTTCTAGCACGAGAGTCCTAACAGCCGCCAAGGCCTTTGCTGCGATGCAGCGCAACAGCGGGTCAGGCCGGCGCGTTGAGCGCCGCGGCCTCGGCCAGAAGCCAGTCCCGCAGCGCCAGAATGCGCGGCAGCTTGGCGCTGTCCGCCCGCCAGACGAAATGATAGCCGCCCTCGATCCCGACCTCGCCGGCGACGGGGCGGACGAGGCGGCCGGACAACAGGTCCTCTTTCACCAGCCCCCCGCGGGCCAGCGCGACGCCCAGCCCCTGTGTCGCGGCCTCGATCAGCAGGGCCGAGTCGTCGAAGATCAGACCACCTGCCTCCTCGGGGGCCTCAAGCCGCATGAGCTGGAACCACAGACTCCACCGCCAGACCGTGTGGCGCAGCAGCGGAACCCGGCGCAGATCCGCAGGGTCGCGGATCGCATGCCGCGCCAGAAAGTCCGGACTGCAGACGGGGAACAGGGTCTCAGGAAACAGCGGCGCCGAGGACAGGTCCGGCCAGGGCCCGACGCCCATGCGAAGCGCGGCGTCGACGCCGTCGGAGACCAGATTGGCCATACGGGCGTCGACCTGCATCTGGATATCGCCCACGGCCGGAGGCAGGCGGCCGAGGCGCGGTGCGAGCCACCGCCCCGCGAACGCCGGCACGGTGCTCAGCACCAGGGGACCGCAGCAGGCGTCATCGGTCAGGGTCGCGACCCCGTCATGCAGGATGCCGACGGCCTCGGCCACCCTGGCGGCCAGCGCGGCGGCGGCCGGGGTCGGCTCCATGAGGTTTCCGCGACGAATGAACAGGCGGGTCCCGAATGTCTCCTCCAGGCGCCGTATCTGCTGGCTAACGGCGCCGTGGGTCACCGCCAGTTCATCGGCGGCGCGGCTGTAGCTGCGGTGACGCGCGGCCGCCTCAAGGGCGCGAAGAGCGATGAACGGCGGCAGACGGCTCATGCAGCGTTGTTAGCGGACCTCACAAGCCCGAGCAAAAGGTATCGTTCGTAACAAGCGCCCGGGACGCCCAAATTCCTGTTGCGACGCCGCTTCCTCCCAACCGAAACCCGAGAGACAAGACCATGAAGACCGAGCCTATCGCGCTCGCGGCCGGCGCCCTGCTGTCCGTTGCGACACTGACCATCGCCCATGCCTCGCCCGCCGGCGACCAATGGCTGACCGACGCCCGCGCTTCGCTGGAAGCCCGCCTGGCCGCCGATGATGCGCCGGACGCAGGTCGCAGCATCGTCGTGAAGCTGAACGCCACCACCGAGCCCCGCACCTACAATCTGCGGATCGTGCACTCGAGCGGCTCCCCCGAGTACGACGACGCAGCCCGCCGCGCCCTTCGTGGTCTGAAGCTGACCGCGCCGCCCGAGGAGTTGCGCGGGCGCAGCGTGACCTTTGCCCTGGGCGGCACGGCGGCCGGAGCCTCGGCCGCCGCCCGGTGACAGCCCGGGGCGGGCCTTCTGATGGAGCACGAAGGCCGACGCGCGAGCGCCGGGCTTTTGCGCTTCGCATCAAGCGGTCTCAATGGTAGGAAGAAGTGCTACCAATTTTGCTGGAGGCGGACATGGCCAAAGTCGACAAGATCAGCGTGGCCCTGCCCTCGGAAATGGTCGACGGTGTCCGCGAGGCCGTTGAATCGGGCGAGTACGCCACGGTCAGCGAAGTCATTCGCGATGCGCTGCGCGACTGGAAGATCAAGCGTCGGCTCACGGGGATGGAAATCGAAGAACTTCGCGGCCTGATCCGGGAAGGTATGGAAAGCGGCCCGGACCAATCCGCCGACGCGGTGTTCGCACGCCTCACGGCCAAGTACGCCGCCATGGCGGATCTGACCAAATGAAGGTGGTGTTTTCTCCGCGGTCAGAAGAGGACCTGGAGGAAATCGCAGACTTCATCGCTCGCGATAGTCCACGACGCGCAGTCCGCTTCATCGCCGAAGTCCGGGCGACCTGTGAGAAGATCTCCGATGCGCCGTTGGGATACGAACTTCAGCCGCAGCTGCAACCGGGCATTCGCCGCGCGGTGCACGGTCGCTACCTGATCTTCTATTCAGTCAATGCGGACCTGATCCGCGTCGAACGCATCCTGCATAGCGCCAGGGATCTGAACGAAGATATGTTCGACATATAGCGGCCAGCGAAAAGGCCCGGAGCACGCGCTCCGGGCCTTCGTCGTTTCAGGCCCTGAGCGGGGCCATCAGCCCAGCGCGGCCATCAGCTCCGGCACGGCGGTCTTGTAGTCGGCGACCAGGCCGTAGTCGGCGACCTGGAAGATCGGCGCGTCGGCGTCCTTGTTGATCGCGACGATCACCTTGGAGTCCTTCATGCCGGCCAGGTGCTGGATGGCGCCCGAGATGCCGATGGCGATGTACAGCGCCGGGGCGACGACCTTGCCGGTCTGGCCGACCTGGTAGTCGTTCGGCGCGTAGCCGGCGTCGACCGCGGCCCGCGAGGCGCCGACAGCGGCGCCAAGCTTGTCGGCCAGCGGCTCGATGACCCGCTGGAACTCTTCGGCCGAACCCATGGCGCGACCGCCGGAGACGACGATCTTGGCGGCCGTCAGTTCCGGGCGGTCCGACTTGACCATCTCTTCGGAGACGAACTTCGCGCCGGAACCGGCGGCGGCGGCGGTCTTCTCGACCGAGGCTGAACCGCCTTCAGCGGCGGCCTTGAAGGCCGTCGGGCGAACCGTCAGGACCTTCTTGGCGTCCGAAGTCTGGACCGTTTCCAGCGCGTTGCCGGCGTAGATCGGCCGGACGAAGGTGTCAGCGCTGACCACTTCGATGACGTCAGAGATCGGCGAGGCGTCGAGCTTGGCCGCCACGCGGGGGGCGAAGTTCTTGCCGGCCGAGGTGGCCGGGACCAGCAGCGCGTCATAGCCGCCCATCAGGCCGGCGATCGTGTCAGAGATGGCTTCCGCCAGCCCGTGACCCACGTCCGCGCCCTCGGCGAGGATGACCTTGCGCACGCCGGCGATCTTGGCGGCGGTGGCGGCCACGGCGTCAGCGCCCTGGCCCAGGACCAGAACGTCGACGTCGCCCGACATCTGCAGGGCGGCGGTGACGGTCTTGTGGGTAGTGTCGCGCAGGTGCGCGTTGTCGTTATCGGCGACGACGAGAACGGCCATCAGAGGACCCCCGCTTCAGTCTTCAGCTTGCTCACCAGATCGGCAGCGGTTTCGACCTTGATGCCGGCCGAGCGCTTGGCGGGCTCGGTGACCTTCAGGACCTTCAGGCGCGGCGCGACGTCGACGCCGTAGTCGCCGGTCGCCTTGACCGCGATTTCCTTCTTCTTCGCCTTCATGATGTTCGGCAGCGAAGCATAGCGCGGCTCGTTGAGACGCAGGTCGGCGGTGATCACCGCCGGCAGCGCGACTTCGAGAACCTGCAGGCCGCCGTCGACTTCACGGGTCACGGTGGCTTTGCCGCCGGCGATCTCGACCTTGGAGGCGAACGTCGCCTGCGGCCAGCCGAGGATCTGCGAGAGCATCTGGCCGACGGCGTTGTTGTCGCCGTCGATGGCCTGCTTGCCCATCAGCACCACGTCCGCGCCTTCTTCCTTCGCCACGGCGGCGAGGAGCTTGGCGACGGCCAGCGGCTCAACATCGACGTCCGACTGGATCAGGATGCCGCGATCGGCGCCCATGGCCAGAGCCGTACGGATGGTTTCCTGCGCCTGGGTCGGGCCGACGGAGACGGCGATGACCTCGGTGGCGACGCCCTTTTCCTTGAGACGGACGGCCTCTTCGACCGCGATCTCGCAGAAGGGATTCATGGACATCTTGACGTTCGCCAGGTCGACGCCCGACTGGTCGGGCTTCACCCGAGCCTTCACGTTATAATCGATAACCCGTTTGACCGGGACCAGCACCTTCATGGGTTTGTCCGCCCGTGTTTGTTGCGTTGCGAAAAATTTTGCGCGGGGAAGGCTGATAACGACTCCGCCGCGCAATGCAAGTTTCCGTCAGGGTCAAGCTAGGCCGGAAAATTGCCGTCGCCAGCCTGTTCGTATAGACGGCCTCCCATGAACCCGACGATCAATCGCCTGAAGATCCTGTTCCTGATCCTCTTCGCCATCGGCGCGGTGGCGATCTGGGGCTACCAGATCTTCTACGTCTGGCCGGCCCAGAAGTGCGACGACCGGGAAGGCTGGTGGGATCGCAAGAGCCGCATCTGCGCCTCGCCGATCTACATTCCCAGCATCACCGGCCGCCCGGCCGGCATGAGCCGCAAGGAATGGTCGGAGCGGCAGGCCGCAAGGGAGGCGGTTCACGAACGCGAAGGCTATCCGGCGCCGGACAGCTCGCCGGCGGCTGACGCTCGGGCTCCGGCGGCCAAGGCGGATACCCCCGCAAAGAAGTAGGCGCGCCGCCGTGCCGAACCACGCAGAGACGCCGTAGCGCGGCTGCCTACCGGCTTCCGCCCGGGACCCAGAGCACATCCCCCGCGCCCTTGTCGTTGGCCCAGCGGCCGGCGACAAACAGCAGATCCGACAGCCGGTTCAGGTATTTGATCGCCGCGGCGCTGACCGGCTCGTCGGGCTGGCCTGCCAGCGCGACACAGGTGCGCTCGGCCCGGCGGCAGACGGTGCGCGCCTGGTGCAGCGCCGCAGCAGCCGGCGTCCCGCCCGGCAGTACGAACGAGGTGAGGTCCGACAGCTCCTCGTTCAGCCGGTCGATCTCGGTTTCCAGACGGTCGACCTGGGACTGCAGGATGCGCAGCGGCTCCCATTCGACAGGTTTGCCGCGATCGGGCGTGGCCAGATCGGCGCCAAGGTCGAAAAGGTCGTTCTGGATTCGCCCCAGGATCGGATCGAGCACCGCGTCCGCGGCGGTGTGCAGCCGCACCAGACCGAGGCAGGCGTTGGTCTCGTCCACGCCGCCGTAGGCCTCGACCCGCAGGCTGTCCTTGCGCGCCGGCTCGCCGGTCGCCAGCCGGGTGACGCCGTCGTCGCCCGTGCGGGTGTAGATGCGGTTGAGCGTGACCAAGCCGCTAGACCGCGTGGCTCTTGCGCCACCACAGGGCGGCGACCAGGACCAGAATGGCGATGAACTGCAGCAGTACGCGCAACCGCATGAGCTTGTTTGAGTAGGACCGCCCGAAGTCCCCGCCCCTGAACAGGGCATAGAGACCGAACAGCAGGGCGCCGAGCACGGCGGCCAGCGACACGGGGATCAGAATATCGAAGAGCTTGTCCATGTCCCGCAACCTAGCGCGCGCGAGGGGCTCCGGCCACAGGGGCGGTGACAATCCGCCGCAGCCCGCTTTCGACGAATACGTTCATTGGGCGAATGTGTCGCATTCTTGCGTTCACGGAACGGGATTACCCCTGCCCTTGCGCTGATCGACCTGATTCTCGCCACGAAATTTGTGTTTGACGAGTATCAGTGTTCGCTATAGACGCCGCACCCCACTGCTCAATGAGCATGTTCAATGAACGCGATCAACTCCTCACCGTGGGTCGCGAGCTTTCATCCATAACGGGGAGGACGAGACGGAGAAGTCATGGGCCTGCCCCAAGTCGCCGCCGCCGTCCCTGGCGCGGACCGAGATGAAACCATTGCCGAGGTTCGGCAGTTGATCATGGACCTGCGCGACGCCGCGCAGGACGGCCGGGAGCTCGCGCGGCGCTACGCCGACGTCCTGCAGAAGGTCGTCGATGAGTACTGCGGAGAATTCGAAAAGCGCGCCGAAGCCGCGCTGGCCCGTTTGGAGGCGGTCCGATGAACCATATCCCGATGCGCATGACTGCGCCGCAGCTGCGGCCGCAGAAGCTGACCCGCCGCGCGATGGCCAAGCAGCAGACCCGGGAAAAGGTCCTGCAGGCCGCCCGCGAGATGTTTATCGAGCGCGGCTACGAAGGCGCGACCATCCGTGACATCGCCCGCGCCGCCGGCATGTCGACGGGCGCCGTGTTCGCCAGCTTCACGGACAAGCCCGAACTGTTCGACGCGATCCTGAGCGAGGACTTCGCCGCACTGTTCGACCCGATGCGCGACGCCGCTGTCTCGGCTCCGTCCGCCCGCGAAGCCCTGGTGGCCATGTTCAGCGCCGCCTACCGCGCCCACAGCGCCCAGCTGCCGCTGATCCAGGCCGCGCTCGCGGCCTCCTGGACCCGGACCCCGGAAGCCGAGCAGCTGCGCCGCGAATCGCTTCGCCCGCTACGCGTCCTGGTCATGGAAGTTCTGGAACGTGGTCTTGAGCGCGGCGAACTGACCCGCCGGTTCGACCTGCGGCTGGTCTCGGACGTTCTGTGGGACCTGTATCTGGCCGGATACCGGCCCGCGGCCTTCGAAGGTCTCTCAGTCGAGATCCAGACCGACAGGCTCGCGGACCGGATTGATTTGGTGCTGGCGGGCGTGAAGGCCTAGAGCGGTCTCAGAGCGGCGTCCGGATTCGGACGCCGCCACTCCCGGGGGGGAACGGTTGGCAGGCGTTCGAGAGACGCAGAAACAGGGTACGCGCCGAAAGGTCCTCGAGGCGGCGCGCGACCTGTTCAACGAGATCGGCTACGACGAGACCACAATCCGCGCCATCGCGGAGCGGGCGGGCGTCTCGGTCGGCAGCGTTTTCACGACATTCGCCTCAAAAGCCGACGTGCTCAGCCAGGTCATGGATGACCGGGTCGACGCCCTCTACGCCGAGCTGGACCGCGTGATACGCCACCTGCGCGGCTCCGTGGTCGACCGCATCAGCTCGGTGTTCGCTATCCACTACGATTTCGAATGCCGGCGGGTGAAATTGTTCCTCGCCCATGTCGCGGCCTCGTTCAGTCCGTCGCTCGACGCCTCAACGGTCCCGTTCGGTCGCAACGCGCGGTTCAAGGGCATGCTGATCGACATCATCGTTGATGGCGTGACGCGCGGCGAAGTCCGACCGGACTGTGACCACGACCTGGTGCTGGACACCCTGATGGCCGCCTACGCCTGGAACTACCGCCTCGCGGCCCAGAAGGGCGCCGACGCGGTGCGGATGACCGAGCTAATGGAGCGGCAGGTGGCGCTGATCTTCGAAGGTCTGCGGCCCTGAGCCGCGGGGACATGTACCGCAGGTACGTGTCCCCGTGGTCTCAGTTCCCGTCTTCCAGAAGCCGCCGGGCGATGACCTGCGCCTGGATCTCGCCGGCGCCTTCGAAGATGTTGAGGATGCGGGCGTCGGCCAGCACGCGGCTGATCTCGTATTCCATCGCGAAACCGTTACCGCCATGGATCTGCAGCGCGTTGTCGGCGGCGGCCCAGGCGACCCGGGCGGCGATCAGCTTGGCCATGCCGGCCTCGAGGTCGCAGCGCTTGCCCTCGTCCTTCTGGCGGGCGGCGAAATAGGTCAGCTGGCGCACGGCCATGATCTCGCAGGCCATCATGGCCAGCTTGTTCGACACGCGCGGGAAGCCGAAGATCGGCCCGCCGAACTGCTTGCGGTCGAGGGCGTAGTTGAGCCCGAGTTCCAGCGCCCGCTGGGCCACGCCGACGGCGCGGGCGGCGGTCTGGATGCGGGCGCTCTCGAAGGTCGCCATCAGCTGCTTGAAGCCCTGGCCCTCGACGCCGCCCAGCAGATTGGCCGCCGGCACGGTGAAGCCGTCGAAGCCGATCTCGTATTCCTTCATCCCGCGATAGCCGATCACGCCGATCTCGCCGCCGCTCATGCCGTCGGTCGGGAAGGGGTTGGCGTCGTCGCCGCGCAGCTTGGGGGCCAGCAACATCGACAGGCCGCGATAGTCGGTGGTGTTCGGATCGGTGCGGACCAGCAGGGTCATGACATCGGCGCGGGCCGCGTGGGTGATCCAGGTCTTGTTGCCGGTGACCACATACTGGTCCCCGTCACGGACGCCGCGCGTGCGCAGGCTGCCCAGGTCGGAACCGGTATTGGGCTCGGTGAACACGGCCGTCGGCAGGATCTCAGCGCTGGCGATCTTGGGCAGCCACTCGGCCTTCTGTTCCGGGGTGCCGCCGGTCAGGATCAACTCGGCGGCGATCTCCGAGCGGGTGGCCAGCGATCCGACGCCGATCCAGGCGCGGCTGAGCTCTTCTGACACCACGCACATGGCGGTCTTGCCCATGCCCGCGCCATCGAATTCCTCGGGGATGGTCAGGCCGAACACGCCGAGGTCGCCGAGTTCCTTGACCAGCGCCATCGGGATCAGTTCGTCGCGCAGGTGCCAGCCGTGGGCGAAGGGAACGACTTTCTCCTCGGCGAAGGCGTGGAACTGGTCGCGGATCATCTCGAAGGTTTCGTCCAGACCGGTCTTCTCGACGGTCGGCTTGCCGCGGGCGGCGGCCACCAGGTCGGCCAGGCGGGTCTTGACGGCCTGACCGCCGCCCTGGGTCATCAGCTGGACCAGGGCAGGGGCGAACAGCCGGTTCATGACATCGCGGCTGGCGGTCAGGTCGGCGGGGCGGATCATCTCGCCCTGATTCATCGGGATACCGCCGACCAGCTGGGTGCAGTATTCGGCGAACAGCAGCTGGGCGAGCAGGGCCTCGGTTTCGCCGAAGGCGCCCTCGGCCTCCAGGCGGGCGGCCCAGCCGGCGACCTGGTTCAGCAGCTCGGCGTAGCTGGCGTACCAGCCGAAGCCGTGCACGGCGTGTTGCTCGACGTCCGCCAGCACGCGGTCGATCTTGCCGCCAGTCGAAACCCGCGCCTTCACGTCGCCCTTGGCATCGGCCACGAAGGCGCCGGCGGCGTCGGCCGCCTGCTGCAGCAGGGCGGTCAGACCCGGGATGACCAGGGAGTCGGTCGTGGTTTCGACGGCGGCGGCGCTCATGGGTGCTTTCTCCCCGGATTTTGTTGCGGCGCACTATATGCATTTCGCAAGCGCACACAATCTGACCTCGGCACAGGTAGAATTTGCCACGCCCAAGGCGAGGCCTATGTTGCCGTTCAACCAGACTTTTCCCGGGGAATCGCCGTGCTGACTGTTCACCATCTCAATGAATCGCGCTCACAGCGCATCCTCTGGCTGCTGGAGGAGCTGGGCGCGCCCTACGAGATCAAGTTCTACAGCCGCGACGCGACGACCCGCCTGGCGCCGCCTGAACTGAAGGCCGTCCATCCGCTCGGCAAGTCGCCGGTGATCACCGATGGCGACCAGACGGTCATCGAGTCGGGCGCGATCATCGACTACATCATCCGCAGGCACGGCGGCGGCCGGATGGCCCCAACGCCCGGCACGACCGATCACGAGGCCTACCTGCAGTGGCTGCACTACGCCGAGGGCAGCGCCATGCTGCCCCTGATGCTGAGCATGTACGTCATGCGGCTCGGCGAAGCCGGCGCGCCGCTGCATCCGCGCATCGAGAGCGAGATCGCCAACCACATGAGCTTCATCGAGGGCGCGCTCGACGGCCGCGACTGGCTGATCGGCGACGGCCCGACCGGCGCGGACGCCCAGATGAGCTTTGTCCCAGAGGTGCTGAAGGCGTTCGGCAAGCTCGACAGCTATCCGAACATGGCCGCCTGGATCGCCCGCATCCACGCCCGGCCGGCGTGGCAGGCGGCGCTCGACAAGGGCGGGCCGTATCTGATGGGGCGGTAAAGCTCACCCACGACCGTCATCCTCGGGCTTGTCCCGAGGACCCCTTGCTCAGCCGTACATACAGATCTCCAGCTAGCGCCGTTCGAAACACGTCGAGAGGGGTCCTCGCCACAAGGGCGAGGATGACGGCGGTGTGGGCTAACGCAGCGGGTCGTCCAGGTAGCCGTCCAGAAAATCGAACACGGTCGCCTTGAGAAGCCCGTGCGGGATGGCGTTGAAGTGGTCGCATCCCGCCAGCGACACGGCCTTGCCGCCCGCGATCAGATCGGACAGGCCATGCGGATCGCCGGCCAGGTCATCGCGTGACCCGGCCACGACCAGCGTCGGCGCGGAAATGGTCCGGACATCGTCCCGTGTCGCCGCGTCGCCACGACCGCGGGTGAAGGCGGCCAGGGCCAGCCGGTCCTCGCCTTGTTCGTCGGCGAAATGGCGAAAGCTCTTCAGCATCGGCTCGGCAATGCTGTCAGCGCTGTCGGCCTCCATGGCCACGGCCATCGGCTCGCCCGGGGGCGGCGGGTCGAAGAACGCGCCGCCGACGCCGCCCAGGATCAGGTAGCCGACCCGTTCCCGCTCGTGGATCGCCAGCGACAGCGACAGCCGGGCGCCCATCGAATAGCCGAACACATTGGCCCATTCGACGCCCAGATGATCGAGGAGGCCGGTGATGTCGCCGAGCAGAATATCGCGGCCATAGGCGGCCGGGTCATGCGGCTTGCCGCTCTCGCCGTGGCCGCGCAGGTCCAGCGCGACCAGCCGCTGTCCGCGCTGGGCGATGGCGGCGTACCAACCGGTGCGCTTCCAGGCCTCCTGCCGGTTCGACGAAAAGCCGTGGATCAGCAGCAGCGGCGGCGACCCGGCCGGGCCGGTGTCATCGTAGGCGATCGAAACGCCGTCGACGGTGGTGAAACTGGGCATCCGGGGTTGGTCCCCTCCCCGCGCGACTCTCTGCGGACCCGCAGCTGACAGCGTGGCGCGTCGTGAGTCAGCGTCAACCCAAATCGTCATCCCGGAAGCCGCGCAGCGGCTATCCGGGACCCGGATTCGGCCGACCTTTGATCTGGGTCCCGGCTCGACCCTTCGGGCCGGCCGGGACGACAGGTGAGGCTAGCCGCGCAGATCCGGCGGCGTCGCTTCCTCGGTCAGCAGGCGGATCGCCTCCTCGACCGAGACCACCGCCTGGTCCTGCGAGCCCAGCCGGCGGATGGCGACCGTTCCCTCCTCGGCCTCCTTGCGGCCGACCACGGCGATGGTCGGCACCTTGGCGACGCTGTGCTCGCGGATCTTGTAGCCGACCTTCTCGTTGCGCAGATCGACCTCGACCCGCAGGCCGGCGGCGCGGAACTTCGCCGTGACCTCCTTAGCGTAGTCGTCGGCCTCCGAGACGATGGTCGTGACCACGGCCTGGACCGGCGCCAGCCACATCGGGAAACGACCGGCGTAGTTCTCGATCATGATGCCGATGAACCGCTCCAGCGAGCCGAGGATCGCCCGATGCAGCATCACCGGCCGCTGCTTGGAGCCGTCCTCGGCGATGTACTCGGCGCCCAGGCGTTCAGGCAGGACGTAGTCCAGCTGCAACGTGCCGCACGTCCATTCGCGGCCGATGGCGTCCTGCACGATGAAGTCGAGCTTCGGAGCATAAAAAGCCCCGTCGCCCTCGGCGATCACCGGCTCGACGCCCGCCTGTTTGGCGGCCTCGGCGAGCATGCCCTCGGCACGATCCCAGAACTCGTCCGAGCCGGCGCGGATTTCAGGCCGCGTCGCCAGGGCGATGTACTTGGTGTTCATGTCGAAGTCGGCGTGAATCATCCGCGTCAGGCGGATGAAGCGCTCCGTCTCCTCGACGATCTGGTCCTCGCGACAGAAGATGTGGGCGTCGTCCTGCGTGAAGGCGCGCACCCGCATCAGCCCGTGCAGGGCGCCGGACGGCTCATAGCGGTGGCAGGCCCCGAACTCGGCCATGCGCATCGGCAGTTCCTTGTAGGAGCGCTGGCCGACATTCCAGATCTGCACGTGGCCCGGGCAGTTCATCGGCTTGAGCGACAGGATCTCGCCCTCGACCGTCTCGCAGACGAACATGTTGGGACGGTACTTGTCCCAGTGGCCGGAGTTCTCCCAGAACGTCTTGTCGAGCACCTGGGGCGTCTTGACCTCGATGTAGCCGGCCGCGTCGAGACGGCGACGCATGTAGGCTTCGAGCGTGCGCCACAGCTGCCAGCCCTTGGGGTGCCAGAAGACCATGCCCCGGCCCTCTTCCTGCATATGGAAGAGGTCCATGGACCGGCCCAGCTTGCGGTGGTCGCGCTTCTCGGCTTCCTCAACCCGTTGCAGATAGGCGGCGAGGTCCTCCGGCGTGGCCCAGGCCGTGCCGTAGATCCGCTGCAGCTGGGCGTTGTTCTGGTCGCCGCGCCAGTAGGCGCCGGCCAGCTTCGTCAGCTTGAACGCCTTGCCGACGTGCTTCGTCGACGGCAGGTGCGGCCCGCGGCAAAGGTCGGCCCAGTTGCCCTGACGATAGAGCGTCACGTCCTGATCGGCCGGGATGCCCTCGATGATCTCGGCCTTGTACTGCTCGCCGATGGCCTTGAAGTGGGCGATCGCCTTGTCGCGCTCCCACACTTCGCGGACGATCTTCTCGTCGCGGTCGACGATCTCGGCCATGCGCTTTTCGATGGCCGCGAAGTCGTCCGTGCTGAACGGCTCGTCGCGGGCGAAGTCGTAATAGAAGCCGTCCTCGACGTTCGGGCCGATCGTCACCTGCGTGCCGGGAAACAGCTCCTGCACGGCCTCGGCCAGCACGTGGGCCGTGTCGTGGCGGATGGTGTCGAGCGCGTCGGGGTCATTGCGGTCGACGAACTCGACCTTGCCGCCGCCGGGCAGCGGGCGGTCGAAGTCGAGCAGCTGGCCGTCGAGACGGACCAGCAGCGTGCGTTTGGCCAGCGAGGGCGAGATGGCCGTGGCCACGTCACGGCCGCTGGAGCCTTGCGGATACTGACGGACGGAGCCGTCGGGGAAGATCAGGTCGATCATAGCGGTTCACACTTTCGCGGCGGCACCGGATCGTATCCGGAGCGGCCCCAGGGATGGCAGCTGCACAGACGCTTCGTGGCGAGCCAGCCGCCGCGAACGGGTCCATGCGTGATCAGGGCCTCGCGCGCATAGTCCGAACAGGTCGGCAGGAAGCGGCACTGGCGTCCGATCAACGGGGACAGCGTCAGCTTGTAGGCGCGGTGCGCCAGCGTAACGCTGCGTTCGTAGAGGGTCATGCCGACACGAGGGTGGGTGAACGAGTCCCGGCGCTTATCGACGCGCCAGCGCGCGCGATCAAGCCGCGTCGGCGCCGCTAGTTCGTGTGCCGGCCTGACGGACAGCCGCGACCGCGGCCTCGAACGCCAGAAGCGTCGAGGCATGTCGGGCAGGATAGTCCTTCACGGGCGCCAGCACGGCCAGATCCTCAAACCGTCCGGTCGGCGCGGGGCCGCCGGACTTCAACATCGCGGCAAGCTGATCGCGCGCGGTTGAGATTTCGTCAAGTCCCGCGCCGATGACGTTGGCGCCGAGGACCGCCGCCGAAGCCTGGCCAAGGGCGCAGGCCTGGACATCCTGGGCGAAGTCCGCGACCCGGCCGTCCCCGTCCAGGGCCACGTCGACGACGATCCTGCTGCCGCACAGCTTGGCGACCTTTTCCGCCGAGCCCTGCGGCACAGCCAGCCGCCCCGCGTGCGGCATGTTGGCCGCCAGGGTCAGGATACGGGCGCTGTAGAGGTCATCGATCATGACGCATACATAACTACCGCTCATCCTCGCGAAAGCGAGGGCCCAGGTGTTTTTGACCCAGCAGCTCACCTGTCGGGTCAGGCGGCATCCTTGCCTGAACCGTGAGCCGAAGCTCTGAAAAAGCCTGGGCCCTCGCTTTCGCGGGGATGAGCGGATCTATTTTCTGCTCTTCCACAAGGCTTCGCATCGGTGCTTGAGCACCTCGTTCATGGTCTCGAACGCCTCGACGATCTGCCGGCGCTGGCGACGGGCCGTCCAGGACCCCAACAGGCCGTCGTAGATCTCGCCGTTGGAGAAGATCACATTCTCCGGCCCCATCTTCTCGATTTCCAGGTAGCGCACCGTCCGCACCCAGCCACGCATGGTGTCCAGTCGCCAGTGGATATGGTCGTAGGGCGCCCAGTCGAGGATCACCGGATTGATGGTGCGCACGGCTTCGCCCGGCAGCCGGATATCCACCGTCCAGCGGTTGCCGATGCGGATCTCGCCCTCGGCCCTCGGATACATCGGCGCCCAGCTCGCCCAGCCGGGAATGTCCGACAGGATCTCCCAGACGATCTCGTCGGGGGCCTGGATGCCTATGCGGCGTTCAAGTTTTACTGCCATTTCCGTTCCGGGGCCGTGGTGGTCAGGTTTCTCATACTGCCCCCTTCCCCCTCGATGGGGGAAGGGTCGGGAATGGGGGTGAATGCAGGGTGTTGCGGGAAAGGCGCGGGAGGCATCGAGCCCAATAGCGCCCCTCGCCCAACGACAGCGGCCACACCTCCACCCCTGCCCCTCCTCCATCGAGGAGGAGGGGTTTTTAGGTCGGCTCCTTCAACCGCCAGGTGGCCCCAGTCGGGGAATCCATGACGATCACGCCCAGCGCGTCGATCTCGCCACGGATGCGGTCCGCCTCGGCCCAGTTCTTGTCCGCGCGGGCCTCCACGCGGGCTTCCAGCAGAGCCTCGACCTTGGTCTTGAGATCCTCATCCGCCCCGCCGGCGAACCAGACATCCGGATCGGCCTTCAGGAAGCCCAGCAGGTTGGCGGCCGCCAGCAGGTCGGCCTTCGCCGCCGCCTTGCCGTCGCCGTGGGCCGTTTCCAGCGTCTTGGCCAGGGCGAACAACTCGGCATAGGCCTTGGGCGTGTTCAGATCATCCGAGAGGGCCTCGATGAAGGCCGCCGGCGGATCGCGCACCTCGACGTCCAGCCCCTTGACCCGCTGCAGCGCGCCATAGAGCCGGTCGAGCGCCTTGCGGCTCTGCTCGATCAACTCGCCGGTCCAGTCCAGCGGCTGGCGATAGTGGGCCGCCAGCAGGGCCCAGCGCAGCACCTCGCCCGGCACGGTCTTCAGCAGATCGTGCGGGATGATGACGTTGCCGAGGCTCTTGCTCATCTTCTCGCCGGCCATGTCGAGGAAGCCGTTGTGCATCCAGTAGTTGGCGTAGACCGGGATGCCGTGGGCGCAGCGCCCCTGGGCCAGCTCGTTCTCATGGTGCGGGAACTGCAGATCGATGCCGCCGCCGTGAATGTCGATCGGCAGACCGAGCACGGCCTCGATCATCGCGGAGCACTCGATGTGCCAGCCCGGCCGACCGGCGCCCCAGGGCGAGGCCCATTCCGGCTCGCCCGGCTTGGACGGCTTCCACAGCACGAAATCGGCCGGGTGACGCTTGTAGGGCGCCGGATCGACCCGGGCGACCTGGACCATGTCGTCCATCGGCCTGCCCGACAGCTTGCCGTAGTCTGCGAAGCTCTGGGTGTCGAACAGCACATGGCCCTCGGCGGCGTAGGCGCTGCCGCGCTCGATCAGCGCGCCGATCTGCGCCAGCATGGCGTCGATATTCTCGGTCGCGCGTGGCTGCAGCGTCGGCGGCAGCGCGCCCAGCGCGCCCATGTCTTCCTCATAGGCCGCCAGATAGCGGTCGGTGATCACCCGGATATCGACGCCCTCGTCGATGGCCTTCTGGTTGATCTTGTCATCCACGTCGGTGACGTTGCGGGCGTAGACCACGTGATGCTCGCCATAGAGCTCGCGCAGCAGCCGGAACAGCACGTCGAACACGACCACGGGCCGGGCGTTGCCGATGTGGGCGTAGCCATAGACCGTCGGTCCACAGACATACATCGTCACCCGCTGGGGATCGGCGGGAACGAAGGGCCGCTTTTCGCGGGCCATGGTGTCATAGAGCTTCAGGGTCATGTCCGTCTGACGTTGGGTAAGAACTTGCCGGTTCGCCGGTGAGCCCCATATAGCTTTCAGGCGCGAGCGAAGCCACGGCTGCTCGCGTTGTGAATGGGGTGGCACGCGTCATTCCGGGGCGACAGGCGCCCTGGCGCAACTCAGCCCCGGGAAGATCCTCTCGAAATGGACGCCATGAGCCGCGAGCGAACCCTGATCGGCGATGCCGGTCTTGATCTTGAACCCGCCAAGCGCCCGTCGCGCGAAGAGGCGATGGACGCCGTCCGGACGCTGATCGCGTGGTCCGGCGACGACCCCCGCCGGGAAGGCGTGATCGACACGCCCAAGCGCGTCGTCGACGCCTACGCCGAATGGTTCGAAGGCTATGCCGCCGACCCGGCGAAGGAGCTCAGCCGCACCTTCGAGGACGTGCAGGGCTACGACGACATCGTCATGCTGCGCGAGATCGAGGTGGAGAGCCACTGCGAGCACCACATGGCGCCGTTCCTCGGCAAGGCCTACGTGGCCTACATGCCGACCAACCGCGTCGTCGGCATCAGCAAGATCGCCCGCGTGGTCGAGATCTTCGCCCGTCGCCTGCAGACCCAGGAAACCATGACCCAGCAGATCGCCGACGCGATCTGCGACAGCCTGAAGCCGGCCGGCGTCGCGGTGCTGATCGATGCCGCGCACCAGTGCATGACCACCCGCGGCGTGCACCACCGCCACGTGACGACCATCACCACCCAGTTCCGCGGCGTGTTCAAGACCGACGCGACGCTGCGCCAGCGCTTCCTGGACTTCGTCAACCGGGGCTAGGAAGCACGGGGACATGTACCGCAGGTACGTGTCCCCCAATCGAGCCGCGGGGTTAGGGGACACGTACCTTCGGTACATGTCCCCTCTAGTCCAGACCGGCCACCACGCGCCTCGGCGCGTCGTCGGCGTCGCGGGGCGTCCGCACGGCCGACACAAGCACGAAGCTGAGCAGCATCAGCAGATACCAGCTGCCCATCTTGGCCAGTGAGACCATGTGCCAGCCGGCCCGCTGTGACGGATAGCTCCAGCCATCGGCCAGGGTGCCCAGGTTCTCGGCGATCCAGATAAAAAAGGCGACCAGCAGGAATCCCGCCAGCATCGGCATCCGCCGGGCGGTCAGGTCCGGCGTGAACCGGATCCATGTCCGGCCGAACAACGCCGCCGACAGTACGAACAGCGGCCAGCGCAGGTCCTGCATGTAGTGGTGGCTGAAGAAGTTGAGATAGGCCGCCACCGCCAGCACCCAGGTCGTCCAGACCGGCGGATAGTGCTCGAAGCGGATGTCGAACAGCCGCCAGGCCCGGGCGATGTAGCTGCCGACGCAGGCGTACATGAAGCCGGAGAAGAGCGGCACGCCGCCGATGCGGATCAGACTGGCCTCGGGATAGATCCATGAGCCTTGCGCGGTCTTGAACAGCTCCATCACCGTGCCGACGATGTGGAAGACGAGGATCACCAGCGCCTCGTCCGGATGTTCCATCTTCAGGGCCAGCAGGGCCAGCTGGATGGCGAGCGCGGCGACGACGAGGAAATCGTAGCGGTGCAGGGCGGCGCCCTCCGGCCACAGCAACCTTGAGCCCACCAGCAAGGCCAGCATCAGCCCTCCGAACAGGCAGGCCCAGCCCTGTTTCAGGCCAAACAGCAGGAATTCGTAGGCCCAGCCATGCCACCGCGACCGACCGGCCCAGGGCCGGCAACGGCGGTCGAGGGCGATCACCATGCCCTTGATCCGGTCGTTCAGGCTCATAAGGGGCTGGCCCGATCGGGAACAGCGGCGCCATATGCGGTCATGACCGAGCCCCTTTTCCCAACCGCCCCTGACACCGCCGCGCTTGAGCGCGGGCCGGTTCTGGCCCCCCGTTTCGACGCCGCCGGCCTTGTCGCCGCCGTGGCCCAGCACGCCGACACCGGCGAGATGCTGATGCTGGCGTGGATGAATGCGGAAGCGCTCAAACTGACCCTCGATACCGGACTGGCGCACTATTTCAGCCGTTCGCGCAACGCTCTCTGGAAGAAGGGCGAGACCAGCGGCCAGTTACAGGACGTCGTCGAACTGCGCGTCGACTGCGACCAGGATGCGGTCCTGATCAAAGTCCGCCCTCGCGGAGACGGTGGAGCCTGCCACGTGGGCTTCCGGTCCTGTTTCTATCGTGTCGCGATGCAGGACGGGACGCTGGAGGAGCGGGGGTAGCGCGCTCTCACCCAATTTCGCCCGTCATCGTCGGGCTTGTCCCGACGATGACGGGTTTGGGTGCGCCGGGATGAACGGCGTTGGAACCCTACCCCGCTTTCAGCCCGCTCACCCCGCCGCCGGCCACGGGCGTTACCGTAAACGTGCGCATCGCCGCCGCGGTGTAGGTCTCCGACTGGATGGTCGACACCGCCATGAATTCCGCCTTTGCCTCGGCTTTCGTCAGGGTCAGCAGGATGTAGCCCTTGGCGCTGTGGTCGGTGAACACGACCTCGGCGTTCTTCTCCTCGAAGCCCTGATTCAGCGGCACGCCCTTGATGACGTCGCCAGCGCCGGGGCTGGTCACGCCGGTCGTGCCGAATTCGGCGGCAACCAGTGCGCCGCCCGCGTCGTGCAGCTCGTTGGCCCAGTAGGCGTGGCTGTCGCCGGCCAGCACCAGCGGATGCGCGCCCGCCGCCTTGCAGGCGCCCAGCACGCGTTCCCGGTCGACCGGATACCCGTCCCAGGCGTCTAGATTGTAGGGCAGGCCGAAGGCGCCGAGCGCCGACAGCTGGGCCACGGGCTTGCGGTATTCCTCGGGCAGGCCGGCGACCATCTCGCCGAATTTCGCGTCGCCCATCTGACTGCGGAAGTCCGGGCTGGCCACCCGCGCCATGACGATCTGGTTGCCCAGCACCTGCCAGGTCCGGCCGGCCGCGACCGAGCCCTTCAGCTCGCCAGCCAGCCAGGCCAGCTGGTCGGGGCCCATGAGACGACGCTCCGGATCGAGCCATTTGGTCTTGAAGGCCGCCGCGTCAGGCTTGCCGTCAACGATCGGCAGATCCTCGGCGTAGCGCAGCTGTTGGGACCGCGCGGTCAGACGTGTTTCGACCATCATCAGCGACGCCAGGTCGCCGAAGTGGAACGACCGGTTGATCATCTCGAGGGTCCGGCCCGACTCCGGCTCGCGGATCGGCAGCCACTCGTAGTAGGCCTTCAGCGCGGCGGCCTTGCGGGTCGAGAAATCGCCCTCGCCCTTGTCGGGGTTGTGGTTCTCCCCGCCGCCTTTCCAGGTGTCGTTGCAGACCTCATGATCATCCCAGACGACGATCCACGGAGCTTTCGCGTGGGCCGCCTGCAGCTGCGGGTCGGACTTGTACTGGGCGTGACGCCGCCGGTAGTCCGTCAACGTCAGGCATTCGTGCGGCGGGTCATGGGGCCGGTCAAAGCCGCGACCCGGCTCGTCGCCGTAAGAGCCCGGACCGCCATATTCGTAGATGTAGTCGCCGAGGTGCACGACCGCGTCGACCCGGTCGAGTTCGGCGATCGCGCCATAGGCGTTGAAGTATCCGTTCGGATAGAGCGAGCAGGAAGCGACGGCCAGAACCACGTCCTTCGTCGGCCCGGCCGGCAGGGTGCGGGCGCGACCGACCGGCGACAGATGCCCATCGAAATCGAAGCGATAATAGTAGTCGGTCGCGGGCTTCAGCCCGTCGACATCCGCCTTGACCGTCCAGTCCCGGTCCGATGTCGCGGTGACCGCCACGGCGCGGGCGCCCTTTAGGTCGGCGGTTGTTCCGATCAGCAGCTTTCCGGTCATGGGCAGGGTGTTGGGCGTGGTCACCCGCGTCCAGAAGACGACCCGGTCCTGCAGTGGGTCGCCGCTGGCGACACCGTGATGGTAGGTCGCCGAGGCCAGTTTGGTCGCTTCCGCCGGGCTGGCCGCGACCCCGGCGCCCGCGCCGAGCATCGCCAGCAAGCCGCGTCTGTTGATGGCCATGGTCGTATCCCCCGGTGGTTGTCTGTTTGACCGGGACAGTGCGACGGCTGACCCGGCCCGTCCAGTCCGTCCCGCCACATCTGGTCGCCGTCCGAACCCGTATCTGCGGATGCACGGGCGAGCGTTGACCTGTTATGGGTTGGCGATCGATCCACCGCCAAACCGGAGTCCCCCAATGTCGAGTGAAGGCCTTCACGTCCCCCGTGAGAAGCTGAGCCAGAAGACCCTGCTGCAGCACTACGCCATCACCTCGTTGATCGAGGAACTCGAAGCGGTGGACTGGTATCGCCAGCGGGCCGACGACTGCGAGGACGAGGAGCTGAAAAAGATCCTGCTGCACAATGCCGCCGAGGAGCTGGAGCATGCCTCGATGGCGCTCGAGTGGCTGCGCCGCAGCGATCCCGAGGTCGACAAGAACCTGCGCGAATACCTGTTCAAGGAAGGCTCGATCACGGGCCACGAAGAGAAGGCGACCGGCAAGGCGTGACGCTGACCGGGGGGCTGACTGACGACGAAGAGGTCGACGCCGGGTCCGACGAGGAGCGGCTGATCACGGTCGCGCCGGAGGACGCCGGCGGGCGGCTGGACAAGGTCCTGGCGGACCGCGCGGGCGAGCTGTCGCGGGGCCGCATCCAGGCCCTGATGGCCGCTGGTCGGATCAGTCTGGGCGGCAAGGTCCTGACCGACCCCTCGTCGAAGGCCGCGGCGGGTGACTACAGCCTGCAGGTCCCGGCCCCCGTCGCGGCGGAGCCGCTTCCCGAAGCGATTCCGCTGACGGTGCTGTTCGAGGACGAGCATCTGATCGTCGTCGACAAGCCGGCGGGCATGGCTGCTCATCCCGGCCCCGGCACGCCGGGCGGCACCCTGGTCAACGCGCTGCTGCATCACTGCGGGGCCAGCCTGTCGGGCATCGGCGGAGTCGCCCGGCCGGGCATCGTCCACCGCCTGGACAAGGACACCAGCGGGGTGATGGTCGCGGCGAAAACCGATGCGGCGCATCAGGGACTGTCGGCCCTGTTCGCCACCCATGACATCGACCGGCTGTACATCGCCCTCACCCGCGGCGCGCCGAGCCCCTCGAAGGGGACGATCACGACGCAACTGGGCCGCAGCCAGCACGATCGCAAGAAGATGGCCATCCTGAAGACGGGCGGTCGTGAAGCGATCACCCACTACCAGGTTGCAGCGACCTTTGGCCCGCAGGCCAAACCGCTGGCCGCGCGGGTGTCCTGCCGGCTGGAGACCGGCCGCACACACCAGATCCGCGTGCATCTTGCGAGCAAGGGCGCGCCCTGCCTCGGCGATCCGACCTATGGCTCCGGCCCACCGGCCCCGGCGGTCCGGGCCGCCATGGCCGCCGCCGGCCTGACGCGCCAGGCTCTGCACGCCGCCGTGCTGGGCTTCGTTCACCCGATCACCGGCGAGCTTCTGCGGTTCGAAACGCCTCTCCCTCAGGACATGCTGGCGCTGGAAGAAGGTCTGGGACGACTTCCTTCTCCCTGAGGGAGAAGGTGTCGGGCGGAGCCCGACGGATGAGGGTTTACGGAGAATGCCGGCCGCGTCGTAATCCCTCACC
Organism: Caulobacter sp. FG121; assembly: GCF_057809815.1. Taxonomy (NCBI): domain Bacteria; kingdom Pseudomonadati; phylum Pseudomonadota; class Alphaproteobacteria; order Caulobacterales; family Caulobacteraceae; genus Caulobacter; species Caulobacter sp. FG121. The sequence goes on from NZ_JBMDKR010000002.1 coordinate 471,925, forward strand.
CTCCCGTCGCTGCGCGCCGGGTCCCTCCCTCTCCCGCTGGGAGAGGGCGCCGCGACACGAGACTCCCGGGACCGATAAGGCCGGGACAATCACGGGACATCCGCTCCCGACCCGTCGTGGATTTTTTCTGACAACCCACAGACACAATCTCGATACCCGAGCGCCACAGTCAGGGATTACAAATCGGTCACTGGCCTTCAAACGGCCGGAACGGCTTCCTATCTCGGAGGTTAGGGGGGCGCGGGACCACGGTTGTCGGCCACGCACCCGAGTGAAAAGGGGACTGCACAATGGCCACAACGTCTCTCGCCGTGATGACGCCCGATGGCGGCCTCTCGCGCTATCTGACCGACATTCGCAAGTTCCCCATGCTCGCCCGCGACGAGGAGTTCATGCTCGCCAAGGCCTGGAAGGAACACCAGGACTCCGAAGCGGCCCACCGTCTCGTCACCAGCCACCTGCGCCTCGTGGCCAAGATCGCCATGGGCTACCGCGGCTACGGCCTGCCGATCGGGGAAGTGATCTCCGAAGGCAACGTCGGCCTGATGCAGGCCGTCAAGAAGTTCGAGCCTGAGAAGGGCTTCCGCCTGGCCACCTACGCCATGTGGTGGATCCGCGCCTCGATCCAGGAATACATCCTGCGCAGCTGGTCGCTCGTGAAGATGGGCACCACGGCGGCGCAGAAGAAGCTGTTCTTCAACCTGCGCAAGGCCAAGGCCGAGATCAGCGCCTTCGAGGAAGGCGATCTGCACCCCGAGCATGTGAAGACAATCGCGACCCGCCTGGGCGTGCTGGACGACGAGGTCATCTCGATGAACCGCCGTCTGTCCGGCGGCGACGCCTCGCTGAACGCGCCGATGCGCGCCGACGGCGAAAGCGAGTGGCAGGACTGGCTGGCCGACGACAACGCCGTCAGCCAGGAGACCCAGGTCGCCGAGGCCGAGGAAAGCAGCCTGCGCATGGACCTGCTGCAGGAAGCCATGGCCGAGCTGTCGGACCGCGAGCGTCACATCCTGACCCAGCGGCGTCTGAAGGATGATCCGACCACGCTGGAAGAACTGGCCGCGGAGTATGGCGTCAGCCGCGAGCGCGTTCGCCAGATCGAGGTCCGGGCGTTCGAAAAGCTGCAGAAGACGATGCGCGCGGCCGCCCTTGAGCGGAACCTCGTCGAGGCCTGATCAGGCGGCCTTCTGGTTGTCGCGCTCTTCCGGGGGCATGAACACCAGCAGGCTGCCGATGGCCCCGTTCAGCGCGGTGCGATCGATCGCGCCCTCGTCCGTCAGCTGACGGCTGAGCGCCGCAGCGGCCGTCATCATCGTCATGTCATTGACCGACACGGCCACCTTCTGGATGTCGGCGGCCTGGGCCAGCAACGCCCGGCGGGCCTGCGGCCAGTCGCTGTCCAGCGCGCCGGCGGCGGCCCTGACGATCTTCAGGGCCTGGACGAGGCGGGCCTGATCCGGCGTCTTGCGCGCGTCGGACTTCCGCTTGCGGGGGCCGGCGTAGTCGCCCGAGTTGAACCGCCGACGGTCGGGCCCGACGTATTGAACGGCCTCGACCCAGTCTCGCGGCTTGAGCGCGACCGCCTCGAGGCGTCGCAGCAGGTCCTTGATGGTGAACGGCTTGCGCAGGAACTCATGCACGCCGGCGTCGCGCGCGCCCAGGATCGCCCCGGCCGTAGCCTCGCCGGTGACCATGATGATCGGGGCCTTGCGACAGGCAAATTCACTGCGACGGATCGCCCGCGCCAGCTTCGCCCCGTCGAGGTTCTGGCCCGAATGCTCCATGAAGATGATCTGCGGATCGAACATCCCGGCCAGCTGAAAGGCCTTCTGGTCGGTCTGGGCGGTCACCAGCTGCGTTGAAGCGATCGAACGGAGCAGATCGCCGAGCAGCTTTGTCGCCGCCTGCTGCGGATCAACGATCAGCACCCGCTGCAGATGCGGGGCCAGTCGCTGGTGCAGCTTTTCATCGGCGTTGAACAAGTCGGGCTCCGCTAACCTCGTTTCGAAGCCCCACATTGGCGTGAACCGGTAAAGATCGGCTTGACGCTAGTTAGATCGCGAGGCTTTCGCAAAGGCCGCCTTCGAAGTCCTGGAAGATGTCGATGGCCTCATCGACCATGACCACCGCCGGTCGATTGGACGGGAAGCGGTAGCGCCAGAAGCTGGCGATATGGGAAACCTGGCCGACCTTTTCGCCGAGCGACATGAACTGTCGGGGAGCGTCGAGCAGAAAGCGCCGGAAGGCGCCCGGATCACCGCGCTGGGTCAGGCCGTCGAACGCCCGGTCGTAGGCGGCCAGCGCCCTGTCGATCTCCGCCCGCTGGCCGAGGATCGCCCGCTTCAGCCGCTCGCGGGCGGCCTCGATGTACTGGCCGGTTTCCAGATCGCGCGGACCGGACACGATCAAGGTGCCGATTTCACGCGCCACGGACGCCAGCTGCGGCTGGAGCACCGTGAGCATCCATTTGTAGTAGAGGAAGCCCTTCCAGCTGAAGACCCCCTCGCTGAAGTCATGGCCTTCGAGCATGAAGGTCACGCGCAACGGTTCCAGACGTTCGTCGATGTCGGTCGACAGAAGGGCTTCGACCAGTCGACCGGTTACGTTGCCCTGCCCTGGATTCTGGCAGGCCAGTTTGACCAGTTCCTCGACCTGCATGGCGACATAGCCGTGCATGGCTTCCAGGTCAGCCGGCGATATGGCGAAGTAGCAGGGCGCGACATGGTGGTTGTGTCGCCGCAGGTGTTCGCGAAGCAGGAACGGATCGAGCGACGGCAGGCTGTCCATCATCCGCAGAACGGCCACGTCGTGGTCGAGGGCGCGGCCGTCCGCGCAGGCCTCGCGAAGCAGGTCCATCCAGCCCCGCTGGCCGATGAAGAACGACTGTCCGCCAAGGGCCAGATCGCTCCGTTCGAACGGGATGATGATCTTGGTCGCCGACGTCCGGTAGTCGTCGAAGACGTAGGTCTCGTCGGGTCTCAGGCGGTGCTTGAGAATCATCGACGCGTTCAGGACGCGATTGCGGAACAGGGGCCGTTCCGCCCAGTCCGGCCGGCCGCCGCTCTGGGCCGCGATGGCCAGCAGGTTCAGGACGCGGCTGGTCGACGCGGTACGTTCCAGCGACCGCAGACTGCGTGCTGTACGGTCCGTCGCCGCCGCCAGTTTCGCTCTGCGTCTTGCCCGCACGGTGTCCCCCTGAGCGGAGAACGCTAGTCTACGGGCCTGAGCATTCGATTACCGGACAGGGTTAACGATTTACCCCTGGAAGGGATCGCGCATCAGGATCGTGTCGTCCCGCTCCGGGCTGGTCGACAAGAGCGCCACCGGCGCGCCGATCAGTTCCTCGATGCGGCGGACGTACTTGATCGCATTGGCGTTCAGGTCCCGGAACGACCGGGCGCCCTGGGTGCTCTCCGACCAGCCTTCCATTTCCTCGTAGATCGGCACGGCCGCGGCCTGGTCGCGCATGCCGGCCGGCAGGTAGTCGAAGACCGTACCGTTGATGTCGTAGCCGACGCAGATCTTGAGGGTCTTCAGGCCGTCCAGCACATCCAGCTTGGTCAGCGCGATGCCGGCGATGCCGTTGATAGCAACCGACTGACGCACCAGCACCGCGTCGAACCAGCCGCAGCGACGTCCCCGACCGGTGTTGGTCCCGACCTCCCGGCCGACGGTGGCGAGGTGCTGGCCGACCTCGTCCTTAAGTTCGGCGGCGAAGGGCCCCTCGCCAACGCGGGTCGTGTAGGCCTTGACGATGCCCAGCACGTACCCCGGCCCGCGCGGGCCCATGCCCGACCCGGCGGCGGCCTGGCCGGCGACGGTGTTGGACGAGGTCACGAACGGATAGGTGCCGTGGTCGACGTCCAGCAGCGCGCCCTGTGCGCCCTCGAACAGGATGCGGCGGCCGGCCTTGTAGGCCTGGTCCAGCAGACGCCAGGCCGGCTGGGCGTAGGGCAGAATCTTCGGCGCGATCTCCAGCAGGTCGGCCAGCAACGCCTTGCCGTCGGCTTCAGGAAGTCCGAGGCCGCGACGCAACGCGCCGTGATGCGACAGCAGGCGGTCGATCTTGGCCTGCAGGGCTTCAGGATCGGCGAGGTCCGCGACGCGGATCGCCCGGCGACCGACCTTGTCCTCATAGGCCGGGCCGATGCCACGGCCGGTGGTGCCGATTTTCTGGGTCGACTGCGCTTCGCGGGCCTGGTCGAGGTCCTTGTGCACCGGCAGGATCAGGCAGGCGTTGTCAGCCAGCACCAGCAGGTCCGGCGTGATGGCCACGCCCTGTTCGGCGATCTTCTCGATCTCGCCCAGCAGGTGCCAGGGATCGACCACGACGCCGTTGCCGATCACCGACAGCTTGCCCTGGACCACACCCGACGGCAGCAGCGCCAGCTTGTAGACCTTGCCATCGACCACCAGCGTGTGGCCGGCATTGTGGCCGCCCTGGAACCGCACGACCACGTCGGCGCGGTTGCTCAGCCAGTCGACGATCTTGCCCTTGCCCTCGTCGCCCCACTGGGCGCCGACAACGGTCACATTGGCCATGGATACGATCCTCCCGCCTGCCGGGACGATCCAGCGCGCCCTTCGACAGGCTCCTCGGCGCGTGGACTTGGGATCAGTTGTAGGGCCGCGCGAAGCGGCCGCGGCGGCTATAGCAACGCGGAGCGGCCGGCGTCCATCCCCTACGAACCGTCAGGAACCGCCGCCGCGGGTCACCGCTGTCCAGGAGCGGCCCTCGCCGGTCGGCGCGCGCGCCGTCGCGGCGCGCAGCCAGGCGATGTTGTTGGCCGCCTGATCCGGCGGCAGATCCTGCCGGACCAGCTGTTCGGCTTCCGGCAGCCGGCCCTGCAGGCCGACCACCAGGGCCAGGTTCTGCCGTACACGCGCGTCGGCCTTCGGCAGAGCCGCGGCCTGACGCAGCAGACGCTCGGCCTGGGGCAGGTCGCCGTGGGCGGCATAGTAGAGGGCGAGATTGGTCAGGATCGCCGGCTCGTTCGGCGCCAGCGCCAGCGCCTGGCGGTGGGCCGCCAGCGCCTCGTCATCCCGGTCGGCCTGCTCGTAGGCGACCGCCAGCAGCGCCACGGGACGCCAGTCGCGCGGCGCCAGCGTCTGGGCATGGCGCGCGGGCTCGATGGCGTAGAAGCCCTGCCCACGGGCCACCTGGGCGCGAGCGGCTTCCAGCAGGGCGTCCATGTTGTCAGGATCGATCACCAGCACCTGGCCGGCCGCGTCAAAGGCCTCGGGGTAGCGGCCCAGCTGACGCAGGGCGACGGCGAGGCCGAGGCCGGCCTGGGTGTCGCGGGGATCGATCTCGAGTTCACGGGCCCAGAAGGCGGCGCGCGCGAGCGGATCGACGCGGCCGACCTCCGCGCGCTGCGCAGCGGTCGCCTTCACGCGCGCCACCGGCCCGGCCGGCGCGGCGGCGGCCGGAGGCGCAGAGGCGGAGGCGGGCGCAGCGGCCAGGGCCGGCCCGGCAACGAGGGTCAGAATGGTTGCGGCAAGGGCCGGCATGCGACACATGGGAGGCGAGCCTTTGGCGAAGTCTGACCCGCAGCCTCGTCGGTTCGGCTCAAGGAATCGTTAAGCATAAATCGGCGCCCATGACCGAAGTCCTTCTCACCGCTCCCGAGGGCGAGACCCTCCCCATTGTCCTGGTCGCCGACGGCGATCTATCCGGCCTGTCGCCGTTCGAGCAGGGTCTGGCGGCTGCGGCCGATTTCAAGGGCAAGGCGGGGCAATTGCTGACCGTCCCGGGAACCGACGGCAAGACCACCCGCGTGCTGTTCGGGCTGGGCGACCCCCGAAAGACCGACGCCATGCTGTTCCGGGGGCTCGCGTCACGCCTTTCGGCCGGGGACTACCGCCTCGAAGGCCTCCCGGAATGGCTGGACCCGACCCAGGTGGCGACGGCCTTCGCCCTGGGCGGCTACCGTTTTGATCGCTATCGCAAGAAGGGCGAGGTGAAGGCGCGGCTGGTCGCGCCCGCCGGCGCCGATGTCGGCGAGGCCCGCGAGACCGCCCACGCCTGCGCCCTGGCCCGGGACATGGTCAACACACCGGCCAACCACATGGGCCCGCTGCAGATCGAAACCATCGCCCGCGAGATCGCGGAACGGCATGGGGCGACAATCTCGGTGGTGACCGGCGATGCCCTGCTCGACGAGAACTATCCGTCGATCCATGCCGTCGGTCGCGCCGCGGATCCGTCGCGCGCGCCCCGCATCATCGAGATCGGCTGGGGCAGACCGGGCGCGCCCCTGGTCGCGCTCGTGGGCAAGGGCGTCGTGTTCGACACCGGCGGCCTGGATATCAAGCCGTCGGCCGGCATGCGGCTGATGAAGAAGGATATGGGCGGAGCGGCCCATGTGCTCGCGCTGGCGCGGATGATCATGGCCGCGGATCTGCCGGTGCGGCTGGCGGTGCTGGTCCCCGTGGTCGAGAACGCCATCAGCGGCGACGCCATGCGGCCGGGCGACGTCCTGGCCACCCGCAAGGGCCTGACCGTCGAGGTCGGCAACACCGACGCGGAGGGCCGGTTGATTCTTTCGGACGCCCTGACCCGGGCGGGCGAGCTGTCCCCGGCGTTGACCATCGACATGGCGACCCTGACCGGCGCGGCGCGCGTCGCGCTGGGACCGCAGGTGATTCCGTTCTTCACCGATGACGACGTCCTGGCCGACCAGATCACGGCGGCCTCCAGGGCCGTCAACGATCCGCTGTGGCGGCTGCCGCTTTGGGCCGGCTATGAGGAGGCTCTGGATGGGGACGTGGCCGACCTGAAGAACGATCCGGACGCCTGGGCCCAGGCCGGTTCGGTGACGGCTGGCCTGTTCCTGAAGCGCTTCGCCCCGCCGGGCCCGTGGGTCCATCTGGACATCTTCGCCTGGAACCCGAAGGGCCGGCCGGGCTACCCCGTCGGCGGCGAGGCCCAGGCGGTGCGGGCCTTGTTCGCGATGATCAGGGGGCGGTTCGCCTAGGTCCAATCGACATTCAGGGATTCACGGGCTGCGGGATGCGTGATTCATAGGTCTCCGCTTTGGCGGAGGTCTGTGATGGGCGTGAAGCGGTATGAACTGAGCGATGCGCAGTGGGTTCGGATCGAGCTGCTGTTGCCGGGCAAGGCCTCCGACCCGGGCCGAACGGGCTCCGACAACCGGCTGTTCGTGAACGGAGTGTTGTGGGTGTTGCGGTCGGGCGCGCACTGGCAGGACCTTCCCGAGCGCTATGGCAAGTGGAAGACAGCGCACAAGCGCTTCAGCCGCTGGGCGGCGGCCGGGGTGTGGGAGAAGGTGTTCGGCGACCTGACCAAGGATCAGGACAACCAGTACCTGATGCTGGACTCAACTCTGGTGCGGGCCCACCAACAGGCGACGACCGGTCGGGGCTCCGGCCTAAAAAGGGGGGCCTCGACCCGGCTGTGGGGCGCTCCCGAGGTGGACTGACGACCAAGGTTCACATGGCCTGCGACAGTCTGGGGCGACCGGTCCGCTTCCTCATCGCGCCCGGCCAGAGCCACGACATTCTCGCCGTGCCGGCCCTGCTCGAAGGCCATCGACCCGCCGCCGTGCTCGCCGATAGGGCTTACGACGCCAACAGCCTGCGTCGCCATCTCGACCAGATAGGGGCCGAGGCCGTCATCCCCTCGACCCGCTCACGCAAGGCCCAGATCCCCCACGACCCACTGATCTACAAGCTCCGCAATCGCGTCGAGCGCTGCTTCAACCGCCTCAAGCACTTCCGCCGCTTCGCAACGCGCTTCGACCGGCTCGCGAGCCACTACATCGCCTTCATCCACATCGCCGCTTCAATGCTCTGGATGCGCTGAATGTCGATTCGTCCTAGCGCCCGGTCCAGTCTGACTGTCTGAATCGGATCGGGCAGGAACGGCTACCAATGGAAAGTCCGGACCATTTGGTTCCGATAGCCGCTTCACGCTTGCTGGAACGCTAGTCGGGCAAAACTCCTGTCAACCAATGCGCAAGGTTCAGCAGCAGCTGCTTGTTGCGCGGCGCGCGCGGGTTGTTGAACCCGATCGGCTGCCGGCCAGGACCCGCGAGTTGGGCCGAGAACATCGCCGCCTCGCCGAAGACGGCCATCCGGCCTTTCCCAATTCGCATGACCGCCCCCTGCAGGGCGCCGCCAACGTCGCGGCTGGGTCCATCGTCAGAGATGTCCCCTGCCGCATCGGGGGTCAGAAGGCGTGAGCCCGCCGGCAGGACCAAAATCGGTCGGGCGCCTGGGGGCGCGACAAACGCCGAGCCGGTGAAGGTGCCCACGACATCAACCGCCTCCGCCGCACTTGCGCCCCGCAGCACTGGGTCATCCATCAAGGTAGCGGCGTCGGGACTGAACAGGTCCGGCAAGGGCCCGGTTCGTGGAATGCTGACGTAACCATTGGCGAACTTGACGCCAAAAGCCCGCGCCAGGTCGGCGGCCGCACCGGCGAAGGGCATGTGGTCAGCGATCAGGAGCAGCGAACCTCCACCTTCGACCCACGCCTTCACCGCGGTGATCTCTTCTGGGCTGAAGGCCGACTGCTGAGGATCCGCCGCAGGATCAGCGCCGTTCGGCGGAGCCGCGTTGGCGATGACCAGAAGACCTACGCCGGCGAGGGACTCGGCGCTGAAAGGCGCCGTGAAGGCCTCCACGCGATAGCCGTCGTTTCGGAGCACCGCGGCAAACGGCGCGTAGCGGCCATTGACGGTGTGAAAGTTCCGATGCTGTCCGTCGATGGCCACGACGGGGCCCTTGCTCACGGGGAAGGCCGGATGAACCACGGTCACGTCGACGTCGGGGTCGGGTATCTGTTGGGCCGACGCTCCCGCCGTGAGCGCCAGAGACATGACAAGGGCTGCTGTGAACGCGCGCATGGTCGTCTCTCCATCGTGAGTCCAGCAAACGCGAAAAGGGCCGTGGCGGACAAGCCGGCCACGGCCTTTGAAAGATTAATTCGCTGTTAGACGGCTATTTGGCCGGAGGGGTCGCGGGGCCCGGAACCGTGGGCGCGGCGCCCGCGGTGGTCGGAGCAGCGCCCGGGACCGCAGCGCCAGCCGGGGCCGCGCCTTCGGCGGGCGCGGCGGCCGGGGCGGCGACCGGAGCCGGCGCCGGGATCGGCAGGGTCGAGCCAAGCGTGTGCAGGTAGGCCAGCATCGCGACGCGGTCTTCCTGCTTCTTCAGGCCGACGAAGCCCATCTTGGTGCCCGCGACGTGTTTCTGCGGCGCCTTGATGAACTGGTCGAGTTCATCCCAGGTCCAGACAGGATGGGTCGCGGCGAAGGTGGTCATGCCGGGCGAGTAGGCGAAGCCCGGGTGCGAGCCGACCTTGCGGCCGAGCACGCCGTACAGGTTCGGGCCGGTCCCGTTCGCGCCGCCGGCGTCGAAGTTGTGGCAGGAGCCGCACTTGGCCGAAACGGCCTTGCCGACTTCAGGATTGGTCACCGGGATCACCGTGCCCCAGTCCGGCGCGACTTCCGCCGCCGGGCCTTCGCTCGTCGATTCCGCCACCGCCACGGCATAGCCGGGCTTCTCGAGCGGTTCCTTCTCGAACACGATGGTGGTCAGCTCGCGCAGGCCGAAAATGACGAGTCCTGTCGCCAGCAATCCGCCGGCGATCTTGTTGAACGTCAGATCGCTCATGTCCGCCTGTCTCAGTCCTCTAGACGGCCCGGCGCTCGGGCCTGAACCGGCGCCAGGGGAATCCCCCAACGCGCCCCTTGTTGCGCCGCGCTCTCTTACACGCTACCGCCCCTCGCGCAAGCCGGGGTCCTGTTCCGGTTGGCCCGAATTGATCCAGGTCGCGAGCCATGAACCCGATCACCATCATTCCCGCCCGCATGGCGGCGACCCGACTGCCGAACAAGCCGCTGGCCGACATCGGCGGCGTGCCCATGATCGTCCGGGTCCTGAGACAGGCCGAGAAGGCCGGTATGGGCCCGGTGCTGGTGGCCGCGGGCGATCAGGCGATCGTCGACGCCGTTACCGCGGCCGGCGGCAAGGCTGTGCTGACGGACCCCGATCTGCCGTCTGGCTCGGACCGGATTCTGGCGGCGCTGGAATCCTTTGATCCCGACGAAGCCTACGACGTGGTGATCAATCTGCAGGGCGACATGCCCTTCGTCGATCCGGCGATCGTCGGCAATCTGGTCAGCCGGTTCAGGGAGCACCCCACGCTCCAGATGGCGACCCTGATCGCGCCCGAGGCCTCGACGGCCGACCGGTCCAATCCCGACGTCGTCAAGGCTATCGTCTCGCTGGCGCGCGGCGCCGACTTCGGCCGGGCGCTCTACTTCACCCGCTCGACCCTCTACGGCGACGGCCCCGTCTGGCGACACATCGGCCTGTACGGCTATCGGCGGGACACCCTGCGCCAGTTCGTCGAGGCCGCGCCGCCGACGCCGCTCGAAGTCCGCGAGAAGCTGGAACAGCTGCGGGCCCTGGAGCTCGGCGTGGAGATCTGGGCCGCCATCGTCGACGCCGCCCCGATTTCCGTCGACAACCCGTCCGACCTCGAAGCCGCCCGCGCCTACGCGAAAGCCCATCCATGAGCCCTCTTCCCAAGATCGCCTTCCAGGGCGAACCCGGCGCCAACAGTCACGAAGCCTGCCGGACCTACTTTCCGGACCACGAGGCCGCGCCCTATCCGACCTTCGAGGAGGCCTTCGAGGCCGTGAAGTCCGGCGCCTGCGCCCTCGGCATGATTCCGGTCGAGAACTCGATCGCGGGCCGCGTCGCCGACGTGCACCATCTGCTGCCGAGCTCTGGCCTGAAGATCATCGGCGAGCGGTTCAAGCCGATTCGCTTCCAGCTGATGGTCAACAAGGGCGTCAGGCTGGAGCAGGTGACGACCGTCTCCAGCATGGCCATCGCCCTGCATCAGTGCCGCAACTCGCTGAAGAAGCTGGGCGTGAAGACCGAGGCCGTCGGCGACACCGCCGGCGCGGCGCGGGCTCTGGCGCAGCATCCTGATCCCACGCACGGCGCCATCGCCCCGGCGCTGGCGGCGGAAATCTATGGCCTCGACATCCTGCTGCGCGATATCGAGGACGAACGGCACAACACCACCCGCTTCCTCGTGATGACGGCCGACAAGGCCCCGCCGCCGCCGCCCTTCACCAGCCGCTGCATCACCAGCTTCTGCTTCAAGGTGAAGAACATCCCGGCCGCGCTCTACAAGGCGCTCGGCGGCTTCGCGACCAACGGCGTCAACATGACCAAGCTGGAAAGCTACATGGAAGGCGGGGCTTTTACGGCGACCTTCTTCTACGCCGAGGTCGACGGCCGCCCGGAAGACCGGGGCCTGGCGCTGGCGCTGGAGGAGCTCGGCTATTTCTCCGAGACGATCGAGATCCTCGGCGTGTTTCCGGCCGATCCGTTCCGGGACCGAGTGTAGGGAGTAGGGGCTAGGGCGTAGGGAGAAGTTCGACCGGTGCGAGCCGCCGGCGCCGCGCCTCCCGTTTGCTACTCCCTACCTCCCTACTCCCTTTCGCGGCGCCAGCGCCCGGCGTAGCCTCCCCCCCTCAAACAATCGCTGGGGAGGCGATCATGATCCAGGGCAAGCCCCTTCTTGAATCCGTTCTGGCGCCGGTTCTGGCGCTGATCGTCTGGTCGCTGGTGATGTGGCTGTGGATGTACATCACGCGCATCCCGGCCATGAGCAAGGCCGGGATCAAGCCGCAGGACGCGCGGTTTCCGGGGTCGTTGAGCGGGCTGCCGGACGGCGTCCGCGCCGCGGCGGACAACTACAATCACCTGATGGAACAGCCGACGATCTTCTACGCCATGGCGGTCCTGACCTATCTGCTGGGGCTGCAGAGCCCGCTGACGGCCGGTCTGGCGTGGCTCTATGTCGGCCTGCGGGTCGTCCACAGCCTGGTGCAGGTCACGCTCAATGCCGTGACCGTGCGGTTTCTCGTCTTCGTCCTGTCGACGATCGTGCTGGCCGTCTGGACGACCAGCGTCGTGCTGGACCTGGCGAAGGGGTAGCTTCTACCCCTCTCCCTCGGCCCAGCTCTTCACCAGCTGATGCGCGATGGCGAGCGGGGGTGGGGCGAAGCAGCCGTCGTAGCCGCCGTTGATCAGCTGGCGGGCTTCCTCGCGCGTGAACCAGCGGACGGCTTCCAGTTCGGTCTGGTCCGGCCGGGCGTCGGCGCTGTCGACCTCGGCGATCAGGCCGATCATCAGCGAATTCGGATACGGCCACGGCTGGGTCGAGTGGTAATGGACCTTCGTCGCCGTCAGCGCCGCTTCCTCGAACAGCTCGCGGGCGCAGGCCTCTTCCATGGTCTCGCCAGGCTCAAGAAAGCCGGCCAGAGCCGAGTACATGCCCTTGGGCCAGATGGCCTGGCGACCCATCAGGCACTTGCCCTCGAACGTCGCCAGCATGATCACCACGGGGTCGGTGCGGGGGAAATGCTCGGCCTTGCAGCTGGTGCAGATCCGCTTCCAGCCGGCCTCCGCGACTTCGCTCTGCTGTCCGCAGGCCGCGCAGTGCCGGTGCTTGCGGCGCCATTCGAACATACCCTTGGCCGTGGCCGTGATCGCCGCCTCGGCGGGGGGAAGGGTCATGGCGACGGCGCGCAGGTCCTTGAAGGTTCCCACTCCTTCCAGAGGGCCGTCGCAGGGATCGAGACCGCCTTCCATGTCGACGGCGAACACCGCGGTGTCCTTCCAGAGACCGAGGAAGAGCAGCCGCTCCCAGACGCCGCCGGCCAGCTCCAGGCCCATTTTCGCCGGCACATAGGCCAGCTGGACGCCGCCGTCCTTGCTCTTCTCGGTCAGGGGCTGACCATTCCAGAGCGGGATGGCGAGAGACGCCGGATCGGCCAGCAGGCCGTCGAGCCATTCCTGGTCGCCGCGGCGCTCGCTGACGCGGTTCAGGGGGTTGCCGGAAAAGACGTTGGAGATCGCTGAAAGAGCCATGGGCGCTTGTTTCCACCAACGGCGTTGCGAGGCAAGCCCTCCCTCCCCTTCATGGGGAGGGACGACCGCGAAGCGGTCAGGGTGGGGCGGCGCGGATCATTCTGGAGGCATCAGGGCGGTATTCCACTTCCCCACCCGGCCGGGCTTCGCCCGTCCACCCTCCCCACGAGGGGGAGGGAGATAGAGGGGGAGGTTGCATCCGCCCCTTCGATCCACGATATAGGCCTCGGAGATCGGCGACGGGCGGACGCCTCGCCAACCTGGTCAGGGCCGGAAGGCAGCAGCCACAACGAGATTTGCTCCGGGTCGTTGTCCGGTCTCCACCCTTCCCATAAGTTCTTTTGCTGTTCTCCGCCTTCGCGGGGATGAGCGGGTGTGAGACCATAGGGTCGATGGCCGATTCCGATATCTCCGCTGAACCACCGCCCTGGGAGGAAGACCTCCCGGAGCGCGATCCCGACACCGCGGATATCTTCGGCGCGCCGGAACCCGAACCCCCGCTCGCGCCGCCGCCGGTTCCGGCCCCTGTTGTCGCGCCCGCCGACCAGGGCGCGGCCTACACCGTGCTGGCCCGCAAGTACCGGCCGCGCACCTTCGAGGACCTGATCGGCCAGGAGGCCATGGTCAGGACCCTGACCAACGCTTTCGCCAGCGGCCGCATCGCCCACGCCTTCATGCTCACCGGCGTGCGCGGGGTCGGCAAGACGACCACGGCCCGCCTGCTGGCCCGCGCGCTGAACTTCGAGAGCGACACCGTCCATCAGCCGTCGGTCGACCTGACCACCGACGGCCGCCACTGTCGGGCCATCGTCGAGGGACGGCACATGGACGTGCTGGAGCTCGACGCCGCCAGCCGCACCAAGGTCGACGAGATGCGCGAACTGCTGGACGGGGTGCGCTATGCCCCGACGGAGGCGCGCTACAAGGTCTACGTCATCGACGAAGTGCACATGCTGTCGACGGCGGCGTTCAACGCGCTGCTGAAGACGCTGGAAGAGCCGCCGCCGCACGCCAAGTTCATCTTCGCCACCACCGAGATCCGCAAGGTGCCGGTGACCATCCTCAGCCGCTGCCAGCGCTTCGACCTGCGCCGTGTCGAGCCGGACGTGCTGGTCAAGCATCTGGGCCGTATCGCCGAGGCCGAGGGCGCCCTTGTCGACGCAGAGGGGCTGGCGCTGATCTCTCGCGCGGCCGAAGGTTCCGTGCGCGACGGCCTGTCGCTGCTCGACCAGGCCATCGTCCAGGCCGACCGCGGGCAGATGGTCACCGCCGCCGTGGTACGCGACATGCTGGGCCTGGCCGACCGCGCCCTGACCATCGCCCTGTTCGAACATGTCATGAGCGGCAAGACCGGCGAGGCGCTGGCCCAGTTCCGCGACCTGTGGGGCTTCGGGGTCGACCCCGCCCAGGTGATGCTCGACCTGCTGGAGCACAGCCACGCCGCCTCGGTGTCCAAGGCCCTCGGCCCGGACGCCCTGCACCTGCCGAAGGACCAGGCCGCGCGTCTGACCGCCATCGGCGCCACGGCCTCGGCCGGTGCTCTCTCGCGGCTGTGGCAGATGCTGCTCAAGGGCTACGAGGAGGTGCGCCGCGCGCCAGATCCGCAGGCCGCCGTCGAGATGGCCTTGATCCGGCTGTGCTACGCCGCCGACCTGCCCGGCCCTGAGGAGGCGCTGAAGGCCCTGCGAGACGGGGAACCCGTCGGCGGCGGCGGTGGCGGCCATGCCCCATCAGGCGGCGGCGGCGCGAGCGCCTTCGGCCCCGCCGGCGCGATCGCCCAGGCGCGCATCGCCCCGCCTGTCGCCCAGGCCTCGGCGGAAGCCGCCCCGACGCTCGCCTCGTTCGACGACGTGCTCACGCTGATCCAGTCCAAACGCGACATCACCCTGCTGATGGACGTGCAGCAGTTCGTCCGGCCGATCAGCTTCCGCCCCGGGGCCATCGAGTTCGAACCCGCGCCCCGCGCGCCGGCCGACCTGACGCGTCGCCTGTCGCAGAAGCTGAAGGAATGGACCGGCCAGACCTGGCTCGTCGCCACCGCCGGTGGCGGCGGGGCCGAAAGCGCCTGGGAGCGCCAGAAGCGCGAGGAGCGCGAGGCCAAGGCCGCCATCCTCGCCGACCCCTTCGTCATGTCCGTGATGGACGCCTTCCCCGGCGCCGAACTGCTCGGTGTCAGGCAGCTTGCGGTTCCGCAGGGGGAAGCGGTTAGCGTCAATCCCGATGAGGACATCGAGGAGGACTGAGCCTTCCTGCGTGCTTCGAGACGCGGACCCGAGGGTCCGCTCCTCAGCATGACGGGCAGTGTCGAGTATCTCTCGTCGTCATCCTGAGGAGCGAGCCTCAAGCGAGCGTCTCGAAGGACGCACAGCTCATCCGCGCCACCAGATGCGTGGAGAGCTACAGGGAGTTGAACCATGTCCAAAGCCAACGGCCGCAAGGCGATCTTCATCACGGGCGCGGCCTCGGGCATGGGGCTGGAGACGGCCAGGCTGTTCGCGGAACAGGGCTGGTATGTCGGCGGCGTAGACGTCAACAAGGACGGCCTGCGCGCGCTCGAACAGGAGCTGGGCTGGGACAACTGCATGGTCCGCGAGCTGGATGTCACCGACCGGGACGCCTACCGCGCCACCCTTTCAGACTTCGTCGAGGCGACCGGCGGCACGCTGGACGTGATGTTCAACAACGCCGGCATCGGCCGGGGCGGACCGTTCGCGGACATGTCCTGGGAAGACGTCATGGCGGTGATCAACATCAACCTGGTCGCCGTGCTCAGCGGCATCAACCTGGCCATCCCCTATCTGAAGGCCACGCCCAACTCGCTGTGCTTCTCCACCTCGTCGAGCTCGGCCATCTTCGGCATGGCCGGCATCGCGGTCTATTCGGCGACCAAGCATGCGGTGAAGGGCTTCACCGAGGCCCTGTCGGTGGAACTGAAAGCCGCCGGCGTCCGCGTCGCCGACACCCTGCCAGGCCTGATCGACACCCCGATCCTGCCCGACGAAGCCAAGGTCAACGCCCCGACCGAAGGCATGTGGCGCCTGACCCCGCCGCGCGCGGTGGCCGAGGCCGTCTGGTCGGCCTACCACACCGACAAGATCCACTGGTACGTGCCGACCGAGCTGGAAGCCTATGATCTGGTGGTCACCCAGCATCCGGAAATGGTGCGGGACCAGATGGTCCAGATGGGCATGTTCAACCGGGTCGCCGGCGATCCTGCCGAGTAGGCCATTGCGTCCTTCGAGACGCTCGCTTGCGGCTCGCTCCTCAGGATGACGAAGAGGGGTGGCATTGGAGGCCATTCGTCAGGGCAAGGAGCGCAAACTGCCTCTTGATCCATCGTCATGGTGAGGAGCGAGGCATCAGCCGGGCGTCTCGAACCACGCACCCTTCCCCCGATGCCCCAGCCTGCTAAGACTGCCCCATGGCCGCCACCGCCGGACCCGAGATCGAGCGACTGATCGCGCTGCTGGGCAAGCTGCCGGGGCTGGGGCCCCGGTCGGCGCGCCGTGCCGCGCTGGCGTTGCTGAAGCGGCGGGAACAGCTGCTCGACCCGCTGACGGACGCCATGGTCGACGCCCGGGCAAAGGTGCGCACCTGTTCGACCTGTGGCTCACTCGATACGTCGGACCCCTGCTCCATCTGCGCCGACCGCACGCGTGACGGCGGGTTGCTGTGCGTGGTCGAGGAGGTCGGGTCGGTCTGGGCGCTTGAGCGGGCCAGCGCGTTCCGCGGCCGCTACCACGTGCTGGGCGGCCTGCTGTCGGCGCTCGACGGCATGGGGCCGGACAAGCTGCGCGTGGCCGAACTTCTGAGCCGCGCCGCGGCCGGCGACGTGCGCGAGGTGATTCTCGCCCTGCCCGCCACCGTCGACGGCCAGACGACGGCCCATTATCTCGCTGAACGCCTTCAGCCCTCCGGCGTGCCGGTGACGATGCTGGCGCGCGGCGTGCCGGTCGGCGGAGACCTCGACTGGCTGGACGATGGCACCATCGCCCAGGCCCTGCGCGCGCGGCGGCCGGCATGACGGTCACCCGCATTCCCGGCTCGGTCGCGACCCGCAGCCGTGCGGTGATCCACGACGGCACTGTCTATCTGGTCGCCACGGCGCCGCTGAAAACGGCTTCCGTCGAGGACCAGATGCGCCAGTCTCTGGCGCTGATCGACGAGAGCCTCGCGCTTGCCGGAACCGACAAGAGCCGGGTTCTGATGGTGACGGTCTACCTCACCGACATGAGCGCCAAGGCGGACATGAACCGCGCCTGGGAAGAATGGGTGTCACCCGGCCATGCCCCCGTCCGGGCCTGTATCGGCGCGGCGCTGGCCGATGGCGACCTGATCGAGCTGGTGGTGACGGCGGCGGTCTAGCCGCCTTCTCCAATTCCCGCTAGGAACGGAGCATGAACGATCCGACGATGATCGCCCTCGGGGCCGCTGCTGTTTTCGCCGTCGCCTTCCTCGGGGTGCTGGTCCTGTGGCTCCGCGAGCGCGGACAGTCGGTGAAGCTGGCGACCGAGCTGGCCGGCGCCGTCGAGCGGGCACGGCTGCAGGAGGACGCGCGGGCGACGATGAGCGACTATCTGCGGGCCCAGGCCGAGCAGACCGCCACCGCCACGGCCGAAGCGCTGCTCAAGCGCACCGACGAGACCTTCCGCAATCGCGAGCTGCTGCACCAGGAGCGTCTCGCGGCGCAGCTGAAGCCGGTCGCAGAGTCGCTGGCGAAGTTCGAGGCCCATGTGACGGCTGTCGAAAAGACCCGCGCCGAGGAAACCGGCGGCCTGCGCGAACAGCTGGCGCTGCTGATGACCGCCTCCACCGCCACCCGCGACGAAGCGCGCCGGCTGACCGAGGCGCTCAAGGGCAACACCGGCCGCCGCGGCCGCTGGGGCGAGCAGACATGCCGCAATGTGCTGGAAGCCGCCGGCATGGCCGGGCGGTTCGATTACGAGGAGCAGCGGTCCGAGGCCAATGACGACGGCCGCCAGACCCGGCCGGACTTCATCATCCACCTGCCGGGCGGCGGCAAGTTCGTCATCGACGCCAAGGTGTCCCTGGCCTTTGCCGACGCCGCCGACGGCGACGAGGACGCGCAGCAGACCGCCGTCTCGATGCGCACCGCCGTCAGCATGAAGAACCATGTGCGACAACTGTCGTCCAAGGCCTACCAGGACCAGTTCAAGCCCAGCCCCGACTTCGTGGCGATGTTCGTGCCCGGTGACGCCTTCCTGGCGGCGGCCCTCGACCATGAGCCGGACCTGATGAACCAGGCCATGGCCTCGCGGGTGGTCATTGTCACGCCCACGACCCTGTTCGCCCTGTGCAAGGCCGTCTCCTACGGCTGGCGGGTCGAGGAGCAGGCGGCCAACGCCGACAAGATCGCCGCCCTCGGCCGCGAGCTCTACAAGCGCCTGTCGGTGATGGGTGGCCACGCCGCCGGCCTCGGCAAGGCTCTGGAGACCGCGGTCAGCCGCTACAACCAGTTCGTCGGTTCGCTGGAGGCCCAGGTGCTGACCCAGGCCCGCCGCTTCGAGGACCTGAAGGTCGACCACGAGGGCAAGGAAATCTCGCTGGTCGAACCGGTCGAGACCGCCGTTCGGCCCCTCACCAAGCTGCCTGGCGGCGATATGCCCGCCTTGACGGTTTCGGACGCCGCCCCTACCTCCTGACCATCATGTCTCTCCGCCGCATCCTCACCGTCGACAACGCCGCAGACCTGTCTGTGCTCAAGCAGATTTCCACCCCGGTCGAGGGCGGCGTGACCGATGGTCTGCGCGCCCTGATGGATGACATGCTGGAAACGATGTACGCGGCGCCGGGCATCGGCCTGGCCGCCGTGCAGGTCGGGGAGCCGAAGCAGATCATCGTCATGGATCTGGGCGACCGCGAAGCTGCCGAGGGCGACGACGAGGGCCGACGCAATCCGCGCTACTTCGTCAATCCGGAGATCATCTGGTCGTCCGACGATCTGGCGTCCTACGAAGAAGGCTGCCTGTCGGTGCCGGACATCTACGACGACGTCGAGCGTCCGGCCCGGGTCAAGATCCGCTACCTCAACTACGCCGGAGAGGCGGTCGAAGAGGACGCGGAGGGCCTGTTCGCCGTCTGCATCCAGCACGAGATGGACCATCTCAAGGGCGTGCTGTTCATCGACCATCTGTCGCGCCTGAAGCGCGAACGGGCGATCAAGAAGGTCGAGAAAGCCGCCCGCGCGGCGTAGCCATACTGCCGCTCACCCCGGCGAAGGCCGGGGCCCAGATCAAGGGGCGGCCTGCCAACAGACTGACATCGAGAACGGTCATCCGGATCCCGGCCTTCGCCGGGATGAGCGGATCTGGGCTTACCGCTTCGTCGTGTCGCCGGTCGCCGCGCGGGACTCCTCCGCCTCACGCTTGGCGTCAGCCGAGGCGTCGGCGACGCCTTCCTGAACATCGGCGGCGGTATCCTTCACCGCGTCCGCGGCTTCGGCCCCGGCGTTGCCGATCGCCGCGCCGGCTTCCTTCACATCCGGGTCTGCCGCGATCTCGTGCGCGGCCTCCTTGATCTCGCCGCCCGCCGCGGCGGCGCCTTCACCGACCTGGGCGCGGTCTTCCTTGGAGCAGGCGCCGAGCGCCAGACCGGCGACGGCCAGCGAGACGATGATGATGGTGCGCATGAGGTGTTCCCTTCCCGAGTTTTGTTCCCGTGTTCAACGAACCGTGAAGCGCGGAGTTCCCTGAGCCTTTCGCCGAGCCCCGGCGGCCGCTAAACCCCGCCCATGCGCCTCGCCTTCCTGGGAACACCCGATTTCGCCGTCCAGAGCCTCGCCGCCATACTCGCGGCCGGGCACGAGGTCGTCTGCGTCTATTCCCAGCCGCCCGCGCCGCGCGGACGTGGCCAGACGCTGCAGCCTTCGCCGGTGCATGCCTTCGCCGAGACGCGCGGCCTGATGGTGCGCACGCCCACATCAATGAAGACGCCCGAGGCCATCGCCGATTTCCAGGCCCTGAACCTCGACGCCGCCGTGGTGGTGGCGTTCGGTCAGATTCTCGTCGCTGAAGTGCTCGATGCGCCAAGGCTTGGCTGCTTCAACGTCCACGCCTCGCTCCTTCCGCGCTGGCGCGGCCCCGCGCCGATCCAGCGGGCGCTGATGGCCGGGGATGCCGTGACCGGCGTGCAGGTCATGCGCATGAGCGTCGGCCTCGACGAGGGCGCGGTTCTGGCCACGGAGACTGTCCGCATCGGCCCGCTCGATACCGCCGGGACCCTGCACGATCGCCTGGCCGAGGCCGGCGCCCGGTTGCTGCCGCCGACCCTGGCGGCCATCGAAGCCGGAACCGCGATCGAAACGCCCCAGGCCGCCGAGGGCGTGACCTATGCCAAGAAGGTCAAGCCGGCCGAGGCGCGCATCGACTGGAACCGCCCGGCCGCCGAGGTCGATCTGCATATCCGCGGCCTGTCGCCCTTCCCCGGCGCCTGGTTCACGGCGGCCTCGGACAAGGGGCCGGTGCGGGTGAAGGCGCTGCTCTCGCGGGTCGAGGACCGCGCCGGACCCGCCGGCCAGACCCTCGATGACAGCCTGCTGATCGCCTGTGGCGACGGCGCGGTGCGGCTGCTGCGGGCCCAGCGCGAGGGCAAGTCCGCGCAGGACGCCGCCGACTTCCTGCGCGGTTTTCCGGTCGCCGCCGGAACGGTTCTGGACTGATGCCCCGCTACCGGCTGACCATCGAATATGACGGCCGGCCCTATCGCGGTTTCCAGGCCCAGGGGGGCCTGCCCAGCGTGCAGGGCGAGATCGAGAAGGCCGTGCTCGGGTTTACCGGCGAGACGCTGCGTATCCACGCGGCCGGCCGAACCGACACCGGAGTCCACGCCACAGGCCAGGTCATCCACGTCGACCTGAACCGGGCCTGGCCCGCCGATGTCGTGCGCGACGCCATGAACGCGCATCTGCGCCCCGAACCGATCGCGGTGCTTGAGGTCGAGGACGTCTCTGACGACTGGCACGCCCGCTTCTCGGCCAACGAGCGGCGCTACCTGTATCGCATCCGCAACCGGCCCGCGCCGCCGGCGCTGGACAAGGGCCGCGTCTGGCATGTGCGCAAGCCTCTGGACGCGGAGGCGATGCACGATGCAGCCCAGGTGCTGACCGGCCACCACGATTTCACGACTTTCCGCGACATGCAGTGTCAGGCGAAGTCACCGATGAAGACGCTGGATGTGGCCACCGTTCGTCGCGTGGCTGACGAGGTGCATCTGACCTTCGCCGCGCGGTCGTTCCTTCACCGTCAGGTCCGCTCGATGGTCGGCTCGATCGCCGAGGTTGGCCTTGGCCGCTGGACAAGGGCCGAACTGAAGACCGCTCTTGACGCGAAGGACCGCACCGCCTGCGGCACGGTCGCCCCGGCCGACGGCCTGTATCTGACCGGCGTGGGCTACCCCGAAAACGTCTCGAAGTAGCGTTCGATGATCCGCTGGTAGGCGGCCTGAAGGTCACGGATCTGGCTGACCGGAACCCGCTCGTCGACGGCATGCATGGTCTCGCCGACGAGGCCGAATTCCAGCACCGGGCATAGGTCGCGGATGAACCGCGCGTCGGAGGTGCCGCCCGTGGTCGACATGTCCGTCGTCTCGCCGGTGGTTTCGAGGATGGCGGCGGCGACCATCTCGGTGAACGGACCCTGCCGGGTGAGGAAGGCCTCGCCGCTGATGATTGATTTCACCTCGACCCGGCCCTTGAACCCGTCGCCGGCGGCGGCGGCCGTCTCGGCGATCCAGGCCTCGAGCTCGGCGCCCTTGTGAGCCGGGTTGAAGCGGATGTTCAAGCGGGCCTTCGCCTCGCGCGGGATGATGTTGGTCGCCGTGTTGCCGACATCGATGGTGGTGACCTCGAGGTTCGACGGCTGAAAGCCCTCGTAGCCGTCGTCGAGCACCCGCGCCTGCAGCCGGGACAGGATGTCGATCAGCACCGGGACCGGATTGGCGGCGCGATGCGGATAGGCCACGTGGCCCTGGGTCCCCTCGACCGTGATCCAGCTGTTGATGCTGCCGCGCCGGCCGATCTTGATCATGTCGCCCAGCCGCGCCGAGCTGGAGGGCTCGCCGACGATGCAGTGATCGATGACCTCGCCCTCGGCGGCCAGGGTCGCGACGACGCGCTTGGTGCCGTCGAGCGCGATGCCTTCCTCGTCGCCCGTGATCAGGAAGCTGAGCGAGCCTGTCGGCTCCTTGCTGGCCAGATAGGCGGAGACCGCGCCGATGAAGGCGGCGATGCCGCCCTTCATGTCGACCGCCCCGCGACCGATCAGGACGCCGTCGGCGAGCGCCGCCTCGAACGGCGGGCTGGTCCAGGCGCCGGCGTCCCCAACCGGCACCACATCCGTGTGACCGGCGAAGCAGAGGTTGGGGCTGCCCGTCCCTCGACGGGCATAGAGGTTTTCGATCTCGCCGAACTTCATCCGTCGACAGGTGAAGCCCAGGCCTTCCAGCGCCTCGTGGACGATGTCCATCGCGCCGAGGTCGGCGGGCGTCACGGACGGGCGGCGGATAAGGTCGCGGGCGAGGTCTACGGGGTCGATCAGGCTCATGGGTCCGTTTAGGACCGCTGACGCCGGCGACGCAACCCGCGGGGCGGGACCGGGCCGAACCGGTTCGGCTGCGGCGCGCCGCGGAGAAACCCGACTTCGACAATGGCCCAGGCCTCAAGGATCAATCCGGCCATCAGGCTGCCCATGGCGAGGAGTCCCCCTTCACCGGTCTGCTCCGTCGCCAGCTGGGCCGTGATGAAGCAGGCGCTAGGCGCGGCCCAGAAGACCAGAAGCCACCTGGCGCTTTTGTCGCGGTCGTGCAGCCGACGGACGAGCGTGGCCAGGTTGATGATCAGGACAGGCAGGCCGAGCAGGATTGGAACCACGGCGATGTCGCCGGCGCCCATGGCCAGAAAGATCGTCACGATCCAAAGACCCACCAGAACGAAGGAGGTCCAGAGCTGCGTCCGCCAATAGGTCAGGCGTGACGCCCGGCCGCGAAAACTGAACAGGGCAATCAGTCGATCCATGCGGCATCCCCCCGGGGCCTGCGACCTTAGGACCAATGCCCGACCGTCAGCTAGTCCCGCAGCAGGTCATTGATCGAGGTCTTGGAGCGCGTCTGGGCGTCGACCGTCTTGACGATCACCGCGCATGACAGGCTCGGGCCGCCGTGCGGATCCGGCAGGCTGCCAGGCACCACGACGCTGTAGGGCGGCACGTAACCGCGATGGACTTCGCCGGTCTTGCGATCGACGATCTTGGTGGTGGCCGTGAGGAACACGCCCATCGACAGGACGCTGCCCTGGCCGACGATGACGCCTTCGACCACCTCCGAACGGGCGCCGATGAAGCAGTCGTCCTCGATGATGGTCGGGTTGGCCTGCAGGGGTTCGAGCACGCCGCCGATGCCAACGCCGCCCGAGAGGTGCACCCGCTTGCCGATCTGGGCGCAGGAGCCGACCGTGACCCAGGTGTCGACCATCGTGCCTTCGTCGACGTAGCCGCCGATGTTCACGAACGAGGGCATCAGGATGACGTTCTTCGCCACGTAGGCGCCGCGGCGGACGATGGCGCCGGGGACCGCGCGGAAGCCGGCCTCCTCGAACTGCGGTGCTTCCCAGCCGTCGAACTTGTTGGCCACCTTGTCCCACCAGGGCCCGACCGCGCCGCCCATGGCGCCGGCGCGCATGACCGCATTGGGGTTCAGGCGGAAGGACAGCAGGACGGCCTTCTTGGCCCACTGACGAACGACCCATTCGCCGTCGACCTTCTCGGCCACCCGCACCTTGCCACTGTCGAGCAGCGACAGGGTTTCCTCGATGGCCGTGCGGACCGGACCGGTGGTCGCCGGCGAGACGCTGTCGCGGGCGTCCCAGGCGGCTTCGATTTCGGTTTCCAGATCAGCGAGCGTCACGGCGGTCATGCGTGGGTTTCCTTCACCTGGATGGCGTTGAGAAACTCGGCCAGGTGTCTTGCGCGATGGTGGACGAAGGAGGCGGTCGACTCGGCCGCATGGGCGCCGACCAGCACCGTGGTCATGCCCAGCGCCGCGGCGGGGGCGAGGTTGTGTTCGCTGTCTTCGAAGAAGGCCGCTCCCGCCGCTGTCACGCCGTGGCGGGCGATCATCATGCCGAAGGTCACGGGTGAGGGCTTGGGAATGTATCCCGCCGCCGCGATATGAAAGATGCCCTCGAACACATGGGCGATGCCCAGTCGGCCGAGCACCCGCTCGGCGTGGGCCGCCGAGCCGTTGGTGAACACCAGTCGCCGGCCAGGCAGCCGTTCCAGACCCGCGGTCAGCGCCGGATCGGGTTTCAGGGCATCCAGCGATACATCATGGACGGCGGTCAGGAAGTCTTCCGGATCGATGCCGTGGTTGTTGGCCATCAGGCCCGCCAGGGTCGTGCCGTGTT
Organism: Caulobacter sp. FG121; assembly: GCF_057809815.1. NCBI lineage: Bacteria > Pseudomonadati > Pseudomonadota > Alphaproteobacteria > Caulobacterales > Caulobacteraceae > Caulobacter > Caulobacter sp. FG121. The sequence goes on from NZ_JBMDKR010000002.1 coordinate 496,262, forward strand.
CATGATAGTAGCGCTTCTGGATCGCGCGGGCCTCTTCGCGGGGCAGGCCCGTGACCCGCTCCATGAAGTCCGTCATCCGCCCGGCGACCAGGGTCATGACTTCGCTCTCGATCGGGTAGAGCGTGTTGTCGAGGTCGAACAGCCAGGTGTCGATATGGGTAAGGTCGGTCACGCCTTCACCAGGGTCCCGGCGCCGTGTTCGGTAAACAGCTCGACCAGCATGGCGTGCGGGCGACGGCCATCGAGAATGACCACCGCTTCCACGCCGGCGTCGATCGCGGCGATGGCCGTTTCGAGCTTGGGAATCATGCCGCCGTTCGCCACGCCGGTGCGGATCAGTTCAAAGGCCTCGGCGACGGTCATCTGGCGGATCAGGTCGCCATTGGCGTCCTTGACCCCCGGCACGTCGGTCAGCAGCAGCATGCGCTTGGCTTTGAGCGCCCCGGCGATCGCCCCGGCGACCGTGTCGGCGTTGACGTTGAAGGTCTGCCCCGACTCGGACACGCCGATCGGCGCAATCACCGGGATGTAGTCGTGCTCTGACGCGATCAGCACTTCGATCAGGGTCGGGTCGATCTTCTGCGGCTCGCCGACAAAGCCCAGGTCGACGACCTGTTCGATGTTGCTGTCGGGATCCTTCCGGGTCCGGCGCGCGCGGGTCACGGTGATCAGCCGCGCGTCCTTGCCCGACAGGCCCACACCCCGCACGTCCGCTTCGCGGCCGGCCAGGGTGATCCAGTTGGCGATTTCCTTGTTGATGGCGCCCGACAGAACCATCTCGGCCACTTCCATCGTCGCCTCGTCGGTCACGCGCAGGCCGTCGATGAAGGTCGACTTGACGCCGGCGCGGTCGAGCATGGCGGAAATCTGCGGGCCGCCGCCGTGCACGATCACCGGATGCAGGCCCATCAGCTTAAGCAGCACCGCGTCGGCCGCGAACAGTTTGGCGACGTTGTCCTCGCCCATGGCGTGGCCACCGTACTTGATCACGACCCGTTCGCGGTCATAGATCTGGATATAGGGCAGGGCTTCGGCGAGGGTCTTTGCGGTCGCCCAGCCGGCTTCCTCGGTCTTGTCGGTCACGGCGCTGAGCTCCCGGATCTTCGCTGCGGTGCGATAGCGGATGGGGACCGGCGTGTCACCGCTCTTCGAGGCTATGGAAGATGCGGAGGATTATCACCTCGGCCGCGACGATCGCGTACTGAACGACATACCCACCGCGGCCGAACGGGACGAACAGTTGGCGGACGGACTCCTGCAAGGTCGGCGCGCCGCGTTCGGGGAAACGGTCCAGCGACTCCATGGTCGACCAAATAACGGTGATCGCCCTGGCGGCCGCGCTCGGACTGCCGTGGCTGAGGAAATCCGCCAGCCGTGTCAGGTCTCGCCAAGCCCGTTGAGAAAGCCGGACATCGTAGATCAAGCCTTTCGCGCCCGCCGCTCCGCGATCAGTCGCTCAAGCTCTGACCGAGCATCATCGAGCGAATAGCTCACGCCCGTTCGGTGATACTCTTCTAGCGCAGCCAAGGCCTCCGCCGGGTCTTCGGCATCCAACCACAGCGTCGCGTTTTCCTGCACGCCGGGAATCTCGCCTTCGGATTTGGGAGGCTTTGTCATGCCCTATCCTACGCCCAGTCCTCCGACATGAAAAGCTCTACCTGAACGGCGGTTCGTCGAACGCCCTCAACTTTCGCGAGTGCAAATTGGGACCCTCGGCGCGCAGCAGATCGACGGTGGCGATGCCGATCTGCAGGTGCTGACTGATGGCGCGCTCGTAGAAGGCGTTGGCCTGACCCGGGAGCTTGATCTCGCCGTGCAGCGGCTTGTCCGAGACACAGAGCAACGTGCCGTAGGGCACCCGGAAGCGGTAGCCCTGGGCGGCGATGGTGGCGCTTTCCATGTCGATGGCCACGGCGCGGCTCTGGTTGAAGCGCAGCGCCGAGGACGTGTAGCGCAACTCCCAGTTCCGGTCGTCGGTGGTGACCACCGTGCCGGTGCGCAGCCGGCGCTTCAGGCTCTCACCGCTCTCGCCGCTGACCTGCTTGGCCGCGTCGTACAGCGCCCGCTGCATTTCGGCGATCGACGGGATGGGGATGTCGGGCGGCAGGACCTCGTCCAGCACATGGTCGTCGCGCAGATAGGCGTGGGCCAGCACGTAGTCGCCGATCGTCTGGCTGCCGCGCAGGCCGCCGCAGTGGCCGATCATGATCCAGGCCTGGGGCCGCAGGACGGCGAGATGGTCCGTGATGGTCTTGGCGTTCGACGGGCCGACGCCGATGTTGACCAGGGTGACCCCCTGCCCGCCCTCGGCGATCAGGTGATAGGCCGGCATCTGGTGACGCCGCCATGGCCCGTTGGCCACGGTCATTTCCGGGTTGGGCGTATCCTTGGTAACCGTGATGTTGCCCGGCGCCGAAAGGGCGGTGAAGCGCGTGCCGGGCTCCTTGAGCTGCTCGCAGCCCCAGCGGACGAACTCGTCGACGTAGCGGTGGTAGTTGGTGAACAGGATGTACTGCTGCACGTCCTCGGCCGGCGCGCCGGTATAGTGCTTGAGACGGGCCAGCGAGAAGTCGGTGCGCAGGCCATCGAACAGGGCCAGCGGCCGCGAGGCCTCCAGCACCGGATCCCACAGCCCGTCCGCCACCTCGTCGCCGATGTGGGCCAGCTCGGTGGTGGGGAACCAGCGGGCGATCTCGCTGGCGCTGACGTCCGCCATGGCGATGTCGCCCCCGTCGAGCACATAGGGGAACGGGATTTCCTGCATCGACCGGCCGACGTCGAGCTCGACGCCGAAGTCCTGAATCATCAGGGCCAGTTGCTCGACCAGATAGTCCTTGAACATGTGCGGCCGGGTGACCGTGGTCGCGTAGTGGCCCGGCAGGCCGATCCGGGCATAGGCGCGGCTGATCCGCGGATAGCCGTTCTCGCCGCTCCAGTGCATCCGCAGCTCGGGATACACGAACGCGCCGTCGGCCCGCAGGGCGGGGTCTGGGCGGGTTCCGGTTGTCAGGAAGGTCTTCAGGGCGCCCCTCAGGGCGGAGACGGACCGTTCGTATTCTTCGATAAGCCGCTCGACGATGGCGGCTGCTTCTTTCTCATGTGTCATGACCGCTTATAGCGACATGGAACCAATTTGGCGAGACGGGGGCGGGCGATGTTGTCCGAACTGTCGCAAGGCGCCGGACTGGCGCAGCCGAAAATCCACCCCTAGGCTCCGCGATCATGTGGAAGACAGTGCTGATCTACGGTCTCGTTCTGGCCCTGGGAGCCGTGGCGCTGCAGTGGCTGGACTACCGCATCTGGGCCCGGACCCACGGCGGCGAGATCTGGATCGCCCTGGTCGCGGGGAGCTTTCTGGCGCTCGGCGTCTGGGTCGGCGCTCGCCTCTTCCGGCCGCGGATTTTGTCAGGCGGATTCGAGGTCAATACCCCGGCCCTGACCACGCTCGGCATCACGCGCCGCGAGCACGAGGTGCTCGGACTTCTCGCCGCCGGGCGGTCGAACAAGGAGATTGCCCGTCAGCTCAATCTCTCGCCCAATACGGTCAAGACGCACGTCGCGCGGCTCTATGAAAAACTCGAGGCGGCGCGTCGGACGGACGCGATCGTGCGTGCCCGTGAACTGCGACTGATTCCCTGAAATTTCGGGTGAATTTCGCGAAGTCACCCTTTTGGGCGATTGTTCCGCCGTTGAAGCCCGGTCCTGGCTGGCGCATCCAAACAACAGGGGGAAACACCCATGCTTCGCACCATCCTGATCTTCGGCGTTCTCGCCGGTCTCGTCGTCGCCGTGCCGATGAACCTGCTGATGCTCTTCGGCGACTCCGAGCACGGCAGCCACTCCATGATCACCGGCTACGCGCTCATGCTGCTGGCCTTCACCTTCACGTTCATCGGGGTGAAACACCATCGCGACCGCACCCTAGGCGGTGTGATCCGCTTCCTGCCGGCGCTGCTGGTGGGGCTGGGCATCAGCATCGTCGCCAGCCTGATGTACGTGATCGCCTGGGAGATCACGCTCCACGCCACCCACTTCGCCTTCATTGACGACTACAGCAGGGCGATGATCGAAGCCGCCCGCGCCAAGGGCGAATCCGCGGACAAGATCGCCGGGATGGCCGCCGAGATGGAAAAGTTCCGGGTTCAGTACGCCAATCCACTGTTCCGGCTGCCGATGACGTTCGTCGAGATTTTCCCCGTCGGCCTCGTCGTCTCGCTGGTCTCGGCCGGCCTGCTGCGCAACAGCCGCTTCCTGCCGATGAAGGTCGTCACCAGCTAGCCGGTCACGACCCGGGTCTCAGGGCCCTTGCCCTCAAGCCGGAACGGCCGGGCGTAGGCCGCCGCAGCCGCCCTTGTCAGGATCTCGAGCTGATCGAACAGCACGGGGTCCTCGACCTTGAAGTTGAAACAGCTCTTGCCCTGCATGCGGGCTTTCAGCGCGGGGGGGATGGTCGCCGCGAGGCTGGCGTGGCTGTAGACCGGCATCAGGTGATAGCTGACGTAGTTCTTCATTTTCTGCACGCCGCCGAACCACATCGGCTGGCCCGGCATGCGCGGGTTGTCCCAGGACGCCAGCAGATGAACGCCGCGATCGCCGGCGGCCTTGACCGTCATGTCCGGAGCCGCCCGAAGCATCAGCTCGGTCAGGGTCTTCGCGACATTGTCCAGATCATCGCTCATGGTCGTTCGCGCCTCCATCTGTCGCCACTCTAGCGCATGCGCATGGACGCGGCGTGCGATCCCGGTGAAAAAGGGCGTTCGGATTTTCGGGGACCCCGCATGAATCGCCTGTTCACCCTTCTGATCGTCGTCGCCATGGTCGCCGGCATCGCCGTCGGCGCCTGGTGCAACCAGCACTTCCAGGACCCGGCCCAGGTCAAGGAGATCGTCGGCTGGTTCAAGGTCATGACCGACGTGTTCCTGCGGCTGATCAAGATGATCATCGCGCCGCTGGTGTTCTCGACGCTGGTCGCCGGCATCGCCCACATGGGCGACGCGGGCAGTGTGGGCCGGGTCGGGGCCAAGACGATGTTCTGGTTCATCTCCGCCTCGCTTGTGTCGCTGCTGCTGGGCCTCGCCATGGTCCATCTGCTGCAACCGGGCGTGGGCCTGACCCTGCCGGTCCCTGACGCGACCGCCGCCACCGTCGACACGGCCAAGTTCACGCTGCAGGAGTTCATCACCCACGTCTTCCCGAAGTCGATCTTCGAGGCGATGGCCAACAACGAGATCCTGCAGATCGTCGTCTTCTCGATCTTCATCGGCGTGGCCGTCGCCAGCCTGGATGACAAGGCGCCACAGGTCCTGACGCTGGTCGAGCAGCTGGCGGCTATCATGCTGAAGGTGACCGGCTACGTGATGCGCCTGGCCCCGTTGGCCATCTTCGCCGCCCTCGCCGCGACCGTGACCCAGTACGGCGTGGAGATTCTCACGGTCTACGCCAAGTTCATCGGCGGCTTCTATCTGTCGCTCGGCGTGCTGTGGACGACCCTGGCCCTGGCGGGGCTGCTGTTCGTCGGACCGCGCATGTTCGTGCTGCTGGCCAGCGTCTGGCAGCCGACGCTGCTGGCCTTCGGCACGGCCAGTTCCGAGGCCGCCTATCCGCGCACCCTGGAAGCGCTGCAGAAGTTCGGCGTCAGCCGAAAGGTGGCGTCCTTCGTCCTGCCGCTCGGCTACTCGTTCAATCTGGACGGGTCGATGATGTACTGTACCTTCGCGACCCTGTTCATCGCCCAGATCTACGGCATCGAGATGAGCGTCAGCCAGCAGATCACCATGCTGCTGCTGCTGATGGTCACGTCCAAGGGCATGGCCGGCGTGCCGCGCGCCTCGCTGGTCGTGATCGCCGCGACCCTGGCCTATTTCAAGCTGCCGGAGGCGGGCCTGGCCCTGATCCTCGCGGTGGACCAGGTGCTCGACATGGGCCGCTCGGCGACCAATGTGGTCGGCAATTCGGTCGCCGCCGCGGTGGTGGCCCGATGGGAAGGCCAGCTTGAAAAGCCGGGAGCCGCCGCGCCGGCCTAGGGTAGTTTCGAAAAAGGACTTGCCTTCCCCGCGGGGCGCCCGCTCACTTTGGGCCATCCGTTTCTCGCGGGAGCAGGACCATGACCGTAACCATCACGCGCGACGGCGACATCACCGTCGTCGCGATCGACAGGCCAGACCGGCGCAACGCCGTCGACGGCCCGACGGCCCGGGCCCTGTACGACGCCTTCAAGGCTTTCGATGCCGATGACGCCGCCTCGGTGGCGGTCCTCACCGGCACGAGCGGGAATTTCTGCGCCGGCGCTGACCTCAAGGCGATCGCCGTTGGGGGCGGCAATCGCGTCGAGCGCACCGGCGACGTCGGTCCGATGGGTCCGACGCGTCTGAAACTGTCCAAGCCTGTCATCGCCGCGGTCGAAGGCTTCGCTGTCGCGGGCGGCCTGGAACTGGCGCTCTGGTGCGACCTGCGGGTGGCGGCCACGGGCGCGACCTTCGGCGTGTTCTGTCGCCGGTTCGGCGTGCCTCTGATCGACCTTGGCACGGTGCGTCTGCCACGGCTGATCGGCCAGTCCCGCGCCATGGACCTGATCCTCACCGGTCGCCCGGTCGGCGCCGACGAGGCGCTGGCCATGGGCCTCGCCAACCGCGTGGTCGCGGACGGCGAAGCGCTGGACGCCGCCATCGCGCTGGGCCGCCAGATCGCCGGCTTCCCCCAACGCTGCCTGCGCAACGACAGACTGTCGGCGCTCGACCAGTGGAGCCTGGACTGGGACGCCGCGACCACGCTCGAGATCGAGCTGGGGCTCGAAACGCTCAGGACCGGGGAAACAGTCGCCGGCGCCACCCGGTTCGCCGAAGGCCAGGGCCGCGGAGGGGCCTTCCAATGACAGATACGCTTGCGGCGGACGCGCTCGATCCCGCCATCGCCAACCGCATCCGCACAGCCGTCAACAGTCAGGGCCTGTTTCGCCTTCTCGGCGCAGAGATCGGCGCCATCGGCAAGGGAACGCTCGAAATGAGTCTCCCCTTCCGGCCGGAGGTGGCGCAGCAGCACGGGTTCTTCCATGGCGGCGCGATCGGCTTCCTGGTCGACAACACCACGACGGCGGCGGCCGGCACGGTCGTGCGGCCGGGCGAGGCGGTGCTGACCGCCGAATACAAGCTCAACATCCTGGCCCCCGGCGTCGGCGAGCGCCTGATCTGCCGCGCCCAGGTGGTCAAGGCAGGCCGCATGCTGATTCCGGTGGAAGCCCGCGTGTTCGCGCGGTCGGCCGCCGGAGACGAAAAACTTGTGGCCATTGGCCTGGCCACGATCGCCGTGATCTCGGCTGAACGTGTCGGCGGCCAGGGCTGACATCATGGTGACCAGAGAGATGAGCATCGACAACGCGGCCATGTTCGCCGAGCGCCAGAAGGGACACCTCCCCGATCTTCTGGGTCTGGAGTGGGAGACGGTCCAGCCGGGCCTGGTCCGCGGCCGGTTCACCGTCCAGAAGCACCACATGGCGCCCAACGGCTTCCTCCACGCCGCCAGCGTCATCACCCTGGCCGACAGCGCCTGCGGCTATGGCAGCTTCACATCGTTGCCGCCCGGCGCGACCGGCTTCACCACCATCGAACTGAAGGCCAACTTCCTCGGCACCGCCCGGGAGGGGGTGGTGGTTTGCGAGGCGAAACTGGTCCACGGCGGCCGCATGACCCAGCTCTGGGATGCCGAAGTCCGGCACGAGGAGACCGGCAAACTCATGGCGCTGTTCCGCTGCACACAGTCGGTGCTCTGGCCAAAGGCCTGACCCGCAATCCCCCGCTTGCGTTCGCGCGGCCGCGTCGCTAGGTTCCGCGCCTTCGCACTCAGGGGGTTCAGACCCTCACACCCGGCGTCTACGGAGAGGTGGCAGAGTGGTCGAATGTACCGCACTCGAAATGCGGCGTGCCTGGAAGGGCACCGTGGGTTCGAATCCCACCCTCTCCGCCATCCATCTAGCGAGTTCCGCTCCGGCCGGACTCCACGCAGCCCATACCCCCGATTTCACGGGACTATTCCCGCCCAAACCCAACTGACAGCCCGATTTCGGAGCCGTCTTGGGCAGGATTCCCGCGCCTTTGCGGGGCCGCGTCTCCGCGCCGCCGGGATGTAGTTGAGTTTCCCTGCTATCAGGGAAATCTGCAGGGAATTCGGGAAATTTCGGGGGCGTTTCGGCAACCTGGCAATAGGGAGCGCCGGAAATTCCTGAGCGGCGTCGGCTACTTAGACCCCCTTGAGGGGCCTGCCTGTTATGAGGTGAAACAGGGTATTTCAAACGACCGAGCAGGGAATTTGCAGACCGCAGCAGGGAATGGCCGCCACCCTGATCAGGCTGCGATGCCAAACAGCCGGCGCTGATCCTCCCAGAGGAGGGGCAACTCGCCGCTCACCAAGGTCTGCAGATTGAGGGTCTCGGGCTGTCGGCCTTCGAGGATCATGGCCTGAACATCCGGCGCCAGAAACGCGAGGCGTCCGAGCTTGCGATGGTAGGGGTCGGCAAAGGACTGATCGAGGACGACCAGCTCGGGACGGCCAAGGGGGCTGGCGGCTGTCTGGGCCAGGAACTGATGGCCAAGCCGCAGCCCCCTGATCAGGGTCTTGTCGATGGATCCAACCCTTTGGGCGGAACGACCGCTGGCGTCAGTGATCCAGACCCGTCCTCCCCTGCTGAGGAAGCTGCAGGGGAGCATTACCCTTACAAGTCCCTCGCCACCTTCAGACGCGGAGACCCGCTCACCCGGGCCAGCTCGGGACTTAATCGTTTGGATGTCGGTGAGCGCGTCGATCGGCGAGGGGATCAACAGCCTGGTTGGAACGGTGAGCCGCAGCTGACCCTCCAGAATCTCGATCCGCAAACCGTCGCCCGGAATGTCCTTTTGCCGCCCCCGCGACAGCCTCGTCAGGCAATCCCGAACCAGGTCTTCCACCTGACCGGCGGGGACTCTTTTCAACCCCTCCTGCAGGGGGTCCTTGACCCCCTGCAGGAGGGGGGTGGAGACATAGTAGCGGTAGACCCGATCCTGCCGGCCTCGCGTGAATGCCGGGCTCATCGGGTTGCCGTCCGCATCGAAGATCAGACCCTTGAGCGGCATGGTCGAGACGCGTGTGGGCCGCTCTTTGTGCTGTTTGGCTTGCCCGGTCAGATGCCCCTGAACCGCATCGAACGTCTCGCGATCGATGATCGCAGGGTGGGCGTCGGTGAACGTGGTCGCCCCCTTGTGCAGGATCTCACCGAGATAGACGCGGTTCTTGAGGAGGTAGAAAAGGGCGCCCCGGTTGAATGGAACACCGCCCCTGACGTTGCCGCGCGCCGAGACAGTGACCTTGGACCGGACTCCCTGCTGTTCCAGCTCGGCGCGCAGGGCATGCACGGATTTCAGGGCAAGGTAGCGGCGGAAGATGTGCTGGACTCTCCCGGCCTCTGCCGGATTCACGATCAGGGCGCGCGACTGGAGATCGGTCGGGGCGCCATAGCCAAGCGGCAGGTTGCCGCCCATCCACATCCCCTTCTTCTTGGAGGCCGCGATCTTGTCTCGGATGCGCTCGCCGGTGACCTCCCGCTCGAACTGCGCGAACGACAGCAGCACGTTCAGCGTCAGCCGGCCCATGGAGCTGGTGGTATTGAACGCCTGGGTCACCGAGACGAACGACACGCTGCGGGCGTCGAACCGATCTACGATCCTGGCGAAGTCGTTCAGCGAACGTGTTAGCCGATCGACCTTGTAGACGACCACGACATCGATCTTCCCGCTGTCGATGTCGGCCAGCAGTCGTGCCAGCCCCGGCCGCTCCATCGTGCCACCGGAGAATCCGCCGTCGTCGTAGATGGTCGGCAAGGCATTCCACCCCTCCCCGGCCTGCGACAGGACATAAGCCTCGCAGGCCTCACGCTGCGCATGAAGGCTGTTGAACCCCTGCTCCAATCCTTCCTCAGAACTCTTGCGGGTGTAGATGGCGCAGCGAAGCGTCCTGGCCATCAGCCGGCCTCCTCCTCACGCAGGCCGAAGAACTGGGGCCCGTTGCGCTTGACCCCGGTGATGGACTTGGCGACGGCCGAGAGACTTGGGTAGAGCGCTCCCTTCCAGCGGTAGCCCTTCTCAAGTCGCTCGACCTCGTAGAGCTCGCCCCGCCATTCCCTTGTGATCCGGACACCCGGACTGACGTTGTCGCTGCGCCCAATGCCGCCGCCCTCGCGCAGGCGGCGCCGGGTGGCTGCATCCAGTCCCCCGAACACTTCTGCTTGGATCCGCCAGGCCAGCGACAGTCGCAACAGCTCAGGGGACCGAACCTGAGGCGGGCGGCCGAACCGCCCACGCCAAGCCTCCCGAAGACCGTCGAGATCCAGGCGCTCAAGCGCCCGGACCTCTTCAGTGACCTGGAGGTCTGCCCGGATCACGCGCCTTCCCCGTCCGCGATGCGATAGATGCGCCCGGCGTCGCTCTTCTCGGAGGTGATGGTCAGGCCCAGCGCCTTCTTCACCGAGCCGGACATGGCGCCCCGCACCGAGTGGGACTGCCAGCCAGTCGCCTCCATCATTGCCTCGATGCTGGTGCCCTCCTCCCGGCGCAGCAGCCCGACCAGGGTAGCGATCTTGCCCTTCGGCGTCGGAGCGGGCTTCGACTCCAGTTCGGTCGTCGGTGGGGTCTCCGCCGGCTTGGCGCGGGGGGCGGCCTTGGGCGGCGGCGACGCGGCGATCTCCTTGCGGCCGGCCTCGGTGATCAGCAGATTGCTGGGCCCTTCCGCCACTGGCATCGAGATCACGAAGCTGCGCTTGATGAGCGCCTTGATAGTGGCCGCGGCATCCGCCGGCGCCTCCAGCACGCCCTCAGGCGCGGCGGCGATCCGGGTCAGGAGTTCGGTCTGGGTGGTGGTGAGTTTGGTCATGTCGTCCTCGTCTGGTTGACGGGCCGCGACATCCACGGCCCTACCAGCGCGAGCCCGGGCGGGGCCGGGCGTCGTCGGGGACAGGACGACCAACGCTCTGTTCAGATATGAAGTCCAGCGCAGTCACGCCCGCACCCCCTCCATTGGCCCGGTCTCGATGAACCCCGTCACGATCAGCATTTCGGAAGTTGGAATTCATGAGGCTGGCGCCACCGTGCTGGCCCATCTGGCCTTCCCGGCGGAAGCCGAGGCCGATGCGAGAAGGATGTATGTCGCTGCAGCCTGTCACGCCTTCCTTCGAAACCGAGCGGAGCATTTTCCGAATTGGGCCAACAAATTCCAGGCGATCAAACCCGCGCACGCCTTCGTGTCGCCCGTGGATTTCAAGCGCGGCATTCGAACCTCTGACCGCCGACTACGCGATCGCGAGATTGCCGGCCGAATGGCCATTGGACTCTTGGCGGAAGCCGTGACCGGCCAAAGGCCCAAACTTCCTGCACCGATGAAGCGCTTGTCCCTGAACGAGCTGGCCGCCTATCACGCCAAACTTGGCGGCGATCAGGAACCAGCCAATCTGATCAAGCGCGCATGGTCCGCCAGCAGGCCCGTGATCCACTTGGCGGCCGCCATGGAGATCTACCTCAGAAAAGCGCCATCACTCGGGCTTCCCGGTCACCACGCTGACGTGATGCATCTTCCCGCTGCGCTGCAGTCCGTCGTCGATCTCGCCACCCAACATCGCGCCCTGATCCCCGGCATCCCGAAATTTGGCCAGTCGCTGGACGAGCTGTTGGAAATCGTTCTCACCGACTAAGTTCAGAAAAAATCTGATTTTCTGACCGCGAACGCGATCCGGCCATCCGCGACGATGGGCTCCCAAGACAGGGGGAGCCGATGAAGACGACAAGTAGAGAGGATGCAGGCGGGTCGCCGGGCAACGCGCCGCTGGCGATCGAGATTGTCGCGACCAGCGACATTCACCCTGACCCGCAAAACGCCCGCGACCATACCAAGGCGCAGATCCGCAAGATCGCCCGGAGCATCGAACGCTTCGAGTTCAACACCCCCCTGCTAGTTGACCGGGACCTGAAGATCATCAGCGGCCATGGCCGTTGGGAGGCTTGCCAGCTCCTCGGTCGCACGACCGTTCCGGTGATACGGCTCGAACACCTCTCGCCGGACCAGGCTCGCGCCTTCGCCATCGCCGAGAACCGCCTGGTTGAACTCTCGACCTGGGACGAGGAAGCCCTGGCAGTTCACTTCAAGGCGCTGGCCGAGCTCGACCTCGACTTCAGCCTCGAAGACACCGGGTTTTCGATGGGCGAGATCGACCTCTTCATTGAAGAGGCAGATGCAACGAACGGGGACAACGACGCTGCTGATGCGCTGCCGCCGATCGGACCGGCAGTGTGCCGGCCGGGCGACCTCTGGCTCCTTGGCAATCACAAAATTCTCTGCGGCGACGCTCTGGAAGTTGAGAGCTATCGGGCCTTGCTGGAGGCCGAACGTGTGGCGGCCGTGTTCAGCGACCCGCCCTACAATGTCGCCATAAACGGCCACGTCAGCGGCAAGGGAAAACGCCAGCACCGCGAGTTCGCCATGGCGACCGGCGAGAAGTCCGGCCCCGAGTTTGTGATCTTCCTGAGCAAGGCCTGCGAGCACGCCGCGGCGTTCAGCGAGGACGGGGCGGTCCATTTTGTCTGCATGGATTGGCGCCATGCGGGTGAGCTGCTGGCCGCCGGCAGACAGGCATACGACGAGCTGCTGAACATCGCGGTCTGGACCAAGAACAACGGCGGCATGGGTTCGCTCTACCGGTCGGCCCATGAGTTCGTGTTCGTCTTTCGGCACGGGCGGGGTGCCCATCGAAATAACGTCCAGCTTGGTCGGTTCGGGCGCAACCGGACTAACGTCTGGAACTACCCCGGCGCCAACACCTTCCTGCGATCAGCCGAAGACGCCGACCTTATGGCGCAGCACCCCACGCCCAAGCCTGTCGCGATGGTGGCCGACGCCCTGCTGGACGTCACCGCCCGCGGCGATTTGGTTCTGGACGCCTTCCTGGGCTCAGGCTCGACACTCATGGCCGCCGAACGTATCGGCCGACGATGTCGGGGCATCGAGCTCGACCCTCTCTATGTCGATCTGACCATCCGCCGCTGGCAGCGCTACACCGGCGAGGCCGCGATCCTGGCCGGGACCGGTGAGCGGTTCGACGACTTGGTGGAGGGCCGCCAATGAGCGCGCCCGAGGACGACGACGAGGCCATCGGGTATGGCCGGCCGCCCAAAGCGACACGGTTCAGGAAAGGCAAATCCGGCAATCCCAAAGGACGACCGCGCGGGTCGCGCAACCTCGCCAGCATGGTGCATGCCGCGGTGATGGAGACCGTCATGGTCAACGCCAAGGGCCGGCGACGCGCCATCACCAAGCTCGAGGCGGCGCTGACCCAGCAGGCGAACAAGGCGGCCGGCGGGGACGCCAAGGCGACGAAGATGCTGACCGATCTCTTCCTTGCCGCCGAGGGCCGCGATCAGGCCTCCGGACAAGGGCAGGTCGATCCCAAGGCCCGGCGCGAGAACGACGCGCTGATCATGAAGGCCATTGCCGCACGCTTGAAGGGGAAGTCCGATGAGTAGATCCTCAAGGCGCGACCTGGATGGCGCTGCATTGACTGCCGAAGAGTTCGAAATCCTTTTGCGAAGTGATTTCGGCCTGTTCGTCCGATCGACCTTCGAGCTGGTGAACCAGGGCGTCGAACTGGCGTGGGCGCCGTATCTCGATCTGATCTGTGCCCGTCTGCACGCTGTCGCCCACGGCGAGGTCCGGCAACTGATCATCACCCTGCCTCCCCGCCACCTGAAGTCGTTCTGCGTGTCGGTGGCCCTGCCCGCCTACGTTCTGGGCCACTACCCCGACCAGGACATCATGTGCGTCAGCTACGGACAGGACCTCTCCAACAAGTTCGGCGAAGACACCCAGAAGGTCATGGAGAGCGACCTTTATGGGCGCCTCTTCGGCCCGGTCCTGGCCCGCGCACGTCAGCCTGCCCGCCTCCTTCGAACCCACGCTCGCGGAGTACGGCGAGCGACCTCACTTGAAGGCTCGGCGACCGGTGTCGGCGCTGACCTGTTGATCTTCGACGACCCGCAGAAGCCCGGTGAGACCCTCTCCGAAGCCATGCGGCGCGCGTCCAATCAGGCGTTTGAGAACACCTTCCTGAGCCGGCGCAACAACCCCTCCACCTGCCGGATGATCATCGTCATGCAACGGCTGCATGAGGACGACTTCGTCAGCCACGTCCTTGGCCTGGGGGGGCAGTGGGAAGTCCTGAACCTGCCAGCGATCGCCGAGGAGGATGAGTGCTTCGGTTATGCGGATTTCGGGGGGCAGGCGGAATTCCGCCGCGCTGTCGGCGAGGCTCTCCACCCTGACCGCATGCCGCTGGAGACCTTGGTGGAGATCCGCGAACACATCGGTGAGTCCGCGTTCGCGACCCAGTACATGCAGCGCCCGGCGCCGGCAGGCGGCGGCCTTGTGAAGGCCCACTGGTTCAGGCGGTACTTACCCGCCGACAAGCCGGCCGAGTTCGACCGGGTCGTCCAGTCCTGGGATACAGCCAACAAGGTCGAGGAATGGAACGCCTACAGCGTCTGCACCACCTGGGGTCAGAAGGGCGCCGATATCTGGCTGCTCGACGTGTTCCGCCAGAAGCTCGAATACCCTGACCTGAAGCGCGCCGTGGTCGCCCAGGCGCTCAGGTTCAAGCCGCAGGTTATCTACGTCGAAGACCGGGCATCGGGGACCCAGATCCTGCAGGAGTTGAGGAAGGAGGGGATGGGATCCCTCCGCGAGGTCAAGCCGTCGAAGGACAAGCTGATCCGGATGACCAACCAGACCGCCATCATTGAGAGCGGTCGGGTTCATATCCCCGAGGATGCGCCCTGGCTGGCCGACTACCTCTACGAGCTTGCCGTGTTCCCGAACGGGAAGTTCAGCGACCAGGTGGATTCGACGTCACAGGCCCTGGACGCGATGCACCAGAGCTATGCTGGCCAAGGGATCATGGAATTCTACAGGCGCGAACACGAGGCTCGGGTTCGGGCAGAGGAGGAAGTCTGGGTGGTGAAGCCGCTCCCCACCGTCAGCCATGCCTACGGCATAGAGGGCGTTACCTATTGCAAAGACGCGGCCGGGCATTTCCATGCACCCGCGGCGGATGCCAAGTACTTCCTGCGAAATATCGGCTGGAGCCGTGTCATGCCGTCCGAGGAAACGGCCTAGCATTCCGGAACATCCGCCGCGTCCAACAGGCTCGCGGCCGTGACGTTCAGGGCCTCGGCGAGCCGTCCCAGACTCTTAAGCGTCGGGTTCTGGATTCCGGCCTCGATGCGGCTGATGAACTGCTGGCTGAGTTCTGACTTCTCGGCCAACTGCTCCTGGCTCCAGCCTCGCGCGCTACGCATCCGGCGCACATTCCGCCCCACGAGCCGCAAGAGGTCCATGGGCCGAGCGTTGACTGGTTCGGAAGTCCGAGTTTATCACTCAAAATATGTATTTGGTCTCCACGTTCGCGCCGTGATCACCTTCAACACCTTGCTTGTTGAAGCCGGGATCAATCCCGCAGAGGTCCTTCTCCTCCGACACACACCTGTTGAGCGTGAACTGCAGAAGGTCCTGCCCTGGATCGCCGCCGAGCGGAGAGACCTGTTCAAGGTCTATCACCAGACCCAATGGCCGCGGGTCGAGCAGGCCATGCTCAAGGCCCGCTACCTGGCCTCGTTCCTCGCCCTTGAATCCGGCGAGGCCGTGTTCGCGGGCATTTATGACATCGGTGCGCATAGACCTTTGGACGTGGCCGGCTACTGGGCGGCCCCAGGCCAGAGGGAGCTCGTCCAGTTGGGCATGTCCGGCAACGCTGAGGACACGCCCGACTGCTTGTGGTTCGAGCTGGAGGAGCATTCCGGCTATCGGGACTGGATTGGCAAGCTTGTCGTGGCCTGGCCGGCCATGCGGTCCTGGTGGCGCTGGGCGGGCAATGCACGCCTCGACCTTCGGGCCGTCACCCAGGAGAGCCTGTTCGTTCCGGGGATGCCGGACTGGGAGGACATCGTTCTGACCTGGGAGCAGCTGTCGGTGCTGCCCGCCTCCTGGCGGGCCGCGCTGGCCGAGTGGCGCGGCGTGTACTTCATATTCGATGAAGAGCGGCGGGCCGGCTACGTCGGCTCCGCCTACGGAGCTGACAACATCCTCGGCCGCTGGGTGCAGTACGCCCGGACCGGGCACGGCGGGAACAAGCGCTTGCGGGAAAGCCGGCCCCAGGACTTGCGGTTCAGCATTCTGCAGCGACTCTCGCCGGACTTGCCCTCCACGGAGACCATTCGGGCTGAAGCGGGGTGGAAGGCCCGGCTGCACACGCGAGGATTTGGTCTGAACGAAAACTAGGCCTTCAGGTCGGCTGTGCGCCAGAAGCGGACATTTGCCTGCCTGCGACAAGCGGACGCGCTGGACACGCCTACGTTGGGACAGGAAGGCGTCGTTGCTGCACCACGGGTCGATCATCCGGTGGGCCGGCGACGCGATGGTAGGCCTCCTTGCAGGCATGGATGATACCCGCCCAGCACACCCGGGGTTTGGCCTTCGTCGTGCTCGGAGCTGAAATAAGGGTTCTAGGACACCTCGATCATTCTAGCGCCCCTTTGTGAACAGACGCTTGGATCCGCGCGCTTAAACCCGCCACGGGATGTCTGGCATCAGACTAACACGGAA
Organism: Caulobacter sp. FG121; assembly: GCF_057809815.1. Lineage (NCBI taxonomy): Bacteria > Pseudomonadati > Pseudomonadota > Alphaproteobacteria > Caulobacterales > Caulobacteraceae > Caulobacter > Caulobacter sp. FG121. The sequence continues at coordinate 512,924 of NZ_JBMDKR010000002.1, forward strand.
AGGTTGATCCAATTCCTCAACAGGCGGATGATTGGTCTCTACGGGGGTAGGCGATGATCCAGAACTTACATGCGCCGAAGGCGGCCTATTTCTATGACGTGGCTGAGCGCATTACCGACAAGGCCGTCGATGAGCTGTTTCGCGATCTGAGGCGGCAAGCGATCGAGCCCACGCAGAACCTATTTCGCCATGTTCGGGAGGCCATCAATGGGGCCCGATGGTCGGCCATTTGCTTCGCCCATCACCGGAACCCAGGCTTTCTCGATCCTCCCCCGCGGCTGAAGGAGCGGGTCTACGGTTTCCTCATGCTTGTAGAACATGGGGGTAAGGTCGCCGTCCTTAAGTCCGGCCTCGATCTGACGACGGCCTTCAAGTCCAGGCATCTGGACCGGATAGACGCCGAACGGGTTGAGGCGGCGCTTGCCCACAGCGACGCCATTTTTGAGAAGATGCGCCTGCGCAACCTCAGCCCGTCGAAGCACGTCCTGCGAGCAAAGATGCTGGAATCGGAAGACTTGCGAAACGTCGTGGGTCCCGCCGGCAGCAGTCGGTTCGCGCCTCAGGGCTATACGCTGCGCCGCGATGACGGGCATTTTACCACGACGCCCAGTACGGGACGCATCTCGCAGCGATCAGACACGGCCGGGCACGAAGAGCTCGTGCCGTGGTGTGTGGGCATGATCGAGGAGCTCATAAATCAAAACGCTCCGGTCGCTGCATTTTTGCGGACATTCGCGCGGTCAGTTAGCCTGGCGACCCACGGAGGCCGCCTGCAGCCCACCTTCTTTTCGGTCAATACGGCGTTATTGGCCGAAGAGCTTCTGGATGAGCACGGCCTGCTGCGGCTCGTGAGAGAGGATGAGGGACAGCCGGTTGCTCTATCCCACGGTGAGGCGGCGGGCGTCCTCGATTCGCTGGGCGCGAGTTTGGCGGTCCGCACGGTTAGGAAAGAGCTCCGCTTGGAGCCCACCGAGGGCCGCCGTCGAACATTAGGCAAACTCAAGATCAACAAGGGGCGCATTAGCCTGCGCAGTCTTGATCTGGCGGCCGCGGAAAGCCTGACCGTCGAACGTAGGGCTGCGGCTCTTGGCGAGGATCCGGAGGGGCAGTCCCTGCGGTCTTACATCAACCGCGAAAGCCGCTTCATCGTCCTCTTCGAGGATGTGGCCTTGGCCTACATCGACGGCAACCTGTACCGCGACGATGTTTTTGCGGCGGGGGGCGAAGACCTGCTGAGATACCTGATTACCGAGCGCGGGCTGGCTGACGTAGTCAGCGAAAAGGGCGGATTGACGCCGGTTCAGACCGTGTTCGATCCGAATTCGGTGTTCGGGGTGGTAGTCAACCAGATCGCTCGTCAGGACGACGTGCTGATGTGCGATGATCTCGGCGACGAGTGGGCGGATTTTATCGGGCTGAACACCTTGGCCACGCCGCCGACGGTCACCTTCTACCATGCCAAGCATAAGGGGCTGTCGCTGGGCGCGTCGCCTTTTCATGAAGCGGTCAGCCAAGCGCTCAAGAACTTGGGCAACATGGCGCTGCCGGACAGTGAGATAGGGCGCAAGGTCGCCTCCTGGGCGGGCGTCTACACCAAGGACAGGGTGACGTCGGCTATCCATCGCGTCGTCCGCGGTGACATCGCGACGATTCCGGACGCGATCGGCGCAGTGCGCTCGACCCCGGACATGACGCGTCGCGCTTATGTCGTAACCTCCTCGCTGAGCAAGCAGAGCGTCAGCGACGCCTTGCTCGACATCAGGGCCGGACACGCCCCGTCACCCCATTTCGTTCAGCTCTATTGGCTGCTGATGACTTTCGTGTCTGCCTGCAGCGAAGTGGGCGCGTTCGGGCGGGTGGTCTGTCAGGAATAGCCATTGAGCGGGGCCAGCCCACGCGACTCTGACGAGAGGGCTGTGATGCAGGCACCGATCCCTTGAGGTCGGTCTAGCGCAAGCGGTGGTTAGTTATTGGGACGGCTGGTAAGTATTAGTGAATATTGGACTTGGAATGCAGGGAATTAGGCGTGATTGACACTAACGTGCTGGCCCCACTGTCCCTGGCAGACTTCGAGCAGGCGATCGCGTCCAAACCCAACACTCTGGAGGTCCACCTCGATCTGGTGGAGCGCGATATCGTAGTTGAGGGCTGCAAGGTCCACATCCACTGTCATTCCTTGAAAGTGGACGCAGACGGACGCGTGAGCCCAATTCGACTCGCCGAGTTTATGCGCTCGGCGGTGATCGACTATGCAATCCCGCACGAGGCACGCCAGCGCGCAAAGGAGCGAGACAATCGGGAAGGCGGTTCCGCCGCCACGATCGAACTCTACCATCGCGCGTTAGGTACGTTCACCGATCTGAAGACGTCGGGCGAAGGCGGCGAACTCCTCCTCTATCTGCTCGCTGAACGCTTCCTCAATTTGCCGCAGATCCTCTGCAAGATGTCGCTCAAGACAAGTGCGCAGGTTCACTACCACGGCGCAGATGGCGTTTACGCCAACGTCGACGATGACGGCGTGCTGAACCTCTATTGGGGGGAGTCCAAGATCCACTCCGACCCAGCCAAGGCGATTCGAGAATGCCTTAGCTCATTGAAGCCGTTTCTAGAGGAGGAGGAGGGAGAGGCGGCTAGGCGAGAACGCGACCTCGTGCTGTTGAGTGAGCGGGCCGATCTCGGAAAGCCTGACCTCAATGCCTCGCTTCGCCGCTTCTTCGATCAGACGGATCCGCTCGTGAAAAGAAAGCGATATCGCGCGGTCGCCCTAGTTGGCTTCGACAGCGAAGCCTACCCGACCGCCGGCGGAAAGTGTGGTGCGAGTGACATCGTCGATGCATCAAGGGAGGCGCTCAAGACTTGGTCCAAAAACGTCGCGAACCGACTGACCCTTGAGAAACTCACCGACTGTCAGATCGAGTTTCTCTGCCTCCCGCTTCCTGACGCCGAAGCCTTCCGCTTGGCGGTCCTAGACTCGCTGGGACTTGGCAAATGACCAAGGATGATCTGATCGAGTGGCTTCTCGCCGAGGGCGTGGCGAGCGACCTCGCACTGCTGTCCAAGGTCAACGCGCTACAAGAACTCGAGAGCGTCGAGCCGGCCGAAGCCATTGGAAAGGCTCTGAACGCAATCGATTGGAATCGACTACTCCTCGCCGGCAGCATCCTGGCGCGCTCCGAGGCTCGAGCGCCGCGCGAGGCGGCGCTACTGATCGCGACTTCGTCGATGACATTGGCGGAACGTGGCCCGACGCGCGATGCTGCGGCGGTGCTGTTCGAGCAGCTTTCCAACAAGCTGGCGGTTGGGCTCGCGCAGAGGCGGGGTGAGGTCGAAAGGGATCTCGATGCCCGTCTGGGCGTCGGCGCGCGGCTGGAGCTGACGCGGAACCGCTTGATGAACTCCGTGGTCCTCGAGGCCGATGGCGGAATCCTAGAGGTGAACGCCTTCCAGCGGTCTTTCTGGACCGGCGCCCAGGACGACCGCGGATGGATGTCCGCGTCGGCACCGACCGCGTGCGGGAAGACGTACTTGGTTTTGCAGTGGCTGCTGGACCAGATGCGGGCGAAGCGCGCTCGGATGGTGATATACCTCGCTCCGACCCGCGCGCTCGTCGGTGAGACCGAGACGAACCTCAGGGACATGCTTGCCGGCACAGGCATTGGCGCAGATCAGATCCGGGTCAGCTCGCTCCCACTGACAGACGAATATCTGGCGATGAGGGACGGCGGACCTCCGCTCGTTGCGGTCTTCACGCAGGAGCGGCTGCACCTGTTCGCCAACGCACTCTCGGACGAGATGGAGATCGACCTACTGATCGTCGATGAGGCTCACAAGATCGGCGACACGAAGCGCGGCGTGATACTGCAGGATGCGATCGAGCGGGTAACGCGGGCAAGCCCCAAGGTTCGGGCGGTCTTCATCAGTCCGGCGACACAGAACCCCCACACCCTGCTAGACGACGCGCCGGCCTCAGTTGATCGCCGGGTGGTCGACAGCGATGCGCCGACGGTGCTCCAAAACGTGCTGTTCGCGCAGCAGGTCCGACGGCAAACCACCAAATTCGAGCTCGCCGTCCGGCGTGGCGACGAGCCCGAGAACATCGGCATCCTCAGCCTGACGAACCGTCCGGTGGGGCTCCGGAAAAGGATAGCCTTCATCGCCGAGGCCCTGACGGGTCAGCGCTCGGGCACGTTGATATACGCTAACGGTCCCGACGAGGCAGAGAAAATCGCGTTCCTGCTGAACCAGCGGGCGGTTCGTGGCGACGTCGATCCTGAACTGGCGGCCCTTGCAGATCTCTCGCGGAAGGGGGTCCATCCGGGCTATCTCCTCGCGCCCCTCGTCGAGCGCGGTGTAGCATTCCACTACGGCAACATGCCCTCGCTACTGCGCTCGGAGATCGAGCGGCTCTTCAAGTCCGGCAAGATCCGCTTCCTCGTATGCACGTCGACCTTAATCGAGGGCGTCAACCTCTCTTGCCGGATGATCGTGCTCCGCGGCCCAAGGAAGGGAAGTGGCAAGCACATGCTGGCGCACGACTTCTGGAACTTGGCCGGTCGGGCGGGTCGATGGGGCGACGAGTTCCAGGGCAAGATCGTCTGCATCGATCCTCACGAGAAAGAAGCGTGGCCGCACGGCGTTCCCAAGCGCGCGCGTTACGAGATCAAGCGTGAAACGGACCTCGTTATGGAAGGTTCTGAGGAGCTGCTCGGCTTCTTGAACGGGCGCGCGGGCATGTCGATGGACGAAGTCGGCCGCCGCTCCAAGCTCGAACAGGTCTCGTCCTATTTGATCTCGACATTCCTCCGAGCTGGCTCTGTCGCTGATGCCGCATTCGCGAAGAGGCACGATCCGAGCTTCATCGCGGCATTGGACAACGCTCTCGCCGAGCTCTGCAAAGGCAATCGACTGCCGCCAACGCTGGTTGCACGGCATCCGGGCGTAAGTGCCATCGCGATGCAATCACTCCTCGAGTTCTTCGAGCGGCATCCGGGCGAACCCGAGGATCTCGTGCCAGCGGCCACCGAGGATGACGAGGCGGTGGCCTCCATGATGTTCGTGATGCAGGCGATCAACGATCACCTCTATCCAGCCTTCAAGCCGGACGAGCTGATCTACGGTCATGCCGTAACCGTTCAGCGCTGGCTCCGCGGCTGGTCACTCGCCCGCATGATAAAGAAGCGCGTTGAGAATCTCCGAAGGAGCGGGAAGGCTGTCGACATCCCGAAGGTCTGCCGACAGACGATGGAGATGGTCGAGCAGACCGCGCGGTTCGCCGCACCGAAATACATCGCCGCCTACATGGATGTCCTAAGGGTGCACCTAGACGGCATTGGACGTGCCGATCTTCTTCGCGATCGCCTCGACATAGGGCTGGCTCTCGAGTTTGGCATCTCGGCCCGAACGCTGCTCTCGCTGATGGAGCTGGGCCTCTCTAGGATGAGCGCCGTCGCGCTATACGAGGTTATCGCGAGCGACGATCTCGACCAAGACGCTTGCCGCGACTGGATGCGGGCCAACGCCGACGTTTTGGAAAGCGCGGGGATACCCCTCATCATCGTGCGGGAATTGCGCGAGAGATTGCTTGGCGAGCCACTGCCACCCGCTGTTCCCAGATGACGGCCCGCGGGATTATCACAGTCGTCCCAGCCTTCGGATACTGCCAGCTCCCCGATACGACGCCTTCGGTTGCGCGGCTCTGGCACAGCTAATTTGGCCGTCATCCAGCCACCAGCCCGATGGCACTGCGCTGCGCCGACATGGTAGACGCGGCCGCGACGCATGTTAATTTCCCCACAAGGAGATCGGGATGGGAAGGGCACGAAGAATTGCGCTCGCTACGCGATCGTTCGATAAAGCTGGAGACGCGACGGCGTTCTTCGCAGCTATGCTGAACCGATACCAGATCGGTGATCGCGTTAGCGCTGAAGACGCAACCGATCTGTCCGCGCTCCTCGAGCGCCACGATGAGTGTGAGGAAAAGGTCGGGACCGGCATCGCAGGTTTCGAGGTCAACACGCCGCCTCAAGATGTCCCACAGTTTTCAAAGAGGTGCTTCTGGGTAATCAGAGCCGATGGGACGAAAATCGACTTTTCGATTGGCCACTGTCTCAAACCGAGGCCGTACGACTGATCCGCAAGTTCACTTTACCTTTGACTTCCGCAGTGGTCCCTTAGCTTGCACTGCGCGCCCGCGACCTGGTCGATGAACGAAAAGGTTCTGTCTTCACGACGGCCAGGACTTACACCACGCGAGAATTCCGGCTCCTGGACAGAATAGTGAGGAAGTGGTCGCCTAGCGTCGGCGCACGCACCAATACCTGCACTATCCACCTTGCGATCGAGCGTTGTAAGCACAAAATAACCCTAGGCTACAAGCTAACGGGAAACACCTATGGGAAAGATCAGGGGAAACAATGACGGACCGGGCGGTCGCAACGAAAGCTACCGCATTGGCAGCCGGCCAAACGTGTCGCGGACAGAAGCCGTCCGTGAAGTGAAGCAGGGGAAGCACCCCGGAAACCACGTCGTGAAGGTCAACGGGCGCGAGTACGTGCGGGACAATCCCGATACGTCGACGCGCGACAACGTCAACCAGGACTGACCGCTATGGACTTCTTTTCAAGTACCGGTGCGGCCACTTGCTACGTTGAGGATGGGGAGCACCTCTACCTTTGGGGTGGGAAGCCCGTCGGCTATCTCTCCGAAGGCCGGGTCTACGGCTACAACGGACGGCTGCTGGGCTGGTTCGAGAATGGCTGGCTATATGACCGCAACAACCGGCCCGCACTCTTCTCGGAAGATGCGACCGGCGGGCCGGTTCGTCCCGTGAGGAAAGTAAAGCCGGTACGGGGAGTGAAAGCGGTTCGCCCGGTCCGTGCCGTCCGCCAGGTTGCACATGTGCGAGCGGTTCGGAGCCTGAACTGGTCTGCGGTGGCTAACGACACCTACTTCAGCCAATAGATGATAGGGAGTGAACCAAACCTCCTGATCTAAGACGCTTGGATCGGCTAAGGTCTCCCAATGCCCTGGGCCAAACCCGCGCCAAAGAAGAAACCGCTGGTCACGCCGGCGGAAACGGATCCTTGCCTCTGCGGATCTGGCACGACCTACGCGGTCTGCTGTAAGGCGCACCTGCCCGGGTTCGACCAGCGCAGGGCCTTCCATGTCGCTATGAGGGCGAAGGACCTCGACGCAGCACTGGTGGCGGCCCGCGCCGACTTTACCCAGTACGCCATCTGGCACGCCACCAATACGGCCCCGGCCATGCGGGCCGGGATCATCGGCATCAAGCCGCTGATCGACACCGATATCCAGTGCATGTCGGAATACGCCGACCGGGTCGCCGAGACCCTCTATCACATCGGCCGCAAGGACGAGACGCCAGCCATGCTGGAGCGCCTGCGCCCGGTGGTCGACGACCCGCGCTGGCCGCGCAAGGTACTGTTCCTTCAAGCGCACACGTTGCTCAAGGCCACCGGCGATAAAGCCGCCGCCCGCCGCGAGTTCAAGAAGCTCGGGCCGCTGAGCCTGCAGGAAACCGATGTCGAGATCCTCCGTCTCGGCATCGGGTTGCTGGCTGACGAACGGTCAATGACCAAGACCTTAAGGCTCTGCGACCGCCTCCTCCACCTCAGCGAGGACCTCGACGACCAGCTCCGATTTCGCGCCATCAAGGCGAGCCAGTATCTGCTGCACAGCGACGAGGAGCAGGCCGCCGAGGAACTGGAGGCGGCGCTTGAGCTCGAACTCGGCGGCGACGACGCCGAGCTCGACCAAACGACGCAATGGACCTTGAGTTGGATCCTCAAGCATCTCAGCGTCCTGCGCCGCGACCCGGCAGCCTTCCATCGCGCCAAGGCGCTGCTGAACGTCAGGCTGGCTCACCCTCACCTCACCGACTACGGCAAGGCGGCGATCACCGAGGACTTGGCCGATCTCCTCCGCACCGCCGGCCAGTGGGCGAACGCCGAAGCGGCTTACCGCGCCGCCCTCGCCATAGAGGCCAGCGCCCGCGCGGAAATCTTCCTCGCCCAGACGATCTCGTTCCAGGGCCGCGCCCGGGAGGCCGACGACCGTATGCGCGCGATCGAGACCGCCCACCTCAATCCCAACGAATACGAGGACTATGTCCTGACCCTAGCCGGGATTGCGGTGCAACTGGGCGACCGCGACGCGCTCATGACGGCCGAGGCGCGCCTGCGCGGCCAGAGGAGTCTGGAGCCCTATTTCGAGCAACTACGATTGAAGCTGCTGTTGGCGGTCACCGATGCTATCACCGCCGGCGCCAGCGCCCCACTCACCGAGCGGGTCCGCAAGCTACTGGCCGCGCCCGTGCGTAGCTTCAACCGCTACATCATGGCCGAGCCGAATATCGCCGGCATGGGCGTCCGGGTGAACAATGTCCTCGAAGACCTCGCCAAGACCCAGACCGCCAAGCCTCGCCGCAAAGTCTGAGGCTCCACCCACCTGCGAAAGAAAAGCCCGGCGCTTGCATGCTCGAGCGAACGTCCGCTCGTGGCTACGGGACAAGTCCCGCTTTCGGCGCGTAGCGGGCGGGAGAGCGCCTCGTTCACACCGAAGAGCGCATAGGTTCGGAGCGTCCGGAGTCTGGCTGACCGTCAACGGCCGGTCGTGGCGCGTAGCTGACACCGGGCTGCCGCCCAATCGCGCCTAAGTTCCAGTATCCGAAATCACACCGCCTGTTCGCCGACTGACTCCACCGTCGACTTATCCACTGACCACAGCGAAGCCCGCTCAGAGCGAGAATCTTGAGAGGAGGCGCGGGGCCATACTGATGCCCTCTGCGCCGCCACATCGCGCAGCATATCGCGACTTGTTTATGACCTGTCGGTCATATAGTATCTGAAGAGTGGATTCCGCCCGCACCGAATTCCTTAGATCGCAGACCGCGCATGACTTCCATTTAGTGACCCCTTGGTCATATTGATCATTGCAGACCAGCTGACCCAGTGGGGTCGAAAAGGCCAGGACCTTGAAGAAGCAACGGCAATCCGCCCATGGTGCGGACGCTTATGAGTTGATCCGCGACCTTGATCGCAAGGTTCACTGGCTGTCGGCCTGGACAGTTCACCACGCCAATCACCTGCGCGAAAGCCGGGATGGCCTCAAGTTTGGCGGACACCAGGCATCATCCGCATCGTCGGCGACAATCCTATCGGCACTCTACTTTGGCGTCCTGCGCCCCGAGGACCGCATCGCCGTCAAGCCGCACGCCAGCCCTGCCTTTCATGCGATCCAGTATCTCTATGGCCGCCAGACCCTCGATCAGTTGCAGCGCTTTCGGGCCCTGGGCGGCGCGCAATCCTACCCTTCCCGGACAAAGGACAAGGACCAGGTGGACTTCTCGACCGGCTCGGTCGGCCTGGGCGTCGCGGTTACGGCCTTCGCCTCACTGGTGCAGGACTATCTGCTGGCTCATGGCCGCATGGAGCCTTCCCGGGCGGGACGAATGATCGCGCTATTGGGCGACGCCGAGCTGGACGAGGGCAACATTTACGAGGCGCTGATCGAGGGCGCCAAACACGATCTCCGCAACACCTGGTGGATCGTCGACTACAATCGCCAGAGCCTGGACGCGACGACCTCGGACCGGATGTTCGAGCGTTTCGACGAGATCTTCCGCGCCTGTGGATGGGAAGTGGTCACGCTCAAGTATGGCCGGTTGATGGAACAGGCCTTCGCCGAGCCGGGCGGCAATGTCCTGCGCGACTGGATCGACGCGGCGCCCAATGACCTCTACGCGGCCCTCAGTTTTCAGGGCGGCGCGGCATGGCGGACCCGATTGATCGGCGACCTCGGCAAGGATCCGGGCGTGGCCGAACTCTTGGCCAGGCGTGACGACGATGCCCTCGGCGCGCTGATGACCAACCTGGCCGGTCACGACCTCCCGCTGCTGCTCAATGAGTTCAACGGGGTCAGCGACGAACGTCCGCGCCTGTTCATCACCTACACCATCAAGGGCGTAGGCCTGCCCTTTCAGGGCCACAAGGACAACCACTCTGGCCTGATGACCGTCGCCCAGATGGCGGCATTTCAGGACGCTGTGGGTGTTCCCCACGGCGCCGAATGGGAGCGTTTCTCGGGCATGCCGCGGTCGCCGGCTGAGTATGAGGCGTTTCTGGCCGCCACTCCGTTCGCGTCGCGAAGGGAGTCGGATCGCGCAGCCCAGGTTTCCGTCCCTGATCGGGAGACCTTCCCGCGTCCGGAAGGGCGGCAGTCGACCCAGGTCGCGTTCGGCAAGATCCTCAACGACCTGGCGCGGGCGGGCGGTGAGTTGGCCGACGCTATCGTCACGACGTCGCCCGACGTCACGGTCTCGACCAATCTCGGCGGCTTCGTGAACCAGCGGGGTCTCTTCACGCGCCAGGACCGCCGGGATGTCTTCAAGGACGCGTCCATCCCTTCACCGCAAAAATGGTCGATGGGCCCCTCGGGCCAGCACATCGAACTGGGCATCGCGGAGCACAATCTGTTCCTGATGCTGGCGGCCGCGGGACTGTCGGCCGACCTGTTCGGCGAGCGCCTGATTCCCGTGGGCACGCTGTACGACCCGTTCATTAACCGTGGTCTCGATGCCCTGAACTACGCCTGCTACCAGGACGCCCGCTTCCTGCTCGTGGCCACGCCCAGCGGCCTGACCCTCGCTCCGGAGGGCGGCGCCCATCAGTCGATTCACACGCCCCTGATCGGCATGGCCCAGGCCGGTCTGACCTATTTCGAGCCCGCCTTCGTTGATGAACTGGCCGAGATCATGCGTTGGGCGTTCAACCATTTGCAGAAGGTCGATGGCGGTTCGGTCTATCTGCGCCTCTCCACGCGCGCCCTGGACCAACCCGAGCAACGCCTGGACGATAGTCAGCTCCGCGATCTCCTCCGCGGCGCCTATTGGCAGGTTCCGCCCGGAGAGGGGGCCGAACTGGCGGTCATCTATACGGGCGCGGTCGCACCGGACGCCTGGTCAGCATTCGACAAGATTCGGGAGGACATCCCGGACGTCGGACTTCTGGCCGTGCCGAGCCCCGACATCCTGCATCGGGACTGGAGCGCCGTCATGGCCGCGAGGGCCCGTGGGGAGCCCCACGTCTCCCACGCCGAGCGCTTGCTGTCGGCGCTAAGTCCTCATGCGGCCCTGGTCACGGTGATCGATGGACCACCGTCGACTCTGTCGTGGCTTGGCGGCGTGCGCGGTCAACGCGTGTCGCCCCTGGGCGTCGACCGGTTCGGCCAGTCGGGCGACGTCCCCGACCTCTATGGCCTCTATCGTCTGGACGAGGAGGCGATTGTCGAAGCCGCCGCGGCGGCCCTCGTTGCCATGGATGATCTGTGATGATCGAGATCCTCATGCCCGCCCTGTCCCCGACCATGGAGGAGGGGACGCTGGCCAAATGGCACGTGAAGGCCGGCGACACCGTGAAGGCGGGCGACGTCATCGCCGAGATCGAGACCGACAAGGCGACCATGGAGGTCGAGGCCGTCGATGAGGGCGTGGTCGAGGCCCTGCTGGTCGACGCCGGGACCGAGAACGTCAAGGTCAACGCGGTGATCGCGAGACTGGCCGGGGAGGGCTCGTCCCTCGAGACGCCGGCTGCTCCGGCTCCTCGGGATGACGATTCAAAGAAGGCCCGTCAGCCTGAGGAGGCCGCGCCAGCGGCCGTCTCGAAGGCCGCACCGCCCGCGCCGCCCAGGCAGGACGCCGGTGAAACCGGCGCCACGACGAAGGCCCCGGAACCCAAGCTCAATGGGTCGAGCGGCGAGCGCGTGTTTGCCTCGCCGCTGGCCCGCCGCCTGGCCCAGGCCGCCGGTCTGGATCTAAAGAGCATCCAGGGCTCTGGCCCGCACGGCCGGGTGATCAAGGCCGACGTCGACGCCGCGCGCGGCAAGGCGTCGACTTCAGCGCCCGCCCAGCCCGGCGCAGCTCCGGCCTCCGCCCCCGCTCGCCAGCACCAGTCGCTCGAGCAGCAGGGCATCCCCGCCGGCAGCTACGACCTGATCCCGCTCGACGGCATGCGCAAGACGATCGCCCGCCGCATGACCGACAGCTTCCGCGACGTGCCGCACTTCCCGCTGACCATCGATCTGGAGATCGACGGCCTGCTGGCGGCGCGGACGAAGATCAACGCCATGCTCGAGAAGGACGGCGTGAAGGTCAGCGTCAACGACCTGGTGATCAAGGCCGTGGCCGTGGCGCTCAAGCGCGTGCCCGAGGCCAACTCCAGCTACACGCCCGAAGGTATCGCCCTGCACCACCATGCCGACATCGCCATGGCGGTCAGCATCGACGGCGGCCTGATCACCCCGATCATCCGCGCCGCCGAGACCAAGGGCCTGGCGCAGATCGCCACGGAGACGAAGGATCTGGCCGCCCGCGCCCGGGACAAGAAGCTCAAGCCCGAGGAATTCCAGGGCGGCACCTTCTCGGTGTCCAACATGGGCATGATGGGCATCAAGTCCTTCGCCTCGATCATCAACGAGCCGCAAGCCTGCATCCTCAGCGTCGGCGCCGGCGAGCCGCGTCCGGTGGTGAAGAACGGCGCCCTGGCCATCGCCACCGTGATGACCGTGACCCTGACCTGCGATCACCGCGCGGTCGACGGCGCCATCGGTGGCCGCTTCCTCAGCGTCTTCAAGGCATTGATTGAGGATCCCCTACAGATGGTGATCTGAGCGAGCCAGGCTCCTTCAGCCGTGAGGAAGCTTGGCGGCGCTCAACGCGAAGGGTCCAGGCCCACACGTCGCCGTGGACCTAAGACCCCTTGAAAACCGGCGGGCGCTTCTCGATGAACGACCGGACGCCCTCCCCGAAGTCCTGCGAACGGAACAGGTTCAGCAGGCTCATCAGCACATGATGGGAGTGACTTTCGAAGTCCTGCGTCTGGCCATGCCGGAACAGGCGCTTCATCTCCGTGATTGCCAGGGGGGCATTCGAGGCGATCCGCTCGGCCCAACGGGTGACCTCGGCTTCCAGGTCAGCCGCCAGCGCAACGCGGTTAGCCAGCCCGTAGGCCACGGACTGCTCGGCCGTCAGGTTCTCGCCCAGCATGGCGACCTCGCAAGCCTTGGCCCAACCCAGCAGACGAGGAAGGTACCAGGTGCCGCCGCTCTCGGGCACGATGCCGCGCTTGGCGAAGCCGGGCGACAGCACCGCCGTGTCGGCCATCAGGCGGATGTCGCAGCCAAGGGCCAGGTCGAGCCCGTAGCCCGCCGCGGCGCCGTTGATCGCCGCGATCACGGGCTTGTCGATCCGGTGCAGCGTGACGGTGCAGATCTCGCGGGTCGAATAGTGCCGGACGCCGGCGCTCGCCAGTCCCGCTCCGCCGATGCCCTCCCCGGCGGCGGCCTGCTTCAGATCAAGACCAGCGCAGAAGGCGCGCCCTGCCCCCGTCAAGACGATCACCCGAACAGCCGCATCGTCATCGGCCGCCTTCAGGGCGTCATTCAGGTCGCGAAGCATGACGCCGGTGATGGCGTTCATCACCTCCGGACGGTTCAGAGTAATCCAGCGCACCGCGCCGCGATCCTCGATCAGCACTTCGCTCACAGGCAATCTCCTCATTGATTTTCGCCGTTGGCGGTCCCTTCGACGGGCGTGTCGACGACAAGTTGGTCCAGCGGCGAGCCGGCAACAAACCAGCGGCCTGGGGGGAGTTCGTGGACAAGGACCCTCACGCTCGCGGGCGCCGCCCCAAGCACCCTGGCCACGGCGCTCGTCACCTCCTCGGCCAGCCTGCGGATCTGGTCCTCATCACGGCCGTTGCGAAGTGTCACCTGAACAAGCGGCATGGGAAGGACCTCGACCTCAGCAGGCTGAGCCCCATGCCCGACGGGCCTCAGCGGGGCCGTCGGAGACTCGCGGCCGATCCGCCCCGAATATATGACCTGCTAGTCATATATGTCAAATGCAAGTGGCGAGAGTTTCGGTTCCGCCGTCCATTTACATGACCTATGGGTCATATAATCTGACCCAGAGGATTCGCTCTCCGGCCTCGAGTCCGGGCGAACTTTGAGGATGCAGCAGGCATGCCCTTCGACCCTTGCAACCTGTTCTCCGAGACCTTTGCCGGGGCGGTCACGAAATTCGAGATCGCCGCCGCGTTCCGGGGGGCGCCGATCGAGCGGTGGCGCAATCCTCGCCGGGGCCCGGCGGGGGAGGTCCTGGAAACGCTGGTCTGCGAGATGGGGCCGGCGGACGCTCCCAATGTGTTGGTTCTGATTACCGGGACCCATGGCGCGGAAGCGCTGGCCGGATCGGCGATCCTGACGGGATTGCTGACCGAGGCGGACGATCTGCTGGACCTCGACCGCGACGTCCGCGCGGTCCTGATCCACATCATCAACCCCTACGGGGCGGCTTGGTCGCGGTACGTCAACGAGGACAACGTCGATCTGATGAAGAACCTGCACTACGGCGACGAGGTGACGCCGCCTGACGCCCTGTTCATGGCGTTCGATGACGTGATCGACCTTGCCGGACTGCGAGGGCCCGACGACATGACATCCCGGCTGGCGGCCCGCGCCGCCTTCGTCCGGACCCACGGCCAGGAGCGCCTCATGGCCTCGCTCAAGAAGGGTCAATCCGACCGGCCCAGGAGCATCTGCTTCAATGGCCGGGGAGCCACCTGGTCGCGGAAGACGCTGGACAGGATCCTGGTCGAAAAGACCTCCGCCGCTCGTCAGATCCTCTACCTGGACCTCCACACCGGCGTCGGAAACTATGGCGACGCCTATGTGGTCGTCGGAGGCGACACCGCGTCCGAGGACCGCGTGCGTTCGATCCTGGGCCCGCAGGCCCACGACACGGACCTGGTCACTGAGCGTCCATTTTATTCCAGCCAGGCTGCACTGGTTCCGCGGGCCCAATTCACCGCGGCGACGATCGAGGCGGGCACCGTCGAGTTCGGCGACGACTTCCGCGAGGCCATGTTGCTCGAAATGCACCACCATATGTATGGCGATCCGCTCAGCCCCGAGGCGGTCGAAAACCAGCGCAGGTTTCGCAGTTTCTACTACCCTCCCTCGGACGATTGGCGTCGGCTCTGGTGGACCAACTGTCGGACCGTCCTCGGCCGGTTCGTGGCCGGCATGAGGGCCTGGAGATCGGAGTTGGCGACACAGAACCCCGCCTGACGGCCGTCGGGCGCATTGGCGCGGCGCCGCTGGTCGAAGCGCGGATGTGTCGTGGGCAGCCTGGCGGCTGCGGCGGCCGCCCCGGACTTGCCGGCCAGGAACGCCCGCGTGACGGGTCGAGGGCCGCTACTCCAGCAGCGTGGCAAGCGATACCAGACCGCCCGCTCGCTTGAGCAGGTGCAGCGGCGGATCGACCCCGAAAATCGCCCGGTAGGACAGAGCTGCATGGAGTTCGATGAGCAGTTCCTCGTCGCGTTCCTCGCTGGTTTCCGCGGCGCCGTGCACCCCGTAGCGCGCGAAGAGGCTGTGGTCCGACATCGATCCCACGGCGTGATGGGCGATACGAAGCAGGCTCAACTCCGCCGGCGCCAGACGGTACTTGAGCCTGTAGTAGTCGAGGAACCGATCGACGATCTCCCGCCCGCGGCGGCGCCAGATTGCGGCGACTTCCGGAACCGTGTCGCTCAACAGGACCATGTTCCGCATCAGCCCGACGTTGGCCTTGAATCCCAGCTGATACCAGCGGACCATGGTCAGACGGACCTCGAAGGGGTGCGCATGCATGTCTATCGACGGCATCGTCCGCAATTCCCAGTCGACGAACTGCGACAGCACCTCGGCCACGAGATGCTCGATCGACGAGAAGTAGAGATAGAAGGCGCCGTGCGACACCTGTGCGGCGCCAGTCACGTCCTTGACGGTCATGGCCGCGAAACTGCCTGTCTCCGAAAAGCGCGCTGCGGCGGCGACCAGCCTGCGGCGCGTCTTCTCCGGATCCCGCCGCTTGTCCGACTGCCGCGCCAGCGCCTCGATGTGACCAGCGAACTTTCCAGGGCCCGGAGCCGCGCGGCGCGGCGGCGCCAGCGCGGAGGCCGACGCGGACGCGGTGTGGACCATCAGACCGGGCAATACGCCCTCCCTCACGGCCAATAGAACAGCTCCGATCGCGCCGCGCCCAGCTCCAGCAAACTGTCGGCGACCTCGAACACCCAGGTCCGGAATCGCGGATTCAGATGCATCGGCTGATTGAATGTGCCGGTTATGGTGACGTCGAAACGGGGCGCATAGAAGGCCTGGACGCTCCAGGCCCCGGCGTGGCCCCAGAGGTCCACGCCGCCGGGCGAGGTCAGCCGACGCACGCCCAGACCCAACCCGGTGCACCCTGGCGGCATCCCCCTGGGGCGAATGAACCGGGTTGCCGCGCGCAGGGTTGAGGCCCGGGCGAACAGGCGACGGGAAAAGAAGCCGCGCAGGAAAAGGCCCAGGTCGGGCGCGGTGCTGATCTGGCCTCCCCCGCCCCAATCCCAGGAGACGTCGCGTCCCGCGCTGAACGCCGGCTCTCCGCCATAGATGAAATCGGAGACCTCGCGCCGCCATCCCTCGGGCGCTGACACGTCATAGGCCAGGAAGGTGTTGCTCATGCCGAGCGGATCGAAGATTTCGTCGCGCAGCAGCTGCCCATAGGACCTACCGGCGAGGCGTTCGACTAGCAGCGCCAGCACCATGTAGGCGGTGTCGCTGTAGTGGAAGGCGGTTCCCGGCGCGAACACGGGCGGGCGCGCGGCCTCCGCCCCCCAGATGAACCAGTTGAGTACACCCGCCCGGGAATCCTGCAGTCGTTGGGGGTCCCAGGCGGGCCAATCCCCCTTCCCGCCCCTGTCGGAGGGCTGGTCCCTTCTCAGCACCGCGCTCAGGGATCGGGGGGCCGGCATTCCGCCGTTCTGCCCGGCCGTGAGTTCGCCGTCATCGCTGAAGGCGTCCCTCAGGCCCGAGGTGTGGGTCAGCATCTGCCGAAGGGTTACCGGCGCCGCCGGATTGGTCAGGACCGGGATGTGGACCAGAAGGTCGGCCAGCTCGTCGAACCCCGCGATCGGCGTGTCGAGACCCTTGGCCGGCAACCGTCCGCGCTCCCAGAGCTGGAGTAGCAGCGTCGCGGTCATGGCCTTGCCGACCGAGGCGATATGGAAGGCCGTCTCCGGCGCTATGTCGCCCGGCGCATCGTCGCGCCGCCGGCCGGCGCAGAAGGTCCAGGCTTCGCGGGATCCCGACAGGCCGATGTTGACCACCGCGCCGGGGGTTCCGTTCCCGGCGCAGCCAGCCTGATGGAGCTCCGACAGGCGCCGCTTCAGCCGATCACTCCAGGCAGGCGTATCCGGCATGTCCAGGGTCCAGATCATGCGTTCAGGCGACTGTCCCGCCGGGGAGAGCATCGGCGTTTTCAATGACAAGCGGAGGCAGCGGTTCCGCCGGCTCGAAGCCGAAAACCCGGCCGTAGAAGGCCAGCTCGGCCTGGAGCGAAACCAGGTTCGTCTCCGCCTTGCGGAACCCGTGCCCTTCTCCCTCGAACAGAATGTAACCGACGGGGATGCCGCGTCGTTTCAGGCTTTCCAGGATCAATTCCGACTGGTTTGGCGGCGTGATCTTGTCCAGAACACCCTGAAGCATCAGCAGCGGCGCGGACATCTGGTCGGCGCTGTAGAGCGGCGAGCGTTCACGATAGAGCGCCTGTGATGTCTCACGCGGCCCGACAAGATAGTCGGCATAGTAAGCTTCGAATTTGTGGGTTTCGCTGGCAAACAACGCCACGTCGCTAATCCCGAAATACGAAACGCCCGCATGGAAGACATCGGAGAACGCGAGGCAGGCGAAGGTATTGTACCCCCCCGCACTCCAGCCCCGGACGGCCAGTCGGCCTCCATCGACCAGGCCTTCGGCGGCCAGATGCTTCGCCGCAGCCGCGTGATCTTCAACGTCGACCACACCCCAACCGCCCTTCAAAAGGTTCCGGAATGGGCGCCCGTAGCCGGTGCTGCCAGCGTAGTTGATGTCGAACACGGCGAACCCGCGACTGGTCCAGAGCTGGATGGCCGGGTTGAAGCAGGTGTTTGTGCAGCCGGTGGGACCGCCATGGCTGGTGACCAGCAACGGCGGCAGGGTCCCCTTGGGCGCCACATGCGACGCGTTCCGGGGCATGTAGAGAAACCCGTATCCGGTCCGTCCTTTCGCGCTTGGAAAGGTGATGTGCTTCGGGCTGGATACGAAGCCCGGATCCACCGGCGGCGCCGGCGCCTTCAACAGTTCCCGGGTGGCCAGGGTCGCCAGATCGATCTCGACGACAACGGCGGGGAGGGTCGCGGCCGAAGCCACCACATAGGCTTTCCCCTCAAAAACCTGGAGCCGCGCGAAATATGTGTAGGGCAGCTTGAGTGTCTCGAGGACGCCCGTCGCGATGTCGACGAGCCCCAGCCGGTTCACACCCTCATCCGTGTAGACGCCAAGGATGGTCCGGTCATCGATGACCCGCACGTCGCTGTTGCCCAACTGCCAGATCGGTCGCGCGAACTCGAGGCTCATCGGCGCCACCGCCACGGCCTGGCCGCCGCGCCAGACGTAGTAGTTCCACCAGTCGCTGCGGTCGGAGACGAAGACCAGTTCGCCGCCGGGCGAGAACTGCGGATCGCAGGCCACTTCGTCGTCCTCGGCCACAACGGTCTCTATCCGCGTGACCTGCCCGTCGTCGTCCAGATGGGCGAGAAACAGGCCCGTTACGTCCCAGGGGACGTGCGGGTTGTTCCAGGCAGCCCAGACCAGCTTGGTCCCGTCCGGGCTGAGGCCCGGCCAGGCATAGAAATCGTCGCCGGCGACCAGCACTATCCCGAATTCGTCTCCGGCAGGGTCGACGGCCACGATCGTGTTGACCGGCTCCCCTTCCCCGCGGTGATCCTCGCGAACGCAGATGATGCGGCCACGTCCGGCGTCGAAGATCGGCGCACCGTACCGGACCGCGCCCTCCGCGGTGATTGGCCGAATGTCTCCCGAGGCGTCACGCCGGTACCAGCGCTGGTCGGCATTAATGAAGAACAACGCGCCGTTTCCGAGGACGAAGCCTGATCCGCCGTACTCGATAATCTGCGTTCGAACGTTGTATTCGGGCGGGATCAGACACTCGCCGCCACCCGATCCGTCGAGCTTCAGAACGACGCCGCGCCCCCCCTCCTCGCCTCGACGGGTCAGGGCGTACATCCCGGTATCATCGACGGCCAGCTGGCCGACCCAGAACTGCGGAAACATCGAGCCGCGTGCGACCTGCTCGATCGACCAGGGCGAACTCCAGCTGCCAAAGGGGACTTCAGTGGGGGTCATGTCGACGTCCGATACTTACGGGTTTGCAAGCGCGCGCGCCTCAAGCGCCGTCCGGATTTCGGCCTGGCGGCTGCGCGAAATTGGAAAGATCCAGACCAGCGCTCCGGCGCCGACGAAGAGCAGGAGCGGACCTAACGTATGGACCATGGAAAGCCCCTCGAGACTCGCCCGACTGTGCAGGTCGGCCTTCGCATCGAAGCCAACGGCGTCCAGGGCGAAGAAGGCCAACCCGCCGCCGACGGCCAGCGCGGCCTTGAGCACGAATTGCTGCCAGGCGTAGTAGGATCCGGCCAGGTTCTTCCCCGTCTCCAGTTCACCGTAGTCGATGCAGTCGGCAAGGACGGCCATCTGGGGGACCTGCGAGGCCGCGTTCGCGAAGCTGGCGACCACGACCAGGACCATCAACAACGGAAAGGCAAGGTCACCTTCGGGGATCAACAGGCGCAAGGGCAGCAGAAGGGCGAAGGCCACGATGCCGAGAGCCCAGATCCGGTGCCGCTCGAAGCGCTGCGCGAGTCTGGTCCAGACGGGAATGGAAACCATCTGCGCAACAGCGCCTGTTGCGTAGACCAGGGGGAACTTGTCGGCGAGGCCCATGTACGAATCGAGAAACATGTAGGTGGTGGCGTAGTAGACGCCGTAGGCGAGGCCGTTCAGGGCGTAGGCCGCTATGAACAGCCAGAACGGGCGATTTGATTTCACCGACGCGAATAGGTCCCGCAGGCTCATCTTTTCTACCGGCCTGACCTGTCCCGGCGGGGTGAAAAGGACGGGAAGGACCACGCAGATCGGCGCGGCGATGACCAACAACCAGCCCAGCAGCCGCAACATCGGCGGCGTCATCTCGGCGGATTCAAAGAGCGGTAGGAGTGGGGAAGACAGCAGAACTGGCAGCCCCATGAAGAGCAGAAGACCGCCAACGCTGGAAAAGGTCAGCAAGCCGGAAATCGCGGAACGTTCGCCGTAATTTCGCGAGAGCTCGCTGCCCCAGGCGCTGTGGGGCACCATCATCATCGAGTAGGCGGTGTAGAAGCCGAGGCAGACGACAATCAGGTAGAGGCCGCCAGAGTCTGGATGCGGATTGAACAGGAAGTAGCCGGACAGGGCGGCCAGAATGCCACCCGCCAGGAGCCACGGCTTTCGTCGTCCCAGCCGGCTACGAGTGCGGTCGGAGAGAAAGCCGATCGTCGGATCAGCGACGGCGTCATAGAGTCTGGCCGCCATCAGCACGAGGCCAACGGTCGCGAGACTGGCCGCGGTATGTTTGGCGAAGAAAGCAGGGATGACCGTGTTGAGCGGGATCATCATCATGGTCCCGATCAGTCCGACCAGGCTCCAGGCCGCCAGCTGCGCCGGCCGCACTCCGGTCCCGTTCGATGAGGTCGGTTCCATGCCCACACCCAGAATTGACGAAGAAAACAGACGGACGCGGGATACCCCGCGCCCGTCAAGTCACACTCAGAAGTGGGTGGTGAGGGACACCCCGTACATGCGGGGCGGTCCGTACGCCCCGACATCATCCGTCCCGATGTGGTCCTGCCACAGCAGGTAGTCTTCATCCGCCAAGTTCTTGCCCCAGATGTAGATGCCCCACCGGTCATCATCCGAGGCGATTCCCACCCGGCCGTTGAAAAGATTGAAGGACGGCGTCAGCGAGGCGGTCGTGTTGGTCGGCGTGCTGTACTGGTTTCCACGATAGGACCAGTCGGCCCTGGCCGAAAAGACGAGAGACCCGCCGATGGGCCGCTCGTACTCGGCCACCAGGTTGCCGGTCCAGTCAGGCGCGTAGACGAGCCGGTTGCCATTGTTGTCCGTCGTCGCGCTGGTCACGTAGTCGGCATATTCGGTATCGAGGTAGCCCAGACCGCCCGAGATCGTCAGTCCGTCGATCGGGATCAGCGTGAAGTCGACCTCGAAACCCTTGATCTTGGCCTTCGCGGCGCTGTCCACGTTGAAGCCGATCCCCGAGGACAAGCCGCCGAATGTGGTCACCTGGAGATCGCGATAGTCCATGTAGAAGGCCGCGACATTGGCCCGGGCGCGCCCATCGAGGAAGTCGGCCTTGAAGCCGACTTCATAGCTGTCGACCTGCTCAGGCTTAAAGGGCGTCGCCCCGCGGAAGCTGATGCCGGCGTTCCAGCCGCCGCTCTTGTCGCCGCGGCTCCATTTCGCATACGCCATGACGTCGTCGCTGACCTTGTACTGCAGGCCAAGCGTCGGCGAAATGGATTGCTCGATGAGGTCGTCCCGATAGGGCCCGAAGTTGGGAAACACGCCCCCGAAGAAGCCGCCGCCGGTGTTTATCCGCTGGAACGCGATCCGCTTGGTCTCGTAGCTGATCCGAACCCCGCCGTTGATCGTGAGCGTGTCGGTAAGGTGATAGTTGCCGTTGCCGAACAGGGCGTAGCCGTTGGTGTGCACCGTACTGGAGGCCGAGACGGAACCCGGATAGAAGGCGCCGGCGTCGACCCCGTGCTGAACATAGCCGCCCGACGCGTCGGCATAGACGTAGATCATGTGCAGGCCGGCGACGAAGTCGAACTTGCCATCCTGCGGCGACGCGATGCGGAATTCCTGGCTGACCTGCTGGTTGTCATTGACGATCTTCGTACGCTGACTGTCCAGCGGACCAGTGTCTTCATCGACCTCGAAATCGACGAATGACGTCCGGAAGGCGGTGATCGACGTGAAGTCGTAGTCGCCGAAACCCGCCTCGATGGTCAGGTGGACGCCCTGGAGCGTGCGCTCGTTGATCGACTCGCGATCGAAGTTCACCGTCCGGGGGCCCGGGATGTAGGTCAGAGGGTTCGGGCCGGAAATGACCTCGCGCATGACCCGGCTCGGGTTCTCGGTCATGTAGTCGGTGCTGAGATTGACCTCGAGGTTCTCGAAGGGCAGGGCCCGCAACTGAAGTCGGGCGCCCCAGCGATCCTCGTTGTTGATGCGGGAGCCGTCATAGACGTTCTCCACGTAGCCTTCACGCTCGACCCGACTGAATGAGACGCGGCCGAACAGGCGCTCCGCGATCAGCGGCACATCCACGGCGGCCACCAGGCGGCGATAGTCGTAGTTGCCCAGTTCAAGATTGGCGTTTCCGCCGAATTCGGAACCCGGTCGCTTGGTCACCATGTTGATGGCGCCGGCCATGGTGTTCCTGCCGAACAGGGTGCCCTGCGGCCCGCGCAGCACTTCAACGCGCTCAAGATCCTGGATGTCGGAGTTCCAGTCGGTCGGCCGGGCGAGGAACACGCCGTCGACGTAGAAGCCGATGGCGCCGTCCTCACCGCCGTTGCGGGCCGTCGAAGAGATGCCGCGCAACGACACGTCGGGGCGCCGGTTGAAGTCATTCGAGCCGAAGGCGAAGTTCGGAACCGAGAACTCAAGGTCGCGCAGCGACACCACGCCCCGGGCTTCCAGCTGTTCGGCCGTAACCGCCGTAACCGAGACCGGCACGTCCTGCAGGTTCTCCTCCCGCTTGGTCGCGGTGACGGTCACCTCCTCGACCTGCGTTTGCGCGAACGCCGCCCCTGCCCACGACCATCCAAACGCGGCCGCCGCCAGTGCGATCGCGGAAACTCCAATCTGCTTACGCATCCAAGAACCCCCTCCCATTGCAGCCCCGCTCGGGCTCTTTGCGTGGAGCATGATGACATCGATATCAGTTCATGCAACAAAAATACGACCCGTCGGTCATATAAAATGCACGGTCAGATTTGGCGAGATAATCCCTTGTTATATGGACTTTTTCGCCGCACCGCGAAGCGCGACTAGCCCGCCTATCCGACCACATATGACCATCTGGTCTAGTATTAGGGAATTCCGGGACCGATCTGTCGCCACCGGCAGCCCAACCCGCCACCGCCCGACCCGTGGACCTAGCTGGCGGGGGAGCCGCCATACAGCCGCCGACCGGCGCCACCCGTCACGGCCTCAATGAGATGCGGCCCCGGGGCGCGGATGGCCGCGGCGAAGGTGCGGTCGAACTGCTCGCCGGTGAGGCATCGCTCGCTTCGAACACCCAGGCTTTGGCCCAGCGCGACCCAGTCGATGAGCGGATCGCCGAGATCCAGCAGCTTCCTCGACGCGGCGCCCGGCTTGTCGCCCGAACCTGTGCGCGTGAACTCAACACCCAGGATGCGGTAGGCGCTGTTGGCGAACACGACCACGATGACGTCCAGCTGCTCGCGGGCCAGCGTCCACAGTGACTGGACCGTGTACATTGCTGCCCCGTCCCCATTGAGCGAGATGACCTTGCGATCGGGACAGGCGACAGCCGCACCGATCGCGACGGGCAGCCCCTGTCCGATGGCGCCGCCGGTCAGCATGAGCCAGTCGTGAGCCGCCGCCGAACGCGTCGCGTCGAAAATGGGCTGGCCGGCCGTAACGGCGTCATCGCTGATGATGGCGTTGGCGGGCAGGTGGCGCGCGATGGACGCGCCGGCCAGGTGGGCGTTGAGGTCGCCGCTCGGCGACGGCGGCTCGGCAGCACCAGGACCCGCGCCTTGCGGGACCGGCGCATCGAGTGCGTCTGCGAGCGCCTGAAGCGCCGCGGCGCCGTCTTCGGCCGGGCTCGCGAGGATCTCAACGGCGCACCCTTCGGGCGTGAGCTCGCTGGCCCGTCCGGGGTAGGCGAAGAACGCCACAGGCGCCTGGGATTCGACCAGGAGCAGCAGGTCCGTCCCGGCAAGCTCGGCTTCCGCCGCCTCGGCGAAATAGGCGAGGCGCGTGGGGGCAAAGCGGCCCCCTCCCCGCTGCTGCCGCGCCACGAAGGTCTCGGTGAAGACGCGCGCACCTGCGCGGGCGAGGCGCGAGGCCGCGGAAAGGGCCCCCTCGCCGCAGGCGTCCCCGCCCAGCAGCACCACGGGCGCCTCGGATCGGCGGAATCGATCGGCGAGCGCGCGGATTCGGTCGACGGACGGCGGCGTCGGGGCCGTTGGCGCCTCGACGCAGGGCGTGGTGGAGGTCGGCAGCCATGCGGAATCAGCCGGAAGTATGAAGGTCACGGGCCCGGCCGGCTTGGCGCGGCTCATCGCCACGGCCTCGCAGGCCAGCCGGGAGACGTCGTCGGGGGACTCGGCCGACGCGACCCATTTGGAGTTTGGCCTGGACATGCCGGCGATGTCGCTGTTGAGCGGCGCGTCGAACTGCCGATGATAGGTCGCGTGGTCGCCGACCACATTGATGACCGGGCTGCGGGCCCGGCGAGCATTGTGCAGGTTGGCCCCGCCATTGAGGTAGCCGGGCCCGAGGTGCAGCAACGTCGCCGCCGGAGATCCCGACATGCGGGCGTAGCCGTCGGCCGCGCCGGTGGCCACGCCCTCGAACAGGCAGAGCACGGCGCGCATGTCCGGCGCACGGTCCAGGGCGGCGACAAACTGCATCTCGCTCGTCCCTGGGTTGGCGAAACAGGTGGTGACACCATTGGCGACGAGGGTCTGCAACAACAGATCAGCGCCATTCCGGGTCGGGGAGTCACTGGACATGGCGCACCTCAGCCCGGCTGCCCGAGGGACAGTTGGGGTTTTGCCGGGCGGAGCCGGTCGGCCCAGTCGACGTATTTCGGGATTGGCGACATGATCGAAGGCGGCCCTACCAGGATGTCGCAGTGGTTGCCGATCGGCAGGTTGAACGGGTCCGGGAGCGCAAAGGCGCGGAGGGCCGCCGGATCCAGGTCGATGCCCAGGCCGGGGGCGTGACCCAGCTCCAGCAAGCCGTCCCTCACGGTCAGCGGTTCGCCAAGCAGTTCGTTGATGAAGCGGTTGCCGGTCTGATCGATCTCGACCGTGAGGCCGTTGGCGCGCGCAGCGACGGCGTGGGCGTTGGCGATAATGGCGACGGGATCGCACCAGGAATGAGGCGCGAACTTGAGACCGTTCTCTTCGGCCAGGGCCGCGACACGCAGAACCTCGGTGATCCCGCCACAGCGACTGGCGTCAGGCTGGACAATGTCGACGGCCTTCGCCCGGATCAGCTCGCGGAAACCCTCATAGCCGAACTCGTTTTCCCCCGCGGCGATCGGCAGCTTTTTGAGGCGCGTGAGGGCGGCGTACTCATCGATCTCGTGCGGCTCGAACGGCTCCTCGAACCAGAACACGCCGTGCTTCACGAGTTCGTCGGCCATGCGCTCGGCGCTTTCCGGATCGAATCGATGCGTCCCGTCGGTCAGCAGGTCGTTCTCCGGTCCGATCACCTTCCGAACAGCGGAGACCGCCGCGTTGTCGTAGTCCCAGCTGTAGCCGATCCGCATCTTCACACGGCGGAAGCCCCGCTCGACCAGAAGGCCCGCCTTGCTCGCCACCTCTTCCGGAGAGCTGTAAAGCAGCCCGCTGGCGTAGGCCGGGCAGGCGCTGCGCTGCCCCCCGAGGAGCGCCCATACCGGTTTGCCCTCGACCTTGCCGAAAAGGTCCCAAAGCGCCTGATCGACGCCGCCCAGAGCCGCCACGGCGGCGCCCTTGCGCCCGTACCAGCGACTCCACAGGGACATGTAGCGCCAGATTCTGACGATGCGGTCCTGGAAATCGCCGTCCAGGCTCCGGCCTTTCAGGTAGGGGTTCAGGTGGTCGATCGTGGCCTGGACCAGGGCCGGATGGGCGTAGCCTGAACCAACCCCCACCAGGCCATTGTCGGTGTGAACACGGATCAGGGTGGTGAGCCGCCCCTTCACCGGCCCCGCCGGCGTCGTGAAGGTCTCGGCAGGGGGATATTCAAAGTAGAGGTGAACAGCCTCGATGTGGTCGATCTTCATGCCGTCCGCCAATGCGCTTCGTTGCAGGGAGTCATGCG
Source organism: Caulobacter sp. FG121 (assembly GCF_057809815.1). Lineage (NCBI taxonomy): Bacteria > Pseudomonadati > Pseudomonadota > Alphaproteobacteria > Caulobacterales > Caulobacteraceae > Caulobacter > Caulobacter sp. FG121. Next base: position 538,994 of record NZ_JBMDKR010000002.1, read on the forward strand.
TGGACCTTATATGACCCTTCGGTCATATTGCAAGCGCCGACGTTAAGCGTGATTGGGAAAAATCCTTTCAGTAGTGCTGGTCTTGAATGACCATGTGGTCATATATGGTCCTGGCGACGCCCCCGGGCGCCTCGCCGACTGACGGACTGTCGAAAGCACAGGAGACCTGCACGTGCTCGTGGAGATGCGGACCTACACCGTGGCGCCGGGCGCGGGCGCCCGATATCTGAAGACCTACGCCGAGAAGGGTCTGGCGGTGCAGACCCGTATCCTGGGATGCCTTGTCGGCTACTACACCGTGGAGATCGGGCCCCTGAACAAGGTCGTCCATCTGTGGGGATATGACAGCCTGGACGAACGGGCGCGCCGCCGCGACATCCTCTGGAAGGACCCGGAATGGCGGTCCTATGTGAAGGAGATCGCGGGCCTGGTGCAGGCTCAGGAGTCCTGCATTCTCTCCCCCGCCCCGTTTCTCGCGGTCTCGCCGGCGCGCCTTGTCGCGGCCGCCGCGACCTGACGACCGGCGCGCCGCCAAAGCTCAAACGGGCGGCGCCCTGACCACCCCTCGCGCGATCAGGTCGGCGGCGGCTTCGCCAAACCCGATCTCCTCGAGAATTGCGATGGACTGCTGCCCCAGGTCCGGAGCCGGACGTGGCGGCGGCGGGGCGAAGTCGCTGAAGCGGGCGGCGGGGGCCGACATCTGCATCGGCCCATGGCGGGCGTGCTCGGTCCTCACCACGCTGCAGTCATGGACCACCTGCACATCGCCCGCGACCTGGTGGCGACGGAGCACCGGCCCGGCCGGCACGCCATGGGCGTGGAACCTGCGCACCACGTCGTCGGTGTCGAACATCGCGATGCGGGATTCCCAGAGCTCCTGCAGCTCCAGCCACCGAAGACGGCTTGCGGCCTCGGTTTCAAACCGTTCCGCGGCGATTTCGCAGGTGACGCCCAGCGCCGCGCACCAGTCGTGAAACGCGGTCTGGGTGATGAAGACCACAGCGACGTGGCCGTCGCGGGTTTTCCAGAGGCGGTAGGTGTCGGCGATGCTGAGCCCCGGCTGAAAGGACTCCGACAGGAAGGTCTCGTTCCACATCACGTCCGGCCAGTTGAAGGCCAGCGCCGCCTCGAGCATCGACACCCAGACCTGGCGTCCCTGCCCGTCGCGACTGCGGGCGTAGAGCGCAGAGGTGATCGCCTGCGCCGCCGTCAGCCCTGCCACCTTGTCGCAGATGATGGTGTTGATGAGGTGCGGTTCGCCCCCGCCGCCTTGCACGTCGGCCAGGCCCGAGACCGACTGGATCAGGGAATCGTAGGCCTTGCGCCCGGTGTAGGGGCCCTGGGGCCCGTAGCCGCTGATCGAGGCGTAGATCAGCCCGGGATTGACCGCCCGCACGGCCTCGTAGCCAAGACCGAGCCGTTCGGTCACGCCGGGGCGGAAGTTCTCCAGCAGTACGTCGGAGGCAGCCGCCAGCCGGAGCGCGATCTCGATGCCTTCCGCCGTGCGCAGATCGAGGGCGATCGATCGCTTGTTCCGGTTGCAGGTCGCGAACAGCGCGCTGTAACCGAGGAACCCGGCGCCGACGTAGCGCCCCTGATCGCCCTTGTCCGGCGCCTCGATCTTGGTGACCTCCGCCCCCTGATCCGCCAGCCACATGGTGGCGAACGGCCCGGAGACGACGGCCGTGAGGTCCAAGATCTTTACGCCGGACAGCGGACCGGCTCCAACTGCGCCCGTTTCCATGGCTGTGCCCTTGGTTCGCCGTGATCAGGCGGCGTTCGGGACGGCAGCGAAGGCGGACAAGGCGCGCCCCGCACGCTCGACGGACTCATCAATGTCCGCATCCGTCATCGCCGTGGAGCCAATCATCACTCCACGGGTAGCCATCAGGACGCCCTCGTTGAGCATCGCCCGGTGGAGCGCCTGCATCCGTTGCAGGTAGTTGTCACCGGAGCGGCGATGGAATTCACGATAGTTCAGGGCCGGTTCCCGGAAGAATTGCAGACTGGTCATCGAGGCCAGCCCGTTGGCCCGCATCTCCAGGCCAGCCGCGCTCATCATTTTGGTCAGACCGGCCCGGAAACGGTCGCCCTGGCGCTCGAGCTGATCAAACGCTTGCGGGGTCAGATGCTTCATCGCGGCGACGCCGGCGGCCATCGAAATCGGGTTGGCTGTAAAGGTCCCGCTATGGCTTACCTTTAGAGGCCCGGCGAGGTTGTCGAACACGGACATCGCCGACTTCAGGCCGCCAATCGCGCCGATCGGGAAGCCCCCGCCGATGATCTTGCCCATCACCGTCATGTCCGGCGTCACGCCAAGTCGGCCCTGGGCGCCGTGGTAGCCGGCCCGGTTGCAAAACACCTCGTCGAAGATCAGCAGCGACCCGTTGCGGGTGCAGAAGTCGCGGATGGCCATCAGATAATCGAGCGTCGCCGGGGTGAACCCGAGCCTGGCCGGAATCGGGTCGATGATCACGCAGGCGAGGTCTCCTGCGCTCTCCTCCAGCCTGGCGATGGTGGCCTCGACATTGTTGAAGGGGATGACCACGACCTGGTCGAGAAGGCTCTTGGGCGTCCCGCGACCGAAGGCCGGCGCGGCCGGGCGATCGTCCGGCCCCCAGTTGTCCGGTGTCGGCAGGAAGCTGGCTTCAACCAGATCGAACTGGCCGTGGTAGCCCCCTTCAGCCTTGGCGATCCGGCTGCGCCCGGTAAGCCCGCGCGCGCCCTTGATGGCGACCATCACCGCCTCGGTCCCGGAGTTGGCGAACCGGACCTGTTCGACCCCCGGGATCCGGCCGCAGATGATCTCAGCCAGCTCGATCTCCGGCTCGCTGGGCAGGATACAGCAGATCATCTTCTCGATCTGGGTCCGGACGGCCTCAAGGATCGGCTCGAATCCGTAACCATGAATCTGGGTCGAGAAATTGTTGATCCAGTCGAGATAGACGTTGCCGTCGACGTCGGTCAGACGGCAGCCCTCGCCGTGGTCGCCGTAGACGATGTAGGGCCCGAAGGTGACCATGTGCCGTGTGTTGGCGCCCGGCATGACGGCGGCGGCGCGGGCGAACAGCTCGGCGGATCTGGAACTCGGATCGGGGAACACGGACGTCTCCTGTTGGGCGGATGCTAGAGCGGGATGTTGACGTGGTTCACCGGCTGGCCGGCGCGCGGCCAGTCGATCGCGACCAGGCGTCCGGTCGACGAGAGGGTGACGAATGCGGTCTTCAGGTCCGGCCCGCCGAACGCGACATTGGTCGCGTAGTAGTCGTCGAGCGGCAGAAACTCCCGTCGGTGGCCATCGGGCGACACCGTCCAGACGCCACAGCGATTGAAGGAGGCCACCACCACGTTGCCCTCGGCATCAAGCGCGAGGGAATCGAGGAAATTATTGTCGGGCAGACCCGCCACAAGGCGGCCGCCGTTCGGCGAGGGCCACGGCTCGGCCGCGATTTCGCCCGGCGCCGTCAGCGAGAAGGCCCAGATCCGCCTCGTGATCGTCTCGGCCACGAAGAGTGTGGTCTCGTCCGCCGACAATCCGACGCCGTTGGGCGTGACCAGGCCCGAGACCGCCTCGACGATGCCGCTGCCGTCCGCCCGGGCGTAGAAGACGCTGGTGACGTCCATCACGCGCGGGCGTCGCTTGCCGATATCGGTGAAGTAGAATCCCCCCCGGCGGTCGAAAACCAGGTCATTGGGCGATTGAAGGCGCAGGTCGCCGCAACGGTCGTACAGGCGCTCCACTCGCCCGGTCTCAAGGTGAACGCGCTCGATCCAGCCCGGCGCGTCGTCCTGCCTGGTCGGGCGTCGCCAGCCATTGGCCTCACTCGTGTAGTGCCACCCCCCGCTGTTGCAGACGTAGCACCAGCCTTCCGGCCCCATTGCAGCGCCATTGGGGCCGCCTTCGAGGCTTGCAACAACGTCGATCACGCCATCCGGTCGGACTCGCGACAGCGCCTGCCCCTCGATCTCCACGACCAGTACGCTGCCATCCTCCAGGGCGATCGGCCCTTCGGGAAAACGAAGCTGATCGGTGATCACACGCATGAAGATGTCCCGGCCGCCTGAGCGTCTCTGCGGGGACTATTTATGACCCTTGGGTCATATTATCAAGTGTGATTGGATTTCAGCTCTTGTCTTCAACGAGCCGCCGGAACGGGCTGTCCAGATCGAATTCCTCGGCCGGTGGATTGTGACCGTAGAGGGCCCGGAAGTTCAGCAAGGAATGCAGGTTGATGAGGAACTCGAGGTCGTCCGGCTCTTCAAGGCCCTGGCCAGTCTGGATGCCATATCGCTCAAACAGACTTTGATCGAGCATGCCCCCTGCGGTCCGCATCAACCATCGCTGCATGGTGGGATCTTCCCCCGGACGGGTCTTCATCCACCCCGCCATCGAGCGGTCGACGATGCGGGCATTTCGCTCATGCCAGAGCTGGCGCATCTCTTCGTCATGGGTTCCCATCTGAACCATGCACTTGATTACACCAACATTCGCCGCAAAACTCTTTTCGTACCAGTAAACCCAGTGCCTTGTATTGCTGAACGGCGTGTTTTTGGACGACAATCTAGGGTAGGTCTGCACCTCGAAACTGATGAACTTCGAGGCGAGTTCGCGCAGGAAGGCGTCCTTGCTCTTGAAATAGATGTAGAAGGTTCCCTTCGCGACACCCGCCTCGCGGCAGATCTGCTCCACCAGGAGGTCTCGATGGCTGATATTCTCGAGCAAACGAGCGGCCGCAGACTTCAGTCTCAGGCGCGATTTCTCTCCGCTCCGGTTCTTTCGAATTTCGTCCGCCAGAGCGCTCAGATAGGTGGCGAAGCGGATGACCTCGATGTCGGGAAACTGCATGGTCACGCCGGTAAAGTCTCCTGAGGGCGGCCAACGGGCCCTTATGACCCGCACGTCCAGTACCTGAATAGTGCCTACGCACGCGCAAGGCTAGTGGCCTCTCCAGCGCCAGATGCCCTATTGCGATTATGACCGATGGGTCATATACGGAGCGCATCGCTGGGAGGGACTTCCGAATGCGCATCGAGACCGTCGAGACCTTCGTGGCCGGCCATTGGCTCTTTGTCGCGGTAACGACGGAAAGCGGGATCACCGGCTGCGGAGAGAGCACCTATCATCCCCATCCTCTTGCCGTTCAGTCGATCCTCGAAGACCTGAAGTCGGAGTATCTGGGCGCAGACCCCCGTCGGCCCGAGTTCCACTTTCAGAGGTTGATGAAGCACAACTCCATGCGCGATGCCGCCGCCTCGGCGGCGATGAGCGCGATGGACCAGGCGCTTTGGGACATCAAGGGCAAGGCCCTGCAGGCCCCGGTCTGGGATCTCCTGGGCGGCCGCGTCCGTGATCGGGTCCGGGCGATCTTGCTAGTCGAGGCGACCACGGAGACGGAACTGCTTTCCAAGGCGCGGGAAGCCGTGGCCGATGGCTTCACCGCGCTCAAGATCAAGCCGTTCCTGGCGGGCTGGTCGACCAAGCCTACGGCCAGGCTTCTGAGGGATGTCACCGATCTGGTGATGGCCGCTCGTGAGGCCATTGGCTGGGATGTGGACCTCGCCGTCGAGGTGCACCGCAATCTCACGCCGGACCTGGCCCCCGTGTTCGCCGCCGATATCCGCGCGGCGCGGCCTTACTTCATCGAAGATCCCATCCAGCCGTTCAGCGTGACCTCAGCGGCGGCCGTCGCGCCGCGGATCGGCGGAACAGTGGCGCTCGCCGAGCGCAACACCAACATCTGGGAGTTTCGGGAGTTCTCCGACTGTCACGAGATCTCGATCCTTCGGCCCGACGTCGGCCTCGCCGGCGGGATCACCCAGCTCAAGAAGATCGCGGCCATCGCGGAGTCCAGGCACCAGAGGATCGTGCCGCACAACTTCACTAGCCCGGTCGTCACCGCCTGCCACATCCAGCTGGCCGCATGCACCGTCAACTGGGACGTTCAGGGCTACGTCCGCGAGCAACGCGCGCCATGGACAGATGTCGTCCGCGCGATCAACCGCATTGAGCGTGGCTTCCTGCAGATCCCCGAGACACCCGGGATCGGGGTCGAGCTGAACCTCGACTACCTCCGAACCGCAAGGTTCGAGCCCTTCGGTCAGAAATTCATGCACGGACCGGCCCTCGCGATGGACGGCGGACTGAGGCACCTGTGATGACCAGCGACATAGCCAGCGGCCCCGCGCCGGGCAGCCAGCCCCTGGATGCGCTCCTGCGCGACGGCTTCCGGGATGCGGTCGTGGTCGTGGTCGGCGGCGCGGGCGGAATCGGCGCGCAGGTAGTCGAACAGGCGAAGAGCCTCGGCGCCAGGGTCGTCGTCGCGTCAAGGTCGACGCCGTCCGGCAAAACCACGCCCGATGGCGTCGGACACGCCTGTGTCGACCTCACCGATGCAGCATCCATACGCGCCTTTGCCGATTGGGTCGGTCGTGAGCTGGGCAGGATTGATGTCCTGGTGAACACCGCCGGCGTGACACGCTCGGTGCCGTTGAAGGCCATCGAACTGCTCGACGACGAAACCATCGACGTCGTCATGGCGTCGAACGCCGGCGGCGTGTTGAAACTGATCCGGGACCTGGCTCCCTGGCTCCGGGCCGGACGTGAACCCTGCGTGGTCAATGTCTCGTCAGTCGCGGCCCGCACCGGCGTGGGCAGCAACATCGCCTACGTCGGCGCGAAGGCTGCCATGGACGCCATGACCGTCTCGCTAGCCAAGGCCCTCGCGCCGGACATCCGACTGGTCAACGTCGCGCCCAGCGCTCTGGAGACCGACTTCGTCAAAGGCCGAAGCCGCGAGTTCGTCGATCGCACGATCGCCGCCACGCCGCTGGGTCGCCTGGCCACCACCACCGAGGTCGCGAACGCGATCCTCTGCGCGGCGCGGCTGCTCTCCATGACCACCGGCAGCACGATCTTCGTCGACGGCGGCCGCCATCTCTAAGTCCGGGAGTCAGCGCAATGCGCGACGTTATTCTGACCTGCGCCATAACGGGCAACATCACCCGGCCCGAGCAGACACCGCACCTGCCGATCACTCCCCAACAGATCGCGGACTCGGCGCTGGAGGCCGCAGAGGTGGGCGCCTCGGTCGTCCACATTCACGTCCGCCATACGGACGATGGCCGACCGTCGATGGAGACCACCCACTACGCCGAGGTCGTCGAACGCATTCGCGCCAGAAACACACGCCTGGTGATCAACCTGACGACCGGTCCGGGCGGCCGTTTCATTCCCGATCCCGACGATCCCAGGATCGCCGCCCCGGGCACCTCGCTCCTGCCTCCGATGCAGCGGATTCCACACATTCTCGAGCTGAAGCCTGCAATCTGCACCCTCGACCTGAACACGATGAACTCGGGCGACCAGGTGGTGATGAACACCCGGCGGAATACCCGGATCATGGCCCAGGAGATGCTCGCTGCCGGCTGCAAGCCGGAGATCGAGATATTCAACCCCGGTGACCTGGTGCTCGCCAACGAGCTGCTGGCGAGCGAGGCCTTCAGCGGTCCTCCCCTCTTCTCGTTCGTCCTCGGCGTGAAGTACGGCTGGCCGGCGACCCTGGAGTCGATCCAACTGGGCCGCAGCATGTTGCCGGCGGGGGCGATCTGGTCCGCGTTCGGCGTCGGCCCCTCCGAGTTCCCGATGGTGGCGCTGGCCACTCTGCTCGGCGGCCATGCTCGCGTAGGCCTGGAGGACAACATCTACCTTGAGAGAGGCGTGCTGGCGAAGAGCAACGCCGAGCTGTGCGTGAAAGCCAGGCGCATCATTGAGGACCTGGGGTTCCGGCTTGCGTCTCCCGAGGCCGCTCGTGAACGTCTGGGTCTGACGCCGGCGGCGTAGCCGGCCCTAACTCAGATCTCAATCCTGCCGCACGCCGCCGGGCGGCTTTCCCGACCGTCGAGACCAGAGAATGTACATTTCCGAGATCGCCCAGCTCACCGGACTGACACCTCGGGCGATCCGCCACTATGAGGACCTTGGTCTGGTGTCCTTGGCCCGCGAAGGCTCGAAGGACCGATGGTTCGACCTGGAAGCGCGCACGCGTCTATTGTTCATCGCCAGGCTGCGTCGGGCCGGATTGTCGCTTGCCGAAATTGGCCATGTCATTGAGCTTGGACAGCATGGCCACATTGCCCAGCGGGCCTCTCTGACCACGATGCTGCTGATTCGCAGGCGTGAGCTTGGAGCGCTCTGCGGCTTCGTCGATGAGGCGCTTTCCGACATCGAGGCGCTGCTCAACGGCGCGCAATGCCGATCAGTCGAGGACCGGGGGCCGAGGCAACTGCGGGGGTTGTCGCCGAAGAGGCGCCGAGGCTCCGGCAATGCGTGTCAGGGCGCCCCGGAATAGCCCTCACTGGCAGCAACGACGTCATACGCCTGTTCCGCCGCCTATTCCCGGCGGTCGCGTGATGCCGGGTTAGGGCCAGACAAAATAATATGACCGCCGGGTCATGCGGTCTGCCATAGTGTCACTTCGTTCGGGCCCAGAAGGCGTTCATGCACCCTAGAAACCACGCGCTCCAGTCGCCAAACAACCCCGCCGTTGTCATGGCCGGGAGTGGAGAGACGATCACCTACGGTGAGCTCGAAGTCCGGGCCAGACAGGGCGCCCAGCTGTTGAGGCAGCTCGGGTTGCGCAGCGGTGACGTTCTCGCGGTGTTCATGGAAAACCATCCTCGATATTTCGAGGTGATGTGGGCGGCAGAGGAAGCCGGGCTCTACTTCTGTTGCCTGTCCAGCCGGCTCACCGCGGATGAGGCGGAGTACATCGTCAGGGACTCCGGAGCCAAGGCGCTGATCACGTCCACCACGCTCGGCGACGTCCCCGACGCGCTTAGGGATCGCCTCGCGCATCTTCGCCTTCTGTCGGTCGGCGGCGCCCGTCCCGGCTACGAGGATTTCGAAGCCCTGCGGGCGTCGATGCCGGCCGACCCCGTCGAAAGCGACCGTCCGGGCCAGGACCTGCTGTACTCGTCCGGCACGACCGGACGACCCAAGGGGGTCAAGCCCAAGCCGCTCGCACACGGCGCGCCCTCGCCGCAGGCGGAGCGCATGATGACGCTCTACGGGATGGATGCGCAGAGCATCTTCCTGTGCCCGGCCCCGCTCTACCACGCGGCGCCGCTGCGCTGGTGCATGGCGGTCCACCGGCTTGGCGGGGTCGTGGTGCTAATGGAGCACTTTGATGCCGAAGGCGCGCTGGCGGCGATCGAGCGCCATCGGGTCACCCATTCGCAGTGGGTGCCGACGCACTTCGTTCGCCTGCTGAAGCTGCCCGCCGAGATCAAGGGCAAGTACGACCTGACCACCCACGCGGGCGCCATCCACGGCGCGGCGCCCTGCGCCGTCCACACAAAGGAAGCGATGATGGCGTGGTGGGGACCGATCATCCACGAATACTACGGCGGCACCGAAGGCGCCGGCCTCTGTGTCATTGATCCGGGAGAATGGCTGTCTCACAAGGGCTCGGTCGGGCGCGCGATCGTGGGAAAACTGCGGATCTGCGATCCTCAGGGTGATCCCCTGCCGATCGGCGCCGAGGGTCATGTGTATTTCGAAGGCGGCCCGTCCTTCGAGTACCATAACGATCCCCTCAAGACAGCCGAGAGCCAGAACAAGCACGGCTGGCGGACGCTCGGCGACATCGGGCGGATCGACGCGGACGGCTACCTCTATCTCACCGATCGCAAGGGCTTCATGATCATCTCCGGTGGCGTGAACATCTATCCGCAGGAGATTGAGAACGCCCTGCTCGCCCATCCGGCAGTTCTCGACGTCGCGGTGTTCGGCGTTTTGGACGAGGAGATGGGACAACGGGTCGTGGCGGTCGTCCAGCCGTTGGACTGGACCGCGGCGACCCCGGAGCTCTCCCGGGACCTGGCCACCTTCATCCGCCAGAAGGTCAGCGGCGTGAAGGTTCCCAGGGAGATCCACTTCCGCAGGGACCTCCCGCGCGAGCCGACCGGCAAGCTGTTCAAGCGCCTGCTTGTCGACGAGTACTCGCGCCCGCCGGCGCCCGCCTGAGCCGCTGGAGAAACCAGTCCATTCGGTAGTGGCCGCGCGGCTCGACCCGCGCCGGTTCGACAACCCCAGCGAGGACGCATGAGCAGCTTCTGGCCCACCGAAGAGCAGGAAGCCATCCGCGAGGCGGTCGGCCGCATCTGCGCCGACTTCAACGACGAGTACTGGCGCCGCACGGACGAGACCGGTGAGTTTCCCGAAGCCTTCGCCCGGGCCATGGCCGACGGCGGCTGGCTGGGCATCGCCATGCCGGAGGAATACGGCGGCGCGGGCCTGGGCCTGACCGAGGCGGCGCACGTCATGCAGACGGTCACCCAGTCCGGCGCGGGCTTCACCGGGGCCAGCGCCATCCACCTGAACATCTTCGGCCTGATGCCGGTGGTGAAGTTCGGCACGGCCGAGCAGAAGCAGCGCCATCTGGCGAAGATCATCGCCGGCGAGGACAAGGCCTGTTTCGCGGTCACCGAGCCGAACTCCGGCCTCGACACGGCCAATCTCGAGACCCGGGCCGAGCGCAAGGGCAACGGCTACGTCATCAATGGCCGGAAGATCTGGACCACCATGGCCCAGCGCGCCAACAAGATCCTGATCATCGCCCGAACCACGCCCAGGGACCAGACGGCCAAGCCGATGCAGGGGTTGAGCCTGTTCTATACCGACTTCGACCGGGCCAGGATCGACGCCAGGCCGATCCCCAAGATGGGCCGCAAGGCCGTTGAATGTAATATGCTTTTCATCGAGGACCTGCAGGTCCCCGCCGAGGATCTGATCGGCGAGGAAGGCAAGGGCTTCCAGTATCTGATCAGCGGCCTCAACCCCGAGCGGGTGCTGTTCGGCGCCGAGGCCGTGGGCCTGGGCCGCGCGGCTCTGGCCAAGGCGGCGACCTACGCCAACGAGCGGATCGTGTTCGGTCGGCCGATCGGCCAGAACCAGGGCGTGCAGCATCCGCTGGCCAAGGCCTGGGCCGAGCTCGAGGCGGCCAACCTGCTGGCCTTCAAGGGCGCGGCGCTCTACGACGCCGGCCGCGACTGCGGGGCCGAGGCCAACGCCGGCAAATATCTCGGCGCCGAAGCGGGCTTCCGCGCCTGTGAAGCGTCGCTACTGGCCCACGGCGGCATGGGCTACGCCAAGGAATACGACGTCGAACGCTACTTCCGCGAAGCCATGATCGCCCGCATCGCCCCGGTCAGCCGCGAGATGATCCTCAACTTCATCGCCGAGAAGGTTCTGGGTCTTCCCAAGAGTTATTAGGCGAGAAATCCCGGACTCCGACTGTGAATTGTCGATCTTGAGTCGTCAGGCGGAAGGCGTCCCGTGATGAGACGATCGACGTCCCCGGTCTGGGCGACGTCAGCAAACGTCGCCTTTGGGCCAATTTCCCCTTTATGACCCATGGGTCATATGATCTAAGTACGGGCATGAGAGCCGTGATCATCCCGATGATGTTGAGCGCCGCCCTACTTACGGGTGGCTTTCGCGCCGACAATGCCGGCTTGCAGGTCCAGGACAGCGGGTTCCAGGCCCGGGTCTCCGACCCCCGCTTCAAGGTTGGGGAGGGGCCCAGGGTCTGCCAGGACCAAAGGCACTTCAACTTCCACAAGCTTGATGGCCGGTTCGCCGCCTTTGCCCGGCTGTTGAGCGCGGATGGATACCAGCTTGAACCGCTGGACATCCTGTTCGAGGCCGGCGTCCCGGACCGTTGCGACGTGCTGGTGATCGCCAACGCTCAGCCTTCGGACCTGCCGTGGAACGAGTACCCCCGGCCAACGCCCTCAGCGTTCAGTAAGGCCGAGATAGCGGCCATCCATGACTGGGTGGCGCGAGGTGGGAGCCTGCTGCTGATTGCCGATCACATGCCCCTGGCGGGCGCCGCAGCGGATCTCGCGGCTGCATTCGGCTTTCATTTCAAGGATGGCTTTGCCGCCAGGGTCGTCGCTGTCGATCAGGGAGGCGCAGGCGGAATCACCATGCCCGACCTGTTCAAGGCGGAAGACGGAACCCTGGCAAGCGGGCCGATCACCGATGGGCGCTATGGGGGCGGGACTGTCATCCAGGTCGCGACTTTCATCGGTCAGGCTTTCCAAGCGGAGCCTGGCGCCGAGCCGCTGCTCGTGTTCCCTCAGGGGTTCGTGGTCCTGATGCCCGACAAGCCTTGGGTGTTCACGTCCCAAACGCCGCGGACGCCCGCGGACGGCTGGCTTCAGGCGGCGACCCGCGAGGTCGGGCTCGGCCGCGTCGCGGCCTTCGGCGAGGCGGCGATGTTCACCTCGCAGATCGCCTCCAACGGCCAAAGTATGGGGCTCGACGCCCCAGGCGCGGAGCAGAACCGACTTTTTGTCCGCAACGTCGTCAGATGGCTTTCCGAGCAACGGGCGGCCAATCCCGAAGGGGCGTCAATTGAGGTCCGTGGCGGCGACGGATCGGAACGATGAATTGGATCGGTCGCTGGAAATTGTAACGCTCCATAGAGCGGCTCGTTGTCTCAGGGGATGCAGGTAATATGAAGCTCTACATATCGGCCGATATCGAAGGCGTGGGCGGAATCGCTCACTTCGACAGCGGGACCGCCGGCAACTTCGACTACGGGGAAGCGCGGCTGTGGATGACGAACGAGGTCGTCGCCGCCTGCGAAGGCGCCCACGAGGCCGGGTGCGACGAGGTCATCGTCTCCGATTCCCACTACAACGGCCGCAACATCCTGGTCGATCGGCTCCCCTCGTTCGTCCGCCTGGTCCGTTGCTGGCCCCGTCCGCTTCTGATGATGGAGGGGGTTCAGGAGGAAGGCGTCGTTGGCGCTGTCTTTCTCGGGTACCACGTAGGCGCGGCGTCGGCCGAGGGGTTGTGCCCGCACACCGTCAACGGCGGTGTGTTCAGCGACATGCGGATCAACGGACAATCGGTGTCCGAGACCCATATCAGCGCGCTCGCTGCGGGTGAACTGGGGGTGCCGGTCCTGCTGGCGACCGGAGACGACGCCTACGTCAGGCATGCGACAGCTGTCCTTGGCGACATCGAGACTGTGCAGACGAAGGTCGCCATAAGTCACACGGCTGCAACCACTCTGCCGCCGGAGCAATGCTGCGAGCTCATTCGAAAGGCCACCATCAAGGCGGTGGCGCGTAGGGCCGAGATCGCACCCTACCTTTCGCCCTGGCCGGTGGACTTCGACATCGCATTCAAGGGAAACCGGATCGCCGAACTCCTGGCGATGTTGCCCCAGTTCGAGCGACTGAACGGCTATACCGTGAGGGCTCGCCCGACCTCAGCGCGCGAGTTGTCCCGGATACTCGACTTTATCACCCAGATGGTGTCGCTGAAGTGACTCCGACGGTGGATGATCAGAGCATCTCGACCGCGAGTGATGTCGTCGATCCGCAGACAGAAGCGGTCCCTATCGTCTTCGTGCATGGGAACGGCGAAGGCGCCCAAGCCTGGGACCATGTGGCCGAGCGTTTCCGACAGTGCGGTTACAACCAGCTGTTCGCGATCAGCCTCGATCCACCCTCGCATGGTTCCTGCGTTGCCTACGCGGCCCAGCTGGCTGACTTCATCGCCAGGGAAGTGCGGCCCAAGGTGGGGGCGCAAACGCCCATCGCTCTGATAGCCCACAGTCTCGGCGCCCCGGTCGTCAGGTACTATCTGTCCTTTCTCGACGGGGCCCGCCTGACGTCCCACGCGGTGCTGATCGCCGGGTGCAACGCGGGAGCCCCCGCCTGCGACGTCATGTTGCTCCGGGACCCGGAGGGCAAGATCTTCCGGCAAGCCGTCGAGATCCATACCGGCGGGTCCGAGTTCCTCCGCAGGCTGGACGCCAAGGGCACTGACGACGGCGTTCGGTACATGACGATTTCAGGTCCGCACGACGTCCAGTTCTCCCTCTTCGAAGAGAGCGCGCAGCTTGCCGGCGCGGACAACCGCGTCCTTCCGCGACTCGGCCATTGGGGCCTTCGGAGTTCCGACGACAGCTTCGAGCTGATGCGGGCGTTCCTCGAAAACAGGGCCGATCAGCTCCCGCTTGGCCAGCAGCCGTTGAACATTCCCAGCGACCTGACCGGAACATGGTTGGCCTGCGATCCTGACTCCAAGGCTCTGGAGTTCGACTTTCGCGATGACGGAACCCTTGCCTTACGTACCGACGAAGGGACGTCGATGGGAATTTATGATGTTTCCGTCGGCCAGCCGCCCCACAAGCTTGACCTTCAACTGGGCAACGCACGCCTGCGGGGGCTCTATCGCCTGACAGTGCAGGGCGACACGCTGGCTCTGGCGCTGGGCCCGCCGGATGCGCCGCGACCTGACCATATGAGGTCCCGCTCGCTGTTCAGGCGAAAGGGCGAGATGCTGCGTCCCGAAGCGCTGGTCGGGACCTGGCGCTCGACCATGCCGGGCGGGCTGCGCGGAATCGGGATTGAGGAGTTCTCCCTGAATCTGGCGGCCGATGGCCAATGGTCGATGGCGGCGCTCGTAGCGGGGGCCTCTGATTTCCAGCTTTCGGGCGTCTGGTCGGCGGATGCGACCGCCAGAGAGAGCGGCAGCTTGGATTTTCGTCTGGACCTCGAGATTGAGCGATCCAATGCAAGAACATTGGAGAGCGGCGCGTGGTGGGGCGGTCTGTTGACCGTGGACGACGATTCGATGGCCCTGGAACTCCCGCCCGTAACCCGGGCGGCGTGCCGCCCGCAGCTGATCGACAATCCAACATTACTCGTTCGGGTATCGAAAGGTCCCGTCGGGGTTCGGTGAAAGCTGTCACGTTATCCTGCCAAAGCCGCCGTTTCGACTTTGAGGAACGAAGCTGAAACGATGATCGTGGCCGAAAAATCAGTCGCACCGGATCGAGTGGCGTCTCGATGCCATCCCAGCCGATCAGTATGTCCGACGCTCAGGGACCGGTATCAAACCGTGGCGGCGGTACTTGCCGCGGCGCGTCGTGAAGCCGGCCTCAGCCAGCGATCGCTGGCGATACGCTTGGGGAAATCCCACTCCCACATTTCGCTGATCGAAACGGGTCGACGCAGGGTCGAAGCCCTGGAGCTTTATCGGATGGCCAAGGCGTTCGGTTTACAGCCCGCTGCGCTCTTCGACTCTATTGCCAAACGCCTAGAGTCCATCGAGCCGGAGATGACACGCTAAGGCGGCCGATACCGACCCGAGCGCTGTCAGGTTAACCGGCCCAATCCACAACAATCCCATCCCCGCCGAAATCTAGGCACACGTCGCCTGTGACCACGCCTCAAAGGCTTCGGCCCGGAGCACCTTCAGTGTTGGCCGGCGGGTCAGGTGCCGGGCGGTGTAGAAGGCGTTGGTAGACAGCAGCGTGAACAGTCAGGAACCGCTGCGCCGATGCCTGCGACTTGAAGCCCTGCTGCTTGCGCTCTCGTCGTCGGATCGGCAGGTGGCTGTTCTCGGCGCGATTGTTCTCCCTCAATCGGCCGGGTCGATGGACGTCTAGCAGATCGAGTTGCGCCAAGGCTGCGGGATAGGACGCGAGGCCGTCTGTCACGATGGCGACAGGCTTGGTGCGCTGGTTTCGCAGCAGCCGCTTGATCAGCGTAAGCGCCGCCTCGGTGTCGCGTTACCGTTGCATCACAAGGTCCAGGACTTCGCCCTCATCGTCGACGGCGCGCCACAGGTACATTCGGCGGCCGCCGACGGTGCAGACCATTTCATCGAGATGCCAACGCGGCGATGGCGCCGGCCGTAGCTTCTTCAGCCGCCTGGCGAACTGCGGTCCGAACTTCCTGGTCCAGCATCGAATGGTCTCGTAGCTGACCTCGATCCCCCGCTCAGCCAGCATCTCCTCGACGTCGCGAAGGCTCAGGGTGAACCTGAAATACAGCCACACCGCATGCCGGATGACGTCGGCCGGAAACCGGTGCCGCTTGAATGAAACGCCCATCTACCCCCTTCTCCACAATGACTTGGCGGGGTCAAAAGTGGAGACGAGTGCGCGTTAGACTGACAGCACCCCCGCTTCAGATCAGGCCAGGTCGAAGCGGTCCGCGTTCATGACCCGGGTCCAGGCGGCGACGAAATCGTGGACGAATCGCTCGCGGCTGTCGTCCTGGGCATAGAGTTCGGCATAGGCCCGCAGGACGGAGTTTGAGCCGAAGACGAGGTCCACCCGCGACGCCGTCCACTTCACGGCGCCCGTCGCCCGGTCGCGGATTTCGTACAGGTTCCCGGCGACGGGTCGCCAGGTGAGGGCCATGTCGGTGAGGGTGACGAAGAAGTCGTTCGTCAAAACGCCCTCACGGTCGGTGAACACGCCGGACTTCGCGCCGCCGTGGTTGGTGCCCAGAACGCGCAGGCCACCAACCAGCACGGTCATCTGGGGCGCCGTCAGACCCATGAGCTGAGCCCGGTCGAGCAGCAACTCCTCGGCGCTGACGGCATAGTCGGTCTTCAGCCAGTTTCGGAAACCGTCCGCGAGGGGTTCCAGCACCGAGAACGACCCTGCGTCCGTCATCGCGTCTGTCGCGTCTCCACGACCCGGTGCAAAGGGCACGGTGACGTTGAAGCCGGCGGCGCGGGCCGCCTGCTCGACGCCGACATTGCCGGCCAGCACAATCACATCGGCGACGCTTGCACCCGTATCGGCCGCGATCGGTTCGAGCACTGACAGCACCCGGGCGAGGCGCGCCGGCTCGTTGCCTTCCCAGTCCTTCTGGGGCGCGAGGCGGATGCGGGCGCCGTTGGCGCCGCCGCGCATGTCGGAGCCGCGGAAGGTGCGGGCACTGTCCCAGGCGGTCGTGACCATGTCGCTGACCGAAAGGCCGCTCGCGGCGATGCGGGCCTTGACCGCTTCAACGTCATAGCCGGTGGCGCCGGCCGGAACCGGGTCCTGCCAGATCAGGTCTTCCGCCGGCACGTCCGGCCCGACGTAGCGCGCCTTCGGACCCATGTCGCGGTGAGTCAGCTTGAACCAGGCGCGCGCGAAGACGTCCGAGAAATAGGCCTGGTCGTCACGAAAGCGCTCCGAGATCGCCCGATAGACGGGGTCCTTGATCATCGCCATGTCGGCGTCTGTCATGATCAGGTTGCGGCGGATCGAGGGGTCCTCGACATCAACCGGCCGGTCCTCGTCCGCCAGGTCGACCGGCTCCCACTGCCAGGCGCCGGCGGGGCTCTTCTTCAGTTCCCAGTCGTACTTGAACAGCAAGTGGAAGTAGCCGTTGTCCCAAAGCGTGGGGTGTGTCGTCCAGGCGCCTTCCAGCCCGCTGGTGACGGTGTCGCGGCCGATACCCCGTCCGATCTTGTTGAGCCAGCCGAGGCCCTGGTCCTCGACGGGGCCGCCTTCAGGATCAGGCCCCAGCAGGGTGGCGTCACCGTTGCCGTGCGCCTTGCCGACCGTATGCCCGCCAGCAGTCAGGGCGACGGTTTCCTCGTCATCCATGGCCATCCGGGCGAACGTGACGCGCACGTCTTGGGCAGTGCGCAGGGGATCTGGCAGGCCGCCAACGCCCTGCGGGTTGACGTAGATAAGGCCCATCTGCACGGCCGCCAGCGGGTTTTCCAGGCTGGCGCGGTCCTCGCCCTCGTAGCGGTCGGCTCCAAGCCATTCCTTCTCGGCACCCCAGTAGACGTCCTTCTCCGGCCGCCAGATGTCCTGGCGGCCGAAGCCGAAGCCGAAGGTCTTCAGACCCATCGACTCATAGGCGATCGTGCCGGCAAAAAGTATAAGGTCAGCCCAGCTAACCTGGTTGCCGTACTTCTTCTTGATCGGCCACAGCAGGCGCCTGGCCTTGTCCAGATTGGCGTTGTCCGGCCAGGAGTTGAGGGGTGCGAACCGCTGGTTGCCCGTGCCGCCGCCGCCCCGTCCGTCCGCCAGGCGATAGGAGCCTGCAGCGTGCCAGGCCATGCGGATCATCAGGCCGCCGTAGTGACCCCAGTCGGCGGGCCACCAGTCCTGGCTCTCCGTCATCAGGGCGTGCATGTCGCGCTTGAGCGCCGCGACGTCGAGCTGGGCTAGCGCATTGCGATAGCTGAAGGCCTCGCCGAGCGGATTGGTTCGAATGTCATGCTGGTCAAGGATTTCCAGGTTCAAGGCGTTCGGCCACCAGTCTGCGCCGGACGTGCCGGTGGTGGTATTGCCGCCGTGCATCACAGGACATTTTCCCGGACGGGCAGGATCATTGTTGGTCATAGCTCTCTCCGAACTTCGGTGAACACGACCGCCTTGACGATCAATGTGATGGTGCCGACCGTCTTCGTCGCCTTGCAGCAGCGACTCCGGAGTAGGCATTTCTGAAACTATGGTCTCCAAACGACCGATATAAATCCAATCGATTATTTTTTCCGCTGGAATAGAGTGGGTCTATGGTCGCCAAGTGCCCCGCCCAGCAATAGAACGAGAAATACCGCAGGCGGTTGGTAACGTTGGTGAGGCCAGGAGCCAGCCGACGATAGAGCCTGACCGAAGTTGCCTGCATGCCCAGAGGATCACGGCCAGCGCTCCAGACTGCTGGTTTTGTCCACATGGGTGAAAGCACGGCATACCCCCCTCGACTCGGAACCCAAATAAGCAGCGTCAGCCAATAGACTGCCGGCTGGCAATGCCTGAAGGCTAAACTCTAGGTTATAGGTCGATCGAGCGAAGCGATTTCTCACTTCGGCAGCCGCCCTCATGGGTAAGGGCTCTCGTCGCATCCCCGGCCAAACGGCTAGAGACCTAACGAGATCTCTGCGCCGCCCGCCACTCCCACGGCATGTCGAACTGCCCCGACCAGACCCCTCGACGGCCAGCCCGCGCCTGGTCCTCGGCGCGAACGTAGTCCCGCGAGTAGCGCCGATAGGCGACTGCCCATCCCTGGGTGACCAGCCAGCCGTTCAGGTCCACGCTGCGGGACCTACAGACCGCCACCGTCCGCCGGATAATCAGCCGAACGACGCGAAAGGGCTCACTGGGCGGCGTAAAAGGTAAACGCTCGCCTACTCCAACCATGGCATCAGATCAGTCCATGGACTAAGCTTAGAACATCATCGCCCGATGGGGCGGCCGAACATGAGTATGGCTATGGATATCGACATCGGCATTCCGGCCGACCAGCGTGCGGCCATCGCCGAGGGACTCTCTCGCCTCCTGGCGGACAGCTACACCCTGTACCTGAAGACCCACAACTACCACTGGAACGTCACCGGTCCGATGTTCCAGACGCTGCACATGATGTTCATGACGCAATACACTGAACTGGGGTTGGCGGTGGACGACATCGCCGAGCGCATTCGCGCCCTTGGTCACCCCGCGCCCGGCAGCTACGCCGCCTTCGCCCGGCTTTCCAGCATCGGTGAGGACACGGCCGTTCCGGCGTCGCGTGACATGTTAGTCAATCTAGTCATGGGCCATGAAGCGGTTACCCGCACCGCGCGCCAGGTCTTCAGGATCGCCGACGAGTCCAACGACGAACCGACCTGTGATCTGCTGACCCAAAGAATGCAGGTGTCCGAGAAGACGGCCTGGATGCTGCGCAGTCTGCTAGAACCCGCTTAGTGCGCCTGGCCCTTAATTGGGCTGCCGGTGTGATCCGGTTTCAAGGTGTTGTCAGGTTAACCGCGCCAAGCCGAAAACTACCCTACCCTGACTGAAGTCCGGCAACCGCAGCCGCCCAGCTGGACACTGCTTTGGCCCGGAAACGCCGGAGGGTGGATCTGCCGGTCAGATAGCGCTGGCGCTATGCTCCTAGGGCCGCCCGCTGCTCGGCCCACACGACCGGGAATCCCGTCAGCAGCCCAGCCATCGTCATGCCGGCCGGCTGTCGTCCCTCCATGATCGCCTCGATGATCTCGGGGGCCAGTAGCGTCAGCCGCAGCACCCGGCCCACATAGGACGCGTTGATCTTCTCCGCCGCGGCGACCTCCTCGATGGAGGCATGGACCCCGGTCTCGATCAGCTTTCGCCACCGGAACGCCCGGGCGATGGCCTTGATCATGGTATTGTCGACCCGCGGCCTGGGGGCCGCCCAGATCGGCCCACCGCCATCGGGGGCGAGGATCAGCTTGCGGCCTCCGCGCTTGCGGATCTGCATGGGGATGCGAACCGTGAACGTGTCGGTGGCGCTCATGCCGCGATCCTCTCGGCGGTGCTGATGCTGGCGAGCTCGCCGGCCAGACTCGACAGCCCGTCATTGCGCAGGCGGATCGCCACCTCGTCCTGATGGATGTCGACCCGGTCAGCGCTGTCAGTTTAACTGCCCAAGACCGCAACAATCCCATCCCCGCCGAAATCT
>NZ_JBMDKR010000020.1:0-1020 GCF_057809815.1 Caulobacter sp. FG121
TGTCGTTTCCAAGAAGGTTGTTCACACGCTGCCATGGTGTGAGGCCGTTGATGCCGGAGTGTGGTCGGGCGGTGTTGTAGCTGTCGGTCCAGGGTTTGATGGCGGCGGTGCGGTGGTCTGACGAGGGGTAGGGCTTTGCGTAGGCCCATTCTCGCAGGGACGTCTGGATGAACCGCTCGGCCTTACCGTTGGTGCGGGGCGTGTATGGCCGGGTTCGGACGTGCCGGGCTGCGGCCTTCTGGAGAGCGGCGGCGAACAGCTTTGAGCGATAGGCCGATCCGTTGTCGGTCATGACCCGCTCGACCTTGACCCCGTGTCGGCCCAGCCAGGCCAGGGCGCGTTCGAGGAAGGCGGTGGTGTCGTGCTGGCCCTCGCTGGGCAGGATCTCGGTGTAGGCCAGCCGCGAGGCGTCATCGACGCAGACATGCAGGAAGTCCCAGCCCGCGCCGCGCGAGGTTCCGGCCTGGCGGCTGCCGGTGGCGCGGTGGCCTTCGATCCGGAACCGGCCCAGCTTCTTGATGTCCAGATGGATCATCTCGCCGGGGGCCGAGCGCTCGTAGCGCACCACCGGAGCCTTCGGCTCCAGCGCCGACAGTCGGCCAAGCCCCAGCCGGCGCAGGATCAGGCCCACGGTCGAGGGGGCCATGCCCAGCCGGGCCGCGATCGCCGGTCCGGTCAGACGCTCCCGCCGCAGGGCCTCGATCCGCGTCACCAGCTCATCACCGACCCTGCGCGGACATCGCCTCGGCGCCGAGCTGCGGTCGTGATGCCTTCGCTCGCCCCCGAGCCGATGCCGGGCCAGCCACTTGTGGGCCGTTCGCCTGGATACGCCAGCCGCACCCGCGGCGGCCTTCACCGTCCAGCCGCCAGCAACACGATCAGCCAGCAAGGCTCGACCAGACGGCGTCAGACGGGCATTCTTGTGAACGTTCATCCGGGGTCTCCCCGGTTAGAGGTTGGAGTGTCGCAACCCCACTCTCTCAACCCAACCCCGGGTGAACAACCTTCATAGCTTCGACA
>NZ_JBMDKR010000021.1:0-688 GCF_057809815.1 Caulobacter sp. FG121
CTCCGCCTCCGCCTCCGCCTCCGCCTCCGCTTCCGCTTCCGCCTCCGCCGGCTCCCGAGCTGCCGAAGGTGGTCAAGCCCAAGGTGGAGAAGGCTCCCAAGCCGAAGGCGGAAGCCAAGCCCGCGGCTGAACCCAAGACGCCGCCGGCGGCCCCGGCTCCGGCTCCCGAACCTGCCGCGCCTTCCGCCATCGATGGCGCTGGCGAGCAGAAAGACCCGTAGCGACCTCCCGGCCGTGTGTTGGTCCAGGAGCAGTAAGCACCCTCCGGAGGGTGCGTAGCGTGAGCATCGCGGCGGGGTCCGGACACCGCCGCTCCATCTTCCCGGAGTCCGATGACCTACGCCGCCCGCCCCGACATGATCCTCAGCTACGGAGAGCTTCAGCTCATCCAGCTGACCGATCGCGCCGAGCCGCCGGCCGGACTCATCGATGACCAGGTTCTGGGCGAGGCGCTCGACTACGCCGGCAGCACGATCGACGGCTACCTGCGCGCCCAGTACAAGCTGCCCCTGACCGCCGCCCATCCGATGCTCAAGGGTATCGCCCAGGACATCACCTGGTGGCGGCTGCACCGCGAGCCGACCGAGGAAGTGCGCAAGCGCTACGAAGCGGCGGTCGCGACGCTGAAGCAGATCTCCACCGGCATCATCCGCCTGCCCGACGAGGCAGGCGGCGAGCCGGCCGGCCG
>NZ_JBMDKR010000022.1:0-305 GCF_057809815.1 Caulobacter sp. FG121
TTTCATCGAGATGCCAACGCGGCGATGGCGCCGGCCGTAGCTTCTTCAGCCGCCTCGCGAACTGCGGTCCGAACTTCTTGGTCCAGCATCGAATGGTCTCGTAGCTGACCTCGATCCCACGCTCGGCCAGCATCTCCTCCACGTCGCGAAGACTCAGGGTGAACCTGAAATACAGCCATACCGCATGTCGGATGACGTCGGCTGGAAACCGATGCCGCTTGAATGAAACGCCCATCCAACCCCTTCTCCACAATGACCTGGCGGGGTCAAAAGTGGAGACGAGTGCGCGTTAGACTGACAGCACC
>NZ_JBMDKR010000003.1:0-513300 GCF_057809815.1 Caulobacter sp. FG121
GGCATCAACGGCCTCACACCATGGCAGCGTGTGAACAACCTTCTTGGAAACGACAGCTAGCTCGCCGTAGTGATCTGGTCGCAGGCGTCGGCGGCCGCCTGGACCGCCGACGACTCGAGCTTGTCGAGACGCGCCTCCTCGGCCTTGCGTTCCAGCTGGCTGGTCTTGCTGTCGGCGGGCGTCAGATCGGTGCGCGTGGCGAGGGCGAGCGACAGCTTTTCCCGGCTCGTGTCGAGTTTGGCGATGCGCTTGCGGATGATCGTCTTGTCCGCGCCGGTGGCGGCGTCAGCATCGGCTTCCAGAAGGCCGGCGGCGACTTCATAGGTCGCGATACACCGCGCCTGGGCCTTGAAGTCAGGCTTCGCCTGAGCGGTCGAAACCGCCAGCAACGAAACGAGCAGGCCGGTAACGGCCGTACGCATGGTCATCTCCCTGGGGCGAAGCGCCCCGTCAGGCGGATATCGTATGCCGCCACGAAAGCTGCAATACGACATCCCGCCTGACGCGGATATGAACGGGCTCGCCTAACGCTTGAGCGAGGCGCCAAGGAACTTGCGGATAGCCGGACCATAGGGCGGCCGCATCTGAAGCAGCGGACCGATGTCCTTCTTAAGCTGGGTGTAGATCGCCTTCTTGTGGCTGAACTCGAGGAAGCCGTCATGGCCGTGGTAGCTGCCCATGCCTGACGGACCAACGCCGCCGAACGGCAGCTCTTCCTGGGCCACATGCATGATCACATCGTTGACCGTCACGCCGCCGCTGGTGGTGTGATTGAGGATGCGGTCCTTTTCGGCCTCGTCGGTCCCGAACCAGTAGAGGCCCAGCGGCCGGTCGTGGGCGTTGATGTAGTCCACGGCCTCGCTGACGGCATTGTAGGTCTTCACGGGCAGCACCGGACCGAAGATCTCGTCCTGCATCACCGTCATGTCGTCGGTGGCGTTGAGGATCAGGGTCGGCGGGATCTTGCGATGCTCCTGCTGGCTGAAGTCCTCGCCGGCCGGGTTGATCTCGCGGATGTCGGCGCCCTTGGCGCGGGCGTCGTCGATGTAGCCCTTGATCCGGTCGTAGTGCCGCTGGGCCACGACGGATGTGTAGTCGGGATTGTCCTTCAGGGTCGGGAACATCCGCGTCACCGCGCTGGTGGCCTCGGTGACGAACTCTTCCACCCGGTTCTCGGGAACATTGACGTAGTCAGGCGCGAGGCAGATCTGGCCGGCGTTGAGCGTCTTGCCGTTCATGATCCGCGCGGCCGCGGTGGCCATGTCGGCGCTCTGTGAGATGATCACGGGGCTCTTGCCGCCTAGCTCAAGCGTCAGAGGCACCAGGTTCTCGGCGGCGGCGCGCATGACATGGCGGGCGATCGACGTCGCGCCGGTGAAGATCATGTGGTCGAACGGCAGCCCGGCGAAGGCCTGACCGACTTCCGGCCCACCGGTGATCACGGCGATCTCGTCGTCGGTGAAGGCCTTGGCGAACATGGTCTTCATCAGCTCGGAGGTGACGGGCGTGAACTCCGACGGCTTGATCATCGCCCGGTTACCGGCGGCCAGGATGCCGGCCAGCGGGGCGAAGGTCAGGTTGACGGGGAAGTTCCACGGGCTGATCACCCCCACCACGCCCTTGGGCTGGTACTGGATCTCGGCCTTGGCCCCGAGCAGGCCGAGGATCGCCGGCGTGGTCTTGCGCTTCTGCGCCTTCATCCACTTGCGGACGTTTTCTTTTGCGAACTTCAGCGGGCCGATCGAGCCGGACACGTCGGTCAGCAGGCTGGCTTCCCGCGAGCGGTTGCCGAAATCGGCATTCAGCGCGTCCTGAATGTCGACGGCATGGTCGACCAGCATGCCGATGCAGCGATCGAGCCACTCGATGCGTTTTTCAGCACTCGGCGCCCCGTCCCGGATATGCGCCGCCTTCTGACGATCAAGGATGGCCAGCATCGCGGCCGTATGACCTTCGATGCCGAGATTGGCGGGTGCGTTCATGGGGGTCCCTCCGGACAGGCCGGGCTGCCCCCGGCTCAGGTGATCGACGATCAGAATGACCGCACCTTCGTCGCGCCGCAAGCGACCGGCGTTATCCCTTTAACCGGTCATTCGGACCTTTCGGCATACGCTCGCCCATCTACAGCTCAGACCCGCTCGAAGGGCGGCCTGCGCCAAGGGGGAATGACCAATGTCCGGCGAAGTCGAAACCATTCTGAGAGGGCCGGAGGCCTACAAGGTCGCCCGCAAGGCTCTGGACCTGATGGAAAGCCATCATGTCTGGCCGACGCCCCTGAATTTCGAGCTCTGGTCGCACTATGTCGCCGACCCGGAAGGCGCCCTGGCCGTTGAACTGGGCAGGCTGATCCTGCTGGGCGAGCCCCTGACCGAGAGCATCAGCGAGGACCTCGCGGCGGCCTATCTGGCCAAGGCCCGCCTGAACGAACAGATTCGCGACGCCGGGGATCAGCTGTCGAAGGAACTGGACTCGGTGTCCAAGGCCATCCAGCAGGCCCAGAAATCCAATGAGGCCTATGGCCACACCCTGGCCGGCGCCAGCAAGGACCTGAGTGAGGCCGAGGGCGTCGAGCAGGTCCGCGCCATGGTCGACTCGCTCTCCTCGGCGACCCGCCGGGTGCAGAAAGAGAACAAATCCCTCGAAAAGCGCCTCGCGGAATCGACGGGCGAAGTCCAGCGGCTGCGGGAACATCTCGAACAGGTTCGCCGTGACGCGACCACCGATGGACTGACCAACCTGGCGAACCGTCGCGCGTTCGACGACGAGCTGGCCCGCGCCTGCGCCGACGCAGATGAGACGGGTATGGCCCTGACCCTGGCTGTGCTGGATATCGACCACTTCAAGAGCTTCAACGACACCTGGGGCCATCAGACCGGTGACCAGGTCATCCGCTTCGTCGCCAGCGTCATCGGCCGTCTGGGCGCCACGCCGCGCTTCTCGGCCCGTTATGGCGGCGAAGAGTTCGCCATGATCTTCCCCGGTGAAGACTCCGGACTGGTTGAAGCCTGCCTGGAGGAAATCCGTGAAGAGGTCGCCTCGCGCATGTTGAAGCGTCGGTCGACCAACGAGGATCTGGGTACAGTGACCGTATCCGCCGGCCTGGCCACCCGCCGCGAAGGGGAAACCGGCAGCTGCGTCATGGAACGCGCCGATGCCGCCCTCTACACCTCGAAGCGCTCGGGCCGTAATCGCGTCACCAATGGCGAGAAGCTGGCCGCGGCGGCCTGACGCCCCGGCTTGTCGATCTGCCCGTCTTGCCGACTTGAAAGTCCCGTGCGAGCCTTCGCCGTCGAAGGAACCGCCACCGATGTGTGAACGCATCCGCTAACCGCTGGCCGAGGCTGGCACGATCCGCACCGCCCGGCGCCCTGCGCCGGGCGAAGCCGCGTTCACACATTCCCTTCAGGTCTCCATGTCCTTTCTCAGGAACGACGCGATCAATCGCGTGAATCTCCACTACACCCTGCAGGCCTTCGCCCAGGAAGCGGGCGGCCTGTTCGTCCTGGTCTTCCTGCTCAAAGCCGGGGTCCCGGTCCCGCTGGCGCTGCTGTTCCAGGCCGGCATCATCGGTGGACGGTTTCTGCTGCGCCCGGTTGTTCTCCCGTTCGCCAAGCGCTGGGGCGTCAAGCCGTTGCTGATGGCCGGAACCGTGCTGACGGCGCTTGACTACCCGCTGCTGGCGCTGGTCGACGGCGTCGGTCCGCTCCTGCTGGTGCTGTGCGCCGTCTCCGCGCTCGGCTACCTGCTCTATTGGCTCAGCTTTCACGCCTATTTCGCGGCCATCGGCGAATCCGATGACCGGGGCGGCCAGATCGGTTTCCGGGAAGCGCTCGTCGCGCTGGTCGGCATCGTCGCGCCGCTGCTCGGCGCTTTGGGCCTGTCCACGGTCGGGCCGATGCCGACCTTTCTCTGTGTCGGCCTGGTCCAGCTGATGGCGATCGTTCCGTTGATCGGCGCGCCGAACGTGGCCGTATCCAGCGAGCTATCGCCCGGCCCACCGGTATCTCGCATGGCCCTCGGCCTCATGGTCTGCGACGGGCTGTTCGCGGCGACCTACCATTTCGTCTGGCTGGTCGCCCTGTTCGTCACCCTCGGCGAAAACTTCCTGGCCTACGGCGGCGCTGCGGCCGTGGCCGCCGTTGTCGGCGCGATCAGCAGCCTCGCCCTCGGCCGGCACGTCGATCTCGGCCATGGCCGGAGATCGGCCCTGATCGCCTACGGGATCGCCGCGGTCGTGGTCATCCTGCGAGCCGGCAGCCTGCACACCCCCTGGCTGGCGGTACTGGCCAATGCGGCGGGAGCCCTGCTGGCGGCGATCGTCACGTCGGTCCTGATGACGCCGGTCTACAACATGGCCAAGGCCTCGCCCTGTACGTTCCGCTTTCACATGGCGACCGAAGGGGCCTGGGACATCGGCTGCTTTGTCGGCCTGACGGTCGCGGCGGGGATTGCGAGCCTCGGCCAGTCCCTGTCGCTCCCGATCCTGCTGGCCCTCGTCGCGGCGGTGCTGCTGGTGCTGCAGCTGTGGCGCTACTACGGTCGCGGCCCGGTCTGAAAATATTCATTGGCGTTCCCCGGCGTTATGGGGGCTAGCCAGTCCGCATAAGAAACCCTCGGAGGATGCTCGGGTGGACTACACGAAAATCAAGGTTGAAGTGACCGACGGCGTGGCCGTGGTGACCATGTCCGATCCCGCGACGATGAACGCCGCGGGCCTGGATCTGGCCGGCGAACTGAGCCACGCCCTCTCCTCCATCGCCGCGGGCAAGGTCGTCGCCCGGGCCGTGGTGCTGACCGGTGAAGGCCGCGGGTTCTGCTCGGGCGCCAATCTCGGCGGCGGCGGAGCCACGGGCCGCGAGCTGGACGTCGACGGCAAGCCGGACGCCGGCCGGGCGCTGGAAACGGTCTACAACCCTCTGGTCAGCCAGATGCGCGACCTGCCGGTGCCGCTGGTGACGGCGGTCAACGGCGCGGCGGCCGGCGTCGGCTGCTCCTTCGCCCTGCTCGGCGACCTGATCGTCGCGGGCGAAAGCGCCTACTTCCTGCAGGCCTTCCGGCGCATCGGGCTGGTGCCGGACGGCGGCTCGACCTACCTGCTGCCGCGCGCCATCGGCCGCGCCAGGGCCATGGAAATGGCCTTGCTGGGCGAAAAGATCGGCGCCGCCAAGGCGCTCGAGTGGGGCCTGGTCAACCGGGTCGTCCCCGACGCCGACCTGCTCGCCACCGCGATCGGAATCGCCAAGGAACTGGCCAATGGCCCGGCCTCGCTCGGCGGCATTCGTCGCCTGATCTGGGACAGCCTCGACAGCGACTGGTCCGGCCAGCTGACCGCCGAACGCAAGGCCCAGAAGATCGCCGGGAAGACCCACGACTTCGTCGAGGGCGTCAGCGCCTTCCTGCAGAAACGCGTCGCGGCGTTCACGGGGCGGTAGAGATGCTCCCCTTCGGGGGAGCTGTCAGGCCAACGGCCTGACTGAGGGGGTCCGCTCAGATTTGGGGTGACCCCCTCCGGCTCGCCAAAGGCGAGCCACCTCCCCCGATGGGGAGGATTTAGCCATCCCAGGGGCCGGGTCCGATGTCGTCGCGCATCGCCCGGCCCTTCTTCGCTTTCGGCCGTTTCGCCCGGAAGGCCGCCTCGACGCCGAGCCGTGCCCAGCGCACCGCCTCGTCGGGATCATCCAGACCGCCCTCGGGCAGGCTCCAGTAGCCGAGCGACGCCTCACGCCCGTCCTTCATGCTGTAGACAAACGGACCCGAGCCCTCCGCCTCAAAGGCCGCGCGGTTCTCGTCGTCCACCTTGAGGTACAGGGTCTCGCCGAACACCAGGGCGAAGGCCGCGCCATCAACCTGCAGGCTGGCGCCGCCGAACATCTTCTTCACCGTCAGGGGGCCGAGACCGGCCAGCAGTTCGTGCAAATGGTCGAGAAACTCGGCGCTGACAGCCATTCCGGTCCTGCGTGATCAATTGTTCACTTGCGGACGCCCGGCGAATGTGAGCAAATGCTCACGCAAGGAGTCGTCCCCATGTCCGCCAAACCTCGCATCGAGCGCGCCGCTCTGGAAGTCTTCGTTCGCGAGGGCGTCGACGCAGCGACGACCCGCGCCATCGCAACGGCCGCCGGCGTGTCCGAGGGCGCCCTCTACCGCCACTACAAGGGCAAGGACGAACTGGCGGTCAGCCTGTTCATGACCACCCACCGGCGGCTGTCGACCCTGATCGAGGACAGCGCCGCCCAGGCCGTCGGCATCAAGGCCAAGGCCGCCGCCATCGTCACCGCCTACTGCGAGGTGGCCGACGAGGACTGGCTGACATTCAGCTTCCACCTGACCCAGATTCACCGCTTCATCCCCTGGTACCAGGAGGATGGCCGCGACCCGGTCACGGTGACCGAGAACGTCATCAAACAGGCAATGATCGCCGCCGAAATTCCGCCTGCCGACCCGCGCGTGCTGGCCGCCATGGCCATCGGCGTGATCACCCAGACCGCCCAGAACCGGGTCTACGGCCGCCTCGGCGACGATCCCCTCTCCGCCCACGCCGACCTGATGACCGCCGGCGTCCAGGCGCTGCTGTTCGCCCGATAGGGAAATCCGATGACCTTCCGCAACCGGCTGTTCAACGCCTACTACTGGGTGCTGTCGATCTTCTACGGCCTCAGCGCCGCCATCCTGGCGCTGGCGCCGGGCCGTGCGCCGATGACCGGGGCGATCCGGCTCTACACGCGTCGCATGCTGTGGGCGATGGACGCGCTGGCCGGCATCAAGATCGAACTGAAGGGCCAGGAAAAGCTGCCCAAAGGCGCCTTCATAATCGCCGCCAAACACCACAGCTGGGGCGACGGCTTCGTCATGTTCGCGAACGTCGACAACCTGTCGTTCGTCACCGGCGATCACATGGAGCGCTTCCCGCTGGTCGGGGCGATCCTGCGCAAGTTCGGCGCGATCATCGTTGACAACTGCGGCGGCCCTGAAGCCCGCAAGGCCCTGTCGGAAAGCGCGGCCCAGGTGGCGGCCGAAGGGCGTCGCATCCTGATCTATCCGGAAGGCAATCTGGCCAAACCCGGCGAGCGGTTCCGCTACCGCACCGGCGTCTATTACATGAGCCGCGACTTCAATCTGCCGGTCGTGCCGGTGGCGACCAACCTGGGCTGCTTCTGGGAGCAGACGTCGAAGATAAAGCGCCCGGGCACGGCCACGATCGAGTTCCTCGACCCGATCGAGACGGGACTCGACCGCACGCCGTTCCTGACCCGTCTGGAGGACGTCATCGAGACCCGCAGCCAGCAGCTGATCGCGCAGGCCACCGGCGCGCCCGTGAAACCCTCGGTGCTGGTCCCGACGCCGGATGAGGTGCGGAAGGCGGCGGCGACCGTCGAGGCCGCCGCCTGAGGATCAGAAGCTGGTCGCGCAGACCTGGGTGGCGAAGGACTGAAATCCTGTTGTCATGTCCGACCACGGGAAGGTCCCGGTCGAGGAACCGATGCTCAGAAAGACCTGGCTCGCCGAGTAGTTTGCCCCGTTGATGACGTTCACCGTCTTGCCGGCGCAGTTGATCGCCATAGTGTGGATCGAGTAGGCGGCGGGCGCCGGACTGCCGGGCATCGGGGTCGGTGTCTGATAGTGGGTCTGGACAAGCAGCGTCTTCACGGCGCCGTTCGTCTTCACCGAATCCCAGCCGTAGGACCAGGCGGCGAAGCTGTCGCTGGCGAGCCCTTCGAACTTGTCCGGGTTCACGTTCGGAAACGGGTTCGCGGGCCCTGCGCCGAAGGCCAGAATAGCGGCGGCGGTGGCGATTGCCGGAATGAACATGGGTTGGTCCCCCTCGTGCGGATCAGACCCTCAGGCTACTGCGAGAACACCGTTCCGCCACTGGGCGGTTACCCGAAACGTGGATTTCTAGCGTTCCGCCGCAGGCTGTATCGTCACGCTCTCGCCGCAGCCGCAGGCGTCCGTCTCGTTCGGATTGCGGAAGACGAATTTGCTGCTCAGCCGGCTGACTTCGTAGTCGATTTCGGCGCCGATGAGGAACAGCACGGCCTTCGGT
The DNA here is from genome assembly GCF_057809815.1 of Caulobacter sp. FG121. NCBI lineage: Bacteria > Pseudomonadati > Pseudomonadota > Alphaproteobacteria > Caulobacterales > Caulobacteraceae > Caulobacter > Caulobacter sp. FG121. Next base: position 8,045 of record NZ_JBMDKR010000003.1, read on the forward strand.
TCGATCAGGATCGTGACACCGTGATCCTCGACCACCTCGTCGAGCGGATCAGCCGTTTCGGCGTATTCGATGATGTACTCGGAGCCGGCGCAGCCGCCGTTCTTCACACCCACGCGCAGACCGGCGTAGGGCTTCTCGGCCCGGGCCATGATCTCCTTCACGCGCCCGGCCGCGGCGTCGGTCAGGGTGACGACCTTGGGGCGCGGGCGGCGGGGACGCGGGGTGATTTGAACCGTTTCCATGATCAGAACATGTTCAGTTGCAGCTTGGCCTCGTCGCTCATGCGCGAGGGGTCCCACGGCGGGTCGAAGACGAGGTCGACGGTGCAGGACTTGAAAGCCGGGATTTCCATCACAGCGTCCTCGACCCAGCCAGGCATCTCCCCGGCCACCGGGCAGCCTGGCGCGGTCAGGGTCATGTCGATCTTGACCTCGTAGTCGTCCGAGACGTCGACCTTGTAGATCAGGCCCAGCTCATAGATGTCGACGGGGATCTCCGGGTCGAACACGCTCTTGAGCTTCTCGACCAGCTTGTCGGTCAGGGCGTCGAGTTCCGCCTGGGGAATGGCGGAAGACGTCTGCGGGGCGATGGGCGCTGTGTCTGTCATGATCTCAGGCAAAGAAGCTGCGGGCCTTGACCAGCGCGTCCACGAACGCGTCAGCCTCATCCAGGGTGTTATATAGGGCGAAGGAAGCCCGGGCGCTCGATGTCACGCCGAAACGGGCCATCAGCGGCTCGGCGCAATGGGTTCCGGCGCGGACCGCCACCCCCTGCTGATCGAGGATCTGGGCGATGTCGTGAGCGTGAGCCCCGTCGACCGTGAAGCTGAGAATGGCGCCCTTGTCCGGCGTTGTGCCGAGAATCCGCAGCCAGTTGGCCCCATCGAGCCGTTCGATCGCCCGGTCGTACAGCGCGCGTTCGTGCGCCGCGACGGCCTCGCGATCGAGTCCCATCAGCCAGTCCAGCGCCGCGCCGAGCGCGATGGCCTCAAGGATCGGCGGCGTGCCGGCCTCGAACCGCATGGGCGGCTCGGCGTAGGTGATGCGGTCCTCGGTGACCGTGCCGATCATCTCGCCGCCGGCCTGGTAGGGCGGCATGGCGGCAAGCCGCTCGGACTTGCCGTACAGCACGCCGATGCCGGTCGGGCCGTACAGCTTGTGGCCTGTGCAGACGTAGAAGTCGGCGTCCAGCGCCTTGACGTCGATGCGCATGTGCACCGCGCCCTGACAGCCGTCGACGAGCACCGCCGCGCCGACGGCGTGGGCCATAACGGCGATGGCGCGGACCGGATTGATCGTGCCCAGCACGTTGGACATCTGGGTCACGGCGACGAGCCGGGTCCTGTCGGTGATCAGCTTGCGCAGGCCCTCGAGATCGAGCGACCCGTCCTCCAGCACCGGCGCGAAACGCAACACGACGCCCTTGCGCTCGCGCAGCAGGTGCCAGGGCACGATGTTGGAGTGATGCTCCATCTGCGTCAGCACGATCTCGTCGCCGGCCTTCAGGCCCAGCCCGAACGACGCCGCGACCAGGTTGATCGCCTCGGTCCCGCCCTTGGTGAAGACCACCTCGTCGGTGTCGCAATTCAGGAAGCGCGCAACGTTTTTTCGCGCCTTTTCATAGGCTTCCGTCGTTTCGTTCGCGAGCGTGTGCAGGCCGCGGTGGACGTTGGCGTAGCTGCGGCTCATCGCGTGGACGAGTGCGTCTATCACCGCCTTCGGCTTCTGCGCCGAAGCCGCGTTGTCGAGATAGACCAGCGGCCTGCCATTGATCTGGCGCGACAGGATGGGGAACTGGTCCCTCACCGTTTCGGGATCGAACGGGGTCATTCCGCACCCCCCAGCTGCGCACTCACCCACGCCCGCGCCACATTCCGCGCGCCCTCGTGCTCAATCCGGTCGACCACTTCGCCGACAAACGCTTCGGTCAGCATGGCCCGGGCGACAGCCTCCGGCATGCCGCGCTGGCGGGCATAGAAGATCGCCGCCTCGTCCAGGGCCCCGATGGTGTTTCCATGAGCGCACTGGACGTCGTCGGCGAAGATCAGCAGCTCGGGCCTGGCGTCGACCTCGGCCTTGTCCGACAGGATCAGCGCATGGTGGCCCATGCGGGCCTCGGTGCCGTCGGCGCCCCTGTCGACCACGATACGGCCCTGGAACACGCCGCGCGCCTGGTCGCGCACGACGCCCTTGGTGAGTTGCGAGGTGGTTCCATCACGGCCGGCGTGGGTGACGACGGTGGTCAGGTCGGCATGGCGCTGGTCGGCGAGGAGGTAGGCGCCGTCTAGGCGGACGGAGGCGCCCTGCCCCGGATGTTGAACCTGCGTCTCGATCCGCTGACGGCGCGCACCGCTGGTGAGGATCGTCTGATTGAAGGATGCGCCCGGCGCGAGCCGCACCGCCGCGGTCGAGACCGTGACGCTCTCGGCGCCATCCGCCGCAAGCACGATGCGTTCCAGCCTGCCGCCTTCAGCGACATGGATGTCGAGCGTGATCGCCGACACCGCCCCGTCCGCGAGAGCCTCATAGCTTTCCAGCAGCGTCAGCGTCGCGCCGGCTCGTACCGCGACCAGCACCGTAGTGGCGATCGAGGCGGCATCGGCGGCGACAAACCGCAGTTGGGCCAGCTTGTCCCTGCCTGGCTCGGCTTCAATGTGGGTGAAGCCCTCGACAAGCCCGTTCGGAACCAGGAACCCCTCGCCGCCGAGCGCCACAAACGACCCGTCCGTGGTCACGTCAGGTTGGCCGGCGACCGGCGGCAGGCTGCGCAATAGCCCGCGCAGGTCTGTCCAGCGCCAGTCCTCGTCGCGGCGCGACGGCAGCTGGGTCAGGTCGCCGGTTGCGATGGCTGTGGCGAGGGTCATCTCCCTTCCCCCTCGATGGGGGAAGGGTCGGGGATGAGGGGGGTGGCAAGACGGTACAGGAAGGCCGAGATCGGCGCCGATCCTCGACTGGCCGGGCGCGGCAGCGGACGCACCCCCAACCCTGCCCTTCCCCCATCGAGGGGGAAGGGTTCTTTGACGAGCGCCAACATCACGCCGCCACCTGCACGTACTTGTCGTAGCCCTCGGCCTCGAGCTGCAGCGCCAGCTCCGGTCCGCCGGAGGCGACGATCTTCCCGGCGCTCAGCACATGCACGCGGTCAGGTTTGATGTAGTCGAGCAGCCGCTGGTAGTGGGTGATCACCAGCATGCCGCGGTCGGGGCTGCGCATGGCGTTGACGCCCTCTGACACGATGCGCAGGGCGTCGATGTCCAGGCCGCTGTCGGTCTCGTCGAGGATCAGGAAACGCGGCTCCAGCATGGCCATCTGGAAGATCTCCATCCGCTTCTTCTCGCCGCCGGAGAAGCCGACGTTGAGCGCCCGCTTGAGCATCTCGAAGTCGATCTTCAGCGACGCCGCCGTCTCGCGGGCCTTCTTGAGGAAGGCCGGGGCGGCGATCTCGGCCTCGCCGCGGGCCTTGCGCTGGGCGTTGAGCGCGGTGCGGATGAAGGTCAGGGCCGGAACCCCCGGAATTTCCAGCGGATACTGGAACGACAGGAACACGCCCTTCGCCGCTCGTTCGTTGGCTTCCAGCGCCAGCAAGTCCTCGCCGTCGAGCGTCGCCGAGCCCTCGGTCACGGTGTAGCCGGGCCGCCCGGTCAGCACATAGCTGAGCGTCGACTTCCCCGCCCCGTTCGGCCCCATGATGGCGTGCACCTCCCCGGCGGGGACCTCGAGGGTCAGCCCGTTGAGGATCTGCTTCTCGCCGACGGTGGCGTGGAGGTTGGTGATGGAGAGCATCAGGCGTTGTCCGGAAGGGGCTTCAGGAACTCGAGCCTGTTGCCGAAGGGGTCGTAGAGATAGACGCGCTCGAAGCCGTCGAGGTCGTCATCGAATTGCGTTCTGAAGCCGGCCGCCTCCGCCCGCGCGGCGAGCCCGGCGACGTCATCCACCTCGAAGGCCACATGGGCCTTCACGTTGGCGCGGAAGTCCTGCTCGACGCCGAGGTGAACCTTCACCGCGCCCTGTTCGAACCAGCAGCCGCCGCGCTTGGCCAGCTCGGCGGGCTTGGGGACCTCTGTCAGGCCCAGCAGGTCGCCGTAGAACGGGCGCGCCTGCGCCTCTCCACCTACGGGGATGGCCAGCTGAACGTGGTCAATGGCACGGAGGGTCATCCCACGCTCCCTTCAAGCGAAATTGCCACCAGCTTCTGCGCCTCGACCGCGAACTCCATCGGCAGGGTCTGGAGCACGTCGCGGACGAAGCCGTTGACCAGCAAGGCCACCGCCGACTCCGTGTCCAGGCCCCGCTGCTGGCAATAGAACAGCTGGTCGTCGGAGAGCCGCGTCGTCGTCGCCTCGTGCTCGAAAACGCTCTGACCGTTGCGGGCCTCGATGTAGGGCACGGTGTGGGCGGCGCAGTCCTTGCCGATCAGCAGGCTGTCGCACTGGGTGAAGTTGCGCGACCCGACGGCCTTCGGGTGGGCCGAGACCAGCCCGCGATAGGTGTTGGACGACTTCCCCGCCGAGATGCCCTTAGAAATGATCCGCGAGCGGGTGTTGGCGCCCAGGTGGATCATCTTGGTGCCGGTGTCGGCCTGCTGGTGGCCGTTGGTCACGGCGATCGAATAGAACTCGCCCGAGCTGCCCTCCCCGCGCAGGACGCACGACGGGTATTTCCAGGTGATCGCCGAGCCGGTCTCGACCTGGGTCCAGCTGACCTTGGCCCGGGCTTCCCGGCAGTCGGCCCGCTTGGTGACAAAGTTGTAGATGCCGCCCTTCCCGGTGACCGGATCGCCCGGGTACCAGTTCTGGACCGTCGAATATTTGATCTCGGCGTCTTCCAGGATGACCAGCTCGACCACGGCGGCGTGCAGCTGGTTCTCGTCGCGCATCGGCGCGGTGCAGCCCTCGAGGTAGGAGCAGTAGCTACCTTTATCCGCGATGATCAGGGTCCGCTCGAACTGCCCGCTGTCCTTGGCGTTGATGCGGAAATAGGTGCTGAGCTCCATCGGGCAGCGCACGCCCGGCGGGATGTAGACGAAGCTGCCGTCGCTGAAGACCGCGCTGTTGAGGCAGGCGAAATAGTTGTCGCTGACCGGCACGACCGAGCCGAGGTATTTCCTGACCAGTTCGGGGTGTTCTCGGATCGCCTCGCTGATCGGGCAGAAGATCACCCCGACGGCCGCCAACTCCTTCTTGAAGGTGGTGACCACCGACACGCTGTCGAACACAGCGTCGACGGCGTAGCGCGGCGCGCCCTGCACGCCGGCCAGCACTTCCTGTTCGCGCAGCGGGATGCCGAGCTTCTTGTAGGTCTCCAGGATGTCCGGATCGACCTCGTCCAGGCTCATCGGCCCGGCCTTCTGCGACGGCGCGGCGTAGTAGTAGGAGTCCTGGTAGTCGATCTTGGGATAGTTGACCTTGGCCCAGTCGGGCTCTTCCAGCGCCAGCCAGCGCTCGAAGGCCTCCAGACGCCAGGCCAGCATCCACTCCGGCTCGTTCTTCTTGGCCGAGATGAACCGCACGATGTCGGCGTTCAGCCCCTTGGGCGCGAAGTCCTGCTCGATGTCGGTGACGAAGCCGTGCTGGTACTTTTCCAGCTCGGCGACCGCGTCGACGGTTTCCTTGACGGCGGCCATTACGCAACTTCCTTCCGGCGCGCCGTGTGGCGCGCATACAGGTCCAGCCAGGCGTCGCCGGCGGCGATCCAGTCCTGTTCCGTGCTTGCCCAGCCGCCGCTGATACGGATGGCGCTGGGCGCCAGATCAGCCCGGCCCATCGCGGCCACGACATCGCTGGGCTTCATCTTGCCGGACGAGCAGGCCGGGCCGGCGCTGATCATCACGCCCGCCAGATCCATACCCATGACCTGCATCTGGGCATCGAAGCCCGGCGCGGCGAAACCGAGCGTCTGCGGCAAGCGTGGCGCGCCCTTGCCGAGCACGATCGCGCCGGCGGCTTCCACCCGATCCTGCAGCGTGTCGCGCCAGGAGGCCTGGGCGGAGATGGCGTCGAGGTCGCGGACAGCGGCGTCTGCAGCCGCGCCGAACCCGGCGATGCCGGAGAGGTTCTCGGCCCCGGCGCGTCGGCCGCGCTCCTGCCCGCCGCCGTGCAGCCGTCGCACCAGCGTCGCGCGCGGCCCGGCGGCCAGCGCCCCGACGCCGAACGGCCCGCCGATCTTGTGCGCCGCCAGCGCCAGTGTGTCCGCGCCGAGCGCGTTGAAATCGATGGCGATCTTGCCCGCGGCCTGAACAGCGTCGACATGCAGCCAGCCGCCGGCCTCGCGCACCAGCGCGGCGGCCTGCGCCACCGGCTGGATCACGCCCGTCTCGTTGTTGGCCAGCATCAGGCAGACCAGCGGCTTGCCGCCCTTCGCGAGCGCCTGCGCCAGCCAGGCCAGGTCCGCGACGCCGTCGGCGTCCACCGGCCAGACCTCGACCGGAACACCGGCCGCGCGGACGTTCTCCGCAACGGCGCCATGCTCGGTCGCGCCCAGCAGGATGCGGTCGAAGCCCGCCGAGACGGCGCTCTCGATGGCCAGGGCGTTGGACTCGGTCCCGCCGCTGGTGAAGGTGATAGAGCCCGGCAGCACCGACACAAGCGCCGCCACCTGCGCCCGCGACGCCTCGATCAGCGATCGCGCGGCGCGGCCCGCGGCGTGCACCGAAGAGGGATTGCCGCCGATCTCCAGCGCCCGCACGACCGCATCCTTTGCCTCGGGGCGGACGGGAGCGGTGGCGTTGTAGTCGAGATAGACGGTCACGCGGCCTCCGGCGCGGCCATGCGCAGCTTCCCGGAAATCACATCGGCCAGCGAGACCGAGGCCAGATAGCTGTGCAGCTGGCGGCCCATCTCTTCCCAAAGGTCGTGGGTCATGCAGCGCTCGCCGCCGACCATGCACCCGCGCCCGGCCGGCTTGCCGCAGCGGGTCGCGCGCAGCGGCTCATCCACGGCCAGCACGATGTCGGCGACCGTCGTCTCGCCCGCGCTCAGCGCCAGCCGATAGCCGCCGCCGGGCCCCCGCACGCTCTTGACCAGCCCCTTGCGGCGCAGGCGCGCGAACAACTGCTCCAGATAGGACAGCGATATCTGCTGCCGCGCGGCGATCTCGGCGAGCGACACGGCGCGCACCGAATCGTCCGCGCCCTGCCGTCCGGCAAGGTCGGTCATGGCCATCACGGCGTAGCGGCCCTTGGTGGACAGGCGCATGGCGAGATTCCCTGGCATCCGGCGCGCGGCCTGTGCTAAGGCCGCGCCTCGCCCGCAAGGCCTTGTCGAAGGCCGACGCGGACGTCGCTGATCTAGGAAAACCAAGCGCAGTGGTCAAGTATTCCACGGCTCGGCAGGACGGGAAAAACGCATGCCTGAAGTGGTGCTCACCGGCGCGGCCGGCCGGATTGAAGGTCGGTATTCACCGGGCAAGCGCGAGAACGCGCCCATCGCCCTGATCCTCCACCCGCACCCGCGGGCCGGCGGCCACATGAACCACCCGGTGTCGGTGCAGCTCTATCACCTGTTCATGAAGCGCGGCTTTTCGGTGCTGCGCTTCAACTTCCGCGGCGTCGGCCGCAGCCAGGGCGAGTTCGACGCCGGTATCGGCGAACTGGCCGACGCAGCCACGGCGCTCGACTGGCTGCAGGCGGCCAATCCGCAGGCCAGCCAGTTCTGGGTCGCCGGCTACAGCTTCGGCGCCTACATCGGCATGCAACTCTTGATGCGCCGCCCGGAGACGGACGGCTTCATCAGCGTCTCGCCGCCGACCAACATGTACGACTTCAGCTTCCTGGCCCCCTGCCCGGCCTCCGGCCTGATCCTGCACGGCCAGGCCGACACGGTCGTGCCGCCGGTCGAGGTCGAGCGCGTCGTCTCCAAGCTGCGGACGCAGAAGGGCATCGTCATCGACTATGAGCTGGTGGAGGGCGCGACCCATTTCTGGGCCGAGCACCTGCCCGAAGTCGAAAAGCGCGTCGGGGCTTATCTCGACAAGCGTCTGGAAGCCGATCCGGCCTGATCGTCATGAACCTTGATGCCATCGCCATCGGCGTGAACCCGCCGGAAGACGTCAACGTCATCGTCGAGGTGCCGATCGGCGGCGAGCCGATCAAGTACGAGCTCGACAAGGACGCGGGCGTGCTGGTCGTCGACCGCTTCCTCTATACGGCCATGCGCTATCCGGGGAACTACGGCTTCATCCCCCATACGCTGTCCGGTGATGGCGACCCCGTCGACGTGATCGTGGTCAACACCCGTGCCATCGCGCCCGGCGCGGTGATGAGCAGCCGCATCGTCGGCGTGCTGCTGATGGAAGACCAGGCAGGCATCGACGAGAAGCTGATCGCGGTGCCGTCCTCGCACCTGACCGCCCGCTACGACAGCGTGCGCAACTACACCGACCTGCCCCAGATCACGCTCGACCAGATCGAGCACTTCTTCACCCACTACAAGGACCTCGAGCCCGGCAAGTGGACCAAGGTCAAGGGCTGGGGCGACGCGGCCCAGGCCCGTCAGATGGTGCTGGAGGGGATTGAACGGGCGAAGAAATAAGCCACTCCTCCCCTCGCAGAGGGGAGGGGGACCATCCGGAGGATGGTGGAGGGGCTGCGCCGAGCTCGCCGGAAGGACGGGAATTCAGGATGTGGCCGCTCGCGTTGGCGCTGCCCCTCCACCGCTCTCCGAGCGGTCCCCCTCCCCGCTTCGCGGAGAGGAAAGTCTAAGCCCCGATCAACCCTGCGATCTTCAGCACCGTTTTCCAGTTTCGCCCGGTCGACGTCAGCCCCAGCGCCTTCCTGCCGAACACCAGCGCGGCCTTCGAGTCCGCGATGCCGTCGCCGAAGAAGGCATAGACGCATCGGTCTCCCGCCTCGACCCGCTCGCCCGGCGTCGCCACGGCGCGGATCATCGCCAGCATGTCCGGCGTCACAGGCTCGCGCGCGACATTGACGAGAAACCGCGACGGCTCACGTTCGGCCTCCCGCGGCATTGGATTGGCTTCAATCATCGACCGCCAGGTCTTCGGACCGCGCACGATCATCCGGGTGACCAGACCCAGCCGCGCCTCGGCCTCCCGCTCCAGCAGCGCCTCCACGGCCTCGTCGCTCTGGTCGCCCGCCTCGAACACCACATTGCCGCTGGCCAGCAGGGTCTTCACATGCGTGAACCCGAGCGCCTCGACCATGGCCTTCAGATCCGCCATGGCGACCTTCTTCGCCCCGCCGACATTGACGCCTCTGAGCAGGGCGATGCGCATCGTCACGGCGGTCAGTACAGCAGGTAGGGCCGGCGCTCAGCGATCCACGCCTGCTCGTCGGGCGTGGTCAGGGCATCGAGGTCGCCGGGCGTCGCCATCGGATCATCAACCCACTCGCGCAGGCCCGGCCCGCCGTTGATCACGTCGATGGCCAGCCTGTCGAACACGTACTCGTACGGGAAGTCCCGCCACAGGTGGTAGTCAGGATACAGCCGTCGGATCGCCTTGAAAGCCAGCGCCTGCACCCGCCACGGCCGGAACGCCGCGTGGTCGTAGGACGGGTCGTCGACGTGGATCTGCACGCCGTTGCACAGCTGGCCGACATGCTTGTGGAAGGTCGGCTGGAACCAGATGTCGCGCAGGCGGCAGCCCTTCAACCACTGCGGCGCGAACGCCTGCATTTCAGCGATGATCTTGCGGGCGTCGATGTCCGGCGCGCCGAACAGCTCCAGCGGCCGGGTCGTTCCGCGACCTTCGGAGAGGTTGGTCCCCTCCAGCATCACGGTGCCGGCATAGGCGCGGGCCATCGACAGGTTGGGCGCATTGGGGCTGGGATTGATCCAGCTGCGCTCGCCCAGCGGCCAGCCGTAGCCGGGCGCGGCGGCGGGGTCGTAGCCTTCCATTTCGATCACGCGATAGACGACATCGAGGCTCCGCGTGCGCACGAACCACTGGCCAAGCTCGCCCAGCGTCAGGCCGTGGCGCATCGGCAGCGGCCCGGCGCCGACGAAGCTTTCCCAGCCCGGCAGCAGGGTCAGCCCCTCGACCGGGCGGCCGGCGGGATTGGGGCGGTCAAGCACCCACACCTCCTTGCCGTGCCCGGCGGCGGCCTCGAGCACGTAGAGCAGCGTGGTGATGAAGGTATAGATGCGGCAGCCGAGGTCCTGCATGTCGACCAGCAGTACGTCGAACGTGCCCATGGCCTGGCCGGTCGGCCGGCGCGTCTCGCCGTACAGGCTGAACACCGGAAAGCCGTAGACCGGGTCGGTGAAGTCCGGTGACTCCATCATGTTGTCCTGCAGATCTCCGCGCATGCCGTGCTGCGGTCCGAAGGCCGCGGTGATCTGGATGTCAGGGCAGGCCGCCAGGGCGTCGATCGAATGGGCCAGGTCCGCCGTCACCGAGGCTGGATGCGCCAGCAGGGCCACGCGCTTGCCCTTCAGGTCGGCTCGCAGGGAGGGGTCGGCGAGCAGACGATCGATGCCGAAGTTCATGCGGGCTCCAGAGTAGCTGCGAAGGAGTCGGGATGGTGAAAGTCAGGCTTACCCGGCGCATGGGCGAGCGCCCAGTAGGACTTGCGGCCGTTGCTTTCCTCGATGACCGTCGAAAGGCCCAGCCTTGCCGGGAGATCAGCCGTCAGGTCGGCCTGACCGGACATGTCCAGCGTCGCCACGAGCTCGAAGAGACTGGCCGACGCTCTGCGGGTCATATGAGTCAGCGCGAGACCGTCGGGCGAACTCATGCCCTCGCGGTACCGATCGAAGCGGTAGCCCGCCCAGCGGTTCGAGGGCGACAGGTTGATCTCGTAGTAGGCCTCGTCAGCGGCCGGCTGAATGAAAGCCTCGAAGCAGCTGTGTTTCCAGAGGTCATCCACGCGCGCGCGTTCCAGAGGCTCAGGCCAGCGGACCTCTGCGATATCGCCAGCGGCGACAAAGCGCAGGGCGAGAGTCGCAGGCGTCGCGAACGCGAGGTTCACCTCGATCCTTGTCACCGACTCGCACGGCGTATCGGGGTGGGGTGTCAGCGTCAGCAGCATACCCCTTCGATACCCTCACCTTGACGCCGGTCAATGGCGGAGGCATTCAGCAACCCATGATCGCTCGCCGCGCCCTTTGCAGCCTCTATTACGCCCGCTCGTCCTGACGAGCGGCTGTGCGATCGCATGCCGCCACACCGCCGGCGGCATGCTCTGAACTTCAACGCAGACAGTCTCCGGCCTCACCCCGAGGAGACCTTTCCGTGCCCGCGACCTTGAACCCCTCCCCGCCCGACGTGCTAGAGCCGTCCGCGCAAGGAGACTCCATCCCCATGACCGCCGAACCCCAGTTCAAGTCGACGTTCCTGCAGCTGATGCGGGACCGCGGCTACATCCACCAGATCACCCATCCGGAGGAGCTGGACGAGGCGGCGAGCAACGGGATCATCACCGGCTACATCGGCTACGACGCCACCGCGCCGAGCCTGCACGTCGGCAACCTGATCACCATCATGATGCTGCGCCGGCTGCAGCAGGCCGGCCACAAGCCGATCGTCATCGTCGGCGGCGGCACCTCCAAGGTCGGCGACCCGTCCGGCAAGGACGAGACGCGCCAGCTGCGCACCCATGAGGAAATCCAGGCCAACATCGCCAGTCAGAAGCAGGCCTTCGGCAAGTTCCTGACCTTCGGCGACGGTCCGACCGACGCCCTGCTGATCGACAACGACGAGTGGCTGAGCAAGCTCGGCTACATCGACTTCCTGCGCGAGTACGGCGTCCACTTCACGATCAACCGCATGCTGGCCTTTGACTCGGTCAAGCTGCGGCTCGATCGCGAGCAGCCGCTGACCTTCATCGAGTTCAACTACATGCTCATGCAGGCGACCGACTTCCTCGAGCTGAACCGCCGTCACGGCGTGACGCTTCAAATGGGCGGCTCGGACCAGTGGGGCAACATCCTCAATGGCGTCGAACTGATCCGCCGCGTGGACCAGAAGCCGGCGTTCGGATTGACCACGCCCCTGCTGTCGACCGCCTCGGGCGCCAAGATGGGCAAGACGGCCCAGGGCGCGGTCTGGCTCAACGCCGACATGCGGTCGCCCTACGACTACTGGCAGTTCTGGCGCAACGCCGAGGACGCCGATGTCGGCCGGTTCCTGCGCCTGTTCACCGATCTGCCGCTGGACGAGATCGCCCGACTGGAAGCGCTCGACGGCGCGGCGATCAACGACGCCAAGAAGGTGCTGGCCGACGAAGCCACCCGCATGCTCCACGGCGCCGAGGCGGCGAAAGCCGCGCGAGACGCAGCCGAGAAAGCCTTCGAACAGGGCGCCCTCTCGGACGACCTGCCGACCGTCGAGATCGCGGCGGCCGAACTGGCGGCAGGGATACAGCTGGCCAAGCTGGCCGTGACGGCCGGGCTTGCCGGCTCGAACGGCGAAGCCCGCCGCCTCGCCCAGGGCGGCGGCCTGCGCCTGAACGACGCCCAGGAACTGGACGCCAATCGCGAACTCACCCCCGCTGACCTTGTCGACGGCGTGATCAAGCTTGGCGCGGGCAAGAAGAAGATCGTCCTGGTCCGGCCAGTCTAGCCATCTATGTCAACCCGGACGCCGAAGGCGAACCGGCCGGGATGACAATGATTGTTGTGGAGAGAGACATGCTGACTGAAGGCGACACCGCCCCGGACTTCGACCTGCCCACCGACACGGGCCGCGTCTCCCTGTCCGCCCTGAAGGGCAAGAAGGTCGTGCTGTTCTTCTATCCGAAGGACGACACGCCTGGCTGCACTACCGAGAACATCGAGTTCTCCGCCGCGAAGGCCGATTTCGACGCGGCTGACGCGGTGCTGGTCGGCGTCTCAAAGGACACCGCCGTCAAACACGGCAAGTTCCGCGCGAAACACGGCCTGACCGTCGAGCTGGGATCGGACGCCGACACCGATGTCATCGAGCGGTATGGCGCCTGGGTCCAGAAGAGCCTCTACGGCCGGGAATACATGGGCATCGACCGGTCGACCTGGCTGATCGACGGCGAAGGCGTGATCCGGAAAATCTGGCGAAAAGTGAAGGTGAAGGGTCACGCGGCCGACGTTCTCGCCGCCGCGCGAGCCCTTTAGCCACAAGGGCGGCAATCGGTCGCACCTGTCGGAAATCCAGACCGTTACTCAAGGGTAACGTCCGGTGTTGCGAAAACGCCGCAGATACGCCCGAATATTCCCGCCCAGCGCGCAAAGTCGACGCGAAGAACTGGCGCATCGATCACATCGTGGTTAACCCTGACCTGACAAGGCCAGATTCCCCCATCCGCGCACACCTGACGCGCGAAGGGCCTTGCGTGATTCCCCGTATTCATCACATATCGCGATCACCGAGAAATTCGGGTTCGGGGGCCATGGCCACAGCACGCTTGCGCAGAATTTTGCGAGCCTTGGAGGAGTTGTTTCCGGAACGGCATCTCTACATCCGCTCGGGTGGTGAGATGCGCGGCTTCGTGCTCTCCACCAGCAAACAGATCATGGGCGCCGGGATCATCGGCGCGGCGGCCCTGTGGATGGGTGTCTGCACCGCGGCCATGCTGGTCAGCGCCCTGTCCGTCAGCGCCACCGATCAGGAACTCGGCCGCCGCGACGCCTATTGGGAACGGGTCACCGCCGACCGCCAGGCGCGCCTCAACAGCGCGATGCAACAGCTGTCCCAGACCGACGGCTCGCTGGTCGAACTGGCCAATTCCGTTGAAAAACGCCACGCCGCGCTCGCCCAGCTTCTGACCGACTCCGGCTTCCGCGGCGCGCCCGGCGCCGCACAGGCCCTCGCCCCCGCCAAACCCCGCCTCAACGGCGGCTCGCCGATCCAGCGCGTGCAGTACACGCTGATGGATCAGGAGCGGATGATCACCGCCGCCGAGAGCTACGCCCTCAGCCGCGCCGAACGCCTCCGCCTCGCCTTCCGCCTGGCCGGATTGAACCCTGACAGCTACGCCGGTCGCGGCGGCGCCCTCGGCGGTCCGCTGATCGAGGCCCGCGACCCGCGCGCCCTGGCCGCCGTGCTGGACGTCGATGAAAGCTTCGCCCAGCGCATCCAGCGCGCGGCGACCAACATGTCGGACATGCGAGCCCTCGCCGATGCGGCGCGCGGCCTGCCCTTCTTCCGCCCGACCAGCGCCGCGGCGCAGTCGAGCAGCTACGGCGTGCGTCTGGATCCTTTCACGCGCCGGCCGGCATTCCATTCCGGCCTGGACTTCCCCGGCGCCACCTTCACGCCGATCTATTCGACCGCTCCGGGCGTCGTGTCGTTCACGGGCGTTCGGTCGGGTTACGGCAACACGGTCGAGATCGACCATGGCGCCGGATTCAAGACGCGTTACGCCCACCTGGCCGGTTACAATGTCTCGATCGGGCAGCGCGTCACAGTTGGCCAGCGTATTGCATCGATGGGGTCGACCGGCCGGTCGACTGGCCCACATTTGCACTATGAAGTGTGGGTCAATGGCCGGGCGCAGAACCCCAACCGATACTTGAAGGCCGGCGAATATGTTCAGCAAGCAGAATAAGACCCCGCCCAAACCCACGGCCGTTTCGGCTCCGGTGTCCGCACCGGCCCCCATTGCGCCCGAGCAACCCAAGGCGCGACCGAAGGTGGCATCCCTTATCAGCGACGGGATTACGATCGAGGGCGGCGTCGTCGGCGACGGCGAGCTGCAGATCGATGGCGTGGTCCGCGGCGATGTCCGGGTGGCCCGCCTGACGGTCGGCGACACCGGCCATATCGAGGGCTCGGTCTACGCCGAAGCCACCGAGATCCGCGGTCGCGTGATCGGCTCGGTGACCGCCAAGCAGGTGCGTCTTTATGGGACAGCCTACGTTGACGGCGACATCACCCACGAGCAGCTGGCGATGGAAACAGGGGCCTTCTTCCAGGGCCGCAGCCTGAAGTTCCAGCGCCCGCCGCAGCCGCAGCACAACCCCTCGCCCGCGCCCCAGGCGCCGCAAGGCCAGGGCCTCGGCATCCCGCCCAAGGTCGGCTGACACCCGCTTTCCTTCTCCCCTTGCGGGAGAAGGTGTCAGGCGGAGCCTGACGGATGAGGGGTCTCCCGGCTCCGTCAGTTTCGTCGACATGCGCTTTGTCAGGTCCGATCTTCGACCCCTCATCCGACCCGCTTCGCGGGCCACCTTCTCCCGCAAGGGGAGAAGGTTGAGGCGGGCCTACCCCTCGACCGCATCCCGCGTCGCGCCGACTCGCTGTGCGAGGGCGGCGCCCATGAACTGGTCGAGATCACCGTCCAGAACGCCGGCGGTGTCGGAGGTCTCGACGCTCGTCCGCAGGTCCTTGACCATCTGGTAGGGCTGCAGGACGTAACTGCGGATCTGGTGACCCCAGCCAATATCGGTCTTCTGGTCCTCGAGGGCCTGGGCCGCCGCCTCGCGCTTCTGCAGTTCCATCTCGTACAGCCGCGCGCGCAGCATCTTCCAGGCTTCCTCGCGGTTCTGGTGCTGGCTGCGGCCAGCCTGGCAGGCCACGGCGATGCCGGTCGGGATGTGCGTCAGGCGCACGGCCGAGTCCGTCTTGTTGATGTGCTGGCCGCCGGCGCCGCTGGCCCGGTAGGTGTCGGTCCGCACATCGGCCGGGTTGATCTCGATCTCGATGGTGTCGTCGATGACCGGATAGACCCAGGCGGACGCGAAGCTGGTGTGCCGCTTGGCCGCCGCGTCATAGGGACTGATGCGGACCAGACGGTGCACCCCTGCCTCGGTCTTCAGCCAGCCGTAGGCGTTGGGCCCTTTGACCTGCAGCGTCGCCGACTTGATGCCGACCTGGTCGCCGCCGGTCTCTTCGACCAGCTCGACGCTGTAGCCGTGGGCGTTGGCCCAGCGGGTGTACATGCGCAGCAGCATGTTGGCCCAGTCGCAGGACTCCGTGCCGCCGGCGCCCGAGTTGATTTCGATATAGGCGTCGTTGCCGTCGGCCTCGCCGGACAGCAGCGCCTCCAGCTCCGCCTTGCCGGCGCGGGCCTTGAGGGTCTTCAGCTTCGCCCGTGCGTCCTCCAGCGAGGACTCGTCGCCCTCGGCGTCGGCCATCTCGGCGTATTCGACGGCGTCGGCGAGATCGCGTTCGAGGCTGCGAACCGCCTCGACCCGGTCAGCCAGCTGCTGCCGTTCGCGCATCAGGGCCTGGGCCTCGGCGGGCTTGTCCCACAGCGTGGGGTCTTCGGAACGAGCGTCCAGCTCGTGCAGGCGTCTTAGGGCTGCATCCCAGTCAAAGACGCCTCCTGAGCAGTCCGGCGGACTGCTCGATGTCGGCCTTGGCGGCCTCAACATCCGGTCTCATGAAAGTCTCCGATCAAGCGGGCGCGGGCCTTACCCCGCGCGTCGCCTCAATACAATCCCGTCAGGTCGTCGGGGATCTTGGGTTTCGGCGGAGCCTTGGGCGCCGACGGCGGCTGCTCGCTGTTCAGCTGCCCGCCCGGCCAGGCGTTCTGGTAGTTCACCGGACCGGCGGCGTTGACCGGCGCGACGGGCCCCACCGGTCCATGCGGCTCCGTGCCCGGCCGGAAGGCCTCACGCTGCCCGCCGACGACCGCGAACTTGGCGGTCTTGGGCGGCTTGAAGTCCTGCACCGGCACGCCCTTGATGGCTTCCTGCATGAAGTCGATGAACACCGGCAGGGCCGACACACCGCCCGCCTCGCCTTCACCCAGCGACCTGTTGTCGTCGAAGCCGATGAAGACGCCGACCACGATCTGCGGTGTGAACCCCATAAACCAGGCGCTGCGGTACTCGTTGGTGGTTCCGGTCTTGCCGCCAACCGGCCGTCCGAGCACGAGGGCCTGGGTGGCCGTGCCGCGCTGAACCACGCCCTGGAGCATCGAGGATATCTGGTAGGCGGTAACGGGGTCGATGATCTGCTCGCCGGCCGTCGCGATGCGCGGGCTCTCCTCGCCGCCGAATCCGGCCGTACAGCGCGGGCAGTCCCGCTTGTCGGCGCGATAGATCACGCGCCCTTCCCGGTCCTCGACCAGTTCGATCAGATGCGGCTCCACCCGGCGACCGCCGTTGACGAAGGCCGTGTAGGCGGCGGTCAGGCGGAACGGAGTGGTCTCACCGGCGCCCAGCGCCATCGCCAGCACCGGCTCCATCGAGCGGACAATGCCGAATTTGACGCACAGATCGACGATCTTCTTCATGCCGACGCCCTGCGCGAGGCGCACGGTCATGGCGTTGCGCGACAGTTCCAGCCCACGCCGCAGCGGCATCGAGCCGTAGTACTTCTTGTTGTAGTTCTCGGGCGTCCAGTCCTCGCCGTTGACCCCGCCCTTGAAGACGATCTGGGCGTCGGTGACGTAGCTGGCCGGGGTGAAGCCGCCGTCGGGCTCCAGCGCCGCGGCGTAGACGAATGGCTTGATAGCCGAGCCGGGCTGACGCATCGCCTGGGTGGCGCGGTTGAAGCTCGACAGCGAGAACGAATAACCGCCGACCATCGCCAGGACGCGGCCGGTGTGGGGTTCCATCGCCACCAGGGCGCCGTTGGCCGCGGGCACCTGCTTCAGGCGATAGACGCCCGACGCGGTCGGCTCGACGAACACCAGATCACCGACCTTGAGGCCCTTGCCGGCCTTGGCCCAGGCCACGTCCTCGCCGGCCAGAGCGCCGGGGCCGTAGTCCTTGGCCGGACGGACACGCACCCCGCCGGCGACGCTTTCGATGACGGCCGCCCGCCAGCCGCGACGCTCGGACGGCGGCGTCTTCTTCATGGCCGCCTTTTCCCAGCCCGGCGCCATGTCAGTCGTGCCCCAGGCCCCGCGCCAGCCGTGGCGGCGGTCATAGTTCTCGAGCCCGTCCATCAGCGCGACGCGCGCGGCCGTCTGCAGCCGCGGATCAAGCGTCGTCCGCATGTAGTAGCCGCCCTCGCTGAGGCGCGGACCGAGCGTGACCATGCCGCGGCGGCGGACTTCCTCGACGAAATAGTCTGCGTCCCGATATTTGGCGCGCGAGGGCGCGGCCTGGACCTTGAGGTCCTCTTTCATCGCCGCCGCAGCGTCCGCATGGCTGACCCAGCCCAGCTCGGCCATCTGACTGAGGACCCAGTTGCGACGGCCGATCGCGTTCTTCTTGCGGCGGATCGGATGGTAGTTGTCCGGCCCCTTGGGCAGCGACGCCAGATAGGCGCACTCGGCCAGAGTCAGATCGGAAACCGGCTTGCCGAAGTAGTTGTAAGCCGCCGCGCCTACGCCGAACGACCGGTACCCCAGCCAGATTTCGTTGAGATAGAGTTCGAGGATGCGGTCCTTGGTCAGGGTCTGTTCGAGTCGCCGGGCGAGAATCGCTTCCTTGAGCTTGCGGCCGACCGTGGCGTCACTGGTCAGCAGGACGTTCTTGGCCACCTGCTGGGTGATCGTGGACCCGCCTTCGAGTCGCCGGCCCTGAATGGCGTTCAGCACATTCTTGATCATCGCCCGCGACAGACCCTGCACGTCAACACCGCTGTGCTGGAAGAAGTTGCGGTCCTCGGCGGCGAGGAACGCCTGCACGAGGCGGGGCGGAATCTGGTCGTAGGGGATGAAAATCCGCCGTTCGCGCGAAAATTCGCCGATCAGCGTGCCATCCCAGGCATAGACGCGCGTCGCGGTGGGCGGCCGGTAGTCGGTGAGGTCGCCCGCGTCCGGCATGTCGTGGAACAGCCACGCCGCATAGATCGCCAGCGTGAACCCCGCCACGGCGATGAGGCTGAGCACACTGACGCCGACGATGGCCACCCATCGTTCGGGCGGCTCCTCAAACGGCCAAAGACGCAGTAGGGCCTTCTCAAGCATGGGCCTGCTTAGCCTGACTGGAGCCGGGCGCCAACGGCTCCCGCGTCAGGAAGCGGCTAAGTGTTCGCGCGTCCAGCCTGGCCGGCGAACCAGGCGTCCACGGCGTCGCCCACGGCGTCCATAAGCCTTTTGCGGCTTGCGGAATTGGTCAGCTGTCGCTCATCGGCGGGATTGTTGATGAAGCCCATTTCCAGCAGCACGGCAGGGACGTCCGGGGCCAGAAGCACCATCAGATTTCCGTCCCGGTGGCTGCGGCGCAACAGGGTCGTCTCATCGGCGATGTGAGTCAGCAGCATCTCGGCGAAATCCGCCGACCGGTTGCGAGTCGCGCGCTGGGTCAGATCGAGGATGATTTCGCCGACCGTCCGGTCCGCCCCCGGGAAATTCACCGGCATCAGCCAGTCGTCCTTGCGCAGGACCTTGGTTACGCGGCTCTCACCGCGTTCCGACAGGGTATAGACGCTCGCGCCCCGCATCGCCGTCGTGGGCCCCGAGTCGGCGTGCAGCGAGATGAACAGGTCCGCGTCGGCCGACCGGGCGATCTGCACCCGGCTTTCGAGCGGGATGTAGTCGTCGGTCGAGCGGGTCAGCACGACACGATACCGGCCGGTCCGCTCGAGGCGGGCCTTGAGCGCCTTGGCGGCGGCCAGGGTGACGTCCTTTTCATGCGCGGTCGTACCACCGGCGCCGGGGTCCTTGCCGCCGTGCCCCGCGTCGATGACTACAACGCGCGGACCACTGCGACGGAACGCGCGGGCGGCGGCCACGGGGGCCGGCGGCTCGGGTCGGGCCACAGGCCCCTTGCCAGGCGTGGCGTTGAGCGCCTTCAGGTCGATCACATAGCGGTAGGTCGACACGCCATCGCCGGGCGGCAGAAGGAAGCGACGCCGAACCTCGGCGCCGCGCGCCAGATCAATATTGAGCTTCAGGGCGGTTGCGCCTCGCTCGACGTTCCAGCGCCGCACCAGCCCCTGCCCGCCGCCGCTCAGATCGCCGGAGGTGTCGAGGCGCGGGAGGGCGACGACGATCTTGCCGCCGGCCCCGTCCTGGACGAGCTTGCCCGTCACCGAACGGTCGAGATCAAGGACGACACGGGTTTCGGTCTGGTCGCCGCCGACGCGGACCTTGAGCAGGCCACTGTTGCTGGAGGATCCGCGGGCGACGCCGCCGAGACTCATGACCGCGAGACTCAGGCAGGCCAGGAGGGCAAAGCCTCTCCATCCCGTCAGAAATCGACCGGTCGTCAACGCCCGCATTCTACGTCCCACACATCGCTTTGCGATTGATCGAGCATCATCGCCCTCGACGTGTATCGATTTGGTTAAGCCATTGCCTACGACCGGCGATTGCGACGCGCTTTCCTTTTGCGCCCGGATAGGGGTAAGGTCCCCTTGCGCGCCGGTTCCCGCGACTGACGGAAACTCTCCGCGCACGAGACACTTCAAGGCCGCGCGTCGGGCCCATCGCCCACCGGCGATCGACGCAACCATCTGATCCCGCGCTGATCCTGGCGCGACAAGGAAATTTCCTCATGGGCTGCGCACACGCCCTGGCCTGGCATTCGCCCCTTCGCACCGCAGATCGCTGCGCGTCGGACGGCCACACGGAGCGCGCCTTCACATCATGCCGGCGACCGGGCCTTGCGCCCGCCGCGCGCCGGGGAGACGCTTTTTATGACCAAGAAAATGCTTATCGACGCGGCCCACCCGGAAGAAACCCGGGTCGTCGTCGTGGACGGAAACCGGGTTGAAGAGTTCGATTTCGAAAGCCAGAACAAGAAACAGCTTCGCGGGAACATCTACCTCGCCAAGGTGACGCGGGTTGAGCCCAGCCTGCAGGCGGCTTTCATCGAATACGGCGGCAATCGTCACGGCTTCCTGGCCTTCAACGAGATCCACCCCGACTACTACCAGATCCCCCTCGCCGACCGCGAAGCGCTGATGCGCGCCCAGGCCGAGGATGACGACGAGCCCGAGACCCGCGGCCGTGGCCGCTCGGCCGCCCCGACGTCGGAAAACGACGACGATGACGATCACGAGGCCTCCGAGGACGAAGACGACGTCATGGACGAAGAGGTGGCCCGCCGCCGCCGTCGCCTGATGCGCAATTACAAGATCCAGGAAGTGATCCGCCGCCGGCAGATCATGCTGGTTCAGGTCGTCAAGGAAGAGCGCGGCAACAAGGGCGCGGCCCTGACCACCTACCTGTCGTTGGCCGGCCGCTACGGCGTCCTGATGCCCAACACCGCCCGCGGCGGCGGTATCAGCCGCAAGATCACCACCGTCACCGACCGCAAGAAGCTCAAGACGATCGTCCAGAGCCTGGACGTGCCGAAAGGCATGGGCCTGATCGTCCGCACGGCCGGTGCCAAGCGCACCAAGACCGAGATCAAGCGCGACTACGACTATCTGCTGCGTGCCTGGGAAAATATCCGCGAGACGACGCTGCATTCGATCGCGCCGGCACTGATCTACGAGGAAGAAGACCTCGTGAAGCGCGCGATCCGCGACCTGTTCGACAAGGACATCGACGGGGTCTGGGTCGAGGGCGAGCGTGGCTACAAGGATGCGCGCGACTTCATGCGCATGCTGATGCCGTCGCAGGCCAAGAAGGTCCAGCTGTACCGCGAGCCCACGCCGCTGTTCGTGGCGCACAAGGTCGAGGGCCATCTGTCACAGATCTACACGCCGGTCGTGCCGCTGAAGTCCGGCGGCTATCTGGTGATCAACCAGACCGAGGCGCTGGTCGCGGTCGACGTCAACTCCGGCAAGTCGACCCGCGAGCGCAACGTCGAGGCGACGGCGCTCAAGACCAACATGGAAGCGGCCGAGGAAGCCGCGCGCCAGCTCCGCCTGCGCGACCTGGCCGGCCTGATCGTCATCGACTTCATCGACATGGATGAGGCGAAGAACAATCGCGCCGTCGAGAAGAAGCTCAAGGATGCCCTCAAGGACGATCGCGCCCGCATCCAGATGGGCAAGATCAGCTCCTTCGGCCTGATGGAAATCAGCCGCCAGCGTCGCCGCAGCGGCGTGCTGGAAGGGACCACCCACGTCTGCGAACACTGCGCGGGCACCGGCCGCCTTCGCTCCGCCGAGTCCAGCGCCCTGGCCGCCCTGCGCGCCGTGGAGATGGAAGCCCTGCAAGGCGGCGGCGAGGTGACGCTGAAGGTGTCGCCAGCCGTCGGGCTCTACATCCTCAACGAGAAGCGCGCCTATCTGACGCGCGTGCACCAGACGCATCACCTGTTCGTCACGGTGCAGATCGACGCCGCGCTCGGCCAGGCCGACCACGAGATCGAACGCACGGCCAGCGGCGAGCATTCGCTGCATGACCTCGAGCCGCTCCCCGCGGCCGGACGCGTCGCCTACGACCCTGAAGACGATCTGCTGGATGACGGCGCCGACTTCGAGGACGAAGACGAGGAAGACGAAGAGGAAGAAGAGGCCGAAGAGAACGAAGGCGGCCTGTCCGACGACGAAGACGAGGACGAAGGCGAGCCTCGACCGGCCCGTGAAGGCCGCGCCCCGCGCGAGGACGGTGATGCCGGTGAAGGCGGCGGCCGTCATGGCCGCAGCCGTCGCCGTCGCCGTCGCGGTGGTCGTCGCGATGAGGGCGATGTCGCGGAAGCCGCCGCCGCTCCGGCCGAAGCGCCGGCCCGCGACGACGCCGACGCCGAAGGTGGTGACAGCGAAGCCCAGCGCCGCCGCCGCCGCGGCCGTCGTGGCGGACGCCGCATGCGGGACGACGCCCGCCCGCAGGACGGATTCTCCTGGACCCGCCCCCGCGTGCCGTTCGGCGACGATCCGTTCGTCTGGCATGATCCGGCGACGCTGGTCGAAGGCGGCGCTCCCGCCCCGGCCGGCGACAGCCGTCCGCCTCGCCGTGAACCGGCCCCTCGCACCGAAGCCGCGCCTGTCGAGGCGGCGCCCGTCGTCGCCTCGACGCCGTCCGACGTCGACATCTGGGTCGAACTGCCGCCGGAGCCGGAAGCCGGCGCCAAGCGCCGCGCCCGCAAGCCGCGCAGCGGAAAGGCCACGGCCGCGCCGGTCGAAGAGGTCGCCGATGTCGTGACCGAAGCGGTCGCCACGCCGGTTCCCGAAACCCTGGTCGACGTCGCGCCCGAACCGGAAGCGACGCCGCCGGCCAAGCCCAAGGGTCGGTCGCGCGCGAAAGCCAAGCCGGCCCCTGAGCCGGAAGCTGTCGCCGCCGAAGCTGCTGTCGAGGCGGCCCCGGAACCGGTCGTCGAGCCGGTCGCCGAAATCGTCGCGCCGCCGGCGGCCGCCATTGTTCAGCCCGATCCGGCTGAGATTGTCGCTCCGCCAGAGAAGCCCAAGCGAGGCTGGTGGCGCCGTGGCTAACGGGCCGGTAGGGTAATCACGCGCGGGGGCGCGACGGAGAGTATTGCGGCATGACCTCCCCGATCCGGAAGCCTGGCAGGACCCTCGGCATCATCGCCGCGTTCACCGCGGCGATGATGACCCAGGCCGCGCCTGTCTGGGCGCAGTCCTCCGAGCGGGGCCCTACCCTGCTGCGCGACACCGAGATCGAGGAAATCCTCCACCATGAGGCTGACCCGATCTTTCGCGCCGCGGGCCTGCATCCTGAGGATGTCCGCATCCTCCTGATCGGCGACCCGACTCTGAACGCCTTCGCCACCCAGGGCCAGCAACTCGGCCTCCACACCGGGCTGATCCTCGAGGCCGAGACCCCCAACCAGCTCAAAGGGGTTATCGCCCACGAGACCGGCCACCTCGCTGGCGGCCACCCGATCCGCTCGGGCGAGCTGACCCGGGCCGGCCTCAAGCCGATGCTGCTGACCATGGGTCTGGGCGTCCTGGCCATGTTCGCCGGCGCGCCTGACGCGGGCGCGATCCTGATGGCGAACTCGCAGTATTTCGGCGCCCTCGGCGCTCTGGGATACAGCCGCGAACAGGAAGGCCGCGCCGACCAGGCTGCGGTCGGATTCCTCGAGAAGACCGGGCAGTCGGGCAAGGGGCTCGTCGATTTCTTCGACAAGTTCCGGTACCAGGAGGTCTTCTCCCAGGATCGCCGCTTCCCCTATTTCCGCAGCCACCCGCTGTCGTCGCAGCGGATTGAGCTCCTGCGCAGCCGGGTCGAGGCCCAGGCCAGTTTCCCCGCTGCGGATTCGGCGGCGGACGTCCTCGAATTCCAGATCATGAAGGCCAAGATCGATGGCTTCGTGAATCCGCAGCTGTCGCTGACCAAATACAAGGAAACCGACACCAGCTATCCGGCCCGCTATGCCCGGGCCATCGCCTACTACCAGATCAAGGATCCGGACCGTGCGATCCGGCTGATCGACGCCATGCTCGTGGAACAGCCGAACAACCCCTACCTGTGGGAGTTGAAGGGTCAGATCCTGTTCGAGTTCGGCCGCGTGGCCGAAGCAGAGGAGCCGCAGCGCCGCTCGGTCGCCCTCAAGCCGGACGCCGCCCTTCTCCGCATCAACCTGGGTCAGACGCTGATCAACCTGAACGACGCAAAGAAGCGCGACGAAGGGATCGCCGAGCTCAAGCGCGTGACGCTGCTGGAAGATGACAACGCCGAAGCGTGGCGTCTGCTGGCCATGGCCTACGAAGCCCGCGGCGATGAGGGCCTGGCCCGGCTGGCCACGGCCGAACAGTATTTCGCCATCGGCGCCCTGGGCGAATCCCGCAACTTCGCCGTCCGGGCCCGGGAGCTGTTTGATCGCAGCACCGTCGAATGGCTCCGGGCCACCGACATCATCATGGCCTCGAACCCGACAGACCTCGATCTGCGGGTGCTGTCCGACGAAGGCTCGACCTCTCGTCGCCGTTGACCCGCGACGCCAGACAATCCGTCCCAGAGTTCAAATCCGCCGGAGTTTCCCGATGCGTACGATGCTGATCGCCGCCCTCGCCATCCTGACGACCGCCTGCGGCTCTTCGTCGACCACGCCCAAGGTCGACCCGGCCTTTGGCCAGAAGGTGCGGGCCTATCTGCTGGCCAATCCGGAAATCCTCATCGAGGTGAGCACCGCCCTGAAGACCAAACAGGCCCGGGAGTCGCTCGGCGCCTACCGCCAGCAGCTGGAGAACGACCCGCGCGACCAGGTCCTGAACCCTGATGGCAAGATCACTGTCGTCGAGCTGTTCGACTACAACTGCGGCTACTGCAAGCTGATCGCCCCGCAGATTCTCGAGCTGGCGCGCACCCATCCGCAGGTGCGGTTCGTGTTCAAGGACATGGTCATCTTTGGCGAGACCAGCGAGTTCGCAGCGGCGGCCGCATCGCTCACTACATCGCCGGCGGCCTATTCGGCGCTGCACCGCGACTTCATGGCCGCGAAACCCCTCAATGACGCCGTCGCCGCGCGCATCATGGCCGCCCACGGCATCGACCCGCAGGCGGCCCGTCAGGCCCAGGCCTCCGCCGACCGCAAGCGCTACCTGCAGGACGTCCACGGTATCGCCAGCGGCCTCGGCATCGAGGGCACGCCGGCCTTCATCGTCGGCGACACGCTGATTCCGGGCGCCGATCCGGACGCTCTGAAGGCCGCCATCGCCGCGGAACTCCGCCGCAAGCCGGGTTCGGATCAACAGGCCTCGGCGGGCCCGGGCAAGGGCGCGCCCCGCCCGGCGAGCTGACGCTAGATCCCGTTCAGGCTGAGCCCCTCGACCGCGCCGCCGCTCCAGCCGGCCTTCGCGCGGGTCAGGGCGTCAACGGCCGCCGGCTGATGACCCAGGGCCGCTTCGGCCCGGGACAGCACCAGCAGGCTCATCGGATCCTTCGGCCACTTGGCCAGCACCGCGTTGGCTTCGACCAGCGCCTGATCGGCGTGGCCGCCGGCCAGCAGGGCCGCCGCCAGGCTGCGCCGCGCCGGATACCACCATATCGGCGGGTCGCCGCCGAAGCCGAACACCTTCTCCTGCTTCGCCGCGGCCTTGCGGAACGCCGCCGCCGCATCTCCGTAACGCCCCTCCAGCATCGCCGCCCGGCCCAGCAGGGTTTCATGAGCGATCAGGATGAGGGCCCCGGCAGTCGGTCCGCCCTGGCGGTACCCCGCCATCTCCTTTGACGTCGGCGTCAGCGCGGCGGCCTCGGCCAGCACGCCCTTCGCGTCGCCCTTGCGCGCCAGCGCCTCACCCCGGCCATAGCGCCACATCGCCCGCACCAGCGGCAGGCGGTCGCCGGGCCCGGCCATGGCCAGCACCTTGTCCGGATCGCCGTAGCGCCCCAGCGCGAACCAGCCCGACCCCGCGCTGGCCTGCAGCCACGGCTGCTTCTCGGCAATCTCGACCGGTACGCTGGTGTAGAGGTCCGCGATCGACAGCGCCGCCTCGGCGTCGCCGGCCATCATCGCCCCGCCCACGGCAAAGCGGACGTTGTGGCCGTAGTAGGGGATCTTCCAGCCGGTCGCGGCGCCGTCGGCCTTCATGCGTTGCGTATCGACGGCGATGGCCGCCAGATTGACTCGGCCCGCCTCGCGGTAGCGCCCAACCACATAGTAGGTGTGCGACGGCATGTGGATCAGATGGCTGGCCGCCGGCGCGAGCCGGCCCAGCTTGTCCGCGTAGGGCTCGGCCTTGCCGCCCTCGTCGATCCACTCGCTGGAGTGGATGTAGAAGTGGATCGCGCCGACATGGTCCGGCGACCGGGCGAGCACCCGCTCGAGCAGGGCGTCGGCTTCACGCACGCGGGCCTTACTGCTGGTGTCCATCAACGCCTCGGCCGCGAGCACCTGCAGCGCGTCGTCGTCCGGCCAGGTCGCGGCGATCGCGACCATGTCCGCCGCATATGCGCCATCGCCGCCGATGCGCTGGTAGCGCCGGACCATCGCGGCCAGCAGGCGCTTCTCCTTCGCCGTCGCGCTCGTGCCCAGCTGTTGCGCCTTGACCGCCAGTTCCAGGGCCTTGGCGCGCTCTTCGCCGCTGATGCCGTAGTTGATCGTCGGCCCTTCGGCGAAGGCCTGGCCCCAGACGCACATGGCGCAGGCGGGATCGAGCCGTGCGGCCTCCTTGAAGGCGGCCTTGGCGTCCTCATGGGCGAAGGCCTGGGCCAGCTGGATGCCGAAGCTGAACCAGCGCTGGGCCTCGGGATTGCCGGTGCTGATCGAAAATCCGCCATTGCCGAAGCCCTGCGACAGCTTAAGCGCCGCGGCGGCGACCGGCGGCGCGCTTCCGCCCGAACTTTCCGCCTCGTTGCCACAGATCATCGACAGGGTCAGGGCGTCGATGACCTGCTCGTCCGCCGACCGGGACGGCTCGGCGAGGCCGATGACGAATCCTGCCACGGCGACGCCGGCAAACAGACCAATGCGCATATGGACCCCCTCTGCTGCCGCCGAGGCTATCAGAGGTCAGGTCCCGCGCAATCCGGAGAACGGGACTCCCGGGACCGATACTGCCGGGACATTGCGAGACAATCGGCGACTCTAGATCAGCCCCGCCAGCGGCGAGCTCGGGTCGGCGTACATCCGGCGGGCCATGCGGCCGGCGAGGTAGGAGTCCCGCCCGGCCATGACCGCGTACTTCATGGCGCGGGCCATGCGGATCGGGTCCTTGGCCTCGGCGATGGCGGTGTTCATCAGGATGCCGTCGCAGCCCAGCTCCATGCCGATGGTCGCGTCCGAGGCCGTGCCGACCCCGGCGTCGACCAGCACCGGCACTTTGGACTGCTCGACGATCAGGCGGATGTTGACCTTGTTCTGGATGCCGAGGCCCGAGCCGATCGGCGCGCCAAGCGGCATGATGGCGGCGGCGCCGGCCTCTTCCAGCTTGCGGGCGTAGACGATGTCGTCGGTGCAGTAGACCATCACGTCGAAACCCTCCTTCACCAGCAGTTTCAACGCCTTCAGGGTCTCTTCCATGTCCGGATAGAGGGTCTTCGGGTCGCTCAGCACCTCCAGCTTGACCAGCGACCAGTCGCCAGCCTCGCGCGCCAGCCGCAGGGTCCTCACCGCCTCCTCGCCGGTGAAACAGCCTGCGGTATTGGGCAGGTAGGTGAACCGGTCGGGCCGGACGAAATCCATCAGCAGCGGCTGGCTGGGGTCGGAAATGTTTACCCGGCGCACGGCCACGGTGACGATCTCGGCCCCGGCCGCCTCGGCGGCGGCGGCGTTGGTGGCGTAGTCCTTGTACTTCCCCGTGCCGACGATCAGGCGCGAGGTGAAGGTGCGGCCGGCGACGGTCCAGGTGTCGGCGGCGGGGGTCAGGGTCTCGGTCATGGCGGCGGTTTACGCCGTGTCGCGCCCCGCGAGAAGAACGCGGACGCATCTGCACCAAATCTGCATCACAGCCGTTCGTCCCCTGCACCCCTCCCCCGTTGACCCGGCGCGGCGTCGGCGGATGATGCGCCCATGACCCGTTCGATCCTGATCGTCGATGACGACCCCCATATCCGCCAGCTGCTGGCCTTCGCGCTGACGAAGGCGGGGCTGGAAGCGCGCGAGGCCGAGGACGGCGAGGCGGCGCTGGCGGCGGTGGCCGCGAACGCGCCGGACCTGGTCATTCTCGACATCAACATGCCGCGCCTGAACGGACTCGAGGTCTGCCGCCGGCTGCGGGCCCAGGGCGACCTGCCGATCCTGTTCCTGTCTTCGCGCGACGATGAGATCGACCGGGTGCTGGGCATCGAGTTGGGGGCCGACGACTATGTGGTCAAGCCGTTCAGCCCGCGCGAGGTGACCGCCCGGGTCCAGGCCATCCTGCGCCGCGCCGGCGGCCGCGCCACGCCGCCCGCCGCCGGTGACGACGAGGCCGCCATCGTGCGCGGCCGCCTGACCCTCAACACCGACGGCTGGACCGCCCTGTGGGACGACCGCGAGGCAGCCCTGACCGTCACCGAGTTCGGCATCCTGCGCACGCTGGCCTCGACCCCGACCAAGGTGTTCAGCCGAGACGCCATCATCGACCGGCTGCACGGCCCGGGCTTCGCCATCACCGACCGCACCATCGACAGCCATGTTCGGAACCTGCGAGGCAAGTTCACCGCCCTCGGGGGCCACGACGTGATCGAGACGCGCGCCGGGGTCGGCTACCGGCTCGGAGCCTGCACCGGCCAGGTTCCTTGATCGCCAGGGTCAAGGCCGCGCTCAAACGCATCTGGCCGCGGCTGAAGCTGCGGACAATCCTGCTGTCGGTGCTGTTCGGCGTCGCCGCCATGCCGGTGGCCGGGGCCGTCTTCCTGCGCGTGTACGAGAACACCCTGGTCCGCCAGACCGAGGTCGAACTGGTGTCCCAGGGCGCGGCCCTGACCGCCGCCGCGGCGACTCTCTGGCCGGGTATCGCGCCGTCGACCAACCCGCCTGACAAGACCGCGCCAGGCTACTACACGCCTGAACATACGACGATCGACCTCAGTCGGTCTCCGGTGCTGCCTGCCCGTCCGCCGGCCTTGCGCGGCGCGGCGCCGGCCGATCCGGCGGCGATAGCGGCGCTGCCTGCACTACGTCGGGTGATCGACGAGACGACGCGCACCACCCTGGCCTCGGTGGTCGTGCTCGATCGAAACGGCGTGGTCGTCCAGGGACTGGGTCGCGGAGGCAGCCTGCGCCGCCTGCCAGAGGTCGCTGCGGCCCTGCGCGGCGACACCCGCACCGTGCTGCGCCGCCAGTCCGACTACCGCCCGCGCTACTCGTTCGAATGGCTGAGCCGCGCCTCGGGCATTCGTCTGCACTACGCCCGGCCAATTGTCGTCAATGGCAAGGTCGAGGGCGTACTGCTGCTGTCCCGGTCGCCCCGCGCCCTGTTCGGCGGGCTCTACGAGGACCGCGGCAAGTTCCTCGCCGGTCTGGCCGGACTGATCCTGATCCTGGTGATGCTGTCGGGCCTGATCGCCGGCGGCATCACCCGTCCAATCGTGGCGCTCAGCCGCGCCTCGCGCGACGTGGCGGCGGGAGTCGGCGACATTCCCGAAACGCCGGCGACGGCGGCCATCGAGATCCGTCAGCTCTACGAGGATTTCCGGGCCATGGCCGAGGCCATCGACCGACGCTCCCGCTATCTCCGCGACTTCGCCGCCGCCGTCAGCCACGAGTTCAAGACGCCGCTGGCGGGCATCGGCGGAGCGATCGAGCTGTTGCAGGACCATGGTGAAACCATGAGCCACGAGGATCGGGCGCGTTTCCTGGCCAATATCGCCGACGACAATGCCCGCCTGACCCAGCTGGTCACCCGCCTGCTCGACCTCGCGCGCGCCGACATGGCCCAGCCCGGGGTCGGCCAGGCCGTCGACGTCGGCGACATCGTCCACCGGATGGTTGATGCGCTCGGCGGCTCGACGCTGTCCATCGAGGCGGGCCTGCCGCCGGATCTGCCGGCCGTGGCCGTACCGGCCGAGGCCATCGAGACGGTGCTGACGGTCCTGTTGGAAAACAGTCGCCTGGTCGGCGCAACGCGGGCCTGGGTTTCGGCGACGCACGACGCTGCGGCCGTAATCCTGTCGGTCTCCGACAATGGCCCCGGCGTGGCCGAGGCTGATCGCGACCGCCTGTTCGAGCCCTTCTTCACCAGCCGCCGGGCAGCGGGCGGGACGGGCCTTGGCCTGCCCATCGCCCGCTCCCTGCTGGCCGCAAGCCATGGCCGGGTCAGTCTGGCGTCCTCGGCGGGCGGGGCGAGGTTCGAGGTCGTATTGCCGGTCGCGGAGGTCGGCGGCTGACTGAAGATCCTCCCCCCTCGGGGGAGGTGGCTCGGCTAAGCCGAGACGGAGGGGGTCACCCCGAGCTGTGGACATCTGAGCGGACCCCCTCAGTCACCGCTTCGCGGCGACAGCTCCCCCGATGGGGAGCAACTGAAAGCCGTCGCCCCCTGCACTTCATCTCCACATCCCCTCCCTCACCGCTCGGCGCGGCCCGTCCAGCATCGGAGAAATAGGGAGGACCTCACATGCTGCAGCCCGCGCCCGCCGAGAGCGGCTACGCCATCGTCGTCCAGCCGGAAGCTGATCGCTGGCTCTGGGCCCTGATGGATCTGGACGCCGTGGTCACCGCCAGCGGCATGGCTGATAACCGGGACAGCGCCTGGAAGTGCGGAACCCTGGCCGCAGCGACCATCGCGGCGCTGAGGCGGGGCGCCCAGCGTGGCATCTGACCGTTAGCGCTGGTCGCGCCGTCCCCCGGGGCGCATAATCCGTCCTCGCCCCTCGCCCCCCGGCCCGCGGCGCCCGGGAGAGTCGATTGCCGCCGTCAGACAAGCCAGAACCGCCAAAAGCCGCCAAGGGACCCGGGTTCGGGTCACGCCGCGGCAAGCGATCGCTCAAGCTGCTGAAGACGCTGCGCGGCGACGGCACGTTGATGGCCGCCGGTCGCATCTTCGCTGTCGGCTACCAGATGGACCTCTATGCGGACGGAGACCGGTCCGTGGCCAGCGGCTCGCTCGACGGCGACTTCACGGCTCTGGCCGACGATCTCGAAGGCGGCGAGGCCGTTCTGACGCAGGAAGACGGCGTGGACACGCCCGTCACCCTCGAGAACGTCGAGGACGACGGCGCCGAGTTCCAGGTCCGGTATTCGGACTAGCCGAGGAAACACAGGGTTGGTTGCTCCCCTCTGGGGGAGCTGTCAGCCCGAAGGGCTGACTGAGGGGGTGTTTCCACCGGAGTGGACCCCCTCCGTCTCGCCGTCGGCGAGCCACCTCCCCCAGAGGGGAGGATCAGCGGGAATTACGCCCCGAGCGCGCTGACGGTCACCTGGCCGACTTCGACCTTAACACCGAGGAAGCGCATCTCACCGCCGAGGAAGCTGATCTCTTCCATGGCCACGGTCGGGCTGCGCTTGAGCAGGGCCGCGTCGCGATGGGTCAGATGCAGGGTCATGGCCGACAGGTCCGACCCCTTTTCGCCGGCTTCGGCGATGGCGCTGCGCAGCAGCAGAATCGTGTCGTGCTTCGGGACCGGACGGTTCGCGATGCTCATGGTCTTCGCCTTTCTCCCCCGCAGTCCCGCGAATGACGGGACACTGATCGGGCAGGACGGCGGATGGGCGAGTCGCCGGCAGGGCTCCCATCGGAAGCGTCGCGCATCCTAGCACGGACGGTTCCATGACAGGCGCACAAAAGAAAACGGGCCGGCGTGAGCCGACCCGTCGTCAGTATCTGAATGAAGCTGAAAGCCTCAGTCGGCCGACGTCAGCTGGCCAGCGGACGTCTTGCCGCTGCGCTGGTCGCGCTCGAGCTCATAGTTGAGCTTCTGACCTTCATGGATGGAGCCGAGCGAGGAGCGCTCGACCGCCGAGATGTGGACGAACACGTCGCCGCCGCCCGCGTCAGGCGCGATGAAGCCGAAGCCCTTGGTCGCGTTGAACCACTTAACTGTTCCGGTAGCCATAGTATTGTAGCCTTGTAGACATAAATTTCAGCCCGCGAGATGCGGCTGCGCGATCAAATTCTCAGAGGTTTTGGAGGGCTACTTCGGGCGTCCCGGGACGGGATACCGAAACGGCTGGCCGCGCCAGATCGAACTTCGATGGCTTGGAGGTCTCACGAAAACGCATGACCGGCAAGATATTATTTCCGGCACTACTGAAACGGCCGCCAGAAACACTGCCGAAATTGTCTATCCCCCGCCGATGAACGTGACGATCTCGAAGCGGTCGCCATCGTGCACCGGCGTGGCCGCGTGCAGGCTCCTGGGGACGATTTCGAGGTTGCGCTCGACGGCCACCTTGCGGGTCTCCAGACCCAGCGCCGCCACGAGATCGGCGACGGTTGCGACCGCCTCGACCTCCCGTTCCTCGCCATTGATATACACGCGCATGACGCTGCAGCTTGTGACCCCGGCCCGGCGAAGATACAAGGGCCGCCGAAACGACGGCGGGGCCTGATGGCGAAACCGATCCATGTGCTGAGCGGCCCCAACCTCAATCTTCTGGGGGTCCGTGAGCCCGAGATCTACGGACGAGAGACGCTGGCCGATATCCAGGCCCGCTGCGAAGCCCGGGCCAAGGGCCTCGGCTACTCGATCGTGTTCCGGCAATCCAACCACGAAGGCGAACTCATCGACTGGGTCCAGCAGGCCCGGACCGAGGCGTCGGCGCTCGTGATCAACCCCGCGGGCTACGGTCACACTTCCGTGGCCCTGCTCGACGCGCTGAAGACTCTCGATATACCCATCATCGAGTGCCATCTGTCGAACCCGGCGGCGCGGGAGACGTTTCGCAGGAAGACCTATGTGTCGCTGGCCGCCACCGGAGTCGTCTCCGGCTTCGGGGCGAACAGCTATGAACTGGCGGTCGAGGCCGCCGCCGGCCTGATCGGCGCCTCCGGCGCCTCGGCCTGATCCGCAGACAAGGTAAAGCTTCATGTCCAGTCCCAAGGCCGCTCCCGAGTCCGGCGAACCCCAGGCCATCGACACCCGCGTGGTCCGCAAGCTGGCCGACATCCTCAAGGATACCGGCCTGACGGAAATCGAGGTCGAGAGCGGCGGTCTGAAGATCCGCGTCGCCCGGGAGGTGACCGTTCAGCAGATGGCGCCGGCTATGACCCATCAGGTCGCCGCCCCCGCCGCGGCCCCTGCCCCCGCCGCGCCCGCGCCGGTCGCTGCCCCGGTCGCTGAAGCCGCCCCGGCCGCTCCGGCTCACAACGGCGAAACGATCAAGTCGCCGATGGTCGGCACCATCTATCTGCAGGCCACGCCGGGCTCCGACCCGTTCGTCAAGGTTGGCCAGACCGTCACCCAGGGCCAGACCCTGCTGATCGTCGAGGCCATGAAGACCA
Source organism: Caulobacter sp. FG121 (assembly GCF_057809815.1). Classification (NCBI taxonomy): domain Bacteria; kingdom Pseudomonadati; phylum Pseudomonadota; class Alphaproteobacteria; order Caulobacterales; family Caulobacteraceae; genus Caulobacter; species Caulobacter sp. FG121. The sequence continues at coordinate 41,476 of NZ_JBMDKR010000003.1, forward strand.
TGAACCCGATCCCGGCTCCGAAGGCCGGCAAGATCGTCGAGATCCTGGTGTCTGACGCCCAGCCCGTCGAATTCGGCGAGCCGCTGGTCATCATCGAGTAGGCCAGAGCCGTGTTCGACAAGATCCTGATCGCCAACCGCGGCGAAATCGCCCTGCGGGTTCACCGCGCCTGCAAGGAAATGGGCATCGCCACCGTGGCGGTCCACTCCGAGGCCGACGCCAACGGGATGTGGGTGCGGCTGGCCGACGAGAGCGTCTGCATCGGCCCGGCCCCGGCGGCCAAGAGCTATCTCAACATCCCTTCGATCATCGCCGCCTGTGAGATCACCGGCGCCCAGGCCGTTCACCCCGGCTACGGCTTCCTGTCGGAAAACGCGCGCTTCGCCGAGATCGTCGGCGCGCACGGCTACACCTTCATCGGGCCCAAGCCGGAACACATCCGGATGATGGGCGACAAGATCACCGCCAAACAGGCCGTCATGGCCGCCGGCATCCCGGTCGTGCCCGGCTCGGACGGCGCCCTGACCACCGAGGAAGAGGCCTTCGCGGCCGCCGACAAGATCGGCTTCCCGGTCCTGATCAAGGCCGCCGCCGGGGGCGGCGGGCGCGGCATGAAGGTCGCCGAGACCCGTGAAGACCTGTCCGAAGCCGTCGCCACCGCCCAGAGCGAGGCCCGCGCGGCCTTCGGCGACGACGCGGTCTACATGGAGCGCTATCTCCAGACGCCGCGCCACATCGAGCTGCAGGTCATCGCCGACAGCTTCGGCAACGTCGTGCACCTGGGCGAACGCGACTGCTCGCTGCAGCGCCGCCACCAGAAGGTCATGGAAGAGGCCCCCTCCCCGGCCCTGTCGGCCGCCGAACGGGTCGCCATCGGCAAGGTGGTCGTCGACGCCATCAAGGCCATCGGCTACCTCGGCGTCGGCACGATCGAGTTCCTCTGGGAAAAGGGCGAGTTCTTCTTCATCGAGATGAACACCCGTCTGCAGGTCGAGCACCCGGTCACCGAAGCCATCACCGGCATCGACCTGGTGCGGGAACAGATCCGCATCGCCGCCGGCCTGCCGCTTTCGTTCACGCAGGACGAGGTGGTCTTCGAAGGCCACGCCATCGAGTGCCGCATCAACGCCGAAAACGCCCGCACGTTCGCGCCGTCGCCCGGCACCATCAACGGCTTCCACGCCCCCGGCGGCCTGGGCGTGCGGCTCGATAGCGCGCTGTATGACGGCTATTCCATCCCGCCCTATTACGACAGCCTGATCGGAAAGCTGATCGTCCACGGCCGTGACCGCGCCGAATGCATCGCCCGCACCCAGCGCTGCCTGGGCGAGATGGTGGTCAGCGGCGTCGACACGACGATCCCGCTGTTCCAGGACCTGCTTCAGCAGGAAGACATCCGCAACGGCGACTACAACATCCACTGGCTGGAGCAGTGGATCAAAGCGCAGGGCTAGGTGGCCCACGACGCGTTCGACATCGAAGAGCTGGTCGACTGCTATCGTCGCGGCGTCTTTCCGATGGCCGACTCCCGTGAGGATGATCAGGTCTTCCTGATCGATCCTCAGAAGCGCGGCGTGATCCCGCTCGACGGCTTCCACGTCTCGTCCCGACTGGCGCGCACCGTGCGGTCTGGCCGCTACCAGGTCAGCATCGACAGCGATTTCGCCGGCGTCGTCGAGGCTTGCGCGGCGTCCCGTCCCGGGCGACCGGAAACCTGGATCAACCAGCCCATCCAGATGCTCTATGAGCGGCTGCACCAGTCCGGTCGCGCGCACAGCGTCGAATGCCGGCTGGACGGCCAGTTGGTCGGCGGCCTCTACGGCGTGTCGCTGGGCGGGGCCTTCTTCGGCGAAAGCATGTTCAGCACCGCCCGCGACGCCAGCAAGGTCGCACTCGTGCATCTCGTCGCGCGGCTGATCGTCGGGGGCTACCGGCTACTCGACACCCAGTTCATGACCGATCATCTGGCGCAGTTCGGTGCGGTCGAAATTCCCCGCGCGGCCTACCGCCGGAAACTGGCGGAAGCGCTGGCGCTCGAGGCCGACTTCCACCGCTTCGTCGAGTCCGGTCAGGAAGCCCTGCAGGCGATCAACCAGGCGTCATAGACGGGGTGCTGCAACGGGTTGAGACCCGGCGAGGCCGCCGACATCCAGCCGCGGAACACCTGCTTTGGCGGCGGCGGCGCGCGACCGGTCAGCGACTTCGGCTGGGAGTCGATCGTCATGTAGGCCATCGAGTCCGGCGTATCCTCGTCCGGCGCGGTGGTCTCGCAGGCGCGGACGGTGAAGACGAGGGTCTTGTAGCGGATCGGCTGACCGATCGGAGCCTCGAAGCGCAGCGTCTCGGCGGTCACCTTGTCGATCGCCTGGATGATGGCGGCGCCGGAACGGGCGCGACGCGTCGGGTCGGCCGGCTTCTCGACGGCCTGAGACTTCGGCTTGCTGCTGGTGGCGGGCGTCTCGGCTGTGGTCGGGGCCGTCTCTGAGTTGGGGGTTGGGACGGCCGGCCCCGGCGGCGGCTCTTCTGGCGCAGGCTCACCGGACGTGCCCGGCGCTCCCGGCGGCGGGCTGCTGACCGGCTCGGGCGGTGGCGCCTGGCGCGCCTGCACGAGTCCGGCGGCGCTCAACAGCACCGCAGCCGCCAGCAGGGAGATTTTCAGCCGCATCGGCGTGCTACTCGGGCGTCCATGGCAGATAGTCGCCGGTCGCCCGGTCGCGCTCGCCGCCCTGGGCGATCGACCCCTTGGGCCGCCAGGCATGGACTGTGCCGGTCAGATTGGGGCGGTGGTCCTTTTCCCACGACCGGCGCAGCAGCGGCTCGATCGTCGGCGGATTGTCAAACGTGTAGCGCAGCCAGCCGTGCCAGTCGGGCGTTACCTTCGAGGCCTCGGCGTAGCCGTTGTAGATCACCCAGCGACGCTTGCGCTGGTCGTAGCTGTCACGGTTGTCGCGAGCCTCGTAATAGCGATTGCCGAGCTCGTCCTGACCGACGAACACGCCACGGCGGCCGATATGGAACTTCTGGCCGATCGTGGCGCCGTTCCACCAGGTGAAGATCGCTTTGAGCACGCGCAAATCCGCTGAAGACAAGGTCTTGAGGTAGCAGGGACCATAGCGGCGCGCTCCCTCCGCGTCCAGCGCCACGCCGGGGCGTCGCAACGCAACATCTTGTGGATGGCTCCCGTGTCGCACGCCATATCTATTGCCCGGCTTCCATGCGCTCTCTAGCCTTGCGCGAGGGTGCAGTGGAGAGTCGGGTCGATGCGTTTCGCCAGGCGATTGGCCAGGGCCGTCGCGCCGCAAGTCGAACTTCGGACGGTGGAAACCGCCGACGCCCTGACCGGCGTGATCGCGCCGCGGGGCTGGACCAGCGCCAGGGTCGAAGCCTGGCTTGACTGGGCCGACTCCGTTGCGCCCGAGGCGCCGGGTCGAGAGCGCGACGGCACGGCGTTGCTGGCCGGCGGACCGGCGCGTTTCACCGACACCTTGATCGCGCGCGCCGCGACTCTCGGCCTTTTCGATCGCCGCGCAGACCTGCTGGCGTTTGAAGCGGAGCTGACCGCCGCCATGCTTGGCGGCCTGGTCGCGTTCGGCGCCAGCCGTCAGGTATTTGCGGACACCCCCGCCCCTTCCGTGACCGATCCTGCCTTCCGGGCTGCTGCTGACCATCTGTCGGCAGACTCTCTTGGCCGGGCGCTGGCTGAACGATCGACGGAAACGCTGGCCGCGCGCCTCAACGCCATTTCTGACGCCGTGCGCCGTTGCGAGGGCGATCCCGCCGCCTGCGCTGATCCTTCCGGTAATCCGGCGCTGGCCCGGACCGCCCACGCCGCCAGGCTGGCCGGCGCCGACGACGCGTCGATCGCCGACGCCATAGCCCTGGGCTTCGCCGGCGAGAACGCCGGGCCAGCGCTGCTGGACATGGCGCCGCCGCCGCTGATGCTGGCCTTTGGAGGGGCCGACGACGATCTGGACCGCCCGGGCCTGCTGGCCTGGCGCACGGGCCGGCTGGCGCTTGCCCGCGACCAGGCGACGGCGGAACGGCTTCACGACCTCGCCGCCGGCCCTTGCGCGGCGATCCACGTCCGCGGCCTGAATTCCGAAGACCTGACTGCCGCCGTCCGCGTCGCGGGCCTTGCGATCAAGCTGGCCGCCCGCGCCGGCGAGTCGCCGCGGCTGACCCTGGCCGGCGTCGCAGAGCAACTGATGGCCGACGGGCTGGCGTGGAACACCAAAGATGCCACCCGCGCCGCGTCCGACCTCTGGGCCCTGGCCGCCGACGTCGCACGAAACCTCGATGGCGAAACTCCGGATCTGCCGGCGTTGACTATCGCAGCGTTCGAGGACGCCGAGCTTTCACTCCGCCTCGGCGGCGTCAGCCTGGGCGTCGCGCCCGTGCCCCGCGTCGTTGTCCACGCCGAGACCTTCGATGGCGAAGTCGTGCCGGTGCTGTCGGAGGCCGCCCTGCGCGGCCTGTCGGTGCTGGGCGCCGATCTGGATGCCGCGCGTCTCCACGCGCTCGGGGCTGGCACGCTCGAGGATGCGCCGGGCGTCGGCCACGCCGAGTTACACGCGCTGGGCCTCACCGACCACGAAATCAGCGCCGCCGAGAACCACCTGGTTTTCGTGACGTCGCTGCCCCAGGCTTTCACGCCCGCCATTCTCGGCGCCGGTTTCGTCTGCGACGTGCTGGGCGCTCCCGCCGAGGCGCTGGAAGATCCGGCGTTCGACACCCTCGCCTTCGCCGGGTTCTCCCTCGAACAGGTGGCCGCCGCTGAACGCTTCGCCATGGGGGCCGCCGGCCTGGACGATTGTCCCGCGCTCGATCCAGCGCAGCGGGCCGTTTTCGAGCTGACGTCGCTCGCCGACCGGCTGGCCATGGCCGCCGCTGTCGACGCCGCGACGGGACGGCCCGGCCTGACTCGGATCGCCCTGCCCTTTAAGGCCACGCCCGCCGAAGCTGCTGCGATGCTGGCTCAGGCCCTGGGTGCTGGCGTCAGCGCGGTCTGGCTGGTGCGCGAGGCGGCCCCGGCCAGCTTCGGCCTCGCCCTGCCCGAGCCCGAGGCGCCGAAGGCCGCCCGACCCGAGACGATCATCGAGGAACGCATCGTCGAGCGCCGTGTCGAAGTCGAAGTGGAGCGCGCCCGACGCAAGCTGCCCGACCGCCGCAAGGGGTACATCCAGAAAGCCGCCGTCGGCGGTCACAAGGTCTATCTGCACACGGGCGAGTACGACGACGGCGAGCTCGGCGAGATCTTCATCGACATGCACAAGGAGGGTGCCGCCTTCCGAAGCCTGATGAACAACTTCGCCATCGCGATCTCGATAGGCCTGCAATACGGCGTGCCGCTGGACGAGTTCGTCGACGCCTTCGTGTTTACGCGGTTCGAACCAGCCGGGCCGGTGACGGGCAATGACACGGTCCGGTCGGCGACCTCGATCCTCGACTATGTGTTCCGCGAACTGGGCGTCAGCTACCTGGGCCGTCACGATCTGGCCAACGCCGACGGCGAAGCGCTCAACGCGGACGGCCTCGGTCGCGGCAAGGCGGATGACGCCGCCGTCGCCCTCCAGGAAGAGCCCCAGCCGGCGTCAAAGTTCATCTCGAAGGGCTTCGCGCGCGGATCCGCGCCGGACAATCTGGTCTTCCTGCCGTTCGCCGGCCGCAAGGGCGAGCTGTCCGACGAACTGCAGCAACGCGCGGCGGGAGTCTGCCCGGCCTGCGGCGACCTGGCGGTCATCGGCGGCGTTTGCGGCGCGTGCGGGGCGAGCTGATCCCGCTCCGTCATCGTTGGACTTGTTCCGACGACCCATGCACGCGGACACATGCCGATCGCGCGCGGTCGAAGCAACCTTTCTGATTGGATGGATGGGTGTTCCTCGGTCGTCGGAACAAGTCCGACGATGACGGGTATGAGAGGTCATCTGGCCTTAAGCTTGCACGGTTAAGGGTGAATCCGACGCCCAACGGAGCATCCGTGCCGTGATGAAACCCTTTGCCGCTTTCGGCCTCGCCGCCATGCTCGCCGCCGCGACTCCGGCCTTCGCCCAGGACGCCGGCCAGATCGCCCGCGTGCAGGGCGGGGCGAGCTGCCCGCGCTGCAACCTGTTCCAGGCCGAGCTGTCGAACCGCACGCTCAAGGGCCTGAACCTGTCCGGTTCGCGCCTGCGCCAGGCGGACCTCAGCCTGTCGGTGATGAACCGGACGAGCTTCGCGGGAACGGACCTGCGCGACGTAAACGCCTATGGCGGCGTGTTTTCCAGCGCCAGCTTCGCCGGGGCCAACCTTACCAATGCGACCTTCGTCGGCGCCTACCTGCAAGGGGCGAACTTCAGGGGCGCGACGCTGGCCGGTGCGAACTTTTCCGGCGCCGAGATGAGCCGCGCGACCGGACTGACCCTGGCCCAGCTGAGCCGGGCCTGTGGCGACGAGGCGACGACTCTTCCCGCCGGACTGCGCATCCCCGCCTGTCGTTAAACCCAAGTCATTACCGCGATTTAAGTGGCCTTCCGGGCAGTGTCGCGGCAAACCGGATAGCGAACAGGCTCTCTCCGAGCCGCAGCCCCTGACGGTCCATGACCCGTTTCGCGATCGCCTTTTCGAGCCTCGTCCTGACCAGCCTCGGCCTTGTGGGACACGCCCAGGCCATGATCGACGATCGTGACGTCGCACGGCTTGTTTCCTTCGGCGGCAGCTGCGGCAAATGCGATCTGTCCGGACGGCGGCTGACGGGAGCACGGTTCGCCGGCGCCGCCTTCGCCGAGGCGACCTTCATCGGCGCTGACCTCCGCGGCGCGACCTTCATGGGCTCGAACTTCCAGCGGGCGCATCTGTCGGGCGCTGACCTGCGCGGCGCGACCATCGCCAACAGCGACTTCGGCGGCGCGGACTTCGCCGGCGCCCGGCTGGACGGCCTGGAAGCGCCGTCGGCCAACTTCATGCGCGCCAATTTCAACACCGCCAGCCTGACCGGCGCCGAATTGCCCGGGGCGAACCTGATGTTCGCCAGCCTGGTTTCGACCCGGTTCGACGGCGCCGAACTGCCGCGGGCGAAGCTGCTGCACGTTAACGGCCAGGGCGCGATCTTCGCCTCTGCCGAGCTTGACGGCGCACTCATGAGCGCGTCGCGGTTCGACGGCGCGTCGTTCAAGGGCGCCTCACTGGATCGGGCGGTGCTGACCGGCTCGACTTTCGAGGGCGCGGACTTCCGCGGGGTGAGCCTCGACGGGACGATCCTCGCCGGCGCCAATCTGGCCGGGGCCCGCGGCCTGCGTCAGGACCAGCTCGACGACGCCTGCGGAGATGAGAAGACCCGCCTGCCGGCCGGACTTCGGGTCAAGGCCTGCCGCGGCATGATCATCGTTCGCACGCCACCAGCCCCGCCAGCGCCGCCGGCCGCCCCGGCGCCGCCAGCGCGGGTCAGCCCGCCGAAGCCGCCGCCCGCGCCGCGCGCCTTTAACCGCCAGATCATCTCCATCCGGGACTAGGTCCGGATGCCGGCGTCAGCCCTTGATCGGCGGCGCGAGACGAATATGCAGCTCTTTCAGTTGCTTGTCGGACACTTCTGACGGCGCGCTCATCAACAGATCCTGACCCTGCTGGTTCAGCGGGAAGGCGATGACCTCACGGATCGCCGTCTGGCCGGCCAGCAGCATGACGATACGGTCGATGCCGGGGGCCAGACCGCCGTGCGGCGGCGCGCCGTAGCGGAAGGCGTTCAGCATGCCGCCGAACTGCTCCTCGACCACATCCTGGCCGTAGCCGGCGATCTCGAACGCCTTGAGCATGATCTCCGGCTTGTGGTTCCGGATCGCGCCCGAGCACAGCTCATAGCCGTTGCAGACGATGTCGTACTGGTAGGCTAGGATCGACAGCGGATCCTGGGTCTCCAGCGCCTCCATCCCGCCCTGCGGCATCGAGAAGGGGTTGTGGCTGAAGTCGACCTTCTTCTCCTCGTCGCTCCACTCGAACATCGGGAAGTCGACGATCCAGCAGAACTCGAAGCGCCCCTCGTCGATCAGCTTCAGCTCCGTACCCAGACGGGTGCGGGCCGAGCCGGCGAACTTGTAGAAGACCTTCGGATCGCCGGCGACGAAGAAGGCGGCGTCGCCCTGTCCGAGGCCGAGGCTGTCCATCAGCGCCTGGGTCTGGTCGGCGCCGAGGTTCTTGGCGATCGGGCCGCCCCAGCCGCCCTGGTCCTCGCTCCAGAACACATAGCCGAGGCCCGGCTGGCCTTCGCCCTGGGCCCAGCTGTTCATGCGGTCGCAGAAGGCGCGCGAGCCGCCGCCCGGCGCGGGCACGGCCCAGACAGCGTTCTTCGCGTCGGCGTCGAGAATTTTGGCGAACAGGCCGAAGCCGCCGCCGCGGAAGCTCTCCGACACGTCGCGCATCTTGATCGGGTTGCGCGTGTCGGGCTTGTCGCTGCCATACCAGGCGATGGAGTCGGCATAGGCGATGCGCGGGAACGGGTACGGCGTCACCGGCTTGCCGTCGGCGAACTCCTCGAACACACCGTGCATCACCGGCTCGATGGCCGCGAACACGTCTTCCTGGGTGACGAAGCTCATCTCGACGTCGAGCTGGTAGAATTCCAGGCTGCGGTCGGCGCGCAGGTCCTCGTCGCGGAAGCAGGGCGCGATCTGGAAGTAGCGGTCGAAGCCCGAGACCATCAGCAGCTGCTTGAACTGCTGCGGAGCCTGCGGCAGCGCGTAGAACTTGGACGGGTGCAGCCGCGACGGAACCAGGAAGTCGCGCGCGCCTTCCGGCGAGGACGCCGTCAGAATCGGCGTTTGGTACTCGAGGAAGCCCTGGCCGACCATGCGGTGGCGGATCGAGTGGATCACCTTCGACCGCAGGACGATGTTCTTGTGCAGGGTCTCGCGGCGCAGATCGAGGTAACGGTGCTTGAGGCGCAGCTCCTCGGGATAGTCTGGCTCGCCGAACACCGGCAGGGGCAGTTCGGCCGCTTCGGACAGCACCTCGATGCCGGTCACGCGCAGCTCGACCTCGCCGGTGGGCAGGTTGGCGTTGATGGTCTCCGACGAGCGGGCAACGACTTCGCCGTCGACGCGGATCACGCTCTCGGTGCGGATACGCTCGATCAGGTCGAAACCGGGGGTTTCCGGGCTGATGACCAGCTGGGTCAGACCGTAGTGGTCGCGCAGATCGACGAACACCAGCCCGCCATGGTCGCGCTTGCGGTGGATCCAGCCGGACAGGCGCACAGCGGCGCCGGTGTCGGAAGCGCGGAGCTGGCCGCAGGTGTGGGTGCGATAAGCGTGCATTTTCAGGTCGTTTTCAGGCGCCGAAGCGCGAATTTCGGAGGCGCGGAAGGGCGCATGCGTCCCTCGGATTGTCAAGGTTCGCGCGGGGGACAAGCACTTCAGCGCGTGTCCCCGCCCATTCCATCCACAGCCCGAAGCGCCCTATCCCCGCCCCTGCCGCCGCCCCGGCTCGCGCGACTGACCCCGCATGGTAAACCGCACCCGTGACCGTCCGCGCCAAACAGCTCAGCCTGCGCCTCGCCAGCCCGCCCGTGTTCACCCGGGCGGCCTTCGCGACTTCGGCGGCCAATGAGCGGGCGGTGGCGCTGGTCGACGCATGGCCGCGCTGGCCCGGCGGCGCCCTCGCGCTGGTCGGGCCTGAGGGCGCGGGCAAGACCCATCTGGCGACCGTATGGGCTGAACGGTCCGGTGCGGTGCGCTATGCTGGCGGCCCCTTGGCCGAGGGCGCGCCGGTGCTGGTCGAGGACGCCGACGCCATCGGCGACGAGGCGCTGTTCCACCTGATCAACCGCGCCCCGACCGATGGCGGCCTGCTGCTGACCGCCCGGACCCGACCGACGGCCTGGCCCGCTGCCCTCCCCGACTTGCGCTCGCGGCTGAACGCCCTGACGGTGGCCGAGATCGATGCGCCCGATGACGCCCTGCTGATCGCGGTGCTGGAGTCCCTGTTCCGCGAGAAGCACATCCGCGCCGCTCCGGACCTCTACGAGTTCCTGCTGCGTCGGATGGAGCGGTCCGTGACGGCCGCGCGCGCCGTCGTCGCCCGGCTGGACGAGGCGGCGGCCGAACAGGGCAGACCGGTCAACCGGACGCTGGCCCGGGAAGTGCTGGAAGAGACGGCGGACCTGTTCGAAGACTAACCGACGGCCCTTGTCGCGACGCGCCTTGCACCAATCTGCAAAAGTCGCCGAAACTCCGCTCCGGACGCCAGCGCAACAGGACCGGACAGGGTCATGGACGACGACAGGAACGAGCCCTTTCATATCGTCGAGTATCGGGCTCTCCGGGACGAGATGCTGGTCAAGCTGACGCAGATCGGCCAGATCTATAATTTCTTCTTCGTCTCGGTCTTCGCGACCGCCGCCTGGCTGCTGACCTACGCCGATCACTTGAGCCGACCGATGGCGTTAGCCGGGGCCTGGGTCCCGTTTCTGGTCACCCACTATTTCGCCGCCTACCGGAAGGACCATAGCGACTCCATCTATGGGATCGGATCCTACCTGGCCTCGCTCGAGAACCGGTTCGGCGAACCGGGTCTTGGCTGGCAGCGGACGATCCGGGTCAGGGATGGAAAGCCCGTGAAGGTCTATTGGCGCACACGGGCGATCTTCCTCTACGTCCGGATCGCGACGCTTCTGTTCGCGGTCTATTACATGGTCGCCTATGGTCGGCTGCTTGCCGGCTTCGACCTCGCGGCCCTCATCAAGCAGCTGCCTCGTTTCTGACGCGACCGCCCCTTCGAACCTTCGCGCTACCCAAAGGACGCCCATGCCTAGTGCCCTCGGTTACGCCGCCTCCGCTCCCGACAGCGGCATGGCGGTCTTCCATTTCGACCGGCGGGCCCTCCGGCCGGACGATGTGAAGATCAGCATCCTCTATTGCGGCGTCTGCCACTCCGACCTGCACCAGGCCCGCAACGACTGGGGCGGCACGATGTATCCCTGCTGTCCGGGCCACGAGATCGTCGGTCGGGTCAGCGCCGTCGGGCCGCAGGTGCGCAAATTCAGGGAGGGGGATCTCGCCGCCGTCGGCTGTCTCGTCGACAGCTGCATGGACTGCGACCAGTGCCGCAAGGGCGAGGAGCAGCTGTGCCGCAACCGCTCGACCGGCACCTACAACGGCAAGGACCGGATCACCGGCGAGACGACCTACGGCGGCTACAGCGATCATATCGTGGTGCGCGAGGCCTTCGTGCTGAAGGTCCCCGAGAGCCTCGATTTGACCCGCGTGGCGCCCCTGCTCTGCGCCGGCATCACCACCTATTCGCCGCTCAAGACCTGGAAGGCCGGCAAGGGCACGCGGCTCGGCGTCGCGGGCCTCGGCGGTCTTGGCCATATGGCCGTGAAGTTCGGCGTCGCCATGGGCTGCGAGGTGACGGTGATCACCGGCTCGGAGTCAAAGCGGGCCGACGCACAGGCTCTTGGCGCCCACCAGGTGCTGTTGTCGAGCGACCGTGACGCCATGCGCGCGGCGCGCAACGGCTTCGACCTGATCATCGACACCATCCCGGTGGCGCACAAGCTGCAGCCCTATCTCCCGCTGCTCGACATCGATGGCTCGCTGGTCATCGTCGGCGCCATCGACGAGCTGCCGCCGTTCCACAGCGGCCTGCTGCTCGGCGGCCGACGCCGGGTCAGCGGCTCACCGATCGGCGGCATCGCCGAGACCCAGGAGATGCTCGACTTCTGCGCGGAGCACGACGTGCTACCGGACTGCGAGATGATCGCGATGCAGGACATCAACCACGCCTACGAGCGAATGGAGCGGTCCGACGTGAAGTACCGCTTCGTGATCGATATGGCGTCGCTGGCCGCGGAGCGAGCTGCGGCCTGAACGAAATCCACGTCATCGTCGGACTTGTTCCAGAGCCCGTCCTCGGGTCAGCCTCTGGCCGACCCCGGGGGGACGCCTGAACGTGATCGAAGAAAAGAGTGCGCAGGCCGTTCTGCGCATTTGCTGCCTGGGCCGTTGTGCATGGGTCCTCGGGACAAGCCCGAGGATGACGGAGCAATTTGTGCGACATCCGCCACCCGGCGACAAAACCGTAACACCCTGCGTGTAACACCCCTGTCATGCCCCCTTGCGACACGCCCCGCGCCAAGCGACAACCCGCTCGACGCAGAGGCCCCATGACCGACGCCGCCATCACCGATCCTTCGGCCGTTCCGGACGCGCCGCGCCAGCCGCGGATCGACGAGGCCCTGCTGGCCTCGCCCGATCGCTTCTTCAACCGCGAGCTCAGCTGGCTGGCGTTCAATCGCCGGGTGCTGGAAGAGGCGGAGAACCCGCGTCATCCGCTGCTGGAACGGCTGCGGTTCCTGTCGATCAGCGCCAACAACCTCGACGAATTCTACATGGTCCGCGTCGCCGGCCTGAAGGGTCAGGTGCGTGAGGGTGTGCGGGTGGTCAGCCAGGACGGGCTCACCCCATCCGAACAGCTGGTCAAGGTCAACGCCTCGGCCGCCGAGCTGATGACAGATCAGCAGCGCATCTGGCGCGAGCTGCGCACGGCCATGCAGGGCGAAGGCATCAAGCTGCTGGAAGCACGCGATGTGGTCGAGGCCGACCGCGAGCGGGCCGAGCATATCTTCCTCAACCACATCTTCCCGGTGCTGACGCCGCTGGCGATCGATCCGGCCCACCCCTTCCCCTTCCTGCCCAATCTCGGATTCGCCCTGGCGCTGAAGCTGCGCCGGCCGGACGGCAAGGAACTCTACGCCCTGGTGCCTGTGCCCTCGTCCGTGCGGCGCTTCTGGCCGTTGCCGTCGGAGTCCGGGCGCGCGCGCAAGGGCGAGCAGCGCTTCATCGCGCTGGAAAGCCTGCTGGTCCTGTTCATCGGCCATCTGTTCCCCGGATGCGAGGTCGAGGGCCGCGGTCTGTTCCGGCTGATCCGCGACAGCGACGTGGAAATCGAGGAAGAGGCCGAAGACCTGGTCCGCGAGTTCGAGGCGCAGTTGAAGCGCCGGCGCATGGGCTCTGTTGTGCGGGTCAAGGTGCAGACGGCCATGCCGCCGGACCTGCGCGCCTTCATCCTCGACAGCCTGCACTGCGACCCCGAAGACGTGGTGCTGATCGACGGCAAGCTGGGCCTGGCCCAGATGAACCAGCTGATCCCCGATGGCCGGACGGAGCTGAAATTCAAGCCGTTCGTGCCGCGATTCCCCGAGCGGATCCGCGACCACGACGGCGACTGTTTCGCCGCCATCCGCGAAAAGGACATCCTGGTCCACCACCCGTTCGAGAGCTTCGATGTGGTGGTCCAGTTCCTGCGCCAGGCGGCGCGCGACCCGCATGTGCTTGCGATCAAGCAGACCCTGTACCGCACCAGCCAGGACAGCCCGATCGTCGCCGCCCTGATCGAGGCGGCCGAGAACGGCAAGAACGTCACCGCCCTGGTCGAGATCAAGGCGCGCTTCGACGAGGAGAACAACCTGCGCTGGGCCAAGGACCTGGAGCGGGCGGGCGTGCACGTCGTGTTCGGCTTCGTGGAGTACAAGACCCACGCCAAGCTCAGCCTGGTCGTCCGGCGCGAAGGCGAGACCCTCCGCACCTACTGCCACTTCGGCACCGGCAACTATCACCCGACCACGGCCCGGATCTATACGGACCTTTCGCTGTTCACGACCGACCCGGCGCTGGGTCGCGACTCTGCGCGGCTGTTCAACTACATCACCGGATATGCCCAGCCGCAGCGGCTGGAGAAGCTGAGCTACAGCCCCGAGACGCTGAAGACCGACCTGATGGGCCTGATCGCGACCGAGGCCGAGAACGCCCTGGCCGGCAAGCCGTCCGGCATCTGGGTCAAGCTGAACGCCCTCGTTGATCCCGAGATTATCGACGCACTCTACCGCGCCAGTCAGATCGGCGTGCGCATAGAGCTGGTGGTGCGCGGCATCTGCTGTCTGCGGCCGGGCGTGCCGGGCCTTTCGGACAACATCCGGGTCAAGAGCATCGTCGGCCGCTACCTGGAGCACAGCCGGATCGTCGCCTTCGCCAACGGCAAGCCGATGCCGAGCAACCGCTCGAAGGTGTTCATCAGTTCGGCCGACTGGATGCCGCGCAACCTTGACCGCCGGGTCGAAGCCCTCACGCCGATCGATAACCCGACGGTCCACCAGCAGGTGCTGCAGCAGATCATGGTCGCCAACCTCAACGACGAGGCGCAGAGCTGGACGCTGGACAGCCAGGGCGGCTATCACCGGGATCCCGCATGGGACCGCCCGGGCGCCTTCTCGGCCCACGAATACTTCATGACCAATCCCAGCCTGTCAGGCCGGGGACACAAGGTGCGCGACCTGCCTCAAGCCTTCGATCATGTCGGCCCTCGGCGCTAGCACGTCGACTCTGGAAAGCCGCACCCGAAGCGTGCGCGACGCCGCCGTCATCGACGTCGGCTCCAACTCCGTGCGTCTGGTGTTGTACCGGCTCGACGGGCGCGCGATCTGGACGGTCTATAACGAGAAGGTGCTGGCCGGCCTCGGCCGGGACCTCGGGACGAGCGGCAGGCTGTCGCCCGGCGGCGTCGACGCGGCCCTGTCAGCGCTGCGACGGTTCCGGGCGGTGCTCGACGCGGCGAGGCCGGACGATATCTTCACCGCCGCGACCGCGGCCGTGCGCGAAGCCCTTGATGGGGCGGATTTTGTCGGACGGGTGCAGGCCGAGACCGGCCTGACCCTGCGGGTGCTGAGCGGTCAGGAAGAAGCGCGTTATGCCGCGCTCGGGGTGCTTGCCGGATCGCCTGAAGGCGATGGCGTGGTGGGCGACCTCGGCGGCGCCAGCCTTGAGCTGGTCCGACTGACCGGCGACGGCCCCGTCGAAGGCGCGACCCTGGCGCTGGGCCCTTTCGCCCTGGCCGGTGTGCGCCCGGACAAATTGCGCGACGAGATCGCGGGTCGTCTCGCGCCGCACGCGCCACGCTTCCGGACGACGAGCTTCCAGGCCGTTGGCGGCGCATGGCGCAACCTGGCCCTGCTGCATATGCGGATGAGCGGCTACCCGCTGCAGATCGTTCACCAGTACGAGATGAGCCGCGCCGATGCGCTGGACGCCGCCCGCTTCATCAGCCGCCAGTCGCGCGCTTCGCTGGAAGCGATCGAGGGAGTGTCAAAGAAGCGCCTCGAGACCCTGCCTCACGCGGCCATGGTGCTCGAGGCGCTGATCGATCAGCTGGGCATCGAGCGCATCGCCATCTCGGCCTACGGCCTGCGCGAAGGCCTGCTGCTGGAGGCCATGCCCCCGGAAACCCGACGGCTGGATCCCTTGATCGAAGGCTGCGCGGCTCTGACCGGCCAGCAGGGTATCGATGAAACACTGGGACCGACGCTGGAGGCCTGGCTGGGCCCGGTGTTCGAAGCCCTGCCGGCGGCGTTCGGCTCCCGTGACGGCGTGCTGCGCGCGGCGGCCTGCCGGCTGGCCGATCTCGGCGCCCGACTGCATCCCGATCATCGCGCGGATCTGGTCTTCGAGCAGGTGTTGCGGGCGCCCGTCGCCGGCCAGAGCCATACGGAGCGCGCCTTCCTCGCCGTGGCGGCCTTCGCCCGTCACACCTCCGCCTCGTCCGTTCCCGAGGGCGCGACCCTGTCCCGCCTGCTCAGCGAGCCGCAGCGGCGACGGGCACGGGCGCTTGGCGCGGCGATCCGGCTCGGCTGCGATCTCTCGGGACGCAGTTCGGTGCTGCTGGCGCAGTCGAGGCTCGGACTGGCGGACGGCAAGCTGGTCCTCACCGCCGCCGAAGGCTGGTCCGACATGCTGCTGGGTGAACAGACCGCCCGCCGCGCGACGCAACTGGCGAGCCTTCTGGGCGTGAAGCTGGACGTCCGGCGGGGGTGACGGGGCCGCCTTTCGCGAATCTCGCCATCGAGGCTGCCTTTGCTGGCCACCCGCTCCCTCTGCGCGCCGCCCTCCTGGACCTGCGCGACCTCGTCTTCGAAACGGCGACAACGCCGCTCAGCGAGACCTTGAAATGGGGCCAACCGGCGTATCGGCCCATCGGCACGAAGGTCGGGACGACAGTGAGGATCGATGCCCTGAAGGGCTCGTTGGACCGCTATGCCCTCTACTTCCACTGCCAGACGACCCTCGTGCCGGGCTTTCGCGACCTCTACAGCGACACCCTTCACTTCGAAGGCAACCGCGCGATCCTGCTATCGCTGGGCGAGGCGCCGCTGAGGGAGGTGCTGGCCTTCTGCATTGGCCAGGCCCTGACGTATCGTGGGCGGTAACCGGAAAATCTACCGAAGGCGTGGGACCCCGACACTAACCGGCGCGGCAACCAAATCGGCCTGCATGCTCCGGTGACAATCGCTAGGGCCGGGCTATAGTTCGGTTCAGGGACGGGGGTTGTCCATCATGCGTGCATCTGTTGCCGTCGCGGCGGCCCTAGCCTTGCTGGCCGCCGGCGCGGCGGTGGCCCAGGCCGCCTGGACCTTGTTCGCCATCGAGCCGGACGGAAACCGGATTTACGTAACGCCGCCCTCTGCCTCGACCGCGCAGGAACGGTCCCTGACGGTGCGGGTCGAATTCGCCCGCCCAAAGGCCGTCGCCGGCATCCAGGCGCGATCCGGAAGCGAAACCTACGACTTCAATTGCGCCACCCGCGAGTACCGCCAGTTGGAGATTTCCTACTACGCAGGCCCCAACCGCACCGGCGAGGTCCGGCGCGGGACCGCACAGCCGCGACGGCCGGTCCAGGCCGGGACAAATCCCGAGGTCTACATGCGCATTGCCTGCGTGGATCGCGGATCTGGCACAGTCGTGCCTTGGGGTAGCTACTTCAACATCGGAACAACAAGTGAGGGCTTGGTCGTCCGTGCGACCGTTCCGGTTCAGCTCTCCTGGACGCCGGTCGAAAAGAGTCTGCTCGTTCAAAATGAATACAAAACCGGCGAGAGCTACCTGGGCA
The DNA here is from genome assembly GCF_057809815.1 of Caulobacter sp. FG121. Taxonomy (NCBI): domain Bacteria; kingdom Pseudomonadati; phylum Pseudomonadota; class Alphaproteobacteria; order Caulobacterales; family Caulobacteraceae; genus Caulobacter; species Caulobacter sp. FG121. The sequence goes on from NZ_JBMDKR010000003.1 coordinate 58,381, forward strand.
TTCCGGTGGGCTCTTCAGTATCACGATACGTAGTGCGCTGTGCTACGCGTCAGTACCGAGCCACCTGGACGGCCTACTACACCAAACCAGACATGGCCGGTGAGGTCCGTCGGTTGGCTGGTGTCGCGCCGTGGGCAACGGCCATGGCGGGCAAAGTGGACGACGCTGTCGTCGTAGCCGCTTGCGGAGCCTTTTCGTACCCTTCGGCCAGGCCCACCGAGACATCGCCGACACGCCCCGTCGCGACTCCGGCAAGGTCCGGGTGGACCCGTGTCTTCACCCACCCCTCCGGTAACGAGGTCTTCGTTGAACCTGCCTCACCGGCCTCAACACAGGGCGTGCGCACCATCCGTGTGCGGCATGAGTACACGGCCCCGCCATCACGAAACTTGGCCTATCTTTCAACACTAAGCACATACACCGTTCGTTGCGCCGGCCACGAGTACCGCCAGCGCGAGATCACCTTCTATTCCGGACGTGGCCTTTCCGGCCGTACCAGCGGTCCAACGCCGGTCGACCCGATCTTCAGAAAGGCCAAGGTCGGCGGGGAGGCAGACGCCATCGTCAAGGCCGCGTGCGCGCAACGCTGACCGACGATCCGCGCCGCAAGGTCTGAAACACCGGCGGTAACAGGTGGCGCGTACCTGCGGTAAATGTCGCCGCGGCGCCCTACCCCGCCGGCATCGTCCGTTCGCGCACCGCGATACGGCCGAGGATGCCTTTGACGATCAGGTCCATGGCCGTGCCTTCGCGATAGTCGGCGGCGGCGACGAAGTTGACGCGGTCGTCGGCGATCAGCCGGTGCAGCTTGTCCTGGTCGCGCGGTTCGGTGCGGGGGTCGTAGGCGGCGATCGAGTGGCCGCCCTTGGTGTGCATCATCTTCATGGTCGGCACGTCGGTGTCGCCGTCGCCGATGAAGATCATCCGCTCGAACGGCACAGGCCGGTCCTCGTCGGGCATGTAGCGATTGATCCGCTCATGCTCCCAGTTGTTGTGCACGCCCTTGTTGATGCGGAACAGGTACTGGGTCTTGGTCGTGTAGTTGATGCCCACCGCCGGCCAGATGGCCACCTCATCCTCGTCGAACACGTAGTGAGAGGCGAACACGTGCTCGAACCGGTCGTGAATCGGGCAGCCCTCGATCATCTCCTGCAGCCCGCTGGAGAGGATGAAGTGGTGGATCGTCAGGCCGTAGTTGGCGCCGAAGGCGTTGATCCGGTCGAACCAGCTGCCGTCCTTGATGCCCTCGAACAGCGGCACGTCCTTGCCGTGATCGCGCAGCATCTGGCGGGTGACGGTCGTGCCCTGGTCCCTCGCCGTCTGCAGCATCAGCTGCATGTACATCAGGATATCGTCGCCATCGGCGGCGATCGTCCGCGGCCGGACGGTATCGTACCAGAACTGTTTCGGCGTCATGCCCAGCGACGGGATGAAGCTGGTCTCCTGCATGTTGCCGCGGGCCAGGGTGCCGTCGAAGTCGTAGATCAGGGCGGTGGTGCGAACGGGCTGGGACATCGGAATTCCTGTCACTTGCGGCCGAACACATAACGCCAGCCGCGCCGGTTGGGAAACGCCCCTTCACGACCGCTGATCGGCATGCCAGCCTGTCGGCTCGTGCTCGGGGGAAACGGCGCATGACGATCTTCGAATACGTGATGATCCTGCTGTCGGTGGTCATCTCGCTGGGTCTTGCGCGGATCCTCGAGACTCACGCGCAGCTGATGAAGCACGGCAAACGGGTCAGATGGTCGCCGACCTATCTCCTCTGGCTCGTCGTATTGCTGTTCTCGCACATCGATATCTGGGCCAGCCTCTGGCAGTTGCACGATCACGCCCGCTGGAGCGCGGCCGATGTCGGCGCGACCCTGCTGGCCTGCGGCGTGCTGTTCTACAGCGCCATCTTCGCCACGCCGGACATGGACGGCGACGGCGAGATCGATCTGTGGGCGTTCCACATGGCCAACCGGCGGCGCTATCTCGGCGCCCTGCTGGCCTACATGGCGCTCGGCGCGTGGCTGAACGCCACCCTGATGAGCGAGGCCTTCTCGGCCTCGAACCTGACGGCCGCCGCGCCGATGTTCGCCATCCTGCTGGCGGCGCTGTTCATCAGCAATCGCTGGGTCCAGCGCCTGATGCCGGTGCTGACCCTGGTGCTGATGGCGTTCTATTTCGCCCAGTACCTGCCGGCGGTCGGTTCCTGACGGAGGTCAGCCGGCCGCCGTCTTCGGGGCCCGGCGAACCTCGACGACCCGCACCCGCGTGCCGTCCAGCACCAGAGCCAGTTCGCCGCGCTTCAGCTTGAGGGCGTCGGTGCCGAACGCCTCCAGCCGCCAGCCCTGAAGGGCGCCGACGTCGGCGTTGTCGTCGTTGGCGATCTTTTCCAGGTCCGAAACCGTGGCCAGCAGCTTTGACGCCACGCCGGCGTCCTCGGCCCGGGCCTTGAGCAGCACCTTCAGAAGCTCCACGACCGCGCCGGCGGCGGCGTTCTGCGGGCCGCGCTCGCGGTCGATCTTGGGGGCGTAGCCGTCGGGATCCTTGAGCGCCTCGCGGATGGCCTCGAGCAGATCGGGGCCAAACTTGCTCCCCGAGAAGCCCTTGGGGACCCCGCGCAGCCGGTCCATGGCCGCCGCGTCGGTCGGCGCCTGGGCGGCCAGTTCGTCGATCGCGTCGTCCTTGAGGATGCGTCCGCGCGGCTGGTCGCGCTGCTGCGCCGTGCGCTCGCGCCAGGCGGCGACCGCCTTGAACACGGCAAGATATTTCGGGACATGCTTGCGCGGCTTGAGGCGCTTCCAGGCGTTCTCCGGCTCTACATCGTAGAGCGCCGGGTCCGTCAGGGCCGCCATCTCCTCCTCGACCCAGGCAAGGCGTCCGTCCTTCTCAAGCCGCGCGCGCAGCTTCGGATAGAGCTCGGCCAGATGGGTCACATCGGCGATGGCGTAGGTCAGCTGGTTGTCGCTCAGCGGACGCCGGGCCCAGTCGGTGAAGCGACTCGACTTGTCGAGGTCGATCTTCAGCATCTGGCGCACCAAGGCGTCGTAGGCGATCTGCTCGCCGAAGCCCGCCGCCATGCCGGCGATCTGGGTGTCGAACAACGGCCGGGGCATGGCGCCCAGGTTGTTGAAGATTTCAACGTCCTGGCGGGCGGCATGGAAGACCTTGTCGACCGTCTCGTCGCGGAGAATGTCGAGCAGGGGGCTGAGATCAAGTCCGTCGGCAAGCGGATCGATGCAGGCCTCGGCGCCGTTCGGCGCCGCCACCTGGATCAGACACAACTTCGGCCAGTACGTCGTTTCGCGCATGAACTCGGTGTCCACGGCGATGAACGGCTGTCCTTGGAGAGACTTGCAGAAATCCGCCAGCTGGGCGGTGGTCGTAATAGGCTGCATCGGGTAGCTATAGCGCCGCCTAGGGCCGAGTCTGCAAGAGATCAGGTCGTTGCGCCTTATTTTCGTTCTCAATCGTTGCCGCGAAGCCTCCCCGAGCACCCCATGACCGATCGGCCCAACGGCCTTACCTATGCCCAGGCGGGCGTTGATATCGACGCCGGCAATGCGCTCGTCGAAGCCATCAAGCCCCTGGCGAAGGCCACCGCGCGCCCGGGCATGCAGGGCGGACTGGGCGGCTTCGGCGCGCTGTTCGACCTCAAGGCCGCCGGCTACGTTGATCCTCTGCTGGTTTCGACCACCGACGGCGTCGGCACCAAGCTGAAGATCGCCATCGAGACGGGCCTGCACGACACGGTCGGCATCGACCTGGTGGCCATGTGCGTCAACGACCTGTTGGCCCAGGGCGCCGAGCCGCTGCTGTTCCTCGACTACTTCGCCACGGGAAAGCTGGACGTAGCCACCGCGACCCGTGTGGTCGCCGGCATCGCCGAGGGCTGCAAGCTGGCCGGCTGCGCGCTGGTCGGCGGCGAGACGGCCGAGATGCCGGGCATGTACGGCGACGGGGAGTATGATCTGGCCGGCTTCACCGTCGGCGCGGTCAACCGCGACGGCGTGCTGCCGCGCCTCGACGACCAGCGCGCAGGCGATGTGCTCATCGGCCTGGCCTCCAGCGGCCCGCACTCCAACGGCTATTCGATGGTGCGCAAAGTCGTCGAGCGCTCGGGCCTGGCCTGGGACGCGAAGAGCCCGTTCGGCGCCGGCACGCTGGCCGAAAGCCTGATGACGCCGACGCGCATCTACGTGAAATCGACCCTGCCCCTGATCAAGGCCGGCCGGATCAAGGGCGTGGCCCACATCACCGGCGGCGGCCTGATCGAGAACCCGCCCCGCGCCATCGCGGACGGACTGATCCCGCGCTTCGACTGGAACGCCTGGAGCCTCAGCCCGACCTTCCAGTGGCTGCAGCAAATCGGCGGCATCGCCGAGCACGAGATGCGCCGCACGTTCAACTGCGGCGTCGGCTTCCTGCTGATCGTCGCACGCGACGAGGCTCCCGGCGTGCTGGCCGACCTGCTGGACGCCGGCGAGGACGCCTTCGTGTGCGGCGAGCTGGCGAAGGGCTGACGCGCATGTGCGTCCTCCAAGCCCCGGATCAAGTCCGGGGTCGCTTGAGGCTCGCTCCTCAGGATGATGCAGTGGGTCGGCCTTCAATGGTCTTCGCCATGGTGAGGAGCGGACCCTCAGGTCCGCGTCGCGAACCACGCAATGACTGACCCGCTTCCCTCAAAAACCCCTGTCGCCATCCTGATCTCGGGCGACGGGTCGAACATGGTCGCGCTGATCGAGGCCTCGCGCGCCGCCGACTGCCCCTATGAGGTGGTGCTGGTCCTTTCGAACAACCCCGACGCCGGGGGCCTCGCGAAGGCCGCGGCGCTGGGCGTGCCAACCCTGGCGATCGACCACCGGCCGCATGGGAAGGACCGCGAAGCGCATGAACGGCTGATCGACGCGGCGCTCCGGGAGGCCGGTGCGCAATACGTCGCCCTCGCCGGCTACATGCGGGTGCTGACGCCCTTCCTGGCCGAGGCCTGGGCCGGCCGCATGCTGAACATCCATCCGTCCCTGCTGCCGAAATACCCCGGCCTCAACACGCACCAGCGCGCACTGGACGCCGGCGACGCCGAGGCCGGCTGCTCGGTGCATCTCGTTACAGCTGGAGTCGATGAGGGCCCGATTCTCGACCAGGCGCGCGTCCCGGTGTTGGCCGACGACACGCCGGCGATTCTGGCCGCACGTGTCTTGGCCGCCGAGCACCGGCTCTATCCGGCGGCGTTGGCGCGGTTGGTCGGGACCCGGACCCGGTCCGACGGTTGACGTTCGCCCGCCATGGTCGCTAGCGTTGCTCGACAGGGGACGTAGTCAGGTGGAATTCAAACGAACAATTCTCGCGGGCCTTGGCGTACTTGCCATAACGGCATCAGGGCCGGCTTTCGCGCAGGCCACCGGGCCGGTCTACACCTGCTCCAAGTCGGTCAAAGTGAGCGGCACGCCCTATGTCTTCGAGATTGCCTCTCTCCGTCTGCTGCCGGGCAACAGCTGGGACGTCGCGGGCGACACCATGCGGTTCGGCGGCGGTTTCATCTCCGTCAAGACGACCCGACCCTTTGACAGCTGGACGCCAACTGCAGCCGGTCGCGCCCTGATCGGTCCCAAGACGATCCGTCATCCTTCCCTGATCCTCAGCCGATCCTACCGGATGCGAGGCGGGGTCCTGGAACTGAAAGACGCCAAGATCGCCGCGGCAATGCCGAATTATATCTGGGGCGATCCAGGCGAGGCGTATGCGCGGGCGGATCAGAAGGGACGATGGCTTCTGCAGGCCGGCGGCAAGTCGTTGGTGGACGTCCGCGAATCCTACGGCGTGATCGCGCGGACACCCGCCTATATCGAGACGATCGCCTTCAGTACGTCGCAGCCGCGACCGGGTCGCATAGGATACCAGCCGGCGCTCGATGGCTTGTCGGCCAGTGGGGCGACTTTGGAAATCCATGACGGGCCGACGCTGCTCGGCAGTGGGGCCATTGGCCCCGTTCGGCCGAGGTTCGAAGTGTTCGACCAGATCGCGAAGCAGGAAGTGGCCGTCTTCGCCCGCCCCGGATCAGCGAATCCGGCCGCGCAAGGTTGCGTGCCACGCTGATGGGCCGCCTGCGCGGCTGCGAGATCTGCCGCCGCAAGTGGCTGGTCGACGGCCGCCTCCCCAACCGTCTCGGCGCCAACGCCGGCGGGGCCGTGCTTTACCGCTGCGACGCCTGCCAGAGCTGGTGGGAGGAGACCCCGCGTGGAACGCAGGCGATCACGGACGACGAAGCCCGCGAGAGCTATCCGGACCTGGTCTGACCTCCTCTCGATAGATCCGTCATCCTCGGGCTTGTCGCGAGGATGACGGGAGGGGGGTCTGTCTCGGAGCTGGCAGGGATCGCGTCCCCGCGTTCAGCAGGCCCGTCAGTCGTCGCCATAGACGGTGCTGGGAACGCCGTTGCGGCGCAGCAGGTCGGCCGCCAGCACAAGCCGCGAGCCGTACTCGGTCCCGTATTTCGCCTTGAGCTCGGTATACCAGACGGCGTGTCGAGTTGGCATCTCGGCCAGCAGCAGCCGCCACTCGGCGGCCACGTGCTTCTGGGCAGTCCGGTCGACCGCGGCGCAGTCCGGCTCGATCGGCATCTGGATGTCATGGCGGCCCCAGGCCTTGCCTTGTCCGAGCACATCCAGAAAGTCCATCCGCGCCAGATCCGGCATGGCCAGCACGGTTGGCTCGTTGAGCCCCTCGGCCAGGATGGCGGTCAGATTGGCCGCCCGGGCGGCCATGGCCGGTTCAGTGCAGGCTGTCTCCCAGTCGGGCGCCGATCGCGCGGCGAGGCTGTCGGCCCTGACCGTCTGTAACGCCACCGTCAGAGCCGCGGAGTCACCCGCGATCCAGGCGTCGATCACCGGATCGAGCTTCGTCGCGGCCAGACCGTCACCGAAAGCCGGGGCCGACGGCGCGCCACCGCCTGAGCATCCCGCCAGCAGCGCCGCCAGTATCAGGCCCGGCAACGCGCGCCGCGCCCATGTCATCTGGATGTTCATCGCGACCCCTGCCTTCGGGCGTCTCTAGGTCGCCACGGCTGAACGCCTGATTAAGCGCGCTCTTCGACCAGCCGTATGATCGCCAGACCCGCGACCACCGCCGCAGCGCCCCAGAGCGCCAGGGTCCCCACCAGCAGGTAGGCCGCCGCGCCGATCGCTCCGCCCGCCGTCAGTCCGGCCCAGAGCAGCAGGTACGGCCCCCAGGCCCAGCGGTCGCCGCCCGTAAGCGCGGCCGCGATCCGTTGGCCAGCCTTGACCAGCGCGCCCGTCATGTAGGTCAGGCCGACGCCGACATCGCCGTTGCGCTGGAACACCGCGTTTTCCGCGCCCATGGCCAGCACCATCGCGGCGACGCCAGCCGCGCCATACCCAACCATGAATAACCCGGCGCTCGCGGTCAGGAGGCCGGCTTCCAGCACCAGCACCGCGGAACGACGATCCTCGCCCACCCGACGAGCCAGAAGGGCGCCGAGCACGACGCCGGTAACGAACAGCGCGACAATGGACAGGACCGTCACCGCCGCCTGGACGTGGCCGGTCGCCAGTCCAACGCCCAGCCGGGTCGAGTTGCCGCTCATGAAGGAGACGAAGAAGCCGCCGAGCTTGAGGAAGCCGATCGCGTCGACATAGCCCGCAACGCCCGACAGGGCGGCGGCCAGGGCCACATCTCGACGACCATAGTCCTTCATGCCCTCGCTCCGGATACGACAACGGCCGGATCGTCACCGATCCGGCCGCGCCGTGTCATGCAAAAAAGCCTGATGGCCCTAGCCGACGATGTCGGCGTCCGTGAAGAACTGGGCGATTTCGATGCCCGCGTTCTCGAGGCTGTCGGAGCCATGCACCGAATTCTCGCCGATCGACAGGGCGAACAGCTTGCGGATCGTGCCTTCGGCGGCCTGTTCCGGGTTGGTGGCGCCCATGACTTCGCGATAGCGGGCCACGGCGTTGTCGCCTTCCAGCACCTGGACGACGACCGGCTCGGCGGTCATCTGGCCGACCAGTTCGCCGTAGAACGGGCGGGCGGCGTGGACTTCATAGAATTTCTTAGCCTGGGCTTCCGTCAGCTTGATGCGCTTCTGCGCCACGATGCGCAGACCCGCGCCTTCGATGACGGCGTTGACGGCGCCCGTGAGGTTCCGGCGCGTGGCGTCGGGCTTGATGATCGAGAAAGTGCGTTCAGTCATGGCTAGTTCAGAGCCTTACACATGAGGTGGTGTTTGGGAGGTCGCGGGCTTATAGCGGCGGGCCCCCGATCCGCCAACACTTCTCGAAAAGGGCTTTAGGCCCCCCACCATGCTTCAGATCAACGACCTCACCTTTAACGCCTGGGGGCGACGCTTCTTCGACAAGGCGGGCGTTTCCCTGCCGCCCGGCTCCAAGGTGGGCCTCGTCGGTCGCAATGGCGTCGGCAAGTCGACCCTGTTCAAGCTGATCATGGGCGAGCTGCAGGCCGGCGGCGACGAGATCAGCCTGCCGAAGAACACCCGTATCGGCCAGGTGGCGCAGGAGCATCCCGCGACGCCGGTCTCGCTGATCGACACCATCCTCGAGGCCGACGACGAGCGGCACGAACTGCTGACCCGGCTGGAGACGGCCGATCCCGAAGAGATGGGCGACATCTGGACCCGGCTGATCGAGATCGATGCCGACTCTGCGCCTTCGCGCGCTGCGGAAATTCTCGCCGGTCTGGGCTTCACCGTCGAAGATCTGCAAAGGCCGATGGCCGAGTTCTCCGGTGGCTGGCGCATGCGCGTGGCGCTTGCCGCCGCCCTGTTCAGCGAGCCTGACCTGCTGCTGCTCGACGAACCGACGAACTACCTCGACCTCGAAGGCGCCCTTTGGCTTGAGGCCCGGCTGAAGAAGTATCCCAACACGGCGCTGATCATCAGCCACGACCGCGAACTGCTGAACAACAGCTGCACCCACATCCTGCATCTCGCGGCGGCCAAGCTGGAAATCTACACCGGCGGCTACGACGACTTCGAAAAGCGCCGCGCGGAGAAATCGCGCCTGCAGCTGTCGGCCAAGGCCAAGCAGGACGCCGAGCGCGCCCACCTGCAGGCCTTCGTGGACCGCTTCAAGGCCAAGGCCTCCAAGGCGGCGCAGGCGCAGTCGCGGATGAAACGGCTGGCCAAGATGGAGCCGGTGGCCACGACCATCGAGGAGCGCGTCGCGCCCTTCACCCTGCCCTCGCCGCCCCGCCCGCTGGCGCCGCCGCTGATCCGGCTGGAGAAGGCCAATGTCGGATACGAGGACAGCAAGCCGATCCTGCGCAATCTCAACCTGCGCATGGACCTGGATGACCGCATCGGTCTGCTGGGCGTCAACGGGGCTGGCAAGTCGACCTTCGCCAAGCTGATCGCCGGCGCGCTGGGCGTGCAGAGCGGCGAATTCCATCGGGACCGCAAGATGAAGGTCGGCTGGTTCCACCAGCACCAGATCGAGGCGATGGATCCGGAGGACACCCCTTTGGAGATCATCCGACGGGCCATGCCGGACGCGTCGGAGTCCTCCCGCCGGTCTCGGTTGGCGCAGTTCGGCCTGGGCTTCGAGAAACAGGAAACCACCGTCGCTAACCTGTCGGGCGGCGAGCGGGCGCGGCTGCTGCTGAACATGGTGGCGATGGATGCGCCGCACATGCTGATCCTCGATGAGCCGACCAACCACCTCGACATCGACAGTCGCCGCTCGTTGCTGGATGCGCTGAACGACTATGAGGGCGCGGTGATCCTGATCACCCACGACCGCTCGCTGATGGAGCTGGTTGCCGACCGGCTGTGGCTGGCGGCGGATGGCACGATCAAGCCGTTCAACGGCGACATGGACGACTACGCGAAGTTCGTCATCGACAAGGCTCGCGTCGCCGCCCGCGCCCCAACCCAGGTGAAAGCAACGGAACCCGAGCCGGTGAAGGCCGCACCGCCGCCTCCGCCTCGCCCGTCAGCCGCCCAGGCCGGACCCCTGAAGCGCAAGCTGGAGGCCGCCGAGGCCGTGGTCACACGCACGACCAAAGCGCTGGAAGAGATCGACGTCGTGCTGGCGGATCCGGCGCTCTACGTGAAGAACCCCGGACAGGCGGCGGATCTCGGTCAGAAGCGCATCAAGGCCCAGGCCGCGGTGGACAAGGCCGAGTCCGAATGGATGGCCATCGCCGAACAGCTGGCGGCGGCGGAAGGATAAGAGAGCCCCCGCGCGTTAGCGCTTTGGCTCCAGGCTCCGCAGATAGGCCGTCAGCGCCGAGACTTCGTCAGGATCGAGCGTCGCGACGGGCATCCGGGGATGAGTCGGGCGCGAGCCCTCTTCCTGAATCGCCTGCGACGGCAGCATGCCCTCGTCCAGCAGCTGGGCCAGGCCTCCGGCGGGGTAACGCCTGTGCAGGGTGCGAAACGGCGGCGCGTCGGCCAGCGGGCTCGCGCCCTCTCCGGCCGCATGGCATCCGCCACAGGCATGGTCCGCGACGCGTCGGCCATAGGCCAGTGTGGCCGGATCGGGATCGGCGGCCATCGCCGGAACGGATGTCGCCGACGCGAGCAGGAGCGCCAGGCTCAGGGCAACTGTGGATCTGGACACGGTGAACTCCGAACGGACGATCAACCGACTCTGGACGCTTCCGCACCGGACACCTTGACCGGGATCAACCGCACTTAACTTCCTTGATCACCCCGGTCTCGGAATCGAAGAAGATATTCAGTCGGTCCGGACGGTAATCCATCGTCACCGGGCAGGTGGTACAGGCGACCCGTCGCTTTGACGGATCGGTGGGCACCGGAATGCGGCTGCGGGGCTGGCCGACGAGCCATTGCAGATCCCGGGCGCCGCAGGCATCCGGCCGGGCGGGCGGCGGTAGCGGAATTGTCGGGGCGTCGGCGATGCTTGCAGGTGGCGCGGGTGGCGGCGATGGCGCGGCCGCACAGGCGGCCAGGCTGAAAAACACGAACAAGGTCAGTTGCTTCACGCGATTTTCTCCCAACCCCGTTGGTCGCCCTGCCGCCAGTAGCTGATCGGACGACCTTCGGCCTTGAAGGCCTTCCAGCGTTGCCGCGCCTGGGCCAACGCCGCCTCGTCGCGGCCGTCAAACAGGACGATGCAGCGTTCGTGCGATGACAGGTCGCCCGGCTCGGCGCCGTCGACCAGGAACAACGCCTGGGCGGTATTGGGCGTTTCCATACCGGTGGTCAGCAGCACAGGCTGGTGCTCGGCGAAGGGCTCGCCGGCCAGGCCGTGCGGCAGGAAGCTCTCGTCGCGAAAGCTCCACAGCCAGTTGTCGAGATGGTCGAGCCGTTCCTGTCCCGGGGTGCGGACAACGGCCCGCCACCCCTTCTTCAGCGTCTTGTCCAGCAGGTCGGGCAGCACCTGATCGAGCGACGAGCGCTCAAGGTGGTAAAACCAGACTTCGCAGGACTCGGCCATGCCCGAACCCTAGACCTCGTACTTGTCCGCCACCATCCGGTTCAGCAGCCGCACGCCGAAGCCGGTGGCGCCGTCCGGAATGGTCGGAACCGTCGAGGGCTTCTTCCAGGCGGTCGAGGCGATGTCGAGGTGCGCCCAGGGCAGCCCGTTGACGAACTTCTGCAGGAACAGCGCCGCCGTGATTGATCCGCCCGCCCGGCCGTTTCCGGTGTTCTTGAGGTCGGCGATCATGCTCTCGATCTGCTTGTTGTACTGATCGGGCATCGGCATCCGCCAAAGCGGCTCGGCCTCGGCCTTCGAGGCGGCCAGAAGATTGTCTGACAACTCATCGTTATTGCTGAACAAACCGCCCAGATCGTTACCCAGAGAGATGATGATCGCGCCGGTCAGCGTGGCAAGATCAACCATGAACTTCGGCTTGAAACGGTCCTGGCAGTACCAGAGCGCGTCGGCCAGAACGAGGCGGCCTTCGGCGTCAGTGTTGATGATCTCGATGGTCTGGCCCGACATCGAGGTGACCACGTCGCCCGGGCGCTGGGCATTGCCGTCGGGCATGTTCTCGACCAGGCCGAGGATGCCGACGGCGTTGACCTTCGCCTTGCGGCCGGCCAGCGCGTGCATGACGCCGGCCACGGCGGCCGCGCCGCCCATGTCCCACTTCATGTCTTCCATGCCGTCGGCCGGCTTCAGGCTGATGCCGCCCGTGTCGAAACAAACGCCCTTGCCGACAAAGGCGATCGGCTGGCTGTCGCCGCCGCCCTTCCACTGGATCACGGCCAGCTGGCTGTCGCGAACGCTGCCCTGGCCAACGCCGAGCAGGCTGCCCATGCCCAGCTTCATCATCGCTTCCTCGTCGAGGATCTCGACCTCGAGACCCAGCGACTCCAGCGCCTTGACGCGTTTGGCGAACTCGGCCGGGTACAGGACGTTCGGCGGCTCGGACACCAGATCGCGCGAGAAGTAGATCGCCTCCCCCAGCGCCTTGAGCGGCGCATAGGCGGCCTCGGCCGCCGCGGGATCGTCGGCGTGGATGACAACAGTCTGGACCGAGGGCTTGGCCTCAGGTTTCTCGGTCGTGCGGTAGCGATCGAAGCGGTAGGCCGCAAGGGTCGCGCCCAGCGCAGCCTGCGCCGCCTCAGCCGCTGTCGCGCCCGGCAGCAGAACGTGCAGGGTGTCAGAGCCGCTGGACTTGGTGCTCTGGAAGGCCTGGGCCGCGAAACGCTCGGCGGCGTCCGCGTTCCAGTCCGCGCCGGCCCCGACAACGAGCAGACGCTGAACGTCCAGGCCCGCAGGCACGACCAGTTCGACCGTCTGGCCGGGCTTGCCCGTGAAACGACCGGCGGCGATGGCGCGCGAGACCGCGCCACTCGCGGCCTTGTCCAAATCCTCGGCGGCAGCGGAGAGCTTGCCCCCCTCGAAAGCCATCACGGCGACGGCGCCGCCCGTGGGGGCGACCGTCCGGTCAGCGGCGGCGAAAGCGATGCGCATGGAGCACTCCTCAAATCTGTCTGGCGGGCATAGTCCAACCCGCGACCATAGGAAAGCTTGGGCGGTTGTATCGGCCTTGGACGGGCGTATAGAACGGACGGCCCCCTGATTGGGGTTTCCCCAGACTCCAGACGGGTTCAGCTTCCTCCACGATGCGTCTTATCGAGCGCTATCTGTTTCGCCAGCTTCTGACCCCGACGCTCCTCGCGGCGGCGGCGCTGGGCGCGGTCGGCCTGTTGAGTCAGAGCCTGGGACAGCTCGACATCATCATCGAGCAGCGTCAGACGGCCTGGGTGTTTCTGAAGGTCATCGTGCTGGCGATGCCCCAGCTGCTGAACCTGATCCTGCCGATCGCCGTGTTCGTCGCGGCGCTGGTGGCGCTCAACCGGCTGCATGCCGAGCATGAGCTGGTCGTCTGCTACGCCGCGGGCATGAGCCGCTGGCGGGTCATGGCGCCGGGCATGCGGCTGGCGGTGATGGCGACCCTGATCGGCCTTGCCGTGAACCTGTGGGTTCAACCGGCGTCCTATCGGGCGATGCGCGAGATCTTCTACGCCGCCAAGACCGACCTGGCGGCGACGCTGGTGCGCGAAGGCGAGTTCACCGAACCGGCGCCGCGCCTGACCGTCTACGGCCAGACCGTCGAGAGCGACGGCAAGATCCGCAACCTGTTCATCCATCACCGGACCGAAAAGGGCGGCGCGACCACCTACACCGCCAAGGAAGGCCGGATCACCTATCGCGAAGGCCAGCCGGTCCTGGTCATGCGCAACGGATCCAACCAGGAGTTCTCGCGCACCGGCGTACTGAACTACCTGTCGTTCGAGGAATATGCCCTCGACCTGACGCCGTTCCTGAAGACCCGCGATGGCGTCACGTACGAAGCGTCGGACCGTTATCTCCACGAGCTTCTGTTCCCGGACCTGTCGAAATCCTACGAGCGCAAGAACCGGGAGAAGCTGATCGCCGAAGGCCATTCACGCCTCGCGTCGCCGCTCTACAGCATCACCTTCATGGCCATGGCCTTCGCCGCTGTGCTGGGCTCCAGCTTCAACCGCCTGGGGTACGGGCGACGGATCGCCATCGCCGGCGCGCTGGCGGCGGTGGTGCGGATTATCGGTTTCGCCGTGCAGTCGGCCTGCGAGGACAGCCCGTGGCTGAACATTCTGCAGTACCTGATCCCGATCCTGGCCGGCGCCTGGGCGTTCAGCCAGCTGTTCCGTGACGTCGAACGGCGTCAGGGCTGGCGCGAATGGCTGCCGATCGTCGTCGGTCGGGCCCGCGGAGCGGCCGCATGAAGGGAATCGGTCGCCTCGAGCGCTATGTGCTGACCCGCACGCTCGCCGGCGTGGCCGGCGCGCTGGCCGTCATCGGCGCAGTCATCCTGCTGATCGATTTCGTTGAAGTGTCCCGCACGGTGGGCGGTCGCGGCGACGCGGGCTTCCCCCGCCTGTTGTGGCTGACGCTGCTCAAGGCGCCGTCGACGATCCTGACCCTGCTGCCCTTCGCCTTCCTGTTCGGCACCCTCGCCGCGTTCGTCGGCCTGAACCGCCGCAGCGAGCTGATCGCCATGCGTGCGGCCGGGGTTTCGGCCTGGCGGTTCATACTGCCGGCCGCCGCCGCCGCTTTCGTGGTCGGCGCGGTTACGGTGTCCGCGCTCAATCCGCTGGCCGCCATGCTCGGCGCGTCGTTCGAACGCTCGCGGACAGCCATCGCCGCCGAGTTCCAGACCTCCGCCGCCAAGGACACCTGGCTGCGACAGGGCGACGCCACCTCGCAGGTCGTCATCCGGGCTCGCGCTCACGACGAGATCAACGGCTCGGTCCGCCTCAAGGATGTCTCGATGTTTATCTACCGGGTCACCCCGAACGGCGGGCTGGAGTTCTCCAGGCGGCTCGAGGCGGAGGAGGCGCGTCTGATGCCGGGATACTGGCGGTTGCGCGGGGTGCGGGAGGCCGCGCCGGGCGCGGGTTCGGTGCGCTCCGAAACCCTGTCCATCCCGTCGACGCTCGATGAGCAGGCGGCCATCGAACGCTTTACGACCCCCGACGCCATCGCTTTCTGGCGCCTGCCGGCGACCATCCGCGGGACCGAGGCGGCCGGCTTCTCCGCTCTGCCCTACCGCCTGCGGCTGCACCAGTTGCTGGCCACCCCGCTGCTCTACGCGGCCCTGTCCGTGCTCGCGGCGGCGTTTTCGCTGCGGCTGATGCGACTGGGAGGGCTGGCCGCGCTGGCCGCGTCGGGCGTCGCGCTGGGATTCATCTTCTTCTTTTTCAACCAGTTCTGCGGCGCGCTGGGCAAGGCCGAGATCCTTCCGGCCTTCGCCGCCGCCTGGGCGCCGCCGCTGCTGGCGCTGTTATCGGGACTGACCCTGCTTTGCTATACGGAAGACGGGGGAATCGCGCGGACTCGCGCACCCGGGAGAAAGACGGCCAGATGAGCCAAGCTCGACGCTATGCCGGACGCGCCGGCCTGCTGGCCGGCGGCGCCTTGATGGCGCTGGCCTTCGTCGCGCCCGCGGCCGCACAGGCTGTCGCCACAGCGCCGGTGGCCGCCGCCGAGGACGACGGTCTCGGCGACCGTGGATTCTATCTGGAATCGGACCTGCTCATCCAGGACGACGGCCAGCAGCTGGTTACCGCCCGCGGCGGCGTCGAAATCCGCTATCGCGGCCGGACCCTGCGCGCCGGCGAAGTGATCTACGACATCAAGAGCGGTGTCATCACCGCCCGCGACAAGGTCGTGATCATCGATCCCTCGGGCGCCGTCAGCTTCGCTGACGTGATGATCCTCGACGAGGAACTGCGCTCCGGCGTCGCCCAGGGCTTCTCCGCCCGGCTGGCGAACAATGTGAAAATCGCCGCCGCCACGGCTGTCCGTCGCAGCGACACCGTCAACGAACTCAACAAGGCGATCTATACGCCCTGCGAGATCTGCGCCTCCGATCCGAGCCGTCCGCCGACCTGGTCGATTCGCGCCGACAAGGTCGTCGAGGATCGCGAAAAGCAGATCATCTACTACCGGAATGCCGTCATCGAGCTGTTCGGCATCCCCGTCTTCTACGCACCGGTGTTCTGGCACCCCGACCCCAGCGCAGACCGCAAGTCGGGTCTGCTGCCGCCGAAGATCGTCGCGTCAGAGCGCCGTGGCCTGTCCTATGAACAGCCCTACGCCTGGATCATCTCGCCCTCCCAGGACCTCGTGATCAGCCCGCAGCTGAACACCAAGGTGAACCCGTTCGTGAACTTCCAGTGGCGTCGGCGGTTCGAGAACGGCCAGATCAACGCCCGCTTCGGCTACACCTACGAACACGATCTGAGCAGCGACGGCGATCGCATCGGCGACCTGACCTCGCGCAGTTATGTACTGGCCGACGGGGCGTTCGACCTGGCCGATCACTGGCGCTGGGGTTTCGCGGCGGAACGATCGTCGGAAGACCTGCTGTTCGACAAGTACGACATCAGCGACGTCTATGCGCAGCGCGGACTCGTGCCGTCCGACGACAAGCGGCTGACCTCGCAGGTCTACGCCGTTCGTCAGGACGAGCGGTCCTATTTCAGCATCGCCGCCGTCAGCATCCAGGGCCTGCGCCCGGGCGACAACGACCGCACCTTCCCGACGATCGCACCGCTGGTCGAAGGCTACTGGGAGCCGGAAGGTCCGGTGCTTGGAGGCCGTCTGCGTGTTCGAGGCCGCGCTGTCGGCCTGACGCGCGAGCAGTCACAGTTCGTCGCCACCCAACCCGGCACGGACAGTCAGCGCGCCTCGGCCGGCGTCGACTGGCGCCGCAACTTCACCTTCGCCAGCGGCCTGCGGCTGTCGCCCTTCGCCGAAGCGCGCACCGATGTGTTCGCGGTCAGCGACCTGCCACCGCCCAATCTTGGTCAAAGCGACACGATCACGCGGGCTGTCGGCGTCGCCGGGGTAGACGTCAGCTATCCGCTTTACCGGCGCGACGGCGACCGCACACTGGTGCTTGAACCGCT
The DNA here is from genome assembly GCF_057809815.1 of Caulobacter sp. FG121. Taxonomy (NCBI): domain Bacteria; kingdom Pseudomonadati; phylum Pseudomonadota; class Alphaproteobacteria; order Caulobacterales; family Caulobacteraceae; genus Caulobacter; species Caulobacter sp. FG121. Next base: position 75,281 of record NZ_JBMDKR010000003.1, read on the forward strand.
GCTGCAGGTGGCGCTGTCGCCGGACACCAAGCCCAACCCGCTGGTCACCAACGAAGACAGCTCGGTTCTCGAGTTCGACGAGACCAATCTGCTGCGCGCGAACAAGTTCCCCGGATTCGACCTCTACGAGGGCGGCCAGCGGATCAACACCGGCGTCCGGGCCAGCCTGCTCTACGACGACGGGCGCGGCCTGAGCGTCCTGCTGGGGCGCAGCTTCCGCGCCGAGCCGGACAAGCAGTTCCCCCTGCGCAGCGGCCTTCAGCCCAAGGCGTCCGACTGGATCGTCGCGGCGGAAGGCACGCCTGTCGAAGGCATCAACTTCTTCACCCGCGCCCGGTTCGACGCGAAGAACTGGGACGTCCAGCGGCTCGAGGTCGGCGTCAACGTCGAGTCGGACCGGGCCCAGGGCTTTGTGCGCTATCTCCGCGACAACCAGGACATCACCGGCGTCCAGCGCGAGGACATCGACTTCGCCGGCCAGGTGATGGTGGCCGGCAACTGGGGCGTGACCTTTGCCGGCGTGCGCGACATCGAGAGCGATGTGTGGCGCCGCCAGGAATTCGGCGCGCTGTACCGGGACGACTGCATCGACCTCGCGGTCGTCTGGGTGCACGAGGAAACCTATAACCGCACCCTGGGCCCGTCGGACTCGGTGATCCTGCGCCTAACGCTCGCCACATTGGGCGATAAAGGCTACAGGCAATGAAATTCGGCCGGGGCCCCACGACTCGGCCGGGCCAAACTCTCAAGGGAACGACCAGATTGATGAAGTCGGTGCGTAGCATGACGGGCTTGGCGATGGCGGCTGTGTCCGTCGTGAGCCTCGGCCTGGCGCCCATAGCGTCCGCCCAGGATGCGCCCGCCGCCGTGTACGCGCCGCCGGCCGCACCGACCATCACGGCCGCCGACGCGCCCCTGCCCACCGTTTCCGAAAGTGTCGCGGCGATCGTCAACGACGACATCGTCTCGACCTATGACCTGGTCCAGCGCATGCGCCTTCTGGTGCTGACCGCCGGCATCCAGCCGACCGAGGAAAACCTGCCGCAGCTTCAGCGTGAGGCCCTGCGCGGGCTGATCGAGGAACGCCTGCAGCTGCAGGAACTTCGCCGGATCGAGAAAGAGAACAAGATCGACATCGTCGCGTCGGACGCCGACGTCGACTCCGCGATCGCCGACATGGCCCGCGGCGCCAACAACATGACGACCGACCAGCTGATCGCCCAGCTGCGCGCCGCCGGCATTGGCCCGGAGACCCTGCGCGCCCAGCTCCGCGCCGAGATCAGCTGGCAGGGCTACATCAGCGGTCGCTTCCGGGGCCGCCTGCGGATCGGACGCGACCAGATCAAGGCGACGCTGGATCGCCTGGCCGCCCAGGCCAGCAAGCCGCAGTACCAGATCAGCGAAGTCTATATCGAGGCCGCCCGTGTCGGCGGCATGGACGTCGCCGTCCAGGGCGCACAATCCCTGATCGACCAGATGCAGAAGGGCGCGCCCTTCCCGGCCGTCGCGCGCCAGTTCTCGGCCTCGCCGACCGCGGCCAACGGCGGCGACGCCGGCTGGATCGGCGCCGGCGAGATGCCCTCCGAAGTCGACGCCGTGCTTGACCAGCTGCGCCCGGGCCAGCTGTCGCCGCCGATTCCGACCCAGGATGGCGTCTACATCATCTACCTGCGCGACAAGCGCGCCGGTTCGAACGTGACCATGGTCACGCTCAAGCAGATCGCCGTGCCCCTCGAGGAAACCGCGACACCGGAGCAGATCCAGGCCGCAGCGAACACGCTGGAGGGTCTGCGCAAGAAGATCACCGGCTGCGCCGACCTGGAAGCCAAGGCCGGCGCCGATCCGTCGGTTCTGGCGGGCGATCTGGGTGAGGCCGACATCAGCACGCTGGCGCCGGACTTCCAGACGGCGGTGGCCGCCACAACGGACGGCCAGCTGTCTCAGCCGATCCGCACCTCGCTCGGTCTGCACCTGATCATGGTCTGCGGCCGCCGCGCCAGCGGCGCGCAGCTGCCGACGCCGGAACAGGTTGAGTCGCGCCTGATCAGCGTCCAGCTGTCGAACATCTCCAAGCGAATCCTGCGCGATCTGCGCACCAGCGCGACCATCGAAACGCGGTGACGGCAGCGCCTCTGGCCCTGAGCCTGGGCGATCCCGCCGGGATCGGTCCGGAGATCACGGTCAAGGCGTGGCGAGCCCTGCGCGAGCAGGGACCCGCCTTCATGGTTGTCGGCGACGTCCAGGCCCTGGCCTCGGCGCCCGGCGCACCGGCGCCCGTCCGCGCCGTCACCGGGCCGAAGGAGGCCCTGGAGGTCTTCGCCGACGCGATCCCGATCCTCGACATTCCGCTGTCGACGCCAGTTGTCGCCGGTCAGCCGAACCCCGCCAACGGCGGGTCCGTGATCCGCTGGATCGAGACCGGCGCGGGGCTGGCCCTGTCGGGCGACGTCAGCGGCCTGGTGACCGCCCCGATCGCCAAGGCTCCGCTGTACGCCGCCGGATTCCGGTTCCCCGGCCACACCGAATTCCTCGCCGACCTGACCGCCGCCGGCCAGCAGGACGGGCCGCGCGGGCCGGTGATGATGCTGGTCGCGGGCGACCTGCGCGCCGCGCTGGTGACGATCCATACGCCACTGGCGAAGGTGTCCAGTCAGCTGACGGTCGAGGGCGTCGTCAACACGGCGCTGGTGACCGCGCGCGCGCTCCGGCGTGACTTCGGCATCGCCGCCCCCCGGATGGTGCTCTGCGGCCTCAATCCACATGCGGGCGAGTCCGGCGAGATCGGGCGAGAGGAGATCGACATCCTGCAGCCCGCCGTCCGGGCGCTGGCTGACTTGGGCGTGACGCTGAAGGGACCCCTGCCGGCCGACAGCCTGTTTCATGCCGAGGCCCGCGCCGGCTACGACGCCGCCATCTGCCTCTACCACGACCAGGCGCTGATTCCCGTGAAGATGCTCGACTTCTGGGGCGGGGTGAATGTCACCCTGGGGCTGCCGATCGTGCGCACCTCGCCCGATCACGGCACCGGTTTCGACATCGCCGGGCGCGGCCTGGCCCGTCCCGACAGCCTGATCGCGGCGATCCGGCTTGCGGCGCAGATCGCGGACCGCCGGGGATGAACCTGGACTCCCTCCCGCCCCTCCGCGACAGCCTCGGGGAACACGGCCTGCTGGCCGACAAGAGCTTTGGCCAGCACTTCCTGCTGGACCTCAACATCACCCGCAAGATCGCCCGGCTGGCCGGTCCGCTGGACGGTCAAACCGTCATTGAGGTCGGGCCGGGCCCCGGCGGCCTGACGCGCGCCCTACTCGAGGCCGGCGCGACCGTCATCGCCATCGAGAAAGACCCGCGCTTCCTGCCGCTACTGGAAGAGCTGGCGCAGGCCGCCGACGGCCGGTTGACCCTGGTGCAGGGCGACGCCCTTAAGGTCGACGAGGCGGCCCTGGCCGGCGGCCCCGGCCATGTGGTGGCCAACCTGCCCTACAACGTCGGCACGCCGCTGCTGATCAAATGGCTGACAGGGCCATGGCGGCCGCTGTCGATGAGTTTGATGTTCCAGAAGGAGGTCGCCGACCGCATCGCCGCGCCGGTCGGTTCGGACGCCTACGGCCGGCTGGGCGTGATCTGCCAGGCGCTGTGCAGCGCCAGGGTGGTCATGGACCTCCCCGCCCGCGCCTTCACCCCGCCGCCAAAGGTCGCCTCGGCCGTCGTACGGCTGGATCCGCTGTCCGACCGACCGCCTGAGGCGGAAATCGCCGCGCTGGAAAAGGTCACCGCCGCCGCCTTCGGACAGCGGCGAAAGATGCTGCGGTCCAGTCTCAGAATGCTGGGCGGGGAAGCGCTGTGCGTGAGGGCGGACATCGATCCGGGCGTGAGAGCCGAGACCGTTCCGGTCGAAGGGTTCCTGAGGCTAGCGCGAGCGCTCTGAGAACGATCGCATCGTCCGTTGAAGGGATGACAGACCGAGGCCGGCTGCTTTAGCGTTGCCCGATACCGGGCAAGGTCCCCCGACCGGCCGGCGATCGTCGAGCACCCGCATGATCCTCTCGCTTCTTCTGCTCTTCGCACAGACGGCCGCCCCGGACGCGGCCTCCGTCAATCCCGAATGGATCAAACAGGCCGAGCCGTCAGGGCGTACCATCTTCGCCGATTTCATCGGCTTGCCCGGCAAGGTCACCTTGGACTGCCAGCTTCCGGTCTCAGGCATACCCGAGGATTGCAAGGTCGTCAGCGCGATCCCCGAAGGCGTTGGCTACGAGCGCGTGGCGCTTGGGGGAGTCTCGACGGGTCGACTTTCACCCAAGCTTGTGGACGGTCATCCCACGCCCACACGGGTGCGGTTCACGATGATCTTTCCCGCCGCGCCGCCTTTCCCGCCCTACGTGGGTCCGGAGCCTTCGGAAGAAGCGATGGCGTTGGCGCGCCCGATTGCCGAGCGGATCGTCCGCGGTCAGGCTTCGGGCCGGATCGTCGCCGACGTCGCCCCGGACAGGCAGGCCGTCGTCCAGTCCTGGATCGACGAGCTTCTCCCAGCCGACCCGGAAGGCGAGGCGCGGGGACTATCCCTCCGGTTTGCCCGAACGCTTTCGCTTGAGCAGCTGAGGAACCTCAACGCGGGATTGCCTCCCGGCGGGAATTTGCCGGACTTCAGGACGCTGAATGGCGCCCAGTCTCCAGATCCGAAATTGATCCGGGCCGGAGACGAACTGCGCCGCCGCTACTGCGCGGCCTACGACTGCAGGGATCCCACGCCGCAAAGCCAATAGCCGCGTAAGGGCAGAACAGCGCCCTGGCCCTCTAAAGCTCCGGCAGTTCCTCGGCCAGCAGCTCGTCGACGAACGGGGCGATCCACAGGTTGCGGACGGCCTTGCGGCGTTCGGCGTGGTAGATGTGGGCGAGGTCCGCGTAGGCCCGGTCGAAATCCTCGTTGAGGATCACGTAGTCAAAGGTCTCCCACTGAACGAGCTCGTCCTTGGCCCGGGCGATGCGTTCGCGGATGACCTCTTCGCTGTCCTGCGAGCGGGCCAGCAGGCGACGGCTCATCTCGGCCAGCGACGGCGGCAGGATGTAGACGAGAACCGAGTCGTCTGGCGCCTGGGCGTGAATCTTCATCGCGCCCTGGTAGTCGATGTCGAACAGGGTGCTCTCGCCGCGGGCCAGGGCTTCCATGATCGGGCCGCGCGGGCTGCCATAGCGATTCCCGTAGACCTCGGCCCACTCGAGGAAGTCGTCCTGCTCGATCATTCGATCGAACTCGGTGCGGTCGACGAAATGATAGTCGCGGCCTTCGTGCTCGCCGGGCCGCGGCTGACGCGTTGTCGCCGAGATCGACAGATGCAGGTCGGAATGGTCGGCGACGAGACGACGGGTCAGCGAGGTCTTGCCCACCCCGGACGGCGCCACGATCATCAGCATCAGGCCCCGTGTCTTCCGGGGCTCTTCACTCGACATTCTGCACCTGCTCGCGGAACTGCTCGATCACCGCTTTGAGGTCGAGGCCGATGGCGGTCAAGGCCGGCGTGGCCGATTTTGAACAGAGGGTGTTGGCCTCACGCATGAATTCCTGGGTCAGGAAGTCCAGACGGCGGCCAGCGGCGGCGTCGGAGGCCAGCAGATCGCGCGCGGCGGCGATGTGCGCCGCCAGGCGATCGAGCTCCTCGCGTACGTCCGCTTTCACGGCCTGGGCCGCGGCTTCCTGGATGATCCGGTCTTCCGAGGCGGCTTCGCCCGCCAGCTCCTTCAGGCGGCGGGCAAAACGGTCGCGGATCACGAGGGGTTGGCCGGCCGCTTCGGCGTCCGCGGCCTTCACCAGATCGGCCACGCGATCCATCTGCGCCGTCAGGACCGGAAGCAGAGCCGCGCCCTCGGCCAGCCGTGACGCCTTGAGGGCGTCAAGCGCGGCCAGCAGGCTCGTCGCCATGGCGGCTTCGACCGCCGCGCGGACAGCGGGATCATCTTCGGCGTCGACGGCCTCCAGCACGCCCCGCAGGGCCAGCAAGCCGTCCGCCGAGGGCGGTTGCGCCCGCCCCGCCTTCACCATGGGGGCCAGCAGGGCGAGATAGCGGTCGAGTTGATCGACGTTGACCGAAACCGCCACCGACGACTCGGCGCGTTTGGCCTGGAGGTTCACGTTCATCTGGCCGCGCTGGAAGCGGGTCTGGGCGCCGTCGCGAACACTCTTTTCGAGATGCTCGAACCCCGGCGGGCCGCGAAACCGGACTTCCAGATTGCGGCCATTGACCGAGCGGGCCTCGACCGCCCAGGACCAGGGCCCTTCGGCCCCTTCGACCCGGGCGAACCCGGTCATGCCCGAAAGCGCCACCTACTTGCCTGTCCGCGCGCGCCAGGCGCGCCACTTCGCGACGTTGCGCTCGTGCTCTTCATAAGTCGCGGCGAAGGCATGGCCGCCGGAACCGTCGGCGACAAAGAAGATGTAGTCCGTCGACGGCGGGTTCAGCACCGCGGCCAGCGAGGCGCCGCCCGGGTTGGCGATCGGCGTCGGGGGCAGGCCGTTGATGGCGTAGGTGTTATAGGGCGTCGGCGCCTGGAGTTCGGACAGCAGGATGCGTCGACCGAGCGGCCGGCCCTTGGTGATGCCGTAGATGATCGTCGGATCGCTCTCCAGCCGCATGCCCTTGAGCAGCCGGTTGATGAACACCGAGGCGACCTGAGGCCGTTCTCGGGCGACGCCGGTTTCCTTCTCAACGATCGAGGCGAGGATCACCGCCTCTTCGGGCGTGCGGATAGGCAGACCCTGTTTGCGCTGGGCCCAGAGGGTCGCCAGCCGCTTGTCGCGGGCGTCCATCATCCGCTGCAGCACCGCCGCGCGGTCCTCGCCGCGCTGGAAGTCATAGGTCTCCGGCAGGATGGCGCCTTCCGGCGGCGTCGGCGCGACGCCGGAGAGCGCCGGCTCGGCGTTGAGAATGTCGATGACCATGTCCGAGGTGATGCCCTCGGGGATGGTCACCTGGTGGCGCACCGTCTTGCCCGCGCGGATGGCGGAGAGAATGCGCGCCATCGAGGCCCGGGACTTGAACTCGTATTCGCCGGCCTTGAGGCTGCGCGCCGCGCCCGTCACCTGGGCCGCGGCGATGAAGATCGCGCTCGACCGGATCACATGGGCACGCTCGAGCGAGCCGGCGATCTCGTTGAGGCCGGCGCCCTTGCGCAGCATGACCACGGCCGGCTGGCCGTCTGACGTTGCGGGACCCGGTCCGCGGTAGCTCCAGACGCCCCACAGGCCGACGACCATGACGGCCAGGGACAAGGTCGCGAACGCGCTCGACGCCATGATGAACAGGCGACGCATCAGCGGCAGACCAGTGGATCGGGTGGCTTTTCGGCTCACGGGGCCTTCTTGAAGATCACGCAGGCGTTGGTGCCGCCGAATCCGAAGCTGTTGGACATGGCCACATCGATGGCCATCGGTTTCGCCTTGTGCGGGACCAGATCGATGGGCGTGTCGAACTCGGGGTTGTCGAGATTGATCGTCGGCGGCGCGATCTGGTCCCGCATGGCGAGGATCGAGAAGATCGCCTCCACCGCGCCGGCCGCGCCCAGCAGGTGGCCGGTCATCGACTTGGTCGAGGACATCGACACGTTCTTCGCATGATCGCCAAGCAGGCGGGTGACCGCGCCGAGCTCCAGGCCATCCGCCATCGTCGAGGTGCCGTGAGCGTTGACGTAGTCGATGTCGCTGGCCGCCAGGCCGGAGTCCTTCAGCGCCGCCGTCATGGCGCGGAAGCCGCCGTCGCCGTCCTCGGACGGGGCGGTGATGTGATAGGCGTCGCCGGAGAGGCCATAGCCGACCACTTCGGCGTAGATCGTCGCGCCGCGGGCCTTGGCGTGTTCGTACTCTTCCAGCACCACCACGCCCGCGCCCTCGCCCATGACGAAGCCGCCACGGTCCTTGTCGTAGGGACGCGAGGCCGTCTCGGGCTTGTCATTGAAGTCGGTGGCCATGGCGCGACAGGCGATGAAGCCGGCGACGCCCAGCGGGCAGATGGAGGCCTCGGCCCCGCCGGCGATCATGATGTCGGCGTCGCCGTACTTGATCAGCCGGGTCGCGTCCCCAATGGCATGGGCGCCGGTCGCGCAGGCGGTGACCACTGAATGGTTGGGGCCCTTGAAGCCATAGCGGATCGAGACCTGGCCAGAGGCCAGATTGATCAGCGCCGAGGGAATGAAGAACGGGCTGATCCGGCGCGGGCCCTTCTCGGCCAGCTCAAGCGCCGTCTTGGCAATCGTCGCCAGGCCGCCGATGCCGGAGCCGATGATCACGCCGGTGCGCAGCGCGGTTTCCTCGTCGACCTCGGTCAGGCCGGCGTCCTTCACCGCCTCGTCGGCGGCCGCCATGGCGTACAGGATGAAATCATCGACCTTGCGCTGGTCCTTGGGGGCCATCGTGTTGTCGGGATTGAACGCGCCCTCGACATCGGGGCCGCCGCCGCCCCGTCCGTCGACGCGCGGAATCTCGCAGGCGACCTGACAGGCGTACTCTTCGGGATCGAAGGTGGTGATCCGGCCGGCGCCCGACTTGCCCGCCAGAATGCCCTTCCAGGTCGTCTCGACGCCATGCCCCAACGGGGTCAGGAGGCCAAGACCGGTGACGACGACACGCCGCATGGGATCAACTCCTTCGCCCCGGAAGACCGCCCGGGGTCAGCTCAAAACGAAGCCGCCGCGCGCGTCGGGGAATCCCGACACCGCGCGGCGGTGAATCGACCGGAAAAGGGTCAGCGGATCAACCGCCGACTTTTTCCGAGATGAACTTCACGGCGTCGCCGACCGTCTGGATGTGTTCAGCGGCGTCGTCGGGGATTTCGATGTCGAATTCCTCTTCGAAGGCCATCACCAGCTCGACGTTGTCGAGGCTGTCAGCGCCCAGGTCATCGATGAAGCTCGCCTTCTCGGTGACCTTCTCGGGATCGGCGTCGAGATGCTCGATGACGATCTTACGCACACGCTCGAGAATGTCGGACATTCGTTCTGGTCCTCTTTAAGTCTTTAGTTGTCCCGGCCGCCGCGGCGGTCTCGGGAAATCGGTGGCTTCGCTACCATGTTCCATCGGGGGAGGCCAGCGGCCAGCCGACGGATCGATGGTGGTCGTCAGATCATCGCCATGCCGCCGTTCACGTGCAAGGTCTGACCCGTGACATAGGCGCCTTCCTCGCTCGCAAGATAGACGCAGGCAGCCGCGACATCCTCGCCCGAACCGAGCCGGCCGGACGGGATTTTCCCAAGGATTGCCGCGCGTTGCGCGTCGTTGAGGTCTTCGGTCATGGGGCTGGCGATGAACCCGGGGGCGACGGTGTTCACTGTCACGTTACGCGTGGCGACTTCCTGGGCCAGGGCCTTGGAAAACCCGATCATGCCGGCCTTCGACGCGGCATAGTTGGCCTGGCCAGGGTTGCCGGTGACGCCGACGACGGAGGTGATTCCGATGATCCGGCCCCAGCGGCGCTTCATCATGCCCTTCAGGGCGGCGCGGGAGAGGCGGAAATAGGACTCCAGGTTCACCTTGATTACCTGTTCCCAGTCCTCGTCCTTCATCCGCAGCATCAGGCCGTCGCGGGTAATGCCGGCGTTGGCCACCAGAATGTCAACCGGCAGCCCCGCAGCCGCCTCGGCGGCCGCGATCAGGCCGTCGACGCTGTCGGAGTCGGACAGGTTGGCCGTCACCGCGCTGGTGCGCCCGCCCAGTTCGGCGGCAAGGGCTTCAAGGGCCGCCTCGCGGGTGCCCGAGAGGACGACGTGAGCGCCCTGCGCGTGCAGCGCCCGGGCGATGGAGCCGCCGATGCCGCCTGTGGCGCCGGTGACGAGGGCGGTCTTGCCGGTGAGGTCGAACATTCTCTTCTCCCGCTCATCCCGGCGAAGGCCGGGACCCAGGTTTGTTTGTGTTCCTGTCCGTATCCTCCGGGCCTAGTGAAAAAGCCTGGGTCCCGGCCTTCGCCGGGATGAACGGATCAGGGGCTCAGAGACTCTTCGCGAACGCTTCCAGATCCGCCGGGGTATTCAGCGGCGTAGCCTCTGCGTCGGGGGCGATGCGCTTGGCCATGCCGGACAGGACCTTGCCGGCGCCGGCCTCGGCGAAGCGGGTAACACCGCCCTCCCCGGCCAGCCAGATCATGCTCTCGCGCCAGCGGACGCGGCCTGTGACCTGTTCGACCAGCATCTTGCGGATGGCTTCCGGATCGAGCGTCGGACGCGCCGTGACATTGGCCACCAGCGGCGCGCGCGGCGCCAGGATGGTCGTGCCGGCCAGCGCCGTGGCCATCTCGTCGGCGGCGGGCTGCATGAGCGGACAGTGGAACGGCGCCGAAACGTTCAGGGGAATGGCGCGGGCGCCGAGCTCCTTGGCCTTCTCGATAGCGCGGTCGACGCCTGCCTTGTCGCCGGAAATGACCACATTGCCGTTGTTGTTGTCGTTGGCCACGACGCAGACGCCGACCTCGGCGCCCGCGGCCGCGGCCGCTTCGGCGAGAGCGACGTCTGTCTTCGGACCGATCAGCGAGGCCATGGCGCCGAGACCGACGGGCACGGCGCGCTGCATCGCCTGGCCGCGCAGCTTCAGCAGGCGGGCCGTGTCGGTCAGGCTGATCGCGCCGGCGGCGGCGAGCGCCGAATACTCGCCGAGCGAGTGACCGGCGACGAAGGCGGCCTTTTCGACCGGAACGCCCATTTCTTTTTCGAGCACCCGCATGACCGCCAGACTGACGGCCATCAACGCCGGCTGGGCGTTTTCCGTCAGCGTCAGGTCGGTCTCCGGCCCCTCGCGCATCAGCCGCGAAAGCTTCTGCGACAAGGCGTCGTCGACTTCCTGGAACACTTCGCGGGCGCTGGCGAAGGCCTCGGCGAGGTCCGCGCCCATGCCGACGGTCTGGCTGCCCTGGCCGGGAAAGATGAAGGCGAGGCTCATGGGGTCCTCTCCGAATAAGTGACGAATCCGGCGCGCACGGTTAGGGGAAAGGTGCACAACGGGCAACCGTCACGGTTTTTTCCGTTCCGCATCAGGAAGATTTCATTGGCCGCGTACAAACTGGTCATCTTCGACTTCGACGGCACGCTCGGCGACACGTTCGGCTGGATGCTGGATACGTCGGACGCGCTGGCGGACAGATTCGGCTATCGCAAGATCGATCGAAGCCAGCTCGACACCCTGCGCCATCTGAGCGCGCGGGAGATGATGAAGATCCACAAGCTGCCGGCGCTGAAGGTGCCGGCGATCGCCGCGCACTTCCAGAAGCTGATGAAGGAAGACGCCGGCCGGATCGCCCTGTTCGACGGCGTCGAGGACATGCTGCGCTCGGTTCACGCGGCGGGCGTGACGATGGCGGTCGTCAGCTCCAACTCCGAAGAGAACATCCGCATCGTTCTGGGGCCCGAGCTCTGCGAGCTGATCGGCATGTTCAACTGCGGGGCCTCGATGTTCGGCAAGGCGAGCAAGTTCCGCAAGGTGCTGAAGCGACTCGGCGTGAAGCCCGGCGAGACGATCAGCATCGGCGACGAAATCCGGGACCTGGACGCCGCGCGTGAAGTTGGCCTCGCGACCGGCGTGGTGTGCTGGGGGTACACGGCGCCCGACGCCCTCAGGAGTCAAAAGCCGGACGCGGTCTTCGAGACTGTCGCAGAGATCACCGCCCACCTGGTCTGATACCGGCTGTTGGCGCTGGCGTTGCCCTCACGTCATCCCCTAGGCTCGAAAGAAAACAGGGAGAACGACCATGCGCGCAGTCGTGCGGCGAGCCGGCAAACTGGTGTGCGACACGATCGAGGAGCGCGATCCGGGCCCCGGCCAGGTGCGGGTCAGGACCCTCGCCTGCGGCATCTGCGGATCGGACCTGCATGCCCTGCATTACCTTGATCACATGGTCGAGATGGGTCGCCGGTCCGGCGGCGGCGGCGACATGGACCCGAAGAAGGACATCGTCTTCGGCCACGAGTTCTGCGCCGAGGTGCTAGAAGGTGGCCCCGGAGCGAACCGTTTCAAGGCCGGCACGCGCGTCGTCTCGATGCCGGTCAACCTGGGCCCAGAGGGCTTCGACGCAGTCGGCTATTCCAACAAGTATCCCGGCGGATTCGCCGAGCGGATGATCCTGACCGAGGGCCTTCTGCTGGAGGTGCCCAACGGCCTGTCGACCGATCACGCCGCACTGACCGAGCCGATGGCCGTCGGCGTGCATGCCGTGGCCAGCGCTGCGCTGGACAAGAATTCCGTCGCCCTGGTGCTGGGCTGCGGCCCTGTCGGCCTGGCGGTCATCGCCGCGCTCAAGATGCGCGGTCACGGCCCGATCATCGCGGCGGACTTCTCGCCGCGCCGCCGCGCCGCCGCCGAGGCCATGGGCGCAGACGTCATCGTCGACCCGGCCGAGACAGGCCCGCACACCAAATGGACCGAGTTCGGCGTGCCCTCGACCCTTGCCGGCATGCAGGCGGCGATGTTCGGCGGCCAGAGCTTCGGCCGCCCCGTCGTCTTCGAATGCGTCGGCGCGCCGGGCGTACTGCAGAGCGTCATCGAGGGCTGCCCGCCCAAGGCCCAGATCATCGTCGCCGGCGTCTGCATGGAGCCGGACAGGATCGAGCCCTCGCTGGCGATCAACAAGCAGCTCGATCTGCGTTTCGTGCTCGGCTACCAGCCCGACGAATTCGCCCAGACGCTCAGTGACATCGCCGAAGGGCGGATCAATGTGGAGCCGCTGATCACCGCAAAGGTCGGTCTCGACGGCGTGGCCCAGGCCTTCGTCGATCTTGGCAATCCGGAGACCAATGTGAAGATCCTGGTCGACCCGGCGCTCTGACGCCCCCCGTATGAGGGTATGCGGAACGGCCGGCGACGCGCCACGGTGGCGGATCGTCGTGCGGCCTGCCCGCACGCGCCATTCCGTCGCCGTGGGGTCGCTGTGAAGAAGATTGTGCTGGCTCTGATCGCGCTGCTGGTTTCGGCCGGAGGCGCCTATGCCGCCGCCGCGCCCGACAGCATCCGCCGGGCGGTCCAGGCCGAAATCGATGCGGTCATGGCGCCGGATCCCCACGATCCGGACGACGCCGACTACAATCCTCCGGCCTTCACGGCGTCGGCGGCGATGTTCCGCCGCGTGGTGGTGAATGACGACGGCGTCGCGGACTGGCGCGTCGACTTCGAGAAGGCCCCCAACGCCTCCTACTTCTGCGGCACCGGCGGCTGCCGGCAGCAGCTCTGGGTGTCGAACGCCACCGGCGGCTTCGATCTAGTGATGGATACCCAGGTCCGGATGATCAAGCTCCGTCGCGCGAGGACCGGAACACGGCTCGACGTCGACTTCCACGGCTCGATCTGCGGCGGGTTCGGCGTCGATCCCTGCCCGCGCAGCTACGCCTGGTCCGGCTCGATCAACCGCTTCGTCGCTCGGGTCGGGACCGGGGGCGAGACCTTCCTGGCGGGCGGTCCCGTGCGGCTGGTCATTCCGCCCGAGGCGAGCCTGCCGGCGCCTGTGCGCGCGGCCCTGGCGGAGCGCACGGCCCGCTGCAAGGCGCTCGGCCGGACCTATCCTTACGAGGAGGCCTTCGTCACCGAACTCGGCGACCTGAACGCCGACGGGCAACCGGACTGGGTTGTCGGCGGCCCCTATGACACCTGCGCCTGGGCCGAGGATGCGCCCGAGAGCGTGCCGATGCTGCCGATCATCGTCTTTGTCAGCACCCCGGCGGGCCATGTCGCCGCCTGGCGCGGCGAGGGTGTCGAATGGGGGCTCGACGTGACCGGGGTCGCGGCGACCTTTGTAACGCTCGGCGGCGCAGACGACTGCGGTCTCAACGGCAAGGACTGCAAACGGACCTGGTGGCGTTGGGACGGCTCGGCGCTGGTCGCCGGGGCCGCTACACAACCATGACTGGACGCCCTCGCCGGACGGTCTAACTATCCCGGTGAACCGGGAGTCCCTGTCATGAAACGCCTTGCCGCCGCCGCCGTCGCCCTGTCGCTCGTCGCGGCCCCCGCCTTTGCGGCGCTGAAGGTCGGCGTGACCGCTCCCGACTTCACCACCACCGCCTTCAAGGGCGGCCAGCCCTCGCCATTCAAGCTATCGACGGCCCTGAAGAAGAACCAGCTCGTGGTGCTGTACTTCTTCCCGTCAGCCTACACCTCCGGCTGCACCATCGAGGCGCATGAGTTCGCCGTCGCCACACCGGAGTTCGCCGCCATGGGCGCCAGCGTCGTCGGCGTCACCGCCGGCCGGGTCGAAGATCTGGCGAAGTTCTCGAAGGAAGAATGCCGGGACGCCTTCCCGGTCGCCGGGGTGAGCGCCGACACGATCAAGGCCTACGACGCCGTGCTGGCCTTCAAGCCGAGCCTGTCAGACCGCGTCACCTACGTCATCGCGCCGGACGGCAAGATCCTGCTGGCCTACACGGCCCTCACCGACCCGACCTCGCACATCGCCAAGGCCAAGGAAGCCGTCACCGCCTGGCGCAGGACGCACCCGAAGTAGGAGCGAAGGGGACAGGCGACTGCGGTACATGTCCCCGGCCGCGCTTGCCTTTGCGGCCAATCTCGCTTACTAGCGCGCCCTTCACGGAAGGCGGTCTCTCGCGGAGCCTTTCAGGTCGGGAAACTCCCGGCCGCCGCGAACAGACCCATCGTGACTTCGGGAGCTTCCGCCCGGAGCCGCGCCGCCTTCCAAACGGAAGAAGGAAAACATGGCGCTTTACGAACACGTGCTCATCGCACGGCAAGACATCTCGCCCCAACAGGCTGAGCAACTCAACGAAGATATGAAGGCCATCATTGAAGGTCTCGGCGGCCACATCGCCAAGATCGAGTACTGGGGCCTGCGTAACCTCACCTACCGCATCAAGAAGAACCGCAAGGGTCACTATTCCCTTATGGCCATCGACGCTCCGGCGCCGGCCGTGAAGGAAATGGAACGCCAGCTGTCGATCAACGAAGACGTGCTGCGCTACATGACCGTCCGCGTCGAGGAACTCGACCTGGAACTGTCGCCGGTTCTCGCCCGCCGCGATCGCGATCGCAGCGACCGTCCCGACCGCCCTGAACGTGGCGATCGTCCCGACCGTGGCGATCGTCCCCGCGACGACTTCGTGCCGGCGTAAGGGAGAAACAGATCATGTCCGATATCGATATCTCGCCTGAAGACGACGCCCCCTCGGCCGCTCCGGCCGCCGCCGGCGCCCGTCGCCCCTTCTATCGTCGTCGCAAGGTTTGCCCGTTCTCGGGCGCCGGCGCGCCGAAGATCGACTACAAGGACGTCAAGCTCCTTCAGCGTTACGTCTCCGAGCGCGGCAAGATCGTGCCGTCGCGCATCACCGCCGTCTCGGCCAAGAAGCAGCGTGAGCTGGCCCGCGCCATCAAGCGCGCCCGCTTCCTCGCCCTGCTCCCCTACGTCGTGAAGTAAGGGAACCGGACCGATGAAAGTTATCCTGCTCGAACGCGTGGAGGGCCGCGGCGCCCTCGGCGACGTCGTCACCGTCAAGGACGGCTTCGCGCGCAACTACCTCCTGCCCCGCCACAAGGCGCTCCGGGCCACGGCCGCCAACCTGAAGGTCTTCGACGCCCAGCGCGCCGAGATCGAGGTTCGCAACGCCCACGCCAAGGAAGCCGCCGCTGAAGCGGGTACGGCCCTCGACGGCACGTCCTACATCCTGATCCGTCAGGCAGGCGAAACCGGTCAGCTGTACGGCTCGGTCTCCGGCCGCGACGTTGCCGACATGGTCAACGCCGCCGGCGGCAAGATCGACCGCGCGATGGTCATCCTCGACAAGCCGATCAAGACCCTGGGCGTTCACCCCGTGAAGGTGAAGCTGCACGCGGAAGTCACCGTTTCGGTGAACATCAACATCGCCCGCTCCGCGGACGAAGCTGAGCGTCAGGCCAAGGGCGAGAACGTCATCGCCTCGCAGTACGACGAAGACGCGGCCCTGGCGGCCGAGTCCGCGGCCGACATGCTCGAGGGCGGCGCCGGCTCGCACGACGGCGGCTTCGGCGACGACCGCTAGGTCGTTTCCAAAGGCTGAAAAATCAGGGCGGTCCGGTTCTCCGGGCCGCCCTTTTTCATGTCGCGCACATGTGTAGGCCGGCCCGCCCGGAGCCGTGCGAACATACATGGAACTCCACAACTGAATCGCGGGTGCGACGGATCGATCCGCGCGGCCGCGAACCGACTTCGTTAACCTAGGCTCATGGCTCTCGTTCCAGCGCTCGATCTCCGTCCGGTCCACAATGACGCGCCCCTCGCGGTGGCGCCGTCGAACATCGAGGCCGAGCAGGCCCTGCTCGGGGCCCTGCTCTATGACAACGCCGCCTATGAGCGGCTGAGCGACCGGCTGCAGGCGCGCCACTTCTACGAACCGTTCCACCAGCGGCTGTTTGCGGCGCTCGAATCCCATATCCGCAAGGGTCAGCTGGCCGAACCGATCCTGCTCGCCGACGAATTCAAGCAGGATCCGGCGTTCGAGGAACTGGGCGGCGTCCGCTATCTGGCCGACCTCGTCGACCGCGCTCCGCCGGCGGCCAATGCGCCTGACTATGCCCGCGCAATCTATGATCTGGCGCTGCGTCGCGACCTGATCCGCATCGGGGGCGAGATCACTGTCGAGGCCCAGGCGCATGACGCCGACATTTCGGCGCGCGACCAGATCGAGGCTGCCGAACAGAAACTCTACACCCTGGCCGAAAGCGGCACCGCATCGACGGGGTTCGTCAACTTCGCCGACGCCCTGACCGGGGCCGTGCAGATGGCCGCGGAAGCCTACAGTCGCGACGGCGGCCTGGCCGGCGTTTCGACTGGCCTGACCGATCTGGACAAGCAGCTGGGCGGCCTTCACCCCTCGGACCTGCTGATCCTTGCCGGCCGACCGTCGATGGGGAAGACGGCGCTGGCGACCAACATCGCCTTCAGCGTGGCCCGCGCCTACGCGTGGGAGCCGCAGCCCGACGGGACGCGCAAGACTGTCAACGGCGGGGTCGTCGCCTTCTTCTCGCTGGAAATGAGCGCCGAGCAGCTGGCCATGCGTCTGCTGGCGGATGTGTCGGGCGTCTCGTCGGACCGCCTGCGCAAGGGCGAGATCGACGCCAGCGAGTTCGGCAGGGTCCGCGACGGGGCCATCGAGGTGCAGGAAGCGCCGTTGTTCATCGACGCGACCGGCGGCCTGTCGATCGCCAAGCTGACCGCCCGGGCCAGACGCCTGAAGCGCCAGCACGGCCTCGACCTGATCGTTGTCGACTACCTGCAGCTGGTGACCACAGACGGCTCAAAGGGCGACAACCGCGTGCAGGAAGTGTCGGCCATCACCGGCGGCCTCAAGGCCCTGGCCAAGGAACTGGGTGTGCCCGTCATCGCCCTGTCCCAGCTCTCGCGTCAGGTCGAAAACCGCGAGGACAAGCGGCCTCAACTCTCGGACCTGCGGGAATCGGGCTCGATCGAGCAGGACGCGGACGTCGTCATGTTCGTCTATCGCGAGGCCTACTACCTCAGCCGCGCCGAACCGCGCGAGGGCACGCCCGAACACATGACCTGGCAGGAAGACCTGGAGAAGATCAACAACGTCGCCGAAGTGATCATCGGCAAGCAGCGTCACGGTCCGATCGGCACGGTAAAGCTGCACTTCCACGGCGACACCACCAAGTTCGGCAACCTCGCCCGTGAAGGCCGTTTCGACGTCCGGTAGAGTCTTCGCGCGGAAGGCGGGAAGTTCGGTCAATTCTGGCGCCCATCCGGCCGATGGAAGCCGCGGATCGTTGACGCCTGCCCCTCGCCTCCCTTACGCCCGCTGCCATGACAACCGCGCTTCTCACGCTTGATCTGAACGCTCTCGCCCGCAACTACGCGACGCTGCGGGACATCGCCGGCGTCGAAGCCGCGCCGGCGATCAAGGCCGATGGGTACGGCATCGGGGCCATTGAAGCAGGGTTGCGGCTGTGGCGCGAGGGCGCGCGCAGCTTCCACGTCGCCCGCCTCACCGAAGGCGAAGCCCTGCGTGTCGCGCTCGGCGACCGTCCCGCGACCATTTATGTGCTCGACGGACCGACGCTTGAGTCAGGACGACGCCTGATCGATGCCGACCTGACGCCGGTGATCAACAGCCTCGACCAGGCCGCTGTCTGGGACGGGCCCGCCGCCATCCATGTCGACACCGGCATGAACCGGCTGGGCCTTTCCCTCGCCGAGGCGAAGACGCTCGCCGGCCGGAGAGACGTCGTGCTGGTCATGAGCCATCTGGCCTGCGCCGGCCAGCCGGATCACCCGATGAACCGGCTCCAGCTGACCCGCTTTCGCGAGGCGCGGGCGCTGTTCCCCGCCGCGCCCGCCAGTCTGGCCAGTTCAGGCGGCATCTTCCTCGGCCCTGACTACGGGTTCGACCAGGTCCGGCCGGGCATCAGCCTGTTTGGCGGCGGCCCGCAGGGTCGGACTGACGGCCGCATCCGCGCGGTCGCAACGCTCGAGGCGGAAATCCTGCAGGTCCGGCACGTCCCGGTCGGCGAGACCATCGGCTATGGCGGGACCTTTACCGCCGAGCGGGCGCTGACCGTGGCCATTCTGGCCGCCGGCTATGCGGACGGCGTCCCCTGGTCCGCCTGTCCCGACGGTCAGGTCTGGTTTGAAGGCGCGCGCCGCCGCATGGTCGGCCGCATCTCCATGGACATGATCGCCGTCGACCTGACCGGCTGCGCGACGGCGACGCCGGGGGCGCTGGTCGAAATCCTCGGGCCCAACCTGCCGGTGGACGACGCGGCGGCGGCAGCGGGAACCAACGCCTATGAACTGCTGACCCGCCTGTCGAACCGCGCCGAACGTCGTTACGTCGGCGGCGTATAAAGAGGGCGCGAACGAAGGCGGAACACCCGCGCCACGGCCGGGGTTTACCGCTATGGTGGCCCCGATCCCGAATCAGGAGTTCGCATGGCCCGCGACGGCGCCGTCTATGTCTGCCAGGCCTGCGGCGCGGCCCAGTCGAAGTGGGCGGGGCAATGTCCCGCCTGCAACGCCTGGAACAGCCTTGTCGAGGAGGTGACGTCCCGCGCGCCCGGATCCATGACGGCGAGCAAGGCGACCAAGACCCGCGGCCTCGCCTTCGAAGGCCTGCAGAGTGAAACCCCCGCCCCCCCCCGCATCGCCACCGGCGTCGACGAATTCGACCGGGTCTGCGGCGGCGGCGTGGTGCCCGGCAGCGCCATCCTGCTCGGCGGCGACCCTGGGGTCGGCAAGTCAACGCTCCTGCTGCAGGTCGTCGCCCAGGCAGCCCTGCGCGGCGTGTCCTGCGCCTACATTTCCGGCGAGGAGGCCGTGGAACAGGTTCGGGGCCGCGCCGCCCGCATGGGTCTGGCCCACGCCCCGGTGAAGCTGGCCGCCGAGACGGCCCTGCGCGACATCATGGATGGCCTGAAGAAGGAGCATTTCGACCTCGTCGTCATCGACTCGATCCAGACCATGTGGAGCGACGCCCATGAGGCCGGACCCGGCTCGGTGACCCAGGTGCGCAATTGCGCGTCCGAACTGGTCCGACTGGCCAAGAAGCGCGGCGTGGCCGTGATCCTGGTCGGCCACGTCACCAAGGACGGCCAGATCGCCGGGCCGCGGGTCGTGGAACACATGGTCGATGCGGTGCTGAGCTTCGAAGGCGAGCGGGGATACCCCTTCCGCATTCTGCGCGGGGCCAAGAACCGTTTCGGCGCCACCGACGAGATCGGCGTGTTCGAGATGGGCGACGTCGGCCTGAGCCAGGTGATCAACCCCTCGGCGCTGTTCCTCAACGAGGGCGGCGAGCGAGCGGCCGGCGCGGCGGTGTTCGCCGGCATCGAGGGTTCACGGCCGGTCCTTGTGGAGTTTCAGGCCCTTGTGGCGCCCTCGGCCTATGGAACGCCGCGTCGTGCCGTGGTCGGCTGGGACTCCGGTCGACTGGCGATGGTGCTGGCGGTGCTGGAATCGCGCTGCGGTCTCGCCTTCGGCAACAAGGACGTCTACCTCAATGTCGCCGGCGGGCTGCGCATCACCGAACCGGCCGCCGACCTCGCGGCGGCGGCGGCGTTGGCCTCCTCGGCGCTCGATGAGGCCCTTCCCCAGGACTGTGTCGTGTTCGGCGAGGTCAGCCTGTCCGGAGAGGTCCGCCCCGTCGGTCGGGCCGAGACCCGCCTCAAGGAAGCCGCGAAGCTGGGGTTCAGACGGGCCCTGGCCCCGATGGGCGCGGGCGACACGCTCGCGGTGACCGGCGTCTCGCGCCTGGTGGACGCCGTGACCCGCATCGGAGAACAGCAATGGAGCTGACGCAGTTCGACTTCATCGCGGGGCCGCTGCTGCTGGTCTCGGCGATCATCGGCTTCACGCGGGGCGCGACGAAGGAGCTGATGACGATCCTTGCGTTCCTTCTGGCGGCCATTCTGGCGGTGGTTTGCCTGCGGTTCACGGCGCCGGCCGGCAAGGCGCTGATCGATCCCGACTGGGCGGGGGTCGCCCTGGCCCTTCTAATCGTCTTTGGCCTGACCTATATCGCCGTGAGACTGCTCGGCGCGAACCTGGAGAGCCGCGTCCGCGAGACGCAGACCATGGGCGTGCTGGACCGCGGTGTCGGTACGGGCTTCGGCCTGATCCGCGCGTTGGTGCTGCTGGGCGGGTTCAACCTGCTGTTCCACATGGCTACGCCCGTGGAGACAGCGCCGCGCTGGGTGACCAGCGGGGTGTTCTATCCGGTGTCGGAAGCCTCTGGGCGCCTGCTCAAGGCCTTTGCGCCGAACGGCTTTTCGGTGGCCAGATCGGTGGCGCCGAAGGTCGAGAAGGCGGTCCGCGACGGCGTCCTGGCGCCCAAGCCGGGCGAAAAGGGCTATGAGGCGCTCGAGCGCAACGCCGTGGACGATCTGGTGGAGAAAACCCGATGACCGCTAGCCGGACGAGCGACCGACAGGTTCATATCCCCGCCCGCGATCCCGACGACGACACCCTGCGACTGGAGTGCGGCGTCTTCGGCGTGTTCGACGTCACGGACGCCGCCGCCGTTGTGGCGCTGGGCCTGCATGCCCTGCAGCATCGCGGCCAGGAAGCCTGCGGCATCGCCGCCTTCGATGGCCACAGCTTCACCACGGAACGTCACATCGGCCATGTCGGCGAGGCCTTTACCGGTCCCGACCTGGTGGATCGCATGCCGGGCCAGTACGCTATCGGCCACACCCGCTACGCCACAGCGGGCGGGAGCGGAATTCGCAACGTCCAGCCGATGTTTGCCGATCTTGAGGCCGGCGGCGTGGCCCTGGCCCACAACGGCAATCTGACCAATTTCCTGACCCTGCGCGAGCAGCTGGTGTCGGACGGCGCCATCTTCCAGTCGACCTCGGACAGCGAAGTGATCCTGCACCTGATCGCCCGGTCCCGTAAGGCGCGGGTGGTCGATCGATTCATCGACGCGATCGGCCAGATCGAGGGCGGCTACGCCCTGGTGGCCCTGACCAACAAGAAGCTGATCGGCGTGCGTGATCCACTGGGTATCCGGCCGCTGGTGCTGGGCGATCTGAACGGCAAGCCGGTTCTGGCGTCCGAGACCTGCGCCCTGGACATGATCGGCGCGACCTTTGTGCGCGACGTGGAGCATGGCGAAATCGTCGTCATCTCCGAGACGGGCGTTGAGAGCCTCAAGCCCTTCCAGACCGGCAAGGCCCGCCCCTGCGTGTTCGAGTATGTCTATTTCGCCCGTCCGGACAGCGTGGTGAACGGCCGGTCGGTCTATGGCGTGCGCAAGCGGATGGGCATGCGGCTGGCCGAGGAGACGCCATGCGGCGCGGATGTCGTCGTGCCGGTGCCGGACAGCGGTGTGCCGGCTGCGCTCGGTTACGCCCAGGCCAGCGGCATTCCCTATGAGCTGGGCATCATTCGCAGCCACTTTGTCGGCCGCACCTTCATCCAGCCGACCCAGAGCGTACGGGAGCTGGGCGTGCGCATGAAGCACAGTCCCAACCGGGCCGTGCTCGAAGGAAAGAGGGTCGTCCTGATCGACGACTCGATCGTGCGCGGCACCACCAGCCGCAAGATCGTACGCATGGTCCGTGAGGCCGGCGCGACCGAGGTTCACCTGCGCTCGGCCAGTCCGCCGATCATGTGGCCGGACTTCTACGGCATCGACATGCCTGACCGGGACAAGCTGCTGGCCGCGCGCAAGTCGCTGGCCGAGATGACGGCGTTTCTTGAGGTCGACAGCCTGGGCTTCCTGTCGGTCGAGGGGCTCTACTGGGCGCTGGAGGCCGGTCCGCGCGATCCGGCCTGTCCCCAGTTCACCGACCACTATTTCACCGGCGACTATCCAACCCGCCTGCTCGATCGCGAAATCGCCGAGGGCGGCCACGACAACAGCCGCCAGCTGTCGTTCCTGGTCAGCGCGTGAGTCAGGCGGGCACGGGCTGGCTGAAGAGCCTGAAACCCGACCCCTATGTGCTGGCCCTTCTGGGCACGGTCGTTCTGGCCTCGTTTCTGCCCGTGCGCGGCGAGGTCGCAGGCGGCCTTTCCCTGGCCGCCAAGGGTGTGATCGCCCTGCTCTTCTTCCTGCACGGGGCCAAGCTGTCGCGCGAAGCCGTTGTCGCCGGGATCACCCACTGGCGCCTGCATCTGACCGTCCTGTCGGTCACTTTCGTCGCCTTCCCGCTCCTGGGCCTGGCGGCAGGACTGCTGCCCGAAAGCCTCTTGCCGAAGTCGCTGGCGATGGGCGTGCTGTTCCTCGCGTGCCTGCCGTCGACGGTGCAATCCTCGATCGCCTTCACCTCGATCGCCCGGGGCAACATCGCCGCCGCTGTTTGCAGCGCGTCCGCTTCCAACCTGCTCGGAATGGTCCTGACGCCCCTGCTCGTGGGCCTGTTGCTCCACGCCCAGGGCAACGCCCTCAGCTTCAGCGCCATCCAGTCGATCGCCCTGCAGCTGCTCGCGCCGTTCATCGCCGGACAGCTGGCGCGGCGCTGGGTCGCGCCGTGGCTCGAACGACGCAAGAAGATCATCGGTCTCGTCGACCGCTTTTCCATTCTGCTGATCGTCTATTCTGCCTTCAGCGGCGCGGTCATCGCAGGCGTCTGGAAGCAGATCTCGGGCTGGGAGCTGGCCGTGGTGGTTCTGCTCAGCGCGGTGATGCTGGCCATCGTCCTCGCCGGATCCAGACAGCTGGCGAAGGCGCTCGGATTTTCGACCGAAGACGAGATCACTATCGTCTTCTGTGGCTCGAAGAAGAGCCTTGTCACCGGCGCCCCGATGGCCGCCATTCTGTTCCCGGCGGCCACGGCCGGCCTGATGATCATTCCGCTGATGGTGTTCCACCAGATGCAGATGATGGCCTGCGCGGTGATCGCCCAACGGTACGCCGCCCGGCCGGATCGATCCGTGCCGGGCTTGTCCTGAATCAAAGGCCGCTGCCGCCCCGGCGCCTATGGTTCGGGTCGACTGAAACCGACGCCAAGGAGACGCGACATGGACCAGACTCTCGCCGCCCGGCAGCGCTTCGGCCGCATCATGCACGCCACCGATCTGTCCCCTGAAGGGGCATCGGCCTTCGCGCATGCGCTGAAGCTGGCTTTGGCCGCGCGGGGCGAGTTCTTCGTGGTTCACACGGCGCCGGATCGGGCCCAGGCGGGCGCCGAATGGGAAGCTTTCCCCGGCGTTCGCGCCACGCTGGCGCGCTGGCATCTCCTCTCGGAGGACGCGCCCAAGACGGCGGTGCGGGAAACCCTGGGCGTCAACGTGCGCAAGATCGACATCCCCGACCATAATCCGGTTCACGGGATCCAGGGGCTGGTCGATCAGTACGGCCTGGACCTTGTCGTCATGGCCAGCGAAGCGCGTGACGGCCTGTCGCGCTGGCTCCACGGCTCCGTCGCCGAATCCGTCGCCCGCAAGTCGGGATTGCCGGCGCTGTTTCTGCCCCGGAACGGCCACGGCTTCGTTGATCCCGTCGATGGTCAGGCCCGGCTTCGCAACATCCTGGTGCCCTTCAGCCGCAGCCCCGCCCCGGACAAGGCCCTCGCGTTCGCAATGGACATGACGACTCTCCTTGGTGACGCCGGAACGGTCATTCACCTGTTTCACGTCGGCGATGATCAGCCGATCATGCCCGACCCGCGCGAAGCCGGCTTCAGGATCGAGCACCGGCGGGGATCGGGACCGGTGGTGGAACAGATCGTCGCCACCGCTGACGCCATCGACGCCGACCTGATCATCATGGCGACCGACGGCCATGACGGCGTGCTGGACATCCTGCGCGGCAGCACCACCGAGCAGGTATTGCGTCACGCCGGCCGGGCGCTGATCGCCGTCCCCGCCGGCTGATCATCGTCCTGGATCGCGACATTCGCGAGCAGGGCCGCTAAACAGCGCGCATGGATTCCCTCGCTCTCAAGGACCGCATCGCCCTCGTCACCGGCGCGACCCGCGGCATCGGTTATCAGGCCGCGCTGGGCCTCGCCCGCGCTGGCGCCCATGTCATCGCCCTGGGACGCACCCAGGGCGCGCTGGAAGCGCTCGACGACGAGATCTTCGCGGCGACCGGTGAACACGCGACGCTGGTGCCGATCGACCTGAAAGAACCTGACGGCCTGGATGCCCTGGGCGCGCACATCTTCGAGCGGTTCGGCCGTCTGGACGTGCTGGTGCATTCGGCGGCCATCCTCGGCGCCCTGACGCCGACCGGTCATATGGACATCAAGCGCTGGGACGATGTCGTCTCGGTGAACCTGACCGCCACCTGGCGCCTGATCCGCTCGTTCGAGCCGCTTTTGCGGGCCTCTGACGCCGGTCGGGCGATCTTCCTGACCTCAGGGCGCGCGGTGCGTCCGAAGGCCTTCTGGAGCGCCTACGCCGCCACCAAGGCGGGCATGGAGGCGCTGGTGCGCTGCTGGGCCGACGAGATGGAAGAAACCGCCATCCGCGCGGTGTTGCTCGATCCCGACGCCATGCGCACGAAGATGCGCGCAGAGGCCTATCCGGGCGAGGACCCCGCCACGATCACCGACCCGGCCGAGATCGCGCCGCTGGTCGTGCAACTGGCCCAGGCGAATCTGGGTCTGCCCGACAACACCGTGTTGTTCAGCGAGTGGAAAGCCGCCGGCGGGGCTATTTCCGCGGGCGACTAACTCTTCTTCCCCGTCCGGGTCGTCGGCCTGGGCGGACGGCCTTTCACGGAACCGCCGCCGCGCAGCTTCTGGATGCCCGGGCGGGAGCCCTTGGCGCCCTTGGCCTTGGTGAACTTTAGCGCCACGGCGGCGCGGGCTTTGGCGGCCTTCACGCCGGTCAGCTTGACCACCGTCTTCTTGACCGGCTTGGGCTTCTCGATGCCCGCCTCGGCGTTGGCGATCTCTTCGGCGCGGGCAGCCTTGGCCTCGGCTGCGAGCGCCATGGCCTTTTCCTTCTTGATCAACCCGCCGGCCTGGTAGGACGGCGCCCCGCCCTTGGCTTCACCCTCGGCGTAGGGGTTCTTGTTGCTCTTCAGAGTCAGGCGGATCGGCACGCCCGGCAGGTCGAAGCTCTCGCGCATCGAGTTCACGAGATAGCGGCGGTACTGCTCAGGCATCTGTTCGGCCCGGCTGGAAAACAGTACGAAGGTCGGCGGGCGGGCCTTGGTCTGGGCCATGTATTTGGGCTTGATCCGCTTGCCGCCGACCGCGGGCGGCGGATGGCGCTGGACGGCCATCGCCAGCCAGTCGTTGAGGTCCCGCGTTTTCACCTTGGTCGACCAGTTCTCGTAGACCTTGGTCAGCGCCGGCATCAGGCGTTCAACGCCGCGGCCGGTCTCGGCCGACAGCGCGATCACCGGCGTGCCCTTGACCTGCGGCAGCATGCGCTCGGCGTGTTCCTGGAAGGCCTTCAGGCGCGCCTGCGGATCCTCGACGAGGTCCCACTTCGCCAGCACGAAGACCAGCGCCCGCCCTTCGCGCTCGACCAGGTCGGCGATTTGCAGATCCTGGATCTCGAACGGATGGGTGGCGTCCATCACCAGCAGCACGACCTCGGCGAAGGTGATGGCGCGGATCGAGTCGGAGGTGGAGAGTTTTTCCAGCTTCTCCTGAACCTTGGCCTTGCGGCGCAGGCCCGCGGTGTCGACCAGGCGGATCTTGCGGTCGTTCCACTCCCACTCGACCGATATCGCGTCCCGCGTGATGCCGGCCTCGGGGCCAGTCAGCATGCGGTCCTCGCCGATCAGGCGGTTGACCAGGGTCGACTTGCCCGCGTTCGGGCGGCCGACGATGGCGATCAGGATCGGCTTGTCGGCGGTGTCCTCTTCCTCCTGGAAGCCGATTTCCGCGTCGAAGCCCGCCAACAGGGCATAGAGGTCGGCCATCCCTTCGCCGTGTTCGCCGGAGATGGCCAGCGGCTCGCCGAACCCCAGAGACCAGGCCTCGGCGATGCCGGTGTCGCCGGCCCGGCCCTCGGCCTTGTTGGCCGCGAGGATGACCGGTCGCTGATATCGACGCAGAATGCCGGCGAAGATTTCGTCGCCCGGCGTGATGCCCTCGCGAGCGTCGACCAGAAACAGGACCACGTCGGCTTCCTGGATCGCCAGCTCGGTCTGGGCGCGCATTCGCGCCTCGAGGCTGTCGTCGTCGACGTCCTCAAAACCGGCCGTATCAATCAGGATCAGCTCCAGATCGCCAAGGCTGCCGCTGGCGAAGCGACGGTCGCGGGTGACGCCCGGACGGTCGTCGACGATGGCGAGCTTCTTGCCCGCCAGCCGGTTGAACAGCGTGGACTTGCCGACATTCGGCCTGCCGACGATGGCGAGTTTGAGAGGCATGCTGACTTCTTAAACGACTTCGACCGCGCCCCCGAAAGGAACGCGGTCACAGGATAGCAGACGCGGCGAAGATTGGATGGCGCGGCCTGCGGGGCCGCGCCAATACCACGGAAAGCTACTTGATCGCCACCAGTTCGCCCTTGTCGGTCACGACATAGATCATGCCGTTGGCCGCGACGGGCGTGGTCAGGACCGGCGACCCGATCTTGATTGTCTTCAGGACGTCGCCGGTCTTCGGGTTCAGGGCGATCGCGCGGCCGTCGCTGGAGACGACCACGAGGCGGTCGGAGGCCAGCAGCGGGCCGCTGAACAGCGAGCGATCCTTGCTCTTCTTGATCCCGGCGTTCAGGTCCTTGATCCAGTAGACCTGACCGTTTTCGCGGGACGCGCAGATCACTTCACCGGCCTGCGAAATCAGGTAGACCACGTCGCCGGCGGGCAGCGGGCTGTCGATCGAGGCAACCGGCAGCGACCAGCGCGCCTGGCCGGTGCGCAGATCGGTCGAGGCGAAGATGCCGCCATGGCTGGCGGCGTAGACGTCGCCCTGGTGGATGACCGGGCGACCCGCGACGTCGCGGATCTCGGACAGGGCCGTCGTCCGGCTCGACTTGGACAGGGTGTTGTTCCACAGGTCGTTGCCGTTGGCGGTGCTGAGCGCGACCACTTCACCCGAGGCGAAGGCGGCGACCACGGTGTTGCCCGAAAGCGCCGGGCTGGGCGAGGCCAGAATGCGGGCCGGTTCGACAAGCGCCTGATAGGTCCAGCCCGGCGCACCGGTGGCCGTGTCATAGGTTAGAAGCTCGTTGTCGGTGCTGACGACGAACATGCGGCCGTGGCTGACGACCGGCGCCCCGTGAACCGGCGAGTCGGTCTTGTGTGTCCAGCCAACCTTGCCCGTCATCGCGTCCAGCTGGGCGACCACGCGGAAGCCCGACGAGGCGTAGAGCTTGCCATCGGCGAAGGCGATGCCGCCGCCAAAGCCGTCCTTGTCGCGCTTGGTGTGCGGGCGGAACGACGACTTCCAGACCATGGCGCCGGTCTGGGCGTCGATCGAAGCGATATCGGTCACCGCGTCCATCACATAGACGCGGCCGCCGGCGATGATCGGGCCGGCGGTAATGTGGAAGGCGCGGTCCGAACCCTTGCCGAAGCCGCGACGCCAGGCGATTTCGAACGCCGGCGCGGCCTCCACGTTCTCGACGTTGGATTCACCAAGGCCGCCCGGCTGAGGCCAGTCACTCTGCGGCAGGGCCGGCGGAAGGAAGAAGTCGACGCCCTTGAGCGCGTCCGTCGCCGTAACGCGCTGGTCAAAAGCGATGATCGAGATGCGGCGACCGTCGCCGGCGACTTCCTGCGGCTTGGGCTTCTTGCCGAAGGACGGAACGAGCTTGCCCGCGGCGTCGCCCACGGCGCTGACCGTGGAGCATCCGCCAAGCGCCATGGCGCCGGCGATCAGGACGGCGACGCCGACGTTACGCGAGATCATTGAGGAGTTCCCTGGGCTTGCGGACCGCCGGGGCCCATCAGGCCCTCCGGCATCTGCGGGGGCGGCGGCGGCAGAAGGGCGGCGGCCTTCGCGGCGGCCGGAATGGCCGCGGCTGAGCCGGAATCGATCAAGGAGATCGCGGCCTGGGCCCGGCGACGCATGCCGTCGGTCGCGCCGAGCACCTGTGAGAGGTAGGTGAAATCGGCCTTCGCTTCGCTGGCCTTGCCGGCCATGATCTTGGCGAAGGCAAGCGCTTCGCGCGCCTGGAGGCGGTAGGGACGATTGTCTTCCATCAGGGGGGTCAGCCTGCCCTCGATATCCTTGTAGGAAGCCGTATCCAGAAGCGCCAAGGCGGATTTGAGGCGGGCGAGGTCGCCGAGGACCGGATCGCTGGCGGCGCCGGCGGCCTTGTCCCAGAGCGCGACGGCCTCATCTGCCTTGCCGGCTTCCATGCGCATGCCGCCCTGGGCCATCAGGCCGAGTGCGCGATAGCCCTTGGCCGGCGACTTGGCGACTTCACCGAACTTGGCGTAGGCGCCGCTGGTGTCGCCCTGGGCGCTGGCCTCGAGCGCGGCCATGTAGGTTTCGGAGGCCTTGTTCGCCTGGGACTTCGAATAGGAGTCCCAGCCCCAGAAGGCGAGCGCCACGATGAGGGCGGCCGCGGCGATGCCGATCGCCCATGGCAGGGCCTTCATCGCAAGGGCGCGATACCGCTCGACGCGGATCTGGTCCTCGACTTCTTCAAAAACATCGACCACGAACGGGCGCTCCGCGAAATCCGCTGATTGAGGCTGCGGAACCTATAGGGTGAGCCGCTCCGCTGCAACGCGGCGTGACGCCGAGGTCCTCAGGACTTTTTCGAGAAATAGGTCTCCGCCTCGCCCGGGAAGGTTCGGGCGCGGACATCGTCGGCATAGGACCGGGCGGCGGCGGCGATTTCGCCCTTGAGGTCAGCGTAGCGCCGGACGAATTTCGGGGTCCAGTCGAACAGGCCCAACATGTCGTCGGTGACCAGAATCTGGCCGTCGCAGCCGGCGCTGGCGCCGATTCCGATGGTCGGCGGAAGGATGCCGGCGGTGATGTCCCGCGCGAGCGGCTCGGCGACGCCCTCGACGACGACCGCGAACGCCCCGGCGTCGGCCGTGGCCCGCGCCTCGGCGAGGATGCGCGTGCGCTCGTCTTCCGTGCGACCCTTGGCCTTGAAGCCGCCGTCCACCAGTACAGCCTGGGGCCGCAGCCCGACATGACCCATCACGGGGATGCCGCGCTTGACGAGGTAATCGATGGTTTCGGGCACCGTCGGGCCGCTCTCGACCTTCACGGCCTGACAGCCCGTCTCCTTCATGACCCGGGCGGCGTTGGCGTAGGCGTCTTCCTTCGACCCCTCGTAGGAACCGAAGGGCATGTCGACCACGACCATGGCGCGGCGTGACCCGCGCATGACGGCCTGGCCGTGCAGGATCATCATCTCGAGCGTGACCCCGACCGTGTTGGGCAGGCCGTGCACCACCATCCCCACCGAGTCGCCGACCAGTATCAGGTCGCAGGCCTCGTCGAGGATCGCGGCCACCGGCGCGGTGTAGGCCGTCAGGCAGACGATCGGCACGCCGCCCTTGCGGGCGGCGATGTCCGGCGCGGCGAGGCGACGGATGGTCTCTTCACGATGGGCGGACAGGAAGGCCTCCTGCGGGTTACTGGAACTCTTCCACCGCGCGGGTCACGGCGAACGCCAGCGCCATAACACCCAGAGCCGCCGCCAGCCACAGGGCCTCGCCGCCGAACGGCAGGGCCGAGATGTTCTCGCCCGTCCTGACCAGCCCGTTCACGCTGCTGGTGAAGGCCACGGCGTTGCGCTGGGTCACCTCGCCGGCGTCGAACAGCAACCGCGACCCGAGCAGCTGACTGACCCCGATAAGGCCGGCCACCAGGCCCGCGGCGCCGATGCCGACCTGTCGCAGGTTCCAGCCCCGGTCGAGCCGAAGCTCGACCAGCCGGGCGAAAGCTTCGGCGTCAGGCATGACCGGGGGTTCGTTGAACATCCGGTCCAGCCGCATCTCGAAATCGAGTTCAGCCATGACCTTCTCTCCCCGTCGGCTCGCCGTGCGCGCCTTCAGGCGGCGCAAGTCGGAGCCGGAGCTTATCCAGACCACGTTTGACATGGGATTTGACCGTTCCCAGAGGCGCATTCAAGGCCTCGGCTGCTTCGGCATGCGAGACGCCCGCTCCGTAACAGAGCGAAACGCACATCCGTTCCGCGGGCGAAAGCGTCTTCATCGCCTCGTCCAGGTCGATGCGGGCGGCCGCGGACGCCTCCCCGCCGTGACCGTCCTCAATCTCCTCGGCCTCGACATCAAAGCGCGACTCCTTGCGCCAGCGGCGCACGTAGAGCCTCGCCGCGATCTTGCGGACCCAGGCCGAAAAAGCGCCCTCGCCGCGAAACTCCGAGATACGCTCGAAGGCCGCGAGAAAGGCGTCCTGCGCGATGTCGTCAGCCAGCGACGGCTCGGCGCCCATGCGCCGCAGCAGCCCCCGCACCGCCGAGCCGTGTCGGCGAACGAGTTCGCCAAAGGCCGGCCGGTCGCCCGCCGCCGCGAGAGCGGCGAGCTCGACATCATGCAGACTGGCGGGTGTTCTGACCCCGGCCATGGTGGTGCGCTCCCCTTCCAGCCCTGATCGGATCAGGGTTGCTTGGCTTTGTTGGGGTTGAAGAAGCTGAGGACGATGTAGGCCAGCCCGATCACCGACGGGATGGTCGCGATGCCCAGGAGAGGGTGATAGGCGTCGGCGTCTTCGAAGCCGATCATGAAGCCGAAGGCGGCCAGACCCAGGCCAATGGCGAGCCAGATCACGCCGGTGCGAATGTCGCTGAGGGACGTCGGCGCGACCTTCACGTTCTTGGTCATGGCGTCGATGATCTCGGGCGGCAGCGGCTGGCCCTTTTCGATGGCGGTGCGCAGCGTGGCCTGCATTTCGCGGCGTTCACGGCTCTTCAGCCAGGCCGGCACGACGATGATGGCGGTCACCATGGCGAAGGGCGCCAGGGGAATCAGGATTTCGGCTCCGGTCACGTTTTTCTCTCCTCGATCTCGGCGGCGAAGCGTCTGTGCGTTCGCCTTCTGACTAGGTAGAGGCGCCGGTGGGTCCCAACGGATGCGGGGCGCCGGATGAAATCTTCGTAACGCGAACTACAGCCGGATTCGGAGGACCGAGAGGTTCCGGCTGATCACCAGAAAGGCGGCCGTCAGGGTCAGCACCGCGGCGACCGGCGACAGCATCCGCGACACCGGCTCGATCAGGGCGCCGAGCGCCGGCGCACAGGCCCAGAGGGCCACGGCGGCGGCGAGCGCCAGCACCGCGCTGTTCGCAAGCCCGGCCAGCAACTCTCGCTGGGCCACCTTCCGCGCGACCTCGGCCGTGAAGACCGGATCCTGTACAGGGCCCCGGCCTTCCTTGAGGAAGGCGGACAGACGCTGCTCGGCCGTCATGGCTTGTCTCCCAATACACTCAGCAGTTTATCCCGGCCGCGCGCGACATGCGACTTTATCGTGCCCAGCGGCAGACCCAGGGCGTCCGCCGCCTCGCCGTGCGACCAGCCGTCCGCGAGGCAAAGGGTCACCGCGGCGCGCTGGTCCTGAGGCAAGGTCGCCATGGCGGCCTCGAGCGCCATGCGGTCCTCGGCCGCCAGACCTGAGGTCTGCTCGTCCCGCTCCTGCGTCCAGGCGTGGTCGCGGCGGGCGGAGCGGGCGGCGGAACGGTTCAGGGTCAAGGCCTTTCGCCAGGCGATGCCATAGAGCCAGGGCCGAAACCCCTCGTCATCGCGCAGCCGGCCCAAGTTGCTCCAAGCGGTGACGAACGCTTCCTGCGCGACGTCGTCCGCATCGGCGCCCGCGGCGCGGCGCAGGAACCGTCGCAGACCCTGCTGGTGTCGGTCTACGAGCCGCCCGAAGGCGGCCTGGGAGCCGCCCCTCGCCGCCCGGACAAGCGGCGCATCCACCGTCAGTCCTTCGGCGACCGCATCATCAGGGTCGCCACCAGCGAGGACAGGCACAGGGCGCCCATCACGAAGGTGACGATCAGGAACGCCGGCCCCGCCTCATAGAGGTCTGTCTGGGCGGCGTAGCCGAACCCGAGGGCCAGCGAGCCGAACAGCGCCACATTCGGCCAGCCGCCGACGCCGCGTCCGCCATAGTAGCGCCGCATGCGGCGGCCGCGGCCCTCGTCGCGGTCCCAGTCGTCATCGGACGAGGACTTGTTGAGGCTTTCCATCAGGCCGGGCGGGATTTCCCTGCCGCTGGCCACGTAGGTCTTGATCAGGTCGAGCGTGTCGCGGTGACGCCGCAGGTTCAGCAGGCTCTGCCATGCGCCGGCGATGAACCAGAACAGCGGGAACATCAGCCACCAGTATGACCGGAACAGGTCCTCGAAGCTGTCCATGGTCCTATCCTCCGGTCCGGTTGCGGCCGCCGAGTTTGTCGATCAGGCCGGCCGGGATGTCCCTGCCGCTGTCGGCGAAGTGTTTGATGAGGTTGAGGCTGTCGCGGCGGCGTTGCAGGTCGAGCCACCCCCGGAAGCCGCCGATGAGCATCCACGCCAGCGGGAACATCAGCCACCAGAATGAACGGAACAGGTCTTCCATGATCTTGCCTCCAGCCCCGACGCATCGTTTGCGTCTTTCTATGAGGTAGTCGCCGCCGATCCTGGCGACGGATGCAGCGGATGCAAAATTATTTTCAGGCCTGCGCGGCCTGGGCGCGCTGACAGGCCGGGCGCGCCGCCAGCCGGTCGCGCCAGGCTGCCAGCCGGTCCGGGATCGCGCCGTTCAGCGCCCCCTTCCAGATGCCCAGCGTGGTGCTGAGCGCGATGTCGGCCAGGGTCAGATCGTCGCCGACCATGAACGCACGGTCGCCCAGCTGATCCTCGATGAATCCGATGAACTGTTCGGCCCGGGCATTCATGGTGCGCACCGACCAGTTCTGCTTGTCAGCCTCGGGCGCGCCGAACCGGGCCGCCATAAGCGGGTTCAGGGTTCCGCCCAGGCTGGCCTCGCTGAACACCGTCAGCTGCAGCACCTTCGCCAGCGCCGGACCGTCGTTCACGGGCAGAAGGGGCGTCGGGCCATACCGCTGGGCGACGTATAGCATCATCGCCACCGACTCGTTGATCGCCACACCGTCATCCTCGAGGAACGGGACCGATCCGAGCGGATTGAGCGCGAGGTATTCCGCGCTCGGCGGAAACGTGACGGGCGAGGTCTCGTAGGGAACCCCCATTTCCTCGCAGACCCAGAAGACCCGCACGCCGCGCGCGCCGCGCGGAAAGTTGTGGATCCTGATCATCGCCCTGCCCGCTTCAGGTGAACCCAACCGCCGCCCAGCGCGCACAGCGGGCCGGTCACCGCGACAGCCACCGCGTACCAGACCGGCCCGAGATCGGTCGCGACCGCCGCGACGATTCCCAGTAGGCCCGCCAGGCCGCCGATGATCGCCAGCGCCAGCACGTGCTTCATCGGCGCGCCGGGCGCGAGCCGGGCCGTCAACCACCCACCCACCGCCGTGAAGACGCCCCGGTAGGCCAGCGCCAGCAAAAACAGCAGCGGGTCTTCCATTTTCTGGTCAGCCGGCGGGAAGACGCCCGTGGCGTGCATCACCGAGTCCCCGGCCGTCGACAGCGCCACCACCACCATGAACCCGACCAGCACCGCCGCGACACTGGTCAGCCAGCGTGGCGGCCCGGCTTTCGCCTTCGTATCGGTCAAAGCCACCCTCCCCCTTCAGACCCGCGCATAGTTGCTCATCCGCGGGCGCGATGCATCCCCGAAGACCCCGCAGCTGGCGCGGTCAGCCGCGCGGGAACACCGACGCATAGGTGTCCGGCTTGAATCCGACCGTCAGGGCGCCATCGACGTCCAGCACCGGCCGTTTGATCATCGAGGGCTGGGCGACCATCAGGGCGATCGCCTTCGCCTCGTCGATGCCCGTCTTGTCGGCGTCCGGCAGTTTGCGGAAGGTTGTGCCGGCCCGGTTCAGCAGCAGCTCCCAGCCGACCTTCGCCGCCCAGCGCTGAAGCGTGGCCGCGTCGATGCCGACGGCCTTGTAGTCATGAAAGGCGTAGTCCACGCCATGACCGTCCAGCCAGTCGCGGGCCTTCTTCATGGTGTCGCAGGCCTTGATGCCGTGCAGGGTGACAGTCATTGGGGAGTCGATCCGGGTCCGGGTGAGCCTGCGTCCGCCCTACCGCCAAACGGGAGTCGACGCTACGTCTCAGCCGCCCCAGACCTCTCCGTAGAGCCGCATCAGATTTCCCCCGAAAACCTTCTCGATCCGAGTCGCCTTCCAGCCGCGTGCGATCAGGTCGTCCGCCAGCATGCGAAAGCGCATCGGGCTGTTGTAGTCGGCCACATAGGTGAAAACGTCAGGGCCTTCGCCGGGCGCGGCGATGCCGGCCGCGGCGCGACGTTCGTACTCGGCCTTCGCCTCGGCGCGGCCCTTGTCATCGATCACAAGGGCGCTGGTGCCGCCGTCCGTACCGATCGAGACGTGATCTTCGCCGCAGACATTCACCGCGTGCTCGAAATGGCGGATGAGGTCATCCCGGGTCGGTTTGCTGTCAGCGCTCAGGAACGGCATGAAGTAGATGCCCGCCACGCCGCCCTTGTCAGCCATGGCCTTCAGCTCGGCATCGGTGGTGTTGCGCGGATTGTCGTTCAGCGCGCGGCACCCCGTGTGGCTGATGGTCATCGGCCGTGTAGCCGCGGCGATGGACTCGGCGATGGTGCGTTGTCCGCCGTGAGACAGGTCGAGAAGAAGCTTGGCCTTCTCGATCGCGGCGATGGTCTCATGGCCGAGTTTCGACAGGCCCGCGTTGGCCGACTCCAGCGCCCCGTCGCCGCACAGATTGCGCCGGTTGTAGGTCAACTGCAGGATGCGCAGTCCGAGATTTTTGAACATCGCCACCCGCTCGAGGCGGGTGCCGATCGCCGTGGTGTCCTGGAAGCCGGCGATGATGGCGATCTTGCCGACCTGCTTGGCGGCGGCAATGTCCGACGCCCTGAGAGCGGGGACCATCAGGTCGGCGTTGTCGGCGAGCATCAGGTCATTGTCGGCGAGACCGGCGACCGCGGTTTCAAAGGCGTCCGGGTTGTTGCCCGGCGGGGCCACCGTCACGTTGAAGGCGGTGATTCCCGTCCCGAGCAGTTCAGCGCGCCCTCGGGGCGACAGGCGCGTCGCGCCCTCGACGTAATCGGGGTCGGATGGCCCGCCGAGGCCATCGATGACGATCATTCTGCGCCAGGCGTCTTGCGAAAGACCGGCAGCCAACGCCGAGGCAGGCGACAGGGCCAGCGGGCTGGCGGCGATCAACGTCAGAAGCGTACGACGGTCCATTCGGTGTTCCCCAGTTCGCAGG
Source organism: Caulobacter sp. FG121 (assembly GCF_057809815.1). Classification (NCBI taxonomy): domain Bacteria; kingdom Pseudomonadati; phylum Pseudomonadota; class Alphaproteobacteria; order Caulobacterales; family Caulobacteraceae; genus Caulobacter; species Caulobacter sp. FG121. The sequence continues at coordinate 110,910 of NZ_JBMDKR010000003.1, forward strand.
AACCCTGATCAGACCGACCGAAGCGGGCAAGTGAATTCCCGCTCATTTTCGGGCGCGCCAGAGGCCGATCAGCCGATCTGGAAGATGGAATAGACCGGGCCGGTCGCCGTCTGTTCGCCTGTGCCCACCGCGACCACGTCGTTGAGCCAACTGTAGCGTTCGTCGCCACATTCGAAACGGGCGACGATGGCCAGCGAGTATTCCGAGGGGTCCAGCAACGCGCCCTTGCCGAAACGCGCCATGACGTCGGGCCCGGCGACGAAGCGGCCCTGATAGGTCAGGTAGACGAGGACGCCGTCGTCAGTCTTCAGGGTCAGACGGACATCGATGACCATCATCCCGTCCGGGCGGTTGATCACCCAGTCCGCGCCGCCGAGCACGGTCCCGTTCAGCCGGTCGCCGACAAAGGTCCCGCCGGTCACCGGCGCGATGCGTCGCAGGCCGGCCGGCGTCTGGCCAATCGTGGTCATGCCCCGGAAGTCGACCGTCAGGGTCAGGGTGGTCAGCAGGCTGTAACGCAGGCTCTTCATGGCTACGGGCCTAGCACCTGAACCTGCTCGAGAGGAGTCGTCCCCGTCGGTACAGAACGCGGCCTGCCGGCCCTCCGCAGCAGATCCCGATCCGCGCGACGATTGCCCGGCGCGGCCCGCAGGGTCAGGCGGGGTTCGGCGCCGCGTCCGCGCGGGCGAAGAACACCGTCACGCGCATGCCGGCGCCCGGACTGGACTCGACGTCGACCCTGGCCCGGGCGTTCTGACGCAGGGATTGCACGATCAGCACGCCCAGCCGGCCGGGCTTCGGCCAGACGGCGCCTTGCGCCAGGCCCACGCCGTCATCGGAAATCGTCACCGTGCAGCCGTTGTCGTCAATCAGGCTGTGCAGACTGATCGTACCGCCGTCGCGGCCGACGAAGGCATGCTTCAGGGAATTGGTCAGAACCTCGTTGACCACCAGCCCCGCCGGCATGGCTACGTTGATCGACACAGGCCAGGTATCGACCTGCAGATTGAGGTGGATGCCTTCAACCGCGTGAGCCTGCATGACCGCCGACGCGATCTGGCTGAGATAGACGCCGAGATCGACGCTCTCGCTGAAGGAGTCATTGGCGAGGGTCTGATAGAGGATGGCGAGCGCGCCGACGCGGCCGGCCAGACGGTCGAAGGGCTCACCGTCAATGTGATCCGGCGCGTTGCGGGCCTCCAGCCGGATCAGGGCGGTGATCATCTGGAGATTGTTCTTCACCCGATGCTGCAGCTCCTGCAGCAGCACATCCTTTTCCTGGATCTGGGTTTCGAGAAGCGCACTGTCGCTCCGCCTCACCTCCGCCAACGCGACCAGCCGGAATATCGGATGCCCGTCATCATCCTGAATGATGTTCGACCAGGCATCGACGGACAGCGGACCGCCCTCGCCATCCAGGTCAAAGGCGCCGATGTAGTCCTCGTCCGCGGCGATGGCGTCGCTGAGCTTGCGCCCTTCGGCGGCCGAGGCGATCACGTTCAACACGTCCCAGGACTTGCCCCGGACAGACTCTGCTGCCTGTCCGGTCAACCGCTCGAACTCGAGATTGGCGTAGGTCACCCGCTCCGACGGATGCAGTTCCGCCACTGCAACGGCCAGCGGCATGTGATCGAGGAATTGCTTGAACCGGTCGCTTTCCAGCGCCTCGGCCAGGTGCGGCGTGTCCAGAAGGGCTCCGACGGCCGGCTTGTCATCTTCATCGGACATGCGCCGTCACTACCCACGGGTACGGCGCGCGGAACAGCACAGCGCGCGATGGCCCTTGCCCTATATGGGCCAGTTGTGAGCGGCATAGAAATGGTTTCGGGGTACCGCCGATCGCTCAGGCCATGGCGACACGCTATCGCCGCCAGGGCCCCGACCGCCGGGCGGTGAGGCGCAATGCGAAGGCCTCATGGCTTTCCAGACCGTCGAGATCGCCAATGCGACGCGCCAGGGCTTCGGCCTCGTCGGCGAGCGGCTCGGCCTCGGCGCGGGTGCGAGGGTCCGCCCAAAGCGTCGCGATGGCGGCCCGCAGCAGGACCAGCGCGGCCTTCGGGTAGCGGGCGTCCAGACGTGAGGACCACTCGGCGAGATCACCTGCGTCGCCGGCGACCTCGTCGCGGCGAGCCAGAATCATCGCCGCAGCCTCCGGCAGCGCGGGCCAGTCCATCAGAAACGCCAGTCCGTCGCCGAACGCCGGATATCGCGCCGCGTGCTCGAAGGCCCGATCCAGAGCCTCCACATCATCAAAGTCCGGCAAGGCTTTGAGAAAGCGGCGAAGTTGCGCGGCCGACAGGGTCCGCTCAAACGTCGCCCAGCGCTCCTCGTGGGCGGCTTTCGTCTCGCCGGCCTGGTCCAGGGTCTCGATCCAGACCGCGTACCAGGGCTCGGCGCCGGGATCGGGGCGCTCGTCGAGGCCCCGGGCGCGGTTGCGCGGATCGGCGGCCTGAAGCGTGGCGAGCGCCTCGTCGATCCGGCCGGCCGTCAGCAGCCGACGGCCCACCGCGGCGGCGGTGCCCGGATCATGGCGCAAGGTCGTCGGCACCGTCTCGAGAAAGGCGTCCACGTCGCCGGCCGCGTCGGCCACGGCGCGGATCACCCGCGCCGACGGCTTCAGCGCGGGACGCGCGGCGATACGGTTGTTGAGCTCACCCAGCACGGCCGCTGCGAACGGCTGGCCGAAGGCCGCCAGCGCCGGCCCCAGTCGCTCGCCCCAGGCCGAGCTCCCGCCGAAGAGCATGTCGGCGACCTCGCCGGCCAGGGCGATGTCAGCCGGCGCGCGCGGCGCCAGCGATGCCATGTCCGCGGCTGCCGCAGCAAACACCTGGTCGAGCTCCCCCTTGGGATCCTTGACCCGCAAGGACAGACCATCGGCAAGATCGAGAAAGGTCCACAGCCGCCGCATGGCGATGCCGGCGTCCAGATCGGCCAGCTTGCCGGCGATCATCCGGCGCAGGACCGTCAGGTCGAGGATGAATTCGGGCCGCTTGCGCCAGGACACCTTGGCGCGGCTGCCGGCGATCATCGCCAGCCGCTTGTCGATCTCTTCCGCCAGCGCCGCCGCGCCGATCTCGCCGGAAAGCTCCATACGCAGCCGCCGCTTGAGCGCCGGCTGGCTGTCGCTGAGTTCGAGCAACAGCGCCGCCAGCGCCTCGGCCCCCAGGGCTTCAAGGTTGCTCGCCGTCAGCCGCTTGGCCGAGGCCGGGGGCTTCTTCGCCGTCATGCGGTCGGGATCATTCCCATTCAATGGTGCCCGGCGGCTTGCTGGTGACGTCGTAGACGACGCGGTTCACGCCGCGGACCTCGTTGATGATCCGGGTGGCGGTCCGGCCGAGGACCTCCCAGGGGAATTCGAAGAAGTCGGCCGTCATGCCGTCGGTCGAGGTGACCGCGCGCAGGGCCAGGACGTTCTCATAGGTGCGGGCGTCGCCCATGACGCCGACCGTCTTGACCGGCAGCAGTACGGCGAAGGCCTGCCAGATCCTGTCGTACAGCCCTGCCTTGCGGATCTCGTCGAGATAGATGGCGTCGGCCTGCTGCAGCACAGCGACCTTCTCGCGGGTGATCTCGCCGGGGATGCGGATGGCCAGGCCCGGCCCCGGGAAGGGGTGGCGGCCGACGAAGTCCGGATGCAGGCCCAGCTCGACGCCGAGCGCCCTCACCTCGTCCTTGAACAGCTCGCGCAGCGGCTCGACCAGCTTCAGCTTCATGTAGTCGGGCAGGCCGCCGACGTTGTGGTGGCTCTTGATGACGGCGCTGGGGCCGCCCCGCGCGCTGACGCTCTCGACAACGTCCGGGTAGAGGGTGCCCTGGGCGAGGAACTCGGCGCCCTCGATCTTGGCCGACTCTTCGTCGAACACGTCGATGAACAGCTTGCCGATGGTCTTGCGCTTGGTCTCGGGGTCGCTGACGCCTTCGAGCGCATCAAGGAAAAGATCAGACGCATCAACGTGGATCAGTGGGATGTTGTAGTGGTTCTTGAACAGCGAGACGACCTGCTCGCTCTCGCCCTTCCGCATCAGGCCGGTGTCGACATAGACGCAGGTCAGCTGGTCGCCGATGGCCTCGTGGATCAGCACCGCCGCCACAGAGCTGTCGACACCGCCGCTGAGACCGCAGATCACGCGGCCCTTGCCGACCTGCTCGCGGATGCGGGCGATCGACTCGGCCTTGAAGGCCGCCATGGTCCAGTCGCCGCGCAGGCCGGCGATGTTGAACAGGAAGTTGCGGTAGATCCTGGCGCCGTTGACCGTGTGGATGACCTCGGGGTGGAACTGCACGCCGTAGATTTTCCGGGCGTCCTCGGCGATGGCGGCAAAGGGCGCGCCGGTCGAGGTGGCGATGACCTCGAAGCCGGCCGGGATGGCGGTGACGCGGTCGCCGTGGCTCATCCAGACGGTTTCCAGACCGCCGACGCCGGCCAGGCCGTCGAACAGAGGGCTGGCCTTGCCGATGGCCAGTTCAGCGCGGCCGAATTCGCCGGCATGGCCGCCCTCGACCTTGCCGCCCAGCACGTCGCACAGCAGTTGCTCGCCGTAGCAGACGCAGAGCATCGGCACGCCGAGCTCGAACAGCTTGGTCCCGATGCGCGGGCTGTCGGCCTCCAGCACGCTGGCCGGACCGCCGGACAGGATGATCGCCGCCGGCTGGAAGGCGTCGACCAACGCCTCGACCTTGTCGAACGGATGGATCTCGCAATAGACGCCCGCCTCCCGCACCCGGCGGGCGATCAGCTGCGTCACCTGGCTGCCGAAATCGACGATCAGGACGGGCTGGTGGGCGGGCTTCATTGGCAGTCCTTGTCAGTGGGGCGCTGCTGTCCGAGCAGCTGAACTTCGGGGAGCGTGGCGACGATCTTTTCGTCGCGCGGTGTGCGCAGTCCGACCATGTCGCCCATCGGGCCGGTCTCGGCCTGGATCAGGATCACCCGCTGGCGGCCCGCGTCTTCACTGGACCAACAGGCGTACTGGGGGATCCGCAGGGTCATGGGCTTGACCTGACCCGGCGCGCCGCCGGTGGCGAAAGCGGCGTTGCCCGCCATGACATCGGCGTCGGTGGCGACGCGGCCGGTGATGAACCCGGTGGTCGGCAGGTCGGGCCAGACTGTCGCGGCTGCGAGCAGGATCAGGCCGATCATTTCACCTTCTCCAGCACCGCCACGAAGAAGCCGTCCGTCCCCGCGTTGAGGGGCGTGAGGCGCAGGAAGCCTTCGGGCGTGGCATGTTCCGCGACCGCCTCGAACGCGGCCGGGACGACAGCGAAGCCCGGCGTCCGCGCCAGGAAGGCGGCGATGCGGTCCTCGTTCTCCTCGGCGAAGATCGAGCAGGTCACGTAGATCAACCGGCCGCCCGGTTTCACATAGGCGCAGGCCTGATCGAGCACATGATCCTGCTCGGCCATGCGGCGTTCCAGCTGCTCCGGCGACAGGCGCCACTTGGAGTCCGGATGCCGCCGCCAGGTGCCCGCGCCGGTGCAGGGGGCGTCGACGAACACCAGGTCCATCTTCGCGTCCATGCCCTTGAGCGGCTCGGCCTCGACCGGCGAGCGGATCTGCAGGTTGCGTACGCCGGCGCGGGTGGCGCGGGGGATGATATCGGCCATCCGCCGGGCGTCGCTGTCGTGGGCGTAGAGCTGGCCGGTGTTGCCCATGGCTGCGGCCAGAGCGAGCGTCTTGCCCCCGCCCCCGGCGCAGAAGTCGAGCACCTGCTTGCCCTTGATGTCCCCGGCGCAGGCGGCGGCGATCTGGCTGCCAAGGTCCTGGACCTCGAACCAGCCCTTGCCGAACTGCGGGATGGTCTCGACCGAGCCGGCGCGGTCGGTGGCCGCCGGGGCAAGGATGCGGAAGGCGTCGGGCAGGACGCCGGCCACGATCGCGTGCAGCGGCTGCAGGGCCTTGGCCGCGCGCTCGGGATCAGTCTTCAGCCGATTGGCGCGCAGGTCGACAGGCGCCCGCTCGGCGAGCGCGGCCAGCTCAGCCCCCCTCGCCTCGCCGAACACGCGGCTGATGTGCGGCTCAAGCCAGTCGGGATAGTCGCCTGCCACCGGCGCGGTCGCCGGCGTCGTATTGGGCGTGGTCAGGGAAGCCGTTTCGGCCTCGGTCAGGCCGCCGATGCCGTGCTCGCTGTCGCCGGCCGCCTGGGCGACCCGGTCGAGGGGCCAGCCCCAGCCAAAGCGGACGGCGGCGAGTGCCGCCGCTCGCGCGGTGTCCTCGCCCATCGTCCAGCCCAGCGATCGCCGCTTGCGCAGCACGTCGAGGACCAGGCCCGAGACAAAGGCCCGGTCCTTCGAGCCCGCGTATCGCGCGGACTCGCCCCAGCCCTTGAGCGCCATGCGGGCAGGTTTGTGACGCGTCTCGATATCCTCGAGGACCTGGATCGCCGCCGCTAACCTGCCGCCGTCACGCAATCAAACACCCGCTATCAAGGAGCCAGGATGGCCCAGAAAATCATCAGAAGCCCGGCAGTGCTGCCGACCCACACCAGAGAGCGGATCTGCTTCACGCCGAACGCGTAGAGCGGCACGTACAGGACACGACCCGCCAGATAGATCAGCGCGCCGTTGTGCGTCAGGTCGCTGTTCTTGCCCGCGACATGGGCGATCAGGACGGCGGCGATGAACAGCGGCAGGGTCTCGAACAGATTGTATTGCGCCCGTTGCAACCGGCTGGCGATGGGCGACAGCGGCGGCATTTCCTCATCCCGCGCGCCGGTGTTCCACTTCAGGCCGTACTGGCCTGTGCGGGCCATGTCGAACGCTAGAATCTGGACGAAGGCCAGGACCAGGGTCCAGCCAAGGATGCAAAGCTCGAACGTCATACTCTAGTCCCCCCGTTTGATCCCGGCGTCAGATGGCGCTCGGGTAGTTGGGCGCTTCCCGCGTGATCATCACGTCATGGACGTGACTCTCGCGCAGGCCGGCGCCGGTGATGCGGATGAACTTCGCCCGCTTCTGGAACTCGAGGATGTCGGGCGCGCCGACATAGCCCATGGCCGCCCGCAATCCGCCGACCAGCTGGTGGATGACCGGAGCGATCGGACCCTTGAACGGCGTCTGCCCCTCGATCCCTTCCGGCACCAGCTTGAAGGTGTCGGTGACTTCCTTCTGGAAGTAGCGGTCGGCCGAGCCGCGAGCCATGGCCCCCAGCGAGCCCATGCCGCGATAGGATTTGTAGGATCTGCCCTGGTAGAGGAACACCTCGCCGGGCGCTTCCTCGGTGCCCGCGAACATCGAGCCCATCATGGCCACGCTGGCGCCGGCGGCGATGGCCTTGGCCAGGTCGCCCGAGTTCTTGATGCCGCCATCGGCGATAACCGGCACGTCGCTGTCGCGGGCGGCGCGGTAGGCTTCGGCGATGGCCGTCAGCTGCGGCACGCCGACGCCGGCGACGATGCGCGTGGTGCAGATCGAGCCCGGGCCGATGCCGACCTTCACCGCGTCGGCGCCGGCGTCGATCAGGGCGCGGGCGGCGTCGTAGGTAGCGATGTTGCCGGCGATGATCTGGACGCGGTTGGTCTCGCGCTTGAGGCGCTGGACGGCGTCAGCCACCTGCTTCGAGTGGCCGTGGGCGGTGTCGATAATGATCACATCCACGCCGGCCTCGACCAGCGCCAGAGAGCGCTCGAAGCCCGCGTCGCCGACCGTCGAGGCGGCGCCGACCCGCAGGCGGCCCTTCTCGTCCTTGGCGGCGTGCGGATGTTCAGTGGCCTTGTCGATGTCCTTGACAGTGATCAGGCCGACGGCCCGGCCGTCGTCATCGACGACGATCAGGCGTTCGATCTTGTTGGTCTTCAGCAAACTGAGCGCGTCGGCCGAGTCGATGCCTTCACGCACCGTGATCAGACCCACTCGGGTCATCAGTGACGAGGCCTTCAGCCGGTCGTCGGTCTCGAAGCGCATGTCGCGGTTGGTCAGGATGCCGACGAGCTTGCCGGTTCCCGGTTCAACCACCGGAAATCCCGAGATTTTCCGCCGCGCCTTGATCTCGCGGATCTCGGCCAGGGTGGTGTCGGGATTGATGGTCAGCGGGTTGATGACCATGCCGCTTTCATAGCGCTTCACTTCGCGCACCTGATCGGCCTGCTCGTCGACCGTCAGGTTGCGGTGGAGGATGCCCATGCCGCCGGCCTGGGCCAGGGCGATAGCCAGCCGGCTTTCGGTTACCGTGTCCATCGCGGCGGACACGAGCGGGATGTTCAGACTGATCTCACGCGTGAACCGGGACACGGTCGACACCTGGGTAGGCATCACTTCCGAGGGACCGGGTTCGAGCAAAACATCGTCGAAGGTGAGCCCTTCGCGAATCTCCATGGGAGTCTCCGTTTTGCGGGCGCGGTATCGTGGCAAAGGGGGTCGGTGTCAACGGTGACGAGGCCGCTGAAGGGCGGATTCGGCCTCTGACCAGGGGACGGAACGCCGAAACGGTCCTACGATCCTCAAGAGCAAGATTCTGGATCAGACCACGATGGAACTTCACCTGCGGATCGCGCAGCCGGTCGACGGCCCCGTCGAGCGCCACCCGGTGATGGACACCCTGACCCTCGCCTTCAGCACTGACGCGCCTGTCCGCTACATGTTCCCCACGGCCGGCGGCTATCTGCGCAACTTCCCGAGGCTTGCGACAGCCATGGCCGGCAGTGCGATTGCGGCCGGATCCGCCTGGATAGCGGACGAGGGCGCGGCCCTTTGGCTCGCCCCCGGCGCGGAGGCCGATCGGGACGCGATCATCACCCTCGTCGGCGAGACCGTGACCCCGGAGCGGCAGGCTGTTCTGGGCGCGCTCGGCGACCTGATGGGCGACTTCCACCCCAAGGAACCGCACTGGTACCTGTCGATGATCGGCGTCGATCCCTCGCGGCAAGGCCAGGGTTTGGGGTCGGCCCTGCTGAAAGCGGGCCTCGCTCGCTGCGACGCGGAGGGCCTGCCGGCCTACCTCGAGAGCTCCAGCCCGAAGAACGTTCCGCTCTACGAGCGCCACGGCTTCGAGGTCATCGGCCTGATCAAGCCGGGCGACCATCCGGGATTGATCCCGATGTATCGGGCGGCGAGGGGCCGACCAGCGGCCTGACACGCCGTCATCCCGGATTGAACGGATTCGACGGGATCAGGTCGAATTCGCCAGCCTCCAGGATGTCGAGCACGGTGTGGAGTCCTCGCAGAATCTCGCCGCCATCTCGCCGCGCGACCGCCGGCGCCAGCCGATCATTGAGAAATGCCTTTGCGAAGAAGCAGCCGGGCGGTCCCGGCACGGCGATGAAGGTCGGTATGCCGCCGTCTATGAGGCCGGCCACATAGCCGAGCATCGGAAGGCTCAACGACGCTCCACGCGCCCCGACGAGCAGGAGCTTGATCCCGGGCCGCTCGATGTAGCGGGCCGGAATGTCATCGTCATCCGCCATGATCAGGATGCCGCTGCGGTCGGGCCGCCATGCGTCGCCGAGCATCGGCAGCTGCAGCCAGCCGCAATCGAACGCGCGGCAGGGCGCCGGCCGATCCACATGGATCGCGCAGCCTGACAGGCAGTGCCGGCAAGTCACGCCCGACGACTTGGAAAACCCGTCCGTTTCGATCGGCAGAACCGTGCAACACACGGTGCAGTCTCCGCAGATCCGGTTGGCGACGAGGCCGGTCAAGCGCGCCCTACCCCTTGAAGCCCGTCGCCACCAGAAACACCTCGGAGCTGTCCGCCCGGCTGGCCTTCGGCTTCACGTGCTGGACCTTGTCGAAGTGCTTCTTCAGGTCGCGGATGATCTGGGCCGTTTCGCCGCCCTGGAAGGCCTTGGCGACAAAGCTGCCGCCGGGCTTTAGCACGTCGATGGCGAAGGCCGCCGCCAGTTCGATCAGGCCGACGATACGCAAGTGGTCGGTCTCGCGGTGGCCGACGGTATTGGGCGCCATGTCCGACAACACGATATCCGGGGGCCCGCCGAGCATTTCGATCAGCAGCGGCCCGGCCGCCGGATCGGTGAAGTCCATCTGGATCATCTCGGCCGGGGGCAGCGGATCCACGGGCAGCAGGTCGATGCCGACGATCTTCCCCGCCCCGCGCTTGATGGCCATCTGCACCCAGCCGCCGGGCGCGCATCCAAGGTCGACGATCCGGCAGCCCGGCTTGACCAGTTTGAAGCGGTCATCGATCTCGGTGAACTTGAAGGCTGCCCGGCTGCGATAGCCCATGGCGCGCGCCTCGGCCGAGAACGGGTCGTTGATCTGCCGCTCCAGCCACGCCTGGGACGAGGGCCGGCGGCCCTTGGCGGTCTTCAGGCGCGCGGGCTTGCCGCGGCCAACGCCGTCGTTGCCGCCCGTCGGCAGACGGACCATGCGGCGCTTGGGGGGAGGCTCTTCGTCACTCATGCGGAGGCTTGTACAGGTTTCCGCGCCGATCCGCCCCGCTTGCGTCGCCGACGGGGCTGTTCGTCGCTCATCAGGCTCATCAGCAGCCCCTCGCGCAGGCCCCGGTCGGCCACCCTCACCCGCTCACAGGGCCAAAGCTCTTGAACGGCCTGGAGGATCGCCGCCCCGGCCAGCACCAGATCAGAGCGGTCGGGGCCGATGCAGGGCTGCGCCGCCCGCTCGGCCGGGGTCCAGGCCAGCAAGCGGGCCGTGGTCGCCTCGCATTCCCCCTTCGTCATCCACAGACCATCGACAACGCTGCGATCGTAGCGGGGCAGATCCAGATGCAGGCCGGCAAGGCTGGTGATGGCGCCGGACGTGCCGACCAGATGCGCGCCGCCGGCGGCGAAGATGTCCCGGAACGAGTCCGCGTGCGGAAACGCGGCGATCCGCGTCTTGACCGCATCGACCATGGCCCGGAACCAGCCCTGGACGTCGTCGCCGGCCTCCGGAAAGCGTTCGGCGAGCGTGACAACGCCGATCGGCACCGACAGCCAGGCCTTGATCGGCAGCCGCCACGGCGCGAACTGACGTGGCCCGGCGTCGAGACCCTGCCCCTTCAGGTCGACCCATGAGAGCTCGGTCGAACCGCCGCCGACGTCCACCACCAGCGCGGCCGTCGCGGCGCGGTCGAGCAGGTTGACGCAGCCGGCGACCGACAGGTGCGCCTCCTCCTTCGGCGTGATGATCTGCAGCCGCAGGCCGGTCTCGCTGGCGACGCGCGCGATGAACTCCGGACCGTTCTCGGCCTGGCGGCAGGCCTGGGTGGCGATGGCCTTGATACGCACGCATTTGCGACGCCGGATCTTCTCGGCGCAGACGGTCAGGGCGGCGACCGCCCGGTCCATGGCCTCGTCGGACATACGGCCCGTTAGCGTCAGCCCCTCGCCCAGCCGGACAATGCGGGAATAGGCCTCGACGACGCGAAATCCCCCCGGGGTGGGCGTGGCGATCAACAGACGACAATTGTTCGTGCCAAGGTCCAGCGCGGCATAGGCCGGTGGTGGCCCGCCATGGGGCCTCTGGCGGTCCCCGCGGGGTCCGCCTTGCGCACGGGGCGCCTCCGACATGGCAGTTTACCTGTCTGCGCAGGCGTCCAGGAACGGGCGCCTCGTTTCGAGAGGGATTGTAGCGGCCCGTTTCGCGTAGCGGAAGGCATTGACTTGCCTAACGTCGACCGCCGTCTACGTTCATCTCTCAGTCAGGGGCGACGCGCTAGATTTCCGGGATCATGAACGCCAGACTTGCCAAATTCGCGATCGGCCAGGTGGTCAGGCACCGGATCTTTCCGTTCCGGGGCGTGATCTTCGATGTCGACCCGGAATTCGCCAACACCGACGAGTGGTGGGAATCGATCCCCGAGGACATTCGTCCCCGCAAGGATCAGCCGTTTTACCACCTGCTGGCCGAGAACAACGAGAACACCTACGTCGCCTATGTATCGGAGCAGAACCTGCTGCCGGACGATACGGGCGAACCGGTGGGCCACCCGCACGCGTCCCTCATCTTCGAGGGCTTTGAGGACGGCCACTACAACATGCGGCCGCGTATCGCGCACTAGCCTCGTCGTTGCGTCCTTCGAGACGCGGACCTGAGGGTCCGCTCCTCAGGATGACGAAGAGGGGTGGGTTGCGATTCTGTTCGTCATGGCGAGGAGCGCGGCATCAGCCGACACCAGGCTGGATCCCGGGCTCGAGCCGCGCAACATCCTTCCCCGAAACCAGCCAAACCGGGGCGCCTTCGAACGGACTTTTCGCAAGTTCCGCCCTAACCTCACCCTCATGATCGCAGATGGCTTTACGAGCGGTTCGCCCCCCGGCGCGGCGGCGGACTGGACGATCGACCAGGGGTGGGACGCCTACACCCCGGCGGAACACGCTATCTGGGACACGCTGTACGAGCGGCAGGCCGCGCTGTTGCCCGGCTATGCCTGCGATGAGTTCCTGCACGGGCTGGATGCGCTGGACCTGCACCGGGGCGGCATCCCCGACTTCCGCAAGATCAACGAGGACCTGCACCGCCTGACGGGCTGGACGGTGGTCGCGGTGCCAGGCCTCGTGCCGGACGATGTGTTTTTCGAGCATCTGGCCAATCGTCGCTTCCCCGCCGGTCAGTTCATCCGCCGTGAGGACCAGCTCGACTATCTGCAGGAGCCGGACATCTTCCATGATGTCTTCGGCCATGTGCCGATGCTCACCAATCCGATCTTCGCCGATTATATGCAGGCCTACGGCAAGGGCGGGCTGCGCGCCGCCGGTCGGGGGCAGCTGCACAACCTTGCGCGGCTGTACTGGTACACGGTCGAGTTCGGTCTTCTGGAGACGGCAAAGGGGCTGCGCATCTATGGCGCCGGCATTGTCTCCTCGCGGTCGGAGTCGATCTTCGCCCTGGAAGACCCCTCCCCCAACCGCATCGGCTTTGACCTCGAGCGATTGATGCGGACGCCCTACCGGATCGACGATTTCCAGCAGGTCTATTTCGTCATCCCCTCGCTGCAGGCCCTGCTCGACGCGACCCTGCAGGACTTCGCCCCGATCTATGAGCGGCTGGACGGTGCAGCGGACGTAGCGATCGACGCGGTGCTGGGCGGCGACAAGGTGTTCACGCGGGGCACGCAAAAGTATGCGCGGGGACATGTACCGCAGGTACGTGTCCCCTAACCCCGTGGCTGCCCGTTTGGGGGACACGTACCTTCGGTACATGTCCCCGGTTCTACCGCTGGAACCGATAGAAGCCGCCGCCCAGATCCAGAATGCCCGTCAGTTCGTCCAGCGCCCGGCGGCTCTCAACCAGTAGCTGGGGGTCGGCGAGGTCGGCAGGGCGCAGACGGTCGCGGTAGTGGCTGTTGGCCCAGACCGTGAGGCGATCATGCAGGGTCGCGTCAAACCGCTGGGCCGGATTGGTCGCCGCCAGTTCGGCGTCGGTGAGCGCCACGCGCAGCCGCAGGCAGGCCGGCCCGCCGCCGTTGCGCATGCTCTGGCGTACATCGACGTAACGCACCGCGCCGATCGGACCGTTGGAGGCCATGGCCCGATCGACCGCGTCCTTCGCGCGCGGCGTCTCGGCCGTTTCCATCGGCGCGATGAGGGTCAACCGGTCCTCGCCGGGCAGGCTCACCAGCATCGAATTGAACAGGTAGGACCGGATCGCGTCGCCAAGCGGCAGGTCCGCCTGCGCGATCTCGACGAACTGCGGCTCGAACTTCCTCGCAGCGGCGGCGCGGATGTCGGCCTGGACGGTCGCGACGTCCTCGAAGGCCGCCTCGTGATAGAACAGGCAGGTCTTCGCACCGACACAGACGACGTCGTTGTGGAACACCCCGGCCTCGATGGCCGTCCGGGCCTGGCGAGCGAAGACCGCACCGGACGCGCCGTGGCGGCGGGCGACGGCCTCGAACGCCTGCAGCGTCTGGCGCGCGGGGAAGCGGCCCTGCCAGCTCTCCCAAGCCTCGCGGCCCCAGACGAACAGGTTGATCCCGGCCTCACCGTGGTCGGCGCACAGCCGCACATGGTTGGCCGCGCCTTCGTCGGCGAAGTGCGGCGCGGCGGGCAGCGGATCGTGCACGGCGAACCGGGCCTCGTCCGGAAACAGCCGGCGCAGGGCGCGCGTGGTCTGCTCGCCCTCGAGGCTGCGGTGCAAATTGGTCAGCAGGTTGGCGGGGGTAAAGTGCACCCGGCCGTCGACCGCGTCGGCGCTTGGCGTCACCGTGGCGGCGTTGGCGGCCCACATCGGCGACGCCGAGCAGGCGGTGTTGAGCAGCTCCGGCGCCTGCTTCGCCGCCGTCTCGATGACGGCCGCGTCCGTGCCGGAAAAGCCGATGCGGCGCAGGAAGCCGACGTCGGGCCGCTCATGCGGCGGCAGCACGAACTGCGGCAGGCCGAGCTCGGCCATCAGCCGCATCTTGGAGAGCCCTTCCAGCACCGCCGAACGCGGATTGGACGGGTCGCCCTTGTTGATCTCGCTGGCCAGATTGCCGGGCGCGAGGCCGGCGAAGCTGTGGGTAGGGCCGACGAGGCCGTCGCAGTTGGCTTCGACGGCGTGGGTCATGTCGCGGATCCAGCTTGCGTGGTTCGAGACGCTCGGCTGGGGCCTCGCTCCTCACCATGACGGGCAAAGGTGTTCGTCATCCTGAGGAGCGATCCCTCAGGATCGCGTCTCGAAGGACGCACGACAGCGCAACTCACCCCCTCAGCCCCTTGATCTCGCCCACCGTCTGGACCACCGCATCCGCCTCGAAACTGGCCACCGGATAGGCGCAGTAGTCGGCCGCGTAGTAGGCGCTGGGCCGGTGGTTGCCGGAAGCGCCCAGGCCGCCGAACGGCGCCGCGCCGGCCGCGCCCGTGGTCGGGCGGTTCCAGTTGACCACGCCGGCGCGGATGCGCTGCTGGAAGCGGTCCCAACGGGCCTGATCGTCGCTGATCAGGCCGGCGCTGAGGCCGTAGCGGGTGGCGTTGGCGAGCGCGATGGCCCCGTCGAAGGTCGCCGCGCGGCGCACCTGCAGCACCGGCGCGAAGATCTCCTCGTCCGGCGTTTCATGATGGCTGACGTCGATGATCCCCGGCGTGATGAAGGCTTCGCTCAGGCCGTCGATGGCGCGCGCCTGGCGGATCACCTTGCCCTCGAACAGCGCCGCAGCTTCCCGGGCCAGACGGCCAGCGCGGGCCGAAATCAACGGACCCATGAAAGGCTCGGGCGTGCTGTCCCAGGCGCCGGCGATCAGCCGGTCGGACAGGGCGACGACGGCGTCGATGACCGCCTGCCCCTCATGGCCCTCAGGCACGATCAGGCGGCGCGCGCAGGAACAGCGCTGGCCGGTGGTGATGAAGGCCGACTGGATGACCAGGGCGGCGGCGGCTTCGGCGTCGGCCGTGTCCCAGACCACCAGCGGGTTATTACCGCCCAGCTCCAGCGCCAGGATCACGTCCGGCCGGTCCGCGAACACCCGCCGGAAATGGCTGCCGGCCGCGGCCGAGCCGGTGAACAGCAGGCCGTCGATCTCCTGTTCGATCAGGGCCGCGCCGGTCTCGCGGCCGCCCTGGACCAGATTGACGACGCCCGGCGGCAGGCCGGCGGCCTCGAGCGCCTCGACCAGCAGTTCGCCGGCCATGGGTGTTTCCTCCGACGGCTTGAAGACGATGGTGTCGCCGGCCAGCAAGGCGGGGACGATGTGGCCGTTGGGCAGATGGCCCGGAAAGTTGAACGGGCCGAGCACGGCCATCACGCCATGCGCCCGGTGGCGCAGCACGGCCCGGCCGAACGGCATGGCCGACTCGCGCACCCCGGTCCGCTCGTCATAGGCGGCGATCGAGACGTCGACCTTGGCCATCATCGAGCCGAGCTCGGCCTTCGTTTCCCACAGCGCCTTGCCCGTCTCGCGGCTGAGCGCCTCGGCGAAGGCGTCCTTTCGGGCGTCGAGCGCCGCCTTGTAGCGGCGCAGGACGGCGATCCGTTCTTCCCGCGGCTGGTCGGCCCAGTCCTGGAAGGCGGCGCGAGCCGCGGCGACGGCTCTGGCGACATCGTCGGATGCGGCCGTGGCGGCCTGCCAGACCGGCTGTCCGGTGGCGGGGTCGATGGAGGTCAGAGCCGGACCGTGTCCAGGCGCCCATTGGCCATTGATATAGAGACCGCGGCTCATGCCTTCACCTTCACCAGATCGCCCTCGCGTATCCGCAAGACCTCGGCCGCCTCACGCGACAGCACCGCCGCCTCGCCATCCACCAGCACCGGAGCCCGCACGGCCCGGAAATTCGCGATGTCATGGGTCGAAACGAGCGCTTCCTCGCCGAAGGCGTCTTCGCCGATGCGCACCGTCAGGCGTTTCGCATCCTTGACTGTGCGGATGTCGTCTCGCGGCGCGCCCATGGTCGGGCCGGCATCGAACAGATCGACCAGACCCTGATACCGGAAGCCTTCGCGCTCGAGCATGGCCCGCGCGGCTTCGCCATCACGATGCACCCGCCCGACCGCCTTGCGCGCCTTCTCCGGCAGCAGGCCGGAATAGATCGGGTGACGCGGCGCGAGGTCGAGAATGAACTGGCCGTTGGTCGAGGCGCTCATCAGGTCGGCCTCGTCGAACGGCAGGTTGAAGAACTTGCTGGCCACGTCCTCCCAGAACGGACAGCTGCCGTCCTCGTCGAACCAGCCGCGCAATTCGGCCAGCACCATCTCGGCGAACCGCTGCGGCTCGATGCCGATCAGCATGTAGCGAGACTGAGCCAGCAGTCGCCCGGCCCCGCCCTTGCGCTTTTCGGGCCGCAGGAACAGCGAGCCGACCTCGGACCAGCCCGCGCATTCGTTGACCAGCACCAGCGCCTGGTGATCGAAGCGCATGTCCAGCGTTGGCGAAGACTGCGCCAAGGTCACCACGCGGAACGAGAAGAACGGCCGCTTGAGGCCGACGCTGGCTTTCACGCCCGCGACGCCGTCGATACCGCCGGTGTCGGTATCTTCCAGCATCAGGGTGAACCAGGACTCCGGCGCGGCGACCTCGCCGGCGAAGCTGGCCGCGGATAGCTCCAGGCGCGAGCGCAGGGTCGGTTCGTCCTCCGGCAGGCTGGTGAAGCCGCGGCCCGACAGGACCGCCAGCTCCATCAACTGGTCGTAATCGGCGGGAACGGCGGGGCGGACGACGAGCATCAACGGGACTCCATCAGGGCATGGATGCCCCGTGCATCAATCTCGCCCGACGCCAGCTTCATGAGGATCAGGGTCGAGAGCTGGGCCCGTTCGGCGAAACTGTCCGGCCAGGCGAATTCAGCCTCGCTGTGGATGTCGCCGCCGCAGACGCCGAGGGTGTCGACATTTGGCAGGCCGACGGCGAACAGGTTGTTGCCCTCACAGACGCCGCCGGAGGGCTTCCAGCCGATGTCCTGGCCGAGCAGGGCGCCGACGACCTTCACCTTGCCGAAGAGCTCGGTCTGGGCGGCGTTGAACGGCTTGGCCGGGCGGGTGAAACCACCGTGCAGGCTGACGTCGAGGCCATCGCCCTGCCCGGCCTTCATGGCCTCGGCGATGCCGGCTTCGAGCCAGATTGCGGCATCCGCATCGGGAAAGCGGACATTGAACCGTAGCACGGCGATGTCCGGCACGACGTTCAGCGGCGAGCCGCCGTCGATCCTGGCGATGTTCAGGGTCACGCCGTCGCGGCGGCCGTTGAGGGCGTCCAGCGCCCCGGCGATGCGGGCGGCGGCGGTAATGGCGTTGCGGCCTTCGTTGAAAGCCCTTCCGGCGTGGGCGCTGAGCCCGGTGACGCGGATGTGGAAATTGCCCGAGCCTTTGCGCTCACTGGCCAGAGTGCCGTCAGGCAGCATCGAGGGCTCGTAGGTCAGGCCGATGTGGCCCAGCCGGCCGAACTCGGCCAGCACCGGGCCCGAAGCCAGGGAGCCGATCTCCTCGTCTGGCGACAGCAGAACGCGATAGCCGACCCTGGCGGCGTCGGCGTGGGTCTCGAAGGCCTGAAGGGCGGCGAGGATCACGCTGATGCCGCCTTTCATGTCGGCGATGCCGGGGCCATTCAGGGCGCCGTCGGCACGGGTCACGACCGTCTGAAAATGGCTCTCGGCGGGAAAGACCGTGTCGTAGTGGCCGGTCAGGACCACCTGTACGGGCGCCTCCGGCCGGACGGTGACGGCGATGGCGGGGGTATGGGCCTGTTCCTTTTCACGACCATCGGCGGCGATCTCGATGGATGGCGCCAGCGGCCGTTGGACCAGTTCGCCCGGCAATACGGCATAGGCGTCGCTGAGGATGCCGACGGTGGTTGAAAGACCCGGAACATTGCGGCTGCCGGAGTTGACCGCGCACCAGCCGACCGCGCGTTCAACCATGACAGACCCCTGTTCGCCGAGGGCGTTCAGAACAGAGGATTCTTCCGGTGACAGGCGCATCGGCGGGCTCAATCCAGCTTTACCGACGCCATTGCCGCGGACGATTGTCGACGCGTGTTTCGTGAAGGCGACCCGCCGGAATGGCGCAAGACGGGGATCACCGATGTCCCTTGATAGCCGCGCGATGACGGAAGGTGAACCCCCTGCGGCGACGCTAGTAGTCCCGGCGCCAGCGCACCGACAGCTTGCCGCCCCCGGCGCCCTGCAGCCGCGAGATGACCGACAGATTGCGCTTCACCCGCCATTCCACCTGCGCCGCCGGTCCTTCGCGGCCGCCGCCGATGATCTCGAGGTAGACGTCGTCGGTCAGGTACTTGCCGCCGGCCACGGTCATGGCCGAACCCGCGCCGCCGCCGGCGAACACCAGGCGGTCCAGTCCGGCGAAGTTCTTGAGGTTGCCGATCACGTCGAAGCCGCCGCCGCCGGCCAGGGCCGCGAGCGCCGAGGCCAGCTGGGCGGCCTCGAGCGGCGACAGCTGAGCGGCCGACGAACCGAACAGGATGCGCGACAGCACCTCGTCGTTCGGCAGCACCGGCGTCGACGTCAGGGTGATTTCCGGCTTGGCCGCCGTCCCCCGGACACGAATGACAGCCGTCAAGGCCGGATCGTCGCGGGTGGCGGTCAGGTCGAGCCGGATCCGTTCGGGCGATGTGGCGAGATAGACCGCGCCACGCTGGTCGAACTCGAAGCGCTTGCCGGCGAAGTCGTATTCACCGCGCACGACCCGGGCGACACCATCCAGAACCGGTCGGGCCGTTGTGCCGCCGACGTGAGCGTCCAGCGACAGTTCGGCGTCCAGCCCCCGGCCTTCGACAAAGATGCCGCGCGCCGCCTTAAGTGAAACGTCCAGAGCGACCACCAGTCCACGTGACGGCTCGGACAGGACCTCGGCCTCGCCGGTGTCGGGCCGGTTGATCTCGACCACCTCCATCGGCACGACACCGCTGGGGGTCGGCGGATTGGCCGCCACCGTGGCCCGATCGATGGTCAGGGCGCCGGAAACCTGCACCTTGCCGTCGGCCGCGCGGTTGATGGTCGTATCGCCCGAGGCGATCGCCGTGACCGCGTCGTTCTCGATCAGCTTGAAGTCCTTGAGATTGACCTTGAACGTGCTGATCCCGTCGCGCTGAAGGCTGATGCGACCGCCGCCGGACAGTTGCCCCCGTTCGCCGCCGGAGATACGGCCGCCGCGGCCATCGGTGGCCGAGAAGCGGCTCACGTCGATCGCGTTGTCAGACAGCACCGCGACAATCGAGAGATCTTCGAGCTTCAGGCCGATGACGCCGTCCTCGAAGGCGCCGCGCGCAAGCTCCGCCCTTCCGGCCAGCCGCGGATCAGCCAGACTGCCGGCGATCGTGCCGGCCATGGACACCTGGCCCGAGACGCTGCGCTCGCCACCGACCAGGAGGTCCCACAAGGGCTTGATCTCACCCTCGGCCATGAACTGGCCGCGCATCGGTTGCTGCCGCGCGATCGCCAGGTGCAACGGGGCTGCAGATGCTTCCACCGGCAGGACCAGGCTGACGGCCGACCGCAAGCCGCCCGCGTTGGTCGCCGTACCGGTGATCGACAGGCTCGTGTCCGCCAGCACGGCCTTGACCTCGCCGTTGACCGAGACGGATTTGCCGGCGCCGCGGGCCCGCGCATCCCTCAGGGTGGCGTCGAGGTTGCCACTCAGCCGGGCTCCCTGCCCCTGCAGGGTCAGATCGCCATCGAACTGTCCGGCGAGATCCTCGTTCAGGGCGCCGAGCGAAACGCCCGTGAGGCTGGCTCGCAGGTTGGCCGCTCCAGCGTCGGAGCGGAATACGATCGCGGCCTTGCCCCCTTCGATGTCGAGATTCAGGTTCGCGAACTTCTGGCCGCCGCCGAAGCCGATCCGGGCGGATTCGAGCGTCCTGAACTCGGCCGTGCCGAACTTTCCCTCGCCGTCGAGCGCCAGGCCCGTGTTTTCGCCGCGTTGGGCGTAGAAGCCGGAGCCCTTGAATCGCCAGCTGTTGGCGCCATAGGCGCCGCGGCCGTCGATCGCCACCGGCAGCCGCTCGAGCGGGCCATCCGCGGTGAAGGTCGCCGATGAGAAGCGAAGCCCGCTGGCGCCCCGGATCGCCGCGTTGCGGGCGGCAAGATTGAGCGTCGCGCGAGGGCCGCCGACAGCGTCGACGATGCGCGCCGAGCCCGTCACCGTGCCCTCGGTGAGCACAGCGCCGGGGCTGATCGCCAGGACAAGATCCGCCGTGGACGGCCGTCCCCTGTGCAGCGCCAGGGACCCGGTCGCCTTCACGCCGCCGGCATCGGCGTCAAGGCCGCTGAGGTCCACGCCGCCGTCAGCGATGTTGAAGGCCGCGCGCGCGCGCGCTGGTCCGTACTCACTGTCCGCGGTGATCGCGACAGCGCCGTCGGTTCCGCCCGGACCGCGCAGGAAGCTGAGGATGACGTGCGCGCCCGAGAGGGTCATGCGCGGGACAGCCACCGTCGCGAAGTCCGCGGTCAGATCGGCTCTCGGCGCGGAGACCGTGCCGCTAATGGCCCCGGTCCCCTTCGCGTCTCCGGAGACCTCGACAGGCCCGGCCCGGAACGGCCCCTTGGCGTTCCAGTCCAGGCTGAGCTTGAGCGCGCCCGACGGACCGATCAGGCCGGCCGCGCGGGCGGAAGTCTGCGACCCGTTGAGCTCTGCCGACTGCACGGCGACGCGGCCGCCGCCGATCTCGGCCTTGCCCTTGAAGCGGGGCGTTGCGCCGAGCAGGCGATCCAGTTCGGCCAGTCCGGTCGCGAAGCCGGCGCCCTTGCCGTCAACGGTGATCGTCCAGGGCTTGCCGCCACCGCGCTGGGACGCGGACCAGGCCGCTGTTGCCGTTCCCCGGGATCCCACCCGGGCCGCGGCCAGGTTGGTCAGCTGCGCGTCGCCTTTGAACGACAGGCCGCCGAGCAGGGTACGCTCACCCGTTGCGTCGAGCTTGAGGCCCGCCCCCGTGGCCTTGAGCCGGCGGATGAGCTGGCGGCCATCGGCCAGGCGCGCGTACTGCACATCCGCGACCGGCCGGCCGCCGAGAAGCGCCGCCAGATACCCCTTGCCGGCGCCGCCCGCGCCACTGAGGGTCCCCTGAACGGTCAGTTCACCCTTGCGACGGGCGACGGTGACGGGTCCCGCGACCTGCGCCAGGCCATAGCCGGCCGCCTTGAAATTCGAGGCAGCGATCGTACCCGTATAGGTCCAGTCCGCGCCATTGAGGTTGAACCGGCCCTGGGATCGCGCCGAGCCGTTGATGACCTTGACCGCAATCCTGTCGAGCGCGGGCGTCGCCAGCGTGATCGCGAGACCGCCGGGGCCTGTCAGTCGTTTGCCGAGATCAGCCTCGCCACGCGCGGTCACCGAAAGCGTGGCGCTGTCGGCCCGCCCGTTGATCGCATAGAGACCGCTCCCGGCCTTGACGCCTTTGACGTCGAACCTGACCTCGTCGCCGAACCGGGGCGCGTAACGCGCGGTCAGCGACGAGGCGATCAGCGAGATGCGCCCAGAAGCCGAGCCACCCGCCTTGCCCCAGGCGCCCGACGCCTGGACAGGTATGGCCTGGCCGGTTTGCGCCAGCAGGCTGAAGCGCCCCGCGCCAACCGCGCCGCCGGCCCGAATTTTGAGGGTGAAGGGCTTGTTGGAAGCCAGACCGAGGGAGCCGGCGATCGCGCCGCCACCAGCCTCGGCTGCGTCGGCGATCACCACCAAGGGCTTGCCCTTGCCGGTATCGATCGCCAGGCCGAGGCGGTCGCCCGGATGTAGCCGGCTGCCCACACCTGCCCGAACGTGAGCCGGACCTTTGCGCACGATATCCAGCGATCCGACCACGTCGAACAGGCCGCGGCTGTAGCTGAAGGCCGGCAGGGTCTCGACGACCAGCCGGGCCTTTTCGATGTTCACCGACACCGGCAGGCTGCGGGAGACCGTCTTGGGCGTCAGCGTCGGACGCCGCAGAATCCGCACCGATCCGGCGGTCAGGCTGTCGGCATGAAAACGCCGAAGGAACAGTTCCTGGTAGCGCCAGGCGACAACAACATTGTCGGCGTCGAGCCAGACGCCTTTTTCGTCACTTATGGTGAGGTGGCGGACGGTGAAATTGCGCCAGATGTCGCCATGCAGGCCCTCGATCTTCAGCTTGCCGTAGCGGCCGAGCTTGAGCCCGCTGGCCCGCGCCTCGACAAACATCAGGCCGGGAGCCGAATTGATGCCGAAGCGCGTCAGAAGCCCGACTCCGCCCACCAGAAGCACCGCGAGCAGCGACACGAGCATGATCCAGCCCGGTCCGCTCGACGGGACGAACCGGCGACGCGGTGTTTCCTTCGTCGGGGGCGCGGTCTCGCTCAAAACGCCTGTCCGATGCTGATGTAGACCTGGAAGCCGGCGTCGCCCTTCCGCTTGTCCAGGGGCACGGCGACGTCGGCCCGAATGGGCCCAAAGCCGAGGTCATAGCGGACGCCGATGCCGGCGCCAGCGCCAAAATCATCCCCGTGAGGATAGGCGTCGGTGCCCACCGCGCCGGCGTCTACGAACGCAACGACGCCCCATCGCTGGGTCAGCTTGCGGCGCACCTCGAACGACGCCTCAAAGACGGACAGGCCGCCCTGCGGGGTGTTGTCCGCCAGACGCGGGCCAATGGCCTGCCAGGCGTAGCCGCGCACGGATCCGCCGCCGCCGGCGTAGAACCGGCGGGGCGCGGCGACATCGTCAAGAACGGCGCCGACGATGGAACCCACCTTGATCCTTCCCGCCAACACCGTTCGCGCGTCTTCATCTAGCGGCAGGTAGCCTGATCCCTGAACCTGGACCCGGAAATAGAGGGCCTGCAGGTCACCGATCGCCGCCGTGGGTTCGGCGCGCGCCTCCACCCGCCAGCCACGGGTCGGATCGAGCGGATCATCGGACCGGTCGAGCGCCACCGCGGCGAGGATCGACGATGTCAGGATATTGCGCTCGGCGCCCTTGATCAGCGTGTTGTTGATCTGGGTCTTTTCCGCGCTTCGGCTGGCGTCGAAGGAGATGCCGCCGGTGATGTAGGAGGTCTTTCCCCACCGTCGGGTGATGTCGCCCGTCGCGAGCAGGCCCATGGCGTCATAGGCGTCGGTCTGCTCATTGTAGACCCCCGCAACGACCGTCAGCGTCTGCTGCGGCCTGCGCCAGTGGGGTAGCGTCAACCGCCCCTCGAACCGCTGCTCCAGCTCCGCGAGCCTGAGCGTGTAGGTGGTCGTGTCCGCCCGGCCCAGCCGGTTGTACCGGGTGCGGCGCAGATCAAGGCCCGCGCCCTCGCTGGTCGAATAGCCGGCGCTGACTTCGAGGGTGCGCGGTGGGCGGTCGGTGAGGGCGACGAGCACGGGCCGATGCCCCTGGGCGTCCGCCTTGTCGCCCGGCTGAAGCGAGACCGAGACGGAATCATACACGCCCGTGTCGAGCAGCCGGCGTTCCAGCTCGGCCACCTGCTCCGGATTGAAGACGTCGCCGGGCTTCCAGGGCGCCAGCGACGCGACCCAGGCCGGATTGGTGCGGCCGGCCGGATCGACCGTTACCCCGTCCATCAGGACCAGCTCGCCGGCAATGATCCGGAATGTCGGGCGGACTGTGTGGTCGGCGTGGTCGACGACCACTTCGCGCGCGCCCGGCATGGCGTCCGCATAACCTCGCTTCTGGATGGCGGCGACGATGCGGCCCTCGGCGGCAAGCACGTCAGCGGCCTTGCCGGCAGCACCGCGGCGAAGGGCCATGGCCTGTTCAGCCGCGATGACAACCCCCGGCAACGGCTCTTTGCCGATCCACTCAATGTCAGGAGCCGCGAACCGCGACCGCGGTCCAGGCTTGATGATCAGCACTGCCGTGGGCGGCTCACCCCGGTCATCCTCGTCGCGATCCACGACATCGGGCTGGACCTCGTAGTCGTAGTAGCCCTGGGTGCGCAGGGCGGCAATCGCGTCCTCGGCCGCGTCGCGCGCACGCCGACGGGCCTCGAAGCGGGTCTGCGGCGTGGACTTGGCCTGACCGACCGCCCGTTCGATCTGTTCCCGCAGTTCAGCGTCCGTAACGCCCTGGACCGCCGCCTTGGGGGTCTCCGCCAGCACCGGCCCCGCAAGCGTCGTGAACGCCGCGAGGGTCGACAAGGCCAGGACGATGCGCGCAGGCGCCAAACTGTCTTCCTCCGTTTGCGCCCCGGGACCGTTTAGTCGGGCCCGATGCGGCTGTCACGCCATCCAGCCCTTTGCATAGGCTGAGAAAGTTGCACAATTGCCGGGCAGTCGAGGCTTCGGACAGCGACTCAGTCCGAAACGCCCCCGGCATCTCGCGAAGAGCGTTAGGAATGAAGCGTGAAGAGGCCGTTCAGGCCGATAAAGAAACGGACCTCGGCTTGACCCTCGCAACGACACTAAACGACGAACCGCCGCCGGGGTTGCCGATGACCGAAGCCGCCTACCTGCCAGGCGCTGCCTTCGATGAAATGTATGCGGCGGGCGGCGATGTGCGGGATCACTACGCATCCGTCCACACGCGGTTGACGACCCTGTCGCCGGAAGCCCTTGCGGACCGGCAGAAGACACTTGAGCGCTCGTTCCTGCTGCAGGGCATCACCTTCACGGTCTATGGCGCCGAGACGACCACCGAACGGATCATTCCGACCGACCTGGTGCCGCGCATCATTCCGTCCGATGAGTGGAACAAGATCGAGGCCGGTCTGATCCAGCGCCTGCGCGCGCTGAACATGTTCCTCGACGACATCTACGGCGAGCAGAAGATCCTGATGGACGGCATCGTGCCGCGGGAACTGGTGCTGGGCGCGCCGTCCTATCGCCGGGAAATGCAGCACCTCTATGTGCCGCACAAGGCCTACGCCAACGTCTGCGGGTCGGACCTGATCCGCGGCGAGGACGGCCAGTTCGCCGTGTTGGAAGACAACCTCAGGGTCCCGTCTGGCGTCTCCTACATGCTGGCCAACCGCGACGCGGCCAAGCGGACCTTCCCGGGCACCTTCCGCGCCGCCAACGTACGGCCGGTCGAGCGCTATCCCGACCTGCTGCTGGCGACCCTCAAGAGCATGGCGCCCGACTGGCGCCCCGATCCGCAGGTCGTGGTGCTGACGCCCGGCGTCTACAACAGCGCCTACTACGAGCACGCCTACCTCGCCCGCCTGATGGGTGCGCCGCTGGTCGAAGGGCGCGATCTCGTGGTGCACGAGAACATGGTCTACATGCGCACCACGACCGGCCTTCGACGGGTGGACGTGATCTATCGCCGGGTCGACGACGACTTCATCGATCCCCTCACCTTCCGGCGGGACTCGGGCCTGGGCGTGGCGGGCCTTTTCAACGCCTACCGCGCCGGCAATGTCGTGATGTGCAACGCGCCGGGCACCGGCGTCGCCGACGACAAGGCGGTCTACGCCTATGTGCCCGAAATCATCCGCTACTATCTCGACGAAGACGCCATCCTGCCCAACATCGAGACCTTTCTCTGTCGTGAACCGGCGCAGCTGGCGCACGTCCTGGGCAACCTCGACAAGCTGGTGGTCAAGGCGGTCGGGGCTTCCGGCGGCTACGGCATGCTGGTTGGACCGCACGCCTCGCGGAAAGAGCGGGAGGTGTTTGCCGAGGCCCTGAAGGCCGATCCGGCCAACTACATCGCCCAGCCAACGATCCAGCTGTCCACGGCCCCGTGCCTGATCGACGGTCGGATCGAGCCACGGCACGTCGATCTGCGACCCTTCATCCTGTCCGGGGAAAAGATCGTGGTGACGCCCGGCGCCCTGACGCGCGTGGCCCTGCGGCGCGGCTCGCTGGTGGTCAATTCCAGCCAGGGCGGCGGGTCCAAGGACACCTGGATTCTGGCCGACGACGACTCCGTCGAGGAGACCCTGCCATGATGCTCGCCCGGGTCGCCGACAGTCTCTACTGGATCGGCCGCTATCTCGAACGGGCCGAGCACTTCTCGCGTCTGGCCGACGTGATGCTCAACGCCACCCTCGATCGGTCCGACGCCGCCGCCCAGACGGCCTACATCGCCCTGTCCGCCGTGGGCGATCCCGACATGGCCCGCGCGGCGCGGACCTATGAAGCGGCCAGATCGCTGGTGCTGGACCGGGAAGACCACAACTCGGTGGTGGTGTCCCTGTCGCTGGCCCGCGAAAACGCCCGCCAGGTGCGCGACCAGATCACGACCGAGACCTGGGAACGGCTCAATCTGCTCTATCTGAAAGTCACGGGCGACGGCGCCTCGGCGGCCTTCGAGAGCGGGTCGTCGGCCTTCCTGCACGACACCATCGCCGACCTTCACCTGTTCAAGGGCGCGGCTGACGCCACCATGAGCCATGGTGAGGGCTGGCGGTTCCTGATGCTCGGCGCCCACCTCGAGCGCGCGCAGCTGATCGCGAGGTTGCTTGAGGCCTGTTTCGGCGATGGCCGCCATGCCCGGGTCACCGACCGCATAGCGTTGATGAACCTGCTTCGCATGGGCTGCGCGCTGGAGCCCTATCTGCGGCGCTATACCGCCGAAATCGAACCCCGGCACATCCTCGAATTCCTTGTGTTCGACGAGGAGTTCCCGCGATCGATCCGGTTCGCGACCACAAGGATCGAGGAACACCTCGTCGGGGTTTCGCGGCACGTCGCGACCGGCGGGCTCGCGGCGCCGGAGCGGCTGGCCGGCCGGCTCAAGGCGCGCCTGCAGTACGCCGACGTCGCCGAACTGGAATCGGTCGGGGCGAGCGCCCTGCTCGGTACCGTGATCAGCGAATGCGCCGGCATCCACGACGCGGTGTTCGACACCTTCGTCGCCTATTCCCTCGAAATGAAGTTGCCAGCGTAATGCTTCTCGAAATCCGGCACGTCACCCAGTACCACTACGAGCGCCCCGTCCGGGAGAGCGTCATGGAGCTGCGCATGCAGCCCCAGAAGAGCGCACGGCAGCGGCTGATCAGCTTCGACCTGGATCTCGATCCGCGCGCCCAGCTGTTTTCCTACGCCGACAGCTTCGGCAACGCCGTCTACCACTTCGACGTCCCCCAGTCGCACGACACCCTGCGCATCGAAGCGCGGTCGGCCGTCGAGACGCAGCCCGATCCGATCCTCCCGGACGCCCTCGACATGGGCGAATGGGACCGGCTGAGGAGCGACTTCGTGCGCGGCGAATGCTTCGACTTCCTGCGGCCGCACGGCTTCGCGACCCCGTCGACGGCGCTGGACACCTTCGTGCAGGAAAAGAACCTCGACATCCTGCGCCACAAGGACCCGCTGACGGCCCTCAGGGCGCTGAACGAAGCCCTCTACGCCGCCTTCGACTACGCGCCGGGTGTCACGACCGCCGACAGCCCGATCGATCTGGCGCTCGGCGTCGGGCGGGGCGTCTGTCAGGACTTCGCCCACATCATGATCGCCATCTGCCGGGGCTGGGGCATTCCGACCCGTTATGTCTCCGGCTATCTGTTCACCGACCGCCAGCACGGCGACCGGTCGGACCCGGAAGCGACCCACGCCTGGGTCGAGGCCTTCCTGCCGACGCTGCGCTGGACCGGCTTTGACCCGACCAACAACACACTGACGGGTGAGCGCCACATCGCCGTGGCCGTCGGTCGCGACTACGCCGACGTTCCGCCGTCGCTGGGGGTCTACAAGGGTGAGGCTGACAGCCACCTCTCGGTCGCCGTGGCGGTGTCGCGCGCCAAGGCTGCGCTGGCCGAGCCCGAATTCCTGCGCATGGCCCGGCCGAGCTTCCCCGGCGGCCGGCGCCGGTCGTCCGATGACGCGCGGCGACAGCAGGAACAGCAGCAGCAACAACAGCAGTAGAGCGCACGGCCTGTGCCCCGACGAAGGCATGGGCCAACGACACGCGACGAGCCCGACGTGCGGTCGACAGATCGTCCAGGGATCTAGGCCTTGAACACGTGCGCCACGCGGGCGTTGACCCGGACAGTCGCGCCGACGGACAGCGTACGGCTCTGTTCGCGGGAAATCTGGGCCTCGAAGCGCAGGCCGTCGGCCAGCACCAGATCGATGTGGGCCACGGCGCCGTCGACGCCAATGCGGGTGATGTTGGCCGCGAAGCCCTGCTCGCCGCCCAGCGCGATGTCGTAGGGCCGGACATAGGCCACCGCGGGTCCATCGGCCACGCCCGGCGCCGCGAGGTCGACCGCGCCGGCCGCAAAGCGACCATGGCTCACCGCGCCCTCAAAGCTGTTGGCCTCGCCAACGAAGCCGCAGACGAAGGCGTTGGCGGGGTTGTCGTGCACCTCGCCGGGCGTTCCGACCTGTTCGATCCGTCCGTGATTGAGGATCGCCACCCGGTCGGCGAGGTCCAGCGCCTCTTCCTGATCATGGGTCACGAACACCGTGGTGACGCCGGTGGCGTCGTGGATACGGCGGAGTTCCTTGCGCAGCGACTTGCGCACCGTCGCGTCGAGCGCGCCGAACGGTTCGTCAAGCAGCAGCACGCGCGGAGAAACCGCCAGCGCCCGCGCCAGCGCGACCCGCTGCCGCTGGCCGCCCGACAATTGCGAGGGATAGCGCTTCGACAGGCCGCCCAGCTCGACAAGCTTGAGCAGCTCGTCGACGCGCGACGCGATCTCGGCCTTCGGAGGCTTGTCCTTGCCCTTGCGCACGTCGAGACCGAACGCGACGTTGCGAGCGACCGTCATGTGTTTGAACAGCGCATACTGCTGGAACACGAAGCCGACGCGGCGGCTGGCGGCGCTGGCATAGGTTACGTCGGCCCCGTCGAACAGAACCTGCCCGGCTTCCGGAAACTCAAGACCGGCGATCGTGCGCAGCAGGGTGGTCTTGCCCGAACCCGACGGGCCGAGCAGCGCCAGCAGCTCGCCGGGCGCGACATCGAGGCTGACGTCGTTCAGCGCCGGAAAGCGGCCGAATGACTTGTCCACCGAGCGGATCTGGATGGTCATGGGGCGGGAAGGCTCCGGTCAGTGCGCAGTTTTGTGGCCCGGCTGGGCCAGCTCGAGAAGGCTCTTCAGCACAAGGGTGACCACCGCCAGCAAGCAGAGCAGCGCCGCCACGGCGAAGGCGCCGACAAAGTCATACTCGTTGTAGAGGATCTCGACATGCAGCGGCATGGTGTTGGTCAGGCCCCGGATATGTCCGGACACGACCGACACGGCGCCGAACTCGCCCATCGCCCGGGCATTGCACAGCAGCACGCCGTACAGCAGTCCCCAGCGAACATTCGGCGTGGTCACGCTCCAGAAGGTGCGCAGGCCCGACGCGCCGAGCGAGACGGCCGCCTCTTCCTCGTCGGTCCCCTGCTCCTGCATCAGCGGGATCAGTTCGCGGGCGACGAAGGGGAAGGTGACGAAGATGGTCGCCAGCACGATGCCTGGAATGGCGAAGATGATCTTGATGTCGTGCTCGATCAGGCTGTTGCCGAACCAGCCCTGGGCCCCGAACACCAGAACATAGATCAGGCCCGCCACGACCGGCGAGACCGAGAACGGCAGGTCGATCAGGGTGATCAGGAAGGCCTTGCCCGGAAAGCTGTGCTTGGCGATGGCCCAGGAGGCGCACAGGCCGAACAGGGCGTTGAACGGCACGGTGATCGCCGCCGTGATCAGGGTCAGCCTGATCGCCGCCAGAGCGTCAGGCGTGCGGATCGCCTCCAGCGCCGTCAGCAGACCCTTTCGCAGGGCTTCGACGAACACCGAAACAAGCGGCAGAATCAGCACCAGCGCCAGGAACCCGAGCACGAGCGTCAGAATGGTCAGGCGGACCCAGGCGGGATCCTCGTTCGACAAGCGGGCGCGCGCGCTCATTGACCGTACCGCCGCGCCCAGGCCTGGATGGCGTTGATGATGAAGAGCATCAGGAAGGACACGCCCAGCATGACCACCGCGATGCTGGCGGCCGCCGCGTACTCGTACTGCTCCAGCTGGATGACGATCAGCAGCGGCGCGATCTCCGACCGGTAGGGCATGTTGCCGGCGATGAAGATCACCGAGCCGTACTCGCCGACAGCCCGCGCGAAGGCCAGGGCGAACCCGGTCAGCCAGGCCGGGGCCAGGGCCGGAAGGACAACGCGCAGGATCGTCTGCAAGCGATTGGCGCCCAGTGATGCCGCCGCCTCCTCGACGTCGGCGGCCAGATCGCGCATCACCGGCTCAAGCGTTCGGACCACGAACGGCAGGCCGATGAAGGTCAGGGCGATGACCACACCGGTGGGATTGTAGGCGGCCTTGATGCCGAGGGACGCGAGCTGGGCCCCGATCCAGCCGTTGGGCGCATAGAGGGTCGCCAGCGCGATGCCGGCCACCGCTGTCGGCAAGGCGAACGGCAGGTCGACGATCGCGTTGATCACCGCCTTGCCGGGGAAACGGTAACGCACCAGCGCCCAGGCGGTGAGAACGCCGAACACACCGTTGATCACCGCCGCGATGGCCGAGGCGCCGAACGTGAGCTGATAGGCCTTCATCGCCCGTTCTGAAAAGGCTGCGGCGATGAACTGGGCGGGAGTCTGGCCGGCTGATTTGATGACCACGGCCGTCAGCGGGAGCAGAACCACCAGCGACAGGACCGTCAGGGTTACGCCCATGGTGATGGAAAAGCCCGGAATAGCGCTCCGCCGCCGTAGCAACGGCTTTCGCGCGCGCGGCGTGGCCAGCGGAAGGGCGGCGTCGGTGGCGGTCATCGTCGCTCTGCGGCTCGGCCTCTGCTGCGGCCGCCCATGCGAACGCATGCGGCCCCGGTTCGTTGCGGGGGCGGAGGCCCCGACAAAAGGCGTTTAATCCCACCGGCTCAGTAGACAATGCAGAATTTCTGCGGCTCCTGTGATGGCTGCTGTGGTTGACGCTCTCAGGACCGGACGACGGCCTCGTGATCATCAAACGAAACGCGGGCCGTGCGGCTCAGGTGTTTCAGCAAAGGGGAAAGCGACGGAACCGTCTCCATGATGAAGTCGAATCCCTGATCGCGGGACTCCATGATCCCAGCCGCGACCTCCTTGCCCGCCTTTGTCGAGGGCAAATCCTCGAGCCGCTTCGTCCCTTCCAGAATTCCGTCCAGCGACATGATCAACGTGACCATCAGCTTGTGCATGCCCACGCGCAGCTCTGGGCCACGCAAGTCCGGCAGCCGCTCACGATTCCGCTCATAGGCGTCCGCCTCGCGTCGGGCTCCGGCCAGCATCCGCAGGGTGATCGGACCGTAGGGATCTCCGATCCGGCGAGACTCGTCGGCAAGCCTCAGGATCATCACGAAGGTGAACACGATTTCGCCGAGCAGCAGGGCCGCGTCCTGCTCCCGCTCGCGCCGGCGCAGCCACGCCTCGAATCGCGCCGCCACGAATCCGCCGACGGTCGCGAGCAGCGCCCCAAGGACAACCGCCACCAGGGTGTCGTCGGGCACGCCGAAATTGGGAACCTCTATCGCCATGCCCCACAGTCGTTCAGCGAACGCCGATTGTCACGACAGGAAGAATGGTAGGCCGGGTGGGGGTCGAACCCACGACCATTCGATTAAAAGTCGAATGCTCTACCACTGAGCTACCGGCCCGCTTGCGCGGCGGCGTTTTCTGCCCCCTGAAGCGGCGCGGACCATAGTGGCGGGCCCTCTGCGCCGCAAGCGCCGAACGCTTGGCGGAAGCCGGACGTCGTGCTTAGCATCGCCGCATGCGCAAGATCGTGCTCGCCTCTCTCGTCCTGACAGGTTGCTGTATCGGCGCGCCGCTCGCGGCAGCCCAGCCACAGGACCCTTCCCAGTCGCAGGTCCGGACCACGGACCAGATCAACAAGGGAAGTGTGACCGGGGCGGTCAGCGCGCCGATGCGGGACCTGAATCTGCTGCGATCGAAGATCCCGACGGTCCTGCTTGAAGCGCTTGAGGACCCCTATCAGCGGCCCAGACCGGCGACCTGCAGCGAGCTGATCGCCCTTCTTAGACCGTTGAACGAGGCGCTTGGTCCGGACATCGACGACCCCTCTTCACCGGACGATCGCGCCCTGATCGCCAAGGGTCGCGACGTCGCAGGCGAAACGGCGCTGGGCATGATCGCCTCCGCGGCCCAGGACCTGATCCCGATGCGGGGCTGGGTGCGCAAGCTCAGCGGCGCCGAGCAGCATGACAAGCTGGTCAGGGCGGCGATTACCGCCGGCGGCATACGGCGAGGCTACCTCAAGGGTCTTGGCGAGGCCCGGGGCTGCAATCCGCCCGCGACCCCCTCGCACGTCCGCTCGGACATTCCGCGAGAGCCGGCGCGCAAGCCAGGACCGCGCTATCCTATTCACTAGAGGCTGGGGACCTGTACCGCGGAGACGTGTCCGCTACGACAGGCCAGCCTTGAAATCGCGGCGAAACGCCTCGAACCGGCCCTCGGCGATGGCCGCCCGCATCGCCGCCGTGAGGGCCTGGAAGAAGGCGATGTTGTGCCAGCTGAGCAGCACCTGGCCGAGGATCTCCTCCGAACGGATCAGGTGGTGCAGATAGGCCTTCGAATAGCCGCTGCTGGCCGGACAGGCGCTGGTCTCGTCCAGCGGCGTGTCGTCCTCGGCGAAGCGGGCGTTCTTCATGTTCAGCGGACCTGACCAGGTCCAGGCCTGACCATGACGGCCCGAGCGCGTCGGCAGGACGCAGTCGAACATGTCCACGCCACGATACACCGCCTCGACCAGATCGATCGGCTTGCCGACGCCCATCAGGTAGCGCGGTCGGTCGGCGGGCAGCATGGCCGGCGCGTAGTCGAGCACCTCGCACATCGCCTCATGGCCCTCCCCGACCGCCAGGCCGCCGAGGGCGTAGCCGTCGAACCCGGTCTCGATCAGACGGTCGGAAGATTCGCGGCGCAGGGTCTCGAACGTCGAACCCTGCTGGATGCCGAACAGGGCCTGGCTTTCGCGCTCGCCGAACGCGGCCTTTGATCGGGCGCCCCACCGGGCCGACAGCTCCATCCCCTGTCGCGCCCTCGCCTCCTCGGCCGGCCAGGCGACGCATTCGTCCAGCTGCATGACGATGTCGCTGCCCAGCAGATCGGCCTGGATCTCCATCGACCGTTCCGGCGTCAGCACATGCTTGCTGCCGTCCAGGTGGCTGGCGAACGTCACGGCCTCTTCGGTGACCTTGCTGATGCCGCTCAGGCTCATGACCTGGAAGCCCCCACTGTCGGTGAGGATCGGCCTGTCCCACCGCATGAAGCGATGGAGGCCGCCGAGGCGCTTTACCCGTTCCGCCGTCGGCCGCAGCATCAGGTGATAGGTGTTGCCGAGGATGATGTCGGCGCCGGTCTGGGCGACCTGATCGACGGTCAGGGCCTTGACCGTGGCGGCCGTGCCGACCGGCATGAAGGCCGGCGTACGGATATCGCCGCGCGGAGTCCTCAGGACGCCGGTGCGCGCGGCGCCGTCGGTGGCCGTCAGTTCAAAAGGGAAAGTCGCCAATCTCTAAGCCGTCTTCCCGGCGAAGGCCGGGATCCAGATGAAACCCGCCAGCCTCAGCATGTGAATCTGGGCCCCGGCCTTCGCCGGGGAAACGGGAGGAGCTAGGCGCGCCATAGCAGGCTTGAATCCCCGTAGGAATAGAAGCGGTAGCCCGTGGCGATGGCATGGGCGTAGGCCTCGCGCATCAGGGCCTGCCCGGCGAAGGCGCTGACCAGCATGAACAGCGTCGATTTCGGCAGATGGAAATTGGTCATCAGGCCATCGGCGGCGCGGAAGCGATAGCCGGGCGTGATGAAGATCGCCGTCTCGCCGGACCAGGGCTGGATCACGCCGTCCTCGCCCGCCGCGCTCTCCAGCAGGCGCAGGGAGGTGGTGCCGACGCAGATGATCCGCCCGCCGGCTGCATGAACCGCATTCAGCGCCGCCGCCGTGTGAGCCGGAACGACGCCGTACTCGGCGTGCATGCGATGGTCGTCAGTGTCGTCGACCTTCATCGGCAGAAAGGTGCCCGCGCCCACATGAAGCGTGACGAAGTGCTGCGAAACACCGGCCGCCGCCAGCCGGGCCAGCAGGTCAGGCGTGAAATGCAGGCCGGCGGTGGGCGCGGCGACCGAGCCGTCCTCGCGTGCGTAGACGGTCTGGTAGTCGGTCCGGTCCTGCTCGTCCTCAGGGCGCCTGGCGGCGATATAGGGCGGCAGCGGCATGTGGCCGCGGGTGTTGATGGCGATATCGAGGTCGGGGCCGGATAGGTCAAAGGCCAGTTCGACCTCGCCGCCTTCGGCCTTGGCGACCAGCGTGGCGTCGAGCGCCGCGCCCTCGCAGGCCCGATCGCTCGTGGTCCCGAAGCGAACGCGATCGCCGACCTTGAGCCGCTTGCCCGGCCGCATGAAGGCGCTCCAGCGGTTGGCCGACAGCCGCTTGTGAAGTGTCGCCTCGACTGCCACGGCATGTCCATCGCCGCCGCCCTCGCTTCGCGCCTCGCGCAGGCCGTCGAGCCGCGCCGGGATCACCCGGGTGTCATTGAAGACCAGAGCGTCGCCGGCGCGCAG
Organism: Caulobacter sp. FG121; assembly: GCF_057809815.1. Classification (NCBI taxonomy): domain Bacteria; kingdom Pseudomonadati; phylum Pseudomonadota; class Alphaproteobacteria; order Caulobacterales; family Caulobacteraceae; genus Caulobacter; species Caulobacter sp. FG121. Next base: position 145,626 of record NZ_JBMDKR010000003.1, read on the forward strand.
CTGCAACGGCAGGTCGCCGACCGTCAGATCCCGGAGATCCTCGCCCGGGGTCACCATCAGCAGCCGCGCCGCCTCGCGCGGCGTGACCGGGCGCAGGGCGATCAGGCTCTCAGGCAGGTCAAAATCGAAATCGGCGACACGCATGGTGGCGGAAGCGCCACGCCGGCGCGCCGACGTCAAGCGGGTGATGGACAAATCCGAAGGGCCGTGGCGTTGATGCGCCGACGATTGAAGGGGAATTGCATGCGCTTCCGGACTATCGCCATGGCAGCCGCAGTGTTGGCCTTCACGGCCGGCTGCAACCGCAAACCCGCCGAACAGGCCGCCGCCCCGCCTCCTGTCGTCGTGGCGCCGGCCCCCGCCGCGGCTGAGCCGACCATTCCAGTTGCGACGGGTTTCCATTCGCAGCAGGGACTGGACGCCTCCGGCTACTATCTGAGCCCGACCAACGTCAGGGTCGGCGACTACCAGTTCACGCATCTGGCGATCGGCGCGCCAAGCGACTTCCAGACCTGGGAGACGGGTGACCGCACCTCGACCTTCGGGCCCGTGCTGATCGCCTTCGACGACGTCACCAGCCCTATGGCTCCCAATGAACTGGGCGGTGAAGGTCACAGTGTCAGCCTGCGGGTCCTGCCCGACGCCTACAGCTTCGACGCCGGCAAGCTGCAGTTCAGGGGCCATGACCCGAAGCTTGGCGAAGTCATCTTCAGCGGCGCCTTCGACCAGGCCGCTTTGACGAAAGCTCGCGGCGAGGGCTCAAGCGGGGGTACGGTGCTCACGGGCGATCTGAAGGTGGGCAATGCACCAGCGCGAAAGGTGTCGTTCACCTACTGGGTCGGCGACTGATCCATCTCGTGACCCGTGTTGCATGAAGCCTGCACCTCGCCCGTGCTAGAGCCTGAACATGCGGATGATTCTCAGAGCAATGCGCGAACTGGCGCGGGCCTTCGCGATGGTAGCGGCCTGCTGCTTCACCCTGCTGGCGCTTGCCGCGCAGGGCGGTCGGTTCAGCGACCGGCTGGATGTCCTCACCCATTTCACGCCGATCTACCTCGCGGGCGTACTCGCGGCGACTCTCGTCTGGATCGTCACCGGCCGATACGGGCGCACGACGCCGGTGCTGGCTCTGATCGGCACTCTGTCCGCCCTGACCCTGATGTTGCCGGACCTGACCGCAGCGACAAAATGGACCCGCGGCAGGGTCGATGGCGAAACGCTGACCATCGTTCAGTTCAACACCTGGGTCCGGAATCGCGATCCGGGCGCAACGGCGCGGTGGATCCTGAAAACCGACCCCGACATCGTCGTCGTCGAGGAAGGCGCGGGTGAATCGGACGCCGTGCTTGAGGCTCTGTCCGACCGGTACCCCAGCCGAACGACCTGCGCTGAACCCTCGCCCTGTTCGACCCTGATCCTGGCCAAGCATAAGCCGGTCGCCCGAGGCGGCCTTGCCGGGGACCCGCTTGCCGGCACGCTTCCCGGCGCCTGGGCGACGTTCCGGGATCAACACGGCACGTTCACGGTTGTCGGCATTCACTACACTTGGCCCATTCCGGCAGGCCCCCAGCAACAGCAGACGATGTGGCTCGCCAAGGTGCTGAAGCGTTTTGCGAAAGACCGCCTGATCGTTGCCGGCGACATGAACAGCACCCCCTGGTCCTTTTCCATGCGACGCCAGGACAGGTTATTCGGCCTTGAGCGCCGGACACGAGCGCTGGCGAGTTGGCCGGCGGGCCGATCCTCCGAATTCCCCCTGACGCTCCCCTTTCCGGTCCTGCCGATCGATCAGGTCTATGCGGGCAAGGGCTGGCGCACGGTATCGGTCCGGCGTGGACCGACGCTTGGGTCGGACCATTTCCCCATAGTGGTGACCCTCGCGCCGAACGCCGACTGGACGGCAGGGCAGAGGCGCCCCTAGGGTCGGTCAACGCGACAACCATTGGGGGTTATCATGAAGACGATCAGCCGCGCCGCCATCGCGAGCGCCTGCCTGCTGCTGCTGTCAACGGCCGCTTCGGCCGCGCCAACCTGGAACGGAGCCTATGACCCCATTCCCGGCGGCTCCTATCAGGCCAGCTGCCGTGAAATCACCGCCTTCAACGGCCAGTTGTATGCCCGCTGCGTCGGCCCGGCCGGCGGGCTGTTCGACACCAATATCACATACAGAAACTGTTCGTCTGGCGGGATCGTCAACGTCAACGGCAACCTGCAATGCGGCAACGGCGGCGGTTCTGGCGGCGGCTGGAACAATGGCGGCGGATCGAGCGGCGGCTATGGCGGCGGCTGGAACAGCGGAGGCGGATCGAGCGGCGGTTCCGGCGGCGGCTGGAGCGGCGGCGGGACAGGACCGGTTGGCCTCATCGTCTACGAAAACCCCGACTACCGTGGCATGCGGCTGGAAATCTCGTCGTCCGTGCCAGACCTCACCGGGTCAGGGCTGGATGACCAGATCACCTCGGTTCGCGTGGTGAGCGGAACCTGGCAGCTTTGCGCAGGCACGGATTTCAACGGTCAGTGCTGGACCGTGAGCGCCGACAATCCGAACCTCAAGGCCATCGGCGGCAACGACAAGGTCAGCTCGATCCGTCGCCTGCCGCCGCCGCGGCGGTAAGGATGGGTCCCTCCCCCTCAGGGGGAGGGATTGACCGGTCAGGCGTCCGCCGCGACCTTCATCGAGACGATCTTGCCCGGCTGGCGAGGGGGCTCGCCCTTGGGCAGGGCGTCGACATGGTCCATGCCGTCCACGACTTCGCCCCAGACCGTGTACTGGTTGTCGAGGAAGGTCGCATCGTCCAGGCAGATGAAGAACTGGCTGTTAGCCGAGTGGGGCGCGCTCGTGCGGGCCATCGAGCAGACGCCGCGCACGTGCGGTTCGCGCGAGAACTCCGCCTTCAGGTCGGGCTTCTTCGAACCGCCAGAGCCGGTGCCGGTCGGGTCGCCACCTTGGGCCATGAAGCCCGGGATCACGCGGTGAAAGACCACGCCATCGTAGAAGCCCTCCCGCGCCAGTTCCTTGATGCGTTCAACGTGGCCGGGGGCCAGGTCGGGGCGCAGCTTGATCGTGACCAGGCCGGTGTCGGTGGTCAGCAGCAGGGTGTTTTCGGCGTCTGTCGTCATGGGTTCAGTTCACTTCCGCAGGAATGGTCACATCACATAGCGAGAAGTCCGCGCCCTTGAGCTTGCGGACTCGCTGGATCTCGGCCTTGAACCACGCGCCGGCCGGGTCGATGACCCTGACGGTTGGCCGTTCGGCGGCGGGTATATCGGCCAGAACGCGGACGCGGTCCATCCGATCCTGCGGCGCGGGCACAGGTTCGCCGGTCTTGATCGCGCGGATCGCGTCCAGACCGCTGATCACCCGTCCAAACGCCGTGTAGCGCTTGTCGAGCGACAGGTAGGGCTGGCGCATCAGGAAGAACTGGCTGTTGGCGCTGTCGGGATTGTCATCGCGGGCCATACCGACGACGCCGGGACAATAGCTGCCCCAGGTCGCGACCTTCCCGTCCTGGGTCATGTCGTGCCAGCTCCACGCCTGACCGACGACGGGCAGCGACTTGAGGAAGCCTTCGTCCGTCCCCCAGGGACTGGCCGCGACCACCACGCCAGACGTTGCGTCCCGGCGGAAGGTGAACTCGGCCTTGAGGTTGGGAAGGTCCGTGCCGCCCTCCCCTGTGTCCTGCGGATCGCCGGTCTGGGCCATGAAGCGGTCGATGACCCGGAAGAAGGTCCGGCCGTCATAGGTTCCCTTGCGGGCCAGTACCTTGAGACGCTCGACATGCCCCGGCGCGACCTCGGGAACCAGCTCGACGACCACCCGTCCCTTGTTGGTGTCGATAACAAGGACGTTCTGAGGGTCCGGCGTGCGCCAGTCGGCGGCGGCCGGAGCCTTGGGCTTCGCCATCGCCGCCGGAGCAACCAGCGTCAGGGCGGCAGCGAGCAACAGGGTCGAGCGCATGGCGGCGGTCTCCTCAGCCGATCTTGACAGGAACAGGGATGTCGCAGGCCGAACCCGCGCCGGCGCCGGACGCCCGGGCCGCGTCCAGAATCGCCTTGAACGACGGGCTGTTGGTGTTGAGCACCTGCACTGACGGTCGTTCCGCCGCCGGAAGGTCGGCCAGAATTCGCACCTTCAGCATGCTGTCCTGCGGCGATGGGACCGGTTCGCCCGTCTTGATCGCCCGGACCACGTCCAGACCGCCGAGCACGCGCCCGAAGGCTGTGTAGTTGGCGTCCAGCAACGGGTAGGTCTGCCGCATCATGTAGAACTGGCTGTTCGCCGTGTCGGGCGAATTGGCGCGGGCCATGCCGAGAACCCCGGCGCAGAACAGCGGCCAGCCGGACACCTTGCCGTCCGCCGACGCCATCATCTGCATCTGCGGCGTTCCGCGGATCGCGAACCCGTCGATGAAACCCGCCTCGGTCAGGAACGGGATCTTGTTGTCCGGCGCGATGCGGCCCAGCGAGGCGAACGGCAGGTCCCGGCCGTGGCGAAACTGGAACTCGTCCCTCAGGTTGGGCAGCTCAGACCCACCCGTGCCTTCGTTCCGGGGATCGCCCGTCTGGGCCATAAAGTCGTCGATGACGCGAAAGAAGGTCAGTCCGTCATAAAAGCCCTGACGGACGAGCGTCTTGACCTGCGCGACGCTGGCCGGCGCCGCCCAGGGCGCCAGTTCCGCGATGACCCGCCCCCTGTTGGTGTCGATGATGAGGATGTTGTCCGGGTCGGGGGTACGCCAGTCCGTCGCCGGATACTGCAGCGCCGGCGGCGCCTTTGGCGGCGAGGCTGCCATCGCGGCCGGCGCGACGGAAAACAGCAGGGCGGCGAGCGCGATCGGCGCGGATTTCATGTGTTGTGCACTCTCTCGGATAGCCCCGTCAGCCCGGGTAGCCCGCGACGGCATCAGCGACAAGTCCTGCGTCCTTCCACACGCGCTTCGCGCTGCTCAGGAAGACGGGCAAATTCCGTGATCGTGAGCAGATCCGAAGGCCCGTCTCGGACCCCTCAATCCGCCTACGCCCGCCCGACCTTTTCCAGCAGACGCGTCGCCACGCCCGGCGTGACGAACTTGGTGATGTCGCCGCCGAGGATGGCGATCTCCTTCACCAGGCGAGACGCCACGGCCTGGTGGCGCGGGTCGGCCATCAGGAACACCGTCTCGATCTCGCGGTCGAGCTGCTGGTTCATGGCGGTCATCTGGAATTCGTATTCGAAGTCGGCCACGGCCCGCAGGCCGCGAACGATGATGCCGGCCTCGACCTCACGGGCGAAGTGCATCAGCAGCCCCTTGAAGGGAATGACCTCGATCTCGGCGACCCGTTGAAGGTGGGCCGTCTCGTCCCGGACGATGGCGCACCGCTCATCGAGCGAGAACATCGGCCCCTTGCCTTCATTGATCGCGACACCGATGACCAGCTTGTCCACCAGCTTCACGGCCCGGCCGATGATGTCCAGATGACCGTTGGTCATCGGATCAAACGTGCCCGGATACAGCCCGACTCTCGCCACCCGTCCCCCTTTGCGACGCTAGTCCGCGGAGGGTTGGTCGCCCCCGTCGTCCGTCACGCCGTCTGCGTCCTCGCCCGGTTCGTCGCCACCCGTGGCTTCGAGACGCTCGACACTCACGACATGCTCGTTCTCCGCCGTGCGGAAGACGATCACGCCCTGGGTGTTGCGCGCCGCGATGCGGATATTCGCAACGGGGCACCGTATCAACTGGCCCGCGTCCGTCACCAACAAGATTTCGTCAGCCTGCTCCACAGGGAAACTGGCGACGAGGCGGCCGCCCTTGCGGGTAAGGTCCTGGGCCAGCAGGCCCTGACCACCCCGTCCGGTGCGCCGGAAATCATAGGCGCTGGTGCGTTTGCCGATGCCTTCGGACGAAAGCGTGAGGATATATTCCTCCGCCGCACCGAGTTCGATGATGCGCTCGGGGCTCAGATCGGCCTCGCCGTCGGCGTCATCGTCATCCTCGACGACGGCGGCAGAGTCGTCCGCATCGTCGTCGGACTGGGCGCGCAAACGGGCGCGCTCGTATTTCAGATAGGCGGTCCGCTCGGCAGGCGTCGCCGCCACGCCGCCGAGGATGGCCATCGACAGGACTTCGTCGCCCTCCTGCAGGCGAATGCCGCGCACGCCCGTGGAATCGCGGCCGGCGAAGACCCGCACCTCGTTCGCCTGGAAGCGGATGGCGCGTCCGAGCGCCGTGGTCAGCAGAATGTCGTTTTCGGCGTTGCAGAGGCCGACGCCGACGATGCTGTCGCCCTCGTCCAGCTTCATGGCGATCTTGCCGTTGCGGTTGATCTGCACGAAGTCGCTGAGCCGGTTGCGGCGCACATTGCCCGACCGGGTGGCGAACATCACGTCCAGCCGGTCCCACTGGGCCTCGTCCTCGGGCAACGGCAGGATCGAGGTGATGCTTTCGCCCTGCTCGATCGGCAGCAGGTTGACGAACGCCTTGCCGCGCGAGGTCGGCGTGCCGAGCGGCAGGCGCCAGACCTTCAGTTTGTAGACCTTGCCGCCCGAACTGAAAAACAGCACCGGTGCGTGGGTCGAAGCGGAGAAGACACGGGTGACGGCATCCTCGTCCTTGGTCGACATGCCGGACCGGCCTTTGCCGCCATGGCGCTGGCTGCGGTAGGTCGAGAGCGCCGTGCGCTTCACATAGCCGCCGTGCGTGACGGTGATGACCATGTCCTCGCGCGGGATCAGGTCCTCGTCGTCCATGTCCGCGCCGCCCTCGCCGAAGACGGTGCGGCGCGGCTCGGCGAATTTCGACCGGACCTCGACCAGCTCCGCGCGGACCACGGCCATGATGTTGGCGCGGTCCGACAACAGCTCGAGTAGTTCGGCGATTGAGCCGGCCAGGGTCGTGGCCTCGCTCAGGATTTCGTCGCGGCCGAGACCGGTCAGGCGGCTGAGGGTCAGGCCGAGGATGGCGCGGGCCTGCTCGTCCGACAGACGAACCTGATCGCCGCCGGTGATCACCGTGCGGGGATCGGCGATCAGTTCGATCAGGGGCATCATATCGGTGGTCGGCCAGTCCCGACCGCACAGGCGCTCGCGCGCCTCGGCGGGGTCAACGGAGCTGCGGATGATGCGGATGAACTCGTCGATGTTGGCGACAGCGATGGCGAGACCGACCAGCACATGGCCCCGGTCGCGGGCCTTGCCGAGTTCGAACCGCGTGCGGCGGACGACCACTTCCTCGCGGAAGTCGATGAAGGCCTGGAGCATGGCCTGCAGGCCCATCTGCTCCGGCCGGCCGTGGTTCAGCGCCAGCATGTTGTAGCTGAAGCTGCTTTGCAGCGCGGTGAACCGGTAAAGCTGGTTGAGGATCACCTCGCCCTGGGCGTCACGCTTGAGCTCGACGACGACACGCATGCCGTTGCGGTCGCTCTCGTCGCGGATGTCGCTGATGCCTTCGAGCTTCTTGTCGCGCACCAGATCGGCGATGTGCTCGACAAGGCTGGCCTTGTTGACCTGGAAGGGGATCGCCGTGATGACGATGCCTTCACGGTCCTTGCGCAGTTCCTCGACGGTGGCGACGCCACGGATGACCACCGAGCCGCGGCCGGTCATGAGGGCCTGGCGTGCGCCGCTGCGGCCGATCAGCTCGCCGCCCGTGGGGAAGTCCGGGCCCGGCACGATGTCGAGCAGCTCGTCCATCCCGATGTCGGGATTGTCCACCAGCGCCAGACAGGCGTCGACGACTTCGCCGAGGTTGTGGGGCGGGATGTTGGTCGCCATGCCGACGGCGATGCCGCCGGCGCCGTTGACCAGCAGGTTGGGAATGCGGGCGGGGAGAACCTTCGGCTCGCTTTCGGTGCCGTCGTAGTTCTCCTGATAGTCGACCGTGTCCTTGTCGATGTCAGCCAGCAACGCCTCGGCCGCCTTGGTCAGGCGGGATTCGGTGTAACGCATGGCGGCCGGCATATCGCCGTCGACCGAGCCGAAGTTGCCCTGCCCGTCGATGAGCATCAGCCCCATCGAGAACGGCTGCGCCATCCGCACCAGGGCCATGTAGACGGCCACGTCGCCGTGCGGGTGATACTTACCGATCACGTCGCCGACGGTGCGGGCCGACTTGCGGTAGGCCGCCGTGGAATTGAACCCGTTCTCGTTCATCGCGAACAGGATGCGGCGATGCACGGGTTTGAGGCCGTCGCGGACGTCCGGAAGGGCGCGGCTGACGATGACGCTCATGGCGTAGTCGAGGTAGCTGCGCTTCAGCTCATCCTCGATGGCGATGGGGCTCACGGCCCCGCGCCGGGCGTCTTCCGGAGGGGTAAGGGTGTCGTCGGTCAAGTGCGGGATTTTGCTGTCAGAATCGGACAGGAAGCGTCCTGTCCCTCGTTAACATTCAGGGGCGTCGGGCGCCATCTTTCGGACGGCTTTTTCAGGCCTCTGGAGCGTCAATTCCGACGATTTGCCGGGATTTTCAGGTCCTGCCAGGAGCTTGTCGATGCGTCGTCTGATCCTTCCCTTCGCCATCGCTGCGATCGCCTTCCCCGCCCTCGCCGGTCCCGCGCCGGTCACCGTGCCGTTGAAAGGCCCCGCCGGACAGGACATGGGCAGCGCCACCCTTACCGAAGCCCCCCGCGGGCTGATCGTCCGGGTCGAGGCCAAAGGCCTGACGCCGGGCTGGCACGGCCTGCATTTCCACGAAAAGGCTGATTGCTCGAGCGCCGACTTCAAGTCGGCCGGGGGTCACATGCACCACGACATGCCCGTGGCGCATGGCCTGCTGAATCCGGCGGCCAACGAGACCGGCGACCTGCCGAACCTCTATGCGGCGGCTGATGGCACGGCCATCGCGGAGATCTTCACCCCGTCGGTGTCCCTGTCTGTCGCCGACCGGGCGCCGCTTCTCGATGCCGACGGCTCGGCGCTGGTGATCCACGCCGCCCCTGACGATCACACCAGTCAGCCGATCGGCGGCGCCGGCGCCCGGGTGGCCTGCGCCGTCATCAAGGGGCCCTGAGAGGACCGTCGGGCCGGATCAGGGAGCCGTCGCAACCGCCCTGGCCGCAGCCCTGCGTTCGGACAGCGCGACGAGCGCGACGCCGACCAGGGTCGCCGCGCCGCCGAGCATCAGCTGAGGCGTGAGTGTATCGCCCATCAGACCGATTCCGATGCCGCAGGACAGCAACGGCGTCAGCAGGAACCAGGGCGTGACCCGCCCGGGTTCACGACGCTGAACCAGCCAGAACAACAGGGCTGACGCGCCGACCGTCGACGCCAGGGCCGCCCAGGCCACCAGGGCCCAGATCTGCCAACTGGCCCCCGCGGCGCGCTCCAGCACATGTGGCTCGAACAGGAAGGACGCCGCCAGCAACACCGGTGCGCCGACCGCTGATGTCAAAGCCTGCATCTTCAGTGGACCCACGCCCGGCGTCCGCCGGACCCACACGGTGCCCAGCGCCCACATGGCGCTGGCCACAACGCCGATCAGGATGCCGGGAAGGTCGGCGGCGGCGTGCGGATCGAGGCTCATCCAGGCCACGCCGACAAAGGCCACCGCCATGCCCGCCAGCGCAGGGCGCGACATCGTCTCTCCCAGCACCCGCCAGGCGAAGAAAGCCGTCATCGGGATCCACAGCTGCAGCGAGACCACCAGCGGACTGAGGTTCTTCACGATCGAGAAGCCGAAGTAGATCAGGCCGAAGTGGAGCGGCCCGAGCAGCAGCAGGATCGGCAGGATCTGGCGCCAGGGCGGGAACGGCGGCCGCAGGAATGGAATCAGCACCACGAGCGCGAGGGCGAACCTCACCCCGCCGACAAAGAACGGCGGCAGCACGCCCGTCGCGACCTTGGCCGCAGCGTTGTTGACGCCCCAGACGACGATGATCGCCGCGATGGCGGCCCATTCGGCGGGCGCGAAAGGAGATCTGTCGGACGAGGAAGCCACGCCTCCTCCTCGCATGGCGGGCAGACGCAATGGAACCCCGACGTCAGTCAAAAGGCGTTACGGACTGTGGTTGCGTTGGCCGTTGAAGCCCGTCCGCCAGGCAGGAATCCGCTCGCCGCGCAGGAGGGAGGCGAGCGGACGGGAGATAGCGCCTAGAACGGAATTTCGTCGTCCAGGTCGGCGCTGAAGCTTTCCTTCGGACCGCTCGGCTGGGCCCGGTCACCGCCGGAGTAGCCGCCGAAATCGCCGCCCTCGTCACGCATCGCGCCGCCGCCGTCGCCGCGACCACCGAGCATCGTCAGCTCGCCGCGGAACTTCTGCAGCACGACTTCGGTGGAGTATTTCTCGACACCCTGCTGGTCCGACCATTTGCGCGTCTGCAGCGCGCCCTCGATGTAAACCGTCGAGCCCTTCTTGAGGTACTGCTCGGCCACCTTCACCAGGTTGTCGTTGAAAATGACCACGCGGTGCCACTCGGTGCGCTCCTTCTTCTCGCCGCTGGCGCGGTCGCGCCACGACTCGGACGTCGCGATGCTGAGATTGGCGACCCGGTCGCCAGAGTTGAGCGTGCGGATTTCCGGGTCTTTGCCCAGATTGCCGACGAGAATGACCTTGTTGACGCTGCCCGCCATGGAATTGCTCCGTTTTCTCACGCCCGGCGACCCTGTCGCGCCGGAATCTGACGCCCAGACTAGCGAGCGTTAACCATTTATAAAACCCATGAGTTCACACTTTGTTCTCCCGCGCAAGGGCTTATGCACAGCATTCTTCGGGTGAGGAGTCAGGGTCGGAAGGCGCTACTGGCGCTGGACCGCGCCGGGAATGACCAGCCGGCCATCGCCGCTGCGAACCAGCATCAGGTACTGGTTTCCTTCCCAGTGCTGGGCGCGATAGATTCCGTCCCGACGCAGGAAGATGAAGCTGCCCTGGTAAGCCCCGGAAATTTCACGGGTCTGACCGCCCATGCGCAGGAAGCGCAGGCGCATGCCCTCGAGTTGAGCGGCGCAGTTCTCGATGTTGGGCTGATTGCGCGCCACCACGTTGAACTTGATCTTGCCGTCCGGGCCGGTCCCGACCGCGTAACAGACGCCCTTGTCGAGAGGGGCTTCAAGCTCCGCCTCGCAGGCGCCGAGAATGACGGCGGCGGCGGCGAGCGTCAGAAGCGCGGCATGCTTGAGCATTGCGATGGTCCTTGCCTAGCCGACCGGCGGGATGGAGCAGTTGGGACCCTGTTCGACCAGGGTGTGGAAGCGGCGGTTGTCCGAGGAAATCTCGACCTTGTCGCGCACCAGTCGCACGGTCTGATCGCCCCAGCGCCCGTAGGATGCCCCGCCCCGCTGTTCGCACTGGCCCGCGTAGAGGGTCTGGACGCAGCTGTTGAGGTCCATGTCGCCAACCTTTGACCAGCCGCCGCCCGCGTAGCGCCAGCAGGTCTCCCCGGACACCTGCGTCGGCGCGGTCGGGCTGGACGTCGGAGCCGTCGCTGTTGGCGGCTGTGGGGTGGCCTGAACCGGCGGAAGCGGCGCGAGAACCGTCCCCGCCTGGTTGGCCGCCGCCAGGGCCCCCGTCTCGTCGACCCCGACATCGAGCGCGTCAGTGGCGACGCCGTTCCGCTTGGCGCATTCGGTCAGTGTCAGTTCACCGGCGAAAACCCCGCTGACGAAACAGCGGATCGGCCGGGTCGGGTCGAGCCTGGTGTCATCGTCACGGCCGGTCTCGACGACCAGACCGCCTGTCGCGGCGGGCGGCGGCTTGGTCGGGCCCTTGTCGCCACGCATGATCGTCGCCGCGATCAGGATGCCGAGGAGCAGCGCGACAGCGCCTCCAATGGCCAGGACGATCCGGCGGTCCTTGAGAAATTCCATGACTGCAATCGCTATCTTGCGGCCGTGTCGCTTTCAAGTCCGCGTGAACGATCGCGGGGGATCAACCGCCGCCCAGGCGATCAAGAGCGGCCTGATAGTTCGAGATCTGGCTGGTAAGATAGGCCGGGACGGCGCCGCTCTGGCCCTTCGGCGTCACCGGCTGCGGCTTGGCCGCGGCTTCGAGCTGGCGGTAGGCGTCACGAACCTTGCTCAGCGACTTCGAAAGCACCGCCAGGGTGTTCTTGACCGCCGTCTCGCTGCTCACATCAAGCTCCGCCGGCAGGCCGAGGCCGAACACCGGCCCACCGCCGTCGGCCGAGGCGCTCTTGCCGTCGGCGCCGACGATTGTGTTGCGGATCACACCCGGCGTCAGGCCTAGCGACGCCAGGAAATCAGAGTCGCCCTTGCCGGGAAGGACCTCGACGGTCGAATTCTTGGTCGCGGGGGTGATCTTGAGTCTGCGGAAGTCACCATCGCTGACGACCTCCACCTTGGCCTTGGAACCGGCAGCGCGCTTGACCTTGATCGCCAGAGTGTCGAGCGTGTCGCCGGCCTCCAGGGTCACCGTGGCCAGCCGGCCGCCCTCGGCGGTGCGGATCTGGAAGCTGTCCCCCGGGCGGGCGGATGTCGCGGCCGCGACCTTCGCGGAGTCGGCGTAGAGAAGCGTCCCCTTGGGCAGCCCCAGCTTGTCCAGGGCGCTCGCGCCCGTTGCGTCGACCGCGATCGAGGTGGCCGCGGCATAGCCGTCCTTGCCGGTGACACGCTGGGCGGAGGCCGTTCCCGTGACGAGGTCCAGCTGGGCGATGTAGCCGTCCTTGGTCGAAATGGCGGTCGCGCCCGGCTGGTCCGCAGCGGCAAGGCCGGCGATCCAGACCTTGCCGTCGGAGACCGTCATGGCCGTCACCGTATCGTCGGTCGTGCCGCCGAAATAGGTCAGCCGGTCGCCAGCCGCGCTGGACAGGTCGGTCGAGAGGCGGGCCGCGAAGGCGTCCATGCCGGCGTTGTAGGCGTTGGCGGTTCCTGCCACCGACAGGGCCGCGTTGCGGGTCGTACCGGCCACCCAGAGATCACCGCCCTCGAGCGAGATTCCGGCGATCTGCCCGCCTTGCAGGTCCCCAAGGTCCCGCGTGGAGCCCGTCGCGAAACTGGCGGCGGAGGTATGAACGGTCGTTGTCGTGGAGGCGGTATTGGACCCGTCGGGCGCCCCGTAGACATTGCTGGTGGTGGTCGAGGACCCGTTGGTCGTGTTGGTGACGTTGATGGTGGTGACGCCGTTGGCGACGACCTTTTCCGTGGTCGTGACCGTCGGTGTGACGTCGAAGCTGCGAAGTACGCCGCGGCCGCTTTCGACACCCGCCAGGGTGACCTTGGAGCCATCCACGACCATGCCGCTGACGGTATCGGCGCCGGCCGTCCCGAACTGGGTTGTGAAGAGGGCCTTCGGCGAGCCCTTGGCGTCCGCCGCGAAGGCCGTCAGGTAGCCGTCCCAGTCGCCCTGGTTCACGCCACCGCCGGGCAGTGTCGACTTGGTGCGACCGGCGACATAGACCAGACCGCCCTCCCCGAACGCCACGGCCGTGGCCTCGTCATCTTTCAGCGCGCCCCTCCGCGCCGTCCAGGATTCGTCGCCCTTGGCGTCGTAAACCGTGACGAAGCTGTCGGTCAGGCCTGTGCCATCTCCCGAGTTGATCGGCCCCTCCGTGGCGCCCGACAGCTCCCCGACGACCTTGCCGGCGATCGCAACACGACCGTCGTCGGCGACCGTCATGGCCAGACCCTGGGCGTTGCTCGCCGCACCCAGAGTGCGGGCGAACATCAGCTGGCCGGTGCTGTCATATTTGAGCAGGGCGACATCGCTCTCCCCCTTGACGGTCTGGCCGTCGACGGACGTGTTGACGTCAGCCAGGACATACAGCGAGCCATCGGCGCCGACCTTGGAGCCGCGCACCGTCTTGATCGTGCCTTCCAGGCCCTTGGACGAAATGCGCGCGCCCTCGGCGCCGACCGCGGATCCGTCCAGCTTGACCAGGGTCGTCTCGAACTTGCCGTCGTCGGTCTTGACGTTCTTGTCGGGATCCGGATTGCCGGCGTAGGTCGTGACGTAGACCGAGGGCTTGGTCGTCGCGGCCGAAAATGTCGTCTGCTCCGTGGAATCGCCGGTTATCTTGAAGGCGAAGTTGTCCGCCACGGCCGGCAGGGTCACGGTGGTTCCGCCGGTGGTCACCTTGCGCGGCTCGCCCGCCGTGCGCACGACGCTGAACCGCGTCTGCAGCCCCTCCGCCTCCAGCTTGGAGTTGATGAACGAGGTCACGGCGCCCATTGAGCGGGTGGCCGAACCCATGTCCGCCAGATCCACCTGGATCGTATGCGTCGCCGTCCCGCGCTTGACCGAAATGGTGAAAGCCACATCGCCAGCGAAGTCGGGCACGGCAGCGTTCTGCGTTCCGGTGAAGACCGTCCCTGTCAGGTATTGGGATTTCGACCGGGGCACGCCGACCGCGGACTTGTCGGAGATCATCGTGTCCCCGCGCGTCAGCCGCATCTGCTCGAGCTTGGCCTTGTCGGTATAGCCGGCGATTTCCGTCATCCCGCGGGTGAAGATGTCCGCGATGCGGTTCTTCTCGGTCGCCGAGACGCCCTTCGCCTGCAGGCGCTCGCCCAGGCCGTAAAGGGTGTTCAGCCCCTGGTAGACGGCGAACAGCTTCTTGTAGTCGGCGCTGGCGCCTTCCAGGTCGAGCTTCGCCGAGGACTCATCGATGAAACGGGAACCCGCCATCGCCTTCTTGACCAGATCACTCGATCTCGCCGCGCCAGACGTCGTCGCCCACGGCGGTGTCGGGGCGTACTTCTTCGCACCCCCGCCGGCGCCAACGCTTGTCGGCGCCGCCGTGGTTTGTCCCTGCCTGGCCTGATAGTAGCTCAGGAGGCTGCTGGTATCGAAGGTGACGGCCATTCAGATCCCGGCGGAAATTCGCAGCGGCAGCATGACCGACAAGGGCTGACAGCGGGTTAAGGCGCAAAGCCAGAGGAAGGATCGCTCAGGCGGCGATCAGCCCCGCCGAGACGAGGTTTCGCCGCGCGCCCGGCGCAAGCGCGACCCATTCTTCCGCAAGAATGCCGAGCATGACCACGTCACGCGGCGCACCCGCTTTCAGGACATGACCGCGCAGATAGCCCTCACGGCGGAAACCGGCTCCGGTCTGGACCTTCATCGCGGCGTCGTTGTCGGCCATCACTTCGGCCCACACCTTGTGAAGGCCAAGGCCCAGGAAGGCCTGATCAAGCCCCAGCACCTGCGCCGCCCGCCCCACGCCGCGACCACGCGCCTCGCGATCGCCGATGAACCAGTTCCACGCCGCGCGCCGATGATGGCCGGCGAGGCCCGTCAATGTCAGCAGTCCGGCGGGGCGTCCGCCGCTCTGGATGAGCCAGCCCTTGATGTCCGGATCGCTCTGGATCTGATCAAACCAGGCCCGGTGTGCGCCTCGCCCTGAAACATCGGCGTCCGACATCCAGCGCGCGACATCGGGTTCGGCGCGCCATTGGAAAAGGCGCTCCTCGTCTTGTGGAAGAAGATCGCGAAGCTCGATCATGCAGCTGCCTCGTCGCCCCTGCGCGGCTCAGCGGGGCCAGAGGCCGCCGCCACCGCCGGGCTCACCCCTTGAACAGCGACAGAATGATCTGCGGCGCCTGGTTGGCGATCGACAGCGCCTGCGCGCCGAGCTGTTGCTGGACCTGCAGGGCCTGCAGGCGCGCGCTTTCCTTGGCCAGGTCGGCGTCGACCAGGTTTCCGATGCCCGAGTTCAGGGTGTCGGTCAGCTTGGATACGAACTTGTTGTGGGCCTCGAGTTGCTTGGACTGGGCCCCGAGGTCGCCCAGCGCCTGGTTGACGTTTGAAATGGAGCTCGTCAGCAAACCCTGGATCGTCGTGGCCAACGTCATCGTGCCGATCGACGAGGTCGCGCTCATGGTGATGATCGCCCCGCCAAGAGACATGTTCTTGGCGCTCAGGGTGATGAACGAGTTGGCGTCGGCGTTTGCGAGGAAACGGATGCCCGCGCCCAGCGAATTGTCCAGCAGGTTGGCGCCATCGAACTCCGCGTCGCCGGCGACCTGGGTAATCTGCCGCAGCAGAGACTTGTAGTCGGCATTCAGAGCGGTCCGCGACACCGTGTCCAGCGACGGGTCCATCGCCGCGGTGACCTTTTCCTTCATCGAAATGAGCAGGTCGGAAATGGTTTCGCCGGCTGATATAGCCACATCGGAAATCGACTGGGCCCGATCGAGGCTCATCTTGACCGCGCCAAGCGCGCCGACGTCAGCGCGTTGCGCCTGGGCGATGCCCCAGACCGAAGCATTGTCCTTGGGGCCCTGAACCTTCAGGCCGGTGCTGATGCGGTTTTGCGCGCCCGCCAGATCATCGTTCGTCTTGTTGAGGTTCTGAAGCGCAACCAGCGCAGATTGGTTGGTATGGACGCTGATCGACATGAGCTTCTCCTCGCACGGCGTTTCTCGACGTGACGCGACTCACCGAGCCGCCCCTTCGAAATCTAGGCGGGAGAACGTTCGCTTATGGTTAATATCGGTAAACCATGACGGCCGCCGTCGCGGCGCGACGTCGGTGAAAACTTCGGAGCGGCCCGTCTGGACCGGTGCGGAGATCCGCTAGGACTGGGCGTCGATCACGTCGCCAGGGGCGTAGGACGCCGTGTCCTTCAATCGAATGACCTGCTCCCGAGGGAACTGCTTCACGATTTCGCCGGTCCGGCGGTCGAGGGTCTTGTAGATGAAGGTTCCCGAAGCCTGGTCTTCTTCAATGATCAGGCGAAGGTCGGCATTCTGGCGGGGCGCTTCCGGCCGCGCGGCAGCGGTATCCGGCGCAACAACGGGTGTCGCGACAAAGACCGCGGCGTCCTGGATCGGCAGAACGGGTGCGATGGTGCTTTTCATGTCTCCTGGCGTCGACCCTTTTCGGCCGACGACCCTCCTGTTGGCGGCCAGCGGAGACCTTTCGGCCTCCGCCTCCGCGACAGGGGACGGGCGTCAGACGCCCGCCCCCACGCTTGCCTAGCGGAACAGCCCGAGCAGGGCCGACGACGAGGAGTTGGCGATCGACAGCGCCTGGATGCCCAGCTGCTGCTTGGTTTGCAGGGCTTGCAGCTTGGCGCTTTCCTTCGCGAGGTCAGCGTCAACCAGGTTGCCCACGCCGGCGTCGAGGCTGTCTTGCAGCTTGCCGACGAAGCTCAGGTGAGCTTCCAGCGACTTCGAGCCGGTGCCGAGCTTGGCCAGAGCCGCGCCGACGTTGGTGATCGAGGTGCTGACCGTGGTCACCAGAGCGGCCGCGATCGTGGCGGTGCTCAGCGACGCCGTGGCGGCGACGGTGACGTTGGCGCCGCCGAGAGCCAGCGACTGGGCCGCGACGGTGATCTTGGAGGTGCCATCCGCGTTGGCCAGGGCCGTGATGGTGGCGCCCGAAGCCTTGATCATGTTCGAGCCGTTGAAGTCCGCGTTGGTCACCGACTTCGCGATCTGGTCACGCAGCGCCTTGAAGTCTTCGCTGAGGGCCGAACGGCTGGCGGTGTCCAGCGTGGTGTCCGAAGCCGCCAGGGCCTTCTCCTTCATCTGCACGAGCAGATCGGAAACGGTTTCGCCGGCGGCGATGGCGACGTCGATGGTGGATTGACCGCGCTGGAGAGAATCCTTGACCGCGTTCAGGGCCTGCGACGTACCGCGCTGGGTTTGGGCGATGGCCCAGATGGCGCCGTTGTCCTTGGCCGAAGCAACCTTCTTGCCGGTGTTGATGCGGCTCTGGACGGTGTCCAGCGAAGCATTGGTGGCGTTGAGGTTCTGCAGGGCGACCATTGCGCCCGTGTTCGTGTTAACGCTGTTCAGCGCCATGACGATATTCCCTTTTCCAGGTGTCCGACGTCATTTTGACGGCCGGGGACATTTTGTCCGCTTGGATAGGAAGCAATCGCCGGGCCACTTTGGCCATCTCGCCAGGATCGTCTAATTTATTGATTTAATTGGGTTATAGGTCTGTTAGGGACATATGGCCCCGGCATTTTCTGCCGACCTTCGGGCATGGTAAGCAACTTCTGCCGGGTGACCCGGCAAAAGGCTGCCGGGCGGAGGGTGCCTCCGCCCGGCTTCGCGACCTATCCTCGGAACAGTGACAGCAGCGATTGCGATGACGAGTTCGCGATCGAGAGCGCCTGGATCCCGAGCTGCTGCTTGGTCTGCAGAGCCTGGAGCTTGGCGCTTTCCTTCGCGAGGTCAGCGTCAACGAGATTGCCCACGCCCGCGTCGAGGCTGTCTTGCAGCTTGCCGACGAAGGTGCGGTGGCTGTCGTACGCCTTGGACTTGGTGCCCAGACGAGCGAGAGCCGCGCCGGTGTTGGTGATGGAGGTGGAGACCGTCGTGATCATCGCCGTGGCCGTGGTCACGGTGCCGATCGTTCCCGTCGCGGCCACCGTCACGATCGCACCGCCAAGCGCCATGACTTCGGCGGCGACAGTGATCTTCGACGTTCCATCCGCATTGGCGAGAGCTGCAATCGCCGTAGCGCCGGTCTTGATGAGATTGCTCCCATTGAAGTCGGCGTTCGACACGGCCTTGGAGATTTGATCCCGCAGAGCCTTGAAGTCCTCGTTCAGTGCGGACCGGCTGGTGGTGTCGAGCGTAGCATCCGACGCCGCCAGGGCCTTTTCCTTCATCTGCAACAGCAAGTCGGAGACCGATTCACCTGCCGCGATCGCCACGTCGATTGTGGACGAACCGCGATCAAGCGAATCCCGCACGGCGTTCAGGGCCTGGGAAGTGCCACGTTGCGTTTGGGCAATAGCCCAGATCGCTCCGTTATCCTTCGCCGACGCCACCTTCTTGCCGGTGTTCACGCGGGACTGGGTCTGCGACAGTTCCATGTTGGTCGCGTTGAGGTTCTGGAGCGCAACCATTGCGCCCACGTTGGTATTCACCGAATTGCTGAGCATCGGCGGTCCTTCCATTCTGGTCGGGGGATCACGGCCTTTTGGCCGGGCGGGCGTTCTTGCCCACGCATCACCTCGCAAGGCGCGCGCCATCGAACATCGTCATGTGAACGATTTTCGGGCTTGAATTTATTGAGCTTTACTACACCAAAACGGGGGCAGCCCCGCCATGGGCAGAGACGTTCCGACTACACGGTAACTTTTGCCGGACGCATCGCGCACGGCGGCAAAATCGACGTCAGGCGGCCTCGGTCTGACCGGACAGGCCCTGCATCATGATGCGGTTGATATCGATCAGCGGCGCGATCTCTTCCTCACGGCGGATGACGGCGCTGGTGTGCCGGCTGACCCACAGGCTGAGGGAAATGATCTGGGCCCTGAGCCCTTCGGGCAGAACATTCTGGGGGTCGGCGCAATCTGTCGCCAGGGCGGACCACAGGCGCCGGTTCCAGTCGAGCGCGTCGATACGACCGCGAACGTCTTCCGGAGGCACATCCGCGGCCTGAAGCAGGGCGCGCGTAACCTGACCGAAGAGGCGATACTCGGCGTCGCGCGGGTTTTCAGTCCGCGCCGCGGCCTGCTGATACGCCTGCAGCCCCATTACCCAACCTCTCGTCTTCGTACTCTATCAGTTTCCGGCACAACATCAGCGCCTTGTAGTATTCGCGCGCCATGGCGTGGCGGGAGATGGCGACACAGTCGGCCAGGACGTCCGGATTGCGGATAACGCCCATGAACTCCGACAGGCGACGAACGAATTCGTCGTAGTATTTCAGCGCATTGGCCTCATCGAGGTACATCATCATCACCGGGAAGTAGACGTGACGCGCCGGTGTGACAGCCTCCTCCTCCTGCATGATGTCCTTCTCGCGAAGGACTGAAGCCTTGTTCTGCAGGATCAGGACGCCGCGCCGATCCCCGTTCTGAACGACGGCGCCGTTGAGGACAAACCTTTCACCGGGCTTCAGTGACAGTTTCAACGGCACGACAGTCGATCTCCGGGTGGCGTGCGGCGCGGTCGCCAACTTTCGTCGAGAATCCGCCCGCCCTGTTGAAGGAAGGCTAAAGGCGCATGGTTAACGGGATGTTGTGCGGCATCCGGTCGCGGAGCCGGCCTTAAGTCGGGATTAAGCATAAACAGGTGATCTGAGCGCCTGCCTTGAGTCACCTGGAAGGGCGCTGTCCGCATGCCTCCGCAACCCGCCGCCAAGTCCGCCGCCTCGGCCGCGGCGCTCGGCTTTCCGGACTCCCCGGCTGTTCCGACGCGCCTCCGAATGGCCGGCGCGGCAAGCGGTCAGGCCGGCTCCAGGGACGCCCTCGCCCGCCTCAATGAAGCGGTCGGCGAATTGCGCGCTCTGGCCGTGCAGCCCCTGCTGCAGGATGCCGTGGCGGCTCTGCAGGCCGACGATTTCCAGCGGGGCGGAGACCTTGCCATCAAGGCCCTGGAAATGGACGAGCGGAACGGCTTTGGCTGGTACCTGCTGGCCATCGCCCGTGAACGAGCCGGTGATTTCGCCTCGTCCGTACGCTGCTATGAAACGGCCCTGACCCTGATCCCGAACCATGCGGAAGTGGCCAATGACATGGGCCGCCTCGCCTATCGCATGGGCTTGAAGGAAACGGCCGAAAAGCTGTTCCTGCACTACCTCACGCTACATCCGACGTCGCACGAGGGGGCCAACAACCTGGCCTGTGCGCTGCGCGACCAGATGCGCTTCGCCGAGGCGATCGAAATTCTCAAGCCCGCCATCGCCGCCCACCCGAAGAACCCGCTGTTGTGGAATACCCTGGGCACAGTCGTCGGCGAGGAAGGCGACCCGCAGATGTCGGTCACCTTCTTCGATGAAGCGCTCAGCCAGGACGCCGCCTTCGCCAAGGCCCGTTACAATCGCGGCAACGCCCGGCTGGTGCTGGGCGATTTGGACGGCGCGCTGGACGACTGCCAGACCGCCCTCGCCTCGCCGATGAGCGAGGACGAGCGGCTTATGATGCTTCTCGCCCGTTCGACCATCCGCATCGCCCGCGGGGAAATCGCCGAGGGCTGGGACGACTACGAAGTGCGTCTGAACCCGGCCTTCGCCGACGTCACCCATTTCATGATCGAAGCGCCGCGCTGGACGCCTGACACAGATCTCGCGGGCAAGACGCTGCTGATCATGGGCGAACAGGGGCTCGGCGACGAGGTCATGTTCGCGAACATCATTCCGGATGTGCTGGAAGCCCTCGGACCTTCGGGGAAACTGTACATCGCCGTGGAGCCCCGGCTCGTGTCCCTGTTCCAGCGGTCATTCCCGACCGCGGATGTCGGGCCTCACAGCACCTGGAATGTCGACGGGCACACCGTGCGCGGCGCGCCCTTTATCCACGACCACGGCACGCTTGACGTCTATTCGCCGATCGCCTCGATGCTGCGACGGTTTCGCCCGACCGTCGCGGCCTATCCCGACCGGACCGGGTTCCTGAAGCCCGATCCCGAGCGTGTCGCCTGGTGGCGGTCACAGGTTCCCGCCGGCCCCACCGTGGGCCTCCTTTGGAAGAGCCTGATCCAGGCCGGCGCCCGCCACCGGTTCTACTCGCCGTTTGACCAGTGGAAGCCGGTTCTGGCCGTTCCGGGCGTGACCTTCGTCAACCTGCAATATGGCGACTGCGCCGCCGAGCTCGAAGCCGCGCGACGTGATCTCGGGGTCGAGATCTGGTCTCCTCCGGAGATCGACCTGAAGAAGGACCTGGACGACGTGGCCGCGCTTTGTTGCGCGCTGGATCTGGTCATGGGTCCCTCGAACGCCACCAGTTGCCTCGCCGGCGCCAGCGGCGCGCCGCTGTGGCTGCTCTCGACGCCGGGCGCCTGGCCCCTCCTGGGAACTGACCGATACCCCTGGTATCCGCAGACGCGGGTGTTCCGGCCGCCCGCGCTGGGCCAGTGGGGTCCGGCCATGCAGGCGATGGCCGAAGCGCTTACGGACCGGCTCGCGGCAGGAACCAAGGCCTGAGCCGAGGGTTGATTCCGGGAGTGGCGGGCGATGTTCGCCCGCGCTTTCGGAGTTTTTCCCGTGACCCATGAAACCCCTGTTGACCCCAAGGACACACCGGTCGATCCGTCCGAGAAGATCGCCGAAGATGCCGATCCCCATGTCGATCATCAGCTCGACAAGGGCCTGAAAGAGACCTTCCCCGCCAGCGACCCGGTATCCATCAATCCCGGCGCGGACTGAACGGCCGGCGGACCGGTCATGTCCGGTCCGCCGAAACCGGGTTGAATGTCGCGGATTGGGCTTTAGTCTGCCCCCTGAATTGAACGTTTGTTCGAATGCGCGAAAGCGCGCCCAGGGGATGACATGAGCTCGCGTTTTGAAGGCACGTCCAACTACATCGCCACCGAGGACCTGAAGGTCGCGGTGAACGCCGCCGTCGCGCTGGAGCGCCCGCTGCTCATCAAGGGCGAACCGGGCACCGGCAAAACGGTGCTGGCCTACGAAGTGGCCAAGGCTATGGGCGCGCCGCTGATCACCTGGCACATCAAGTCGACGACCAAGGCCAGCCAGGGCCTGTACGAGTACGACGCCGTGACCCGCCTGCGCGACAGCCAGCTCGGCGACGAGCGCGTCAAGGACGTCACCAACTACATCAAGAAGGGCAAGCTCTGGGAGGCGTTCACCAGCGACGTGCGCCCCGTCCTGCTCATCGACGAGATCGACAAGGCCGACATCGAGTTCCCGAACGACCTCCTGCAGGAGCTCGATCGCATGGAGTTCTTCGTCTACGAAACCGGCGAGACGATCTCGGCCAAGGTCCGCCCGATCATCATCATCACCTCGAACAACGAGAAGGAACTGCCGGACGCCTTCCTGCGCCGCTGCTTCTTCCACTACATCCGCTTCCCGGAAGCCGAGGTGATGCAGGAAATCGTCGACGTCCACTTCCCCGGCATCAAGGAGAAGCTGGTCGCCGAGGCGATGCGCATCTTCTACGACATGCGCAAGGTGCCGGGCCTGAAGAAGAAGCCGTCCACCAGCGAACTGCTCGACTGGCTCAAGCTTCTGATGGTCGAGGACATCGACGAGGCCATGCTGCGCGAAAAGGATCCCACCAAGCTGATCCCGCCGCTGCACGGCGCCCTGCTGAAGAACGAACAGGACGTCCATCTGTTCGAGCGCCTGGCCTTCCTGGCCCGCCGAGAAGGCTCGGGAAACACGCGTCCGGGGCAGTAAACGTCGAGGGCATAGCGCCTTCAATGGCTGGAGACGGGGGCGGACGCGCAAGTGTCCCGCCCCCTTTTTCATGTCGCAGCGTTACCGCGATTTCACTGGACGGTCCGGACCAGGCGCAGCACTCTTGCATTACAAGATAGCTCCCGAGGGACTTCCGACATGAACCGTATCGCCCTGCTGGCCACCGGCTGCACCGCCCTGGCCCTGGCCGCCTGCGACCACCCCGACGCCGCCCGTCAGCATGCCGCTCGCGAGATGAAGGTGATCAGCAGACTCGATTGTCCCGCGACCCAGGGCCGCTTGAAGCTGACGACCGCGTCGCCAGATGGCCTGAGCTGCGCCTATGCCGCGGACGGGGTCGAGGTAACGCTGAAGCTCGCGAAACTGGAGAACGGCAACGCCGTGGCAGTCCTGTCACCCGTCGAGGCCGAGCTCCGCGCGCTCATGCCAAAGGCTCAGCCGGCCGTGGCCGGTCCAGCGGAGGGGGCCACGGCGAACAGCGGCGACGACGTCGATATCAGTCTGCCCGGCATCTCCATCCAGACATCCGGGGACTCGGCCAACGTCAAGGTCGGCGGGGCCGGCGGGCCCAGCATCCAGGCCAACGACGACGGCGCCGAGATCCGCGTCCAGCGCAATGTCGAGGTCAACGGAACGAAGGTCGAGAGCGAGAGCCGCCGGCGCCGCCATGACGACGGCGGCGTCTATTCACGCTTCATTCTGGCCAGCGACAAGACCACCGGAGACTGGGCCGTGGTCGGCTACGAGGCCCGCGGCCCGCGCGGTGGACCGTTGGTCATCGCCACACTGAAGGCGAAACGCGGCCACCATAGCGATGACGACACCTTCGCCGACGTCGACGCCCTGGTCCGCCACAACGTCGGCGGCCGACGCAACGCCAACATCGTTATCGGGTCGGAGTGACCTCGGTCACCTTGTAGGCCAGCATCCGGCCGTCCTCGTCGGCCACGGAGACGTATTCCCCGACAACGAAGCGGTGCTCACCCAGGCGGTGAACCGGTTCGTTGTCAGCGTCGTCGGCGGCGTCATAGTCGAAGTACCAAGTCTGACCCCGGTGCTTCAGAACGCCTGTCACGGCGTCTTCGTCGGGCGCGAAGCGCCGAACCGAACAGTCGGCGCGATGCGCCGCATAGCTCGCCACGTCCAGCCGTCCGTCGGCCGAGAGCGGCGCGACGAGGCTATAGCCGCGGTGGTCGTCTCCGTCCGCGAACTCGGTGCCGGGATTGCGCGCAAGGCGCAGCACGATGCGCGAAAGCGTCATGGTCATCCTCAATTCTCTGAAATCAGTGCGACAGGAACAGCGACGGTCCGTCGTTGTTGAGCAGGGTGCGCGTGGTGCCGCCGAAAATGTATTCCTGAAGCCGCGGGTGGCCGAAGGCGCCGGCGACCAGAATACTCGCGGAGGCCCGCTCGGCTGCACCCAGCAACAGGTGAGCCGCGTCGCCTGACCCCTCCAGCAACTCGACATCCGCGGTTACGCCGCGCGCGGCGAAGAATGCCTGCAGACGCGTGGCCTCGAAGGTCCGCGATGAGGCGGCGGGGGCCGCCAGAATGACAACTCGACTGGCCTTTTCGAGGAGGGGCAAGGCTGTGCGGGCTGCGCGACTGGCTTCCTTGCCGCCGTCCCAGGCCACTACGGCGACGCCGCCGGTCTTCAGTCCCGGGCGGGCGACGATGACGGGGCGTTGCTCATCGGCGACGATCTGCTGGAACGATTCGGCCAGCGGGCCCCTCCCGCGCGCGGCCTCGGTGTCGAACACCACGACGTCGGACAGCCGGCTTTCCATCGAAAGCCCGGCCCAGACGGGCGATTCCAGCGAAATCAGGGTCGCCTTGTCGTAGCCGCAGGCCTCGACAGCTCCGCGAGCCATGCGCTCGCCTTCGGCCGCGGCCTCCTTGAGGCTGTCCATGGCGGTGATCTGAACACCGCCCATGAACCCCTCGCCCATCCATGGCATCAGGTCGGCGATGTCGGCCGGCGCATGCACCGCAGCGACCTCGGCCTTGAACGGCGTCGCAAGCGCAACCGCCGCCTTTAGAAGTTCCGCGTCGTGGGCTCCGCCCGCGAGCGGCGCCATGATCCTCGCCCAGCTCATTAGAGAGTCTCCTTCAAACCGAACCGTGATCGCTAGAGCACCCGCAGACATTGATCTTTATCAACCAATGCGCCAGTTGAAACGCCCTGCCAATGTAAGGAACGAACGGGTGGCGAAAGGGCTGCGAAGCACGCGCGCGGGAAAGTCGGCGCCACGGGCCTGGCAACGCATGCTGTCCGGTCGACGCCTGGATCTGCTCGATCCCTCGCCTGTCGACATCGAGATCGAGGACATCGCCCACGGCCTGGCCCGCGTCGCCCGCTGGAACGGTCAGACCATTGGTGAACACGGCTTTTCGGTTGCCCAGCACTCGATGGTGGTCGAGGAACTGGTGGCCCATATCCAGCCTACCGTCGATCCCAAATGGCGGCTGGCAGCCCTGCTCCACGACGCGTCGGAGTACGTGATCGGCGACATGATCAGCCCGTTCAAAGCGGCGCTCGGGGTCAACTACAGGGACTTCGAGGAGCGCCTGGAGCACGCCATCCACGCCCGTTTCGGCCTGCCGGCCAAGACGCCCGCGGCGATCAAGACACTGATCAAACAGGCCGACCGCGCCTGCGCCTTCTTCGAGGCCACGCAGCTGGCCGGGTTTGGTCATGAGGAGGCCCTGGTCATCTTCGGCGCGCCGCCGCCCGGGTACAGCCTTGTCATCGACCCGCAGCCCCCGAGCGAAGCCCAGAAGCGTTACGTCCACCGCTTCCATGTGCTGTCGGAAGCGGCCGGTTTTGAACCCGTACAGGCGGCGTTCGATACCGAATAGGACGGAGGCGGTCGGCAACGGTGCGGCGTCCGGGACGTTGGTCCCGGACAATCACGGAGACCTGCCATGTCTGAAGTCACCTACGAAATCGTCGAACATGACGGCGGCTGGGCCTACAAGGTCGGCGACGTGTTCTCGGAGACCTTTCCGTCTCACGAAGCAGCCTCGCGCGCGGCGTATCGCGCGGCGGCCGAGCAGAGGGTCGGCGGTCACGACGAGACAATCAGCTACGAAACCGAGCGCGGCGAATGGAAGACCGAACGATCCGACGGCGGCGACCGGCCCCGGACGCACGTAAAGGACTAGGGGCTAGGGATTGGGAGCTTTGGGCTAGTAAGGTCCAGGTGACGCCATTGCCCGGCTCGGCTAATGGCTGATTCCTGACCTCCAGCCCCTCGTCGCATGTCCCAATCCGTCGTTATCGGCCTCTCCGCCGTCATCATGGCCATTCGCGGCGGCGAAGCGGTGGTTCTGACGGTGCGTCCGCACGACCGGGCCACGGATCGCGTGACCAGTCTGGCGGGTTTGCCGTTCGGGCCGTTCGATCCGGAGGAACACCGGACATTTGAAATCGCCCTGCGCGACTTCGTGACGGAGCAGACCCGGTTCGATCTCGGCTACGTCGAACAGCTCTACACCTTCGGCAACAAGGGACGGGACGCGCCGCGCGCCGAGATCGGGGCAGGCGCCGCGCGGGTCGTGTCGGTCGGCTATCTGGCGCTCACGCCAAGCGCTATCGATACCGACGCGCCGGACAGCGCCTGGGCCCCCTGGACGCGATTTTTCCCATGGGAAGACTGGCGCCTGGGCCGCCCCGCCCTGATTGACGAAGCGATCGCCCCGGCGCTCCGCGCCTGGGCCGGCAAGGACGAGGCGAGGCTGGCCCGCGCCCGCCTGCTGTTCGCGCTCGACGACGCACGCTGGAACGAGGAGCGGGTGCTCGACCGCTACGAGCTACTCTACGAAGCCGGCCTGGCGCCGGAGGCCGATCGGGATCGCGCCCGCGAACGCGGCGAGTCGACCATTGAACCCCGCGCCCTGTCCGCGGCCCTCGGCGAGCCGATGCTGTCGGATCACCGGCGCATTCTGGCCACGGGCCTGGGTCGGCTGCGTGGCAAGACCAAATACCGGCCGGTCGTCTTCGAACTGATGCCGCCGGAGTTCACGCTGTCGGCGCTTCAACGGGCCGTCGAGGCGATCGCGGGCGTGCCGCTGCACAAGCAGAACTTCCGCCGGGTGGTCGAGCGTATTGACCTCGTAGAAGGCCTTGGTCGCATGGATACCGAGACGGGCGGCCGACCGGCCGAACTGTTCCGGTTTCGCCGCGAGCTGCTTACTCAGCGGCCTGCAGGGGGACTGTCTCTGCCGCTGCTTCGGGACTGACCGCCCCCGCTTCACGCGCACGCCACTTCGCCTTCAAGGTCGCCGAGGTGTCGCGCGAGCCGTCGGGACTCCAGCCCGGCGGACCGAACAGGTAGCCGACGACCTCGCGAAGCGACCGGGACCCGGCCAGATCCTTGCCGATGGCCATCCATTCGTGAAAGGCCACCCGGAAGATGTTGAAATCGCCTAGATTGTGCACGACGCCATAGCGGCAGGGCTCTTCGTCCAGCTCGGGCACATAGGTGCCGAACATGCGATCCCAGATGATCAGGATTCCGGCGTAGTTGGAGTCCAGGTAGCGCGGATTGCGCGCGTGGTGGACGCGGTGATGTGACGGCGTGTTGAACACCCCCTCGAACCAGCGCGGGAACCGCCGGATCGCCTCCGTGTGAATCCAGTACTGGTAGACGAGGCTGATCCCCTTCTGGATCGCGACCATCGCCGGCGGAAAGCCGAGCAGGATCAGCGGAATCCACAACAGCCAGGTGCCCGCCACGCCGCCGGTCCAGGTCTGCCGCAGGGCGGTCGCCAGATTGTAGTGCTGCGAGGTGTGGTGGTTGACGTGACTGGCCCACCAGAACCGCCGCTCATGCGAGATGCGATGGAACCAGTAGTAGGTCAGGTCCTCGAGAAAGAAGACCGCCACCCAGGCCCACCAGGCATTCATGGGCAGGGTGAACAGGCGATGCTGATAGGCCCACATCGTGACGACGAAGATCGCTCCGGCGGTCAAAGCGCCGGCGACGGAACTGCCGAACCCCATGCCGAGCGACGTCGCCGTGTCCCGGACCTCGTAGACGGCGCGGACCTTGCGGAATTTCGCCAGCAGGATTTCCGCCACGATGGTGACGACGAACATCGGCACGGCAAGGTCAACAGGATTGAAGGCCGGTTTGATGGGATCGAGGGTCATGCGGCCAGGCCTTCCTGCAGGATTTCGGGGGGCCAGGGCGTCACGCCGCTGACGGCGAGGCGGGCCATCGGCGCAGCGGGATCGCGCAGTTTCAGGAGAACCTTGCCCCGTCGTACGGGCGCGGCCAGCGCCAGCCGCCACGGCATTGTCCGCGCGACCCAGGAGTCGCCGAGCCTGTAGAGGACCAGCGCGTCCGCTCCGGCCCGCGCCACGACGCCCGCGCCATCGCCGGCGACCCAGAGCAGGTCGGGCGTACGGTCAGGAAACTCGGCGGCCAGCAGGTCGCGCGCGGACGACTCATCGAGCGGCGCCACGGGCCTTGCGATGCGCGCCAGCCCCGCGACGATGATCATGAAGACCACGAAGCCTGCCGAAGCGGCGAGTTTTATCAGTTGCTCGTTCACGGTTGCGCCGTCTCCCCGGCGGGGAGTGTCCCCGCGAGGCGGCCGACGTCAACCAAAAAGCCCCTTCCGTCGCCGGAAGGGGCTTACCGGTTCGAACCGATCGGTCGCGATCAGAACTTGCGCGTGTAGGACAGGGCATAAACGTCGGCATTGCCGGCGTCATAGTCGTGGCGGGTCCAGTCGAGGCGCACGCCATCCTTGTCGGTGAAGTGGTACTGGCCCCCGACACCATAGGCGATGCCGTCCCGATCCTGGTCCCCGAGCGAGGTATCGAACGTGGTGGTGCTGTAGCCCACGCGGGCGAACACTTCCGCCTGGGGCGTCACCGGCACGAAGCCGACCACATAGGCTCCGAACTCGTCCTTCAGCTTGACGTTCACGCCGCCGGTGTTGTCGTCCTTGACCCCGAACGAGGCCTCGCCTTCGACACCGACATTGGGCGTGAACCTGTAGCCCAGGCGAGCCTGCAGCGCCCCGAGTTTGCCAGCGTCCGTGTCGGCATTGGCATATCCGACCGTAACGTAGACGTCCTGGGCATGGGACACGGCGGGAACGGCGACCACGGTAAACGCGGCCGTTGCGGCCGCCATCATGAGAGACTTCATCGTCTTGTACTCCTAGACGCTTTCAGCTCCCCAGCCCTTCGGACCTAGGATTCAAACGCGGCGCGCAGGAGGCGGTTCGGCGGACGGAATGAGGCCGGTTTGTAGCGTTGCCCGGAGGCCACAGCCGTGGACAGCAAAAAGGCCTCCCCCGTCGCCGGGAGAGGCCTTCCTGAAAGTCAGTCGATGGAACGACTAGAACTTGTGGACGAGCGCCACGGTCCAGGCGTCAGCGTCGGTGGAGAACGCATAACGGGTCCAGTCGAGGCGGAGGCTGTTGTTGTCCGAGACCTGACCTTCGAGACCAAGGCCAAAGGCCGCGCCGTCCTGCGTGTCGGACACCGTCACCGGGCCGATCGAGGCTTCAAACTTGGCCTGGGCGTAGCCGACCCGGCCGACCAGCGCGCCCTTTTCGGCGAAGTTCCAGCGAGCGGTCAAAAACACGCCGGCTTCGCTGGACATGTCGATGTCCGTGGCCAACACCTTGTCACCGGAGATGCCCTTGGCAGCTTCGATTTCGACGCCGATGAACGGGGTCAGTTGCAGGCCGCCGCGAACCTGAACGGCGCCGAGACGAACCGGGCTGGAGTCAACGGTGCCGAGGCCGATGCTGCCATAAACGTCGGCAGCCTGGGCCATCGCGGGAGCGGCGAGCAGAGCGGCGGCCACGGCGGCGGCGGAAAGAATCTTCTTCATACGGGTATCCCCTTTCGGGCGCCCCCCCGGGGCGCGTTCACGGAAAGGTCGCAACGCGAGGCCACGACGTCAAGGATTGTCGGGCCCAATCCGTGCCATTTGGGAAACAGGTGTTGCGACAATGGCACGCAAGCGGCGGTCCGGCGCGCGGTTCATCTGCATCGCAAATCCGCCCTGTGTTTCCCTGCGAGGCCGCGCTGCGCTATCAAGCCGCCAACAGTCAAAATCGTCGGGACCTAACGATCGTGCATCAGGCCGTCATTGCCGCCACCGGGCTCTACACACCCGAACAGAGCATCTCCAACGTCGAACTGGTCGAGGCCTTCAACACCTATGTCGAGCGGTTCAATGCCGCCAGCGCCGCCGAAATCGCGGCCGGAACGGTCGAGGCGCTAACCCCCTCCTCCGCCGAGTTCGTCGAGAAGGCTTCCGGCATCAAGGCCCGGTTCGTCATGAACAAGGCCGGCATCCTCGACCCTGACATCATGCGGCCGGTCATTCCCGAGCGTCCGAACGAGGAGATTTCGATCCTCGCCGAGATGGCGGTCGCCGCGGCCCGGGAAGCCATCGCCCGGTGGGGCAAGCCGGTCAGCGAGATCGGCGCGGTTCTGTGCGCCGCGTCCAACATGCAGCGCGCCTATCCGGCCATGGCTATCGAAGTGCAGCAGGCGCTGGGCATCGAGGGCTTTGCTTTCGACATGAACGTGGCCTGCTCGAGCGCTACGTTCGGCATCAAGACGGCGGCGGATTTCATCGCCGGCGGCTCGGCGAAGGCCGTGCTGATGGTCAACCCGGAAATCTGCTCCGGCCATCTGAACTTCAAGGACCGCGACAGCCACTTCATCTTCGGCGATGTGGCGACGGCCGTGATCGTCGAGGCCGCCGACCAGGCAGAGGGTGGCTGGGATATCCTCGGCACCCGCCTGAAGACCCAGTTTTCGAACAACATCCGCAACAACTTCGGCTTCCTCAACAACGCCGCCCCCGAGGGGATCGGCGCCAGGGACAAGCTGTTCGTCCAGGAAGGCCGCAAGGTGTTCCGCGAGGTCGTGCCGATGGTCAGCCAGATGATCGTCGACCACGCCGCCGACCTCGGCATCGACCCGACGGGCCTCAAGCGCCTGTGGCTGCATCAGGCCAACATCAACATGAACGAGATGATCGGCCGCCGGGTGCTGGGCCGCGACCCGACGCCGGAAGAGAATGTCATCATCCTCGACACCTACGCCAACACCAGCTCGGCCGGGTCGATCATCGCCTTCCACCGGGCCAACGAAGACTTCGGGGCGGGCGAGACCGGCCTGATCTGCAGTTTCGGCGCCGGGTATTCGGCCGGCACGGTGTTCGTCAGGAAGCGATAGGCGGCCGGATGCTTCCCCCTTGGGGGAGCTGTAGACCCGAACAAGCTGACTGAGGGAGTCCCCCACGACCTGAGCGGACCCCCTCCGTCTCGCCTCGCGGCGATCCACCTCCCCCGACGGGGGAGGAATCTTGCAACGCTACTTCGGCGCCGGTTCGGCCGCCACCGGCGTCAGGTCCACATTGACCACGTCCGGCTTCATGTGAGCGGCCTTCCAGTCCATGGCGTTGCGAACGCGCCAGCCGACCGAAGGATGGTCGTAGAACAGGATCTCCTCGAGCTTGCCGGGCGTCGCCGCGCGGTACTCGATGGTCTTGACCAGCGCCTTGGCCAGGCCGTCAGGCTCGTTGACCCGCTGCAGCGAGAAGTTGTCCGCGTCAGCCTCGGCCAGGCGAATGACGCTGTTCTGCAACGGCGTTCCCAACAGACTGAGGACCGCCAGCACCGCCGTCAGCACCGGCAGGCCCGCCGGGTCAGCGATGCTTTCCACGCCCGATCTCATGAGTCGGGAAGCCAGGGGGAACAGCTGGTTGGCCAGCCAGAAGCCCAGCATGGCCATCAGGCTGAACGCCCCGGCGAACCACAGGGCGTGCATGTGCACATAGTGGCCCATCTCATGACCCACCACGCCGCGCACTTCGGCGATATCGGCGCCCTTCTGGAACATGGTGTCGCTCATCGCCACCCGCGCCGAGCCGAACATCCCCGATACGTTGGCGGTATAGCGATTGGACTGTTTGGATCCGTTGTAGATGAAGATCTTGTCCGACGGCACACCGTTGGCCTTGGCCATCTCGACGACCGTGTCCCGGACCGCTCCCGGAGGGGCCGGGGTGTACTTGTTGAACATCGGCTCGATCAGGACCGGCGACAGGACGATGGCGAAGACGAGGAAGGCGCTCGAGACCAGCCCACCCCACAGCCACCAGCGTTTGGGCGAGAGGCGCATGACCCAGTAGATCACGCTGAACAGGATAATGTTGGTGATCAGGCCGACGCCCAGGCCCTTGCCCCAGTCCTCGAACCAGCCTGACAGGGCCTGGCTGCTGAGGCCGTACTGGGTCTGACGCCACCAGCCGCTGTAGACCGACCAGGGCAGGTTGAGCAGCGAATCCAGAACGAACCAGACCGGGACCACGGCCAGGACGGGCAGCCAGCCCGCCTTGCCCTTGCTGATCCGGGACAGGACGCCCGTGCGGACGATGATCCAGGACACGGCGATGGCGATCAACGTGCCCCACAACAGCAGCCAGTGGCCGCCCTGCGTGTAGGCCGTGGCCTTGGCGTGAGCTTCCGGCGACAGCGTCGCCAGATACCTTGCGGTCTCCGCCGCAGCGTCGAATGTTGCAGTCATCGCGGCCATGGCGCGCGTTCCTCCCCGGTTCAATTGCGCGCAGGAGGCCACGACCGAGCCGACTTGTCAGGTGAATTTCCGGTCACGGCCGCCCGGCCGGCCAGCGTGAAGCAAAGTCGCGACCAGGCGGCGCCCAAATCTGGCGCCCGTCGACTCGACACTGCCTGAGCCGCACGCCTCTTAGACGAACGATCCTGCTCGAGCCTTCGCAATGTCCAACGTCATCGCCTATCCAGCGCCCCGGAAAGCCGCCGCCGCCCGTCGCCCCGCGCGGGTCGACCCGATCATCGCCGAGATCGTCGAAGCCCTGCTCCACTTCCGCGGCCAGGCCCATCGTGACGAGGTCTGCAACTTCATCGCCTCCCGGCGCACCGGCCGAAGCCTCCGCGCATCGGCGGGCCAGAAGCAGGCCATCTATGACGCCTTCCATGCGCACCTCGCGGCCGTCGCCCAGTCCAGGCGAACCCGCAGCCTGCTCCATCTTCCCTTTGGCGAAGACAGTCATCGGTGGGGCCTGACCCTCGAGGGCCAGCACCTGTTTGGATCAAGGCTTGCGATTCCATCGGTGTGATAGGGGTCTTTCGACGCCCCTCGAACCCCGTGCGGATATGAACCTAAGGCACATTCTCCGGACCAACATCCGCCTGAACCTGGAAATCATCCAGGCCACCTGCGAAGCCCTGAACGGCGACCTTGAGAAAAGCCTGATCTTCGCCGCGGTGTCCGCCGCCAACGTCGGCGTACTCGACGATGACCCGGCGTTGTCCCGGCTATACGCTCACACCACCTTTCCCGACGAATTGCGCCGGCCGATCCGGGTCCAGAGAGTGGCCGAATCCCTGGGGCTTCCCCGCGAAACCACCCGCGTGAAGGTCAAGCTGCTCGTGGAGGAAGGTCTCATTCAGGCCACCAGGGCCGGGCTCATGATCGCGCCGGAAACCATGCTGGACCCGAGGTTCAGGCCGATGCTGATGCGCTACATGACCGCGCTCGGCGACGCCATCGAGAGGTTGGCGGCAGGTGAATGCGCGGGCCTAGCCAGCGCCGAGCGGCTGTCTGCTGTCCCCTTCCCGGCGATGTGGGGGGCGGTCCGCATTGTCACCCAGCACGTCCTGCGCGGCACGGTCGACCTGCGCGCTTACGTCACGCCGACCTCGCTGATGGGGGCCTATCTGTTTCTGGCGATGGCCGACAGCACAGCGTTCCACTTCAGCGACGGCCCGACAGTGGTCTATGCCGACCATGACGACCCGCCGCCTACGTCCGCCCGCCAGACGGTCACCGCCAGCGCCCTGGCGGCGAGGCTCGGCATTCCGCGTGAGACCGTTCGGCGCAACCTCCTCGCCCTGGTCCGCAACAGCTGGCTGTTTCAGAAAAGCCTGGCCTTCGGGCTGGCCACGACGGAGCCGGGCGAGCAGCGCAGGCGGGAACTCGCCGTACAGCAGCGCAGCAGCGCCGACCTGACCCGGATGGTCCGCCGGCTCCGCCATATCGGCGCCATCACCCAGACGCCCCCCGAAGGCATGTCAGCGAACGCGTAGGACCTGTCCGGGGTCCGGGAGCCAATAGCCTGCCCGTTGCCGTCGCGACTCGCGCGATGATGGCTGCGGGCCGTTGGCGCCCGGAGAAACCCGCCTTGACCACGCCCGTTGCTGAAGCCATCGGATTTGTCGCCGCTGCGACCTCGACGCTGTGCTGGTTTCCCCAGTCGATCCGCACGATCCGGACGCGGGACACGGCCAGCATCTCGCTGGTGTCCCAGAGCGCCTACACCGGCGCGATCGTCCTGTGGGCCGTCTACGGCGTGATGATCGGCAGTTGGCCCCTGATTTTGAGCAATATCATTCAGCTGTTCCCGTTGTCGGCCGTACTGTGGATCAAGGTCGCCAACACACTGGCGGCCCGGAGCGCCGCGCCATGAGCCGTCTGAAATCCCACGCCGAGAGCCATCTGGTCGCCCGCATCGGCTGGCTGCGCGCCGCCGTGCTCGGCGCCAACGACGGCATCGTCTCGACCGCCAGCCTGATCGTCGGCGTCGCGGCGGCTGCCGGGGGCAAGCCCGAAGTGCTGGTGGCCGGCATCGCGGGCCTTGTGGCCGGCGCGATGTCGATGGCGGCGGGCGAGTATGTATCCGTCAGCTCCCAGTCGGACACGGAGAAGGCCGATCTGGCCCGTGAGACCGCGGAACTGGCCGTGGATCCCGAGGCCGAACACCGCGAGCTGGCCGCCATCTATGTCAGTCGCGGCCTGACCGAGGATCTCGCCGTCCAGGTGGCCAGTCAGCTGATGGCCGGCGACGCTCTGGCGGCCCACGCCCGCGACGAACTGGGCATCTCCGAGATCACCCAGGCCCGGCCGATCCAGGCGGCGCTGACCTCCGCCGCCACCTTTTCAGTCGGGGCGGCCATGCCGCTTTTGATGGTGTTCCTGTTCCCATTGGGCAGCCTGACGGTGGCGGTATCCGTAGCCTCGCTGGCCTTCCTGGCGCTGCTCGGCGCCATCGGCGCGAAGGCCGGCGGAGCCGACATCCTCAAGGCCACAGCGCGCGTGACCTTCTGGGGGGCCCTTGCCATGGCGGCGACAGCCGGCGTCGGGACGCTGTTCGGCGTCGCGGCCTAGAAGGTTATACGCCAGAGCAGGCCGGTTCCGCCGCCGAAGACCGCCGGCTTGTCGAAGGGCCCGACAAGGACCCCGCCATTGTTCTGAATGACCCATTGCGACGGGATGTTGTCAGGGTTGGTCGTCAGATCGACCCAGCGCAGGCCGGTTTCGCGCGCGCGCGGCAGCAGCAACCCCAAGGCAGCCGACGCATGCCCCCGCCCCTGCTTCCAGGGAACCACCGCATAGCCGATGTGGCCCAGACAGGTCGGCGGCAGGGCCTCCGTACCCGGGCGCCAGCGGAGACTGATCGAACCGCAGAACTCACCGTCCCGGATCCAGCGGTGGAACCCGGGCAGGCGCTCGCTGAAACTGCCGTCCGGCTGCGGAATCGGCCCGCCCCTGGCGTCCGGATCGTCCAGACCCGCGAGAAACCCGTCCGCATCAACCTCGATGCTCGCCAGCTGCTCATCGGCCGCCGCCTTGCCGCGCACATTGTCCGGCGACCAGCCGCGTTCGAGCGCGGCGACGTAGGCCGGGAGATGCTCGCGGGTGGGGGTGACGAGTGAAAGATGCTCCCCCCTCGGGGGAGCTGTCGGCGAAGCCGACTGAGGGGGTCCGCTCAAGTCGCAATCCTATCCACACAATCCTTGCGCGCACCGCTACATTTCAAATATTTCAACGCGTATTTTCATGGCGGCGGTCGCAATGGATGCACCCGCACAAGTTCGTTCGTTGGCCAAGGAGCTCAGAAGGGAACTGAGCCTACCGGAGGTTCTGCTGTGGCGGCAACTTCGGGGTCGTCGGCTCGAAGGTCTTCGCTTTCGAAGACAGCATCCCATCGGGCCCTTCATTCTCGACTTCTACTGCGCCGAAGCGAAGCTGGCCGTCGAAGTTGATGGCGCGAGCCACTATGTCGGTGATCGACAGGAACGGGACGCCTACCGTGATCGCTGGCTCGCGGAGAGCGGGATCCGCACCCTTCGATTGCCCGCGCGCTATGTGCTGACCGATCTGAATTCAGCGTTGCACACGATCCTGCACGAGATCGGCGGCCGACGGCCCGGGTGACCCCCTCCGTCTCGCCTTCGGCGAGCCACCTCCCCCGATGGGGAGGATTCTCTACCGCTTGTTCAGCACCGCCTGCGCCGCCGCGAGTCTCGCGATCGGCACGCGGAAGGGCGAGCAGCTGACGTAGTCGAGGCCGACGCTTTCGCAGAAGGCGATCGAGGCCGGGTCGCCGCCGTGTTCGCCGCAGATGCCCAGCTTCAGACCCGGGTTCACGGCCCGGCCGCGTTCGGCGGCGATACGGATCAGATCGCCGACGCCGTCCTGGTCGAGGGTAACGAACGGGTCCTGCTCGAAGATGCCCTTCTCGATATAGGCATTGAGGAACTTGCCGGCGTCGTCACGGCTGATGCCGAACGTCGTCTGGGTCAGGTCGTTGGTGCCGAAGCTGAAGAACTCGGCGCCGGCCTCGGCCAGGTCGGCGGCGCGCAGGGCCGCGCGCGGCAGCTCGATCATCGTGCCGACCTGGTAGGCCAGATCGAGGCCCTGCTCTTCCAGGACGGCCTTCACCGTGCGGTCAGTCAGCTTGCGCAGGAAGACCATCTCCTCGCCCTTGCCAACCAGCGGGTGCATGATCTCCGGCACCGGCGCCGGCTTGCCCGACTTCGCGATCGCGCAGGCCGCTTCCATGATCGCCCGGACCTGCATCTCGTAGATCTCGGGATAGCTGATGCCGAGGCGGCAGCCGCGGTGGCCGAGCATCGGGTTGGACTCGTGCAGCACCAGCAGGCGCTGCTCGATGGCGTCGAGCGTGATGCCCAGCGTGTCGGCCACGGCCTTCAGGTCATCCTCGCCCGTCGGGAAGAACTCGTGCAGCGGCGGGTCGAGCAGCCGGATGGTCACCGGCAGGCCTTCCATGATGGTGAACAGCTCGACGAAGTCGGCCTTCTGGAACGGCGCGATGGTCGCCAGCGCCGCGCGGCGGCCCTGCTCGTCATCGGCCAGGATCATCTCGCGCACGGCGGTGATCCGGTCCTCGTTGAAGAACATGTGCTCGGTGCGGCACAGGCCCACGCCCTCGGCGCCGAACTGGCGGGCGGTGCGGCCGTCATTGGGCGTCTCGGCGTTGGCCCGGACCTTCAGGCGGCGGATGCCGTCGGCCCAGCTCATCAGGGTATCGAAGTCGCCGCCCAGCTCGGGCTCGATCATCGGCGTCTCGCCGGCCATCACCTCGCCGGTCGCGCCGTCGATGGTGATCATGTCGCCTTCCTTGAAGACGCGACCTCGAATGGTGAACTGACCGGCGTCGGCGTCGACGCGGATGTCGGTCGCGCCGCAGACGCAGGGGATGCCCGCGCCACGCGCCACCACGGCGGCGTGGCTGGTCATGCCGCCGGTCGCCGTGACGATGCCCTGGGCGGCGTACATGCCCTTGATGTCCTCGGGGCTGGTCTCGCGGCGCACGAGGATGACCTTCACCGGTTCCTTGGCATTGCCGAGCCGTTCGGCTTCTTCCGAGCTGAACACCACCCGGCCGGTGGCCGCGCCTGGCGAGGCCGGCAGACCGCGGGTGACGACATCACGCTCGGCGGCGGGGTCGATGGTCGGGTGCAGCAGCTGGTCCAGCTCGGCTGCGTCGACGCGCAGGATGGCTTCTTCGCGCGTGATCACGCCGTCGGCGGCCATGTCCACGGCGACCTTGAGGGCAGCGCGGGTGGTGCGTTTGCCGTTGCGGGTCTGCAGCATCCACAGCCGGCCCTGCTCGACCGTGAACTCGATGTCCTGCAGGTCGCGGTAGTGCTGTTCCAGCTTGCGGGCCACGTCGTGGAACTCCGCGAACACCGTCGGCATGGCTTCTTCCATGCTCGGGTTACGGTCGCCCATCTCCTCGCGGGCCGCCTTCGTCAGCGACTGGGGCGTGCGGATGCCGGCGACGACGTCCTCACCCTGGGCGTTGACGAGGAACTCGCCGTACAGCCGGTTCTCGCCGGTCGACGGATTGCGGGTGAAGGCCACTCCGGTCGCCGAAGTGTCGCCGAGGTTGCCGAACACCATGGCCTGGATGTTGACGGCCGTGCCCCAGCTTTCCGGGATGCCGAAGTTCTGGCGGTAGAACTTGGCCCGGTCATTCATCCAGCTGGCGAACACCGCGCCGACCGCGCCCCACAGCTGCTCCTGGGGATCCTGCGGGAACGGCTGGCCGAGGTCCTGCTGCACGGCGGCCTTGTAGTCGCCGACCACGACCTTCCAGTCCGCGGCGGTCAGGTCGGTGTCGACGTGGACGCCCAGGCGGTCCTTGTGGTCATCGAGGATCTCCTCGAACCGGTGATGATCCAGGTTGAGGACCACGTTCGAGTACATCTGGATGAAACGACGATAGCTGTCGAAGGCGAAGCGCTCGTTTCCGGACAGCGCCGCAAGCCCTTGAACTGTCTCGTCATTCAGGCCGAGATTGAGGACCGTGTCCATCATCCCCGGCATCGAGGCGCGGGCGCCCGAGCGGACCGAGACCAGCAGCGGATTGGCCGGGTCGCCGAAGCGCTTGCCGGTGATATTCTCGACCGTCGCCAAGCCCTCGGCGACCTGCCCGGCCAGCTCGGCGGGATAGGTGTCGCCGTGGCCGTAGTAGTGGACGCAGGCCTCGGTGGTGATGGTGAAGCCCGGAGGCACCGGCAGGCCGATGGAGCACATCTCCGCCAGGTTGGCGCCCTTGCCGCCCAGCAGGTTCTTCATCGAGGCGTCGCCATCGGCGGACCCGCCGCCAAAGGCATAGACCCAGCGGGTGGTGGTGAGCGTGTCCGACATTACCAGCCTGTCCTCAATTCCAGTTCAACGCACTCAATCGAGCCCGTCAGTGCGGGGTTCGAGACGCTCGCTTGAGGCTCGCTCCTCACCCTGACGAACAATTTTGCGATCCCCCCTTTCCGTCATCCTGAGGAGCGATCCCGAAGGATCGCGTCTCGAAGGACGCAGGGTGGTTCAGCAACGCTCCCTACCCCGTCACCAACGAAAAGTCCGCCACGCGACCCATGGCGGTTTGAACCAGCTTGAGAAGCCGCAGGCGATTGTCGCGTTCCGCGGCCACGTCCGAATTGACCAGCACCTTGTCGAAGAAGGCGTCGACCGGGCCGCGCAGGGCGGCCAGCGCCGTCATGGCGCCGGTGAAGTCCTCGGCGGCGAGCGCCGCGTCCAGCTTCGGCCCGGCGACGGCCAAGGCGTCGAACAGCGCGCCCTCCTCCGCCGGCGCGGCGGCGCGCGTCGGTTCGCCGGTCGGCAGCGGGCCCTTCTTCTCCTCGGCCTTGAGGATGTTGGCGGCGCGCTTGTAGCCCTGCAGCAGGTTGGTCCCGTCCTCGGTGGCGAGGAAGCCGGTCAGCGCCTCGACCCGGGCGACGATCCGCACGAGGTCGTCGTCGCCGAGCGCGAACACGGCGTCGACGAGGTCGCCGCGCTTGCCCTGATCGCGGAGGAGGACCTTCAGGCGATCGGCGAAGAAGGCGAGGAGGATGTGGTCTTCTGGAGCTGCGACGAAAGTGCCCTTGACCCGATGTTGCTCAAGAAGCTCTGCGATCTCTGCGGCAGCTTCATCCATCAGCGGCCCAGTCTTGACGGCCCTGTCAATGCCAAGAGCCCTAATCTCAGCAAAAGTCCGCTGGTCGAGGTTTTCAGATATCAGCGGCAACCGCGAAATAAGCGCACGGGCGCGCGAGCGAGAGAGTGGTCGAAGTAGGCTTTCACGAACCGAGTTTTCCAGAATGATCCGGATCACACCCAGCGCCGCCCGGCGCAGCGCGTAGGGGTCCTTCGACCCCGTCGGCTTCTCGTCGATCGCGAAGAACCCGACCAGCGTGTCCAGCTTGTCGGCCAGGGCCACGGCCACGCTCAGCGGCGCGGTCGGCACGGCGTCTCCTGGGCCCTGCGGGCGGTAGTGGTCGCGGATCGCGTCGGCGATCTCCGGGTCGAGGCCGAATTCGCGGGCGTAGTAGCCGCCCATGACGCCCTGCAGTTCGGGGAACTCGCCGACCATTTCGGAGGCGAGGTCAGCCTTGGCCAGACGCGCGGCCTCGGCGGCCTTGTCCGGATCGGCGCCGACGAGCGGCGCGATTTCACGGGCCAGGGCGACGATGCGCTCCACCCGCTCGGCCATGGCCCCGAGCTTGGCGTGGAAGGTCACGCCGTTCAGCTTCTTCAGCCACGGCTCGAAGCCGGCCTTGACGTCTTCCGACCAGAAGAACCGCGCGTCCGACAGACGCGAGGACAGCACCTTGGCGTTGCCCAGCGCGATCTCGCGGCCGCCGTCGGCTGCCTCGATGTTGGCCACGACGAGGAAGTTGGGGGCCAGCCCCGGCTCGCCCGGCCTGCGGACGGCGAAGTACTTCTGGTGCGTGCGCATCGAAGTGCGGATCACCTCGGGCGGCAGGTCGAGGAAGGCCGGGTCCATGTCGCCGAGGATCGGGGTCGGCCATTCGGCCAGGCCGGCGACTTCTTCCAGCAGGCCGTCGTCCTCGACCAGTTCCAGACCGCGCGCGAAGCACAGGGTGCGGGCGCCCTCGAGAATGCGCTGCTTGCGCTCCTCGACGTCCAGCACGACGTAATGGCCGGCCAGGGCCTCGTGGTACTCGTCGAAGTCTCGCGCGCGGAACACGCGGGTCTCGGTCATGAACCGGTGACCTTCGCTGAGGTCGCCGGCGACGATGCCTTCGATCTCCAGCGGCACGATCTCGCGGTTGAAGA
This sequence comes from Caulobacter sp. FG121, assembly GCF_057809815.1. Taxonomy (NCBI): domain Bacteria; kingdom Pseudomonadati; phylum Pseudomonadota; class Alphaproteobacteria; order Caulobacterales; family Caulobacteraceae; genus Caulobacter; species Caulobacter sp. FG121. The sequence continues at coordinate 186,528 of NZ_JBMDKR010000003.1, forward strand.
CGCAGAGGATGCGCTGCAGCGGGCGGACCCAGCGCAGCTTGCCCGTGCCCCAGGTCATCGACTTGGGCCAGGCGAAGCCGCGCACGATCTGTTCGACCAGTTCGGCGATGATCTCGGCCGTCGGGCGGCCGGACTTGTGGATATGGCCGAAATACAGGCCGTCGCGCTCGACCAGCGCCTCGCGGGTCAGGCCGGTCTTGCGCAGGAAGCCGTCCATGGCCTGGTCGGGCGCGCCGACGCGCGGGCCCTTGACCTCCTCGGACACGTCCGGCTGGGCCACAGGCAGTCCCTCGACCACCAGCGTCAGGCGCCGCGGGCCGGCGAAGGCCTTGAGGCCCTCGCTGATCAGGCCGGCCTTCGCCAGGCCATCGCGGGCCATCCGCTCCAGGTCACGGGCGGCGTTCCCCTGCATGCGCGCGGGGATCTCTTCGGAGAACAGTTCAAGCAGCAGCTGGGGCATCGGCTTACGCGGCCTCGTCCTGCTGATCGACCCAGGCCTGGGCGCACAGTTTGCACAGGTCGCGGATGCGGCCGATGTAGCTGGCGCGTTCGGCCACGGCGATCGCGCCGCGGGCGTTCATCAGGTTGAACAGGTGGCTGGCCTTGAGGACCATGTCGTAGGCGGGCAGGACCAGCGCCTTGTTCTGGTAGTTGCGGGCCAGCATCAGCGGCACTTCCCGCTCCATGTCCTCGAACTGGCGCTTCAGCGTCTCCACCGAGTAGCCGTGGAAGTTGGCCTCGGAGTGCTGGCGCTCGTTCTCGAGGAACACGTCGCCGTAGCTGATCGCGCCCAGCGGGCTGTCAGGATCGTTGTACGGCAGGTCGTAGACGTTATCGACGCCGAACACGTACATCGCCAGGCGCTCGAGGCCATAGGTCAGCTCGCCGGCCACCGGGAACACGTCCAGGCCGCCGACCTGCTGGAAGTAGGTGTACTGCGACACCTCCATGCCGTCGCACCAGACTTCCCAGCCGAGGCCCCAGGCCCCGACCGTGGGGTTCTCCCAGTCGTCCTCGACGAAGCGGATGTCGTGCAGCTTCAGGTCCAGGCCGATGGCGCGCAGGGAGCCCAGATAGAGGTCCTGCATGTTGGCAGGGTTCGGCTTCAGGATGACCTGGTACTGGTAGTAGTGCTGCAGGCGGTTGGGGTTCTCGCCGTAGCGACCGTCGCCCGGCCGTCGCGAGGGCTGCACATAGGCGGCGTTCCACGGCTTCGGGCCCAGGGCGCGAAGCACCGTGGCCGGATGAAGCGTGCCCGCCCCGACCTGTTCGTCGTGGGGCTGCAGAATCACACAGCCCTGGTCACCCCAGTACTGGTTCAGCCGCATGATCAGGGCCTGAAAGGACTTGGGTTTGGCGGCGGCCGTCATGGTCTCTTCGCAGGTGCAAAAAAGTCGGCGGACCATAGGGCCCGCCGCCTTCTGCTTCAAGCGATGAGCGGGGACAAGCCCCTCCCGGGGATCATCGCGCCGGCGCGTGGCCTAGTTGCCGACGGGCTTGGTGCGCTGGCCGCCGTTGGACATCGGCTGGCCGTACTTCGCCCGGTTCTCGGCCGTATCCGGCACGGGGCCGTTGGTGACGACATGGGGATCGCCGGCTTTCAGCGCCCAGGCCTGCTCCGGCGGGGTCGGCGAGCTCTGGAGGATGACGGCCGGCGCCGACGGATCGGCCATCGGCGGCATGGGCGTGGCCATGGGAGCCGACATGGGCGGCATGGGTTCGGCCGGCGGCCGGGGAGCCGGAGGTGTCTGGGCGAAGGCGGGACCAGCCAGCAGCGTCGAGAGGGCGGTCGCGGTCAAAACTCTGATCAGGGACATCGTGTAAACCTCATGGTCGTAACGCGGATGCGTCGTCCCCCGACCGGAAAGGCTACGCGCAGACCCCCGGCCCGGTTCCATGCGGCCTTTCCGGTGTGATGCGGTCCGGCGAAACCCGGAGCGCCGCCACCGTCCGGTTGGTTGCCAAGTCGTTCATCGGCGGCGGGCCCCTCCGCCAACGCCCGGCGGCGCCCATTTTTCGGGCGCCGGCTCCCCCGCCCGCCCAGGCATTGAGCGAATATCCGCTTTCCCCCCTCTTCATTGTGCAGCGCACACGCCCGGGCGGGCCTCACCGCTAGCGTGGCAGACGGATCGGCAGATCGCGGACAGGCGCCGCGGCGTGACCGGTCGCACGGGAAAATCAGGGACGCACGCCGGGCAACCGGACTGCGGGAGCAAGACGGATGAAACTGATCATTGCGGTGGTCAAACCCTTCAAGCTCGACGAGGTGCGTGAAGCCCTCGTCAGCGCAGGCGTCGAGGGTCTGACGGTCTCCGAAGTCAAGGGCTACGGCCGGCAGAAGGGCCAGACCGAAATCTACCGGGGGGCGGAGTACCAGGTGAACTTCGTGCCGAAAGTGAAGCTCGAAGCGGTCGTCGACGACGCCGCAGCGGCGAAGGCGGTCGAGGCCATCACGGCCGCGGCGGCCACGGGCAAGATCGGGGACGGCAAGATCTTCGTCCTGAACGTCGAGGACGCGGTGCGTATCCGGACCGGTGAAACCGGTTCGGCGGCGCTCTGAAACATCATCGGGACAAGGGGATAGCAACGATGAAACCGAATTTTCTTGGACGGCTGGCGGCGCTGACCGCCGTCGCCGTTCTGGCCGGGGCGCCGCTGGCGGCTCCGGTCTTCGCGCAGGAGGCGGCTCCCGTAGCCGCCGCTGCTCCGGCCGCGACGCCGGCCCCGGCCGAGGCGGCTCCCGCCGCGCCGGCGGCGGCGCCGGCTGAAGCCACGATCACCGATACGGTCGACAAGGGCGACAACGCCTGGATGATGGTCTCCAGCCTGCTCGTGCTGCTGATGATCATCCCGGGCCTGGCCCTGTTCTACGGCGGCCTCGTCCGCCAGAAGAACATGCTGTCCATGCTGATGCAGGTCTCCACCGTCGCGGTGGTCGGCATGATCACCTGGGCGCTGTGGGGCTACAGCCTGTCCTTCACCGATGGCGGCAAGGCCGACCTGTTCGTGGGCGGGCTCAGTCGTCTGTTCCTGGGCGGCGTGACGCCGGCCTCGAACGTGGCGACCTTCTCCACCGGCGTGGTGATCCCGGAATACACCTTCATCTGCTTCCAGATGACCTTCGCTGCCATCACCGCGGCGCTGGTGCTGGGCGGTCTGGCTGAACGGATCAAGTTCAGCGCCACCGTGCTGTTCGCCATCCTGTGGCCGCTGGTCGTCTACTATCCGATGGCCCACATGGTCTGGTGGTGGTCGGGTCCCGACGCCGTCGCCCTGCATCCGAAAGACGCGATCCAGGCCGGCTTCCTGTGGGGCAAGGGCGCCATCGACTTCGCCGGCGGCACCGTGGTTCACATCAACGCCGGTATCGCGGCCCTGGTCGGCGCGATCTTCCTCGGCAAGCGCAGCGGCTACCAGAAAGAGCCGATGCCTCCGCACAGCCTGACGCTGACGCTGGTCGGCGCCGGCCTCCTGTGGGTGGGCTGGTTCGGCTTCAACGCCGGCTCCAACCTGGAAGCCAACAGCTACGCCTCGCTGGCCATGATCAACACCTTCCTGGCGACCGCCTCGGCGGGCTTCTCCTGGGTGCTGGTCGAGTGGGTCACGCGGAAGAAGGCCTCCATGCTGGGCCTCGCCTCGGGGATGGTCGCCGGTCTCGTGGCCGTCACCCCGGCCTCCGGCTTCGCCGGCCCGATGGGCGCGCTGCTGCTGGGCCTGATCGTCAGCCCGATCTGCGTGTTCTTCTGCTCGGTGATCAAGAACGCCCTGAAGTACGACGACAGCCTGGACGCCTTCGGCATCCACGCGGTCGGCGGCATCGTCGGCGCCCTGGCCACCGGTCTGCTGGTCAATCCGGCCTGGGGCGGCGCGGGCATCGTGGACTACACGACCTGCGGCCTCGACGGCGACCTGTCGACCTGTGACACGGCCGTCTATGCGCTGGGCGCCCAGATGAAAGCCCAGCTGATCGCGGTGGTCACCACGATCCTGGTGTCCGGCATCGGTTCGACGATCGTCTTCACCGTGATCAAGCTGATCACCGGTCTGCGCGTCGCTCCGGAGACGGAAGAGGAAGGCCTCGACATCTCCGAACATGGCGAAAGGGCCTACCACAGCTAGTCGTCACGACAGTTCAGCGTACCGGGGCGCGGATCCGAAAGGGTCCGCGCCCTTTCTTTTTGTTCCCTCTCCCCGAGGGAGAGGGAGGGGCCCGGCGCGGAGCGACGGGAGGGTGAGGGGTTACGGAGCCGACAGACTTGCCTGAACCGTTCCTGATCCCTCATCCGACCTGCTCCGCAGGCCACCTTATCCCTCCGGGAGAAGGATTCATGAAAGCCTGCACCGCCGCACCCACCAGTCGGGGCGCATCTGCTCAAGGCGTTCGGCCAACCCCTCGGCCTGGATGTCGTCGGCGCACAGGGCGAAGCAGGTCGCGCCCGAACCGCTCATGCGGGCCAGCAGCGTCTCCGGCTCGCCGCGCAGGGTCTCCAGCACCTGGCCTATGGCCGGCTCGAGGCTGACCGCCGGGGCTTCCAGATCATTGCGGCACCAGGCCATGAAGGCGGCCGTTTCCTCGGCGCTCTCGAAGGCCGGCGGCAGGGACGGCGCGCCGGCGTCGCCCATGAAGCCCGCCGCGTCGAAGGCGCGATAGACGCCCGCCGTCGAGGACGGGACGCCCGGATTGACCAGCACCGCGTTGAGCTCCGGCAGACCCGGCGGCGGCGCGAGGCGGTCGCCGCGGCCGGACGTCATCGCCGCCCTGCCCCAAAGGCAGACCGGCCCGTCAGCGCCCAGTCGGCCCGCAATGGCGGTCAGCATCTCGTCCTGCACCGGCAGTTCGAGCGCCGACCGCAGCAGCCGCAGCGTGGCCCCGGCGTCCGCCGAACCGCCGCCGAGACCCGCGGCCACCGGCAACTGCTTGTCGAGAATCAGCCGGAAAGGCGGCTGGGGGCCCTTGATGTGCTCGAACAGCGCGCGCGCCGCCTGGACCACGAGATTGGCAGGACCGTCCTCAATCAGTCCTGCAAACGGTCCGGTGACCTCGAACGCGGGCGCCTCGGCGGGCTGGATTGACAGGGTGTCGCCGACGTCCGCGAAGACCATCAGGCTGGACAGCGGGTGGTAGCCGTCCGAACCGACCTGCCCGACATGCAGGAACAGGTTCACCTTGGCCGGCGCGAAGGCTGACAGGGCCACAAAATTCTCCGCTCATCCCCGCGAAGGCGGGGACCCAGATGTTTTAACGATCAACGCCGCCGTCGTTCCAGAAAAAAGCCTGGGTCCCCGCCTTCGCGGGGATGAGCGGATCTAGGGGTTCGCCGCCGTCACCGGCGCCGCGGCCGGCGCGGCGGGGCCCAGTCCGGACTTCAGCTTGGCCTCGGCTTCCGCCTTGATCTTCGCGGGAGGGTCCAGAGCGAGGGCCCGTTTCCACTGGAATTCCGCCTCAAGCCGGCGGCCAACACGCCAGTAGGCGTCGCCCAGGTGGTTGTTGATCTCCGCGTCGGCCGGCTCCAGCAGCACGGCCGCTTCCAGCTGCTCCACGGCGTTGCGGTAGTCACCCAGGCGGTAATAGGCCCATCCGAGTGAGTCCACGATCGGGCCCGACCGGGGATTCGCCGCGACCGCGCGTTTCACCATGTCGAGCGCCTCGGCCAGGTTTTCACCACGGTCGATCCAGCTGTAGCCGAGAAAGTTCAGCAGTTCCGGTTCGTTCGGCTGGCTCGCCAGGGCGACCTTCAGGTCGCGCTCGGCCTCCGGCCAGCGGTCGGTCAACTGCAGGGCCACGCCGCGCATGTAGAGCAGCCGCCAGTCCGGATTGGCGCCGGCCCTCGCGATGACCTCGCTGATGACTTTGACCGCCTCGGCATTCCTGTCATTGGCGCGCAGCAGGTCCGCGTAGGTGACCGCCGCCTCGTCATCGCCGGGCGCGGCGTCATAGCCTTCCTTCGCCAGCTTGAGCGCCATCTCGCCCTGTTTCGACTGCTGATAGGTCCAGGCCAGTTTGGCGCGCGCGACGCTGTACTGGGGGGAGGTCGCCTTGACGTCGGCATAGGCGGTGCGGGCGCCTTCGACATCCTTGGTGGCGGCCATGCCGTCTCCCATCAGGACGCGCGCCTCATCGCGGCTGGGATCCAGATAGAGCGCCATGCGGAAGTAGGCGACGGCCATTTCGTACTGACGATCGCTGAGCATCTGGGCGGCCTGGGCGACCATGCCTCGCGCAGCGCCCTGACGAAGCGTCGGCAACGGCGGCGCGCCCTTCCGGGTCGCGGCGCGCGCCCGGGCTGCCTGAAGCGTCAGATCCTTCGGAGCCGTCGCCAGAATCCGGTCGTACAGCGCAACAGCGTCGGCCCAACGCCCCCGGCGTTCGAGGAAGGCGCCGTAGTCAGGGGCGAAAAGGGCCTCGGCGCCATTGATGCCGACCAGCGCCATGTAGTCGGTTTCGGCCTCATCATAACGCTTGGCCCGTTCGAACAGCTGGGCCTGACCCAGCTGACCGAAGACCTCGACCAGACGATCGCCGCGCAGCTCCGGCCGGGCCAGGGCCGCGACCTTGTCGCCGGCGACGGCGGCGGCGAACGGCGCCAGCAGAGCCGCGGCCGGACGGTGCGGCACGTTGACCGCGCCGCTGGCGAGCACCTCGACAGCCGTATTGCCGTCGCCCTCGCCGATGCCGGCGACGACCTTGCTCAAGGCGCCGAGACGCAGAATGACAGGGCGCGTGCCTTCCTCCGCCGGCGACAGCTGGGCCGCGCGAGGAATTTCGCCGGCCATCAGGGCGGCGATAAAGGCCTGTTCGCGGAAGTAGGTGGCATCCAGGCCTGTCTGTCCGGCCTGGGCGAAGTACTGCGACGCGACCACGGCGTCATCGTCGTTCATCGCCGCCTGGCCCGCGAGATAAAGGCCATAGGCCGACCCCGGTCGAGCGTCGCTGAACGCGACATCCTGGGCCGGCCTCAGACCGGCGGACGACGCCGGGGCGCCTGTTGTGGCGCAGGCGGCCAGCAGGACAAGCGGAACGATTGCGGGCAGGACGAGGCGTGCTTTCATGCGCCTCACCTTGCCGCAAACTGCGGCGCCCGCAAGGCGCCTCGCTCGTCGCGCGTGACTACATGTTCGGATAGTTCGGGCCGCCGCCGCCTTCCGGGGTCGTCCAGACGATGTTCTGCGACGGATCCTTGATGTCGCAGGTTTTGCAGTGGACGCAGTTCTGGGCGTTGATCTGGAACTTCGGATTGTTCCCCGCCTCGTCGTACAGCACCTCATAGACCCCCGCCGGGCAGTAGAGCCGGGCCGGTTCGCCATAGAGCGGCAGGTTGACGTTGATCGGCACGGAGGGGTCCCGGAGCGTCAGGTGCGCAGGCTGGTCTTCCTCGTGGTTTGTCGCCGACAGGAACACCGAGCTCAGCTTGTCGAAGCTGATCACGCCGTCGGGCTTGGGATACTTGAGCTGCGGATAGTCCTTGGCGAGCCCCGTGGAGGCGGCGTCGGTCTTGCCGTGCTTCAGCGTGCCGAAGAACGAGAAGCCGCCCGTCAGGTGGTTGACCCACATGTCGAACATGCCGACCGCCCCGCCGAGGAACGTCCCGAGCTTGCTGAGCAGCGGCTTGGCGTTGCGGACGATTTTCAGCTCTTTCGCCACCCAGCTCTTCTCGAAGGCCTCGGTGTAGCTGGTCAGCTCATCGCCTTCGCGGCCGGCTTGCAGGGCCTTGAAGGCCTCCTCAGCGGCCAGCATGCCGGTCTTCATGGCGTTGTGGCTGCCCTTGATGCGCGGCACGTTCACGAAACCGGCGGAGCAGCCGATCAGCACGCCGCCCGGGAAGGTCAGTTTCGGGATCGATTGCCAGCCGCCCTCGGTAATGGCGCGCGCGCCGTAGGCGATGCGCTTGCCGCCTTCGAGGTAGGGCTTCACCGACGGATGATGCTTGAACTGCTGGAACTCGTCGAACGGCGACAGCCAAGGGTTCTTGTAGTTCAGGTGCACCACGTACCCGATGGTCACGTAGTTGTCCCCGAAGTGGTACATGAAGCTGCCGCCACCGGTGTTGTTGTCCAGCGGCCAGCCGGTCGTGTGCTGCGCCAGGCCCGGCCGGAAGTTGGCGTCCGGCACCTGCCAGAGCTCCTTGATGCCGATACCGAACTTCTGCGGCTGCTTGCCGGCGCGCAGGTCGAACTTCGCTTCCAGCTGCTTGGCCAGCGAGCCGCGCACGCCTTCGCCGATGAACACATACTTGCCGTGCAGCTCCATGCCCGGCTCGTAGCTGTCCTTGTGGTGGCCGTCCTTGGCGATGCCGACGACGCCGACGATGACACCCTTCACCGAGCCGTCCTCGCGGAACACCAGGTCCGAGGCCGCGAAGCCGGGATAGATCTCGACGCCGAGCGCTTCGGCCTGTCCGCCCAGCCAGCGGCAGACGTTGGCCAGCGAACCGATGTAGCAGCCCTCGTTGTGCATGAACGGCGGCAGCGCGAACATCGGCAGGCTGAGCTCGCCCTGCGGACCGAGGATCAGAAACTTGTCGTGGGTGACCGGCGTCTCTAGCGGCGCGCCCAGCGCCTTCCAGTCGGGAAACAGTTCGGCCAGAGCCTTGGGGTCCAGCACCGCGCCGGAGAGGATGTGCGCGCCGACCTCGGAGCCCTTTTCCAGCACCGCGACCGAAACCTCGGTTCCTGCGGCCTCCGCCAGCTGCTTGAGCCGGATGGCCGCCGAAAGACCGGCGGGACCACCGCCGACGATGACGACATCGTACTCCATGGACTCGCGTTCGACGGCTTCGGTCATGGTCTGGTTCCCCTCGCGTATCAGTGCCTTATTCGAAGGCGACGCAGGGGCGGTCAAGCGGGAAAGGCGTCCAGGTCCCCAATCGTCCCTCATCGGACAGTCGAGACTCGCCCTGCGCCCCGTCGCGGGGTTAGATCAACCCGTGAGCAGTCCCCACACCAGAGCCGTGGAAAGCGCCCTCGCCTTCTGGGCCGAGGCCGGCGTGGATACCTGCTATGCGGACGAGCCTGTCGACCGGCTGGCCGAGGGCGCGGCGCGGCTGAAGGCGAAGGCGACGCCGCCTCGCCCGATCCAGTCCGCGACCCCGGCGGGAGGTCCAAAGCCCGCCGTGGATGTCAGCGCCGCGGTCGCCGAAGCCCGGGCCCGCGCGGCGGAAGCCGACACGCTCGACGCCCTGGCCGCCGCCATCGCCGCCATTGACGGATGCGGCCTGAAATTCGAGGGGGCGAAACAGGCGGTCTTCTCGCGCGGCAACCCCGAGGGGCCGGTGATGGTGATCGGCGAAGGTCCGGGCGGTGAAGAGGACGCGCGTGGCGAGCCCTTCGTGGGCAAGGCCGGCCAACTGCTCGACCGGATGCTGCAGGCTGCCGGCCTCGAGGGTCGGGTGTTCATCACCAACACGGTCTTCTGGCGTCCGCCGGGCAACCGGACTCCGACGCTCGCCGAACAGGCCGTCTGTGCGCCGTTCCTGTACCGGGCGATCCAGCTGGTGCAGCCCAGGATGCTGCTGCTGGCCGGCGGGGCGTCGGCCAAGTCGGTGCTCAAACGGGACGAGGGTATCCTGTCGCTGCACGGTCGATGGTTCGAATGGCATGGTGAGGACGGAACGGTGCTGCCGGCTCTGCCGACCCTGCATCCCGCCTTCCTGCTGCGCCAGCCGGCGGCGAAGAAGAAGGCCTGGGCGGATATGCTGACGCTTACCGAGCGGCTCGATCGGCCCGGGCGGCCGGAATAGCGGCTCTACGCCATCCTGGGACCCGACCGACCAAGGCTCCGGTCGACAGCATTCACGCCGGAACGGACTCGTCCTCGGCCACGAACCCCTTCCAGGCGCTCATGTAGGTGATGAACTTCCCGCTCAGGCCCTCGGCCGCGAGATGGGCGCGCGTGACCGGCAGCGCGATCGGCGTGAAGCCGGGGACGGCGGCGGCCAGCTTCGGCCAGTCATGGTGCAGGATGGCGCCACGGCCGATCAGGACGAAGTCGCACCCCTCTTCGAGGCACCATTCGGCGTCCGCGTTCGACATGACCTTGCCGGCGACGCCCAGGCGCACCGCGCCGCGATCGAGGCCGGTGAAGACGCTGATCAGGCTCTGGCCCGCGAAGGCCTCGTCCATCGGCTTTTTCCGCACGTCCCAAAGCGACATGTCGAGATAGTCGATCAGGCCTTCGGTCATCAGCCGCTGGGCCAGATCGCGGCACTCGGCCAGCACGATGCCGAACCGCTCCGGCGACAGGCGCAGGCCGACCTGGAAGTCATCGCCGCATTGCGCGCGGATGGCCATGAGGATCTCGACGACCAACCGGGCGCGGTTTTCAGGGCTGCCGCCCCACTTGTCGGTGCGCTGGTTGACCTCGGGCGAGAGGAACTGGCTGAGCACATAGCCATGGGCGCCGTGCACCTCGACGCCGTCGAAACCGGCCTTCTTTGCCCTGACGGCAGCCGCGATAAAGTCATCGCGCAGCTGCTCGACCTCGGCGCCGGTAAGGGCGCGGGCCTTGAATTCGTCGTTGTCCGACGGACAGACCGGCGCCTCGCCGATCAGGTCGGCCGGCGAGCGCATGCCTGCATGGTGGATCTGGACTACGGCCAGGCTGTCGTTTGCCTTGATCGCCGCGGCCAGACGCGTCAGGCCCTCGAGATGGTCATCGGACCAGATGCCGAGCTGGCCGGGGAAGCCCTGGCCAATACGCTGGACGTGGGCCGCGCAGGTCATGGTCAGGCCGAAGCCGCCCTCGGCCCGCATGGTCAGCCACTTGAATTCCTCATCCGACAGCCGGCCGTCGGCGTGGCTCTGGGTGTTGGTCAGCGGCGCCAGCATCAGGCGGTTCTTCATCGCCGGGCCATGGGCGAAGGTCAGCGGGGCGAACAGGTCAGCGGACGACATGCGGGTCAGGCTTTCATCTTGTAGCCGGTGCGGAAGAACCAGCGGATGGCGATGAGACAGGCGATCATGAAGCCGGCCGTGGCGGCGACGCTGATGCCGATGTTGACGTCGGCCTTGCCGTAGAAGGCCCAGCGGAAGCCGCTGATCAGATAGACCACCGGGTTGAACAGGGTCACCGTCTGCCAGAACGGCGGCAGCATGCTGATCGAATAGAAGCTGCCGCCCAGGAATGTCAGCGGCGTGACGATCAGGGTCGGCACGATCTGCAGCTTCTGGAAGTCGTCGGCCCACAGACCGATGATGAAACCGAACAGGCTGAAGGTGACGGCGGTGAGCACGAGGAAGGCCAGCATCCAGACGGGATGGACAATCTCGAACGGCACGAACAGCCGCGCCGTGACCAGGATCAAAAGCCCGAGCAGCACCGACTTGGTCGCCGCGGCCCCGACATAGCCCATCACGGTCTCGATCCAGCTGACCGGCGAGGACAAGAGCTCGTAGATCGTCCCCGACCACTTGGGCATATAGATGCCGAAGCTGGCGTTGGAGATGCTCTCGGTCAGGATCGACAGCATGATCAGCCCGGGCACGATGAAGGCGCCATAGCTGACCCCGTCGATGGTGGTCATGCGCGAGCCGATGGCCGAGCCGAAGACCACAAAATACAGCGAGGTCGAGATGACCGGGGCCAGGATCGACTGCATGAGGGTGCGGAACCAGCGGGCCAGCTCGAACCGGTAGATGGCCTTCACGCCATGAAGATTGATCATCCCGCCCTCACCAGGTTGACGAAGATCTCTTCCAGCGAGCTTTCCTCGGTGCGCAGATCCTTGAAGTCGATGCCTTGCTCGCCAAGCCGCCTGAGCAGATCGGCGATGCCGGTTTCCTCGGCCTGGGCGTCGAAGCTGTAGGTGAGCTGGGCGCCGTCGGCGCTGAGCTCCAGGGCCTCGTCCTCCAGGGCCTTGGGAAGGGCCTTGAGCGGCTCACGCAGCTGAAGGGTCAGCTGCTTCTTGCCCAGCTTGCGCATGAGCACGTCCTTGTCCTCGACCAGGATCAGCTCGCCCTTGTTGATCACCCCGATCCGGTCGGCCATCTCCTCGGCCTCCTCGATGTAGTGGGTCGTCAGGATGATGGTCACGCTATTGTCCCGCAGGGCCCGGACCATCTGCCACATATCCCGTCGCAGCTCGACGTCGACGCCGGCGGAGGGCTCGTCGAGGAACAGTATCTTCGGCTCGTGGCTGAGGGCCTTGGCGATCATGACCCGGCGCTTCATGCCGCCGGACAGGGTCATGATCTTGTTGTCCTTCTTGTCCCACAGGCTGAGGTCGCGAAGGATCTTCTCGATGTAGGCCGGGTCCGGGGCCTTGCCGAACAGACCGCGGCTGAACTTCACCGTGGCGATGACCGTCTCGAAGGCGTCGGTGCTCAGTTCCTGCGGGACCAGACCGATTTTGGTTCGAGCCTGGCGATAGTCGCGGACGATGTCGTGGCCGTCAGCAGTCACGGTCCCGGAGGTGGCATTGACGATGCCGCAGACCACGCCGATCAGCGTCGTCTTCCCTGCCCCGTTGGGCCCGAGCAGGGCGAAGATCTCGCCCTGTCTGATGTCGAGATCGACGCCCTTGAGCGCCTGGAAGCCGCCGGCATAGGTCTTGGTCAGACCGGCGATGGATATGATGGGTTGCACGAACGTCCCCCGGATGGTGCAGCCGAAATAGGGACCCCGGACCGCCCTGACCAGCCCCCGTCCTCTTTCTGTATGAACCAGTCCGGTTTCTGTATGAACCAGTCCGGTCCAATCGCGTTCTGCAACGCATGCAATCGTGAGATGTTGACGTCGAGAGATGACGTCAGGGGGGACCATGGTCGAAATCACCACGCTGTCTGAGCTGACGATCGACGGCAAGCTGTCGCTGGGCAAGACGGCGTCCAGCAAGGACCTGTTCCTCTACTCCAGCGATGAGCTGAAGGCCTGGTTCCACGGTCAGCGCGCGGCCAATGACGCCATCATGGTCGGGGCCAATACGGTGCGGGTGGATGATCCCGAGCTCACCGTTCGCCACGTACGGGGCCGAAACCCGCTCAGGGTGATCCCCTCCTCCGACGGCCACCTCCCCGCAGACTGCACCCTGATGAACGACGGCGTGCCGACGCTGGTCGCGGTGTCCAGGCGCGCCACGCCGGAAGCGATCGCGGCGCTGGAGTCGCGGGATCACGTCGACGTCGTGGTCTGCGGCGACGACCAGGTCGATCTGGAAGCGTTGATGGATTTGCTGGACGATCGCGGCGTCCGCACGATGATCGCCGAGGGCGGCAGCGAGTTGCTGTCCAGCCTGTTCAAGGCCGACCTCGTCTCGCGCATCATCATCAAGCACATCCCGGTCATCGCCGGAGCTCCCGACGCTCCGACCTACCTCAACGGCACGTCCATGAATCTGTCGCGCTGGCGCCTCGAGGACCTGTTCATCAAGGGCGGCATCGGGGTGTCGGTCTACCGGCCCGCGGACGCCTGAGATGATCGCGGCGGGGGCGCTGAACGAGCTGGGCGTGCTGCTGGCGCGGGCGGCGGGGTCAAATCCAGCGCCGGCCTACGACGGCGGCATTGATCCCCTGTCCGCGGACGCCGACGAAGCCCTGATCCTGCACGTGAAGCATCAGGCGCTGCTGCGGGCGTACCAGGCGCGCTACGTCCTGTTGCCGGACGCCGCGTCGGGCGGGTCGGTGCTGGAGCATCTGACGACCCACTACGGCGAAGAGCGAATGCACGCCCTGACCGCCGTAAGGGACGCGCTGGAAGACGAGTTGATCGTCCCGCTTCAGGCCGGCGTATCAACCGGCGACGGCGACGTCCTCGCCTATGTGGACCGGCTCCTGCCCGAATTGCGCGCGGTTGGGTCGGACGCCTTTCTCGATGCCTTGGCCGGCGTCGCCCACCGCGAGGACCACTACCGGAACTTCCTCGTACAATCGTCGGCGGACCTGCTGGCGGAGGCATCGGCTTCGGCGCTGGGCGTGATCGGCGAATTCGGCGCGCCCCAGTCGGCCCTCTTCCGCATCCTGATCGACGAGTTCGGCTATGGCGCGCACGGTCACAAGCACAGCGTGCTCTACCGCGCGACGATGCGCTCGTTCGGCCTCGACGACCGCTACAACGGCTACTGGCGGCTGTTCGACACGAACACGCTGGTCCTGCACAACGCCATCCACTGGCTGTTCCAGAACCCGCGCAACATTTTCCGGCAGGTGGGCTTCCTGCTGTTCGCCGAGACCGCCTATCAGCGCTCGACGCTGTTCCACGCGCGCTACCTCGGCCGCTTTCATCCCCAGGCGGTCGCCCGCTACTTCGCCGAGCACGCGCACATCGACCTGCATCACACCCGGATGGTCCTCGACGAGGTGATCGCGCCATTCGTCGACCGGTTCGGTCCGGAGATCGGCGGGGAGATCATTGCCGGAGCCGAGCTGACGCGGGCGGTGTTCGCGCGCAACGGCGCCGGTCAGCTGGCGCTGCTATCGGCGTTCGAGGCCGCGCAGACGGCGATCTATGGCCTGCGACCGCATGACGGCCCCCTGGTCACGCCGAAGACGCCGCTGGAACCGTCTGCCAGGATCCAGGTCGGCGCGATCGGCGCGGTGACGGCGGCCGACTTCAGCCGCTTCCCTGCCGGGGCGACCGGCCGGCTGACGGAAGCGGTCTGATGCCCCACTCGGTCTGGATCGGCAGCGACCTGCCGCCCATCCGGCGTGACGGCGAAGACTACTTCGTCCTGAGCGTCGACGATCAGCTCTACCTTGTTCGCAACGCCTGCCCGCATCGTGGCGGACCGCTGAAGTTCGGCCATGTCGACGATCAGGGACGTGTCGTCTGCCCGATGCACCACAATGCGTTCACGGTCGAAAGCTTGCTCGCCCGCCCATCAACGGTGAAGCTGGTGGAAAGTCCTGCTGGAGGCGCCGATGGCGACGCATAGCTTTCCCGCAACCCTGGTGTTCGAGGACGGCGAACTGAAGTGGGCCAACCTGGTCACGCTCAGCCGGGCGCTCCTCATCGCGCCGATCATCGCCCTGCTGCTGGCGGGCCTGCAGACCCCGGCGCTGGCGCTTTATGTGCTGGCCGCCCTTACTGACGCCTTCGACGGCTGGATCGCCCGCAGCACCGGCCGCGCCTCGCGATATGGCGCGCAGCTGGACGCGGCGGTCGACAACATCTTCTCGATCGGGATCCTCGTGTTCCTCATCCTGGCCTGGCCGGATCTGATGCGACGCCAGGCCGTGGCGGCGGTCATCCTGTTCGGCGGCCCCCTGCTCTATCTGGTCGTCTCCTGGGCGATGCGCCGACGTTTGATGATGTTCCACTTCTGGTCGGCCAAGGTCGGCGCCTTCCTGTTGTTCTGTCTGTGGCCGCTGATCGCCTTCTCGGGCGCCGAAAGCTTGATCACCATCGTCGCGGTGGTCGTGGGCTTCAGCCGCATCGAACAGGTCATCTTCATGCTGCGCGGAGGCGAGGACCTGAACGCGCCGCATGGGTTTGGCCCCGTGCCCTCCGCCGGACCCGCCTGACGCGCGAACGGGCTTCCTTTGCGGCGCCCGCGCCGGTAGGTTGCCGGCTCCATCGGGAAGGGGCCGCGTCGCCCGGATCGGACAGACGCGGTGAACAGCATGACGACCTCGCGGCGCGCGCTGATCATGGCTCTGCCCATGGCGGCAGCAACTCTTTTGACCGCCAGGACCGCCTTCGCGGCCGGTCCCCAGGTGTTGTCGCCAATGGACGAGCGCGCCTATCGCGAAGCTTTCGCGGCGACCCAGCGCGGTGATTTCGAGGATGCCGACGCGGCCATGGCCCGCGTCAAGGACAAGGCGCTGGCGGGCCATCTGGCCTTCCAGAAGCTGATGCACCCGACCGCATGGTCGGCGACCTTCGAAGAACTGACCGGCTGGCTGAAGACCTATGGCGACCTGCCCGGCGCCGAGCGGGTCTACGCCCTTGCACTGAAGCGCAAGCCATCTGGCGTGGCCGATCCGAAGCCGCCCGCATTCATGGAAGTGTCCCGTATCTGGGGCCGCGTCGAGACGGCGTCAGGTCTGGCCGGCGGCCCCGCCAGTCCCGACCGCGGCCGCGCCGCCCGCGAAGCGTACTATTCCGGCGACGCCACCCGGGCGCTTACGCTGGCGCCGGCCGCGGGCGAGCGCTGGATCGCCGGGCTCGCGGCCTGGCGTCTGGCGCGCTACGACGAGGCGCGCAACTGGTTCCGCACGGTAGCGCTGGACGAGGACCAGGACGACTGGCTCCGCGCCGGCGGCGCCTTCTGGGCCTCCCGCTCCGCCGCGAAACTCGGCGACGCCGGGCAGTCGGTCGAATTTCTCCATCTGGCGGCCAGGGCCCCCCACACCTTCTACGGAATGGTCGCGGCGCGCAGCCTTGAACTCAGCGGCCAGCGAGCCGACGCCGGCGTTCGGGACAGGAAGGCGCTGGCGCAGGCCGTGGGCGAGTTCGGTCTGAGCCGCGCCGCAATCGCGCGAACGCCCGAGCCAGAGCCCCAGTCCCTGTACAGCTTCGTCAAGACCACGCCGCGCGCCAGGCGGGCCACCGCCCTGATGCAGATCGGCCGCGCCACCGACGCCGGGCTGGAACTGCGCGCCGGCCTTACCCTGGCGAAGACGGCGGATGAGCGGCGGCAGTGGCAGGCGCTGACCCTTGCCCTGAACGCCCCGATCACCACGGCAGCCGACTCCGCACCGATCCTGCCCCTGCGTCGACCGGCCGTGCGGCGACGGTCGCCCGAGGACTATCCGGCGCCCGACCTCTGGCCGGAGGGCGGGTTCACGCTCGACAAGGCGATGGTCTACGCCCTGGTCTGGAAGGAAAGCCGCTTCAACCCGTTCGCTGTGTCGGGGGCCGGGGCCATGGGGCTGATGCAGGTGCGCCCGGTCGCGGCCGCCCGCGCCGCCGGGGACGACAAGCTGCTGGTCAACCCGATGCCGCTGCTCGACGCCCCGACCAATCTACGGGTCGGCCAGGACTATTTCACCTGGCTGATGGAACGGGCGCTTGGCGGTGGACCCGAGGCCTACGACGTCCTGCGCGCCGTGGCGGCCTACAACGCGGGCGCCGGCACAGTGCTGAATACGCTGAAGAAGGTCGGCCCGGGGGCAGACAGTCTGCTCGTCATGGAAAGTCTCCCGGCGCTTGAGACCCGCGACTACGTCGAGAAGGTCATGGTCGCCTACTGGACCTACAAGCGCCGCTTCGGCGGCGAGACCCGCACGCTCGATGCCGTCGCGCGCGGCGAGCCGATCATCGACATCCGGCTGGACCGGTAGCCCTTCCCCAAAACGCCGCGGAGGCTATTGGGGGCCAATGGCATACGCCCGGCTGTCCAGCCGTCGGACCTTGCCCAGCGGCTTTCCGAAACGATCCTTCCGGATCAGCAGCGCGCGCCGATCGCCAAGCCTCAGCGGCCACCATAGGGCGGACCGGAAGCGGGCCCCTCGCCCGCCGGACGTCTGAAGATGCGTCGCCGCCTCTGCGTCCCAGCCGGTTTCCAGCCGCAGGTCCGCAGGCAGCAGCAGCAGCCAGTCGCTCTTCGCCGCCCCGACAGCCGCCTGCAGACTGTCCGCGCGCTTGACCCCGGCGTCGTCGGCGATCTCAAGCGTCGCGTCGGTCGACCCGCCATCGACCACGATCACCTCGGTGACGATGGCATCCACCGCCGCCGGCACCAGCGCGCCGAGGCAGGCAGGCAGGGTCGCCGCGTTGTTCAGGGTCGGGATGATGACGGAGATCATAAGGCTATGGAGCCCGCCCGCGCCCGGCGGTCAATAGTTCTTGTTTTGTTCCCATCGTCGACACACAATGCCCCATGGCTCCGTCCAAACCTCTGGTGAAAGGCCGTGGCGCGCGCAGCAACGCCACCAGCCGGTTTGTCGCGGCGCAACGCGAGGATTTCGACGACGGCTGGACCCTCGACGACCCCCAGCCGGCGCAGCTCCAGACCGTGGTTCTGCCCGACAAGGCCAGGACGATCATCACCCGGAACACCAGTCCGGACATCCATTTTGACCGGTCGATCAACCCTTACCGGGGCTGCGAGCACGGCTGCATCTATTGCTTCGCGCGACCGGCCCACGCCTTCCTCGGCCTGTCGCCCGGGCTGGATTTCGAGTCACGCCTGTTTTTCAAGCCCGAGGCCGCGCAACTGTTGGCGGCGGAACTGTCGCGCAAGGCCTACGCACCGAGGTCGATTCAGATCGGCGCGGACACCGACCCCTATCAGCCCCTGGAGCGCAAGCTGCGGGTCACCCGGCAGGTGCTCGAAGTTCTGCGGCAGTTCAATCACCCGCTGACGATCATCACGAAGTCAAACCTGATCACCCGTGACGCCGACATCCTGGGCGAGATGGGCAAGGCGGGGCTGGCGCGGGCGGCTATCTCGATCACCACCCTGGACCGCAAAATGGCCCGAAGCATGGAGCCCCGCGCCGCGACGCCGCAACGGCGGCTGGACGCGGTGCGGCAGCTGACGGCGGCGGGCTGTCCGGTGATGGTGATGTTCGCGCCGGTCATTCCAGGCCTGAACGACCACGAGCTGGAAGCGGTGCTGGAGGCCTCGGCCGAGGCGGGGGCGACGGGGGCGGGCTATGTCATGATCCGGCTGCCGCTGGAGATCACCGACCTGTTCCAGGAGTGGCTCAAGACCGACCACCCCGACCGGGCGGAACGGGTCATGTCGCTGATCCGGCAGATGCGACGCGGCAAGACCTACACGTCCGAGTTCGGCGTCCGCGGCCGGGGCGAAGGCCCCCTCGCCGATCTGGTCGCCGCGCGGTTCAGGGCGGCGCGCAAGCGCTACGGCCTGGACCAGCCGCGCGAGCCGCTGGATGTGGCCGCGTTTCGCGTGTCGCCGAAGGCCGGGGATCAGATGGATTTGTTTGGGTAGGGGACATGTACCGCAGGTACGTGTCCCCCAATCGAGATTCAGCGGCGGCTGGTTTAGGGGACACGTACCTGCGGTACATGTCCCCGACTGCTCAGCGCGAAAACACCCCGACCAGTTCAACATGCGGCGACCAGAGGAACTGGTCGACTGGCAGGACGCGCTCCAGCGAGAAGCCGGCCTCGACCAGGACCCGGGCATCGCGGGCGAAGGTCACCGGGTTGCAGGAGATACCGACCACGCGGGAGACCTTGCTGCGGCCGATCTCGTGCGCCTGTTCCAGCGCGCCGGCGCGGGGCGGGTCGAAGACCACGGCGTCGACCTTGGCAAGATCGGCGGCCAGCATCGGCCGTCGGGCCAGGTCGCGGGCCTCGGCGGTGATCGGCTTGAGGCCGGCGGCGCTGGCCGTGGCCGCGCGCAGGGCGGCGATGGCCGGGGCCGCGGAATCCGCCGCCAGAACCGGAGCAATCATCGCCAGCCGGAAGGTGAAGGTCCCGACACCGCAATAGAGGTCGGCGATGCGGTGCGCGCCGGTGACGGCTTCAACAGCGAAGGCGGCCATCGCGGCCTCAGCCTGCGGCACGGCCTGCAGGAAGCTGCCGGGCGGCAGGGCCACGGTGGCGGGCCCAAGCCGGACCATCGGCTGGCGGGCCTGGTAGACCATCTCGCCGGCCAGGGTGACGCGGGCCATGTCGCCGGCCGACGCGGCCTCGGCCGCGCGCATACGGGCGTCGGCGGACAGGCCGCCGCTCTTGCGCTCAACGCCGGTGACATCGACGTCGAGGCCGGTCGCCGTCAGCGTCACATGCAGGGTCGGGGCGGACTTCGGATGCTCGAGAAACGGCCTGGCCAGGGCGCGCAGCGCCGGCAGGGCCGCGACCAGACGCGGATCGGCGATGACGCAGGTCTCGATATCGACCAGCGACCAGCTGCGGCGTTCCTTGAAGCCCAGCTTGACCCCGCCCTTGCCGCCGCGGGCGTGCAGGGCCAGCCGTCGGCGCGAGCCGGGCGGTGAGGCGAAGGTCGGCAGGATCTCGGTTTCGATATGTTCGTGGCTGAGCGCGGTGCGGACCAGA
The DNA here is from genome assembly GCF_057809815.1 of Caulobacter sp. FG121. Taxonomy (NCBI): domain Bacteria; kingdom Pseudomonadati; phylum Pseudomonadota; class Alphaproteobacteria; order Caulobacterales; family Caulobacteraceae; genus Caulobacter; species Caulobacter sp. FG121. The sequence goes on from NZ_JBMDKR010000003.1 coordinate 206,431, forward strand.
TCGCCCTTCCAGGCCAGATACGGTGCGGACGCCCAGTGCTGCAGCGCGCAACCACCGCAGGTTCCAAAATGCGGACAGGGCGGCGTCACCCGATCCGGACTGGCGGTGACGATCTCGACCACCTCGACCCGCTGGCCGTCGCGATGGCCGCGTACGGTTTCGCCGCCCAGCGTCAGCGGCGCGAACAACGGGCCCGGCGCCAGGCCATCACCCTGGGCGCCTACACCTGTGACGGAAATGTCGATGAGATCGGCCAACAAACTCTCCAGCGGGAACCCGGGAGCCCCCGATACCATTGTTGCGAGGCGAGAGGGCTGCCAATCGGTCAGCCTTCATGAACGAAGATGAACGGGCTGCTCAACGGCCGTTCAGGTTGGACCCGCCATCTTCTCAACATCAACGGCGGGGAAACTCGCCTCAGAAGCGAAGGGAGCGTGTCATGCGCACCATTCTGTCCCTCACCGCCGCGATCGCGATCGCCGCCCCGGCCTTCATGGCCCCGACGTTCGCCGACGCCCAGTCGGCGCGCAGCTATGGCCGCGGCGACGTCTGCAGCTACAAGCGCCAGCAGGCCAAGAAGAAGGGCACCGTCACCGGGGCCCTGGTCGGCGGCGCCCTCGGCGCGGCTGTCGGCGCGCGCGGCAACAAGGTTGAAGGAGCCGTGCTCGGCGGCACGGTCGGCGCCATCGCCGGCAACCAGATCGCTCGCGACAATTTCCACTGCTCGAACTACCCGAAGCGCGTCAGCGCCCGCAGCGGTCAGTGCAAGTGGGTCCAGGAATATTACGGCGGTCGCTGGCATGGCTTTGAAGTCTGCCGCGGACGCAACGGCGATTGGCGACCCAGCGGCCGGGGCTAAACCCGGACGCACGGCCGCTCTCAAGTTCCAGCTCAAGGGAGAGCCTCAATGACAACCCGTTCCAAACTGACCCGCGGCGTCGCCGGTCTGGCGGCCATGACCATGGTCGCCGGCCTGGCGATGGTTCCGACCTTTGCGTCGGCCCAGGGTTATCCGCCGAGTTCAGGCGGCTACAACAACGGCTACCGCTATGATGCTTGCCAGCGCGAGCGGACCAGCCGTGGAACGGGCGGCGCCCTTGTCGGGGCGGGTCTCGGGGCCCTCGCGGGCGGCAATGTCGCCGCGCGTGGCAACCGCACCGAAGGGGCCGTCCTCGGCGGCATCCTGGGGGCAGTCATCGGCGCGAACGTCGGCAAGACGGCGGCGGCCTGTGAACCCGGTCAGCCGGGGTCCTATCAGCAGGGCTACGCCGCCCCGCCGCCGCCGCAGGAGGGTTACTACGGCTATCCCGACAGCCAGCAGGGCTACCAGCAGGGCGCCTATGACGACCGCTACGGCGACGACCAGGACGGCGCCTATGCCCGCCCGGTGACGGACGCTCCCCCGGCCGACAACTGCACCCTGGCCGAGAGCCCGATCTATCTGCCGGACGGCCGCGTCCAGAAGCGGTTCGTGCGCGTCTGCCGCGACTCCAGCGGTCGATATCAGGTCGTCGACTAACCCCTTTCGACAACCTCGCTGAGGGCAGGCCGTCCGCCGAACGCGGGCGGCCTATTCCTTGTGGTCAGCGCTTGAGGGCCCACAGCAGGAATTCGGCATTGCCGTCGCCGCCGGTGATCGGACTGTCAGTCGTCTCGCGGACGGTCCAGCCCTGCCCTTCCAGCCAGCCGGCCACGTCGGCGAGCGTCTCTCTCCGTACCGCCTCGTCCTTGACGATCCCGCCCTTGCCTACGCGGTCGCGGCCGGCCTCGAACTGGGGTTTGACCAGGGCGACAAGGTCCGCCCCCGGCCCGGCCAGGGCCAGCGCCGCCGGCAGGGCCTTGGCGAAGCTTATGAAGCTGACGTCGGTGACGATCAGGTCGGGCGCCTGCGGGATAAGGGTCGGGTCCAGCATCCGGGCGTCCATACCCGACAGCTCGACCACGCGCGGGTCGCCGACCAAGGTCGGGTGAAGTTGGTCGCGACCAACATCGACCGAATAGACCCGCGCCGCGCCGCGACTGAGGCAGACCTGCGTGAACCCGCCCGTCGAGGCGCCGACATCAAGCACCACCCGCCCCTCGACCGGAACCGGCCAAAGCGTCAGGGCGTGGTCCAGCTTCAGCCCGCCGCGCCCGACCCACGGATGGGCGGCCTCGGCGGTGACCAGAGCGCCTTCATCGACCATTTCAGAGGGTTTGGAGACGGTGCGGCCGTCAACGGTCACTCGCCCTGCCGCGATGGCCGCCTGAGCCCGCGCGCGGCTGTCGAACAGGCCTTGTTCGACGAGGAGAAGATCTATGCGGCGGCGCGTCGCCAACGTTACGATCGCACCCTCGGCACGGCGTCGAGCCAGCGAGCGTAGGCGGTTTCGCGCATGCGACTGTCATGGGTCGGCGTCAGCAGTTCGGCATCCGGCCGGGCGGAAGCCGCCTCCTCCACCGTCTTGAACAGACCCGCGCCGAGGCCGGCGAACAGGGCGGCGCCAAGCGCCGTGGTCTCCTGATAGCTCGCGCGGCAGACCGGGAAGCCGGTCAGATCCGCCAGCCGTTGCGAAAACCAGGGGCTTTGCGACATGCCCCCGTCGATGCGCAGTTCGGCCTTGTCGCCGAACGCGTGTGGCGCGTCGGCGCGCATGGCCTCGATCAGGTCGCGGGTCTGCAGCGCGCAGGCGTCGAAGGTGGCCGCGGTGATTTCGGCCAGGCCCGAGTCGCGGGTCAGACCAAAGATGCCGCCGCGCGCGCCGGCGTCCCACCAGGGCGCGCCCAGACCGGTGAAGGCCGGCACGACCACCACCGCGCTGTCCGGCTTCGCCGTCTTCGCCAGCGACTCGGCCGCGCGCGGCCCGCCGGCCAGGCCCAGCCCCTCATTGAGCCACTGGATCGCCGCCCCGGCGACGAAGATCGAGCCCTCCAGCGCATAGGTCGTCTGGCCGTTCAGCCGCGCAGCGACCGTCGTCAGCAGGCGCGAACGGCTGAGCGCCTTCTGCGTCCCGGTGTTGAGCAGCATGAAGCAACCGGTGCCGTAGGTGGCCTTCATCTCGCCAGGGCGCACGCACCCCTGACCCATCAGCGCCGCCTGCTGGTCGCCGGCGACGCCGCGGATCGGCACGGGCCGGCCGAGGATTTCCGGGTCGGTCTCGCCGTAGTCGGCGGCGCAATCGAGGACCGCGGGCAGGATCGCCCCCGGCACGTTGAACAATTCCAGCATTTCATCCGACCAGCGCTGGGCGCCGATGTCGAACAGCAGGGTGCGGGAGGCGTTGGTCGCGTCGGTGGCGTGGACCTTTCCGCCGGTCAGCTTCCAGATCAGCCAGCAATCCATCGTGCCGCAGAGCAGTTCGCCCTGCTCGGCCCGCGCCCGCGCGCCGTCGACGTTGTCCAGCAGCCAGGCGATCTTGGTGCCGGAGAAATAGGGGTCGAGCAGCAGGCCGGTGACCTCGGTCACCCGCTCTTCCGCACCTGACTTGACCAGTCGATCGCAGGTGGGCGCGGTCCGTCGGTCCTGCCAGACGATCGCCGGGTGTATCGGCCGGCCGGTCGCCTTGTCCCAGATGACCACCGTCTCGCGCTGGTTGGTGATGCCGATGGCGGCGACGTCGCCTACCGGTCTGGCGCATCGCTCAAGCGCTTCCCGCAGCACGGCGACGCTGGCGTTCCAGATTTCTTCGGCGTCGTGCTCGACCCAGCCGTCGTTCGGATAGCTCTGGCGCAACGGCCGGCTGCCTTCACCCAGCGCATGGCCCAGAATGTCGAACGCGATCGCCCGCGTGCTGGTCGTTCCCTGGTCAAGCGCCAGAATTACCGGATCCGCCATACGATTCGACTCCCCTGCCGATCTTTCCGTCGTTTAAGCATGTTTTCACGGGGTGAGAGCAGGGTCATGCTTCAGCCCGACAGTCGGGACGGGGCCCCCACGTGACGATCGCCGTAGAAGCCGCTGACCTGCTGCTGCTGGCCAAGAGCCGGCATCCCGTGGACCGTGAACGCCTGCTGGACGCAATCGTCGCCCTTTGCGACCGCGCCGATCTCGATGAAGTGGCCCAGCCCCAGGTGCGGGAACTGGTCGGGGGCGTGTTCATGGTTCTCGTCGCCGACGCGGAACGGGACATTCGCCGACGCCTCGCCGAAAAGATCGCCCCCGCCGCCTGGGTCCCCCCGGCCCTCATCAATGTCCTCGTTCTGGACGACATCGAGATCGCCGCCCCGATCATCAGCGCCAGTCCCGTCCTGCGCGACCATGACCTGATCAGGCTTCTGGTCGAGTCGACCCTCGACCATCAAATCGCCATCGCCCGTCGCGGCGGCCTGACCGCCCCCGTTGTCGAGGCCATCCTGCAGCAAAGCGAGCCGGCGGTTCTGACCGCCCTTGCCGGAAACGACTCCGCGGACATCACGGCCTCCGCGATGGAACGCCTCGTCGAACAGGCCCGTGGCGTCGCCGCCCTGCGCAGTCCCCTCGCCCGTCATCCGCGACTGTCATCGGATCTGGCGCGGCAGCTCTACCTCTGGGTCGGTCAGTCGCTGCGGGCGTCGCTGATCGAGCGCTTCCGCCTCAATCCCGCCGACCTGGATGCGGCCCTCGCCCAGACCGTCCATGAGGCTCACGCCGCGCTGGCCAGCAAGCCGGCGGAGCCGGCGAAGTCCGACACCGAGCGCGAGGCGCTGGAGACGCGGCTTGTCGACAAGCTGAATGACGCCGGCCAGCTCCGGCCGAGCTTCCTGCTCCGGGCCCTGCGGGAAGGGCGATTGACCCTGTTCGTGACGGCCATGTCCCGGCTGGGCGGCTTCGACCAGGACCATATCCGGCGCGCGATCGATGGCGACCGGCCCGAACTGCTGGCGCTGGCCTGCGCCGCCATCGGCATGGACCGGGGTGTCTTCCCGACCATTCTTGAAGCCGTGCGCGGTCTGAACCAGGGACGCCCAGGCGGCGGCGCCGAGGCGGGCCGGCGCGCGACGGGCGCCTTTGGACCGTTTGACGCCGACATCGCAGGCGTCGCGTTCCGCAAGGCTGTTTCCTCCGTTTGACAAGCCCTCCGCCATAAGGCCTTGCTCGCCCGGCGATGTTCAACTCGAAGCCCAACACCAGCCGCGTCACCTTCCTCGCCAGCGACAGGCCCGAGGCGCAGGACGCTCGCGAGCGCCTGATCGCCCGCTACGGCGACGCCGGCGAGAGCGCCCAGGTGATCGTGGCCCTCGGCGGCGACGGTTTCATGCTTGAAACCCTTCACGGCGCGCTGGCCGACGGGAAACCGATCTACGGGATGAACCGTGGCTCAGTCGGCTTCCTGATGAACGAATACAGCGAGGACGATCTGCTGGAACGGATCAGCGCGGCGGAACGGGCCGTGATCCATCCCCTGGCGATGGTCGCCATCGACTCCAAACGCAAGCAGCACCGGGCCCTTGCCATCAACGAAGTGTCCCTGCTGCGCCAGACGCGGCAGACGGCCAAGCTGCGCATCTCCATTGACGGCAAGGTGCGCATGGGCGAGCTGGTCTGTGACGGGGCGCTGGTCGCCACGCCCGCGGGTTCGACCGCCTATAATCTTTCCGCCCACGGCCCGATCATCCCGATCGACGCCCGCGTCATGGCGCTGACGCCGATCAGCGCCTTCCGGCCGCGACGCTGGCGTGGCGCCCTGCTCGCCCACACCGCCCGCGTCACGTTTGAGGTGCTTGAGGCGGACAAGCGCCCCGTGAGCGCGGTGGCCGACAACGTCGAAATCCGCGACGTCGTCGAGGTTCACGTGTCCGAGGACCGCGCCGTCAGCCTCTCGATGCTGTTCGACGCCGGGCGCAGCCTGGAAGAACGCGTCCTGGCCGAACAATTCTCCGCCTGACGCGAAAGCCGACAGGTCCGGGCAAGTTCAGTCTCACCGGTTGTTAACCCCATTGCCCTAGCGTTGTGGCTGTCAACGCCATGGGAGGCGACGCGTGAGCGACAATCCGACAGTCCAGTTTATCCAGGCTCCGAACACCTTGCGCCTCAAGGTAGGGGGTCGGCTGGGCGGCATCGACCCGGCGGCGATCGCCAAGGCCGAGGCCGCGCTCAAGAGCCTGTCTGGCAATTTCGGCGAGTGGCTCAATGATGAGCTGGTCAAGCTCGAGGCTGCCCGCCAGAGCATCCGCACTGACGGCCTGACCACGGAAACGGCGGAAACGCTCTATCTGCGCGCCCATGACCTCAAGGGCCTCGGCGCCACCAACGAGTTCCCGCTTGTGACCCGCATCGCGGGATCGCTGTGCAAGCTGATCGACGACCCGGACACCCGCCTCGAAGCGCCGATGTTCCTCGTTGACGCCCACATCGACGGCATCAAGGCCGCGGTCCGCGGAAACATCCGCACCGAGGACCACCCCGTCGGTCGGGGACTGGTCGAGGAGCTGGAAGGCCGCGTCGCCAAACTGGCGACCGCCTAGCGGAACACCGACTTTGGAATGTGAGTGACTCGACAGGCGAGGTCCGCTTCGCCTGACAGCACGATCCAGTGGTCGCCGCCATCGGCGAGGCCTGTCGTGAACACGACTCCGTCGAGGTACATTCGGTCCCGTAGGGGCGCAGTCAGCATGACGTTTGGCTCCAGCACGGCGACCTGGTCCTCGCTCCTGAGCACGCGCTTTGGATCCAGAGCATCCAGCAGGGCCCAGTAGGTGCGATAGGTCCCGACCCGGCCGCCGGCTTCGACACCGTGGTACAGAACCAGCCAGCCGTCCGGCGTCAGAACCGGTTGGGCGCCGCCGCCAATCTTTTCGCTGGCCGGCGAAAGCCGCCGGGCCCTCAACCCACCTGTCTCCACCGGCTTCCAGTGCAGCGCATCGGGCGACGTCGCCAGATTGATCGAGGGGCCGCCGCGCCAGGGACTGTCCGGCGGGTAGGCGAAGTACAGGCTGCCGAGCGGACGTGTCAGGGCCCAGAAGGCCCCGTCGATCAGCCCCTCGAACAGCAGCATGTCCTTGTTCTGATGATCCAGAACCATGCCTTGAAGCGTCCAGTCGAGGCCGTCGCGTGACGTGTACAGCGCGGTCGAATGCCGTTCGGCGCTGACACTGCAGGCGGTCATGTAGAAGGTGTCGCCGATACGGCTGATACGGGCGTCCTCGACGCCGTAGTCCTGCCAGGAGGCCCTCGGACCGATCGCGCGGTCATAGTGGACGCGGACGACCGACAGGCCATCAGGGGTCAGCTCCACCGGCAAGAGCCAGGACAGCGAGGTCAGCCCGATTGTCCGGTTGGACTCATCAGGCAGGGCGAACACGCGTGGATCAGTCACGTCCGCGCCGGCCAGCGGCCATTCGACGACGCCGTACCCCTGCCCCGCCGCCCAGCGAATGCCGCGCACGACATGACCGGTCATCGGCTGGGCCAGCGCCTCGGCCACCCGGACCATCATAAGCAGGTTGCCGGTGGGCAGGACCGCCAGTCCGGGGTTGAAGGCGCCGAGTACGAAGGTCGAGCCGAGCGGCAATCCCGCCCGTAACGGTGAGCGTGCAAGGTCAACGTCTTCAGGCGTGAAGATCAGGCGATCGATTTCATAGGCCATCCGTCTGGAACGGACGCCGGAGGGGCCTGTTCCGGCTAGGCGCGGATGTTGCTCATCGGCTCGACGATGTCGCCGTAGCCGGCGTCGGGCGGAATCACCAGCACCGCGCCGGTCTCGCGCCGCTCGACCACCGGCAGCACCGGCACCAGCGTGCGGGCGTTGGCGCGGTCGATGGCGTCCTGGGCGCTCTGGGCCTCGGCGAGCAGCTTGAGGTTCATGCGGGTGGGGAAGATGATCGTGCGCTCGCCGGCCTGTTCGAGCCGCAGGGCTTCTGACGGCGCCACCCATTCGGCGTCCACCGTCTCGTAGCCGTCACAGACCGCCAGCTGCTCGCCGGTCGCCCGCACCAGATAGAACCAGGTGTCGAAACGCTTGGGCATCATGTCCGGCGTGATCCAGCGGGCGAACGTGGTCAGCGCCGGCAGGTCGAGCTTCAGGTCCAGTTCGCGGATCAGGTCGAGGAAGGGTCGTTCGTCCTTCGACACCGACTCGCGCGCCGCGCCGGCACGGTCATCGCCACGGAAGGGCGCGCCCTTCGCGTCATTGGCGATGATGATCGCCGCTTCTTCGTAGGCTTCGCGGATTGCGGCGATGCGCAGCGGCCGCTTCTCGGCGGGCGTCGCGTCCCAGCCCGTCACATAGTCGGCCCAGGCCTCGTCGTGATCGCCGGCGTGGGTCTTTCCGCCTGGAAACACCAGGGCGCCCGAGGCGAAATCGATCTGGTGATGCCGCTTGACCATCAGGACCTCGAAGGTCGGGTCATCGCGGACGAGCAGGATGGTGGCGGCGGGACGGATGGCGACTGGATCGGTCATGAGGCGAAGGATCGCGCCTCAAACACCCGTTCGGCAAGCCTCACGCCACGTCAACGGTCCGACGGGACTCGCGGGAGATGCGGTCCATCTTGTCGATGAGATAGTCGACATCGTCTCGCGCGGCGCCCTGCGGCTGGGTCAGGAACCTTTGCAGCATGCGTTCCTGGAAGCGTTCGCGATCACGCAGCCCGCCGTCAAATTCCATCGAGTGGAACGTGTCGACACCCGCGCGGAACGCGGCGAACAGCCGCGCCGGCAGACCGGCACGGTCATAGATGGCGCGCAGGCCCAGCGGCCCGGCATCGTGAATCATCAGCCAGGTGCGGTGATGCGGCACGCCCGCCAGCTCGGCGACCGCGCATTCGAAGAAGGTCATATGCCCGTGGGCCAGCGATCGCAGCAACAGCGACGCGGTCAGTCGCTGCACCTTGTTCAGATGCGCGGCAAAAGCCTTGGGATCTGCGGCGCGCCCCGCCTGGTCGACGAGATCGACGGTCGCCCGTTCGGTCGCGCCCGTGGCGATCGTCAGCGCCGTCTCCGGCGAAATGGCGTGGTTGTTGATCAGGTGATCGCGAACCTGGTCGCCGACCATGGTGATCAGCCGCTCGGTCACCGCCAGAGGCAAGGCATTGCGATAGGCGACGGCGGCAAGCACCTGCTCGGACTTCTCGAACCGGTCGAGGGCCTTCTGCAGGACGGTTTCAGTGAAAGCGGCGTTGTCGTTGGCGCAGGCCGTCTGGACCGCCGCCTCGGCGCCGTACTCGACAATCGCGCCAGTGACCTTCTCGGAGAGCTTCGGACGCTTGGCGATGGCCAGCTGGCGCACCGGGCCGCCGAGACGAACGATCTCGGCCAGATCATCGTCGGTGAACACCGGCGAGAAGTTCAGCATCGGCAGGGAAATCGACTCGACGTCCCGGGCCAGTTTCAATGCCACGTCGTGCGGCAGGATGTTGGACGACTTGAGCGTCACAGCCAGGGCGCGGCGCACCAGCTCGGCGGCGTCGGCGGCCATGACCCGCAGGATGTCGCCGGCCGCCTCGCGTTCCTCGGCGGTCATCTCGCCATGATCGATGGTGCGACAGAGCTTGTGGGCCGCCACGGCGCGCTCATCGGCCGTTGCGCCCTTGAGCAGGGTGCGGAGATCCACATCCGTCAGTGCTGCGCGTGTCGTTCCCATCTCGATTCCCACCCGGCGTCGCCGACGCTGCGGTGATCATCAGTTGTTAAACTTAACGAAGACTGACCGCCGATTAACTCTCTCCCTTCACGGCCCGCAAACACCCCTCGGCTACCCTTCGCGCGCATGATCGAGGGCTCTCTGGTGACCGCATCGCCTGACCTGACAGACCGCATGGGGCGCGGCGGGGACGCCGTGACGCTGCAATCGCTGGAGGCGCAGCGGGGCCTTCTGCCCTACGCGCTGGCGTTATTCGGGGTCAGCCTGCCGATCTACGTCTGGGCGGGCAGCTTCGCGCCCAACAGCGTCTGGATGGCCGCGAGCTTCGCAGTCTTCGCCATCAACTGGGGCGTCTTCTACGCGGTCGTGAACTGGCTGCGGACCGAGGAGAGCCGTGACATCGCGCGGCGCGCGCGGGTGCATATCCTTGGCGGCCTGCTGTGGTCGGGCGCCTGCGCCCAGATCGCCGCCTTCGCCGAGGGCGCGGGCCCGGCGCGCGAGGCGCTGCTGATGGTCGCCGTCGCCGGAGCCGTGGCCTGCTTCTTCTTCACCGCGCCGTCGCTGGCCGGCCTGCTGATCATTGGCCCGGCCGCCGCCGCGGCGCCGCTGATCGGCCTGTTCCGACATCACGACAGCCGGCCGGACGCGGTTCTGGCCTGGGGCGCCCTGGCCCTGACCATGGCGCTGTGTCTGATCCTCAATCGCCTGCTGCGCGGCCAGTTCGCGATGGCCGTTGAGCGGGAAGCCCTTATCGGCGCGCGGGCCGCCTCGCTCGAGAAGGCCGAACGTCTGGCGCGGTCAAAGTCAGACATCGTCTCGACCCTGAGCCATGAGATTCGCAACGGTCTGACCGGCGTGACCCATGTGCTGGCCTCCGCCGTCGGCCAGGGGGGGCGGGCCGCACCCTCGCGCGAACAGCTGACGGCGGCCCTCGACGCCGCCCAGGATCTGGTTTCGGTGCTCAACGCCACGCTCGATTCGGAAGCGGCGGAGGCCGGTCGCCTGTCGCTGGAGCGTGCGCCGTTCGATCCTGTCCGACTTGCCCGTGATCTGGTTCTGCTCAACCGCCCGCACGCCGCCGCCAAGGGCGTTGAACTCGCCCTGCACGTGGAGCCCGACCTTGAGCAAGCCCGCGCGGGCGCGGTGGTCGGAGACCTGACCCGCACCCGCCAGGTACTGTCCAATCTGATCGGCAACGCGGTGAAGTACACCGTCCGGGGGCGCATCGAGGTTCGCATCGAACGCCGCGATGGCGTGATCGCCGTCGCCGTCGCCGACACAGGCCCTGGCCTCTCCGCCGAGGAACTGGAGCAGGCCTATGAGCCGTTCCGGCGCGTCGAGCGGACGGGCGCCGGAATTCCCGGCGCGGGCCTCGGCCTGTCGCTGGCCCGCAAGTTGGCCGGACTGATGGGCGGCGCCCTGGTCAGCCAGAGCGCGCCCGGCGTGGGCAGCTGCTTCACGCTGGAATTGCCGTGGAACGAAGTCGCCGTCGCGCGCGGCGAGGATGGCGAGGCCTTCTCGGCCCCGCCCGCGCCCTCGCAGGCCGGGCGGCCGTTGCGGGTGCTTGTGGCGGAGGGCAACGCCCTGAACGCCGCCATGCTGCGTGCGATCCTTGAGCAACTCGGCCATCAGGTCGTCGGGGTCAACAACGGTCGTCGCGCGCTGGAGCTGGCCCAGGTGGCCGACTTCGACCTGGTGATGCTGGATGGCCGCCTGCCCCAGATGGATGGTCCGGCCGCCGCCGCCGCGATCCGGGGCCTGCCCACCGTGATCGCCAACGCGCCGATCATCGCCGTCATCGACGGCGACGCCGATGAAGCCCGCGAATGCCTGGACGCCGGCTGCGACACGGTCCTGCGCAAGCCGGTCACCGTCTCCGGGGTCGCGCGCGCCGTCGCCGATTCGGCCGCTCGTGTGCGGCAGCCCCAAATTGATGAGGCCCGTTCCGTGGCGTGACCCCTTCCCCGGCCTTCCTCGCCCCGCCATGATGACCTCACAAGAGGAACGGTTGGGGGGATAAGGGTTTGCTGGAAGGCCTGAGAGTCGTCGAACTGGCGAGCTACATCGCCGCCCCGGGCGCCGGCGGGATCCTGGCCGACTGGGGCGCGGACGTGATCAAGATCGAGGCGCCGGCCGGTGACCCGATGCGCAACTTTTTCGACGGCATGGACGCGGAAGCGCACGGCAATCCGGTGTTCGAGCTCGACAACCGCGGCAAGCGTGGCGTGGTGCTGGACATATCCAGACCCGAAGGTCGCGACGCCGCGATCAAGCTGGCTCTCACCGCTGACATTTTCCTGACCAATGTGCGGCCGGGATCGCTGAAGCGGGCCGGGCTAGACTACGACTCCCTGAACGCGGTGCATCCTTCGCTGATCTACTGCAGCCTGACCGGCTACGGCCTGCAAGGCGAGGACGCCGATCGGGCCGGCATGGATGTGGCGGCCTTCTGGTCCCGCGCCGGCGTCGGCTCGATCACAGCGCCCAAGGGCGTCGACCCCTTCCCCATCCGCACGGCGATGGGTGACCACATCACCTCGCTGAGCACGGTGGCGGCCATCCTGGCGGCCGTGCATGAGCGGCACGGCACCGGCAAGGGCCGGCTTGTCGAGACGTCGCTGTTGCGGACCGGCGTCTATTCCATCGGCTCGGACATGGCGATCCAGTTGCGCTTCGGGAAGCTCGCATCGACGCGGCCCCGCGCCCAGGCGGTCCAGCCGCTGGCCAACTTCTTCAAGACCGCCGACGGGCGCTGGATCTGCCTGCTGGTGCGCACCGGCGGCAAGGACTGGCCGCAGATCGCCGCCGCCGTCGGCCGCCCCGACCTGGTCGAGAACCCGCAGTTCGCGTCCAGCCGGGCCCGACGCGAGAACGGCCCGGCGCTGGTCGAAATCCTCGACGCAGCATTCGCCGGCTACAGCTACGAAGACATGGCCGCCCGGCTGGACGAATACGACATCACCTGGGCCCCCTATCAGACGCCCGGCGAACTGACGCGCGACCCCCAGGCCGACGCCGCCGGCTGCTTCGTTGAAACGCCGGACGGCAAGGGCGGCAGCTTCCGCTCGCCCGCCTCGCCGGCCCGCTTTTCGGGCTACGACGACACGCCGAAATCCGGCCCGCCGTCGCTGGGCCAGCATACGGACGCGGTCCTGGCGGAACTGGGATACTCGGCGAGCGAAATCGCTGCTCTTCACGAGAGCAAGGCGGTCTTCTAGCGATCCTTGCTGGCATCCGACAGGACGCGCAGCATTTCGGCGGTAAGCAGCGAGGAGCCAAGATTTCGGCCGCTCCCGCCGCTGCTGACGCCTGTTCCTGCGCCGTCGACGCCCTGCGACCCTCGGAGAATGAAGTCCACCAGGGCTTCCTGCTGCCGCGACGCCTGATCCGAGCGGCGAGCGCCAGCATACTGCAGGAATCCCTGATCGGGCTGGACCGTCGGCCCGGCGCCCGCGTCGCCGGCTGTCCGCGTCAGGTTGTTGTAGACGTCCGCGACCGTCAGGGCGCGGCCATCGCGATAGAAGATCGAGCGATTGGCCGCGGCCGCATCCGGAAACAGCGCGGCGGCCGGGGCGCCGGGCGTTGTGCGGGTCGCGCTGATCAGACGGGCCGATCCCTGCGGGCCAAGGAAGTGGGCGGCGTAGAGCTCGCCCGCCGAGGGCTGGCGCCCGATCCGGCCCGCCAGGTAGGCGGCGTTGTCCGTCGTCATCTCGCCGACCATCAGCGACGCCGCATGCGGGTCGAAACGCAGGTTCATCACCGCCTTGCGGGCGTCGTCGCCGCTGACCCGGTACCGCCCGTCGCCACCCCGGGTGATGAGGTCGGCATAGCGGGCGTAGCCGTACTTGGAGCCATGCGCCTTGAGCGTCGCCAGCCAGGTCTGTTCGGTGAACTGGAACAGCCCGGCGGCTGAGGACGTCGGGGCCTTGGCAGAGGGATTGTAGCCGCTTTCACGGCTGGCCGTGCGCATGAGGAACGAGAAATCCACGCCGGTCGCCTGCGACGCGCGCTGGATAGCCGCTTCAACGACTCCCCTGATTCCCTGGACCGCCATGGAGGGAGTCCTGAGCCCACATGGTTAATCGGCGGTTAACCATGATTACGACTGACCACGCGGCTGGCCCAAACAAACGAACGTTCGTTGATTTTGCGGGGTGTTCCCCGAAATTCATTGCCGGTTCACGCCATCAGGGTGACGTTACGTCAACTACAACCAGGCCCAGGGAGGGTCGCCATGATCGCTCAACAGGTACTCGCCGGTCATCAAGGGACGGAGCGCCGTCGGCGACTGTCCACCGGCACTACGGTCGCCATCGGCCTGTCAGTCGCAGTCCACGCCGCGATCGGGGCCTATCTGGCCCTTGCGGCCTTCGACGTCATCAAGCCGATCTATGGACCGGAGCCCGATCGAAGCGCGCCGATGATCGACATCACGCCCAGGTCCACGCCCGTGACGCCGGACAAGCCCGTCCCGGATCGTCCCCGTCCGCAATCAACGATCAACATTCATCAGCCTGTCGTCGACCGCCTTCCGACCGTCGATGCCCTGCCCGCCAATCCGTCCAGCGGCAACGTCACGGACATCGGCCCGATCGCGGTGCTGGACACCGGGCCGATCACAATAGCCGGCACGGGCGTGACGATCCCCGAGACGCCGCTGGTCGTCCACCCCGACTGGATCCGCAAGCCCAGCGCCGACCAGATGGCGCGCGTCTTCCCAGACCGGGCCCAGCGGATGGGCGTGCCCGGCAAGGCGACGCTGGCCTGTATCGTCGCCGCCAATGGCACGGTCGGTGGCTGTCAGGTGGTCGTGGAAGACCCGTCGGACTTCCAGTTCGGCAAGGCGGCGCTCAAGCTGGCGCCGTTCTTCCGGATGAAACCCCAGACCGTGAACGGCCAGGCCGTCGACGGCGCGATCGTCAAGATCCCCGTGCGCTTCGACCTGCCGGCCTGACGAGAGCGGGGACAGTCGCCTCGGCGCCTGTCCTCTGCCTCAGTAGCTCTTCGGGAGCCCCAGCACCTTCTCGGCGATGAAGTTGAGGATCATCTCGCGGCTGACCGGGGCGATCCGCGCGATCATCGCCTCGCGGAAGTACCGTTCGACATCGTACTCCTTGGCGTAGCCCATGCCGCCGTGGGCCAGCAGGGAGGCCTCGCAGGCGCGGAACCCGGCCTCGGCCCCGAGGTACTTGCCCGCGTTGGCCTCGGCCCCGCAGTCCCTGCCGGCGTCGTAGAGGGCGGCGCCCTTGAAGGCCAGCAGGTTGGCCGCCTCCAGTTCCGCCCAGGCCTTGGCAAGCGGGTGCTGGACGCCCTGGTTCTGGCCGATCGGCCGACCGAACACGATCCGCTCATTGGCATAGGTCGCGGCCTTGGCCAGAGCCGCGCGGCCCAGCCCCACGGCCTCAGCGCCGAACAGCACGCGCTCGGGGTTCAGCCCGCTGATCAGGTACTGGAAGCCCTTGCCTTCCTCGCCGATCAGATCCTCCGCCGGGACCTCAAGGTCCTCGATGAAAAGCATATTACATTCAACGGCTTTGCGGCCCATCTTCGGAATCGGCTTGGCGTCGATCCGGGCCCTGTCGAAGTCCGTATAGAACAGGCTCAGCCCCTGCATCGGCTTGGCGGTCTGATCCTTCGGGGTGGTTCGGGCGATGATCAGGATCTTGTTGGCGCGCTGCGCCATGGTGGTCCAGATCTTCCGACCGTTGATGACGTAGCCGTTGCCCTTCCGCTCGGCGCGGGTCTCCAGGTTGGCGGTGTCGAGGCCGCTGTTCGGTTCAGTGACCGCGAAGCAGGCCTTGTCCTCGCCGGCGATGATTTTCGGCAGATGGCGCTGCTTCTGGTCGTCGGTGCCGAACTTCACCACCGGCATCAGGCCGAAGATGTTCAGGTGAATGGCGCTCGCGCCGGTGAAGCCCGCGCCGGACTGGGTAACCGTCTGCATGACATGGGCCGCCTCGGTCAGGCCGAGTCCCGCGCCGCCGTATTCCTCCGGCATGGCGATGCCCAGCCAGCCGCCGGCGGCCATGGCCGTGGCGAAGGCTTCGGGAAACTCACCGGTCTCGTCCGTGCGACGCCAGTACTCGTCATTGAAGTCGGCGCAGATGCGGCCCACCGCCTCGCGGATGGCTTCCTGCTCTTCGGTCGGCCAGAAGCTGCTCATGCGTCCTCGCTTGCGTTGTCGAACCGACGCGGATCAAGCCGCGCGGCGAAGGGTCCCGGATCGTCGCCCGCGACATAGGCCGCGACGGTTCGGGCGACAAGCGGGGCCAGCAGCCAGCCGTTGCGGCGCGCGCCGACAGCCAGCAGAACCCTGTCGCGCCGACTCCATCCGACCAGCGGCAGGCCGTCGGGGGTCCCCGCCCGTACGCCGACCTCCGCGCGCGCGCGCAGGTCTGAAATGCCGGGCCAGAGTCCCTCCCCGCGCTGCAGGAGGCCGGCCACCTGCTCCGGATCGACGCGCGAGTCGTCGACGCCCGCTTCCATGGTGGCGCCCAGGATCGCCGCGACGGGATCGGGGCAAAGATAGACACCGTCGCCCCGCAGCACCGGTCCGGATGTCGGCCCGCCTGTGACCCGCAGGATATGTCCCTTGATCGGCGTCAGCCACGACAACTCCGGCGTGAGGCCCGCCCCGCCAGCGCCCGTGGCGACCACGAGTAGCCCCGGCTCGTCCGGTCCAACGGCCCGGGCCTCGAAGCGCACCCCGGCCCGTTCCGCGAGGGCAAAGAGGAGGGTCATGGCGGCGCCAGGATCGAGCCGCCAGTCCTCGTCCGTGAAGGGACCATCCGACGTCCGCCGCCAGCGGGCGCCGAGCGCATCCAGCCGCGCCTCGATGCGGCCGGGTTCGCCTCCGCGCCAGACAGCGCCTGTTCGGTCGAGGACCACCGGCACGAAGTCCGGCCACAGATCACGCGCGGCGCGAAGCAGCGTCAGGTGATCTCCGGCGCGTGGATCGGTGACTGTTTCGAATACCGGCGCCAGCATGCCGGCTGCGACGCCGGACGCATTGTCGCCGGGCGAGGCTGGATCGCAGACGACCACCTCGTGGTCCCGCCGCGCCAGTTCGAGGGCGATGCAAAGTCCGAGCGCGCCCGCGCCCGCTACCGTCACCTTCTCGCCAGGACCATTCGACATCAGGCGCAATCACCGCCCCCGCGCGAAAAGGTCAAGGCCGCCAGATCAGGCCAAGCCGAATTGTCCGCGGCATGTCGAAGCTCTCGATCCCGTCAGCGGTCTGACCGGTCTCGACGCGGGCGTCGGAGAGGTTTTCCACCGCCGCATAAAGTCCGACCGTGGAAGCCACCCGCCAGTCCGCGCGAACCTCAACCGACGTAGAGGGCGACAGCCGCCGCTGGTTCAGGTCGTCCTCGAACCGTTCGCCTTCATAACGCACGGTCAGGCGCGCCGTGACCGCCGTGGACGGGCGCCAGACGGCCGCGCCACTGGCCGACAGGCGGGGCGTCTGGGCCGGACGCCGGCCGGTCAGTTGCGGCGCGGCCGTTCCGCCATCGACCTCGGCGCGGGTCCAGGCGCCGGACAGCGTCCAGGCCAGCGTCGACGTGAGATCACCCGCCACATCAGCTTCCAGGCCCCAGGCGTCGATATCGCCCGCGTTCTGTCGCTGGCGCAGCACGCCGCCGGCAGGGATGAAGCCCGCCACCGGGAACGAGCCAGGGCCAAAGCCGATCGTCACGTTGGTCACCGCACCTTCCAGGCGGTTGGCGAACAGGGTCGCGTTCCAGCGGACCACGCCATCCCCGCCGAAGCCGAACTCGAGGCCGTAGAGTTTCTCCGGCTCCAGGCCCGCATTGGCCTCGGTGACGTCATTTCCAACCCGGAACGGACGGTGGAGTTCATTGAGCGTCGGTGGTCGGAATCCGGCATAGGCCGCCGTCCGCACGTAGCCGCCGTCCAGATCACGACGTGCGGCCGCCCGGGCGGTCGGCTGCCAGCCGTCCTGATCGGCGGGCTGAAGCGCCAGGGTCGGCAAGCCGGTCGCCAGATCGCGCTCGTCGCGCCTTCCGTCAAAACTGGCCCAGCGGTCGAGGCGCACCCCGCCCGTAAGAAGCCAGTCGCCAGACTGCCGCCACCGCTCGGCGTACACCCCGGCCACATATTGCGCCCCGCCGGCGACACGGCCGCGGGTAAAGGCCCCGCCGAGGAACCGGAAGTGCTCCCGCGTCTCCCCGTCCGCGTAGCGCACGTCCGCGCCCGCTTCCCAGCCGCCGTCCGGCGTCGAATGGCGCAGGGCCGCATTCAGGCCGGCTCCAAGCGCCGGCGTGCCGAACTGGTCGTTGGCCGGCGTGGTGAACGCCCGTCCCGCACCAACGGCAACTGAACTGTTCTCGAGATCGGAGCGCCTGACCCAGGCCTGCAGTCGCCAGTCAGTGCCGATGCCGACCGAAGCGCCGGTCAGGGTCGCCGATGCCGAAACGCCCGTCGACCGCGACGCCGCGCCGGCGAGGCCGCTCTGGCGCTCTTCCCGGTAGCCCGCCATCCGCAGGGCCAGATCGGCGCCTGAAAGTTCAGGCGCGTACCGCAGGGCCAGGCTGGATGCCTCATAGACCAGCGGTTGGTCGGCGGCTCCGGCGCCCTTGCGGACAGGGATCCAGCCGTCGGTGCGTTGGCTCGCCCCCACAACCAGGACATCGCCGGCGGCCAGGGCGGCCGATGCGCCGGCTTCACCGTTTTCGCCGCCCCAGACCTCGTAGTCGCCATGGGCGGAAACGCGGGTGCGCTCAGCCAGTTGGATCGTTCCGGTCAAGGCGCCGGCGCCATAGGGGCCCGCCCCGGCGCCACGCACAACCAACGCCCCCTCGATGTCGGCAGGCGGCAGGCCGGACCAAAGCACCCAGCCGCCGAACGGGTCGCCCTGGGGCACACCGTCGAGCGTGACGAGCGCACGGCCCGCGCCGGAACCGGCGATGGCCCGAACCGTGATCCCCTGTGTCGTCGGATTTGCCGCCGCGCTGGAGGTCCGACGGAACAGCTGGACGCCAGGAACAAGCGTCAGCGCCCCATCGACCCGCGGGGCCGTGGCGATCGCCTCCGCCCCGACCGTCACCACCGAGAAGGCGGCGTCGGTCGGAGCCGGAGGAAGTCGGGCCGCCTCAACGACGACTGTGTCGACCGTAGGCGGCGGCTCGGCGGCGATCATGCGTGACGCTATTTCCCCGCCGTTGCGGCGGCCTTCTGGGCGGTGGCCAGTGAGAGCAGGTACTGCCGCACCTCCTCCGCCTTGGCCGGATCAAAGTAGCGCTTGAAGGAGACCATGCCGTTCTCGACGCGGTCCCCGTCGATCACCACGCCCTTGAACGCGGCCGCGTCGGTGATCACCGGCGAGTAGCGCAGGTCCGGGATCGAGAAGTCCGACACCGCGCTCGAGCCGTGACAGACGCCGCAGTAGGTGGCGAAGGTCAGCTTGCCGGCCGCGATCTGGGCCGGCGTGCCCGTCACTGGCGGCAGGTCCGAGAAGGCCTTGCTCGAGACGGGCCGCGGCGGGAGGGCCCCCTTTCCGCCGATCTTGAACACCAGCACCCGGCGCACGCCCTCAGAGCGTGGATCAGCGCCCGCGCCGATCGTCAGGGCGAAGCCGCCGCCCCAGCCGGCCATGACCGCGACATACTGCTCGCCGTCGATTTCGTAGGTCATCGGCGGCGCGACGATCCCGGTCTGGGCGTCGAACGACCAGACCTTCTTGCCGGTAGCCGCGTCATAGGCGGCCAGTTCACCGGTCGCCGCCCCCTGGAAGACAAGGCCGCCCGCTGTCGCCAGGACGCCCCCGTTCCACGGACCGCCGTGCGGCACGCTCCATTTTTCAGTCTGGGCAATCGGATCCCAGGCGATCAGCCGGCCCTTGAGGCTGGCGCGGATGGCCTTTATGCCGGCTTCGTCGTCCGGCATCGCGGCGATCAGACTGTCGACGCCGATGTTCCAGGCGCCCGGCTCGTAGCGGAAATTGGCGTTCGCGCCGCCGGGCTGCATGTAGGGGAACGGGATCTCTTGGGCGGGAATGTAGACCAGCCCGGTCTTCGGGCTGAAGGCCATCGGCATCCAGTTATGGCCGCCCAGCGGCCCCGGCATGGCTACCGACGGACCCTTGCCATAGCGGGCGTTGGGCGTCTCGACCGGACGGCCCGTGGCCGGGTCCACACCGGTCGCCCAGGTCTGCGGCACATAGTTGTTGGCCGAGATCAGCTTCCCGTTGGTCCGGTCGATCACATAGAAGAAGCCGTTCTTCGGCGCCTGCATCAGCGCCTTCACCGGCTTTCCGGCGATGGTCAGGTCGGCCAGGATGATGTGCTGGGTGGCCGTGTAGTCCCAGCTTTCGCCCGGGGTCGTCTGGTAGTGCCAGACGTATTTGCCTGTGTCGGGTTTGAGCGCCACGATCGACGACAGGAACAGGTTGTCGCCGCCGCCGGGCGAGCGGATGTCGCGGTTCCAGGGCGAGCCGTTGCCGACGCCGATGTACAGCAGATCCAGGTCCGGATCGTAGGCCATCGAGTCCCAGACCGTGCCGCCGCCGCCGACCTTCCAGAACTCGCCCTTCCAGGTCGGCCGGGCGATCTTCATCGCGTCATCGGAGGCCGCGCCATCCGTCGCCTGCTCGCCAGGCACCGTGAAGAAACGCCACAGAAGCTTGCCGTTGTTGGCGTCATAGGCCGACAGGTAGCCGCGCACGCCGAGCTCGGCGCCGCCGTTGCCGATCAGCACCTTGCCCTTGATGACGCGGGGAGCGCCGGTGATCGTGTAGGGCTTGTTCTGATCGACGGTGACGACCGACCATTTGACCTTGCCGGTCTTCGCATCGAGCGAGATCAGACGGCCGTCGAGCGCGCCGACATAGACCCGGCCCTGCCAGAGGGCGACGCCGCGGTTCACGCTGTCGCAGCAGGCTTTCACGCCCGTCTTGCGCGGCACCTGCGGGTCATACTCCCAGATCAGCTTGCCGGTCTTCGCGTCGAAGGCGCGGACGATCGACCAGGACGAGGTGGTGTACATTACCCCGTCGGCCACCAGCGGCGTCGCCTCGACGCCCCGGGTCTCCGGAAGGTCGAAGCTCCAGGCCAGACCGAGCTGTCCGACCGTGTTCAGATTGACCTTGTCGAGCGGACTGAAGCGCTGTTCGCCGTAGGTCCGGCCATGGGTGACCCACTCGCCCGGATGGCTGTCGGCAGCGGCGATCCGCTTGCCGTCGATGTCCGCCGTGGACTTTCCGCAGCCGGCCAGCATGGCCACGGCCGCCAGAGTCACCGCCAGTGCGCTGATCCGCTTCATTTCCCGAGCTCCCGAGTCAAACCGCGTCTGTCGCGCGATGTTGCGGGGAGTATGCGGACGCTCCCCAGCGTCAGGCAAGCCGCCGACGCAGCAGAACGAGCATCGGGCGTTCGAGGAATGCCCAGCAGGCCAGGCCCGACCCCACCGCCACGATCATCGCCAGCGGAATGAACACCGGGGGATTCCAGGCGCCGATGGTCATGGCCAGGGCCCCGACCGTCAGGGTGTGAACGAGGTAGATCGAATAGGAGGCGTCGCCGAGTATCTTCATCCCGGGGATCGCCTTCCAGCCGCCATCGGCCTCGATACTCACCGCGCCGGCCACGAGCAGCGCCGCCGGCGCGCCCCAGACCATCGGACGCCACAGGTCCCAGTCCATGTTGATCATCTGGATCACCGCGAACAGGGTCATCCCGGCGCCCAGGAGCAGCCATCCGAATGACCGGTCCGGGAGGAGTTGAAGCTGCGCCATGCGGCCAAGCCAGACCCCGGCGAGAAACTCTAGAAACAGCGGATTGAGCAGCATCTGATAGGCGGGCGGCCAGGCGAAGCCCGCCAGGGCCAGCACCATCAGGGCTGCGGTCAGGGCGAACATCCGCCGCGCCGTCGGCAGCCAGAGCAAGGCGCCGAAGGCCAGGTAGAAAACGGCCTCGTAGTTCAGCGTCCAGCCGGGCGCCAGCAGCGGAAACGGCTGCCCGGCCGGGTTCATGTGCTGGACAAAGGCCATCGACAGCAGGACGTGGCCGGGCGTCAGCGCCAGATCCGGAAACCGCGCGGGAAACAGCAACACGCCCGCCGCCAGCGCGAGCGTGATCACCCAGTACAGCGGCGCGACCCGAACCAGTCGTCGCCGCAGGAAGTCCAGAGGACGGATCGGCGCGCCGCAGGTCGTGGTCCACATGACGAATCCGCTGATGACAAAGAACACGTCGACGCCCGCCTGGCCGGTGGCGAAATTGATCTGCGACCACTGACAGGCATGGAACAGCGCGACCGACAGCGCTGCGAAGCCCCGCAGGTGCTGGATCGACAGCCAGGTGCGGTGGCTGTCCATGCCGGTCAGGGGCAGCCGGGCGGCATGCCGGCGATCCAGCGGCGCAGCAGGGCAAGGCCCTCATCATGCGCCAGCGCGCGGCCAAGCTCGGGCATCATCGCGCCGGGGTCGGTTGAACCCGTGCGGTAGATGAGGATTGATGTATCCGGCTTTCCGGGGTCGATGTCGTGGTTGAAGCCGCCGGTCCCCTGCCCCGCCGCGACGGGCGGCTTGCACAGGCCCAGTGAGGCGCCGGCCGGCGAGGCGGAATCGAGATAAAGGCCGGAGGTGTCCGCTGGCCCCTTCGGGCTGTGGCAGTGCCCGCAATTGATATCGAGCCAGGCCCGGGCGCGGGGTTCGAGCGGAACGGTCTCGTCGCGCCAGTCCGGCGCACGGACACGCGCCGCGGCCGGCGGCAGGCCGCGCAGGTAGCCGACCAGCACCAGGCGGTCGAGCTGATTGAACCGGGCCCGCGCCAGCGTCACCTCGCGGTCCAGATGCCGGGACTTGAGACCGATAGGCAGCAGCGCCTTCGCGGCATGATCGGTCGCGTGGCATCCGGCGCACTGGTTGACGTTGGGAACCTCGTAGATGAACCGGTCGCTGCGGCCAGGCCGGGTCAGGGTCATCGGAATGGCCGCCCCGATCCGCTTCAGCGTCGCGCTGGTCTGGGCGTCGTTCCAGACATAGGGGAAAGCCGCCCAGCCGCCCGCCCGGCGCACCAGCACCCGGGTCTCGACCAGCCGCACCTTTGACAGATCCAGAGCAGCGCCCGTTTCGCTGAGCCGCAGGTCGTCGCCGGGCAACAGCGTCCCGTCCGGCCCCTTGGGATAGTAGAATGTCTTGGTCACGACCGTGCCGACCGGAAAGTCGAAGGCCGTGTCTGCCTTCCAAGTCGCCGGCTGGCCCTTCGGCATCCAGACCGTGCGCAACTTGCCGGCGTAGTCACTGAACAGCGGCGTATTCAGTTCATAGGGCTGCACCCCGTCGGCCAGCACCAGACGCCCCTGCCGGACGCCGATGACGCCCCAGTCGGACAGCTTTTCGGGCATGCCGTCGCCGATGAAGCGCGGCGTCAGCGGACCGGGCGCACAGGCCGAAAGGGCGAGCGCGATCAGAAGGAGGGCGAGGCGTTTCACGGCTTGCCGGGAGCCGGAACCTCGCGCTCGGCCGGGACGGGGCCGGCGGCGGCGACATTGATCGCCGGCAGCGGCGTCAGTCGGCACCGGACCGTGTCCCCCGCGAGAGCGGGCGATTTGTACTTGTGCGGCGCGTCCGCATTCAGCGTCTGGGCCGCGCCGTTGTCGATGCAGACGGCCAGCGCCGGGTCCACCTTGCCACCCTTGAACTTCTTCACATCGACATAGCCGTCCCACAGCACATCAGGCAGGCTCCCGGTCACGCCGAACATGGCCACCCGCAGCGCCTGGAGGTCCAGACCGTCCGGCTTGTTGCCGCCGGGCGTGAAGCGGTTGTCGTGGATGAAGATCGCCTCCGGCCAGGGATCGAAGTTCGGCGCCACGCCCTTGGCGTTCATATAGCCCGTGGAGAAGTAGCTCGAGATGATCACATTGGCGGTCGTGTTGCCGCCGATGTCGTTGTCGAAGATCTCCACCTGGTCGTTGGAGTTGATCACCACGCCCGAGCCGGCGGGAACCGAGGCCACAGCCGAGCCCTTGCGACCGAAGTTGCCGGTATTGTTGCCTTCGACACGGTTGCGGAAGATGCGCGTAGCGAAGCCCGAGACCTTCAGGTTGGGCATGTTGAACACCAGGATGCCGCCGGTGTTGTTGGTCGCCAGGTTGTCATAGACGTCGGCGTTCTGGGTGTTCTCGATCTCGATGCCGGCGACGTTGAACTCCGCGCGGTTGCGGCGCACGACGACATTGTTGGACTGGCCGACATAAATGCCCGCGTCCGACGCGCCGATGGCGACGCTGTCCTCGATCAGCAGATTGCGCACCTGGACGGGATACAGGCCGTAGGCGCCATTGCTGGTCTTCGGGCCGCCGGTCCATTCCGCCCGGACCCGGCGGATGATGATGTTCTCGCCCTCGTTGACCTTCAGGCCGTCGCCCTTGGCGTCCTCGATGGCCAGATCCTCGATGGTGAAGTTACTGGCGTTGACCAGCAGCCCCTCGGCGCCGGCCGCCTGACCCTTGAAGCTGAGGATGGTCTTGTCCATGCCCGCGCCGCGAATGGTCACGCCGTTCGCGTCGAGGCTCAGGCCCCTATCGATGGCGTAGACGCCGGCGGGAATGGTGATCACGTCGCCAGGCTTGGCGTCGATCAGCTGCTGGATGAGGGTGTCCTGATAGGTGGTGTTCGGCTTGGCCGCCGAGCCGCCGCCGCCACATCCCGCCAGCGCCAGCACACCGGTGACCAACAGCGCGCCGAAAGCGCGATTCCAGCCCTGCCCCATGGATGATCTCCCCTTCCCGATCGGCCGGGACTCTTCCGGCCCCGGTTGCGGGGGAAAGTCGCATGAGGTGAAGGGTCATGGAACCCCTTCGTCTATCCGCCGGCGCCTGTTCCCCCACGCAGGGAAGGATGCGGGCCGTTGTTCAGAAGGGTGGGACCTTCGCGATGGTACCGCCTCTCAGGCTTGAACTGAGGACCTCCGGTTCCACAAACCGGCGCTCTAACCAACTGAGCTAAGGCGGCGCGCTTTCGCGAAGGGAGGGGTTTAGTCGCACCGCGCCGTGCGATCAAGAGCGGTGCTTGCGCCAAATCGGCGGCGACGCCACCCTGTGTCCATGAGCACGATCACAACCCGCACCATAGAGGCCAACGGCCTGTCGTTCGTCATTGATGAAGCCGGTGAAGGCGACGATGTCGCCCTGTTCCTGCACGGCTTCCCGGAGAGCAAGCATTCCTGGCGGCACCAGCTGCCGCTCCTGGCGAAACTGGGCTGGCGCGCCGTCGCCTTTGACCAGCGCGGCTACGGCGATTCCAGCCGGCCGAAGGGCGTGAAGGCCTACGACCTCGAAAACCTGATGGCCGACGCCGGGGCGGTGTTCGACGCGCTTGGCGCCAAGCGGCGCCTGCTGATCGCCCACGACTGGGGGGCGATCGTCGCCTGGTGCTTCGCGATGGACCGGATCCGGGACCTCGAAGGTCTGGTCATCATGAACGTGCCGCATCCGGCGGTCTTCCAGGCGGACATCCGCACAAACGCGGCGCAGCGCAAGAAGTCCTGGTACGTGTTCTTCTTCCAGATCCCGTGGCTTCCCGAGTTGGCCCTGACCGCAAACGGCGCGCGCGCCATCGGCCGGGCGTTCAGCGAGATGGCGGTCGACAAGAGTCGCTTCAGCGAGGCCGACCTCGATCACTACCGCCAGAACGCGCTCAAGCCCGCCGCCGCGACCGCCATGGTCAACTGGTACCGGGCGGGCGCGCGCAACGGCATGAAGAAGTGGGCCCCGGACACCGCCCCGGTGATCGACATCCCGACCCTGATGATCTGGGGTGAAGAGGACACCGCGCTCGGCATCGAACTGACGGAGGGCTACGGCCCATATGTGAAGGACTTCACCCTGCAGCGCCTCCCCGGCGTGTC
The DNA here is from genome assembly GCF_057809815.1 of Caulobacter sp. FG121. Classification (NCBI taxonomy): domain Bacteria; kingdom Pseudomonadati; phylum Pseudomonadota; class Alphaproteobacteria; order Caulobacterales; family Caulobacteraceae; genus Caulobacter; species Caulobacter sp. FG121. The sequence goes on from NZ_JBMDKR010000003.1 coordinate 231,842, forward strand.
GCACTGGGTTCAGCAGGAGGCGCCGGAGGCCGTCAACGCCCGGCTGGAAGCCTGGCTGAAGGAGAAGGGGCTCGTCGGCTAGCCCTGTGATCGGTCACCGGCGAGCGTATCCCGGACCCCGACACTGACAGGCGCCTTGGCCACTCGCCGCGCACAGCAAAACGCCCCGGAGGTTTCCCTCCGGGGCGTTCGCATCTGGGTTTGGCCCGTAGCTACTGCGGCAGTTGCCACACCAGCGGGATTCGGACCGTAGCGCCGTCAACAGGTGCGCCATCGCGGGTCTGGGGCCTCATCTTGAACAGACGCGAGGCCTTCAGGGTCGCTTCGCCGAAGCCCATGTCCGGCGGATCTTCCGAAACCACCTCACAGCCTTCAAGCGTACCGTTCGCCTTCACCCGACACAGGATCGTCGCCCGGCCCGACTTTTCCAGACGCTGAGCGCGATCCGGATAGAAGCGGTTCAGGTCGTCCGACGTCGGCTTCCGTGACCAGTCGGGGTTGCTGATGACCGACGGACGCGGGGGTTCCGGCGGCGCCGGCGGCGCGAACACAGGCGGAGCCTGGGTTTCGACCCGCTTGGGCGTCGGCGGCACCGGCAGCGTCACCATCGGAGGCGGCGCGTCGGCGATCGGAGCCGGCGGACGCGCCTGAACGGGCGGCGGCGGCGGCGGCTTGTCCGTCGGCGGCGGCGGCGGAGGCGGAGGCGGCGGCGGCGGGGGCGGCTTGATCAACTCGGTGTTGATCTTCTCGTCCTCGAACAGCTTCTCCTTGATCTGGAACCGCGAGTGGGCGACCCAGAAAATCAGACCGGCGTTAAGCGCGACCGCGAGCGCGAGGCCGACCAGGAACCCGCCACCATTCTTCGGCGCCGGAGCGTCGAAGGGGTTGTGGACGCGGTGCGGAGCGTCGTTTTCATGCTCTGCCATGCGTCACCCACCACTGCCGGGCTGACTGTTGTCCTCACCGATGAGGGCCACGCTGTAGAAACCATTGTCCTGCAGAGCGTTCATCAGCTGCATAAAGTCGCCGTACCGGACCTCCTTGTCGCCGCGGATGAAGATCCGCTCCTTCGAGGGGTCACGCACGCGGATCTGCGTCTTGAGATCCGCACCGATCGAAGCCAGGTCAGTCGGGTTGTCGCCGATAAAGACGTCCCCACTTTTCTGGATCGAGATGTAAATCGGCGTTGGCGGGTTCGGTCGAGGCTTGGCTACCGCGGTGGGTAGCTTCACCTCGATCGAGACCGATGCCAGCGGCGCCGCAACCATGAAGATGATCAGGAGGACCAGCATGACGTCCACGAAGGGCGTCACATTGATTTCGCTGTTCTGCTCTACCTGGTACCTGCCACCGCCGCCGGAGCCCGAGAGTTTGGCGGCCATCTGTGCTTAAGCCCCTTTGTCGAGCTGCCGCGAGATGTTGTTCATCAGCTCAGCGTTGAAACCATCCGACCGCGTTCCGTACGCGGAAACCCGCGTCTGGAAGTAGTTGTAGAAGATAACCGCGGGGATAGCGGCGAACAGACCGATACCAGTGGCGAGCAGGGCCTCGGCGATGCCGGGGGCCACGACGGCCAGGTTGGTCGTGTTCGATTCGGCGATGCCGATGAACGAGTTCATGATCCCGTACACGGTGCCGAACAGACCGATGAACGGACCGGACGAACCCACCGAAGCGAGGAACTGCATGCCGCTCGACAGGCGCTTGGCCAGCGAGGACTGAACAGCGGAGACGGCGGTCTGCGCACGCATGATCGTGGTGTCGCGGTGAGCGCCGTTGATCGCGAGGCCGGCCTGACGGGACAGCTCCACTTCGGAAGCCGCCGCGGCGGCCATGTCGGCCAGCGGGTTGCCTTCGAATTCGTCCGACAGGGCGATACGGCCCATGTCAGCGATGGACTTGGCGCCGCGGAAGGCTTCGACGAAGCGGTCCGACTTGCGGTTCAGCGAACCGAATTCGAGCAGCTTGGTCACCAGCAGGGTCCACGAGAAGACCGAAGCCAGCAGCAGGCCGAGCATCACCACCTTCACGACCGCCTTGGCGTCCATGAACATCGTGACGGGCGTGATGTGCGATTCCTTCTTGGGAGCCGGCGCGGCGGCCGGAGCTTCCGGCGCCGGAGCGGCGGCGTCAGCGGCGGGAGCCGCGGCGTCGCCAGCCGGGGCGGCGGCCGCGGCAGCATCAGCGGCCGGAGCCGCCGGAGTCTGCGCAAAGGCCGGGGCGCTCATCAACAGCGCCGCGGCGCCGAGGATAGCGATGAGGGGGGTCATTCGTTTGTTGTCGAGCATCTTTCGCCAGTTCCTGGTTGGTCTAGCTAGTTTGGACCGAGGGTCGTCGCGCGAAGCGTCTCCACCCTACTATGAAAACATCGCCGATCTTGGAGCCTTGCAACTCCAATGCCGGAAAATCGCTGTCGCTGCACCGACCCGCAACGCTTGCCAGGAACATTCGTTCTCAGACATGGCGTTTCGAAGGCGCAAGACGGCCCGACAAACCGAAGTCCGTCAGGTCGATCGGCCAAGTTAGACTTGGCACAGGGGCCCTTTGGCAACCCCCATTCGCATCGTCAAGAGTGTTTGCAGGGTGATTTCATTCCCCAAAATCAAGGGGGAGATCACTTTTTTTGCACTGCACAATCTGATTATCGGGAAGGATCAGGAGTTTTTCCCCCCGCTGGGGAAAATGCATGTTGCGGCGCAACATCAGTGGCCGAACGCGGGTCTTTTTGAGAACTTCTCGCGAGGGGCGAATGCGCGGGCGGGGATGGTGCCTGGGGGCGGATTCGAACCACCGACACGCGGATTTTCAATCCGCTGCTCTACCAACTGAGCTACCCAGGCAAAGGCCCGAAAAAGGCGCCCCGCGTCGCGGGAGCCGCGTCTATAAAAGAGCCCCCGCGGCAAGTCCAGCGCGGTTTCGGGACAACCGCAAACTAGTGTCCCTGGCCTTCAGGCCCATCGGATTCGTCATCCGTCTCGGTACCGGGAATGGCGTAGCTCCCGGTGAGCCACTTCTGCAGGTCGATATCGGCGCAGCGCTTCGAACAAAACGGCCGGTAGGTCTGATCCATAGGCTTGTCGCACCGGGCGCATTTGCGGGCGGGTTCGGTCATGCGCCGGAGACCTCTAGGCGGTCGACCGGCCAGCCTTCCCGGGCTTCGACAATGAAACGGGCTCCAAGCTTGTCAGTGACGCCTGCGCGCAGCGGCGTGAACGCCGCCAGCACCGACGGCGCGCAAACGGCCGCCAGACGGCCGCCGGGGTCCGCGCGCCCTTCCCGCTCCAGTCGCCGCGCCAGGCGCAGCGCGGCCGTCAGGGGCGTCAGGTCGCCCTTCGCGTCCGTCAGAAGATCCAGAACCGGACGCCGCCGCCGGGGCACGGTCAGGGTGAGTGTGCCAAAACGGCTGATCTGGTCGATGGCCACGCCGGGATTGTCGGGACCGAACGCCGCGCGTGCCGCCCCCAGCAGAGCCTTGCCGTCATGTCCCCGGCCGACGAAGTCGAAGATGACCAGACCGCCCAGCCCCTTAAGGCGGAGCAGCCGCGCCGCCGCGCCGATAGCCGTCAGGTTGGCGAGCCGCGCCGCGCGCTTGGTGTCGCTACCGGGACGCCCCCCGAGATCCACGTCGATCGAGACAAGCGCCCTGGTCGGCTCGATGGCCATGGACCCGCCTCCGGGCAGCGGGTGAATCGTCTCGAGCGCCTCGGCCTCCGCGGCGTCGGCCGCCTCCCGGGCGCCGAAGCCCTCGACGACCTTTCCGCCCTTGGCGAGGTCCCGAATCTCGGCCTCGACGTCCGGTGCGGCCTGCAGCAGGCGAGGCTCGCCCTCGGCCGGGCCGATCAGCCTCACCGTGGCCAGCTTGTCCTGGCGGGCCTCGGTGCGGATCTCAACCTCGATCGAGGCGCCGCGCACGGGAGGCACTTCATCGGCCCTAAGGGAGTAGAGCGCTTCAACACCGCCCGGCAGGTCGAGAAAGGCCACGCCGATGGCCTTTGCGACCGACCGGACCCGCGCGACATTGCGCGCGAACAGCTCAAGGGCAGGCACGTCCCCGTCTCGCTGGATCAGCAGCCGCTCAGGCCGGCCTTCGAGCGTGACCACGCCGCGCATCTCGCCGACGCCGCGATCAAGGAAGAACTGGCGGCCGCTCACGCTTGCCAGCCCAGGCCAGTGAGCAGGTTGACGGTCTCGTAGAGCGGGAGCCCCACGACGGAAGAGTAGGAACCCTGGATACCGGTCACGAAGGCCCCTGCCCGCTGGTGAATCTTGTAGCCGCCGGCGGCGTCGCGCCAGTCTCCGGCCGCGATGAAGGCCTCCGCCTCCCTGGATTCGATACGCTTGAACCGGACCCGGGTCTCAACGACACGCTCCGCTGACCGGCCATCCGGAGCCCGGACGACCACGCCGGTCAGCACCATGTGCGCGCGGCCCGACAGCAGGGCGAGCATGGCGCGGGCCTCGGACTCGGTTTCAGGCTTGTTGAGAATGCGTCGACCGACCGCGACCAGCGTGTCCGCGCCCAGAACAAAGGCCCCCGGCCGTCGTGCGGCGATGACTGCCGTCTTTTCCTGCGCGAGGCGCAGGGCGAGACGTCGCGGCGTCTCGTCACGTCCCGGCGTTTCATCGATGTCTGCGGGGTCAACGAGGTCAGGCGTGATGCCGACCTGTCTGAGCAACTCGAGCCGTCTGGGGCTGGCGCTGGCCAGAACCAGAGGGCCTTTCGACATGCTCACTTGAAGCGGTAGGTGATGCGCCCCTTGGTCAGGTCGTAGGGCGTCATTTCGACCAGCACCTTGTCGCCGGCCAGCACGCGGATGCGGTTCTTGCGCATCTTGCCCGCGGTGTGGGCGATGATTTCGTGATCGTTTTCCAGTTTCACGCGGAATGTGGCGTTCGGCAGCAGCTCGCTGACGGTGCCGGGAAACTCAAGAAGTTCTTCTTTAGCCATAGGCCTCTCGAATACGTCCAAATAAGCAAACGGCCCGCGCCGAACACGATTCGGGACGCGAGCCGAGGCTCCAAGTCCTCAGTATAGCGCGGCTAGCCCCCGAAAGTCGACGCCTTGCCGAACCGTTCACGGATGCGGCGCGCGAGTTCGTCGCGCACCTGCCGGTAGGCGTCCAGCCGCTGCTCCCGCGTTCCCTCCGCCAGCGTGGGATCGAGCGTTGGCCAGTATTCAATGTCCACCGCCTTGCCCCGGGCCAGCTCGACGGCCCTGTGCTGCGCCTCCGGCGTCAGGGAGATGACCATGTCGAACGACTCGTCCTCGAGATCGTCGAAGATCTTGGGCCGGAACCCGGTCAGGTCGCCCCCCATCTCGTCGATCACCGCGGCCGCGAAGGGGTCGACCTCCGTCTCGCCGGCCTCGCGGCGCAGGCCGACGCTGTCGACAAACACCCGGTCGCCGTAGACCATCTTCATCAACGCTTCGGCCATCGGCGAGCGCACCCGGTTGAAGTTGCAGGTGAACAGCACCGCCCCGGGGAGCCCCTCCACCTGCCGTCAGCCCCGCCAGTGCAGGGCGCAGATGAGGGTGAACAGCCGGCGCGCCGTGTCCAGGTCCGTCTTGACCTTGCCCTCCAGCCGGGCCTGCAGCAGCGTCGAGCCCTCGTTGTGCAATCCCCGCCGCCCCATATCCAGCGCCTCGATCTGGGCCGGGGTGGAGTTGCGAATGGCCTGGTAGTAGCTGGCGCAGATCATGAAATAGTCGCGGATCACGCCCCGGAACGGCGATAGCGACAGCAGGTGGATCTGATCGAAGGCCGGTCCGGTGATGTGCATCGCCAGCCGGTTCTCGGCCAGCGCGATCGTCAGGTCATAGGGACCGCCCGCCGCGCCTTCCGGCTGGAAATAGTTGTCCTCCAGCAGATCGAAGATGGCGATCTGCCGCTCCTGCTCCTGGTCACGCGACACCGCGCCGAGGGAATCCTCGTCGAGATTGATTGCCTGGAGGCGATGCAGGGCGCGGTCGTCGGTCATGAATCCCAGTGCGTGGTTCGAGACGCGATCCTGAGGGATCGATCCTCACCAGGACGAGCTTTAGTGCATGCTCACCCTGTTCGTCATCCTGAGGAGCGGCCGAAAGCCGCGTCTCGAAGGACGCAGGGCTATTTTTGCAGTCTGAGCGCCGCCGAAAGAGCGTGCGCGGGCAGGCCTTCGGCCTCGGCCAGCGCCACGGTGTGCGGCCCCAGACGGCCGAAAGCGGCGGCGTCGCATTTCACGATCGAGGTTCGTTTGAGGAAATCATAGACCGAAAGACCGGACTGGAACCGCGCCGCGCGGCTCGTCGGCAGCACGTGGTTCGATCCGGCCACATAGTCGCCGATGGCCTCGGGCGTGTAACGGCCGAGGAAGATGGCCCCGGCGTGCCGAACCCGGTCGGCGAGCGCCTCTGGAGCCGCGACGCAGAACTCGACGTGCTCCGGCGCGATCAGGTCGACCAGGGCCGGGCTTTCGTTGAGTGGCGCGATGATCACCGCGCCATGGTCGCGCCAGGAGGCAGCGGCATCCTCGCCGGTGGCGAGGGTCTTCAGGCCGCGCTCGACGGCGGCCTCGACCGCGGCGGCGAACGCCTCGTCGTCGGTGATCAGGATCGACTGCGCGGCCGGGTCGTGCTCGGCCTGCGACAGCAGGTCGGCGGCGATCCAGTCGGGACTGTTGTCTGCGTCGGCGACCACGACGATCTCGGACGGTCCGGCCAGGGCGTCGATGCCGACCACCCCGTACAGCCGCCGCTTGGCCGCCGTCACGTAGGCATTGCCGGGGCCGACGATCTTGTCGACCGGCTGGATCGGCCCGGCGCCCCAGGCCAGGGCGGCCACCGCCTGGGCCCCGCCGATGCGCCAGATCTCGGTGACGCCAGCCTCCTTCGCGGCGGCCAGCACGGCCGGCTGCAGCTTGCCCGGCGGGGTGACCATGGCGATGCGGTCCACGCCGGCGACGGCGGCCGGGACGCAGTTCATCAGCACGGTCGAGGGATAGGCCGCCCGGCCGCCCGGCACATAGACGCCGACAGCCTCCAGCGGCGTCCAGCGCCAGCCCAGCTCGACCCCGGCGTCATCGGTCCAGCGCTGGTCAGCGGGCTTCTGGCGGGTGTGGTAGTCGCGGATGCGGGCGGCGGCGAAGGCGATGGCCTCGCGCACGGCCGGTTCGCAGGCGGCGACCCCGGCCTCGATCTCTTCGGCGGTGACCCGGACAGTGTCCTCGGTCAGCTCGACCCGGTCGAACTTGCGGGTGTAGTCAAGCACAGCCTTGAGGCCGTCGGCCTTGACGGCGGCCAGCACCTCGGCGGCCGCCGCGTCGACATCGGCGGGCGAGCCTCGCCGTTCGTTCAGGAAATCCCTGAAGGCGGCGGTGAAATCCGGGTCTGTGGAGCGGAAACGGCGCATGGCGGCTACATGGCCGTTTTCACCGCAAACTCAAGCCTTCATTGCCCCGTTTGAACGGCTCAGTCCCCGTGGGTCGGGGTCCGGGGCGTCGGCCAGGGCGTCGAGATGTCGGCCAGCACGGCTTCGATACATTCAACCTCGACCCGCAAGTCGCCGCCACCGGCGAAGGTGAACACCACCGCCCCGCCCGGCGCCTCGCCCGGCTCGAAGCTCAGCGACAGCAGCTCCACCACCGCGTTCTTCGCATCCCGCCGGAGCTTGCGACTCTGGACGCCCAGGACCCCGGCCAGCTGCAGTCCGGACCGCACTCGTTCGTGGGTCCGTTCGTCGCGCTCCCAGCGGTAGCGGTTCAACGCCACGGTCAGCCGCCGCGCTTTCGGCTCGAAGGCAATGTCGCCGATCTTCGCCACGGCGTCCTGCAGGGCGGCCGAGATCACCGACAGGTCTTCGGCGTCCTGGGCCAGCAGGCGCAGCGGCGCGACATCGGTCACGGTCAGTCCTCGACCTCGGCAGGAGCCTGACCCTTGATTCGCCGGACGTTGGCCCCGCAGGCGCCCAGCTTCTCTTCCAGCCGCTCGAATCCGCGATCCAGATGGTAGACCCGGCCGACCATGGTCTCGCCCTCGGCGGCCAACCCGGCGATCACCAGACTGACCGACGCCCGCAGGTCGGTCGCCATGACCTGGGCGCCCTCGAGACGGTCAACGCCCCGCACGCGCGCTTCGCCGCCGGACACAGTAATGTCGGCGCCCAGGCGCGCGAGTTCCGGAGCATGCATGAACCGGTTCTCGAAGATGTGCTCGCGAATGACACTCTCGCCGTCTGCCAGGGTCATCAGGGCCATGAACTGCGCCTGCAGGTCCGTCGCGAAGCCCGGAAAGACGCCTGTATCCACGTCGACCGCCTTCAGCCGCGCGCCATTGCGGCGGATGATGACGCCGTCGTTCAGACGTTCGACATCCGCACCGGCTTCCTCGATTTTCAGCAACAGCGCCTCGATCAGGTCGGCGCGTGTGTTGGTCAGACGCACCTCGCCGCCGGCCATGGCCGCCGCCACCGCATAGGTGCCCGCTTCAATGCGGTCGGTGATCACCGCGTGCTTCGCGCCCGACAGGCGGCTGACGCCCGTGATGTGGATAACCGGCGTGCCGGCGCCCTCGACCTTGGCGCCCATCTTGTTGAGGCAGTCCGCGAGATCGCCCAGCTCAGGCTCGCAGGCGGCGTTCTTCAACACGGTCACGCCCTTTGCCAGCACCGCGGTCAGCATGGCGTGCTCGGTCGCACCGACGGAAACGAACGGGAACTCGATTTCCGCGCCTTTCAGGCCCCTCGGGGCCTGGGCGTAGACATAGCCCTCGTGCAGGTCGATCTGCGCGCCGAGCGCCTCCAGCGCCTTGAGGTGCAGATCCACCGGTCGGGCGCCGATCGTGCAGCCGCCCGGCAGGCTGACCTTGGCCTGGCCGGTGCGCGCGATCAGGGGGCCCAGCACATTGAAACTGGCCCGCATCTGGCGAACCAGATCGTACGGCGCGAACGACGACACAATCTCCGGCGTGTGCAGGACCGTCTCGGACCCGGCGGGCCCTTCCCGCTCGTCGACCATCGTGCCCAGCCGCGTCAGCAGGGTGCCCAGGAATCGCGTGTCCGCCAGGCGCGGCATGTTGGTCAGGTGCAGCGGCTCGTCCGTGAGCAGACTGGCGGCCATCAGCTTGATGGCGGAATTCTTGGCGCCGCTGATCGGAATACTTCCGTGCAGCCGCGAGCCGCCGATGATGGCGATGCGGTCCATTCAGGTCCCTCGAAACGCCGGCAGCCTGTCGCTCCGGCGGCGCGTCACATGTGAGGACCGGGTTCTAGCGGGCGCAAGCCCCCGCGCAAGACTCACTTATGATTGATGCCCGGCCTCGCCCGGACGCCGGAACAGGGTCGCGGGCGTGTAGGGACCGCCTTCGGCAAACTCCAGCCCATATTTTTCAAGGGCCAGCTCAAGTTCGACGTGGGCGAAGAACAGCGCGTGTTCGATCGCCTGCATCGGATCTACGCCGAAAAAAGCCCGTCCGTGCTCAGCCACATGCGCCGGATCCAGCCCGACGATCCGCAGCGCGCAGGCCCAGTCATGCGTGTCCTCGATCGGGAAGGCGTCCGAAACCTCGACTACGACGTCGAACGGATCACCCTGCGGTGGGGTGGCGGCGCGCAATCTCCGAATGGTCTTGTAGGGTCTCGGCGCGAGGCGGGCCGTTTTTGCCAGATGGTTGATCATTCCGGGCCCTCCGGCTTGGCGGTGTCCCGCGGTGCGGCCTTGCGCCGCCTGAGATTGGCGCGAAGGGCCTGGGCCAGTTTCGCTTCCCGGTCGGCGTTCGGCGAGGGCGGCTTCTGCGGCGTGTTCGTCATCTGGTCAGCAGCGCATTGCGCATAGCGACAGGTCAAGCAGGATTAGCCCTTCCCATGCCGCCCGGGTTTCGCTATCAGGCGCGCCTCGTCTTTCGCCGCCGTAGCTCAGTGGTAGAGCGCATCCTTGGTAAGGCTGAGGTCGGCAGTTCAATCCTGCCCGGCGGCACCATTCCCTGAACCAGAGGGAGAGAGACGATGAGACGACCCCGAAAAGATGGCGGCTTCCCTCCGGCAGACATGCCGGTGAGAACCGTCCATTCGGGGTGGCTGGATCTGCACCTCGTGGACCTGACCAATCCGGACGGGTCGACCTATGACCGTTATGTCGAGGATCACGGTCGCGCCGCCGCCGTGCTGCCCTACAATCCGAAGACCCGCATGGCCCTGCTGGTGACCATGCCGCGCGCCGCGCTGCGATTCGCCGGGGGTGGCGATGTGGTCGAAGCGCCAGCGGGAATCGTCGACCAGGGTGAAACCGCACTCCAGAGCGCACGTCGCGAACTGGTTGAGGAAGCCGGCCTTGAGGTCGATGACCTGGAGCCGGCGGGGGCGATCCTCACCTCGCCCGGCATCTCGACCGAGCGAATCGACCTCTTCCTGGCCGCCTACGATGACGCCCAGCGCACGGGCGCGGGGGGCGGTCTGGACGACGAGAACGAGAACATCACCGTCGTCGAGATGGCGCTCGATGACCTGTGGTCGCTGATGGAGAGTGACCTTGCGGCCGACGCCAAGACCCGCGTGCTGGTCCAGACCCTCCGAATCCGCCGGCCGGATCTGTTCAGCTGATGCGAGAGGCGGCGGCGTAGCCGGCCAGCGCGGCGACGCTCGTCACCACCATGCCCCAGACCAGGTCCGGTGCGACCACCCGAACGGGAAAGCCTTTCAAGGTGGCGAGGTTGGTCAGGTCGTAGGTGGCGTAGGCGACCAGCCCGAACAGCGCGCCCTGGAGCAACGCCCGCGTCCAGCCGCCGGCTTCCAGGGCCGGCTTCACGGCGAAGACCACCACCCCGACCAGATAGAGCACGTAGAAGGCGGCCGCCGCGGTCATGTTGGGCTTCTCCAGCAGCATCGGCCCGAATTCACGCTGGTAGAGTTTCTGCGCCACAACGCCGAGCCAGAGGGCGTCAAGCGCGAGGAAGCTCACGGCGGCGGCGATATAGGCGGCGATCCAGCTCATGGCGGGGTCCTCGGTTCAGGTCTTGGCAGAACCTAGACCGCGCGCTCGCCCCGCCAAGTCATCGGGGGGCCTCCCGTCGTGGCGCGCGGTCGCCAAACCACCATGCCAGAGCCGTCGAGGCGGAGAAGGCGATCGTCTCGACAGCCGTGTGCACGACCCCCGCAGCGGCCTCAGCCGCGAGAGCTCCGCTCATCGCCGCCATGAACAGCAAGGCGAACAGGACCCACAACAGCAGGGTCAGGGCCGGGCGGGTCAAGGCCCGCACGGCGGCGACCCACGGCCAGCTCTGGCCGACCGCCTGGTCCGCCCCGATGGAGGCCTCAAGGCCGCGCCACGAGCCTTCCGCGTCCGTCTGGACCAGGGCGAGACGGCCCTCCTCCATCCGGCCGGCGCGCGCCTCCGAAGCCAGTCTCAGATCATGCCCCCAGCGCTCGACCTCATGCGCCATCTCGAGTTGCCGGTCCTTGCGCTTCTCGCGCGTCTCGAAGATGCCGATCCCCCGATTGAGGATCGAACCGAGGGCTCCGAAGGCCGCGCCAAGGGCGCCGCCGGCCAGACCACCGCTTGCCGTTGTGATGACGTCCAGGGTCATGGCTTCAGGCTCCCGGCGCGTCGAACTGGATCAGGTAGAGCGCCAGGCGCACGACGCCGCCGGTGAACGCGCCGCCGAGGGCGGTCAATCTGACGGCCGTATCCGAATAGAACGCCGTCGGACCGATGACGCCGATGTTGGTCGCCCCGGCCGAAACGCCCAGCGAGCCGCCGAACTTCCCTGCGTCGCCCGACACGCCACAGTCGTAGGCCGTCGCGCCGGTCACTGTGACCAGGGTTCGCGCGGCAACTCCAAGGACGATCGACCGGGCCGGAATGACCATGGCCGTGTCGACCGTGGCGCCGGCGACAGTGACGTCCTCTTCCTGGATGGCGACACGGATGCGGGCCCCGCCCGGCGACACGGCGGCGATCAAGGACTCGAAGGCGAGTCGGCTCGACAGGGTCTGCCAGCCGCCATCCATGACCAGGGCGACCGATTCATCGGCGACCCAGACCAGGTGCCCGTCCGTAGGTTCCAGTCGCCGCCAGCTTCCGGCCTCGAAGCGCATCAGCGCGCCGGCGCTTTCAGCGCTCCACGCCTCGCCCGTCGCACCGTCGGGCAGCAGGTAGAGCGCTCCGTCGGCGGGATCGGCCGGCTGCGCTGAAACCGTGCGGCTCACCACCGCCGACTGGACCAGACCGTCCAGCCGGGCGAAGGCCTCGTTGACGGTTACATGCTTCTGCGCCTGGCCGGCCGCCACATAGGGCAGACCGAGGCGGGGGGTGGCGTCATCGGACATGCGGAGGCTCCCTGTCGTTCGTCACGACAAGGATCAGTCGCCCGCGAGCTCCGCAGCGCCGAAAGCAGGAACGCCCGGAGTTCCAGGGGAATCTCCGGGCGCAAGTCTCTGATAACGTTGAGAAGCGCCCCGGCTATTCCGCGGCGAAAGCCATATGTTTGCCGCTGGTCAACGCCGTCTTGGCCACCAGATCAGCCTTGGCCGCCTCGTATTCCAAGGCCAGCCGCGCGACCAGTTCGCCGGCGGTGAGCACCGACTTCACGGCGCCGATGCCCTGACCGCAGCCCCAGATGTCCTTCCAGGCCTTGGCCTCGGTATTACCGCCCGAGCCGAAGTTCATCGCCGAAGGATCGCTCTCCGGCAGATGGTCGGGGTCCATGCCGGCCGCGATGATCGACGGGCGCAGATAGTTGCCGTGGATGCCGGTGAACAGGTTGGAATAGACGATGTCCTCGCCGGAGCTGTCGACGATCATCTGCTTGTAGCCTTCGACGGCGTTGGCTTCCTTCGTCGCGATGAAGGCCGAACCGATATAGGCGAGGTCCGCGCCCATGGCCTGGGCCGCGAGGATCGCCGCGCCGTTGGCGATGGCGCCCGACAGCGCCACCGGGCCGTCAAACCACTGGCGAATTTCCTGGATCATGGCGAACGGCGACAGGCCGCCGGCATGACCGCCCGCGCCCGCCGCGACGGGGATCAGCCCGTCGGCGCCCTTCTCAATGGCCTTGTGGGCGAACCTGTCCGTGATCACGTCGTGCAGGGTGATGCCGCCCCAGCCATGCACAGCCTCGTTGACGTCTTCGCGGGCGCCCAGCGAGGTGATGACGACCGGCACCTTGTATTTGGCGCAAAGGGCCATGTCCTCGTCGAGGCGGTTGTTGGTCTTGTGCACGATCTGGTTCACCGCGAACGGGGCCGACGGCAGGTCCGGATTGGCCTTGTCCCAGGCCGCCAGCTCGCTGGTGATCCGGTCGAGCCACTCGTCCAGCAGGCTGATCGGCCGAGCGTTCAGCGACGGGAACGAGCCGACGATGCCGGCCTTGCACTGGGCGATCACCAGGTCCGGATTGGAGATGATGAACAGCGGCGAGGCGATGGCCGGCAGTCGCAGGCGGTCGCGCAGGATCGGCGGCAGGGCCATGGTCGGTCGTCTCCGTCTATGAATATACGTTGTAAATAGAACAACCGTTCGACCCCGGCAAGAGCCTGTCTCCGCGGGCGCCGCCTCCCTCCGCTTGACGCACCTTACGGCAGGGGCGCATCACGCCAGCGGAATTGCTGCATTGCACTTGGGGAGATCGAAGGTTTGTCCGGGACGATCCTGCCGCTGGCCGATGACTTCGCGCCGCCCACCCGTGAGGCCTGGCTTCGCGTCGTGGAAAAGACCCTCAAGGGCGAGTCCTTCGAGGACGCCCTGGTCAAGCACACGGCCGACGGCCTGAGCATCCAGCCGCTCTATACCGCCGACACGGCCCCGGATGTCGTTCGCGACCTCAGCGTCCGCGACGCAGATCGCCCCTGGGACCTGCGCATGCGGGTGGCCCATGCCGATCCGCGCCAGGCCGCGGCCGAGGGGCTGAAGGATCTTGAAGGCGGCGCGGCTTCGCTGCTGCTCGCGGTCGACCCGACCGGTCAGGCCGGCGTCGCCGTCGGCTCGGCCGAAGATCTGGCCAAGGCGCTGGACGGCGTCATGCTCGACCTTGCCCCCGTGGCGCTGGACGCAGGCTATCTCGGGCCGCGCGCCGCCGACTGGCTGGGAACGCTGGCCAAGGCTGCGCCGAACGCGCCGCTGGCCTTCCATATGGACCCGCTGACGACCTTCGCCGAGACGGGCGCCAGCCCCGGACCGATCGAAAGCCACATCATCTCCGCCGCGACGGTCGCTGCGCGCCTGGCCACGACCTACAGCAAGGCCAGCCTGTTCCTCGCCACCGGGCGCGCAGCGCATGAATCGGGTGGCTCGAACACCGAGGAGCTGGCCGTGATGACGGCGAGCGCCCTCGCCTACGCCAAGGCGATGGTCCGCGCCGGCCTGACGATGGACGAGGCGTTCCGGCGCATCGTTCTCGGGGTCAGTCTCGACGGCGAATATTTCACCGGCATCGCCAAGGTCCGCGCCGCGCGCGCTCTGTGGGCCCGGGTCACGCAGGCCTGTGGCGTGACTGTTCCGGCGCGGGTGGAAGTCCGCTCGTCCCATCGCATGCTGGCCAGAGCCGACGCCTGGACCAACCTGCTGCGTCTGACCAGCGCCGGCTTCGCGGCCGCCGTCGGCGGCGCGGACGTGGTCGTGCTGGGCGCCTTCACCGACGCCATCGGCCTGCCGACCGCCTTTGCCCGTCGTCAGGCGCGCAACACCCAGCTTGTCCTGATGGAAGAGAGCCACCTCGGACGCGTCGCCGACCCGGCTGGCGGCGCCTGGTACCTCGACACCCTGACCGACCAGATCGCCCAGTCCGCCTGGACCGGCTTCCAGGCCATCGAGGCGGCCGGCGGCATCATCGCCGCCCTGCAGTCGGGCGTCATCGCCGAGGCGGTCAACGCCGCCCGCGAGGCCCAGTCGAAGGCCTACGCCGACAAGTCGCGCAAGATCCTCGGCGTCACGGTGTTCCCCAACGCCGACGACAAGACGCCGGACGTTGCGGTCGTCGATCCGGCCGCCTTCGCGGTCGCCGGACCTGACCCCAGGCTGCCCGGGCCGGACTCATCCTGCCCGCCCCTGCCGTCCATCCGTTTCGCCGCCGCGTTCGAGGAGGCCTGAGCCGTGACCACCTTCCCCGACTTCGCCCGGCTCGACTTCACCGCCGGCGCTCCGGCCGGCGCGGCCCCGACCGATGGCCCCGTCTGGAATACGCCGGAAGGCATCGCCGTCGCGGCCGCCTATGGCCCCGAGGACGTTGACGGCCTCGACTTCCTGAACGGCTATCCGGGCATCGAGCCGTTCGTGCGCGGTCCCTATCCGACGATGTACGCCACCAACCCGTGGACGGTGCGGCAGTACGCGGGCTTCTCGACCGCCGAAGACTCCAACGCCTTCTATCGCCGCAATCTGGCGGCCGGTCAGATGGGCCTGTCGGTGGCCTTCGACCTGGCCACCCACCGCGGCTACGACAGCGACCATGAACGGGTGAAGGGCGACGTCGGCATGGCCGGCGTGGCCATCGACAGCATCCTCGACATGCGCACCCTGTTCGACGGCATCCCGCTCGACAAGATGAGCGTCTCGATGACCATGAACGGCGCGGTGCTGCCGATCCTGGCGCTCTACATCGTGGCCGCGGAGGAACAGGGCGTTTCGCCGGACAAGCTCTCCGGGACGATCCAGAACGACATCCTCAAGGAGTTCATGGTCCGGAACACCTACATCTATCCGCCCCTGCCCTCGATGCGGATCATTTCGGACATCTTTTCATACACTTCGAGCAAGATGCCGAAGTTCAACTCGATCTCGATTTCCGGCTATCACATGCAGGAAGCCGGGGCGACGGCCGACCTGGAGCTGGCCTACACCCTGGCCGACGGCGTCGAGTACGTCCGCGCCGGCATCGCCGCCGGGATGACCGTCGACCAGTTCGCGCCGCGCCTGTCGTTCTTCTGGGCCATCGGCATGAACTACTTCATGGAAGTGGCCAAGATGCGGGCCGCGCGCCTGCTCTGGGCCCGCCTGATGAAGCGGGAGTTCGATCCGAAGGACAGCCGCTCGCTCAGCCTGCGCACCCACAGCCAGACCAGCGGCTGGTCGCTGGCGGCCCAGGACGTGTTCAACAACGTCGCCCGCACCTGCGTGGAAGCGATGGCCGCCGTGAACGGCCAGACCCAGAGCCTGCACACCAACAGCCTCGACGAGGCGCTGGCCCTGCCGACCGACTTCTCGGCCCGCATCAGCCGCAACACCCAGCTGTTCCTGCAGATGGAGAGCGGCACGACGACCGTCGCCGACCCCTGGGGCGGCAGCTACTACGTCGAACGCCTTACCCACGATCTGGCCGCTCGCGCGCTGGAGCATATCGAGGAAGTCGAGAAACTTGGCGGCATGGCCAAGGCCATCGAGCAGGGCCTGCCCAAGCTGCGCATCGAGGAGGCCGCCGCCCGCACCCAGGCGCGGATCGACAGCGGCCGCCAGAGCGTAGTCGGGGTCAACCGCTACAAGCCGGAGGTCGCCGACGACATCCCGGTGCTCAAGGTCGACAACACCGCCGTGCGCAACGCCCAGCTGGAAAAGCTGAAGAGACTCAAGGCCGAACGCAACGAAGCTGAGGCGCAGGCGGCGCTCGACGCGCTGGAAGCCGGCGCCCGCGCTGACGGCAACCTGCTGGAGCTGGCGGTCAACGCCGGCCGGGCCAAGGCCACCGTGGGCGAGATCAGCTATGCTCTGGAGAAGGTCTTCGGCCGGCACCGGGCGGAGATCAAGTCGATCACGGGGGTCTATGTGTCCGAAGCCGGATCCAACGCGCTGGTCAGCCGCGCCAAGGCGATGGTCGAGGCCTTCGAACAGGCCGACGGCCGCCGCCCGCGCATCCTGATCGCCAAGATGGGCCAGGACGGCCACGACCGCGGCCAGAAGGTCATCGCCACGGCCTTCGCCGACCTGGGCTTCGACGTCGATATCGGCCCGCTGTTCCAGACGCCGGCCGAGGCCGCCCGCCAGGCGGTGGAGAACGACGTGCACGTCGTCGGGGCGAGCTCGCTGGCCGCCGGCCACCTGACCCTGGCGCCGGAGCTGATCGCCGAACTGGGCAAGGCCGGTCGTCCCGACATCATGGCCGTCATCGGCGGCGTGATCCCGCAACAGGACTGGCAGGCGCTCAAGGACGCCGGCGTCGCCGCCATCTTCCCGCCCGGCACGGTGATCGCCGAGTCGGCCATCGAGCTGCTGGAGAAGCTGAACCGCCAGTTGGGGTATGAGCAGACGCAGGCGGCGGAGTAGTCGCGGCCCTTCCTTCTCCCGGAGGGAGAAGGTGGCCTGCGGAGCAGGTCGGATGAGGGATCAGGGACGGGTCCGGCAAACGCGCCGACGCCGTAACGCCCTCACCCTCCCACGCCGTTGGCGTGGGCCCCTCCCTCTCCCGTTGGGAGAGGGGCGATTTAGCTGATCCCCGTGAGCCCTGAATCCACCGCCAAGGTCTGGCCGGTGACGTACACGGCCTCGTCGCTCATGAAGAACAGCGCCGCGTAGGCGATTTCCCAGCCGGTCGCCTGCCTGCCGAAGAACTGCGGCGCCGTGCCCCGGCTCGGGCGGCCCTGGGTGGCGCGGCGGCCCAGCGGCGTATCGACCAGTCCCGGCGCGACGATGTTGGCCCGTACGCCCTTGCGGCTGCCCTCGAGCGCCACATGCCGCATCAGCCCGCCGAGCGCCGCCTTCGAGGCGTCATAGGCCGGCAGACGCGAGCCGGCGACGAGGCCGGCGATCGAGGAGATGAACACGATCGAGCTTCCCTCGGCCAGCTGCGGCAGGGCCTCGCGGCAGCAGAGCATCGGTCCGCGCAGATTGACGCCCAGGACCGTGTCCCACTCGTCGGCCTTGACCGCGCCGAGCCCCAGGCCGCCGACGCCGATGCCGACGTTGAGCACAAGGCCATCCAGACCACCGAGCGTCTCCACCGCTTCGGCGATCATGCGGACAATGTCGGCCTCGCGGGATATGTCGGCCTCGATGATCCGGCCGATGCCGCCCGTGGCGGTGATCAGATCCACCGTGGCGGCCGCAGCCGTCCGATCACGGTCGGCGACAGCGACGGCGGCGCCTTCGCGGGCGAACAGCAGCGACATGGCCCGCCCATTGCCGACAGGGTCGGTTGCCGCGTCGACGACCTGCTGACCCCCGCCAACGACAAGGATCCTGCGCCCCGCAAGCCGGCCGCGGCCCGGCGCCTGGCCGAGGGACTCGGCGCTAGGCGGTCGCACATAGGGTTGTCGCTCGCTCATGGCCGCCTCCCCGCGGATCTGTTTCCGGCAGACTAGGGAGCACGGACGGCGGCGTCCACGGCGGTCAGGCCCGGCGCCGGCCCCTGTTGAGCGCGTTGATGATGAACATCAGCAGCACGATGACGCCAGCGGCGATCGGCAGGCCGACCGTCTGTCCGGCCAGCGACAGCGTCGACGCCCTGAACGCCGGCCACCAGCCGAGGCTGAGCGTTTCGTTGAAGTCGGAGCGCCAGACAGCCGCGATCAGCGCGACCAGCAACACCCAGCTGATCCATCCCAGCCCACGACCGCGCTTCAGCCGTTCGCGTTCGACCCGCTCGATATGCGACGGCGGGATGCCGTGGCGCGCCTCGATGTCCTTCTGCAGGGAATTGGCGGCCATTAGATGGCCCTGCCAGAGCATGTCGGCGATGTCGGGCAGCACCGGCAGCGGCACGCCGGACATCAGCACATCGATGCCGAGCACGCCGGCCATCTTGGCGATTGCGCTGAAACCGGCCCCGGACCGCACAGCGAGATAGAGAAGATAGATGGCCGCTCCGCCGCTGTAGAGCAGACCCGCGCCCGGGATCCAGGCGAGCAGACCATCGACGCCGACGCCGAACGGACCAAAGCCGATAACCCGGTCAGACAGCTTCTTGACCGTCTCGGCCGACTTCCAGGCGCTGTGAGCGATTTCGCGGGTCATGGAACGCTAACCTAGGTCGGGCGCGACAGGTTCCGCTAGCCCCCAAATGGCGCGCGAACTAGACCTTCGGAGGCTTCCCAAGGAACACCACGCGGCGCTTTTCCTTGCCAGCGCGGACGCGAGCCATCAGGTCCCGGTATTCCGAAGAATTCTGGGCCTGCTCGCGGTTGCCCTCGAAATAGATGGTTTCATCCATGTGACGCAGCAGCAGGTCTGCGGCCCATTTGTGGCCGGTGAACAGGGCGTCGATGACGCCGCCGGCCTTGGGAATGAACGGCGCGAGCGTATCGACCGCGAGGATCAGGGCCATCTCGGCCACAACCATCGGCGCGGCCCGCGCCCGGATTGCATCGATACACAGCACGAACCCCGCCCCGCCGCTGTAGAGGCCGCCGGCCCAGGGCACGAAGCCCAGCAAGGCGTCCAGACCAAACCCGAACGGGCCGATCTTGACGATGCCGTCGGACATCTTCTTCGTCCGCTCGATGCTGTTCTTGATGTTGTGCAGATCGAGGTGCGATCGGGCGAGGAACATCACGGCGTCTCCCGACGGCACAGGGAGGACCGTCGCAGGCCGACACTGTGCAATAACCGGAGCGCTGTCGGAAGGGCGATGACGTGCTTTTCACGCAACGACGACTGCGTTTGGGCGCCAAATTCGCCCGTCAGGAGAACCCTCGCCGTTTGGGGCGTTTAGCCTTAATACTTGCAAGTCGTTTGCCGGGAGTCGCGCATGCTGATCACGACCACCCCGTTCATCGAGGGTCGGCCGGTGAAGGAATACAAGGGCGCGATCTACGCCCAGGCGATTCTGGGCGCGAACGTCGTTGTCGACCTTCTCGGCGCGATCCGCGATTTCATCGGCGGACATTCGCGCTCCTATGAGCGCGTCCTGGCGCGCGCCCGCGAGGACGCGATGAAGGCGCTGGAGAAGGAAGCCGAGAAACTCGGCGCCAACTGCATCATCGGCGTCGACCTCGACTACAACACCGTCGGCCCCCAGGCGCAGATGCTGATGGTTTCGGTTTCGGGAACGGCCGTCGTCATCTAGACCGGGTCGGTGACCCGCACCCCTGACATCGCCTCCCTCGAACACGGCATTCTCGCCGGCGATCGCGCCGCTCTGGCGCGCGCCATTACCCTCGTGGAAAGCCGTCGCGCCGATCACCAGGCGTCGGCCCGAGCGTTGCTGGAGCGGCTCATGCCGCACACCGGCAAGGCGCAGCGGATCGGCATCACCGGCGTGCCGGGCGCCGGCAAGTCGACCACCATCGAGGCCCTGGGCTGCAACCTGACCGCCGCCGGCCACAAGGTCGCCGTGCTGGCGGTGGACCCCTCCTCCAGTCGCAACGGCGGCTCGATCCTCGGCGACAAGACACGCATGGAGCGGCTGTCGGTCGATCCGGAGGCCTTCATCCGTCCGTCCCCGTCCGGCGGAACCCTGGGCGGCGTCACCCGCAAGACCCGCGAAGCCCTGCTGCTCTGTGAGGCGGCCGGCTTCGACGTGGTGATCGTCGAGACGGTGGGGGTCGGTCAGTCGGAGACGGCGGTCGCCGACATGGTCGACATCTTCCTCGCCCTGTTGATCCCCGGCGGCGGCGACGAGTTGCAGGGCATCAAGAAAGGTCTGATCGAGATCGCCGACCTGATCGTGATCAACAAGGCCGACGCCGATCCGGAACGGGCCGAGCGGTCAGCGCGGGAGTACCGCACGGCGCTGCACATAATCGCCCCTGCCTCGCCGGACTGGACGCCGCCGGTGATCACCGCGTCCGGTCTGAAGAACGACGGCCTCGACCGCCTGTGGGCGCAGATCGAGCGCCACCGCGAGGTCATGGGCGCCAATGGCGAGCGAGCGGCGCGGCGGGCGGCGCAGAACACCCGCTGGATGTGGGCGATGGTCAGTGATCGGCTGGAAGAGGCGTTCAGGGGTCATCCGGATGTCGCCGCGCAGTCGCCGGACCTGGAGCGGGACGTCCGCCTTGGCCGGCTGCCGGCCTCGGCGGCAGCAGACCGTCTGCTCAGGGCTTTCGGACTCTAGCCCCCCCTCTGCGGCATGCCGCCCCGACGCGGTGCAGGCCAACTCTCCCAAACATCGCGGGAGCAGACATGGTCACGATTATCGCCCTACTGGCCGGGCTGGCATGCCAGGCGCCGCCGGCCGCCCCGCCGACGGGCGGTGACTTTCTGAGGTCACAGGCCTGGCCCTCCTCTGCGCCGACCGCGAGCCCTGCGGCAGCACCTCCCGCGACGGCCCCAGCGACTGTCCCGACGCCGTCGGTCGCGGATCTGTTCCGGGAGCGCAACGCCCGGGAAGCGGCCGCCAAAGCGGCGGCGACTTCAGCCGCGCCCGCCGATGGCGAATATCGCTGCCGCCGGACGGCGACCTCGGTCACCTGCGGTACGGACGAAGAGACGATGCGGCGAACCGAGGAAGAGGCAAAAGCCCAGCTCGACCGGGTTCTTTCGCCGCACTGACGCCTGACGCCTGACGCCTAGTGGGCGGCCAGGCGGGTCGCCTGGGCGATCCAGGCTTCGCGGCCGATACGACCCATCAGCTTCAGCTCCTTGTCGAAGCGGGCGGTGTCCTCTTCGGTCCAGGCGGCGATCTGGGCGAAGGTGGTGACGCCGCGTTCAGCGAAGGTGGCTGCCAGCTTCGGGCCGATGCCGGTCAGCACGGTCAGGTCATCCGGCGCAGCCGGAGCGACAGGCTCGGGCGCCATGGCCGCCAGGATCTCGGCGACCGGCTCCGGCGCGGCTTCAACCATGGCGTCCGCCACGTCCGAAAGGGCTTCCAGTTCAGCCTCGACCACCTCGATAGTCGTTTCAGCCAGAACATCCGCCGCCTCGACGACCGCTTCCAGCGTCGGCGCAGCAGCGTCGGGAAGTCCGATCAGGGCTTCGAGATTGGTCGGCTTGAAGAAGGTGCGGCTCCAGTACCAGGCGGCCCCGACCGTCGCGGCTCCGGCGAACATCAGCCACAGCGGCGAGATCGCGCCGACGGGCAGACGCATCATCTTTTCGGTGTCGACGGTCGGAAAGGCGGACTTGTCCATGGCGGGTCTCCGGGGCGCGCGGCCAATTGTGCAGCGCAACATAACACGAATTCCCATATCGCAAGTGCGAAATATTCATTACCCTGCCGTGGTCCAGACCTCGGCCTTTCCACCTGTTTCGCCCAGCCGCGTCACTACCCAGTCCGCCGCCGCGCTCAGATCCGCGCTCAGTCCAACCGGCGCGTTGGCGATGACCATGGCGCAACCGTTCATCTTCATCGGATCGGTCAGCGGCTTGAGGCGCGCCTCAACGATCAGCAGGTCGGCGCAGGCCGGCTCAACCGATCGCAGGAAGCTGTCGAAGGTCTCCAGGTCCTTCAGCGGCAACCAGACGGCAACGCAGGCGGCAGGGTCCAGCAGCATCACCGAGGCCAGCGTCGCGGCGATCCGGGTGTAGTCGTCACCCCGTTCGAACGGCGGGTCGATCAGAATGAACACCCGGCCGCCCTTGCCGGCCTCCCTCGCGGCCACGGCGTAGCCATCCGTCTGCTCGGCCCGGGCGCCCGGAAACGGCGCCAGCGTCTCCTGAAGCAGGGTGACGTCGTCGTCGCGCAATTCGCAGGCGACATAGCGATCGCCCTTGCGCAAGGCGGCGGCGATAAGGCTGGGGGAGCCGGGATAGAAGCGTACGCCTCCCCC
Organism: Caulobacter sp. FG121; assembly: GCF_057809815.1. Taxonomy (NCBI): domain Bacteria; kingdom Pseudomonadati; phylum Pseudomonadota; class Alphaproteobacteria; order Caulobacterales; family Caulobacteraceae; genus Caulobacter; species Caulobacter sp. FG121. The sequence continues at coordinate 254,443 of NZ_JBMDKR010000003.1, forward strand.
GGGATTGCCTCGCCGCACGGCCGCCTTCAGCCGCTCGAAGGGCGGCGGCGAATCGTCAGCCGTCATCAGGCGGAAGACACCCTGGGCCGCCTCACCGGTCCGTCGCGCCAGTTCGCCATCCAGGTCATAGCCGCCGGCCCCGGCGTGAGTGTCGACCACGGTCAGCGGCGCGCGGTCCGCCGTCAGGGCGTCAAGCAGAAGGGTCAGCGTGGCGTGCTTGACCAGATCGGCGAAGTTCCCGGCGTGAAAGGCGTGGCGATAGTTCATGTTGCATCTCTAGCGGAACTTCAGCGCCGCGCTAGGCTGGCCCTCATGTGCAACACCTTCCTCAGTCCCTCCACGCCGGAGCGGGTCGAGTGGGCCTTCTCGCAGGTCCACATCCCGATCCTCTGGCCGGAGAGTCCCCGTCCCAATCGCGGCGTCACGGGCGACATCCGGCCAACCGATCCGGCCTGTGTCGTCCTGCCAGAGGGCGACGGCGGCCGCATGGACTGGCTGGCCTGGGGTTTTCCCCGCGACAAGGGCGGACCGGTGATCAACTTCCGCACCGAGGGTCGCGTCTTTCCGCGGGCCTCCCGCTGCCTTGTGATGGCGGCGGGATTCTACGAGACAACCGACCCGGTCGAGCCGCGCCAGAAACGCAAGGACTGGTGGCTGTTCAGCGCGCCCGGCGTGGAAATCTTCGCGCTGGCCGGCCACGTGCGGGGCGACCGGTTCACGGTGCTGACGTGCGAGCCTGGCCCCGATATCCAGCCCTATCACGGCCGCCAGCCGGTCTGCCTGATGCCGGACCAGTGGCGGGACTGGCTGGCCGGAGCCCCGGAGGCGGAACTTATGGCGCCAAGTCCGGCGGGAACCTTCACTGTCGCGAAGAAGGCAAGCTGACGCGTTGACTCCGATCGGCGCATGAGAACAAATTGAGAACATCGAGGTTCTCATGGATGGTTCTCTTCCGCTCCCGCAAAGGCTGCATCTCGCCGACGAAGTTCGAGGCTGGCCGGTTGCGTCGGCACTGCGCGCGGGCATGCATCTGCGCGCACGCTGTCTCAACCCGCGCTGCCAGTCCGTCGCGATCGTGGACGCCGGGTGGTGGCTGGCCGGAAACGGCTCGGCGGATCGCCTGCACATGCTGGGACGCCGGATGCGCTGCTCCGCCTGTGGCGCGCGCGAAGCGGGGATTGAAGTGTGGAGCGGGCCTCAGCCCCCCTGTGGCGGACGTGGACCGTTTCCCTTCCGGTAGCCTGAAAAATCGACCGCTTGCCGCTAGGGCGCCCCGTCTTTTGATCTGGAAAGGCTTTCCCGCGAGGTTAGACTGATCGCAGATAACCAATGATGCTCCTGGGAGGGACACACCATGGCCGGCGCCAAAATGCGCTTCGGGGCTTTCATCGCCCCCTTCCATCCGCTGCGCGAGAACCCCACCCTGGCGCTGGAGCGCGACCTTGAGTTGGTTCAGCACATGGATCGGCTGGGCTATGACGAAGCCTGGATTGGCGAGCACCATTCAGCGGGCTACGAACTGATCGCCAGCCCTGAGCTGTTCATCGCCACGGTCGCTGAACGGACGAAGCACATCCGCCTTGGAACGGGCGTCGCCTCCCTGCCCTATCACCATCCTCTGATGCTGGCGGACCGGATCAACCAGCTTGACCACATCACCCGCGGCCGGGTGATGTTCGGCGTCGGCCCGGGCGCGCTGCCCTCGGACGCCTTCATGATGGGCATCCCGGTTTCCGCCCAGCGCGACCGCATGGACGAGGCGATCGATGTGCTCGTCCCGCTGCTGCGCGGCGAGCTTGTGACGAAGAAGACCGACTGGTTCGAGCTGAACGAGGCGCGTCTGCAGATGACGCCCTACAGCCGTCCGTCGGTCGAAATCTGCGCCGCCAGCCAGGTCTCGCCGACCGGCGCGACGGCGGCCGGCCGCCATGGCCTGGGCCTGCTGTCGATCGGCGCGACCCAGTCGGGCGGCTTCAACGCCCTGGCCTCCAACTGGGCCATCGCCGAGGAAAAGGCGCGCGAGACCGGCAACGTCATGGACCGGTCCGGCTGGCGCCTCGTCGGCCCGATGCATATCGCCGCGACCCGTGAACAGGCCCGCGAGGACGTGCGCTTCGGCCTGCAGGACTGGCTGTACTACTTCCAGGAGGTCGCGGCCCTGCCCCTGGCGCCGCAGGACGGCAGCGATCCGGTCGATGCCCTGATCGCCTCGGGCATGGCCGTAATCGGCACGCCTGAGGACGCGATCGCCCAGATCGAGCGGCTCCAGACCCAGTCAGGCGGCTTCGGCGCCTTCCTGTTCATGGATCACAACTGGGCAAGCTGGGACGCCAAACGAAAGTCCTACGAGCTGTTCGCCCGTTACGTCGCGCCGAAGTTCCAGGGGCTCAACGAGAATCGCGAGGCGTCGCTCACCTGGGCCGCCGAGAACCGGCCGCGCTTCATCGGCGAGGCCATGGCCGCCGTCGGGACGCGGGTGGCGCAGCACATTCAGGCCAAGGGCACGGACAACATCCGTCCCGAAATCCTTGAAGCGATGGGACTGGGAAAGAAGCCGGCGGCCGAATAGGCCGTCAGGAAATAGACGAGCCGCCTATTGCGACGCCTGCTTGCCGATAAAGCGGTCCAGCAGGCGCTTCCGCGTCGGCGTCGGTCCGCTGCTCAGGCGGCGACAGGCTTCATCCAGAACTTTCCGGCGACCTGTCCGATTGGACGGGCGCGCCGCCTTCTCACCGGCGATGCGCAAAGCGTCATCGCCATAGACCTTGGTGAGGTACTCGACCTCCATTCGCACTTCACGTTCGAACGTATCTCGACCCGAACCCCAAACAAACATGACACACCACCCAAAAGTACAGGTCGTCTGTTACACCATGCGTGTGACAGAACACCACTTGAAATGAGTGAAACGCATCTATTGGTCAATAGTGCCCTTTAAACAGGCGGCCTCGGGATTTTCGCCAGTCAAGGCAAGAGCGTGGCTCTACTTTTTCGCCCCCCCATGATACTGAGATGCAGCCTCAAACCCTTCGACGAACATCTTTCAGGATTTCCCTTGCAGCATTGTGGCCAGGCGCGCCCGTGACACCGCCGCCGGGGTGGGTTCCGGCGCCGCAGAGATAAAGCCCCTTCAGCGGCCCGCGGTAAGCCCCGTGTCCAAGGACGGGACGCGCCGAGAACAGTTGATCCAGGCTCAGGACGCCGTGCATGATATCGCCGTTGACCAGACCGAAGGTCCGCTCGAGATCGAGCGGACTGTTGATCTGCCGCGCGATGACCGAGGCCTTGAAGCCCGGCGCCCATTTGTCGACCGTGTCGATCATCAGGTCGGCGACCTCCTCGCGATGATCATCCCAGCTGCGACCGCCAGACAGTACAGGCTGGACATGCTGGCAGAACAAGCTGGCGACGTGTTTCCCTGCCGGAGCCAGACTTTCGTCGACCACCGACGGGATCAGCATCTCGACGATCGGCTCCTTCGACCAGCCGTCCCGGCGGGCATCGGCATAGGCCCGCTCCATGTAGGCCATGTCCGGGGCGATGATGATGCCGCCGGTCAGGTGGTCGCCTGGCTCGGGCTTGCAGGTGAACCGTGGCAATTCACTCAGCGCCACGTTCATGCGGAAGGTGCCTGACCCTGAGCGGTAACGCGTGATCCGCTCGTTGAAGTCCGCCGGCAGCACCGCCGGATCGACCAGCTTCTGGAACAGCAGCTGCGGATGGATGTTGGAGACGATCGACCGTGCGCGCAGCGTCTCGCCCGTCGCGGTGACCACGCCGACGGCGCGGCCCTTCTCGGTCAGAACCTCGGCGACGCTGACGCCGGTGCGGATGTCGACGCCCTTCTCGCGGCAGGCCGCCGCCATCGCCTGGGTGATCGCCCCCATGCCGCCGACCGCATGTCCCCAGGCGCCCTTCTCGCCGTTTACCTCGCCGAAGACGTGATGCAGCAGCACATAGGCCGTGCCGGGCGTATAGGGGCTGGCGAAGGCGCCGACGATGCCGTCGAAGCCGAGCACCGCCTTGATCGGCTCACTCTCGAACCAGCCATCGAGCCAATCGCCGGCGGACTGGGAGAACATCGCCAGCAGATCGCGCCGCCCTGTCGTGTCGAGGTTGGAAATCCGTTTTCCGAGCCAGGCGCTCTTCAGCAACTCGGGAATCGCCTCGACGAGGCTGCCCTGCGTCATGTTCGGCGGGCTCTGCAGCACCAGCGCGCGCAGGATGTCGGCTATCGCTTCGAGCCGGGCGTTGTAGGCGTCCAGCGCCTCGGCGTCCTTCACCGAGAACTTCGCCACCTCCTCCTTCGTCCGGCCGCCGCCCGTGGCGAGATAGCCGCCATCCGCTGTCGGGAGGAAGTTGGACACCTTCCGATTGATGACCCTCAGGCCATGTCGAGGCAACTCCAGGTCCGCGATGACCTTCGGATTGAGCAGGCTCACCGTGTAGCTGGCGACCGAGTTGCGGAAGCCCGGATGGAATTCTTCGGTAACGGCCGCGCCGCCGACGACATCCCGTCGCTCGAGCACGGTCACCTTCAGTCCGGCCTGGGCAAGGTAGAAGGCGCAGACGAGGCCGTTGTGACCCCCGCCGATGATGATGGCGTCGGTCATTGGGCTTTCAAGAATCCGGAAATGGCGGGAAAGGCGGCCCGGTCCTGGATCAGGAACATGTGGCCGCCTTCGAACATGCGGAGCTGGGCGTTTGGAATGCGCTCGGCCATTCGCTGTTGGGTTTCGGGCAGGGCGATCCCGTCGTAAAGGCCACCGCAGATGAGAGTTGGGGCGGTGATCGACGGCAGGCGGTCCCACGTGTCCAGGTCCCGGCGCGCCAGCAATTGCAGTTCCGCACCCATCGCCCGACGCGGCTCCCCGGCCCAGGGGTCGCTGGTGCGCAGGTCGAACATGACCTTGTAGATATCAGGATTGGCAGCCTGCCAGGCCGCATCGTGCCGAATGTCTGAGATCGGAATCATCAGCCGGGCCTCGGCTTCGGGATCCATCCCGATCAGCGTGTGCAGCGGATACGACGCGCCCCCGGCCCCGCCGGGCGACGTGCAGCAGAGCACGAGTTTGCGAATACGCTCCGGATACCGGATCGCCAGCTCCTGAGCGACCATGCCGCCGAAGGACACGCCCACGACGTTGGCCGTCGCCCAGTCCAGTTCATCGAGCAGACCAGCCGCGTCATCGGCATAGTCAGCCATGGTGTAGGGGCCATCCGGCTTGTCGCTCTGGCCGAGCCCGCGCTGGTCGTAGGCCACCATTTCAAAGTCGCGGCTCAGGGGCCCGTCCAGGGGCCCCGGCTTGCGCCGCAGGTCACTCCCGCTGCCCGAGATGAACAGCAGGGGCTCGCCTTCGCCCCTACGCTCGACCCAGATCTGCAGTCCGTTTGCCGTCACAAAGCTCATGGGGCTTCTCTCTCATGAGCCGGCGGGCGGGGAAAGAGGGGGTGGCTCAGACCGGGCGCAGCGCGACGTGCGGGGCAGCCGGCAGGCGGATCGAAATCGCGTCTCCGGGCCGGAGGTCGCCGCCTGTCAGGACGATTCCCATTACGCCTGCCTTGCGGACCGGTTCGCCGTCCGGCCCGCGTCCGAGGCAGGCGCGCATAAGGCCCGGCTGCAGGTCATCAAGCTGGAAGCAGGGATTGCGCAGGCCAGTGACCTGCACGACCGCCTCGGCGCCCAGACACAGCAACGCGCCCGCGGGCAGACCCAGCAGGTCGACGTCGCGGGTGGTGATGTTCTCGCCCATGGCGCCGGGCGTGATCGCGTAGCCGGCCAGAGCCAGCTCGTCGAACAGTTCGGCGTGGATCAGATGCACCTGGCGCAGATTCGGTTGGGAGGGATCGCGGGCGACACGGGAGCGATGCTTCACCGTGACGCCGGCGTGGACGTCATTCTCGACACCGAGCCCGGCGATCAGACGGATCACGGACTGGCTGGCCTTGCCGGGACCATGTCGGTCACCGCGGCTGACAGCCAGAATGCGGGGATTTTTGCTGCTCACGGGCATTCTGTAGCGCGGAAACGACAAAACCCGCCAGACAAGGATCTGACGGGTTTCGAATTTTGGTTGCGGGAGCAGGATTTGAACCTGCGACCTTCAGGTTATGAGCCTGACGAGCTACCGGGCTGCTCCATCCCGCGGCAATCCGGACGTAAAGTATCGTAATGAAGGGTCAATTTGGAGGACATCATCATTCAAATCCCTTCGGCGGACCTGGCGGCGACCTACTCTCCCGCGCCTTGAGACGAAGTACCATTGGCCCTGGGGGACTTAACGACCGAGTTCGGAATGGGATCGGGTGGGGAACCCCCGGCATAGCCACCAGGTCGGCGGAAGGGATTTGAATGAATGAGAAGACATCATTGCCGCAAATACGGCGCTTCATGAGTTCAACTAAGAACGATCAAGCCGATCGAGCAATTAGTACCAGTAAGCTGCATGCCTCGCGGCACTTCCACACCTGGCCTATCAACGTGGTGGTCTACCACGGCTCTCAGCGAGACCTTGTTTTGAGGTTAGTTTCCCGCTTAGATGCTTTCAGCGGTTATCTATTCCATACTTAGCTACCCTGCTGCGCGGCTGGCGCCACGACAGGTCCACCAGAGGTATGTCCATCCCGGTCCTCTCGTACTAGGGACAGATCCTCTCAAGTCTCGTACACCCACGGCAGATAGGGACCAAACTGTCTCACGACGTTCTGAACCCAGCTCACGTACCACTTTAATCGGCGAACAGCCGAACCCTTGGGACCTGCTCCAGCCCCAGGATGTGATGAGCCGACATCGAGGTGCCAAACTTTGCCGTCGATATGGACTCTTGGGCAAAATCAGCCTGTTATCCCTAGAGTACCTTTTATCCGTTGAGCGATGGCCCTTCCACGCAGGACCACCGGATCACTATGGCCGACTTTCGTCTCTGCTCGACTTGTCAGTCTCGCAGTCAGGCGGGCTTATGCCATTGCACTCGACGACCGATTTCCGACCGGTCTGAGCCCACCATCGCGCGCCTCCGTTACACTTTAGGAGGCGACCGCCCCAGTCAAACTGCCCGCCACGCCATGTCCCGGACCCGGATAACGGGCCGCGGTTAGACGTCAACAACAATAAGGGTGGTATTTCAAGGATGGCTCCCCCGGAACTGGCGCCCCGGATTCATAGCCTCCCACCTATCCTACACATGTTGTTGCTAACGCCAAGGCGAAGCTGCAGTAAAGGTTCATAGGGTCTTTCCGTCTGACCGCGGGAACCCCGCATCTTCACGGGGAATTCAATTTCGCTGAGCCCATGCTGGAGACAGTGGGGAAGTCGTTACGCCATTCGTGCAGGTCGGAACTTACCCGACAAGGAATTTCGCTACCTTAGGACCGTTATAGTTACGGCCGCCGTTTACCTGGGCTTCAATTCAGAGCTTGCACCCCTCCTTTTAACCTTCAGGCACCGGGCAGGCGTCAGACCCTATACGTCGCCTTGCGGCTTCGCAGAGCCCTGTGTTTTTGATAAACAGTCGCTACCCCCTGGCTTGTGCCACTCTACAAAGGTTGCCCTAAGCAGAGTCACGCTTATCCCGAAGTTACGCGTGCAATTTGCCGAGTTCCTTCAGCATGGTTCTCTCAAGCGCCTTGGTATACTCTACCTGCCCACCTGTGTCGGTTTCGGGTACGGTCTCCGCTGGAGTTATTTCCTGGGACCCCTTCCCTGCCCTTCCAATCCAATAAGGTCAGACAAGTTACGGGATCCGTCACTTCCAGCTGGTCCAGGAATATTAACCTGGTTCCCATCGACTACGCCTTTCGGCCTCGCCTTAGGGGCCGACTAACCCTGCGCAGATTAGCTTTACGCAGGAACCCTTGGGCTTTCGGCGAGAGTGTCTCTCACACTCTTTATCGCTACTCATGTCAGCATTCTCACTTCCGATACCTCCAGCCAGCCTCGCAGCTGACCTTCGCAGGCTTACGGAACGCTCCGCTACCGCGTGCACAGAGTGCACACCCATACCTTCGGCGTCTGGCTTGAGCCCCGTTACATTTTCCGCGCAGGATCGCTTGACCAGTGAGCTGTTACGCTTTCTTTAAATGATGGCTGCTTCTAAGCCAACATCCTGGTTGTCAAAGCAATCCCACATCGTTTCCCACTTAGCCAGAACTTGGGGGCCTTAGATGATGGTTAGGGTTGTTTCCCTTTTCACGACGGACGTTAGCACCCGCCGTGTGTCTGCCCGATAGTTCTCTTGGGTATTCGGAGTTTGGTTAGAATTGGTACCACTCGCGCAGCCCGCATCCATCCAGTGCTCTACCCCCCAAGGAATACATCGAACGCACTACCTAAATAGTTTTCGCGGAGAACCAGCTATGTCCAGGTTTGATTGGCCTTTCACCCCTATCCACAAGTCATCCCAGAATTTTTCAACATTCACGGGTTCGGTCCTCCAGTAAGTGTTACCTTACCTTCAACCTGCTCATGGATAGATCACCTGGTTTCGGGTCGTCATGCGACGTACTTATTCGCCCTATTCAGACTCGCTTTCGCTGCGCCTACACCTAACGGCTTAAGCTTGCACGGCACATGAAGTCGCTGACCCATTATACAAAAGGTACGCCGTCACCTCGCTTGGAGGCTCCGACTGCTTGTAGGCTTCCGATTTCAGGTTCTATTTCACTCCCCTTGTCGGGGTGCTTTTCACCTTTCCCTCACGGTACTTGTTCACTATCGGTCATTGAGGAGTACTTAGGCTTGGAGGGTGGTCCCCCCATGTTCAGACAGGATTTCACGTGTCCCGCCCTACTCGAGTCTGTCGCTATTTGACGCCTACGGGGCTATCACCCGCTATGGCCGATCTTTCCAGGATCGTTCGGCTTTATGTCACGACAGCACTGGCCTGGTCCCGGTTCGCTCGCCACTACTACGGGAGTCTCGGTTGATGTCCTTTCCTCCGGGTACTGAGATGTTTCAGTTCCCCGGGTTTGCTTAATAACCCTATGTATTCAGGTCATTATACCTTTCAACGATCAACCAAACCCGGTCCTGACCGAAGTCAGAAACGAATTGGCAGACCGTAAAGGTGGGTTTCCCCATTCGGAGATAGCCGGATCAAAGGGTGCTCGCGCCTCCCCGGCTCTTATCGCAGCGTGCCACGTCCTTCATCGCCTCTCAATGCCAAGGCATCCGTCAGAAGCCCTTATGCGCTTGATCGTTCTCAGCAAAACTCATGAACGGCTATTGCCGGCCAGGTTCTAGGGAACCACGACCGACGCCATCCATGCGCTTTGTATTTGTCAGACAATGATGTCTTCTCAGGTCCGTCCTCTGAACGCGTTCCGTCCCCAAGGGGAGACGAAGGCGCCGGACTGACCCTTCATTTACGATGTCATTTCGCAGATCCGCATGAAGCGGCTGCAAACTGTCATTCCCGATCGCGAGAATACCTTCAAAGAAGGATGGTGGAGCCAGACGGGTTCGAACCGACGACCTGATGCTTGCAAAGCACCCGCTCTACCAACTGAGCTATGGCCCCTTTATCTTTAAGGTGCGCCCAGGAGAGCTGTCATCGATCCGGCCGTAAGGGATTGTGGTAGGCCCGGGCAGACTCGAACTGCCGACCTTACGCTTATCAGGCGTACGCTCTAACCAGCTGAGCTACGGGCCTATAGCGGCCGCTCAGGACTGATTGCCCAACTGCTTGGGAAGCGCCCCTGGCTCGCGATCGCGCTGCCAACCCGATGGTCAGCAGCGATTGGAAAGAGAAACGAAGACGGCGACGTTCTGCACCTGTATTTGTTCATAGACGTCCCAATAGGCCGTGAGACCTGGAGGAACATCCTTAGAAAGGAGGTGATCCAGCCGCAGGTTCCCCTACGGCTACCTTGTTACGACTTCACCCCAGTCGCTGACCCTACCGTGGTCGACTGCCTCCTTGCGGTTAGCGCATCGCCTTCGGGTAGAACCAACTCCCATGGTGTGACGGGCGGTGTGTACAAGGCCCGGGAACGTATTCACCGCGGCATGCTGATCCGCGATTACTAGCGATTCCAACTTCATGCTCTCGAGTTGCAGAGAACAATCCGAACTGAGACGACTTTTGGGGATTGGCTCACCATCGCTGGCTTGCAACCCTCTGTAGTCGCCATTGTAGCACGTGTGTAGCCCACCCTGTAAGGGCCATGAGGACTTGACGTCATCCACACCTTCCTCCGGCTTACCACCGGCGGTCCCTTTAGAGTGCCCAACTGAATGATGGCAACTAAAGGCGTGGGTTGCGCTCGTTGCGGGACTTAACCCAACATCTCACGACACGAGCTGACGACAGCCATGCAGCACCTGTGTCCTGGTCCCCGAAGGGAAAACTGCATCTCTGCAGCGGTCCAGGCATGTCAAAAGGTGGTAAGGTTCTGCGCGTTGCTTCGAATTAAACCACATGCTCCACCGCTTGTGCGGGCCCCCGTCAATTCCTTTGAGTTTTAATCTTGCGACCGTACTCCCCAGGCGGAGTGCTTAATGCGTTAGCTGCGTCACCGACATGCATGCATGCCGACAACTAGCACTCATCGTTTACGGCGTGGACTACCAGGGTATCTAATCCTGTTTGCTCCCCACGCTTTCGAGCCTCAGCGTCAGTAATGGGCCAGTTAGCCGCCTTCGCCACTGGTGTTCTTCCGAATATCTACGAATTTCACCTCTACACTCGGAGTTCCGCTAACCTCTCCCATACTCAAGATAGCCAGTATCAAAGGCAATTCCAAGGTTGAGCCCTGGGCTTTCACCTCTGACTAAACTATCCGCCTACGCTCCCTTTACGCCCAGTAATTCCGAGCAACGCTAGCCCCCTTCGTATTACCGCGGCTGCTGGCACGAAGTTAGCCGGGGCTTCTTCTCCGGGTACCGTCATTATCGTCCCCGGTGAAAGAATTTTACAATCCTAAGACCTTCATCATTCACGCGGCATGGCTGCGTCAGGCTTTCGCCCATTGCGCAAGATTCCCCACTGCTGCCTCCCGTAGGAGTTTGGGCCGTGTCTCAGTCCCAATGTGGCTGATCATCCTCTCAGACCAGCTACTGATCGTAGCCTTGGTGAGCCTTTACCCCACCAACTAGCTAATCAGACGCGGGCCGCTCTAATGGCGATAAATCTTTCCCCCGAAGGGCACATTCGGTATTAGCTCAAGTTTCCCTGAGTTGTTCCGAACCAAAAGGCACGTTCCCACGTGTTACTCACCCGTCCGCCACTAATCCCGAAGGATCCGTTCGACTTGCATGTGTTAGGCCTGCCGCCAGCGTTCGCTCTGAGCCAGGATCAAACTCTCAGGTTGAGTTGACCGCTAACCCAAAATTACCGACCTCAGTTGGAATACCGAGATCAATCGTTCTGGTTTTGCATAGTATCTTGACGAGTTCCCATTCACATTGGCCGCCGCGCCGAAGCGTGACGACCGATATTCATGGTGTCTTCAAGAGACCGCAATTGTCAGCGTATCGAGGACATACTTGCTATGTCCGCAAAACGCCGCCGCCTGCGTTTCTCTTTCCAAATCAACGATGTCAAAGACCCGACCGGGTTGCCCCTGCCCACCGTTTAGCGCCCGGTGTCGGCGAGGAGCGGCGTATCTAGTCGCTCCGTTTTTCCGTGTCAACCGACTTCTTACGAAGCATTCCGGTTTTCGCGGATCCCGTCATTCCGGAATGTTCCGGACCGGCGGGAGCGGCGTCTATAAAAGAAACCGCCCGATCGCGTCAACCGTTTCTTTCCAGAAGAACCGATTTTCTCGCGCCCTTTGGACCGGAAACTTTCCGAACCCTCCAGGAGGCGGCTTCTTTACTTAGAAGCCTTAGATCAAGTCAATTGGCTCTATTTAGAAACAGAACCGATCGTCTTGGTGTGCCGGGCGGAAAACCTTTCCGTTCCGGCGGGGAGCGGCGCTTCTAGTCGAAGCATCGTCCCTCCGTCAACCAACCATTTCCGGTAAACTTCCGACACCAGGCCGGAGCCGGATATCAGACGCAAACGGGGTGAAGGGCCGCCGAGGGGCTTCCCTCTCCAGTAACCGTCACCGAGTCGATTGAGGCTGCGGAACCTAGCGACCAAACCCGCGAAAATCAAGAGCCTTTGGAGCTTTCGATGTTCGCTGTGGGGGCCGCGGCTCCGAGCGAGCGCGGCTTGTATCGGCAGGGCCGGCTGACTCGCAACCCCCCATCGCAACAATTGTCGCCTGAACCATCCGGCAGCCGCTTGCGAACCCCCTTCCCGCCCGGCAAACACGGGACGGGAGAGGCACTCTATATGTTGTCGCATAAAGCCAGGTACGCGCTCCGCGCTCTCGTCGAGTTGACACGCGAGGATGGTGGACAGGTCACGGCCGCCGACCTGGCCACCCGGGCCGACGCGCCGCGGAAGTTTCTCGAGGCGATTCTGCTCGAATTGTCGCGCCGGGGAATCGTTCGCAGCCGACGCGGAAAGTTCGGCGGCTACTCCCTTGGCCGCGCGCCGGACGCCATTTCGTTCGCCGAGGTCATTCGGGTTATCGACGGGCCGCTCGCCCTGGCGCCCTGCGTCAGCCGCACGGCGTTTCGCAAATGCGATGATTGCCCGACGCTGGAAGGCTGTTCGCTCCGGGAAGCGTTGCTCCGAGCGCGAGACGCCACGGCCGACGTTCTGGAGGGCTACAGCCTGGCCGACGCGGCCAAGGCCGAGGCCGCGGAGATTCCCGGGGCCATCTAGCCGGCCGCGATGTAGGCTTTCAGACCGTCGGCTTCCGCCTCGATCTCGTTGATCTTGTGCTTCACGAGATCACCGATCGAGATGATGCCGGCGAGACGGCCCCCCCGCATGACCGGCAAATGGCGAATCCGGCGATCCGTCATCCGAGCCAACAGCGAATCCAGCGTCTCGTCAGGCGTGGCGAAGACGACATCGCGGGTCATGCAGATATCGATTGTTCTGGCGAGGCCCCCGCCCCCCTCCTTCGCGACCATCCGGACGATATCGCGCTCGGAGACGATCCCGACCACCGACTCGCCATCGACCACAACCATGGCGCCGACCCGTCTGGAATGAAGCAGGGCGGCGACCGCGCCGACGGTCTCACCGGGGCCGGCGGTAAAGACAAGGTCGCCCTTGTCCTTGAGGATCTGGGAAACGAGCAAAGCCGGTACCTCCCTCTTTATATATATGTTGGGGACAGGCTCCCCCAAACGCCGCCCGGAATCAACGCTCCTGTCGGTCACTTGGCCGTGCAAGGCGGGTGAACGGCCCGATCAGCAGCAGTCCGACGACAAAGCCGATGATGTGGGCCTCCCAGGCTATCCGCAGGCCGCCCGCAGCCACACCCATCAGTCCGATCAGGGCATTGAAGATCACCACGACAATAATCTGGGCGCGCACCGGACCTTCCCAGATGCCCCAAAGCCCGCTGCGTCGCCTCAGCAGGCGCGCCGCCGCGCCCCACAGGCCGCTGATCGCCCCTGACGCGCCGATGACCATGGCCACGCCGCCGGGGTGAAGCGCGACATAGCCCAGCCCTCCGATCACGCCGCAGCTCAGGAAGAAGAGCAAAAAGATCCCTGCTGACCGCGGGCCCGGTCCAAAGTGCCGGGCGACCGCCGGCCCGAAGGCGAGCGCGGCGCCTGCGTTCATCAAAAGATGAACCGGATTGGCGTGAAGGAACATGTGGCTGACCAGAGTCCACCACCGCCCCTCGGCCAATGCTGTCGGCGACAAGGCCAGAGTGGCCACGGTCTCGGGAGAAAGCGCGAGAACCTGTACGCCATAAGCGATTCCGAGCAGCGCGATCAGCGCCAGACTCACCCCCGGCGCGTTGAAGAACGGCTCCGGGACAGGGCGCTCTGGCCGGGTTGTTTCGGCGTCGACATCACTCACAGGTTTTCCTTCCGCCTTAACTAAATCACCAAGGGTTCGCCCGCAGGATGAAAGCTGTCCTGATTTGGCACGCCCATTGCTTGTGCGCAGGCGTGCTTCTTATCCGCGCGGAGTTTTTTCATGGCGGCGACTTTTTCAAAGAGCCTTTTCGCGTTCGGCGCCATTGCGGCGCTGGCCGGTCTGGCCTGCGTGTCCGCCGCCGGGGCCCAGCAGATGAGCACGAACTCGGCTTCGTTCAACGCCGGTTATGGTCGGACCTCCGGCCAGGAGAACCGCGGCGTCGACTACGGCACGCGCGACTCCTCCGGCAACCGGTTGATCGTCGACGGAGTCATTCAGAGCGGTGAGACGCAAAGCAACTTCTCGCGGATCAGCGGCGGCGTGTTCAGCAGCGGTTCGGGCGTGGGTTCGGGCGGCAACTCGACCGCGATCGGCAACAACCTCGTCGTGGTCACCCAGGGCAACTGGAACACCGTGATCGTGACGTCGGTTCAGACCAACACCGGCGATGTCAGTGCCGGGACGACCACCAGCGGGGGCAAGTGATGGCCAGTGCCGGAGCGCGCATCGGCGCGCTGCTTTCCGCCTCCTCGCTGATCCTGTCCGCCTGCGCCACGCCATCGGCCGGGCCGAACGGGCTGTACGCGCCCCCCATCGGAACCGCGCCGGTCACGGCGAACCCGACGCCGTACACCGACGCCCTCGTCTGCATCGCCCAGTACGCCCGTCAGTATAATCTGCGCGCACCACGCATCTCGGTCGGCCGCATCAGCGACCTGACCGGCAAGGAAGAGGCCGACGGCTCCGGCCGCAAGATCACCCAGGGCGCCTCGCTGATGGCGATGACGGCCTTGGCCAAGGCCGGCATCCCGCAGGTCGAGCGGTTCGACACCTCCGTGTCCGAACTCGAGCTGAAGTACGCCAACAACAAGCTGATCACCGATGGCCCGACCCCCGGCGTCGACGGACCGGTCGATCCGCGGAAAATCTTCTCGGGCCAGGTCGCCGGTTCGGACTTCTACATCACGGGCGGCATCACCGAACTGAACTACAACATCCGCTCCGCCGGGGCCGACGCGAACGTCGGCGACCGCGACGCCGAAGGGGCCAAGGGCAGCTTCCGCGCCAGGGTGTTCGTGATGAACATCGCCATGGACATCCGCCTGGTAAACACCCGCACGCTCGAGGTGGTGGACGTCATTTCCTACCAGAAGCAGATCGTCGGCCGCGAAGTGGGCCTGGGTCTGTTCGACTTCCTGAACGGCAACGTGTTCGACATTTCCGGAGGCACTGGCGCGCTCGAGCCGGTCCAGCTGGCCGTCCGGTCCCTGGTGGAACGGGCCGTCGTCGAGATGTCGGCCAACCTATACGGCATGCCCGGCCCGCAGGCCTGCATGACCTCCGATCCGCTGGGGGGCGGCACCACGGGCGCCACGGGCGGCTTCACGCCGGCCTACAACAACCTGGGAACCAACAATGCCTCGACCCGCGCGCAGCCTGATCGCTGGAACGATGGCCGCAGCACCGGTGATCGCGCTCCTTTGCGCGGCCGGTACTAGCCAGGCCCAGACACCGCCCAGCCCGGTCATCAACAACCAGATCCAGCTGGGCGACGTCTTCGCGACCCAGGTCATAGACGTCGTTTCGGTGACTGACGGAGTCGGCGCCCAGACCAACGCCACCGGCAACAACCTGATTGGCGCAACCGACGGCGCGGATCTGACCATCACGTCGAACCAGACCATGGCCGGCTCGGCCATCGCCTCGACCACGGTCAACGCGACCGGCCGGCTGGGCGACAGTTCACAGATCAACACCACCGCCATCGGCAACGCCGTCGAGGCCGGCACGACGCAGGGCACGATGGTCGGGGTCTACACCCAGATCGCCACCGCCGCCCCGAATGTGACCGCGAGCGGCATGCTGGAGGCGGATTCGGCGGAAGCCGGCGACGTCGGCCTGGCGACGACGGCCGCGGTCAACAGCGTGTCCCTTGGTCTGACCAACGGCGCGGCCGGCGTCCGGGTCAACCAGACCAGCGGCGCGTCGGTCCTGGCCGATGGCGGCGCGATCATCGGCTATGTCAGCGGCACCGCGGACGTCTCCGGCGTAGCCTCGGGCAACACCATGAGTCTGGTCGGGACCGACTCGTCGGCCGCGCGGGTGGCTGTATTCCAGAGCCAGACGGCCGCCCTGACCCAGGCCAGCCAGTTCACGGCCTATGGCAACGTCCAGACCGCCAGCACAAGCGCCAGCGCCAGCGGCAACGTCGCCGTCGCGACCAACCAGGGCCCGCTGCTCGACCTCGACGCCACGCAGTTCAACCAGTCCTACGTTCGGGCACAGGCCGAGGGTACCGCCTACCAGTTCGGCGAGGGCGCCGCGACGGCCTACGCGGTCGGCAACTCGACCCTGGCCGGCAATTCCGGCGAGGCCGTCGTGCTGGAGAACGTCCAGTTGAACACCGGTGGCGGCGTCGAGGCGATCGCCCGTTTCGAGGGTACGGACGGCTACGACGGTTATTCCCGCGCCACGGCCGTCGGCAACGACACGACCGGCTATGCCTGCACCACCTGCTACGGCTCGATGACCGTCGACAGTCGCCAAACCAACAGCGCCGACGTGGGCGCGACCTCGACAACGACCATCGGCTCCGGTCGGGTAGTCAACTCGACGTCCACCGCCGTCGGCAACAACGCCAGCTTCTACGTTACGCGGCCGGGCACGTAGAAGCGGACGGCAATCACTTCACTGCCTGTCGGCGAAGGCGCGCACGGCTGCCCCCTCCCCCGTCATCCTCGGGCTTGTCCCGAGGATCCATGAACACCCGGGCGGTCGGGCGGCCTCCGCCATCGCCGCGTCGACGATGAAGGTCGATGTGCATGGGTCCTCGGGACAAGCCCGAGGATGACGGAGAAAAATTGGGACGCGACTGCGCGGCGGCAGGGCCGCTGCGTCGAGCCCTTCCAACAGGAAATGGAGCGCAGAGCCCCCTACCCCACCGCCCACCGCACCAAACCCGCCGCCGCGCAGCCAAGGATCACCAGGACGACGTTTGTCTTGAAGCGGATCAGGGCGATGCCCGCGACCAGGGCCAGGGCGGCCGTGATCCAGTCCAGGCTGGTCAGGTCCGGCAGCCACACCCGGCCGCCCCAGGGCCAGCGATAAGCCGTGCTGCCCGCGAACAGCACATGGATGGCGAACCACAGCGCCAGACTGGCGATGACGCCAAGGACCGCCGCCATGACCGCCCCCAGCGCCCCGCGCGTCATCCGGCTGCGGCGCAGGGTCTCCGACCAGGGCGCCCCAGCGAAGATGAACAGGAACGATGGGACGAAGGTCTGCCACAGGGCCATCAGGAACCCGAGCGCGGCACAGCCCGCCGCGCCGCCCGTCGCGTTCCAGCCGGCCATGAAGCCGACGAAGGTGTTGACCAGCACCAGCGGGCCCGGTGTCGTTTCCGCCAGACCCAATCCATCCACCATCCTAGCGGTGGTCAGCCAGCCCTGGGCGTCAACCGCCTGCTGTTGCAGCCAGGCCAGGAGCGCGTACGCGCCGCCGAAACTGGTGGCCGCCAGGGTGGCGAAAACCGTGCCTACCCGCGTGAGCCAGTGACCGGCGCCGAGCAACTGCCCGCTGACCACGAGCGGCAGCAGCCACAGGATCAGCCAGACCATTGCAGTGGCCAGGGTTCGGCGCTTGCCCGGGCCGCCGCCGGTCTCGACGGGAAGCGCGTCCGCTACGGCATCAGACGCTCCGCGCGCCGCGCCAACGAGGGCCGCGATCAGCACCACCAGTGGGAACGGGAGGGCGAACAGCGCCAGCGCCACGAAAGCCGCGACGGCGATCGCTGCTTCGAACCGCCCCTTCAGAGCGCGCTTGCCGACTCGCAACAACGCCTCTGCGACCAGCGCCATGACCGCCGCCTTGACCCCGCCGAACGCCGCCGCCACCGACGCGACGTCGCCGTGGGCCGCATAGAGCCAGGCCAGGGCGAAGACCACCGCCGCCCCGGGCAGCACGAAAAGCGCGCCCGTGATCAGGCCACCGAGGGTCCCCCGCAGCGTCCAGCCGACATAGGTCGCCAGCTGCTGCGCCTCCGGGCCCGGCAACAGGGTGCAAAAGCTCAGGGCGTGCAGGTAGCGCGGCTCGTCGATCCACTTCTTCTCGTCGACGAAGACGCGATGCATCAGGCTGATCTGCCCGGCCGGGCCGCCGAAGCCGAGGCAGCCGATCTTGAATGACGTCAAGGTCAGGTCGCGCAGGCTCGGCGTCACGGTCGAAGTCGCCGGTGCGATCATCATGTGAGGCTAGCAGCGCCCTGTGACGATCTCAAATCTCGCCGTTCGCTCTTCCCCTCCGCAAATATATTGGCATTATCCATGCCAACTTATTCGAGGCCGGTCGCGGCCCTGCGGGAGGCGCTTGATGATCAATCCCTGGCTCTGGGCGGGCGCGCTGGCGGTCTACGTTCTGTTCCGCGCCTGGTACGACAACTGGCGGGGTCCGCTGAAGCCCGCGGAGATCGCGGCTTTCATGGCGAAGGTCGAAGCCGGCAAGAGCGCGGAGCACAACGACCCTGCCATCGTGCGCGCCTTCCTTGAGGCCGACGACGGCCGTGAGTTCTTCATGTTCAACCTGGTCAAGGTGGCCACGGGCGAGGCGCCGCACCCCGAGACCGGCGCGCCGACGCCCCGGCAGAAGCTGATGCAGCGCTATACCCGCACCTTCATGCCGGCCCTGATGGCCCGCGGCGGCCACCCTGCGCTCGCCGCCCGCAAGATCGCCGGCTATGTCGACGCCTGGAAGGTCGGCCCCGACCCCGGCTGGTCGATCATCGGCTACATGCGCTACCGCAGCCGCAGGGACATGATCGCCATGGCCACGCACCCGAAGTTCCAGGGCATTCACGACTTCAAGATTCTCGGCACGGCGGAGACCTTCTCCTTCCCGACCCGGCCGATCCTGATGCTGCTCATGCCGCCCCGTCTGTGGGTTGCGCTGATTCTGCTGCTGGTCGCGGCCTTCGCCCAGATCGCCCAGCTCGTCCTCTGACCCGGAGACTCCTAATGGACACCGTAGCCCTCAGCGGCGCGCCCGGCTCGCCCTACAGCCGCAAGATGCTGGCCGTGCTGCGGTATCGGCGCATCCCCTACCGGCTGTTCTGGCCCGGCCGGGAACCCGCCGACTATCCCACGCCCAAGGTGCGGCTGCTGCCGACCTTCTACCTGCCGGGCGAGGACGGCGTCCTGGCGGCGGTCACGGACTCGACCCCGCTGATCCACCGGTTCGAGCGCGAATACGTCGGTCGCGCGCTGCGACCCGCCAATCCCGCCCTCGCCTTCCTCGACTCCCTGCTCGAGGACTATGGGGATGAGTGGCTTACCAAGGCGATGTTCCACTATCGCTGGGTCTACAAGGCCGACATCGACCAGGCCTCCGGCGTCCTGCCGTCGTGGCGTGGAACCCTGAGCGACGACATGCTTGCGACGATGGGCAAGGCCTTCTCGGAGCGCCAGATCAGTCGCCTCCGCTACGTCGGGTCCAACCCGGTGACCGGGCCTGTGATCGAGGCCAGCTATGTTCGCCTGCTCGACCTGTTCGAAAACCACCTCAAGCAGCACGCGTTTCTGCTCGGCGGCCGGCCCGGCGCCGGGGACTTCGGCATCTACGGGCAATTGACCCAACTCGCCGCGTTCGACCCGACGCCGACCACCCTGGCGGCCAGACGGGCGCCCCGGGTGATGGCCTGGGTGCAGATCGTCGAGGACCTGTGCGGCCTGGAGCCCGCCGACAGCGACTGGTTCGATCCCGCGAACCTCCCCGACACGCTCAAGGCCATTCTCGCCGAGACAGGACGCGTCTACGCGCCCCTGATGGCGGCCAATGCCAAGGCGGTGATGTCCGGCGCCGAGAGCGTGGAAACCGAGATCGACGGCCAGCCCTGGAGCCAGCAGCCGTTCGCCTACCAGGCCAAATGCCTGGGCTGGCTGCGTGAGGAGTATGCGGCGCTGGGAGCGGTTGACCGAGGGCTGGTGGACGCGGCCCTGGCCGGAACCGGATGGGTGGGGATGTTCGGCTAGGACACGGGACGCCCCCTTCCCGCCTTGCCTTCGCCGCATCGCCCGGCGAAGGTGCGCTCAATCCTTCCAGCCCAGATTGAGTTCATCACCGTATGCACCCCTTCGTCCGCCCGGCCTTCGTCGCCGTGACGGCCCTGTCCCTCGTCGGCTGCGCCGGCGCCTCGGGCAAGTTGCCGAGCCTTCCGTTCGGCAAATCACGCGACGAGGTCGCCGCCGCGACTCCGGCGTCGACAGCGCCCCATGCGGTGAAACTGGCGCCGGGCCAGTGGCCCCAGGCGGTCAGTGACGTTGCGGCGGATCCGAACATCCGCTTCGGGTCGCTGCCGAACGGCATGCGCTACGCCATCATCCACAATGCCTCGCCGCCCGGACAGGCGTCGCTGCGCCTTCGGTTCGACGCCGGGTCGCTTATGGAGACCGACGCCCAGCAGGGCCTTGCCCACTTCCTCGAGCACATGGCCTTCAACGGCAGCAAGGGCATCGCCGAGGGCGACATGGTCAAGATGCTTGAACGCAGGGGGCTCGCCTTCGGCGCCGACACCAACGCCTCGACCAACTTCGAAGAGACCACCTACAAGCTCGACCTGCCGCAGACGGACGACGAGACCGTCGACCTGTCACTCAAGGTGATGCGTGAGACGGCCAGTGAGCTGCTGATCGCCGGCGATGCGGTCGACCGGGAACGCGGTGTCGTGCTGTCCGAGGAGCGCACCAGCGACAGCCCCGGGCTGCGCGTCTACAAGGCGCGACTTGAGTTTATCCTGCGCGGCCAGCTGCCGCCGAAGCGCATGCCGATCGGCAAGGTCGATGTGCTGCGGGGTGCGCCGCGCGAGCAGATCGTCGACTTCTACAATCGCTACTACCGGCCCGAACGGGCCGTGCTGGTCGCCGTGGGCGACTTCGACGTCGACGCCATGGAGGCGAAGATCAAGGCCGGCTTCAGTAGCTGGAGCAACGCGAGCCCCGCCGGCGCGGACCCGAACCTGGGCCCTGTCGCGAAACGGGGCCAGGAGACGCAGATCATCGTCGAGCCGGGCTCGCCGACGTCCCTGCAGATTGGCTGGGTCTCGGCGCCGGATCTGCGACCCGACACGACCGCGAAGCGCAGGCAGGACTGGCTTCAGCAACTGGGCTTCGCCGTGCTGAACCGCCGCCTTGAGGCCCTCGCCCGTGGCGCGGAGCCGCCGTTCATCGCCGCCGGCGGGTTCTCGGGCAACCAGACCGACGCCGCGAAAGTCTCCACAATCGCCGTCACCGCCCGTCCGGGGGAATGGCAGGCTGCCCTCGGCGCCGCGGAGCGCGAGCAGCGCCGGCTGGTGCAGTACGGCGTGCGCCAGGAAGAGCTCGACCGCGAGATCCAGGACTATCGCCAGTGGCTGACCGCGCGCGTCGCCTCGGCGGCCACCCGTCGCACGCCGCAGCTGGCCAATGAGTTGATCGACGCCGTCGGCGACGAAGAGGTCATGACCAGCCCCGCCCAGGACCTCGCCCAGTTCGAGGCTGCGGTGAAGGACGTGAAGGCCGATGCTGTGTCCGCAGCCGCCAAGGCGGCTTTCACGGGCTCCGGCCCGCTGATTTTCGTCGCCACGCCGACGCCCATCGACGGCAACGAGCTCGCCGTCACCGAAGCCTGGACCAAGTCACAGCAGATCGCCGTGGCGGCGCCCGTCGGACCGCGCCAGGTGATCTGGCCCTACGAGTCCTTCGGAACGCCGGGCCAGGTTGTCGAGCAGACCGACGCGGTCGACCTGGACACCACCTTTGTCCGCTTCGCCAATGGGGTGCGGCTGACGATCAAGCCGACCAAGTTCCGCGACGACCAGGTGCTGGTGAAGGTGCGGATCGGCGGCGGGTTGGCGAGTCAGCCCGCGGACCAGCAATCCCTGTCCTGGGCCACCAGCGCGCTGGTCCAGGGCGGTCTCGCGAAGATCAGTTCCGAGGACATGGAGCGAGTGCTGGTCTCGAAGACGTACGGCGCGCGGTTCGGTGTCGAGGACGATGTCTTCACCCTGTCGGGCTCAACTCGGCCTGATGATGTCGCAACACAGCTTCAGGTGCTCGCGGCCTACGCCACCGAGCCCGGCTGGCGGCCCGAGGCGCTGCAGCGCATGCGAACCTACGCCGCGACGCTGAGCGAACAGTACGAAGCGACCGACAGCGGGGTGTTCAGCCGCGATCTTGCCGGCCTGCTGCACGCAGGGGACCGCCGCTGGACCTGGCCGAGCAAGAGCGACATCGCCGGCGTCAGCGCAGACGCGCTCAAGCGCACCTACGGTGACGCCCTGGTGGGCGGCCCCATCGAGGTCGTGATCGTTGGCGATATTTCCGTCGACAAGGCCATCGCGGCGGTCGCGTCGACCTTCGGCGCCCTGCCGAAGCGTCCGGACGTGCCGGGCGCCGTCGTCGGCAAGACCGGCTTCCCGACCCCCGCCGCCCAGCCGCTGGTGCTGCCCCACAAGGGGCGACCGGACCAGGCAATCGCCTTCCTCGCCTGGCGGACCGATGACTTCTTCCACAATGTCCAGCTCGCGCGGAACACCGCCGTCCTGGCCGACATCATGGAGCTGCGTCTGATTGACGAGCTGCGCGAGGCCCAGGGCGCGACCTATTCGCCGAGCGCCAGCTGGACCGCCAGCGATGTCTGGACCGACTGGGGCTACGTCTCCGCCCGGGTCGAAGTGCCGCCGGCGCTGGTGGACGGCTTCTTCCGCGATGCGCTGAAGATCGCCGCCGACCTCCAGGCGACACCGCCGACGTCCGACGAGATGGACCGGGCGCTCAAGCCCCGGCTGGAACGCCTGACAAAGGCCCGCGCGACCAACGAGTACTGGCTGGAAGAGCTGGGCGGCGCCCAGACCGACCCACGCCGGCTGACCGCAACGCGGTCCCTGCTCGCCGGCTACGAGCGGGTGACCGCCGCCGATGTCCAGGTCGCGGCGAAGGCCTATCTCGACCCGAACAAGGCCTGGCGTCTCGTTGTCCAGCCGGCCGGGAAGTGATCGTGATGAAAGTGAACGCCATGCGTCTGAACGGCCTTCTCCCGCTCGCCCTCGCCTCCGGCCTGCTTCTGGCATTGCCCGCCCGGGCCGAGGAGACGCCCGCCCAGGAGGTCGGCGGACTGTTTCAGTGCGCGGCGGCGATGGGGCTGTACGAGTCCATCATCGATCATCCCGAGTCAGGTGCTACCGATGCCGACAAGGCCCTGGTGACGTCGGTCAGCGCCTATGAGCCGCAGTTGAAAGGCCGCGTCGACGCTCTCGCCCCTGCGGTCGGCCAGGACGCCCTGAAGGCGCTGATCGTTGCCGCCAGGACCGATATTTCGAAGCAGATCGGGCCCCTCAAGGGTGATCCCCAGGCGCCGCGCAAGATCCTCGACCTGTACAAGCCGGTGCTCGAATCATGCCTCGTGCGGGCCAGGGCCCTGCCGGCGACCTGACGACGCATCCGGGGGGAGCGATGAAGACCTGTCGTATCGGCGTCATTGGACTCGGTCAGCGCATCGCCCACGTGCTGTCCGCCATGCAGGAGGTCGGCTGGGACCTCAATGTCGCGGCCCATGTCGATCCCGCTCCGGTCGGGGCGCCGATCCTGGCCGAGGCCGGCATTGACGCCGGACGGGCCTGCGACAGCATCGCCGACCTGTTGGCCCGGGGCCCATACGACCTGGTGATGATCGGCTCGCCCAACCACCTGCATCTCGAGCACCTCAATCAGGCGCTTGACGCCGGCTGGCCGATCTTCGCGGAAAAGCCGATCGTGCGGACGGAAGCCGAAACGGAAACGCTTGCCCGACGCCTTGCCGCTGCCGGCGCGCCGCCGCTGTATATCGGGCTGGTGATGCGCTCGATGTCGATCGTGCGGGAGGTCATCGCCCGCGTCGATTCCGGGCAACTCGGCGAGATCATCTCCATCGACGCGACCGAGCACCTGCCGCCCGAGCATGGCGGCTATCTGGCGCGCAACTGGCGCCGCCGGCAGGAGTGGGGCGGGTCCTACCTGCTGGACAAGGTTTGCCACGACTTCGATATCTTCGGCCGGATCGTCGGCGCGCGGCCGTCGCGGGTGGCGAGTTTTGGCGGCCGGCGGATCTTCACGCCGGAACGGGCGGACGCACCACGGATCTACAGCACCGGAGAGGCCGCCTTCGCACTGCGTGACGCCGGCTGGTCCGGCGCCAATGACAGCTTCCAGTCGGACATGGACGTCACCGATCATCAGACGGCGATGGTCGAGTACGAGAACCAGGTGCGGCTGACCTTTCACGCCAACAGTCAGGTCTCCCTGGCCGAGCGGCGCTGGTATATCGCCGGCACGGAAGGCACCCTGATCGCCGACCTGGTGCGCAATCAGCTGATGGTCCGGGGCGTGATGGACCGTGCCAGGCCCGAACGCATCGACTACGGCGGCCGTACCGCCGACAGCCACAACGGGGCCGATCAATCGATGGCCCGCGACCTCAAGGCCACGCTGGAGACCGGCTCTCCGTTCCCCGTGACCCCCTGGGACTCGATGGAGGCCGGCCTGACCGTCATGGCGATCGACCAGTCGATGGCCGAACGGACAATGATCGACTGCGCCCCGATGTGGGCCCGCTACGACGCCGCCAGAGGCGTCAGCAGGGCCTGACCCAGCAGGTCCTGGAGCAGCGGTGAGCCCGGATATGGGTGATGTCGGTACTGCCGGAAGCCTTCGGCCATGGCGACCCCGAAATCCCGTCCCCGCCGCCGGGCCCACTTTTCCAGAGACGCGACCTGATCCGGAATGCCGTGCTGCCGCGCCACCCAGCGGATCTGGCTCTCGTGGGCGGCCAGCATGGCGTGCTTCTTCGCAAAGACGCTCTCGATGTCAGCGCCGAAGTCCGGAATGACGGGCGCGCCCTCGCGATCCCGGCCGCCAATCGGGTCCATGAAATAGAGGTGGGGAATGGCCGCGAGCGCCTGGGACTCCCCCGTATGGTAGTTCGGGACCGACGAGGCGAAGCAGGCATCCCGCACCAGCTGGCTCGTCGCCTCGTGGTCCGGGTGGTAGTCAACCGGCGAGCTGGTGATGACGATGTCCGGCCGGGCCCAGCGGATCAGCTCGGTCACCCGACGGCGTGAGGCGTCGTCGCTGA
The DNA here is from genome assembly GCF_057809815.1 of Caulobacter sp. FG121. Classification (NCBI taxonomy): domain Bacteria; kingdom Pseudomonadati; phylum Pseudomonadota; class Alphaproteobacteria; order Caulobacterales; family Caulobacteraceae; genus Caulobacter; species Caulobacter sp. FG121. Next base: position 279,513 of record NZ_JBMDKR010000003.1, read on the forward strand.
AAACCCCCAGGTCCGGCAGGTCGCCGCAGCGATATCGCGCGCCGATAATCGCAGCGGCCGCCGCGGCTTCCGCCTTGCGGATGGCGGCCGTCTCCTCGGGCGTCGTGTCGGTGGCTCCGCCCTCCCCGGCCGTCAGGGTAACGAGAGTCACGGCGTGACCGGCCGCCGCCAGCAGCACCAACGCGCCCGCGCCGAGCGTCTCGATGTCGTCCGGATGGGCGTGAATGGCCAGAATGGCGGTCATGCGGCGGTCCCCGGCGTCCGCGAATGCCGGACGACCGAGGATGCCGGGGTTCGCGGCGGCCCGCTAGTAGACCGTACCGCCCACGCCGCCGTCGAGGCTCATGCTGTAGCTGGCCGACGTCGACTCCGTGACCGTTTCCTCCCGGTAGGCCGTGTACTTCTCGACCGTCACAATGGTCAGCACCTTGATGCCGGCGCCGAAGCGGCGGAGCAGGCTGCGCTCATTGCAATCCCGGGCGGGCTTTTGCGGACGGCAGACCAGCTGGCCGGCGTCGGCGGCGGAGCCGCGCGAGCGGTAAAGGGCTTCGCCCTTGGCGCAGATCATCGTCTGGCCCCCGGAGAAGGAGATTTGCTCGACCCATTCGGCGATGGTGATCTGCATCCGCGTCCCGGCGATGCAACGGAAGAGTTCCCCGTCGTAGAGGTCGTCGACATCGCGTTCCGGGAACACCTGGCTGGCGGGGTGGGGAATGTCATGGTCGTCGAGGCAGAAGGCCTGGATGACGACACGGCGGCTGCGCGTGCGGCTGGCCTCGTAGGACACCTGGCGGGTGCGCTGGACGCCCTGGACGTCGAGCCCCTGGATGGCGCCAGTCGCGACCGGGGGAGAGTAGTAGCCGCCGCCCCCTCCGCCGCCGCCATAGGCGATGGCCCCGGCTCCGGCGGCCGCGCCCGAGACCGAGACAGCCACGGCGTTGGAGTTGACGATGATGTTGGTCCGGCCGCCGGCGGTGCAGCAGCTGGGCGGGCTTGGCGGCCGCGGCGGCGGAGCGGGCGGCGTGCAACACGGCGGCGGCGACGGCGGGGTACAGCACGGCGGCGGTGACGGAGGGGTGCAGCACGGCGGCGGCGGCGCGCAGCACTGGGCGGCGGCCTTGTCGCCGGGGATGGCGGATGAGGCGAACCAGATCAGGATTCCCCCGACCAGAGCCATCAACAGATTGCGAGACGCCATGGGACGAGTCCCCTCCAGATTCCGTGCGCGCCTACATGCAAAAATCGCGCCGGAGGCGACTATGCGTCCCGGAACGGAACACTGCAGGCCTGGCCCGGGATTTCCCTGCAACCCTCGTGCGGCCGCACAGGGCCGTTCGGGGCGGAGGGCCGAACCATGGTCCATCCCAACACGGAACGATTGACGGAGTATTGGCGCGCTCGTGCGGGTCGCGGCTCCGCACCCTGGCGGTCGGACGTCGATCCCATGGAATTTCACGACCTGCTGCCGCAGATTCTGATCGTCGGGCGAGCCGCGGACGGCACGTTTCCGTTCCGCCTCGCTGGCGGTTTCGTGTCCGACCTTCACCGCGCGGACCTGCGCGGAAAATGCCTGCTGACCCTGTGGCGCCCGGGTGACCGCTGGCAGCTCAAGTCGGCGCTTGAGTTCAGCCGCGGACGCCCTGAACCGCTCGTGGTTCACGCCGACATCCTTGCGGACGGCATCGCGCCGGTCAGCATGGAGGTGTTGCTGGCGCCCTTGCGTGGCCCTGCCGGCATCGTCGACCGCTTCATCGGCCTGTATCAGCCGACGGCCCTGATCTCGCGTTTGCGCGGACAACCGGCCCTCGCCCTGGCCATAGGCGGCATCAGCCGCGGCGATGGCGGCGAGGCCGCGCCGTCCCTGCGCCTCGCGGCCGTCGACGGGCGCAGGATTGCCTGACTTACATCAGTGTCCGCGCTTGAAGTCGTCGGCCTCGACCAGGTTCTGCTTGTCGTTGTGAACCTGCCGGCCCAGCCGTTCGTGCATCTTCAGGCTTCCATAGCTCGCCCACAGGTCGGTCTTGAGCGTATCGCGAACCAGTCCCAACGGCGTTCGCCAGGACTCCGTCGCGTAGGATGCATGGTTCAGATACCCGATCACCAGCACGACCAGGCCCAGGATTGGCCACTTCAATTGGTGCGTATGAGCCAGATCGTCCCGATTGAGCCAAATCGCCAGACCGATCGCGACGACACTTCCCAGAGCGATTAGCCAGGTCGCGGCCAGACCGCCCCGGTTTACGAAGAAGTGGGCGCGGCGGATCCGCCACATCTGGATCTGAACATGACGTTCAATGTATTCAAGGCGCTGGGAGACCCAGTACGCCATCACCATCCAACGGCCCGCTTCGCGCGGCCAGTTGCGGCGGTCGCCGTCCTTCAGGCTCATCTTCTCCTCGTCAATCTGGTGCATCAGCTCGCCGAAGAGATTGTAGAGCGACTGGGTGCGCCCGAGGGCAGACTTGCTCACCGCATTGGCGGACGCTCGCAAAAGCTCCCGATATCGTTCCGCGAGGTATCCGTTGAGCATGCGGAAGATGACGATCAACACCGCGATTGCGCCAAACGCGCCAGCGAGAGGCAGGCCGTAATCCAGCCATCCGCCACGGCAAGGTTCGTCACCGAGAACCGGGACCCGGCAGATCTTTTCGTTCAGGAAGTCGTTGTTGAAGAACACCCCGATCAGGAGCGAGACGAAGCCAATCAGGAGAAGCTTTTTGGCGACGACGAACAGGAGAATGTTTCGCTGGAAGATGTCGGCGAAGGTCTTGAACAGGTCACGAATATCGGCGTCGCCGACGTACCCCCGGTTGCCGGGAAACCGACCAGCGATTTCCTCTTCCTGAATGCGGAAAAATCGCGCCGGCTGATCCAGGCCGGCCTTGAAGGGAAACATGTCTATGGGGTTGGAGAAGAACTTCTCCATGACCTGGACCTGATCGGCGTAGCTCTCGTCATTCCTGATGATCGAGCGATACCAGTCGATGGTTCGGGTCTTTAGCGGCCAGTCCTCGATCCAGTGGAACAGTCGGAGGCGTCCCCTGTGAACCTTCAGGTCATCTGCCATTGGCCCCTATCCCGACAACCCCGCCTTCGTGACGCTCAGGATACACGCCAGACACGACATTGCGGAATCCTTCTCGCCCGGAGCGGGAATTCAGGCGCTTACGGCATCCAGTCGGGCAATGTGGGCCGGGTCCAGCGCCAGCCGCGCCGCGCCCATCAGTTCTTCCAGCTGAACCAGGCTGGTGGCGCTGGCGATGGGGGCTGCGACCGCCGGCCGGGCCATGACCCAGGCCAGGGCGACCTGCGCCGGCGAGGCGCCCACGTCAGCCGCGACTGAATCGAGCGCGGCCAGGACCTTCGGACCCTTCTCACCTTCGAGATGTTTCTTCATGCCGCCGCCGCGCGGGCTTTTGCCAAGATCCTCCATCGACCGGTACTTGCCGGTCAGATAGCCGCTGGCCAGGCCGTAGTAGCTGATAATGCTGACGTTTTCCTTCAGGCATAGCTGCTGCAGCGGACCTTCGATGGCGCGATCCATCAGGTTGTAGGCCGGTTGCAGAGTGTCGTAGCGGGGATAGCCATGCGCCTTGCTTGTCGCCTCGGCGGACGCCAGCCGATCGGTTTCGAAGTTCGAAGCCCCGATCGCCCGCACCTTGCCCGCCTTCACCAGCCGGCCATAGGCCTCCAGCGTCTCATCCTGTGGCGCGTCGGCGTCGTCACGGTGGGACTGGTAGAGGTCGATGTAGTCGGTCTGCAGCCGGACCAGCGAATCCTCGCAGGCGGTGATGATGTTGGCGGCCTTCAGACCCGGATGGACCGGCCACATGCCGACCTTGGTGGCGATGATGACGTCGTCGCGCCGGCCGCGGGCCTTGAGCCAGGTTCCGATAACCTTCTCGGAGTCGCCGCCGGTGTTACCCGGGACCCATGCGGAATAGACATCCGCCGTGTCGATGGCGTTGAAGCCGCCTGCGACGAAGGCGTCGAGGATGGCGTGCGAGGTCTTCTCGTCCGCGGTCCAGCCGAACACGTTGCCGCCCAGCATGAGCGGGGCGATCGACAGGCCTGAACGGCCGAGGGGGCGGTGTTCCATGAGAGTGTTCCCTCTCCCGACGGGAAAGGGAGGCGCCCGCCGCGAAGCGGAGGGAGGGTGAGGGATTACGCCCCCACCCGGCAAGCCCTAACCCCTCAACCTCCCACGCTGACGACGTGGGCCCCTCCTTCTCCCTTTGGGAAAAGGCGTCCTACGCCGCCTTCACGGTCTCGCCGTCATAGACGGGCGCGTCCTGCGGCGGCAGGGAAGCCTTGCCGAGGATCACGTCGCTGATCTTTTCGGCGATCATCATGGTCGGAGCATTGGTGTTGCCGCCGATCAGGGTCGGCATGACCGAGGCGTCGACGATCCGCAGGCCTTCCAGCCCCATGACCTTCAGTTCCTGATCGACCACGGCCTGGGCGTCGCCGGCCACGCCCATGCGGCAGGTGCCGACCGGGTGATAGATCGTCTCGGCGTTCTTGCGGATCCAGGCGTCGATCTCGTCGTCGGTCTGCACCGCCTTGCCGGGCGAGTATTCCTCGTCGCGATAGGGGTCGAGCGCCGGCTGGGCCGCGACCTTGCGGGCCATCTTCACGCCTTCGCGCACGGCGCGGCGGTCTTCCTCGGTGGCCAGGTAGTTGGCGAAGATCGTCGGATCATCGTTCGGATCGGCAGAGCGCAGGCCGACCTTGCCCCGGCTTTCCGGACGCAGCTGGCAGACGTGCAGCGTGAAGCCGTCCTTCTGGACGACTGTCTTGCCGTGGTTCTGCATGATCGCCAGCACCGTGTGGAACTGCAGGTCCGGGCGGTCGAGATCCGGCCGCGAGCGCAGGAAGGCGCCCGATTCGAGCATCTGCTGGCGCCCCGTACCCTTCTTGAACAGCATGTAGCTGAGGCCCGTGACGAGCGTCTTCAGGCCCTTGGTCCGCGAATAGGCGGTGATCGGCAGCGGGCATTCCCAGGAGATGCAGACGTCCAGGTGGTCCTGCAGGTTCTTGCCGACGCCCGGCAGGGCGTGAAGCACCTCGATGCCGTGCGGCGTCAGGTCTTCCGGATCACCGATGCCCGACAGCTGCAGGATCTGCGGCGACTGCACCGCGCCGGCGCAGACAAGGACCTCGGCGTTGGCGTGGACGGTGACCGTCGCGCCGTCGACCAGATATTCGACGCCGGTGACCCGCTTGCCGTCGAGGATCAGGCGGCTGGTCCGGGCGCCGGTCACGCAGGTGAGATTCGGGCGCTTGAGGGCCGGATAGAGATAGGCTTTGGACGAGCTCCAGCGCTCGCCGTCCTTGATGGTCAGCTGGTACGGGCCCCAGCCCTCCTGCTGGAAGCCGTTGAAGTCCTTGGTCGTCATGTGGCCGGCCTGGGCGCCGGCCTCGATGGTCTTGGCGTAGATCGGGTTGGGCGTGGACGCCTTGGAGACATGAAGCGGGCCGTCGCCGCCGTGCCAGGCGTCACCGCCGCCTTCGAGGCTCTCCGAACGCTTGAAGTAGGGCAACACGTCGGCATACCCCCAGCCGGTCAGGCCCATCTGGCGCCACTGGTCGTAGTCCCGGGCATGGCCGCGAATGTAGATCATGCCGTTGATCGACGACGATCCGCCCCACCCCTTGCCGCGCGGCCACCAGAGCTTGCGGTTTTCAAGGTTGGGCTCGGCTTCGGTCCAGAAGCCCCAGTTATATACGCCCTTGTCTTTAATGAGACTGCCGACGCCGGCGGGCATCTTGACGAGGATCGAGTTGTCCTTGCCGCCGGCTTCCAGCAGCAGGACGGTTTTCGTCCCGTCCTCGGTCAGACGATTGGCCAAAACACAGCCGGCCGAGCCGGCGCCGATGATGATGTAGTCGTAACGGTCGGCCACGCCGGCGTCTCCCTGGGCAGGTTATCCTTGTTGAGGGGATTAGTGACGCCGGCGTCAGCTTTGGGCAACGAGAAAAGGGAGGGCCGCCAGGCCCTCCCCTCTCATGACCGTCCAAACGTCGATCTTACGGACGGAAGGTCTGGCTGCGCGCCGGACCGTTCATGAAGCCGAGGATGTCGCCGTTATCGAGATGGACGACATTGTTGCCAGTGTCCGCATCGTCGTTGCAGCGGTTGCCGTCGATGAGGATGTCCGGGTCATAGCCGATGCGCAGGTCGAGGCTTCCGGCGAATTCGAAGTCGTCGAAGGCGTTGTTGATCATCGGCGTGGTGAATCGCTGCATCGAGGCGCCGGCGGCGGCGGCGGCCGTCAGGGGACGCTCGCTGTTGAAGACGCCGCCGGTGTTGGCGTTGGTTGCCCTCAGATAGACCGCCTGCTGGTTGCCACCCGAACGCCAGGCCGAGCTCCCGGCGTTGACGACCTCGTAGCTGATCTGCACCTGGCCTCGCCGCGCGCCCTTGGTCAGGGTGACGCTGACGATCGAGGGATCGACCGTGCAGTAGAGCGAGAGGGTCGGCATCGTGGCGCCCGCAGGCAGTTGATGCGCCGGGGTGATGCCCTTGGCCGTGATGGGTCCGGCGATGGTGGGTCCGGCCATGGCCGATGACGCGATGGATACCGTGGCGACGACGCCGGCGACGGAAAGAATGGTCCTGAACATTGTAGCCTCCTGTTGGCCCCGCGAATGATTTCGCTGAGGCCGAGACTGGGCGGCTGTTCCTGAACCGGTCCGGAGACGTATGGTTACCGATCGTTCATGTTGGGAGAACGGCGGTATTCCCGCTTCCTCTCTGCATGGCCGTGAGGATTGGCGTTGCGGCGTCCCCGCCCCATACTCCGCCCATGTTCACGCGCCGCGCCGCCACCGTCGCTGCTCTCGCAACCCTGGTTCCGGAGGTCGCGATGGGCGACGACGTCGAAAAATACGGCCTGATCGGGAAGATGATCGCCACGCCGGGCCAGCGGGAGGCGCTTATCGGCATCCTGCTGGACGGTACGGGCGCGATGCCCGGATGCCTGAGCTACATCATCGCCAGGGACCCGGCGAACCCAGACGCCATCTGGATTACAGAGGTCTGGGCCGACAGGCCACACCACGCCGACTCGCTGAAGCTGCCGGCCGTGCAGGCCGCCATCGCTAAGGCCCGTCCGATCATCGCCGGCTTCGGCGAAAGGTTCGAGACCGTGCCGGTCGGCGGCGTCGGGCTCTAGCTGCATTCATTCACAACGCTGCAAAGGAATTGGCCATGGGCTTCGGCGCGACCTCCACCACCGACGACGTCCTTGAGGGCGTCCGTCTGACGGGCAAGCGAATCCTCGTGACCGGGGCATCCGCAGGATTGGGTGTCGAGACCTGTCGCACGCTGGCGGCGCACGGCGCGACGGTGGTCGGGGCGGTGCGGGATCTGGCCAAGGGAGAGACGGCGACGCAGGTGGTGCGCGAACAGGCGGCCCATGGCGGGTCGATCTCGCTGGTGAAGCTCGACCTGGCCTCGCTGAAGAGCGTGCGGGCCTGCGCCGACGCGCTGGTCGCGGCCGGCGCGCCGTTCGACGTGGTCATCTGCAATGCCGGCGTCATGGCCTGCCCGTTCGGGCGGACCGAGGACCGCTTCGAGACCCAGTTCGGCACCAATCACCTGGGCCACTTCGTGCTGGTCAACCGCATCGCCTCGCTGCTGAAGCCCGGCGCGCGGATGATCAGCCTGTCCTCGGCCGGGCACCGATTCTCTGACGTGGACCTCGACGACCCCAATTTCGATCATACGCCCTACACAGAGTTCGGGGCTTATGGCCGGGCCAAGACCGCCAACGCTCTGTTCGCCGTGGAGTTCGACCGCCGCCATCGGGCGAACGGGGTCCGCGCGGCCTCCGTCCATCCCGGCGGAATCCAGACCGAGCTCGGTCGGCACATGACGCCTGCGCTGGTCCAGGACATGATCAGCTCGATCAACACCGCCAATGAACAAGCCGGCGCGCCGGCCTTCGAGTTCAAGACGATCCCGCAGGGCGCCGCGACGACGGTCTGGGCCGCCGTCGTGGCCCCGGCGGACGAAGTCGGCGGCCTCTACTGCGAGGATTGCCACGTCGCCGAACCCCAGGAAGAAGGCCGCGGCGGCGTGCGCGGCTATGCGCTCGATCCCGAACGGGCGAAGGCGCTGTGGGCGCTGAGCGAAGAGATGGTGGGGGAGCGGTTTTGAGGCATGGGCCGCTTCTGACGTCGGCCCAAAGACGCCTCTGCCGTTGAGCGCCACGCGATTTACCACGCGATAATATTATTGTGTGGTATTGATTTTGCCACGCAATAGGATATTTGCGTGGCAATGGGTGAAATCATGATCCGCCGCCAAACTCCGACCGCGGCCGCCGCCTACCATGACCTCGTAACGCTACTGCTCGACGAAGCAGTTTCCGATATTCGTGGGACGCCGACCCGGAGAGAGCGAAAAGGCAAGACCTACTGGTACGACCGCTATCGCGTCGGCGTTGAGACAAAGGAGCGGTATCTGGGCGAGGACTCCGGACCGCTCCGCCAAAGGATCGAACAATTTCAAGGCCTGAAGGGCGCCAAGGATGACCGACGCAAGGCGCGGGCACGACTGGTGCGACTTCTCAGGAGCGAGCGGCTGCTCGGCATGGACGGCGCGACCGGCAGCCTCGTCTCAGCGCTCTCCAGGGCCGGCGCGTTCCGTCTGGGCGGCGTGATCGTCGGAACAACCGCCTTCCGGCTATACGAAGGTGAATTGGGTCTGCGGCTGTCATTCGACCAAACGGCGATGACCAACGACATCGATATCGCCAGTTTCGAGAAACTGTCGCTGGCGTTGGAGGACACGGTCGAGCCCGCGCTCGCGGACGTGTTCAATGATCTGAGCTTTTCCCCCGTCCCGTCCCTAGATCCAGGCAAAGTCTGGCGTTGGCGGCAGTCTGGAACGGAAACCCTGGTTGAGTTTCTGGCCCCCTCGTTCGACGAGGATGAGGGCTTGCTCGACCTGGCCGCCCTGGGCGTCAACGCCCAGTCGCTGCACCATCTCAACTACCTGATCGCTGAGCCGATCGACGCGGCGGCGGTCTACCGCGACGGCATTCTGGTGAAGATCCCCAGGCCTGAACGGTTCGCGATCCACAAGCTCATCGTCGCCGACCGCCGCCGGGAAGGACCCAACAGCCTAAAGGCGCGCAAGGACCTCATGCAGGCGGAGATCCTGACGGCCATTCTGGTGGAGGACCGTCAGGAAGACCTGTCGGAAGCGTTCGAGGATGCCATGCAGCGCGGCGCCCGCTGGCGCGAGCGGATCGAGAACAGCCTTCGCCGCGCGCCGGGCGTCGCCAGGTTGCTTGGCAGGACCACCCAATAGCCTGCGCTTGTAAAAGTCTGTTTCCTTGACTTTCCCATGCTGTACTGCCACATGCACGCTGTCGCGGAGCATTCCGCGCTATCGGTCCTGCCTGGCCGCGTAAGGAACCTCTGCGTTCCGCCCGGGCATCGATACCGATCCTCCCCATAGCGACGCCATACGCGGGGCGTTTCCCAAACTGACCCCCGCTTCGCCCGCAGACCGTCTGGTCATGCGGCGCAAGTCGCATTTGAAAGACGACCCTTGACCAATTTTGCTTCGCTTGGCCTCGCCAAGCAGCTGCTCTCCGCGCTCGCCGCCGAGGGCTACACCACCCCGACCCCGATCCAGTCGCAGGCCATTCCGTTCGTGATGGACGGCAAGGACGTGCTGGGCATCGCCCAGACCGGCACCGGCAAGACCGCCGCCTTCGCCCTGCCGATCCTGCATCGCCTGGCCGCCAACCGCCGCCCGGCCCCGCGCCGCGGCTGCCGCTGCCTGGTCCTGTCGCCCACCCGTGAACTGGCCACCCAGATCGCCGAGAGCTTCCGCACCTATGGCGCCGGCATGGGCATGACCGTCCAGGTCGTGTTCGGCGGCGTGAAGTACGGCCCGCAGGTCCGCGCCCTGGCCGGCGGCGTCGACGTGCTGGTGGCCACCCCCGGCCGCCTGATCGACCACATCAATGAGAAGGTCGCCAACCTGTCGGAGACGGAGATCTTCGTCCTCGACGAGGCCGACCAGATGCTCGACATGGGCTTCGTGGTGCCGATCCGCCGCATCGCCAAGACCCTGCCGCGCGTGCGCCAGAACCTGTTCTTCTCGGCCACCATGCCCTCGGAGATCGAGAAGCTGGCCGCCGAGCTGCTGAACCCGAACCCGTCGAAGGTCTCGGTCACGCCGCAGGCGACCACCGTCGAGAAAATCGAGCAGAAGGTCCTGTTCATCGAGACGGCCCGCAAGCGCGTGCTGCTGGCCGAGCTGTTCGATGATCCCGCCATGAAGCGCGTGCTGGTGTTCACCCGCACCAAGCGCGGCGCCGACCGCGTCGCCAAGGGCCTGACCACCATCGGCATCGAGGCCGCCTCGATCCACGGCGACAAGAGCCAGGGCCAGCGCGAGCGAGCCCTCGCCGAGTTCAAGGCCGGCAAGATGCGCGCGCTGGTCGCCACCGACATCGCCGCCCGCGGCATCGACGTCGACGGCGTCACCCACGTCATCCAGTTCGAACTGCCCAACGTGCCGGAAGCCTATGTCCACCGCATCGGCCGGACCGCCCGCGCCGGCGCCGGCGGCGCGGCCATCTCGCTGGTGGCCGACGACGAACGCAACCTGCTGCGCGACATCCAGAAGGTCACCCGCCAGGTGATCCCCGCCTGGGACCGTCGCAACGACAAGGTCCTGGCCCAGGCCCAGGCCGCCATGGCCAGCGTCGAGCCGGAGAAGCCCTATCGCGATCCGCGCGCCGTGAACGGTCGCGGCGGTCAGCCCGGCCGCAACAAGAAGCCGGCGGCGCTCGACGCCAGCGGCAAGGCCCAGCCCGACCGCGGCCAGCGCGCCCGTCACCGTCCGGCCGGCTATGAGCCGCTGGCCATGGCGGCCGCCGGCGAGGCAGCGCCCAAGCGCAAGAAGCCCCGTAACCGCGGCCGCAACCGGTCCAACGCCGGCGGCGGCGGCGGCGCGGTCAGCGCCTCCTAGGAACGGCAAAGGGCGGCCCCGGCAACGGAGCCGCCCTTCTTTCTACAGCCCTCTCCCAACGGGAGAGGGAGGGGCCCGGCGCGATGCGACGGGAGGGTGAGGGCGTTGCGGCGCCGGCGAGTCTGCGTGAGCCGTCCCTAATCCCTCATCCGACCTGCTCCGCAGGCCACCTTCTCCCTCCGGGAGAAGGAGATTACTTCCCCTTCCACTGCGGCGCGCGCTTTTGCGCGAACGCCATCGGGCCTTCCTTGAAGTCCTCGGAACGGAACAGGGCGCCGACAGCAGGGAATTTGAACTGGCCGCCGATGGCCTCGGTCAGGGTCTGGTCGAGGCCCTGCATCACGGCCTGCTTGCTGGCCCGGATCGACATCGGGCTGCACTCGCAGATCATCTGCGCCCACTTGCGCGCCTCCGCCATCAGATCGGCGGCCGGCACCACGGCGTTGACGAAGCCGAGCGCCTGGCCCTCGGCGGCAGGCACGCGGCGAGCTGTGAGGATCATGCCCATGGCGCGTTTGAGGCCGATCTGTCGGGGCAGGCGGTGCAGACCGCCGGCCAGCGCCGCCAGGCCGACCTTCGGTTCCGGCAGCGCGAACATCGCCGTTTCGGCCGCGATGACGATATCGCACGCTAGGGCGATCTCGAAACCGCCGCCCATGGCCACGCCGTTGACCGCCGCGATCAGCGGCTTGTCGAGGTCGAAGCGGCTGGTCAGGCCGGCGAAGCCCGACGGCGGGCTGCCCATGGCCCCGCCCGTGGCCTGGTGCTTGAGGTCATTGCCGGCCGAGAAGGCCCGGTCGCCGGCGCCGGTGACGATGCCGACCCACTGTTCCGGATCGGCGGCGAAGGCGTTGAACGCCTCGTCCAGCTCGAAATGCATCGGCGAATGGAGGGCGTTCATCACCTCCGGCCGGTTGAGCGTGAAGATGGTGACCGGCCCCTCCCGGTCGACCTTGATGAATTCGTAGGCCATGGAAGCGTCTCCCTGTTTCGCCGGAAGGTCGCGCCCTTTCCCTATGGTCCGTCAATGTGCGTCCTTCGAGACGCTCGCTTGAGGCTCGCTCCTCAGGAAGACGGGCATTTGTGGTTGTCATGGTGAGCAGCGGCCCCCCAGGGCCGCGTCTCGAACCACGCAGGCCGTCAAAGGGCGACCAGATCCCGCCGGAACCGCTTCCAGTTCTCGACGTAGTGCAGCGCCGACGCCTGCAGCACCATCGCCTGCTGCTCGCCGATCTCGCGGACCACCTTGCCCGGCGCGCCCATGACCAGGCTGTTGTCCGGGATCTCCTTGCCCTCGGGAATCAGGGCCCCTGCCCCGATCAAACAGTTGCGCCCGATCTTCGCGCCATTGAGCACGATCGAGCCGATACCGATCAGACTGTTGTCGCCGATGGTGCAGCCGTGAAGCATCACCATATGGCCGACGGTGACATTGGCGCCGATCAGCAGCGGCATACCCTTGTCCGCGTGAAGCACAGATCCGTCCTGGATGTTGCTGTTCTCGCCGATTGTAAGGGTATCGGTGTCACCTCTAGCCACCGCGCCCCACCAGATGCTGGCGTTTTTCTTCATAATAACATCGCCCATCACCGACGCGGTCGGCGCTATCCAGTATTCATCGTCCGAAGGCACCCGCGGCGCCAAGGCGCCCAAAGCATAAACAGTCATCCGTAGGCCCCCTATATTTGAAATGGCCGCTTGATTAACGGCTCATAAACCAAGTTAGCATCATCCTTGTCAGGCGATTCGAGGGGGTGCGAACCCCTTCGCATCCCGCCGCGGACATTCGTTCGCGGTCTCCTGACAACGGAGAACAGGGTGCCGCGTATCGTGTTTCGGCGTCATTGGGCGCCGCCAGTCTCGCGAAGCCGCGGTGAGCCGCCGGGCCACGCACGCGCTCCTTCATCCGTCATGTCGATCCAAGGGCGAGCCGTTCCGGCGTCGCCCTTTTTTCATGCCCCACTGGAGGCCACCTAAATGACCAAGCGTGCCCTGAAGCGGACCGTGCGCGAAGGCGCCTTTGACCAGACCCAGTTCCACAACGACGACGGCGGCAAGGTCCGTCGCCTGCCGGTGGGCAACGGCTGGTCACCGCTCGGCCGGGATGAGGATCGCGAACAGGGGTATCTCAAGACAATAAAACCGAAATCGGAGGGTCAGGCCGAGCTTATCAAGGCGATCGACGCCAAGAACCTGGTCATGGCGCTGGGTCCGGCAGGCACCGGCAAGACCTATCTGGCCATCGCCAAGGCCGTGGAAGCGCTGGAAGCCGGCAAGGTCGCCCGGATCGTGCTGTCACGCCCCGCCGTGGAGGCCGGTGAGTCGATCGGCTACCTGCCCGGCGACATGGAGGACAAGCTGGCTCCCTATCTGCGCCCGCTTTACGACGCCCTGTCGGACCGGCTCTCGATGAAACGGGTGCGGGCTCTGATCGCCGAAGGCGCCATCGAGATCGCGCCGGTGGGCTACATGCGCGGCCGCACGCTGAACAACGCCTTTGTGGTCATCGATGAGGCGCAGAACTGCACCTACGGCCAGCTGAAGATGCTGCTGACCCGACTGGGCTGGCATTCGACAATGGTCGTGACGGGCGACCCGAACCAGTCGGACCTTCTGACCGGCATGTCAGGCCTCGGCGACGTCGCTGACCGCTTCGAAGCGGTGCCGAACATCGCCGTCGTGCGGCTGGCCGAACAGGACATCGTGCGCCACCCGCTGGTCGCGGAGATGCTGCAAGTCCTCTAGCCATAGAGTCGAAGGGCGGGGCCGTATTGGCGGCTCCGCCCGATGACGTCAGACTTCTGTATCGCCGGCATTGCGCCGGCTGACCGCCAGCCCGATCAGCGCCACCGCCGCGGCGACCAGCGCGGTAGCCGCCACCGGATGGGCTTTCGCGGCCTTGGCGACATCCTTCGCCGCGTCCTTGACGGCCGGAACAGCCTTGGTCCGGGCCTCTTCCACGAGTGCTTCGGTGGCCTTCGTCAGATCGGCGACGGCTTTGCCCATGGCGTCATGGCCATCCTCGCCGATGTGTTTCGTGGCCTTTTTCAAGGCATGGAGCGCGTCGTCCAGGAAATCGTCGCCCTGGCGGACGGCGGTCTTGATGATCGAGTTGGGCATGGGTGTCTCCAGTGGAGAGAGAGGCCCGGTAACGGGCCAGAGACACACTAGGTTCCGCGAAGCCTTCAAGGCGTTGACGGACATCAAGAGACGGACAGCCGCCCCTGGTAGCGGACGATCAAACCCGGGAGCGGATGGCTGATTTCGACGAAGAACCGGAACAGACCATCTTCGACACCCTCCCAGGCGGTGCTGACCGGCGCGGTCCATCGCGGCATGGGCAGGCCGAACAGCCGCCAGCCCAGGAGCCTTAGGCCAAGGCGCTCGCCATCCCGGATGACGGCCATCGAAAAGGCCGCCGGGCCGAAGCGCTCCACCAGCTGGCCGCCCCCTCCGGCTTCCTGTGTGCTTTGAAAGACGTGACCGCCGAAATCGCGGCGCCAGATCTCGATATCGCCGCGCCGTTCGAACGTGACACGAACAGCGACGTCGTCGTGGGCGGGCGGGAAACCGGCAAACCAACCGATGAGGCGCGCAAGTGGCCCCGCGCCGCGCTCGACCCGCGCCCGGCCGGCCGCGGTCGTCGTCCCGTCAACGGAATGCAGTCGGCGGATCAGCTCCGGCAGCCGTGGCCAGGCTTCGCCGAGAAGGCGGGCGTAAAGGTGCGTCGGGTCAGGGCGCTCTCGGCCGGCCTGTTGATCAGGACCGACCGTAGCGACCACTATTCCAGGTCTTCGGCGAGGATGGCCATCTCGAACATGAACGAGCCGGGCTCGTCTTCATCCTCGTAGATCACGCCGATGAACTCGCCCTTGAGCTCGACCTCGGCGGAGTCCTTCTGCTTGCGGGCGATCACCGCAACGTGCGGGTTGCCGAAGGTGCGCTTGAGGTGGGCTTCGACCTGTTTGATATGCTTGTCGTCCACGACGTCGCTCCGGGCATTGGGGATTGGCCGCGGAACCTAGAGCGGGCGCGGCCAAAGGGGAAACGCGTTTTTCGATCCGCCCCCGGTTTTTTCAGGCCCCGGGCCGCTGACCGTCAGATGACGTAGTCGAAGATCTCGTCAGACAGGGTGTGGTCCATGGTGCGGGCGGGTTCGTCGCAGGTCGGGCAGTTGATCAGCCGGGCCGGCACGCCGGCTGCCGTGCAGTGCGACGGCACGTTCTTCAGGACCACCGATCCGGCCGCCACCTTGGCGTAGTCGCCGACCGTGATGTTGCCGAGCACCTTGGCGCCGGCGCTCAGCAGGACACCCCTGCCGATCTTGGGGTGGCGATCGCCACGCTCGGCCCCCGTGCCGCCCAGGGTCACGCCGTGCATTATCGAGACGTCGTCGCCGACCGTTGCGGTCTCGCCGATGACGATTCCCGTGCCGTGGTCGAAGAAGATGCCCCGGCCGATCCTGGCCGCCGGGTGGATATCGACCTGGAAGACCTCGCTCATCTTGCTCTGCAGGTAGAAGGCCAGGGTGTCGCGACTGTGGGTCCACAGCCAGTGGGCCACGCGATGGGTCTGCAGGGCCTGGAAGCCCTTGAAGAACAGGAATGGCTGGACATAGCCCTTGCAGGCCGGGTCGCGCTCGAAAACGGCCTTCAGGTCGGCCTCGGCGGCCGCGATCAGCGACGGGTCGGCCTCATAGGCCTCATCGGCGATCTCGCGGGCGCTCATGGCGCGCAGCTCCTGGTCGCCGATCTTGCGGGCGAACTGGTAGGACAGCGCCTCGGCCATCGAACCGTGGGACAGGATGACCGCGTTCAGCAAGCTGCCGAGAGTCGGCTCATCGCGCGCGGCGCGCTCGGCCTCGTTGCGCAGAGCGGCCCATACGGGCGGCGCCACCGAAGCCTCGACGACTTCCAACTGTCTGGCCATGTCGGCCCTCCCATAATCCGTTCGATCGCCATCATAGCACACCGGATGCCATTTTGCCGTTCGGCCGCCCTTCCGCCTCATATGGGAGGCAAACCGGTGTTCGCCAAGGCATGGCCTGTTCGGCCCGTTTCCCTTCGCCAAGGAAAGGCACTAGCGTGTCCCCCATGCGCCTCTGGATATCGCTAGCCATCGCCGCCGCCCTCTCGCTGCCGACCGCCCTGCCCGCAAGAGCGTCGGCGGCCGAGAAGCCCGTCAGCCGGGACAGTCTGGTGTCCATACTCAAGTCCGACCAGGTCTGGTGTTCGGCCTGGCAGGACACGGACCAGAGTTGCGAGGATGTCGCCTTTCTCGACGTGCTGCCGGGCAACCAGATCCAGCAGGTCAGTCGCTATCGCATGTCGGACCAGCCGAACCTCGAGATGGTCGTTCGCGAAACGATGAAGATCGAAGGCGACGCCCTCTGTTCGGTGTTCCGCTTCGACGATCTGGACATCGTTGTTCTGATGGACAATCAGCCGGCCCCGGTGGAGCAGGCCGCGCCGATCCTGGCCATCATCGCCCAGTCGATGGCGCATCTCGAGGGCAAGAAGTCCTGCGAGGCCTATGGCCGCGATGAGGCGACAGGCGACCTGCGTGGCCATGTCACGCTGGATGGCGAGGCGGCGCCCGAGTTCGACTCGACCTATCGGCTGATCAAGCCTGATACCCGCATCCTGCTTCGTCCGATGTTCGAACACGAAGACGATCCCACCACCGTCTAGGTCGCCATGAGCCACGATCTCCCCAAAACGCCCGCGTTCGGCGAGGCCTTGCCCGTGACGGACGCGCCGGCGGTGCTGGCCTTTCTCGCCCGCCGCCGGTCGGCCTCCGCCCTGTCCCTGCGAGCGCCGGGGCCGTCGGATACCGAGTTGACCGATCTTCTGACCCTTGCGGCGCGGGTGCCTGACCATGGCAAGCTGGCCCCCTGGCGTTTCGTCGTGCTCAAGGGAGAGGCCAAGGCTGTCCTGGCGGACCGGCTGGACGGGATCGCCGCGCGCAGGCCCGAGGCGTCGAAACTGGCCGCCAAGCTGGGCAAGCTGAAGGCCCCGCCGCTGGGCGTGGCCGTGGTCGCGCGCACCGTGGAGGGCGACATCCCCGCCTGGGAGCAGCTTCTATCCGCCGGCGCCGTCTGCACGACCCTGCTCTATGCCGCCACGGCCATGGGCTACGGCGCCAACTGGATCACCGACTGGTACGCCTATGATCCGGATGCCCGGGCGGCGCTGGGCCTGTCCGCGGACGAGCAGATCGCCGGCTTCGTATTCATCGGCACGGCCACAGAGCCACCCCACGAGCGGGTCCGGCCTGACGTCGCCGCGTTGACCAGCTTATGGGGCGCCTGAGCCAACGCCATGGAGCTGATGCGGCAGCTGTGGTTAGTCGAAGGCATTCCAGGTTCTGGCAAGAGCACGACCGCCCAACGGCTGAACGAGGCCTGCGCCGCCCGACAGCAGGCCGCCCGGTGGTGGCTCGAAGAGTTGCGCGATCATCCGGTGGTCCCGGCGACCCTACGGGCAGTTGCTGTCGAACCGGATTTCCCGAACCGGTGTCTAGAAGCCTTCCGCGCTTTCTTGACCCGAGAGGACGGTGTGCTGATCCTCGATGGCGCTGCCATGCAGAGCACGATCAGGTTCATGTTCGCGAACCGACGCAAGGCCGAGGAGATCGCCGACTATTTTGACCGATGGTCGGCGTTGGTCGAGCCAGCGGCTCCCCGGTTCCTCTTTCTGGATATCGAAGACCCCGAGAGCCACTACCGCGATTTTCTGATTCCCCTGCGAGGGGCCGAATGGACCGACAACCTGGTTCGCTATGTCGAGGCCACGCCGGTCGCCCGAGCGAATGCCTGGCGGGGCATCGATGGACTGATCAGGTTCTGGTCGGCCTACCAGGACCATTGCCGGGATATGCTACGGCGCTTTCGGGAGCCAGTGCTGGCCTTTCCCGCCGTCCCTGCCCGGACCAGCGGCCTTGATCCGGCGATCCAGGACATCTTCGGTCTTGCGGGGCTTACTTTTTCGGAAGGCAGACCCTAGCCGCGGCCGCGATAGGGCGCGACGCCCTGGTCGGGCACCCACAGCCCCTCCGGCGCCGGACCGGTCTGCCAGAAGACATCGATCGGAATGCCGCCGCGCGGATACCAGTAGCCGCCGATACGCAGCCATCTGGGCTCGGCGATCTCGACGATCTTGCGGCCGATGGCGACGGTGCAGTCCTCATGGAAGGCGCCGTGATTGCGGAAGGCGCCCAGATAGAGCTTCAGCGACTTGGACTCGATCAGCCAGTCGCCCGGCGCATAGTCGATCACCAGGTGGGCGAAGTCCGGCTGGCCGGTCACCGGGCACAGCGACGTGAACTCCGGCGCCACGAAGCGGGCCAGATACAGGGTGTCGTTCTGCGGGTTCGGCACGCGTTCGAGGACCGCGTCCTCGGGACGGGCGGGCCCTTCGACGGCCTGACCCAGCTGGGTGAGATGCAGTTCGCTCATGGCGAGCGGCTTTAGACCTCCGCTCCGGACGGGACAAGGCCGCCGGCCCGCGCTATCAGATCTCGAAACGGGCTCAGGGAGATGATCATGGCCGGCAAGGATTTCGATGGCTTCGTGGTGGTGGTCACCGGCGGCTCGACGGGACTGGGCCGCGCCATCGCGGTGGAGACCGCCTCACGCGGCGCGGCGGCCGTGATCATCAACTACGCCTCCAGCAAGGCCGAGGCGGAGGAGACGGCCCGTCTGTGCGAAGCCGAGGGCGCCAAGGCCGTGGTCGTCCAGGGTGACGTCGGCGAAGACGCCGATTGCCAGAAGATCGCCGCCGCGGCCGCGCCGTTTGGCCGCATCGACGCCCTGTTCAACAATGCCGGGGTGACCAAATTCGCGCCCAACCATGGCGACCTGGACGCCGTGAACGCCGACGACTTCCTGCGGCTCTACAAGGTCAACGTCGTGGGGGCCTTCCAGATGGTGCGCGCGGCCCGCGCCCTGCTCGAGGCCGCGCCGCAGCCGGGCGCGGTGGTCAACACCGCCTCGATCGCCGGCGTCACGGGGATCGGCTCGTCGGTTCCCTACGCGGCGTCCAAGGGCGCCATGACGACCATGACCCTGTCGCTGGCCCGGGGCCTGGCGCCCAAGATCCGCGTGAACGCCATTTGCCCGGGATTCATCGACACGCCATGGTTCGGCAAGGCCATGCCCGACGACCGGATCGAACGCATGCGCCAAGGCGTGATCAACTCCACGCCGCTGCAAGCCGCCTCGACCGCCGAGGACATCGCCGGGGCCGCCGTGTTCCTCGCGTCCCCGGCTTCGCGTCATGTCACCGGCGAGACCCTGCTGGTCGACGCCGGGACGCATCTCGGATTCGCCTCACTGTCGATGCGCTGATCCTTACGCACCCCTTACGCGGGAGTCGGGCATTTCGCATTGTGGCGGCGGGGCCCGCCTGAGAGGCTGAAGGCGCCCATAAAACGGGCGAATGCCGGTTGCAGCGCACAATTTGCCGACAGCCAAACGCCTGTTGGGCCAATCCTGGCCCACGCCGTTAGGGCCAGAGGAACGCTTCGACCACTCTCAGTCTTGCTCAACGCCGTGCGGCGGAGCGACCTGGACCTCACGACAAAAGCGCGGGGGTTCCGGTGATCAAAAAGGGGATAGCGATGAAAGCTCTGAAACTTGCTCTTTGCGCCGCCACGGCGTCGTTCGCGATGGCCGGCGCGGCCTATGCCGATGATCCAACGGTGACCTTCAACATCGGCGCGACGTCGGACTACGTGTTCCGTGGTGTCAGCCAGACCGACGAAAGCCCGGCCATCCAGGGCGGCGTGGACGTGTCCAGCGGCATCTTCTACGGCGGCCTGTGGGCGTCGAATGTCGATTTCTACGACAGCACCGACGCCGAAATTGACGCCTACGTCGGCGTGAAGCCGACGGCCGGCCCCGTCAGCCTGGACTTCGGCGCGATCTACTACGGCTACGTCAACGCGCCGAGCAGCTCGGACTACGCCTACTGGGAATTCAAGGCCGCCGCCTCCGTGCCGGCCGGTCCGTTCACCCTCGGCGCCGCCGCCTATTACTCGCCGGAGTTCTTCGGCGGCGTGGGTGATGCGCTCTATTATGAAGCCAACGCCTCGGTTTCTCCGGCCGACAAGTGGACGATCTCGGCGGCGGTCGGCAAGCAGACCATCAATGATTTCAGCGCCTTGGACTACACGACCTACAACATCGGCGTGGCCTACGCCTTCACCGACAAAATCTCCGGCGACCTTCGTTTCCACGACAGCGACCTGGGCTGCGGATCGATCTGCGACAGCCGCGTGGTCCTGAGCCTCAAGGCCACCCTGCCCTAGGGCAGCGACACCGAGACGGCTTCGCCTCCCCGGAGCCCCTCACGGAAAGCCGTCGCGGTCCGCCGCGGCGGCTTTTTCGTTGCGGGTCGCGGCGCGTTTTCAGTGCGGTGGTGGGGACGGTGGGACTCGAACCCACACACCTTGCGGTCGCGGATTTTAAGTCCGCTGCGTATACCAGTTCCGCCACGTCCCCGTGACCGGGCCAGTAAGCCCGAGTCGCCGTGTCCCGCGCAGTCGGAACCGGCGCCGGTGCCTATGGGCGCGCGCGGCCCGGCTGCGGGGTCGCCGACACATAGGCGCGGGTCGGGTCGAAAGCCCTGTCCGCGGCCAGTTTCAGCTCATCGCGCTGGGCAGTCGTCATACAGACGAGTTTCGGGCGGTTGGAACCGACCGGCCGTTCACGGGAACAGACGATCCGGTCCGGATCGGGCGTTCCAGTTGTGGGAGCGCCGGGTGCGGCCACGGCAGCCGCCGGCAGGCTGATCATCACACTCAGGCACAGAACAAAGCGACGCATCGACGTCTCCTCCTCAATGCTGGCAGGGCGACCTAGGCCCCGGAGTTGGTCGGCATGATTTCCCTGCCGCCGGGCGTGCGGCGAGTTTCGTCCATGTTGCGACGCGCCTGGTCGCGAATTTCATCGCGTTGGGCCGCCGTCATGCAGACCTTCTTGGGACGGTTCGATCCGACGACGTGTTCCCGCGTGCAGATCATCCGGTTGGGATCGCCCTTGGCGGAGGGCGCCGGCGCCGGGACGGCGGGCGTGGCTTCGCGGGCCTGAACCATCGGCGCGAACGATCCAACGGCGAAAGCGGCCACTAGGGCAAGAGAGAAACGGCGCATACGGCGACCTCGATACTAATCTGAAGCGATAGCTGCAAAATGGACGGCCCTAACCTTGGGTGTCAAGCGAAGTCAGTCCCTCGATCCCCGCCGCGCGCAAGGCCGTTGTCAGTTCCGCCAGCGTGGCCTCGACTTCCGCCGGATCCCGCCCGCGAATAACGAGGTTGGAGCCGTAACCCTCGTTGGAGAAGAACGGGTAGCTGCCAAGCGACAGCGCCGGGTGCGCCCTGGCCACCGCTTCCAGCGGCGCGGCGATATTGCCTTCGCCGGAACCGTCGACCCGGAGCGTCCGGGCGACGACCACCGCTCCGCCCTTCAGACGCGGCCCAACGTCTTCCAGCATGCCGCGCATGATCGACGGCACGCCGGCCAGCACAAACACATTCTCGATCTGGAAGCCCGGAGGCCCCTGCACCGGGTTCTTCACCAGGCTGCCGCCCTCGGGCACCCGGGCCATCCGGCGACGGGCCGCATTCAGCTCGCTCTTCCAGCGCGCCTCCATCATGGCGATGATCTCGGGGTGCTCGTACAGCGCCACGCCGAACGCCTTGGCGACGCAGTCGGCGGTGATGTCATCATGGGTCGGACCGATGCCGCCAGTGGTGATGACGTAGTCGTACTTCGCCCGCAGGTGGTTCAGCGCCGTGACGATCTCGTCCTCGTCGTCCGGCACGACCCGCGCCTCGGCCAGATCGACGCCGTAGGTCCCGATGTATTTCGCGATCGCCGACAGGTTGGTGTCCTGGGTGCGGCCCGACAGGATCTCGTCGCCGATGATCATGACGGCGGCAGTGACTCGATCCTGGCTCATCGGGAACTCCGTTCGGCCCCGCGCGTGCGGGGCATGTGATGTTTTAGCGCCTGGCGCCGGGTTGTCAGGAAAAAAGGCCTGCCCGGCTTTCGCACGGACCTCGGCTGACCTAGGTCGATACGATGAACTTTCCATCCCCGCTCGCGCACGGACAACTCGTGAGCCGCTACAAGCGGTTCTTCGCCGATGTCCTGCTCGATGACGGGACCGCGATCACGGCGCACTGCCCCAACCCGGGCGCCATGCTGGGCCTGAACCAGCCGGGGCTAGGCTGCTGGGTCTCTCGGTCGGAGGATCCCAAGCGCAAGCTGGCCTGGACGCTGGAGCTTGTCGAGGCGGACGGCGGGCTGGTGGGGATCAACACGATGCTGCCGAACCGCCTTGTCGCCGAGGCGTTGGCGGCTGATGCGATTCCCGAGCTGACGGGCTACGCGACTCACCGGCGCGAGGTGAAGTACGGCGAAAACAGTCGGGTCGACTTCCTGCTGACGGCCGAAGACCGACCGGCCTGCTGGCTCGAGATCAAGAACTCCACTGTTAATAGTAGAGACCCTTGCACAAGCGAGCGGCGGCATTGGGTCGAGGTGAACAATTGCCCGCCCAATTTACAACAGCCAGCCCCGCCCTCCCCACGACACTGGGTTGAGGTGAAAAACTGTCACTTTTCAAGAACTAAGGGTCTCGCTGAGTTTCCTGATTGCGTCGCCGCTCGGTCCACCAAGCATCTGCGAGAGCTAGGGGCGATGGTTGCAGCCGGAGACAAAGCTACGGTGCTGTTCGTGGTTCAACGAGAAGACTGCGATGCGTTTAGCGCCTGCACCGACCTCGATCCTGCGTTCTCAGCCGCGCTACTTCGCGCCAGCGCAACAGGCGTCGGGGTCCTAGTTTACACCTGCGCCATGACGACTGGTTTCATCAAACTCCACCGCAAGATAGAATGGCGACGTTAGGCCGGTCGCAAACCGGACATCCGCAACGTCGGCAGAGGGTGGGAAGCGGACGTTAGAGAAATCTCAGCGTCGGTTTTTCGAAGCTGATGACCTCGACACAATGATCAGGTGTCCTCACGAGGCATGAGAACGTTTCCTCCGGTTCTTGTTCTCGGACATGAGCGCGATAGTCCAACAGATACGGCGCATCCGTGCTGAGTTCTATCCCGCAACCGGTGTCGGTCGTGCTCACCAATGCCGTCCCGTTGAACGCATTCAGGTAGTGCCAATAGTCGCTCTCCGCATAGCAACGGAATGCTCGGGGCGGCGAGAACGAGACCTCCAGAAGAGGCCGATCAGCGCCGTCGCCAAGGACCAGCACGAGGCGGTCGAGGTTGAAGGCAACGCTCAACAGGAAAAATGTAGGGAGGGCGTCACGCCGCTGATCATCCATTTCGCGACGATGCAATGGCTGACATGCGTCCGCAACGGGTGGAAAGCGGACGGTTCGGCGGATACCGTTGGGCCATGACTGCTGGAAAAGTCGTCGGAACATTCTCCCGACCCGACAACATTGAACGGATCATCGTCGTCGAGCGGGACGATGGTCTGTTCTCATACCAGTGGCAGGCCGCTGAACGCGGCGGAGCTTGGGGTTCTTCGGGGCCTGCGTGCGGGGTCTATGACAGCCGCGAAACCGCCCTTTCCGAGGCGAAACAGAGGGTCTGGTGGCTACGAGAGATGCTCGGCCCTGAGGGCTGAATGACCGCAATGGGTCGGAAGCGGACGTTGCCGCTAGTGCCACAATCGCTCGCGCTTTCCGCGCCAGACTTGGACCAAATTGAAGGCGGTCCAACCCCAAATAATTGGCATTAGCAGCACGAACCAGTTTCCAGCAAAAACCAGCGCCGCCACGCCGAGCACCGTCCAGATGCCGACATACACCGCTGACGCCACCCATTTTGAAACCTTTGCCATGTGGGGAGAATACAGGGCACGCACCCGCTTTCAATGTCCGCAACGGGTCGGGCGCTGACACCGGCCACCGGTCTGGAACCAGACCTTGAAGCCATCGTCACCAAGCAGTCCTTCTGAGCGTCGGCAAAGGGTGGGAAGCGGACACCTATTTCTTCGACTTGACGACCTTGATCTTAAGGTCGCAGGGCGTGTCGGAGAGTGTGCATTGCCACGTTTCGGCCATTCCGATTACTCGTTGAAGCCGAAGGCGGATTAGGTCGGCCCCGCGCCGAGCGGACACTTCGGGAAATGCCTCTCTCACTGCCTCACTGAGCCACCCCTGCGGATTGCTCCTGCGAAGCTCGGCGGTTCGCGTCTCCGATCCGAGTGTCATGGTGTAGGTAAATAGCGGCATGCAAGTCAGCGTTGCGCGCTGGCAGTTGTTCGTCAACATCGGCTTTGGGTCGAATGCGGGCGTTGGGTCTCAGCCCAAAACCAGACATCGGCGTGACCGCCAACAAGTGGACATTCCGGATGTCCGCTAAGGGCGGGGAGCGGACGTTGCCGCGCGGTGGGGGCCGTGACAGCTTATGAGCATGACGATCCCGACTGATGACCCGCCCCTAGCTGAAGTGTTGGCCGCTCTCGATCATCGACATAGTGAAAGCTACGCGGCCTACGATAATCGCGATCTCGTTGGCTACATGAACCTGTTCTCACCGGGCCTGAAGTGGCGCGGCGCGGATGACCGCTTGATTGATTTTGAGACCTTGAAAAGCCAAGTCGCCCGCCAGTTCGCGGGCGGGATTGAGCGGTTGTCGTCGTCCTATAACCGCGACGCCGTCTCTGTCGACGGGGCCGAGATCATCGAAACGCTGACCCAAACCGCTCAGGTTCGCATCAGTGCGTTCGCCGTCGTCCGTCGTGAGATGACACTGGAACGCCGAGGTTCCTACCGTTGGTCGTCTGCAGAAGGGACATGGCGGGTGGTTGATGTTGAGATCGCATCCGAACGGTTCACCTCAGATCGGTGGCGTCTAGCTTGGCCGTGGCGGCGGTAATGACTGCAATGGGTCGAGAGCGGGCCGTCTCCTAGGGATGGCTTTCGGACAATCGTCGATGTGCCGTAGGCTGGCCTTTAGTGAGGGTCATTATGGGTAGCGGGCTTGTCCAGGTGCGCGCAATCGTCCGCCTTCTGCCAACAGAGCAGGGAGGCCGCGCGCGCGCGGTCGCGGGTAGTTGGCGACCAAATCACAACTTCTTTGACGCCGACAATCGACAGATGGCCACGGGCCTTATTGAGGTCTCGCAAGCCAATCCCCTCAGTCCCGGTGAAGAACGGCTGCTAGACATCCAATTCATCGCATGGCCGAACGACGTCACGTTCGTTGTGGGAAAGGAGTGGCGCGTCCAGGAGGGCGCGCAGTTGGTAGGCTGGGGGAAGATCGTCAACGTCGACCAAGGGTAGTTAGCGGACTTCGCTTTCGCGTAGCCAAGGCAGCGTTGCGATCATGTCCTTTTCCGCTTCCACCAGTGTTGCATAGAGACCGGAGCAGTGGCTCGGCGACATAAAGGTGTATCCGCCGTCGGTTTCCTCGGAATATTCTTGAAAGTAGAAGAAGCCGTCACGCTTCAATAGCTCGGCATAGCGCTTGCCATCGACACTATCGATCTTCTTCAGCGCTTCACCCTGCATCATGACAGCGACACTAGCCGACCTTCCCAACGTCGCCTACGGGTCGTGATCCGACAATCAGCTCCGGACGATATGTATGAACGCCATCGCCGTGTCATCTGGCGACTGTTCGAGTTCTTCACGAGTCACAAAGTCGAGGATGTTGATCCACAAACTCTGGAACTTTAGAATACGTCATATGCTTCAGAGATAACGAAGGCTGATTATACTTGATGCTATTGACATGATGGCCTCGCAAGAAAGGTGATTTGCCGATAGACTAAAATCTTGATTGCCATTGAATCTCGAATTTTGGATTCATTTATCCAATGGAGGCTTTTCGGCCATCCGCGTCAGAAACTATCATTCGGCCTCCAGTCTCTGCGGGCGGGACGCTCGCGCAGAAGGGTCAGGAGGCGGTTAGCGGCGCCTATCGCTTTCAACGAAGGCATCATCTCGCGGTTCAGTCGAAAATGACTGCGCTTTGACGCAATAGCTACCCCAGGTGGCTGGGTCCGAGATCGGCACGATCTCCACTTCGCCACCAGGAATTAGGAACTCCCATTTCTGGGGAAGTAATTCGCAAAACTGAGACGAAAGATCATCCGGAACATTCCATGCCAAATGGGCATGGATGTTTGAGTCCGGATGCTCGATGAATCCTCTATAGCTCGTCCTGATTTTGCTGTTGTGGAACCGGCGCCCGAATAGCAGGCGATCAACCTTTCCCCAAACTTCGTAAATCTTCTGCCGCACCGTGTTCACAGGGATCGGCCTGTATCCCTTTAGCGAGGATGGCGATGCGGAATCCCCTCGGCCTGGGTGCATGGCGAACTTGCGACCGCTTTTGGCAACTCGGTAGACTGGGCCGGACCATCCGTGCGTAACCGGATTAAAATTCAACGTAACAGCAAACAACCTCTGCCCCTCGATGCAATTGGCAACAAAACTTGCCCATGCGTCTTTCAGTCGAGAGGAATATGAGTTGTTTATAAGGTTCATATAGAATCGTTTTCTCTGTCTAATTGCCATCGCGCTTAATGGACATTATGGCGGATCGCGTCTCGGATTGTCAAAATTGTTCTCGCGGGGCTTATCGAAAGCAAATTGATTTGCCGCCTACTACTTATCTTGGCGCGAGGAGAGCGCAAGACAAACGTATTGCAAATGTAATTCTAATCTATATGATTTGCTTTGATGAACGTTCAGACAAATCCGAAACGCCGATGTGTGGCCCTCTACAGAGTTTCGACCAACAAACAGGGTCTCTCCGGCCTCGGTCTCGAAGCGCAGCGAGAGGCGGTCATGCGGTTCCTGGGCGACGGCTGGAATCTCATTGAAGAGGTGACCGAGGTCTCATCCGGTCGTGGCCAGATTCGCCCCGGCCTCGAACGGGCCGTCGAAGTCTGTCGCGCCCACAATGCCGTTCTCATTATCGCGCGACTCTGCCGTTTGAGTCGCGATCCCCACACTCTCTTCGGCCTTCAGAAGTCGGGGGTGGAGTTTCTGGCCATCGATATGCCCGGTGCCAGTGAGTTCACGGTGGGCATTATGGCGTTGGTCGCCCGTGAGGAGGCGCGGCAGGCAGCGGACAGAACGCGGCTGGCGCTTGCGGCCAGGAAGGCGCGCGGCATGCCGTTGGGAGGAAACAACCCGAGGATCGGAGATCACGCCGGTGTTGGAGCGATTGCCAGCGCCGAAGTCCGGACCGCGCGGTCGCGTCAACGTGCCGAGGCGCTGAAACCTGTCGTGGAGGCTCTCCGCCGGGAAGGCGCCATCTCATTGGCCGAGATCGCAGCGGGATTGAATGACCGTGGCTTGTCTGCGCCTCGTGGCGGGCCTTGGCGACCGCAGGGTGTCCGTGACCTGTTGCTGCGATACGGAGCGCGCTCATGAAATCTCCCACCATAAATGTCAGGCTGGCCGTCGAACTGATCGAAAGGCTTGATGCCAGGGCGAAAGACGAGGGCCGGGATCGCACCTCTTTGGTCAAGGCTGCGTTGGAGTCCTATCTCGATGCTCCGACTCTGACCGTTGAGCAGCGACTGCGCGCCGTGGAGAGAGCGATAGGCGACCTACAGAGACGCTTAGACTGAGGCTTCGCCCCGGCAGGAATCCAACCAATGACTTATATCACCCGCAGGAAGGTCTCCCCGCGAAGACGCGGCTAATCCTGGCCGCCTCGCGAGGCGACATGACATCTCTCTGCTCCCCTGAGTTTCCCGACGATCATCGCAACACCGAGACTCCCCGCCCCTTGTTCGGATGGATTCTCGAACAGGCCATGATTTTGGACGAGGCCAACCCAGGCTTTCTTCGCATGTCCTGCCGCACCGGCCCGATTTGGCGGCAGTCGTTCGGCGCGATCCTGGCCGCCGGACTGCTGACCCATCCGGCGCTCTTTCTGCAACGCCTTCACGGTCGGCCTGTGGCTGATGATCGAACCTGGGCCGACTTGCTGCGGCAAGTCGCCGAGGTCCTTCCGGTCCTGAGCCCGCGTGAACTTCTCGTTGCCGGGCTGGGCAGTGTTCCGGACGGCTACATCGGCGCCCTCAGGAAGTTTGGGGCAAAGCCGCTTTCTCGTGCCGCTTACGTCCGACTTTTGGACCTCTTCACGGCATCGGCGCCGATGCAGCGGCGGCGGCGGCGAACGCTTGAGCAGATGGCCGACATCGACGAACCGCCGTTCGAAGCCTTGGAGCGTTTGGATGCCGTCCTGGTGATCCCGGCGGTTATGAATCGGATTCACAACCCTTCACAGGCCGAGAGCCTGAATCAGACCCTCGGAATCATCCGATGTTTTTCTTCCTCGGCTACCGACGACGCTATCAGGCAGTCCTTGACGGCCTTCATCTCCGGAGGGACGCGGCGGTGGATCAGGAATTGGCTTGAGAAGTGCGATTCTTCGGTGTCGGCACTCGTCATCAATGATCCCGACTTTGAAGTCGTCACGCCTGCGAATGCGGCGCGGGTCGCGGGCCGGTTCAAAAACTGCCTGAGGTCGATGACCCCGCGCATGCTGTCCGGTGCGTGGGCCGCCGCCGTCTACGAGCCTGCGGCGCTTGTCCTGACGTTTGCGCGCCTCGCTGACGATTCTTGGCTCCTCACCGGTGCCTGGGCCGAGGGCAATGGGCCGGTGTCGCCGGTGCTTCGACAGCAGGCCCGCGAGAAGGTCCTCTCCTTGGGCGGCGGCTTCATGGTTCCTGCCGCCGTGCCGCCCCAGCTTGCCAATCTGGAAGAGTTCGCCGACCCGTTTCTGTTCCTCCCCGACCTGGATGACATCCGCTGAGCCAACCCGCTTCGCGAACAGAGAGCGGTGACATCTGATCGAAGAGCGGAGGCCAACTTCGGACCTACCTTTTCAAAATCAGCTTCGGGGGATTGGACACCAGCACCTTTCAAATTTGGCCGAGGACCACTTATGCTGTTCGAGTGGAGCCCACCGCCCTCGCGAAATTAAACAAAGCGAAAACAGACATGAAGGTCTTTCAATATATCATAATATCACTGCTTTTGATTTCTTGCTCCGGAAGACAATCAAATGTCGCGCTCATGACAAACGAAGAATTGCGTCTGATCGATCAGGGTGGTGACCATGAAATAGAATCGTTTCGAACTGGCGATATTGAAATCGTCGGAAAAATTAGACGAATCTCAGTTGGAAGCGACGGCGCAAATTTCGTCCAATTTACAGGCGTTTCGGCAATATTTTCGAAGTCAGAAACTTCAATATTGTCCGATCTCGTCCCCGATCAGTTATTGAAGGCTCGGTGCAAATTATCTAAGAGCAGATATGAAGGTTGGTTAACTGTTGAAAATTGTCGCAATACGACGATAGTTACAAATCTAAGTGCTGATCAATATTTCGATGAATATCAAACGAATCAGATTCGTGCAGACGAAATACTGAAAGACAAATATATTGCCATTTATGGAATTGTTCGAAATGCCGGTGTCCGCACTGATGGAAGAAGTTACGTTTCACTATCAGCGCGAGATGGGTTGGCAAATGTAGATGTGATTGTCTCGAACGGGATGGAGAAATTCATTCCACTATATGCGAAGTCAGGAGGCGCAATCATTTTGTATTGTCGCGCGGGGCAGCGATTGAACGAAGTTGGCGAGGTAGGATTAGACAAGTGTCGCTTCTTGGGTGACATATAGAATCGTCGCATCTGAGATTGTGCGGAATTAGAAAACGAATTGCGAGACAGCATTCGCCTGAGATAACTCGTTGTAATTTTTCGTGCCTATACGTAGGGTCAATCTAACGAATATGGCCGAAAGTCCTGCAAGGAAGATGCATCTCTCACCCACGGAGCAAGAAATTCTTGTTCTGCGGGGTATATGGGACATGATCGACGGGATGGTGAACTTCGGTGTGTTCTGCAAGCTGTCGAGGTTGCATGACACGAACCTGATGTTTGAGACCGCACAGCACCGACGACTATTCGCAGTTCTACTGGTTGACTTCCTGTCCAAGCCAGCAGACCGAAGCTTTGGCCTGCCTGTGGCTCAACAGGCCCGAAGAAGCGATTCCACATTTTTGTTCTTTCTCGGCGAAATCTGCCGAAGTCCAATTCTTGGGGATGACTCGACTGAACTCGCCAAGGTCACGGAATCATTCGCTGAATGGCTTGATGCTTACGGTGAATTTCCAGAAACATGGATGCCGTCGCTGGGCGTGCCAGTTGATCTGAGAGTTCAGAGGATTGTTTTGTTGAAAACGTGCGGCGATATCGCCAAGCATACGTTTGCTCGCCTGGATCGACGCGTCGCGACTATTCAAAAAATTATGGAAGAAAATGGTAAAGTTGTAGACGATACGGCAGCGTATGAACTGATTGACGAGTTCCAGGCCGTATTTCACGATGATGTGCTGATCTATCATTCGAGCACCATCGCTGAGTTTCTGAATGAGATTCGATGGGCGATCTACCATTACCTCAAACCCCAGTTCGACCGCTCATATAGGGTTGGCGAATTCCCACATTACTGGTTTGACCTGCCTACAGACTGCTCTCATCCTTTGCCATGCCGCCTGTATCAAGACCTGATGAACGGTGTGCGCCGCGCGCCGCAGTTCCCCCGGTTCACGGTATCCGCGTCTATGAAGGGGCGCTATTGAACTTCAAATTCCGGAACTGTGAGGGCCAACAAGGCGGGATACGCCTATTGGCAGACCAAAGCCCGGCTGCTTTTGGTCGCGAACACGAAGCGTGAGGCAGCCATGTTGAGGCTGGCGTTCTGCTGATCAGGCCGACTCGTCGTCGAAAAGGTGCCGGAATTCACCCACGATGGCTTCAATGGCGGCTGATGTTTTCGTCGTTCCTTCCGGGATTTCGAATTCAGCCATTCCGTCCCGATAGATCAACCAACAGTGCGGCCCCTGGGCCGCACAAAAGCCATCCTGAATCGGCATGATCCAATCAAAGAACTCGCCCAACATGGCGTTGAACTTGGCTCTGACTCGGTAGAGTTCATCAGGTTGGCCGGTGGCCGCTTTGTATTCTTCCAAAACGTGGACGTATGCGGCGACGAAATCGGCGTTGGTCAGTGTGCTCTTGGCGTGAGTGATCGCGACTTTGTGGTCGTTGATTTCCTTTTCAATCGCCTTCAATTCCGTATTGCGACGGTGAAGGCGGTCTTCGACGAAGGGAACGCCGCGTTCGGCCTGATCCAAGAGCGTTTCAATGGTCCGCTTCAAATTTTCGCGGGCATCGATTTTGGCCATCATGGCATTTTCGTCAGGCGTTACGACTCTCTCGCGTTGGCGGACCTTTCCCAGGAACTGGAAAAGTTCGTCTTCAATCGGCTTGATCGGATAGCGGCGTTTGTTGTCGCACCCGTGATTTCGAACGGCGTTGAGACAACGAAGAATTGGCCCGCTGGATTTAGCCCCGCTGCTATGGATTCCGACCGTTCCGCCGCACTGTTCACAGACACCCATGCCGATCAGAAGGTTGGGGAAAGCCTTACCGCGACGACCGCGACCTTTCCCTTTTCGATTTCGGTCATGGATGACGGCTTGGACGCGGTTGAAAACGTCTTCGGACACCACCGGCGGATAATAGCCGGGGATGCCGTCTCCATCGGGTGTTCGAAGAGTTCGGCCATTCCCCTGTTTTACGGCGTTCGATGGCTGATACTCTCCGATGCAAGATCGGTTGTGCAATGTCGTCAGGATGTAGTGAGCGTGCCATCCGTTGGCCTTTCCGAAGGGCTTGATTCCTTCGGCGTTCAGTCTGGCGGAAATCGTGACCGCTCCGATTCCGCCCATGGCTTCATCGAACATTCGGCGGACTATGGCGGCACGATCCGGCACCAAATCGAAGCCTTTGCCGTTGAATTCAACCCAGTAGGGACCACGGCGGCTGAGGATTTCGCCCGTTTCTCTCGCCAGACGTTTCTTCTCCATCCATGCGTCTTTGACCTTCTTGCCGCGACTACGATTCTCGTCATGGGCACGGCTCATCACGATTATGGCCCGCATCAGGTCCATTGCATCGGAATGTTCGTCGTAGATCGCATTATCCGTCAGGGTCACGACCTTCACACCCGCGAGGGTGATGCCGGTCAAGAGGTTGATGGCCTGGGTTTCGGATTCCCGGCTGAGCCGGTCAAAAGATTCAATCAGGAAGTAGGACCCCTTGGGGATGTCGCCGCGCTCGATTCGCTTCAGGAACGATGCCAATGCACCTTTGACCCTGTGTTCGCCGCGATAGGCCGATATTCCCAGGTCGCGGAGACTGGTGTCTAATTCGACCTCTGGGTGTTCGGCAGCCCAATCCATAGCCGCCTTCAGTTGGCGGCGTAGGGAATCGCCTTGAGCCTGAACGGCTGACGAAAATCGAAAATATGAGAACGCCTTAACGGTCACGACTCTTTACCGGCTTCGATTCCTTGCCATGTTATTAGCAATGCATAGTAAGAACGTCCACCTGTCGCGCACGCCGGGACTGGCGGAGTTTCCCGACTGCGTGGCGGCCCGCTCGACGAAGCACCTGAGAGAGCTTGAGGCGATGGTCACGGCCGGCGACCGCGCGGTGGCCCTGTTCGTCGTCCAGCGCACCGACTGCACGGCCTTCAGCGCCTGCGCAGAGCTTGATCCGGCATTCGCCGCCGCTCTGGAGCGCACCGCCGACGCGGGCGTCGAGGTGCTGGTCTACGCCTGCGCGATGACGACGGACGCCATCAAGATAGAGCGACGGCTGGTCTGGCGGCGTTAGGAAGCCCGCGCCCGGTCGCCCGCCGCGAAGTGGGCCATCTGGTCGGCATGCGCCTTGAGGAAGGCCGGACGCGCCGTCGCCCGCGCGACGTAGGCCTTGCAACCGGGATAGTCCGCCAGCCCGTCGAACCGGTCCACAAGCCTCAGCACATCCGCCATGAGGATGTCGGCCACCGAGAAGCTTCCGGCCAGCCACTCGCGGTCGGCAAGAACCGTTTCCATGTGCTTGAGCCGATGCTGATAGAGGAAATCGTCGAAGAACTTGCGCATGGGTGTCTCGTCGGCGGCGCCCATGAACTTGAAGAAGGACCAGGGCTGGCTCGCGGCCTCGACGGACGCGAGCGCGGCGAACAGCCATTCCTTGACCTCGCTGCTGCCACGCCGGTCCGCCGGCATCAGCCGGTCGCTCAGCTCGCCGAGATGCAGCAGGATCGCGCCGCTCTCGAAGATCGTCAGGTCCCCGTCGGTCAGCCAGGGAACCTGGCCGAACGGCTGGTGTGCGAAATGCTCGGGCTTGCGGTCCTCGAAAGGCGTGCTCGCGACGGTATAGGCCAGAGCCGCCTCCTCCAGCGCCCACCGCACCCGCAGGTCCCGGACATAGCCGCGCGGCGCGTCGGGCACCCAGTCATAGGTCGTCAGGATCAGGTCACCCATTTTCGTTCTCCAGGGATTGCAGGCCCGACGGAGGGACGCTGACAGACCTCGCCCCCACCATCAACCGCCCCATCGCCCTTCGGTCGCTGGCGCGTTATCCGGCCGCTTGCTCTATTGGTCGGCATTCCAGCCTGATGCGGAACGATCATGACCCACACCCCAGCTCCCAACGGCGGCCAGGGCTCTGACCCTGCCGGGGACCTGCGAGCGCGACTGCGGGGCGACCTGCGCGAGGCGATGAAGGCGCGCGATGCCGTCACCACCGGCTTGGTGCGGCGGCTGATCGCCCTGATCGACAACACCGAGGCCGTGGCCTTGACGCCGGCGCAGGCGGCGCCCGTCAGCCTGACGAGCGGCGCTTCGGAATGGGTCGCCACGGGCGCGGCGTTCGGTGCGGCGGACGTCCCTCGCAAGACCCTGTTGGCCGCCGACCTCTCGGCCCTGTTCCTTGCCGAGACAGGGACCATCGCCGCCACAGCGGCAGAAATGGACCGGGTGGACCGTCCGGACGAAGCCGCCATCGCGCATGCAGAGTTGGCGGTTCTAAAAAGATACCTGGACTGAGATCCAGCCGACCGCCCGACCGTTGACCTTTTGTGCTACAATGACGACCTAGGCTCGACTGACATTTGCATCGTCCCCGCCGCGGCGACGGGATGAGAGGACCGCTTGATGACCCTCACCGACTCGATTTCGGACGCGGAGTACCGCACCGGCGAGATCCGCATCCATGGCCCCGAGGGCTTGGAAGGCATGCGCAAGGCCGGCCGGCTGGCCGCCGAGTGCCTCGACATGCTGATCCCCCACGTTACGCCCGGCGTGACGACGGCCGAGCTGGACCGGCTGTCCCGTGAATTCGTGCTCGACAACGGCGGCCTGCCGGCCTGCCTCGGGTACAAGGGCTACATGCACACCGTGTGCATCTCGACCAACCATGTGGTCTGTCACGGCATTCCCGGCGACCGCCCCCTTCGCGAAGGCGATATCGCCAACATCGACGTCACCGTCATCGTCGACGGCTGGCATGGCGACACCAGCCGCATGTACGGCGTGGGCGAGGTCTCGCCGCGCGCCCGCCGGCTGGTCGACGTGACCTACGAAGGCATGGCGAGGGGCCTGGCGGTCATCAAGCCCGGCAACACGTTCGGCGACATCGGCCATGCCATCCAGAAATACGTCGAGGCCCAGCGCTGCAGCGTCGTTCGCGACTTCTGCGGCCATGGCCTGGGCAAGGTTTTCCACGACAGCCCCAACGTGCTGCACTTCGGCCGCCCGGGCGAAGGCCCGATCCTGCGCGAAGGGATGTTCTTCACCGTCGAGCCGATGGTGAACCTCGGCCGTCCGCAGGTGAAGGTGCTCAGCGATGGCTGGACGGCCGTGACGCGCGACAAGTCGCCTTCGGCCCAGTGCGAGCACAGCTGCGGTGTGACGGCGGACGGCGTGGAACTGTTCACCGCCTCCCCGACCGACCAGTTCAAGCCGGCGATCCAGGGCGAAGGCTAGGGTTCAAGGGCTTTTCGTAGAGCGGCGTTGATGCGGCTCTGCCAACCGGGACCGCCGCTCCGGAAGGTGTCGAGCACATCGGCGTCAAGCCGGAGCGTCACCTGCTGCTTGCGAATGACCGCAGGCGGACGGCCACGCCGCACCAAAACTCCTGCCCGGTAGTGGGCTGCCTGTTCGAACCACTCATCCGTGAGCTCCGGAATCTCCGCATAGTCTGCCGCATCAGGTTCGGCTTCGCCGATCTTCCGCAAATCGATCTCGAAGATGTCTTTGCTCGCGGGCATTGGCTTTCCTCATCGAAATGATGTGGCGGGTTTCACTACGCGGCGTCCAAACAACAACTACCATTCGACCATCGAGAAACCCGATCGTCACAATCCGCAATTCGCCGTAGTCGAACCGGACGTCCGGCCAATCGAGGACATCGCCGTCGAACACCTCCACCGCGCGCTCGAAATCCATTCCTCGGTCGCGAAGTGTGATCAGTCGCTTGTTTGGATCGTAGGTGATCGCCATTTAATGTAACTACATTAAATCCAAAGTCAATCTTGCGCGACCAGTGCCGTTTACACAACCCTGCCGCGCAATGCATTATCACCCCGAGAACTGACTTTGCGGCGCGGGGCCACTTGTCACAGGACGTATCAACGACCCAGGCTCACCACCTCGGACACCGGGAGCGGCTGCGCGGGCGGGCGCTGAAGAGCCTCGACGCCCTACCTGACTACGAAATCCTCGAACTGTTCCTGTTCCGCACCTTTCCGCGCGGCGAGGTCAAACCGCGGGCCAAGGCCTTGCTGGCGCGGTTCGGCGCCTTGGGGGCGGTGCTGACGGCGTCGGTGGAGGATCTGAAATCCGTCCCGGGCATCGGCGAGGCGGCGGCGCTGGATCTGCGGCTGCTGGGCGAAGCCACCCTGCGAGTGGGTCGCGAGACGATCCGCAAGCGCACCGTCATTGGCTCCTGGAGCGCCCTGCTGGCCTATGTGAAGGTCGCCCTCGCCAATGAGCCGCGCGAGCAGTTCCGGGTGCTGTTCCTCGACAACAAGAACCAGCTGATCGCCGACGAGGTGCTGAACCGCGGCACCGTCGACCATGCGCCGGTCTACCCGCGCGAGGTCATGCGTCGGGCGCTCGAGCTGTCGGCCAGCGCGGTCATTCTGGTGCACAACCACCCCAGCGGCGACCCGACGCCCAGCCGCCAGGACATCGACATGACCCGGCAGGTCGTCGAGGCCGGGCGCAGCCTGAAAATCTCGGTGCACGACCATCTGGTCGTCGGCCGCGAGGGCGTCGCCAGCTTCAAGGCGCTGGGGCTGTTCTAGGCCCTTGCCCGGGCGGCCGCGACCGCCCGATATCCCAGCAACAGCAGCACGATCGCGCCGTAGATCAGCGGTGGGCGGTGATCGGCTTTCACCAGCAGGAAATAGTGCACCACGCCCATCGGCACGATCAGGTAGATCAGCCGGTGCAGTCGACGCCAGTTCAGCGGCCCGAGCCGGCGGATCGCGGCGTTGAACGACGTCGCCGCCATCGGGATCAGCATCACGAAGGCCGCCATGCCGATCGTGATGAAAGGCCGCTTGAGGATGTCCTTCCAGATGGCGTGCCAGTCGAAATACTGGTCCACGCCGATGTAGGTCGACAGGTGCAGCACGATATAGCCGAACGCGAACAGGCCGATCGGTCGCCGCACCCGGATCAGGCGCGGCTTTTTCAGGATCCTGGCCAGCGGCGTGATGGTCAGGCCGATGATCAACAGGCGCAGACCCCAGACGCCGAGATTGCGAATGACCTTCTCGATCGGATTGGCGCCCAGCTCGCCCTGGTAGCCGCGCCATACCAGCCACAGCAGGGGCAGCAGGCAGGCCAGCGAGACCGCCCAGATGACGATCCCGTCCACGGTCTTGCGGTTCATCAGTAGAACTTCTTCAGGTCCATGCCGCGATAGAGCGACGCCACCTGGTCGCCGTAGCCGTTGAACATCAGCGTTGGCCGGCGGCGGAATTCACCGATGCGCCGTTCGGAGGCCTGGGACCAGCGCGGGTGGTCCACTTGCGGGTTCACATTGGAATAGAAGCCGTATTCCTGCGGCGCCGACATGTTCCAGGCGGTACGGGGCTGGGTCTCGGTGAAGCTGATGCGAACGATGCTCTTGATGCTCTTGAAGCCGTATTTCCACGGCACGACCAGCCGCATCGGCGCGCCGTTCTGGTTCAGCAGGGTCTCGCCGTAGAGGCCGACCGCCATGAACGCGAGCGGGTTCATCGCCTCGTCCATGCGCAGACCTTCGCGATAGGGCCAGTCGAGCACACGGCGCTTCTGGCCGGGCATTTCCTCGGGCCGATAGAGGGTTTCGAAGGCGACGTACTTCGCCTTGCTGGTCGGCTGGTAACGCTTCAGCAGATCGGCCAGCGGCACGCCGAGCCAAGGGATGACCATGGACCAGCCTTCGACACAGCGGTGGCGATAGACCCGGTCCTGCAGGGTGTTGCCGCGCAGAAAGCTGGCGAGGTCGACCGTGCCCGGTTTGGCGCACTCGCCGTCGATCTTGATGGTCCAGGGGCTGGTCTTCAGCGAGCCGGCGTTGCGGGCCGGGTCGTCCTTGTCGACGCCAAATTCATAGAAATTGTTGTAGCCGGTGACGTCCTCTTTCGAGGTCTTCGGCTCGGTCGTCGAATAGGGGCTCGGATTGCCCTTCAACGGGATCGCAGCGGCCTCGC
The DNA here is from genome assembly GCF_057809815.1 of Caulobacter sp. FG121. Taxonomy (NCBI): domain Bacteria; kingdom Pseudomonadati; phylum Pseudomonadota; class Alphaproteobacteria; order Caulobacterales; family Caulobacteraceae; genus Caulobacter; species Caulobacter sp. FG121. The sequence goes on from NZ_JBMDKR010000003.1 coordinate 317,141, forward strand.
CCGCCAGACCCAGCCCGATGCCCGCGGCGCCGAGCGCGAGGAATTCGCGGCGTCGCAGATAGACGTCGTGCGGCGTCACATCGTTTTCGGTCAGGTCGCCGGCGTGTCGGATCAGCATGGTCGTCTCCGTGCCCCCGCACAGTCTACGTTTGGGAACGCCTCTGGATCACGCCGCTCGATCACGGGCGAGTCAACTCGCGGGCGCCAGTCCGTGATCAAACGGTCGTGGCGTCCTTTTCCCAGGCGAGGAAGTCCGGCGTTTCCAGCAGTTGCTCTACGTACCGCCCGGCCGCGCCAGTATCGCCGTAGTCGCTGGCGTGGATGCCGTAGCTGCGGAAACGAGTCGCCACCGGGGTAAAAAACGCGTCGGCGATGGTCCAGTCGCCGAACAGGAAGGGGCCGCCGGATCTATCCAGCAGGCCCGACCAGAGCTGGACCAGTCGGCGGACATTGGCCTGCGTCGCCGGCGTCAGGTCGGCTTTCGTCATCAGGGACAGGTCCATCGGACACTCCCCGCGCAGGGACCCGAAACCGCTGTGCATCTCGGCCGTGGCGGCCCGGGCCAGGGCGCGGTCGGCGGGATCCGACGGCCAGAGATTCGCCGCCGGAAAGCGCTCGGCCAGATACTCGCTGATCGCCAGCGAATCCCAGATCGTCAGGTCGCCGTCCTTGAGCACCGGCACCAGGCCCGAGGGGGAGTGTTTGAGGATCTCTGTCGTGGAGGTCTCGACCTCACGCAGCTGAACGAGGGTTTCGGTGAACGGCGCGCCGGTCCGCCGGATCACCAGCCAGGGCCGCAGCGACCAGGTCGACCAGATCTTGGTGCCGATGACGAGTTCCATGTCCGCCTGCTCCTCCCTGTGATCACGCAGCCGTTATTGCCTTTGCGCGCTGACCCGCACGTAAGGTGCCGCAACAAACAGAACAAGCGTTTGACAGGGAGGAGCGTTCAGATGACCGACGCAGTTGCGCCGGCGGAGGAGTCTGTCGCTCCCGAGTCTGTCCCCCTGGTCAGCGACGGCTACCGCCGTTACGCCCTGACCCTCCTGCTCGTCGTCTACACGCTGAACTTCCTCGACCGGCAGGTGGTCAACATCCTGGCCGAGCCGATCAAGAAGGATCTGGGCCTCCACGACTGGCAGCTGGGCATGATGACCGGCCTGGCCTTCGCCCTGTTCTACACCGTGCTGGGTCTGCCCATCGCCCGGCTTGCGGAGCGGGCCAACCGGGCCTGGATCATCTCCGGCGCCATCGCCGCCTGGAGCGGCTTCACCCTGCTGTGCGGCGTCGCACAAACCTTCCCGCAGTTGATCCTCGCGCGCATCGGCGTCGGCGTCGGCGAAGCCGGCTGCACCCCGCCAGCCCATTCGCTGATCACGGACTATGTGCCCAGGGACAAGCGCGCTTCAGCGATCGCCTTCTATTCCATCGGCACGCCGCTTGGCTCGCTGCTCGGCATGGCCATGGGCGGGGTGATCGCCGATGCCTGGGGCTGGCGGGCGGCCTTCCTCGTGGCGGGCGCGCCGGGTGTGGTGATGGCCCTGTTGGCGTTCTTCACCCTGAAGGAACCGCGCAAGGCGGCGATCAAGGGGGCTCCCCACGCCGGCCCGGGTGTTGGCGAGGCCCTGCGCGAAATCGCCGCCAAGAAGACCTTCTGGCTGATGGCGTTCGGCGCGGCGATCATCGCCTTCGCCGGCTACGGCAGCGCCGCCTTCATCGGCTCGTTCTATTTCCGCAATCACGCCGCCGAGGCGGCGGCCACCGCCCAGGGCTTCGGCCTCGGGACGGCGGGCTTCCTTGGACTGGCCCTGGGGATCATCGGCGGCGTCGCCGGCATCCTGGGGTCCTTCATGGGCGGTGTGATCGGCGACCGCCTCGGCAAGAAAGGCCCCCAGGGCCAGATGACCCTGCCCGCCGTCGCAGCCGTCATCGGCGCGCCTTTCTACATCTACGGGATGACCACGCCCTCGATGGCCGCCGCCATGGCCGCGCTGGCCATTCCGACCTTCCTCAATTCCATGTGGTACGGCCCGGTCTACGGCAGCGTACAGGGGCTGGTTCGGCCGCAAACGCGCGCCACCGCGGCCGCGGTCATCCTGTTTATCATCAATCTGATCGGCCTCGGCTTCGGACCGCTGGCGGTGGGGGCGCTGAGCGACTTCTATGCCGACGGACTGGGCATGGGCGCCGGCGAAGGCATCCGCTGGGCCCTGATGACCTCGGCCTCCTCGATGCTGGTGGCGGCCGTGCTGTTCTGGATCGCGCGCGGCACGATCAAGCGCGACATGGTCAGCTAGGACCGCCTGGAAGCCTCAACCGGAAGGAAGCCCCGCATGACCGACGCCACCGCGCCGTCCCAGGCCCTGGCCCCCGATTCCGCGAGCCCCGCCGTGCCCCTGGTGAGCGACGCCTACCGGCGTTACGCGCTGGGCCTGCTTCTGGTCATCTACACGCTCAACTTCCTTGATCGTCAGGTGCTCAACATCCTGATGGAGGACATCAAGATCGAGTTCGGGCTGCGCGACTGGCAGCTGGGCGCGCTGTCGGGCCTCGCCTTCGCGGTGTTCTACACCACCCTCGGCATCCCGATCGCCCGCATGGCCGAGACCCGGCACCGGGGGTACATCATCGCCGGAGCCGTCTTCGTCTGGAGCGGATTCACCGCGCTGTGCAGCGTCGCCGGGAGCTTCTGGTCGCTGCTGCTCTACCGGATCGGGGTGGGGGTCGGTGAGGCCGGCTGCACGCCGCCGGCGCATTCGCTGATCACCGACTATGTGCCCAAGGCAAACCGCGCCTCGGCGATCGCCTTCTATTCCATCGGCACCCCGCTGGGGACGGTCGTGGGCCTGGTGCTGGGCGGCCTGGTCGCCGACGCTTACGGCTGGAGGACGGCCTTCCTGATCGCCGGCGCACCGGGAGTCATCGTCGCCATCATCGCCGCTCTGACGCTGGTCGAGCCGCGCAAGAAGTTCAAGGCGGCGATGGCCGCCACGGCCTTGGCCAGCGGCGCTGTCGCCACGGCCAGCCCGACGCTGAAGGCCGCCCTGGCGATCCTGGCCACCAAGAAGACCTTCTGGCTGATCGCCTTCGCCGCCTCGATCAAGGCCTTCATCGGCTATGGCCACGCGCCGTTCACGGTGTCCTTCTTCCTGCGCGAACACGGGGCCGAGGTGGCCCGGCTGGCCGCCGCATTCGGACTGGAATCGCGCGGCTTCTTGGGCGTTGCGCTGAGCGCCATGGGCGGGGTGGCAGGCATCCTGGGCGCCTGGCTGGGCGGCGTGATCGCCGACCGCTACGCCGCCAAGGACCTGCGCGGCTACGTCGTGGTGCCCGCCATCGCCTCCCTGGTGACCATTCCGATCTACATCACCGCGGTCTCGGTTCCATCGGCCGCCTGGGCGATCCCGATCCTGGCCGTGCCGGCTCTGCTGGGCACCCTGTGGTACGGGCCGGTCTACGCCTCGGCGCAGTGCTTGGTGCCGCCGCACGCGCGGGCGACGGCCGCGGCGATGATCCTGTTCATCATCAATCTGATCGGTCTGGGTTTGGGCCCGCTCGGCGTGGGCATTCTCAGCGACCTGTTCGGCGAGGGGATGGGCATGGGCCCGGCCCAGGGGATCCGCTGGGCCCTGATCGTTTCGACCCTGTTCGGCCTGGTGGCCGCCGGCCTGTTCTGGACCGCGCGCAAGACGATCCGCGAAGAGATGGTCAGCTAACGCCATACCGCTCTTTCAATTCGCTGCTGGCGATGCGCTGGTCGGCGCCGCTAGAGTGCCGCCAACGAACAAGGGAGGACTATCCGGATGACCGATGCGACGGCGGGGGGGACCGCGCGGCCCATCTATACGAACGGCTACAAGACGCTCGTGCTCGGCATGCTGCTGGCGGCCTACACGTTCAACTTCATCGACCGGACGATCATCGCCACCATCGGTCAGGCCATCAAGGTTGACCTGAAACTGACCGACACCCAGCTGGGGCTGCTCGGCGGCCTGTATTTCGCCCTGCTATACACGACCCTTGGAATCCCGATCGCCCGGCTGGCCGAGCGCAAGAGCCGGGTCAACATCATCACCTGGTCGCTGATCATCTGGTCCGGCTTCACGGCGCTGTGCGGCGCCGCCCAGAACTTCGTCATGCTGGCCATCCTCCGCTTCGGCGTCGGCATCGGCGAGGCGGGCTGTTCGCCCCCGTCCCATTCGCTGATCAGCGACTATTTCGAACCGAAGAAGCGGGCGTCCGCCCTGTCGATCTACGCCTTTGGCATTCCGCTGGGGACGATGATCGGCGCCGTGGCGGGCGGCTGGCTGACCCAGGCCTTCAGCTGGCGGGTCGCCTTCGTCGTCGTCGGCCTGCCAGGCCTGATCCTGGCGCTGCTGTTCAAGTGGCTGGTCAAGGAGCCGCCGCGCGGACATTCCGACGTCGTCGAACATCCGATCGAGCCGGAAGATGTCACCGCGCCCGTCGCGGCGACGCCGAAGCCGTTCTCGCTCGGCGAGGAGTTCCGGGAACTGGGCGGCGTGGCCAAGGTGCTGTTCGGCAAGTGGCCGGTCCTGCACATGGTGCTCGGCGTAACCATCGCCTCGTTCGGATCCTACGGCTCGGGCGCATTCGTGCCGGCCTATTTCGTCCGCCAGTTCGGCCTCGACTATGCGACCGTGGGCCTGATCACCGGCCTGGTCGGCGGCTTCTCGGCCGGCATCGGGACGCTGGTCGGCGGTTTCGTCGCGGATCGCGCGGCTCGCAAGAGCGCCATCTGGTATCCGCTGGTGCCGGCCATCGGCCTGATGATCGCCACCCCGATCTACATCGCCGCCTATCTGCAGAACACCTGGCAGGCCGCGGCCATGATCCTGCTGGTGCCGGGCATCTTCCACTACACCTACCTGGGCCCGACGTTCGGCGTGGTGCAGAACTCGGTGCCGGTGACGCAGCGGGCGACCGCTACGGCCCTGCTGTTCTTCTTCCTCAACCTGATCGCCCTGGGCGGCGGGCCGGTGTTCACCGGCTGGCTCAGTGACATGCTCGGCCAGTTCAACTTCAGTCACCCGGGTCTCGGCGTGGCGGGCCTGTTCCAGGGCTTCAGCGGCGATGTCGGCGTCGGCGACTTCATCAAGGAATGCCCCGGCGGCAAGGCGCCGGAGGGCGCGGCCGAGGCGCTGGGCGCGGCCTGTCACACGGCCGGCTCGATGGGCACGCGGCAGGCGATCATCATCTCGCTCTGCTTCTATGCCTGGGCCTCGGTGCACTACTTCCTGGCGGCCATCGGCATGGTCAAACACATGAAGTCGACCGCGGGCGGTTGACGGTAAGGGCGTCAAGGGCGTAGCGGGCGGCATGATCCCTCGCTACGCCCGCCCCGACGCCGTCGCCATCTGGTCTCCCGAGACCCGGTACAAGATCTGGTTCGAGATCGAGGCCCACGCGGCCGACGCCATGGCGGAGCTTGGGACGATCCCCAAGGCCGCCGCGGAGGCCATCTGGGCCGGCGGCAAGGACGCCGTCTGGGACTCAGACCGCATCGATGAGATCGAACGGACCACCAAACACGACGTCATCGCCTTCCTGACCCACGTGTCGGAAGTGGTCGGTCCCGAAGCCCGCTTCCTGCACCAGGGCATGACCAGCAGCGACGTGCTGGACACCTGCCTGGCCGTGCAGATGTCGCGCGCCACTGATCTGCTGCTGGAAGACGTCGATCTGGTGCTGGCCGCGCTCAAGCGTCGCGCCTTCGAGCACAAGCTGACCCCGACCGTCGGCCGCAGCCACGGCATTCACGCCGAGCCGACCACTTTCGGCCTGAAGCTGGCCGGCCACTACGCCGAGTTCCAGCGGGCCAAGGAACGGCTGGCCATGGCCAGGTTCGAGATCGCGACCTGCGCCATCAGCGGCGCCGTCGGCACTTTCGCCAACGTCGACCCGCGGGTCGAACAGCATGTCGCCGACAAGATGGGCCTGGTCGTCGAGCCCGTCTCGACCCAGGTCATTCCCCGTGACCGCCACGCCGCCTGGTTTGCGGCGCTGGCCGTGGTCGCCAGCTCGATCGAGCGGCTGGCCATCGAGATCCGCCACCTGCAGCGTACCGAGGTGCTGGAGGCCGAAGAGCCCTTCGATCCCGGCCAGAAGGGCAGCTCGGCCATGCCGCACAAGCGCAACCCGATCCTGACCGAGAACCTGACGGGTCTCGCCCGTCTGGTCCGCTCGGCGGTCGTGCCGGCGCTTGAGAACGTCGCCCTCTGGCATGAGCGCGACATCAGCCACTCCTCGGTCGAGCGCGGTATCGCGCCGGACGCCTCGATCCACCTCGACTTCGCCCTGCGCCGCCTGGCCGGGGTGGTCGAGCGGCTGGTGATCTATCCGGAGAACATGCTCAAGAACCTCGACCGCCTCGGCGGCCTGGTTCACAGCCAGCGCGTCATGCTGGCCCTGACCCACAAGGACGTCAGCCGCGAGGAGGCCTATGCGGCCGTCCAGAGCAACGCGATGAGGGTCTGGCGCGGCGAGGGCCGGTTCATCGACTTCCTCAAGGCCGACCCGTTCGTCAGCGCCAACATGACCGAAGCCGAACTCGAGGACCTGTTCGACAACGGCTACCACTTCAAACACGTGGACACGATCTTCACCCGGGTGTTCGGGGAACAGGCCAACGCGTAAGCGCAGCTTCCCGCCGGTCGTCGCGGCAGACACGCGGCTGCTGGTGCTGGGCAGCCTGCCCGGCGAGGCCTCGCTGGCGGCCGGCCGCTACTACGCCCATCCACAAAACGCCTTCTGGCGGCTGATGGGTGAGGTCATCGGCGAAGAGATCGCCGCCCTGCCCTATGACGACCGCCTGGCCGCGCTGCTGCGCCATCGGGTCGGCCTCTGGGACGTTGTCGGCGAGGCCACGCGCCCCGGCAGCCTCGACACGGCCATCCGGGACGCCACGCACAACGACCTGGCGGCGCTGGTGGAGACCCTGCCCGACCTGCGGATGGTGGCGTTCAACGGCGGCAAGGCGGCCCGGGACGGCGGCAGGCTGCTGGCGACGCACGCAGACCGGCTGGAACTGGTGACGCTGCCGTCGTCCAGCCCGGCCCATGCAAGCCAGCGCTTCATCGAAAAGGCGGCCAGATGGAGGGGCCTGCGAAGGGCCCTCGAAGACTAGCCGCCGTTTTTCATCTGATCGCGGGCCTGGGCCAGCAGCTCGTCCATCTTCATCCGGACCTCGCCCTCGCTGACGGTCACGCCCGAGCCCTTGAGGTCGCCGAAGACCTTGCGCAGGACGTCGTCATCGCCGGGTTGTTCAAAATCGGCCTTCACCACGGCGCGCACGTATTCCTCGACCGATTCCAGGCCCATCAGGCCGGCGGCCCATTCCGCAAGCATGCGGTTGCGACGGGCGGCGGCCTTGAAGTCCTGCTCGGCGTCATGCGCGAACTTCTTCTCGAAGCCCTTTTCGCGATCGTCGAACGTGCTCATGAAAACTCCAGTGGTCTTTACGGGCGCCCTGATATCCCCTTGTGTGCGCCGCCGCAATGAGATGCGTGCGGCCACCGGCTCCGGGTTTGCGCGGCTTCCCCCGTTCGGGTAGTTTCAGGGTCGACTTCAGCGACAGCGGCCCTGAGTCGACAACCCCGCGCGCCGGCCTCCCGCCCGCGCGCGCTTTTTGTTTCTCATGGCCGCCAAGCGCCCCCACGGGGAACACCCAGATGACGACCCGCCGCAAGAAGATCTACGAGGGCAAGGCCAAGATCCTATACGAGGGTCCCGAACCCGGCACCCTGATCCAGTATTTCAAGGACGACGCGACGGCGTTCAACGCCCAGAAGAAGGCGGTTCTCGAGGGCAAGGGCGTCATCAACAACCGCATCAGCGAATTCGTCATGCTCAAGCTTGGCGTGATCGGCATCCCGACCCACTTCATCAAGCGCCTGAACCTGCGCGAGCAGCTGATCAAGGAAGTCGAGATCGTTCCGCTTGAGGTGATCTGCCGCAACATCGCCGCCGGCAGCCTTGCGACGCGCCTGGGCCTTGAGGAAGGCACGCCCCTGCCCCGCTCGATCATCGAGTTCTGTCTGAAGGACGACAAGCTGGGCGACCCGCTGGTCGCCGAGGAGCACATCACCGCATTCAACTGGGCCACCACCCAGGAGATCGACGACATCATGGCCCTGACCCTGCGCATCAACGACTTCCTGTGCGGGATGTTCGCGGCCGTCGGCATCACCCTGGTCGACTTCAAGATCGAGTTCGGCCGGATCTACGACGGCGAGTTCTCCCGCATCATCCTGGCCGATGAGATCAGCCCGGACAGCTGCCGGCTGTGGGATTCGACGACCAACGAAAAGCTCGACAAGGATCGCTTCCGCCGCGACATGGGCGAGGTGATCGAGAGCTATACCGAGGTCGCCCGTCGCCTGGGGATCATGAAGGAAATGCCGACCGTCATCCGCGGCGGCCTGCACTAGGGATTTCGAGTCTGCCGATGAAAGCCACCGTCCACGTCTTCCTCAAGCCCGGCGTCCTCGACGTTCAGGGCAAGGCCGTCGAGAGCGCCCTGCACGGCCTGGGCTGGGCCGATGCGAAGGACGTCCGCGTCGGCCGGGTGATCACCTTTGACCTGCCCGGCGCCGACAAGGCCACCGCCGAGGTCGAGGTGAAGGCCATGTGCGACAAGCTGCTCGCCAACACCGTTATCGAAAGCTACCGGGTGGAGATCGCCTAGGTGAAAGCCGCCGTCATCGTCTTCCCCGGCTCCAACTGTGACCGGGACTGCAAGGTCGCCATCGAGCGCTCGACCGGCGCTTCCGTCGACATGGTCTGGCATGGCGACAGCGACCTGCCGGACGGTCTGGACCTGATCGTGCTGCCAGGCGGCTTTTCCTACGGCGACTACCTGCGCTGCGGAGCGATGGCGGCGCTGTCGCCGGTGATGCAGGCGGTCAAGGCCGCGGCAGAGCGCGGCGTGGCCACGGTCGGCATCTGCAACGGCTTCCAGATCCTCTGCGAGGCCGGCCTGCTGCCCGGCGCCCTGCTGCGCAACGAGGGCCTGAAATACGTCTGCAAGCCCGTGGCGCTGGAGGTCACCAACGCCCAGACCCGCTTCACCGCCGCCTACCAGGGCCGTCGGGAGGTGACGATGACGGTGGGCAACGGCGAGGGCAATTTCTTCGCCGACGAGGCGACGCTGGACCGGATCGAGGGTCAGGGCCAGGTGGTCTTCCGTTACCTCGACAATCCCAACGGCTCGGCCCGTGACATCGCCGGCATCGTCAACGAGGCCGGCAACGTGCTGGGCATGATGCCCCACCCCGACCGCGCCTTCGAGGTCGAGCTGGGCTCCGCCGACGGCGCCCTGCTGTTCCAGAGCGCGCTCGCCAGCGCCTGAGTTCAGCCCACCGGGGAATTCACTGGTCGGCCCTTCCCGGCTCGGCCACGGTGCCCGCCCTTCCTCGGAGACGGTCATGGACGTCAGTCAGATCAACTGGGCCTGGGTCGCGCTGGGCGTATCAGCGGTTCTGCTGCTCATCTGGACCCTCGTGGCCCGGCGGGCGAAGGCCGGCGCGCCGGCCGCCTTTGTCGGTCTGGCCCATCTCGTCGTCGCGGGCCTTCACTCCGCCGCCCCGGTGCGCGGCTATCTCGATCCCCAGTATGCGGGCTACGGCTTCGGACTGCTGAGCGCGGCCGGCGGCCTGCCGGTGACGATCACCGCCGGAGCCGTCTGGGTTGTCGCGGTGCTGGGGGCCTTCCTGGCGCTCTCGAAGGCGCGCGCCGCGATGGCGTTCGTGGCCCTGTCGAGCCTGGCCTTCGCCGTGATCATCGGCGCGCCGCTGGCGCGGGACCTGCTGGTCACCGCGGACACCAGCAAGGTGCAGCTGGGACAGTACCTGACCATTCCCGGCGCCGCCGCGATCGGCCTCCTGCTGGTGCTGCTGGTGCTGCCCTTCGTGGCAGGCTTCGTCTGGGCCGGCCGCCGCGCGCTGCGGCGCGCCTGATCAGACCCGCCTGGCCGACCGGAACTTCACCGGCGGATCGAGGATCTGACCGGCCATGCCGTAGTCCGCGCCTTCGGTCGCGGAGACCGGCATCGCGTGAATGGCCAGCACCACGTCGATGCCCTCGATCACCTGGCCGAAAGCCGCGTAGCCGAGGTTGTCGCCCGGCTTGATCGGATTGACATCGTACCAGGGCGCGTCTTCGAGGCAGATGAAGAACTCGCCGTTGGCCGAACCCAGTTCCCGGCGCGGCATGGACAGGGTCCCGACCTTGTGGCGGAGGCCGGTCTGGCTGGTCGGCTCATGTGCGATCGGCGGCAACAGCCGCTTGCGGTCGCCGTGGCAACCGCCCTGCACCAGCCCCGCGTTCGGCAAGGCCTCTACGCGGACGGTGCGATAGAACTCGCCGCCGTCGAAGCGCTTCTCGTCGACATAGCGCAGGAAGTTGCCGACCGTGATCGGGGCCTTGTCGCCGTAAAGCTCCACCGTGATGGTCCCGACGGCGGTCTCGATGACGACCTTAACCGGCGGTGTCTGGGCCCGCGCCACGCCGCCCAGCAGCGGAAGGCTGACGAGGGCGGCGGCGACCGTTCTGCGATCCTGTTTCATGCCGTCATCTTCACTCGCCCGTCCTGACATTTCGAGCGGAATCCGCTAACAGCCTGCCATGACCGCCTCCCCCGCGAAGAGTATGGCCGCCACGGCCGTCGAGTTCGGCCTCAAGCCCGAGGAATACGAGCTCATCGTCCGCCGCCTGAACCGAGAGCCCAATCATGTGGAGCTCGGCGTCTTCTCGGTGATGTGGAGCGAGCACTGCTCCTACAAGTCTTCGCGCAAGCACCTCGGCAAGTTCCCGACCACCGGGCCCCGCGTGATCTGCGGGCCGGGCGAAAACGCCGGCGTCATCGACATCGACGACGGCCAGGCCTGCATCTTCAAGATGGAGAGCCACAACCACCCGTCCTACATCGAGCCCTATCAGGGCGCGGCGACCGGCGTGGGCGGCATTATGCGCGACGTCTTCACCATGGGCGCCCGGCCTGTCGCCCTGCTGAACGCCCTGCGCTTCGGCGACCCCAGCCATCCGAAGACGAAACGGCTGGTCGGCGGCGTGGTCGCCGGCATCGCCGGCTACGGCAACTGCGTGGGCGTGCCGACCGTCGCGGGCGAGACCAACTTCCACCGTGGCTACGACGGCAACATCCTGGTCAACGCCATGTGCGTGGGCCTGGCCGACGCCGACAAGATCTTCTACTCGGCCGCGCCCGGCCCCGGTCTGGCGGTGGTCTATTTCGGCTCCAAGACCGGCCGCGACGGCATCCATGGTGCGACCATGGCCAGCGCCGAGTTCGACGAGGACAGCGACGAGAAGCGCCCGACCGTGCAGGTCGGCGACCCGTTCGCCGAGAAGCTGCTGATCGAGGCGACCCTGGAGCTGATGGCCACCGGCGCGGTGGCCGCCATCCAGGACATGGGCGCGGCCGGCCTGACCTCTTCCTCGGTCGAGATGGCCGGCAAGGGCGAGGTCGGCATCGAACTCGACCTCGACCTGGTGCCCCAGCGCGAAGAGGGCATGACCGCCTACGAGATGATGCTGTCGGAGAGCCAGGAGCGGATGCTGGCCATCCTCAAGCCCGGCCGCGAGCACGAAGGCCATGCCATCTTCGAGAAGTGGGGCCTCGATGCCGCCGTCATCGGCTGGACCACCGAGACCGGCCATATCGTGCTGAAGCACAAGGGCGAGGTGGTCTGCGACATCCCGCTGGCGCCCCTGTCCGAGGACGCGCCGCTCTATGATCGTCCCTGGACCGAGCCGGTGAAACAGCCGCGGCTTGATCCGGCGCAGGTCCCCGCCCCGGCCGACTGGGAGAAGGCCGTGCTGCAGGTGATCGGCTGCCCGGACATGGCCTCCAAGCGCTGGCTGTGGGAGCAGTACGATCGCCACGTCATGGCCGACACGCTTGAAGACAGCGCCACCGGCGCCGACGCCGGCATCGTCCGCGTGCACGGCACGCGCAAGGCGCTGGCCGTGACCAGCGACTGCACCCCGCGCTATGTCCAGAACGATCCCTACGAGGGCGGCAAGCAGGCGGTGGCCGAGGCCTGGCGCAACCTGACGGCCGTCGGGTCCGACCCGATCGCGATCACCGACAACCTGAACTTCGGCAATCCCGAGCGGCCCGAGATCATGGGCCAGATCGTCCGGGCCATCGACGGCATGGCCGAGGCCTGCCGCGTGCTCGACTTCCCGGTCGTGAGCGGCAACGTCAGCCTCTACAACGAGACCAATGGCGCGGCGATCCCGCCGACCCCGACGGTTGGCGCCGTGGGCCTGCTGACCGAGTACAGCCTGCGGGCCGACTTCGCCGGCATGAAGGCCGGCGACACGCTCGTGCTGCTGGGCGCCAACGCCGGCGAACTGGGCGCCTCGATCTATCTGCGCGAGGTGCTCGGCCGCGAGGACGGCGCCCCGCCGCCGGTCGATCTGGCGCTGGAACGCAAGACCGGCGACTTCGTGCGAAGTCTGATCAAATCACGACAAGTGACTGTGGTACATGATCTTTCGGACGGTGGACTCATCGTCGCTGCGGCGGACATGGCGCTGGCGTCGAACGTCGGCCTGCTGCTTGACGCGACCAGCCCCGGCAACGCCCATCCGTTCCTGTTCGGCGAGGACCAGGCCCGCTACCTCATCGCCACCACCGACCCGGAGGACCTGCTGAAGGCCGCGGCGGACGCCGGCCTGCACGCCAGCGTCGTCGGCCAGGCCGGCGGCGAGGTCTTCGCCTCGAAGCAGGGCCTCTTCAGCATTCCGATGGTGACCCTGCGCACGGCGCATGAAGCCTGGCTGCCGGGGTATATGGGCTAAAGGGGACATGTACCCCAGGTACGTGTCCCCCAATCGAGTGGCCTGGTTTAGGGGACGCGTACCTGCGGTACATGTCCCCGACCTATCCCAAAACTTCCTCGAACCGCACCAGCGCGAACTTGGCGAACGCCAACATGTTCTCCACCCGGTCACTCTCGCCGGTCTCCAGCGTGAAACTCGCCTCGACCGGTCCGACGATCCCGACACAGGTATGCCCCGCCGCGTCGCCATAGGGGTTGCCGGAGGGGCCAGCCGCGCCGGTCTCGCACAGGCCCCAGGTCCCGCGCAGCTTCCCGCGGATAACCCCGGCCATGAACAGCGCATAGGGCTCGGTCGAGGAGCGAATGCCCGGCGGCATGGTCTCGCGGGTGATGCCCAGCAGGCCCTTCGCCACATTGGGCGTGTAGGTGACGCTGGCGCCCTGGTACCAGACCGAAGCGCCCGGCACGGCCAGCAGCGCCGCCGACACCAGACCGCCCGAGGACGATTCCGAGACCGCCACGCTTTCCTTGCGGGCGATCAGGCGGGCGCCGATGCGCGTGGCGATGGGGATCAGGGTCTGCATCAGCGTCCGGCCTCTTTCATCATCGCATCCAGCTCATCGTCGAACAGTCGGGTCGCCGACACGACCAGTGACACCACCCCCTTGAAGAACGGCTGCGGCACGGTGGCGAAGTCATCGGTCGGCTTGTGGTACTCGGGATGGTCCTCGACTCCAAAATAGACCCACGGAACGCCCTTCGCGGCGAAGGCGCCCTGATCGGACTGCGTGGTCCAGTTGTTCTGCGGCCCGTCAGCGTCGGTGTCGTGACCGAGCCTGAGCGTCACGGGCGCATTTCCGGCGAGCCGTTCGAGACGGGTTTTCAGCCACGGAAACACCGATCCGCCCGAGACATAGATCTCGCCCTTCGCATTCTTGGAGAGCATGTCGAAGTTCACGTTCAGGCCGATGTCCGCCAGTGGAACCGGCGGCGACTCGACAAAGGCCCTGGCGCCCCGCAGGCCGGTCTCCTCGCCGTCGAGCGCCACGAGGATGATGTCGTGCTTCGGCGGCGCCGCCTTGAAGGCCTCCGCGACCGCCAGCAAGCCGGCGACGCCCGAGGCGTTGTCGTCGGCGCCGTTGTAGATCACGCCGTCGCGGGTCCCCAGATGGTCGTAGTGGGCGCTGACCACGATGACCTTGCCGCCGCGCGCCGTTCCGGCGATCCGGGCGATCAGGTTCACGCCGTGAACCTCCTTGCCGTCGCGATTGCGGGTGTAAGCGAACGGCTGTTCGTCCACCGCCAGACCGATTTTTTCGAGCCGGTCCCGGATATAGGTCCGCGCGCTGGCCGAGCCCGCCGTCTCGATCCCCCGGCCGGCCATGTCGTCGGCGGACAGGATCCGGACATCCTCCAGCGCGCGATCGCCTGGCGCGGCCATCGCCGGCGCGACGGAAAGAAGGACGGCGAAGGCCGCAGAAATCAAACGACGCATGGGAACTCCGGACAGTCAGCACCTTCAATGCGGCTGCGAGCGCGGCGGTGCAAGCCGGTCATGCGCCGTTCAGGATGGCGCCGTCACGGTCACATCAGGCCATGTGGGCCGATTGAAACAGGTGGACCATGAAAGCCCTGCTCGCGACCGTCCTGACCGCCGTGCTTCTGCTGCCCGGCGTCTCGCTGGCAACGGGCCCAGCCTGCGATGTCAGCGTCCAGTTCGGCAGCTATGCCATGGGCATCGACGGGCGGGCCTTCGACCGGGTGCAGACCTATGTCGCGCGTCACCCGGGCCTGATCCGGACTTCGTCCACAACGGCCTGGGGTCGCGAGGGCGAGCGGACCGTTTGCCTGACCACCACAACGCGCAAGAGCATGAACACCGTGTTCCGCGACATCCGCGGCCTTGTCGGTCGGGGCCAGCGCGGGCCGGTCGAGGTGCGAACGCTGGACGGGCGGGTGTGGAGTTCCCATCCGGGGACGGGGCACTGAGATTCGGTTGCTCCCCTCTGGGGGAGGATCCGGAGTGCGCGTCGCATACCGCTTTTTCTGCTTCCCCTCCCCCACCTCGCCCGGCCATCATGCCGACAACGAGAAAAGCGGGAGCGAAACATGGACGCCCAGTCGCAATGGACCGGCCTCAACGCCGATCGGCTTGAGCGCATCACCGACCACATCGAGCGCAACTACATCCAGCCCGGCAAGATCGCCGGCTGCCAGGTGGAGGTGCGGCGTCACGGGCACCAGGCCTATGCGAAGAGCTTCGGGCTGAGGGATCGCGAGCGCGGGGTCGCCTGGAGCGACGACACCATCGTGCGCATCTACTCCATGACCAAACCGATCGTTTCGGTCGCCCTGATGACCCTGATGGAACAGGGCAAGTTCGAGATCGACGACTCGGTCCACCGCTACATTCCCGAGTGGAAGAACCACCGCGTCTGGGTGTCCGGCGAAGGCGACGGCTTGGTCACCGAGGCGCCGGCCCGGCCGGTCAGCTTCCGCGACGTGCTCAGCCACACCGCCGGCCTGACCTATGGCTCGATGCTGTCCCACCTCTCCGGCCTGCCGATCGAGCATCCGGTGGACAAGGCCTATGACGCCATCGGCGTGCGTCGCGGCGACGGCGAGACCGTCGACCAGTTCCTGGAGAAGCTCGGCCGCGTGCCCCTGCGCTACCAGCCTGGCCAGCGCTGGCAGTACAGCCTGGCCACGGACGTCTGTGGCGCTCTCGTCGAACGGGTCAGCGGCATGCCGCTGGAGGACTACCTCAAACAGGCGATCTTCGAACCGCTGGGCATGGTCGATACGGCCTTCCATGTGTCGGCGGACAAGGCCGACCGCTTCGCCGCCAACTACATGCGCATGCCCGACAAGAGCCTGCGCCTGTCGGATGACCCGACGAAGAGCCCCTATCTCAAGGATCCGGTGTTCAAGTCGGGCGGCGGCGGCCTCGTCGGCACAATGGCCGACTATGTCCGGTTCGCCGAGATGCTGCGGGCCGGCGGATCGCTCGACGGCGTCCGGGTAATCGGCACACGCACGCTCGATCTGATGGTTCACAACCACCTGAAGGACAATCAGGACCTGACCCAGATGGCCATCGGCGGCTTTTCGGAGACCTCCAACGCCGGCGTCGGCTTTGGCCTGGGCTTCGCCATGACCATCGACCAGACGGCCTCCGGCGGCCTCTCCAGCGGCGATTTCTACTGGGGCGGCGCGGCCTCGACCATCTTCTGGGCCGACCAGGAAGAGGACCTCTCGGTGGTCTTCATGACCCAGCTGATGCCGTCGGCGACGTTCAACTTCCGCGGCCAGCTGAAGAGCCTGGTCTATTCGGCGATCGAGGACTGAGACCTAGGGATAGGTGTCGCGGATCCAGCGGGCGCCACCGACAGCGTCGTCGGTCCAGGCGCGGCTGGCGCCGGCGGCGGCGGTGACCGCCGCCGTAGAGTCCGCCGTACAATTGTCTTCGACCACGGTCATCCCGGGGAACGGCTCAAGGGTCACGAACCTGGGCTTGTCGCCCGTCTTCGCCGGTGGCGGCGGCGGACCGCACAGGACCGGCCAGCTGCGGAAGGCGGTCACGCCGCCCTCGCTGCTCCCGGTCGGTTGCAGTCCGAAGTAGCTGTAGGTGGTCACGCCGTCGTCGTCGGTCAGCCCGAGCTGAAGCACCGGCGTTGCACCCCGGGCCAGAATGAAGGGGATAGTTTCCCATTTGCCCGGCCCGTCCTTGTCCCGGCTGTAGCCCAGCAACTGGCCGTCCCTGACCAGCATCCAGTCCGCGCAGTCCGGCCAGCGGGTCACTGGCTTGCGGGCGTCGAACCGGCAGGGCTTGTCGTCCTCGACGACCCCCAGGCTGTCGTCCACCACCCACAGCCCGTTCCTGAGGTGGGGCGCACCCTGTGTGTCTTCCGGTGAAAACAGCGGGTGATCTGTCTGAACACGATTGCAGGCGCCCAGCAGCAGCACCAGACACAGACCCAGCAGGACTCTCATGGCGCTCTCCGATCACGGACGCGTGAGCATGGCGCCGATCCCGGGCGCCCGCACGTCAATTCGCTCAGCCCCCGTTCCGGGCCATCCAGCGGATGTTAAGCATTGTGGCGCATGAAGAGGGCTGCTTCCGGAGACCGCCCCCGTGCCGATGACCGCCGTCGACCTTGAATCCCGCCTGCGGACGGCTTTCCCGGACGCCGAGATCGTGATCACCGACCTGGCCGGTGACGGCGACCACTACAAGGCGCGCATCGTCTCAGCCGCCTTCAAGGGTCTGCCCCGGGTACGCCAGCACCAGCTGGTCAACAAGGCCCTCGCCGACGTGCTGGGCGGGGCCCTGCACGCGCTCGCCCTCGAAACAGCCCCCCCGGCGGACTGACCCATGCGCTACCGGCCCTACGGAAAGTCCGGCCATGTCGTGTCAGCGGTGTCCCTGCTGCTGGACGGGTCGGTGCGACATTCCGTTCGCGACTGGCGCAACCTGATCGCCGCCGCCATGGATCTCGGCGTCAACGGCTTCGAGATCGCCGGCGACTCTCCGATCCTGATCGAGGCCGTCACGGGCGCGTTCGCCGAGGTCGAGCGGGACCTGCTGTTCATTGCCTGGCGCCCGTGGGCCCTGCCGCTTGAGCCCGGGCAAACCATTGAAGCGCTGCTGGCGCGGACGGGTCTGGAGTATCTGGATCTGATCAACTTCGACGTCGCCCCGCCCACCGCCGACGTGCTGGAACGGATCAGGCTGATGCGCTGGGTGCGCTCCTACGGCCTGACCAGCGACGACGAGGAAACCGATCAGCTGATCTCGCGCGGCGCCTTCGACTGTCTGACCACCTGCTACAGCCCGGTTTCCGGCTGGCGCGAACGCAACCGCCTGAAGGCCGCCGCCGAACGCGGCCTGGCCGTCATCGCGCGCAACGTCTGGCCGGAGTCGATGCAGCCCAAGCCGGTATTGTTCAAGAAGCCGGTGCTGGGCCGACGCAGGGAGCCATTGGCCGGCGTCGGCGGCTATCAGTTCCTCGAAAGCACACCCGGCTGGACGGCCGAGGAAATCTGCCTGGCCTATGTGCTCACGGAGCCCGCGGTGACGACCGTGCGATTTGAAATTGACCGCATCGATCGCCTGGCGCGGCTGGCCGAGGTGCCGGACCGGGACCTGCCGACCGGAGTCGCCGCACAGATCGAGATGGCGCGGTTCTCCCAGGATGCCAGTCGCAGGACCGCCCGGGCTTGACCGCAACCGGCCGGGCGCCTAGCTGATAGGCTGACGTTTCAAGCCCAAAGGCCCCTGCCGTGACCGACGCCGCTGTCGCCAACCCCGCCCACGATTTCATCGCCCGCACCGTGGCCGAACATCCCGTCGTGGTGTTCATGAAGGGCGAGCCGGAACAGCCGCGCTGCGGCTTCTCGGCCCAGGTCGTACAGATCCTCGACCATCTCGGTGTAGAGTTTGTCGGCGTCGACGTGCTGCAGAGCGACGTCCTGCGCGACGGCATCAAGCTCTACAGTGACTGGCCCACCATCCCGCAGGTCTATGTGAAGGGCGAGTTCGTCGGCGGCTGCGACATCGTCCGCGAGATGTTCCAGGACGGCGAGCTGAAGACGCTGCTGGAAACCCAGGGCCTGCTATCCTGATCCGCTGATCGCGCGATCCGATGAAACTGCTCGAACCGCCATCGGATCGGCAGGTCTTCACCCTGCCCTTCACGCCGAAGCCGTCGGACATCGACGAGAACGGCCACGTGAACAACGTGGTCTACTTGGGCTGGGTGCAGGACATCGCCATCGCGCACTGGCGCTCGCGCGCACCGGCCGAGGAGGCCGCCCGCTGGGCCTGGATCGTGCTGCGTCATGAGATCGACTACCGCCGCCCGCTGATGCCCGGCGAGCACGCCACAGGCCGCACCTGGGTCGGCGAGCGCCGCGGCCCGCGCTTCGACCGCTTCGTCCGCATCGATGGACCCGACGGCGAAATGTGCGCGCAGACCCATTCCGAATGGGTGCTGGTCGACGCCGTCACCAAACGGCCGGCGCGGGTGCCAGCGTGGATGGAGGCCATGTTCACGTGAGATCCGTGGCCCGCTTCCTCAAGCGGCGCTACCGCCGCTGGCGGGCCCTACAGCATTTCGGCCTGACCGATGGCGGCTGGTCGGGTTTGTCAGCGGACCGGCGCGCGAAGGCGATCGGATTCCTGATCGCCGTCGCACCGATGGCGCCGCTGCTGGTAACCGACGAAATGGGCCTTAAGCGGGGTTGGCTATGGCACTGCTGGGCCATCATCGCGGCGGTCTGGTCTGCGTTCTGCCTAGCGGTGATCCTGTACGGCGCCTGGCGGAGCTTCCGGGTCGCTCTATGGCGACACAGGTCCCTCAAGGCCGATGGCGCGCGGGCCCGGCCGCCACGGGATTGACCACCGCTACCTGGGCGCCTCTGGGCAGGCCCAGTTCTTCATAGCTGAAGGTCAGGTCCACGGTCGTCGGCGGTTGGGCGCAGTTGTCAACCCGGCGGCGGCCGAACGCCAGCGCATAGCGGCCGCCGGATTTCTCCACGAACCAGGCGATAGTGTCCTTGCCCGTGCAGCCGTTGGAGGCGACGCGGATAGCCAGGCCCTCGCGCACCACCCTCACCGCCAGCAGCGGCTCCAGCTCGACCATCCCCGCGTCCGGCGCAGAAGAGACCAGCCGGGTCGCGCATCCGCTGAGCAGCAGGGCTCCTGCGATGAGAAAGAAGCGACGGTTCATGGCCTGAACAGAGACGGCTCGCCCGGACTTGTCCAGACCCCGCTAGAGGTCGAGCCGATGCAGCTCGACGCCGATGGCGAAGACGGTGGTGCGCCCTCCATCCCGAACGACGCGGACCTTGTTCACCGCGTTGCCCATCGCCGCCGGCACCCATGTCCGGCCGCCGTTCCGGGTTTCGAACCCGCCCGGCGCCGCGCCGACCCAGCCGTGCTTGTCATCAACAAAGCCGACGCCGAATTCGCGCACGGCGGCGTTGTCGACCAGGGGCAGCTCCTTCCAGCTCAGTCCGCCGTCCCGTGTCTTGGCCACATACCGTTGGCTGGCCTTGGGATCGGGACTGTAGCTCTGGACCGTGACGTAGCCGGTCTTTTCGGTCGGGAAGGCGATCTTCCAGGTCAGCTCCCACGTGCGCCCGCCCTCGTAGACCCGCTTCCAGCTCTTGCCGCCGTCGCCGGTGCGCAGGATGACCGCTTTGGACGCCTGAACATCCGTGTCGGTCGCGCCGGCGATGAAGCCGACCTTCTGGCTGACGAAACAGATGTCGAGGATCATCGCCGTGAGGCTCGAGAGATCCTCCGACGTCCAGGTCTCGCCACCGTCGCGCGAGGTCGCCAGCAGGGCCGGCCCGCCGACCCGGCCGCCGGCGCGAACGGTCACCCGATGGTCCAGCACCCCGGCGTTGATGAACGGCTCGCGGAAGATGTTGATCGCGCAGATGCCCGTCACCGCGGGACCGGTAATGGTCACGGGCTCCCAGCTCTGACCGCCATCACGGGTGCGGTAGAGCGGCACCAGGTCGGAGACATTCGGGAAATAGCCGGGGCCGATGTTGCCGAGGAACCCGAGTTTCGCATCAACGAAGCCCAGGGCGCGTATGAAGGTGCCGGGCTTGTCGAGCTGCTTCGTCCAGGTCTGGCCGCCGTCGGTGGTGTGAAACAGCTTGCCGAGGCCGTTGCCGTACCAGCCGGTCTGGCGGTCGACGAACACGACGTCGTCCTGCTTGCCCTTGTAAGGCTCGGTCGGCAGCTTGACCCAGGCGGACGCCGGCGCTTCGGCGCCCGCGATCATCGGCCACAACGCCGCGACGCTTCCCGCGCCCAGAAACACCCTGCGATCCATCGCCAACCCCATCCCTGCTCGCCCTCGGCATGAAATGGGACGGTGGCCAGTCGGGGCAAGTGAATTGGCCGTAAGGTCGCGCCCATAGCAAAAGGGCCCCGGATCGCTCCGGGGCCCTTCGCAATAACTTGGGTCGGTTCAGGCCTTAGGAGGCGTAGAATTCGACGACCAGGTTCGGCTCCATCTTCACCGGATAAGGCACTTCGGCCAGTTCCGGGGCGCGGACGAAGGTCGCCGCCATGTGGCGGGCGTCCACGGTGATGTAGTCGGGGGTGTCGCGCTCGCCCGAGCTTAGGGCTTCCAGCACGAGGGCCATGTTGCGCGACTTTTCGCGGACGCTGACGACGTCGCCGGCCTTCACGCGGTAGGAGGCGATGTTGACGCGCTTGCCGTTCACCAGCACGTGGCCGTGGTTGACGAACTGACGGGCGGCGAAGACGGTCGGCACGAACTTGGCGCGGTAGACGACCGCGTCGAGACGGGCTTCCAGCAGGCCGACCAGGTTCTCGGCCGTGTTGCCCTTGCGGCGCGCGGCTTCGGTGTAGGTGCGGCTGAACTGCTTTTCGGTCAGATTGCCGTAGTAGCCCTTCAGCTTCTGCTTGGCGCGCAGCTGGAGGCCGAAATCGGAGACCTTGGACTTGCGGCGCTGGCCGTGCTGACCGGGGCCGTAGGAGCGGCTGTTCACCGGGGACTTCGGACGACCCCAGATGTTTTCGCCCATCCGGCGGTCGATCTTGTACTTGGCGCTATGGCGCTTGGACATATGTAGCTCTTTTCAGTTCGACCCGGGCCGGCTCCTCCGCAAGTGGAGGCGCGATCTCAACGGCGGCTTCGTGTCACCCGTCATGGAATCCAGACGCCGTCCGGCAAGCCGGCGGCGTTAGGAAGGCGCGCTTATGAAGAAGGGGGAGCAGCGAGTCAACGTTGGTGGCGGAAATGAAGCCTACTCAAGGTCTTCGTTGATCAGGGCGATGCGGTCGCCAAGGCCGCCACGCTTGAGTCTCTCGAATGCCTCGAGCACCCGGCCATACGGAACGCCGACGGCGCCCCGAACCCAGACCGATGACGACGGTTGCTCAGCCAGACGGCGGCGGGCCTCCATCGTAAGGGTGACCGAGGCTACCTTGCGGTCCACAACGTAGATCTCGCAGTCATTCCGAAGCGATACGAACAGCGGCTCGCGAGGGTCGACGACGTCGCCGGGCGGAGGCGGCAGGAAGCACCCGGGCTGGTCCAGGGACAGCGCTTCGGCCTCGAGGCCCGACAAGCCGGTCGCCATAAGGCTGCCAGACGGTGCGGAAGCCTGATGCATGGCCGTGCGCTCTATTCAGCCGGAAATTGCGCCCGCGACGCCCGCCCCGCTCGCGCGCGCTTCAGCAGTGGTTGATCGCCACCGCGTCGTCCGCGATCCGCTTGAGGCTGCTGGCCATGGGTTCAGCGCGGGGTTCGAGCACAACCGGTTTGGCTTTGCCGAGTTCCTTGGAGGCGCTCTTGAGCGTTTTGCAGGCGTCCTTGCGGTCGCCCCTGGCAATCGCGCTCAGCCCGTCGCAGAGCATCATCTGCTGCTGGGCCCAGTAGGGAAACTGGAAGCCTTGCGAAATGAGCATGCCGCGCACGCCCTTGCAGGCCTGATTCAACGGACCGATCGTCGATTCTTCCCGAGCGTCCAGGATGCCCTGGCCGAAGTCGACCCATTTGGCCCATCCGGCCGCCTCACGTTCGGGGCTGGCGGCGGAAACGCTTGACGCGAGGACGACGGCCGCCAGGGTCGCGCCAGTAATTCGAAAGATGGACATGGAGGGCTCACGGCACGCGGCGTTGAGGCGCCAATCGCCCGGTACCGACGATTACAGCTGATAGGCCGCTGCATCGAGCGCGCGCCCCCCCAAAACGGGGGGCTGCAATCTCCCTCCCCCCGACTCGCGAACTGGCCTTAGATGCCCCTAGGGCACTTTCCTCGAATCCTCAGGGCCGATGGCATTCGATACTCCTCAAGCCCGCAAGACCCTCGCCATCGTGGGCGCAGGGTTCAGCGGCGCGCTTCTGGCGCTGAAACTCACCCGGGCGCGGCCGGACTGGCGCGTGGTGCTGATCGATCCGTCGAGCCGGCCGGGGCGCGGCCTGGCCTATGGCGCCTGCGCGCCCTCGCACCTGCTCAACGTACCTGTGGCGCGCATGGAGGCCGGTCTCAGCCCCGCCTACGGCGACTGGCTGGCCGGGCGTGCGGAGATGGCGGAGGCCCTTGCCGAAAGCGGCGGGGAGATGAGCGCCGCGTTCTCGCCGCGCGAACTCTGGGGCCAGTACCTGCAGCAGCAGATCGCCGCCGCCCGGGTGACCGATAACGGCCCCGGCCTGACCGTGCTGCGGGGCGAGGCGGTGCGGCTGCTGGATCCGCCCCGGCGCGGCTTGATGCTCAGCGACGGCCGCGAGGTCGAGGCGGACACGATCGTGCTGGCCACCGGCAACCTGCCGCCTCGCCCGCCCCTGCCGACGGACAGCTGGCTGCGCGACAGCCCCGCCTTCGCCGCCGATCCCTGGGCGGCCGATGCCCTGACCGGCATCGACCCGGACGCACCCGTACTGCTGCTGGGCACCGGTCTGACCATGGTCGACATTGCCCTGACGCTGGCCGAGGAGGGCCATCGCGGGCCGATGCTGGCGGTGTCGCGGCGCGGCCTGTTGCCGGGTGCCCACCGCTACGGCGGGCACTGGGAGCCGTTCCTCGCACCGCTGCTGCCGGCCAGCCCCCTGGCCCTGTCAAAGGCCATCCGCGCCGAAGTGCGGCGAGCGGATTCGGCCGGCCAGCCCTGGCAGCGCGTGATTGACGCCGTGCGTCCTGTGATCGCCCGCACCTGGTCCACCTGGACAGCGGCCCAGAAGCGCCAGTTCCTGCGTCACCAGCGGCCGCGCTGGGACGTCCACCGCCACCGCATGGCCCCGCGCATCGCCCAGCGGATCGAGGGCCTGATGGCGGCCGGACAACTCAGCGTCCTCGCCGCCCGCACCCGAGACTGGACCCCCACCGGCGAGGGCGTGGCGGTCACCCTGCACCCGCGCGGCGGCGGTGCGGCCGAGCGGCTGACGGTGGCGAAGGTAGTCAACTGCACCGGCCCGCGCAGCGACCTGCACGGCCTGGAAGTCCCGCTCTATGCCGACCTCGCCCGCAAGGGCTTGATCGCGCCGGATGACCTCGGCCTGGGGCTGGAAACCGCCGACTGCGCGGTGCTCGGCGCGCGCGGCGAGGTCTCCAACTGGCTTTTTGCGCTGGGCCCCTTGACCCGCCCCGCCTGGTGGGAAATCACCGCCGTCCCCGAGATCACCGCCCAGGTCGACGGCCTGGCGCATCGGCTGGCCGAGGACGCGGTGGTGACGCCCTCGCTGGAGGAGGCGTTCGTGGACCTGGGGGCTGGGATCTGATCCTCCCCATCGGGGGAGGTGGCTCGCCTTCGGCGAGCCGGAGGGGGTCACCCAAGATCTGAGCGGACCCCCTCAGCCGGCTTCGCCGACAGCTCCCCCGATGGGGAGCATCAATCCAGCCGCTCCCGATGCCAGGCCAGGTGGTCGGCGATGAAGCTCGCGATGAAGAAGTAGCTGTGGTCGTAGCCCTCGTGGCGCAGGACCGTCAGCGGCTGGGCGGCGGCGGCGCAGGCGGCTTCCAGCAGGTCGGGCTTGAGCTGGTCAGCCAGAAAGGTGTCGCCCAGCCCCTGCTCCACCAGGATATCGGCGTAGCGGCCCTTCGCGACGCCGGCCTCGATCATCCGAGCGGCGTCATGGCCGGCCCAGACCTCTTGGTCGCTACCAAGGTAGCCAGTGAACGCCTTCACCCCCCAGGGACAACGCGTCGGCGAGCAGATCGGCGCGAAGGCGCCGACCGAGCGGAACAGGTCCGGGTGCTTCAGCGCCAGCGTCAGGGCCCCGTGACCGCCCATGGAATGGCCGCTGATGGCCCGCCGCGCCGGGTCCAGCGGGAAGGCGCCGTGTACCGCCTCCAGCAGGTCGCGGACGATGTAGGTTTCCATGGCGAAGTGCGGCGCCCACGGCGCCTGGGTGGCGTCGATGTAGAAGCCCGCACCCTTGCCGAAGTCGTAGTCAGGACTGTCGGCGACCTCGTCGCCCCGCGGGCTGGTGTCGGGCGCGACAATGGCCATCCCCAGCGCCGCCGCCGCGCCGTAGGCCCCCGCCTTGACCGTGAAATTGTCCTCCGTGCAGGTCAGACCCGACAGCCAGACCAGCACCGGGAACGGCCCCTCACCCGGCGGAAGGAAGATCGTGAACCGCATCGGCGTGCCGGTCGCCGCGCTCAGGTGGCGGCAATAGTGCAGCGTGCCGTCGAACGTGCGGTGGGTGGAGAGGATTTCGACGGTCATGGCGGTCTCGCTTGAAAGATGCTCCCCTTCGGGGGAGCTGGCCCTGCGGAACCGCAGGTGAAGCAGGGACTGAGGGGGTCACCTGCGATCTGAGCGGACCCCCTCCACCGCCTTCGGCGGTCCCCCTCCCCCGATGGGGGAGGATCAATCCTAGAACACCACCACACTGCGGATGCTCTCGCCCGCGTGCATCAGGTCGAAGGCCTTGTTGATGTCTTCGAGCGGCATTGTGTGGGTGATCATCGGGTCGATCTGGATCTTGCCGTCCATGTACCAGTCGACGATCTGCGGCACGTCGGTGCGGCCGCGGGCGCCGCCGAAGGCCGTGCCCTTCCAGACCCGGCCCGTGACCAGCTGGAACGGGCGGGTGGCGATCTCGCGGCCGGCCTCGGCCACGCCGATGATGATGCTCTCGCCCCAGCCACGATGGCAGGCCTCCAGCGCCTGGCGCATGACCGTGACGTTGCCTGTGGCGTCGAAGGTGTAGTCCGCGCCGCCGTCGGTCAGGGCCACCAGATGGGCGACGATGTCGCCGCTGACGTCCCTGGGGTTGACGAAGTGGGTCATGCCGAACTTGCGGCCCCAAGCCTCGCGGTCCGGGTTGATGTCGACGCCGATGATCATGTCGGCGCCGACCAGTTTCAGGCCCTGGATCACGTTCAGGCCGATGCCGCCGAGGCCGAAGACGATGCAGTTGGCGCCCGGCTCGACCTTGGCCGTGTTGGTCACCGCGCCGACGCCCGTGGTCACGCCGCAACCGATGTAGCAGGCCTTGTCGAACGGGGCGTCCTTGCGGATCTTCGCCAGCGCGATCTCGGGCAGCACCGTGTGGTTGGCGAAGGTCGAGCAGCCCATATAGTGGGCGATCTGCTGGCCCTTGTAGGAGAAGCGGCTGGTGCCGTCGGGCATCTGGCCCTTGCCCTGGGTGGCGCGGATCGCCGTGCAGAGGTTGGTCTTGCGGCTGAGGCAGCTTTTGCACTGCCGGCATTCGGGCGTGTAGAGCGGGATCACGTGATCGCCGGGGACTACGCTGGTCACGCCCGCGCCCACTTCCAGCACCACGCCCGCGCCTTCGTGGCCGAGGATCGAGGGGAAGATGCCCTCGCTGTCGAGACCGTCGAGCGTATAGGCGTCGGTGTGGCAGATGCCCGTCGCCTTGATCTCGACCAGCACCTCGCCGGCGCGAGGACCTTCCAGGTCGACCTCGACGATCTCCAGCGGCTTTTTGGCTTCGAACGCGACGGCGGCGCGGGTCTTCATCGGGCGACTCCTGTTGAACGCCCGCAACCTAGCGTCTCAGCCGCATTCGTGAAGCCTCGGCGTCAGGCTTCTACGACCGGCGGAAGGCGATAGCGTCCGTCGAGCAGTTCTGGTCTCGGAAGGTAGCCGCGCATGAACAGGGCGAATGGGCCGGCGGGCGCCGGCAGCCAGTTGCACTCCCGCTCCGGTCCGGGGGACGCGTGGCCGATCCAGAGGTCGAGCGAGCCGTCCGCGTTCCAGGTCAAGCCCGGCGTCCGATCACCGATGGCGTAGCGATTCAGAGGGTTGTCGGTGAAGAAGAACTGACGCTCCGGCGTGATCTCGTACATCGACAGCGACCAGAAGCTGTCCACCGGGATCTGGCGATCGGCAGGCAGGTGCAGACGCCAGTTCCGTGTCCCGTCAAACGAGCCGCCGCCTTCCGGCGCGCCGGCGCGCAGATAGGTCGCCTCCACCAGAGGCAGGGCGGCCAGCCCGCCCAGGGCCACGACGGCGCGGAAGCCGTAGTCCTGGCGGAAGTCGCCAAGACTGGCCGCCGGATAGGCCCAGCCGTCGATGAAGTTGGTTCCCGACAGTCCGCCGCCGCCGCGGACGGCCTGGCGAGCCTCCTCGACCCCGGCCTCGATCAGGGCGGCCTCCGCGGCGGAGAAACGTCCGGCGTCGAACCGTCCCTCGCCCAGGCCCAGCGGCGCGATCGCGCGCAGCAGCCGCAGATCGGTGACCGGCGGGGGATTGGCCGCCATCAGGGCGTCGGCGCTGGCGAAATAGTCCGCCCAGCTGTCCGTGCGGCGGGCATAGGTCGCCGCCGGCGGGACGTCCGGT
Source organism: Caulobacter sp. FG121 (assembly GCF_057809815.1). NCBI lineage: Bacteria > Pseudomonadati > Pseudomonadota > Alphaproteobacteria > Caulobacterales > Caulobacteraceae > Caulobacter > Caulobacter sp. FG121. Next base: position 344,264 of record NZ_JBMDKR010000003.1, read on the forward strand.
CCCTGGGCCGAGAAGCCGCCCTGGACAACGCGGGCGGCGTCCAGATCATGCGGCCCATCGACCAAAATCCTCGCCAGCGCCCAGACGTGGCGGGTCGGCGACCGAATGACCTGACGACCCGAAGCCGCTTCCTCCGGTCCGACGAGCGTGTAGACGCCGCCGCCATTGCCGGTGGTACGGGTGCCCAGCAGGCAGAAGCTGTTGCTCCAGGCGTCCATCAACTGCAGCGAGACATAGCGGTCGCCAGAGGCCGGCACGGTCAGGGTCACCGGACCGTTCGACAGGTCCAGCTGCGCCGTAGCGTAGAGGGTGTCGTTGTTGGGCGTGGTCACGGTGCGCTGGCGATGGTCGGCCAGATTGCGCATCGAAGAGAAGGTGTTCATCGCCGACCCCACGGCCTGGCCGCGTGTGCGCACCGCCGCGATTTCGAGCAGGGGCAGCGTGAACAGCCAGGCGTCCCGGGCCACGGCGCGAAGGTCGGTCATGGCGTCCTCAGACTTTCTCGATCGCCGGCAAGCGCCAGCGGCCGTCCAGCAGCTCCGCCTTCGGCAGATAGGCGCGCAGGAACAGCGCGTAGGGGCCCGCCTTGGGCGAGGGTAGCCAGTTGGGGCTGCGTGCGCCGCCGGGGTCCGTGCGGCTGATCCAGATGTCGAGTGAGCCATCCGCGTTGCGTGTCAGGCCGCGGGTGCGATCGCCGATGGCGTAGCGGTTCAGCGGATTGTCGGTGAAGAAGAACTGCCCGTCCGGCGTCGCCTCGTACATCGACAGCGACCAGAAGCCGTCCAGCGGCAGCTGCGCCGGCAGGGTCAGGCGGTAGAGCCCGTCGCCCGCGAAGAGCCCCTGCCCGTCGCCCTGGGCGCGCATGTACATCGCCTCGGCTACAGGCAGGGCGCCCAGCCCGCCCAGCGCCACGGCGGCGCGATAGAGATAGTCCTGGCCGAAATCACCGAGATCGGCGCGCGGATAACTCCAGCCCTGGACGTAGCTCTGGCGGCCGAAGGCGACCTTGGCGATGGTCTGGGCTTCCGCAACGCCGGCCTTGGCGGCGTCCGACAGCGGGCCGGCCTTGGGACCGAGAACGGCCGCCGTCCGGCGCAGCAGCTTCAGGTCCGTCATCGGCGCCGGATCGCTAGCCAGGAGTGACCGGGCGCTGGCGAAATAGTCGTCCGCCAACGCGGCGCGCCCGGCATAGGCCGGAACCGGCGGCGTGTTCGTCGGGCCCGTCAGGGTCAGCGCCTTCAACAGCGCCTGCACGGCTGGAACATCGTCAGGCCCGTCGACCAGTACGCGCGCGAGCACCCAGGCGTGCGGTGTCGCGACCTGGACGGCGTTGTCCGGATACGCATCCTCGCCCGGCCCAACCAGGGTGAAGGCGCCGCCGTCGCCGCCGACCGTCCGCGAGCCGAGCACGACGTTGTTGTTGGTGAACATGTCCATCACCGCGACGGACCAATAGCGCGAGCCCATCGGCGGCACGGTCAGGGTCACCGGGCCCTTGGTCAGATCAATCCAGCCCGAGGAATATAGGGTGTCGTTGTTCGGCGTGGTCACGAACCGGCTGGTGTGATCGGCGAGGCCCCGCACCGGAGCGAAGCTGTTGATCTTTCCGCCGGCTGCAAGGCCCCGCGCCCGGGTCGTCGCCATCTCGATGAGCGGCAGGGCATAGAACCAGGCGTCGCGGGCGACCGCCTTGTCGTCCTCTGCCGCGAGCGCGGGAAAGGCGGCTCCCAGTCCGATCGCGCCCGCGCTGAAGAGCAGGGTCCTGCGGTCCATGAGAGCCTCCCGGAGTCGTTTTGTTACTCGTTGGTCTCATTCTTAGCGGCTGCCCGCTGACGCGCAAGTTTTTCCAGAACGCGGCCGCGCCCTTTCGACAGGGCGGTGACCACCCCGCGCCAGGTCCGCACTTCCTGGTCGGTCAGACGTGAACGGCCGAGGGAGATGCGCAGATTGCGAACCATCGACGGCCGCTTTTCCGGCGGATGGAAGAAGCCGGCCGCATCGAGTTCGCCCTCTAGCTGCTCATAGAGGCCGACGACCGTGGCCATATCAGCCGGGCCATCGACGTTCACGGCGAACGCCTCGCGGGGACGATCGGCCACGCCGAGGCGCCATTCATAGGCGTTCAGCGCCACGGCCTGGGAGAGGTTGAGCGAGCGGAACCGCTCGTCGACCGGGATGGTGACGATGCCGTGGCAAAGGGCGATGTCGTCGGTCTCGAGCCCGGCGCGCTCACCGCCAAACAGCAGCCCGACACCCTCCCCGGCCTCCACGGCGGTATGGAGATTGGCGGCCGCCTCGCGCGGCGTCAGCACCGGCAGCTGCGTGCCGCGCGAGCGAGCCGTCGTGGCATAGACAAGCCTCAGGTCGGCGATAGCGTCTTCCAGCCGGTCGAAAACCTTTGCGTTGTCGAGCGGCCAGTCGGCGCCGGACGCCGAGGGCCAGGCCCGTTCCTGCGGCCAGCCGTCGCGCGGCCGGACCAGGCGCAAATCGGCCAACCCGAAATTGGCCATCACCCGCGCCACCGCGCCGATGTTCTCGGCCAGCTGGGGTTCGTTGAGGATGACGACGGGAGGATTCACGCTCGGGCTTCCGTTCTGGTTCACGTATCGAGACCGGCCTGTTCTAGCGAAGGGTCGCGCTGATAGCAGAAAAGAAATCCCCACGGTGTGCGCAATCGCGGCGGTCGGGCGTTAGAGTCATCATCATGCACCGCCTCCTACCCCTGATCGCCGTCCTGCTGCTCTGCGCCTGCGAGCGATCCCAGACCACGACCGTCGCCGAGACGCCCGCGATCGACGCCGCGTTGCTGGACCAGGCGATCGGCGAAATCGCCGCTCGGGCACAGCCCGCGTCGATGGAGATCGCCGTCCAGAATCTGGCTAACGGCGAGGTGTGGGCCTGGAATGGCGACAAGGCCTTTCCGATGCAGAGCGTGTTCAAGGCGCCGCTGGCCGCGGCGGTGCTGTCGGAGGTCGATCTTGGCCGCCTCTCGCTCGACGAGACGATCACGCTGGAGGAGCCGGACATCTCGCCGGCCCACAGTCCGGTGGCGGACGCCTGGCCGGGCGTCACGACCTATACGGTTCGTGATCTCCTGGAGCGCGCCGTCAGCGACAGCGACAATACCGCCGCCGACGTCCTGATGCGCCGGATCGGCGGTCCCGGAGCGCTGACGGCCTGGCTGCGGGGCCGGGGCATCAAGGATATTCGCGTCGACCGCTACGAACGCGAACTTCAGCCGGAGCTCAACGGCATGGCTTCATTCCGCATCGCCTGGAAGGGCTGGCCGGCGTTCGAGGCTGCTCGCAACAGGGTGCCGGAATCGGTTCGTCGCACGGCGACAGCGCGCTACCTGGTCGATCCGCGCGACACGATGACGGCCAGCGGCGGGCTGAACTTCCTGCGCAAGCTCGCGCTCGGCGAACTCGTGTCGAAGCGCAGCACCGCCATGCTGCTCCAAATGATGGGCGAGACGCGGTTTGGTCCAAAAGGCCTCGCCGCCAGCCTGCCCGAAGGCGCCGGACTGGCGCACAAGTCCGGGGTGTCAGCGACCGATCTGGGCCTGACGCCGGTGGTCAACGACATCGGCATCCTCACACTCAAGGATGGCCGGCGGTACGCGGTGATCGTCTTCCTGCTGGGAACCCCTCAGGATGAGGCCGCCCAGGACAAGACCTTCGCGGACGTCATGCGCGTCATCGTCAAAGCCGTCGGCTAGGCGGCCGCGCTGACGCCGTCCTTCGGGCGGCGGGCCATGGCCAGGGCCGCGAACAGCTGGGCCGGCCGGAGCGGTTTGGCCACGTGCAGGTCGGCGCCGGCCAGGCGGGCCGCCTCGACATGCTCGTCCATCGCATTGGCGGTCAGCATGATCAGCAGGGCCGGCTCGGCGCCCGCCGCGGCCTCACGCCCGCGGATCAGGCGGGTGGCGGTCAGGCCGTCCATGACGGGCATCTGCATGTCCATCAGCACCGCGTCGTAGCCGCCGGCGGCAAACGCCGCGACCGCTTCCTCGCCGTTGCCGACGATGGTCAGGTCGACCCCGAACGGCTCCAGCACGATCTGCAGGACCTTCTGGTTGGTCGGATGGTCCTCGGCCGCCAGCACCCGCAGCCCCTCGAGACTCACGTCTTCGGAGGGATCGGCGCGTTCTTCATCGACGGCCATCTCGGCGCGCGGCAGCGGCAACAGGACGGTGAACACCGCCCCCTCGCCCGGCGTCGCGGTCGCGTCGATTTCCCCACCCATCATCCCGGTCAGGGCCGAGCAGATGGACAGGCCAAGACCGGTGCCGCCGAACCGGCGGGTGATCGAGTCGTCGGCCTGCTCGAAGCGGCGGAACAGTCTTTCGCGGGCCTCGGCGTCGAAGCCCACACCGGTGTCGCGAACGGTGAACTTCAGCCTGTCATTCTCGCGGTCGACGGTCAGGTTCACCTCGCCACGATCGGTGAATTTCACCGCATTGCCGAGCAGGTTGCTGAGGATCTGCGCGATCCGGCCGCTATCGCCGAGCCAGGCCCCCCGGGCCGCCTCCGCGATGTTCCAGGACAGGGTCAGACCCTTGGCCTCGGCCGACGCCCGGTGCAGGTCGGCCATCGCCGCCACAGTCTCTTGCAGCTCGAACGGCGCCGGCGACAGACGGAACTGGCCGGCCTCGATCTTGGAAACGTCGAGAATGTCGCTGAGCACCTGCTCCAGCAGTCGCCCGGACGACGAGACGAGGTTCGCCAGCTCGCGGCGGCGGGTCTGGTCGGCCGTATCCGCCAGCTGGTCGGTCAGGGCGATGACCCCGTTCAGCGGCGTGCGCAGCTCGTGGGACATGTTGGCCAGGAAGGTCGACTTGGCGCGGTTTGCCCGCTCCAGTTCGGCCGTGCGGGCCGCGACGCGGTGCTCCAGCGAGCGGAACAGCTCGTCGTTGTCGGCCCTCTGGGCGCGCAACATGCGGGCCAGGCCGCCGATCTCGTCCTGACGGGCTTCGACCTCGGGCGCGCAGGCGGCGCCGTCGCGGGCATGGACGCTGGACAGGGTCACCAGCGGGTTGACGACCTCGCGGCCGATGAAGCGGAACAGCAGGACGGCCTGGACGACCATCCCGATCAACCCGAACAACAGAACCCAGGACGCGGTCCGGGCGGCCGACGCGGCGATCTCGGCCGTCGGCAGGCTCATTACGAAATACCAGTCAGGCTGTTCGAGGTGGCCATAGGCGATGACGCGCTCGCCGGACTGGAACACGCCCGACGCGCCACCCCGCTTGCGGATGCTCTTGACCAGCGGTCCGATGCCCCGGCGACTCTGCTCGTGCACCAGCTCGGCGGGCGAGACGACCCCGCCCTTTCCAAGTCCGGGCGCGGCAATGAGCTCGCCATCGCCCGAGACGATCATGTTCTCCCCGCCCTGAACGGACTCGCCGACCGCGGACATCAGATAGGAATCGAGCGTCACCGTGGTGCCCCAGGCGCCGACATGCCGACCGTCAATGTCGATCGGCGTCATGCAGGCGGTGGTGAGCGCCTTGCCGGACGGATCGCTCATCAGCTTGCGCAGTTTGGTGCATTTCATCACGCGCGCTGGATTGGCCCGCGGGCGCGTCAGCTCGGTCATTTCCTCGTTGCGGAAGTCGAGCGTCGCGGGAGCATCCTGGCGATAGTAGATCAGCCGGTCGTCGCGATCCGGGCCATACATGACCATCCGGTTGGTCGGCGTGAACATGTAGAAGTTGTCGTAGCGCGAGTGCTGCGCCTCGCCCGCCAGCGAAACCACCTGCAGCGACGCGATGAACAGGGCCTTGTCCTGTTCGGTCATGTGGGCGCCGTCGGCGAGAAAGGCGCCCATACCGTACATGTAGGCGCCATCGCCTCGGGTCGAGCCGTCGAAAAGGTCCGGGACGCTGCGGCGTGTGCCGTCGGCCTTGAGCGGGAAGAGCCGGTCGAACCGCGCGTCGAGTTCGGGGCCCTTGAGGCGCTCGACACGGCGCATGAGGGCCTGGGTCGCGTCCGTGTGGACCTTGACCAGGTTCGAGAACAGCCGGTCCTCGGTGTTGGTCCGCTCCTTCACATAGAGCTGCAGGCTGCGGATCTGCCGCTCCATCGACACCTTCTGGACGAAGGCGAACGTCGCCGCGGTCGCAAGGCCTGTCACGGCGATGGACAGTACGACCACGGTGGCCAGCAGCTTCCGCGCCAGCGGTTTGGCGACAATCGTCATGGACCCGTCGGCCCTCCCTCAACGCGACAGGCTTATCGGACAGACCTGAACAGGCCGTTGACCGATTTTGCGCCTGTTTGCTCCCCCGCGCATCTGGCGCTATAGCCCTCCGGCTCGCGCTCGCGGGGGCCCTGTGCGCCGCCGCTTTTCCTGCAGAAGCGCGCCCAACGGAGAAACATCCCCATGGCCAAGATCAAGGTCGCCAATCCTGTCGTCGACATGGACGGCGATGAGATGACCCGCATCATCTGGAAGCTCATCAAGGACAAGCTGATCTTCCCCTACCTCGACCTTGAGCTGGACTACTACGACCTCTCCATCGAGCACCGCGACGCCACCAACGACCAGGTGACGATCGACGCCGCAGAGGCGACCAAGCGCCATGGCGTGGCCGTCAAATGCGCGACCATCACCCCGGACGAGCAGCGGGTGGAGGAGTTCAAGCTCAAGAAGATGTGGAAGAGCCCCAACGGCACCATCCGCAACATCCTGGGCGGCGTGATCTTCCGCGAGCCGATCATCTGCCAGAACGTGCCACGCCTGGTGCCGGGCTGGACCCAGCCGATCATCGTCGGCCGCCATGCCTTCGGCGACCAGTATCGCGCCACCGACTTCCGCTTCCCCGGCAAGGGCAAGCTGACCATCAAGTTCGTCGGCGACGACGGCAAGGTCATCGAGCACGAAGTGTTCGACGCGCCCGGCAGCGGCGTCGCCATGGCGATGTACAACCTCGACGACTCGATCCGCGACTTCGCCCATGCCTCGTTCGGCTACGGCCTGGCGCGCAACTACCCGGTCTATCTGTCGACCAAGAATACCATCCTCAAGGCCTATGACGGGCGCTTCAAGGACATCTTCCAGGAAGTGTTCGACGCCGAGTACGCCGACAAGTTCAAGGCCGCCGGCCTGACCTACGAGCACCGCCTGATCGACGACATGGTCGCCTCGGCCCTGAAGTGGTCCGGTGGTTACGTGTGGGCCTGCAAGAACTACGACGGCGACGTGCAGTCGGACATCGTCGCCCAGGGCTTCGGCTCGCTGGGCCTGATGACCTCGGTGCTGGTCACGCCGGACGGCAAGACCATGGAAGCGGAAGCCGCCCACGGCACCGTCACCCGCCACTACCGCCAGCACCAGAAGGGCGAGTCGACCTCCACCAACTCGATCGCCTCGATCTTCGCCTGGACGCGCGGCCTTGAGCACCGCGGCAAGCTCGACGGCAACGCCGAGCTGATCAAGTTCGCCCGGACGCTGGAAAAGGTCTGCGTCGACACCGTCGAGTCGGGCTTCATGACCAAGGACCTGGCGCTGCTGGTCGGCGACAAGCAGGCCTGGCTCACGACCGAAGGCTTCCTCGACAAGGTCGACGAGAACCTCAAGGCGGCGATGGCCTAGGTTTGGTCGGGAACGACCTTCCGGTCCTCGCCCGCACAAATGACAGGGGCCGCCCTTCCCGTCCGTCTGGACAGGAGGGGCGGCCTTTTTCGTCGCCGGGCGTCATGCCGGTTCGGGCCGGTAGAACGCCGACAGCTTGTTGCCGGTCGGGTCGCGGACGTAGGCCAGATAGTAGCCCTCGCCGTAGTCCGGTCTGGGTCCAGGCGGGCCTTCGCAGGCGCCGCCGTTGGCCAGAGCCGCCGCATGAAAGGCGTCGACCTGGGCCGCATTTTCGGCATGCAGACCGATCATGACGCCGTTGCCGGCCCGCGCGGCCTCGCCGTCAAACGGCGCACAGATCAGCAGCGTGCCGTGATCGTCGCCCTCCGGCCCGTAGCCGGCCCAGTCGCCATTGAGCCAGGCCCTGCGCAGGCCGAGCGCGGCCAGGACCGGATCATAGAAGGCGACCGCGCGCGCGATATCATCGGCGCCGAGCGTCAGGTAGCTGACCACCGGCCTCAAAATCCCGCCCATCAGAACGGTCCACGCGCGAAGAGACAGAACTTGTTGCCCGTCGGATCGCGCAGGTAGGCGCCGTAGAAATCCTTGGAGTCTTCAGGGCGGGGGCCGGGTCCGCCTTCGTCGGTTCCGCCATGGGCGAGACCGGCGGCATGGGCGGCCTTCACCGCCTCCACCGACGGCGCGAGCCAGGCCGGCATGATGCCGTTGCCGCCGCGCGCCGGCTGGCCATCGAACGGCGGGCAGATGTAGGTGTTCTGGGCCTCGCCCTTGGGGCCGTAGCCGGCCCAGCCGTTGCTGAAGAAGCCGCGCTCATAGCCCAGCGGGGCGAAAACGGCGTCCCAGAAGGGCAGCGATTCTCCGACGTCCAGCGCGCCGATGGTGACGTATCCGATCATGAGGGCCTCTCCCGTTTCGTTGACCAACGCTATCGCGCGGGTTCGAACAAAACAAGAACGAGAGTCTCTCTAGTCAACGTCTGCTGACATCATGGTGGCAATAGAAGTGCGGCTAGCGCTCGCCCTCGGGCAGCTGAACGTGGACCAGCTTCCAGGTAAACAGGGCGCGGCGCTCGAAGGTGAACACCGTGACCCTCGCCTCGTCGCCCGGCCGCTTCACGGCGATGCGGGCGCGGTTCGGATCCCAGTAGGGCATCGTCGGCCAGGGCCCCTTCAACGCGGCCTTGACCTTCACGCCCAGCGGCTCGACCAGGCTGGCCGGCGGCGGGGCCTTGCCGGGGTTGTAGCCGCGAGACAGGGCCGACAGGCCGGGGAGGGTCAGGTAGCGGTCGACCTTTGGCTCGGGCGGCGCCAGCGGCTCGATGGCCCGCTTGAGCGCGCCGAGCGGATCCTGCCAGATCGACGGCGGCTCGACACCGGCGGTCGCCGTGTCCGGCGCCAGTTGGCCGGTCAGGCTCTTGCGCACGGCCGGAAAGTCGACGAGCTCGGCCGTCGCCTGCACATCCTCCGCCGCCGTCGCCGCCCGAAGTGCACGGAACGCGAAGTAGGGTGCGCTGGCGAACGCCAGGCCGAAGATCAGGGCCGCCGTGACGGCAATCTTGAAGAGGTCGAACCGCATGGGGTCTGCCTGTTAACTGTGCCGGCTATCAGAGCACGCAATGGCGCCCGTTTGGCAAGTCGCGCTCGCCTGTAGGGCGACTGACGGCGGGGGCGGGAGTCGCGGAATGTCGCGGGAGGATCGGTCTCGAGAGTCTTCTATCCTCACCACGCAGTGGGGAGGGGGACCATGCGGAGCATGGTGGAGGGGCAGCGCCGGAGCTGCCGGATAGGCCGGAATTCAGGATGGGTCGCTCGCACTGGCGGCGCCCCTCCACCGCCCTTCGGGCGGTCCCCCTCCCCGCTTCGCGGAGAGGATCGACGCCGTGACTGCACAAGCGCCTCCCTCTCCGACCCGGCTCCGCCGGGCCACCTCTCCCTCCGGGAGAGGAAAGGCCGCCTTGATCTCATGCAGGCCAGCGTGCCGACCGGTCCAGGTTGGTCAAGGGTGGCCCTTCGGGCCATCGCTCCGCGACGCGAAGCGCCCTTGAGCAACCTGGACCGGTCGGCGATCGTCTCGCCATGAGATGAAGGGCGGAGTGTGGGCTAGAGCGATCCTGCACCGACGGTCCGCGGCAAGTCGAAAGAATCGCACCCTGCTATCGATGACGGCCACCGCTCTTACTGAACCTACCTGCTATCGCCCCGCTAATCGAGTTCAAGATCAGCTAGTGTGACCGCATCCCCTCGAGCACGAACGACGTCCGGATGTCTTAGCTCAGTCAACACTCGTTCTCGACCGGCGCGGTCCCTGTAGCGCCAATTATTCCAAGCGTTTTCCGTCTTTGCCCCGGCTGCCCGTCCCAAACGATTGAGGGTTGGATAGACGTTTCCATCCCATGCAAGCCAGCCATTCGCACGCTTGGAGGCCTCAAACTTTCGGCCTTTGAACTGACGGTAGATGGGGAACCCGGCCGGCAAGTCACTCTCCCCAAAAATCGAACCCTCCTGGACCTCTTGAGTAGACACAGGGACCGTTAGGGCGGCAGCTGCTTCGGACACGCCAAGTTCGCGAGTTAGTACATCGTTTTCCGTGGCCTCGCCCGGAAGACGCCTGCGCCAGATCTCGGCGAAGACGTCAAGAGAAACGGTGATCGTGCGCATGGGGCTCTCCAACGCAAATTTGGAAAGCTTCCTATCTTGCTATATTTTCTATCTGTCAGGCTACCCTAGCGCCGCCCGCACCGCCGCGACGCCTTCGGCAGCCTTGCTGTCGTCCGGGGCGCCGCCCTGGGCGAAGTCGGGTTTGCCGCCGGCGCCCTGGCCGCCCATGGCGATGACGGCGGCTTTCGCGAGGTCCGCGGCGTTGAAGCGGCCCGTCAGGTCCGGCGCGACGGCCACGGCAACCGCCGCCTTGCCGTCGGCCGTGCCAACGATGGCCACCACGCCCGCCTGTTTCCGGAACTCTTCGGCCAGGCCGCGCAGCTCCTTGCCGCCGACGCCATCGAGCACCTTGCCGATGAAGCTGACGCCGCCGATATCCTCGGCTGCCACGGGACCGGAGCCGCCGCCGCCCATGGCCAGGGCCCTCTTTGCTTCAGCCAGCTCTTTCTCGGCCTTGCGACGCTGGGCGTCGAGGGCGTCGACGCGGGCGCCGACCTCGAGCACCGGGACCTTGAAGCGGTCGGCCAGGTCGCGAGCGACGTTGGCCTGGTCCTGCAGCCAGCGGCGGGCGGCGAGGCCCGTCAGGCCCTCGATGCGGCGCACGCCGGCGGCGATGCCCTGCTCGGCGATGATCTTGAACAGGCCGATGTCGCCAGTGCGGGCCACGTGGGTGCCGCCGCAGAGTTCGACCGAATAGGCGCCCTGCCCGGCAAGGCTATCGCCCAGCGTCAGGACCCGGACCTCGTCGCCGTACTTCTCGCCGAACAGCGCCATGGCGCCGGCCTCGATGGCCTGTTGCGGGGCCATCATCTTCGTCTCGGCGGCGCGGTTCTGCAGGACGACGGCGTTCACCTCGTCCTCGATGCGCGCCAGCTCGTCGGCGGTCAGCGGGCCGCCGTGGCTGAAGTCGAAGCGCAGGCGCTCGCCATCGACCATCTGACCCTTCTGGGTGACGTGCTCGCCGAGCACATTGCGCAGGGCCGCGTGCATCAGATGGGCGGCCGAGTGATTGGCGCGAGTCGTGGTGCGGTTGGCCGGGTCGACGTGCAGCGACACGGCCTGGCCTGCCTTCAGCACGCCGGCTGTGATCTCGACGTCATGGACGAACAGGTCGCCGGCCTGCTTCTGGACGTCGGTGACCTTCGCCGAGCCGCCGGCCCAGTCGATCAGGCCGATGTCGCCGGCCTGGCCGCCGCTCTCGGCATAGAAGGGCGTGCGGTCGAACAGCACCTGGACCGTGTCGCCGGCGGCGGCGCTATCGGTGTCGGCGCCGTCCCGGACGATGGCCAGGGTCTCGCCCGTGCCGTCAACGTCGTCGTAGCCGGTGAAGACCGTCTGTCCGAGGCGATCGCGCAGGGTGAACCACTGGGCCTGGGCGACCTGCTGGCCTGTGCCCTTGAGCCCCTCTGACTTGCCGCGCTGCTCGGCCATCAGACGGTCGAACTCGGCGGTGTCGACCGTGAGGTCGAGCGCCCGCACCGCGTCCTGGGTCAGGTCGAGCGGGAAGCCGTAGGTGTCATGCAGCTTGAAGGCCACGTCGCCCGGCAGTTGGCCGCCGGCGGTCAGGCCGGCGGTGGCCTCGTCGAGCAGGATCATGCCGCGGCCGAGCGTGCGGCGGAACCGCTCCTCCTCCTGGCGCAGGGTCTCGACGATGGCCGGCTGGGCGCGGCGCAGCTCGGGATAGGCGACGCCCATCGCCTCGACGAGGGTCGGGGCCAGGCGGTGCATCAGCGGCTCGGTCGCGCCCAGCAGGTGGGCGTGGCGCATGGCCCGGCGCATGATACGGCGCAGCACATAGCCGCGCCCTTCATTCGACGGGGTGATGCCGTCGGCGATGAGGAAGGACGAGGTGCGCAGGTGGTCAGCGATGACCCGGTGCGACGGCGCCTGGTCGCCCATGGCCTTGACGCCGGTGGCCTCTTCCGAGGCGGCGATCAGGGTGCGGAACAGGTCGACGTCGTAGTTGTTGTGCACACCCTGCAGGACCGCGGCGACGCGCTCGAGGCCCATGCCGGTGTCGATCGAGGGCTTGGGCAGACTGGTGCGCGTGCCATCGGCATGCTGCTCGAACTGCATGAAGACGAGGTTCCAGATCTCGATGAACCGGTCGCCGTCTTCCTCGGCGCTGCCCGGGGGCCCGCCCCAGACATGGTCGCCGTGGTCGTAGAAGATTTCCGAGCAGGGCCCGCAGGGCCCGGTGTCGCCCATCGACCAGAAATTGTCGTTGGTCGGGATGCGGATGATCCGGTCGTCCGACAGGCCGGCGATCTTGCGCCACAGCGCCGCCGCCTCGTCGTCGGTGTGGTAGACCGTGACCAGCAGCTTGTCTTTCGGCAGGGCGAAGTCGCGCGTCAGCAGGGTCCAGGCGTGGGTGATCGCCTCTTCCTTGAAGTAGTCGCCGAACGAGAAGTTGCCGAGCATCTCGAAGAAGGTGTGGTGGCGCGCGGTGTAGCCGACGTTGTCGAGATCGTTGTGCTTGCCGCCCGCGCGGACGCATTTCTGCGACGAGGCCGCGCGCGGCGACGGCGGGGTCTCCGCGCCGGTGAAGACGTTCTTGAACGGCACCATGCCGGCGTTGACGAACAGCAGGGTCGGGTCGTTCTGCGGCACCAGCGGCGCGGACGGGGTCACGGCATGACCATTGCTCCCGAAATAGTCGAGGAAGCTGCTGCGAATGTCGTTGAGGCTCTTCATCGTACGGCCGGGTCGCTGTCGGTCCGGGGCGACGCCCCTCGCCGGAAATGGAATGGAACCGGCTCCTTAACCAAGGGGCGGGCGGGTCACAAAGGAAAAGCACGCGCGGGACGGGAATTGGGAGCGCCTGCCTGGGGCCCAGGCGGCCTCTTGTGGCGTGTGCAGGAGGGCGCCGCCGCAGCGCAGCCGCTCACTGTGAGCCACGACGCGCCACGAACGCCACGCACACTCTCATTCGTCAGCGTTGCACGGGCCGTCGTCCTCAGGGATGCGGAAGCCGCCGACGCGAAAAAGGACGCCCGGCGGTGGCGCCGGACGTCCCTCATTCACGGTGAGCCCCGCGGGGCCACGCGGGCGGCGGGTGGGCAAACGCCCGGCGCGGAGAGGCGCCGTGAAAGCCTTTGCCGGGACCTAGTCCTCGTCGGCGTCCTCGCTGGGACCCACCAGCAGTTCTTCCTCGATTATCTCGGACTTGCCGCGCACGGCCGCCTCGATCTGGCCGGCGATGTCGGCGTTCTTCTTGAGGAACTCGCGGACATTGTCGCGACCCTGGCCGATGCGCTGGTCGCCGAACGAGAACCAGGAGCCCGACTTGTCGATCACCCCGGCCTTGACGCCCAGGTCGATGATCTCGCCCAGCTTCGAAATGCCTTCGCCGTACATGATGTCGAACTCGACCTCGCGGAACGGCGGGGCGACCTTGTTCTTGACCACCTTGACCCGGACATTGTTGCCGACGATCTCGTCGCGGATCTTGACCGAGCCGGTGCGGCGGATGTCGAGGCGGACCGAGGCGTAGAACTTCAGCGCATTACCGCCCGTCGTCGTTTCCGGGCTGCCGTACATCACGCCGATCTTCATGCGGATCTGGTTGATGAAGATGACCAGGGTGCCGGCCTTGGAGATCGAGGCGGTCAGCTTGCGCAGCGCCTGGCTCATCAGTCGGGCCTGAAGGCCCGGCAGGCTGTCGCCCATCTCGCCTTCGATTTCGGCGCGCGGCGTCAGGGCCGCGACCGAGTCGATGACGATCACGTCGACGGCGTTGGACCGCACCAAGGTGTCGGTGATTTCCAGAGCCTGTTCGCCGGTGTCCGGCTGGGAGACCAGCAGATCATCCAGATTGACGCCGAGCTTGCGGGCATAGGCCGGATCCAGCGCATGTTCGGCGTCGACGAAGGCCGCCGTGCCGCCGTTCTTCTGGACCTCGGCCACGACGTGCAGGGCCAGGGTGGTCTTGCCCGAGCTTTCCGGGCCGTAGATCTCGACCACCCGCCCCTTGGGCAGGCCGCCGATGCCGAGCGCGATGTCGAGGCCCAGCGAGCCGGTCGAAACCGCCTCGACCTCGATCTTGCTCTTGGAGCCGAGCTTCATCACCGAGCCCTTGCCGAAAGCCCGGTCGATCTGCGCCAGCGCCGCTTCGAGCGCGCGCTGCTTGTCACCTTCGTCGCGTGTCACGAGTCTCAAAGCCGCCTGGTTCATGGGAGCCGTCCTTATTCCACGATTCTGTCGGGCCGCGTGGCCCACGGACGAACTATGATCATGCTTTGTTCTTGTTGGCAATATGTTCTCATTGTCACGCGTTAAAATTGTAATTGGATCTCCGCAGACGCCTGTCGCGGGACGCGCTGGCTGATCGGAGACGGGCGGAACCGCGGCGACCGCCTACCGGAAGGAGTCCGGTCCGTTCGGTCAGAGTTACCCCGTTTTGGGTCGGGTTTTTCCGGCGAGGCGCCGGGAGCGGAAACCGGGGCTTAAGGGCGTTCAGGGCAGGATCGCTTCGATCCTCTCGGAGAGTCTGTCTTGACCATCGCCGCCCGCCGCCTGCTCGGCCTCGCCTTCGCCAACGCCGACATGCTGCTCGAGATCGAGTCCGGCGGGGTGATCCTGCTGGCGCTGGGCGCGGCCCAGGCGACGCTCGGCGCCGACGAAAAGACCCTGGTCGGCCGATCCTGGCGCGATCTCGTGGTCGAGGCGGACCGGCCGATGCTCGAGGCCCTGTTCGGCGGCCTGGAAGACGGCGCGCGTCGTCCGCCGCTGGTCGTGCGGGTCGCGGGCCAGCCGGGACGCGCGGTGTCCTTCACCGCTCGCCGCCTGCCCGAGAACGAGGGCCGGATTTCCTGCGCCATCCTGTCGGCGCCGCCGCCGCAGGCCGCCGGCGCGACGGACGGCATGCTCGGCCGCGACGGGTTCGAGGCAATGACCAAATCGCTGATGGACGCGGCCAAGGTCACCGGTCAGCAGCTGGAACTGGCCATGATCGAAATGGCGGGCCTGACCGACGCGCGTGACGGGCTGGACCCGGAAGCGGCGGCGGCGCTGGAGCGCCAGGTCGCCGGCGCGCTGCGGGCCGAGTCGCACCAGGGTTCGGCCGCCGCCAAGCTGGGCGACGATCGCTTCGCCATCCTGCGCGAGCAGGGCGAGAACCCCGCCACCCTGATCAAACGGCTCAGCCGCCTGATGACCAGCAGCGTCGGGGGCGCTGGCCTGGACGTGGCCGCCCACGCCGTACCGCTCGAGTCAGGGTCGCCGGCCCGGCTGGCCCGCGCGCTGCGCTATGCGCTGGATGACTTCATCGCCGAGGGGCTGAAGGACGTTCCGCCGGTGTCCCTCAGCCAGGCGATGGACCGCTCGGTCCGTCGCACCCTGACGCGCGCCGGGGAGCTGGGCGCGGCCGTCAGCCAGCGCCGCTTCACCCTCGCCTATCAGCCGGTGGTCAACATCCAGACCGGCATGGCCCATCACCACGAGGCGCTGGTCCGCTTCGAGGACGGCGGCAGTCCTTTCAGCATGGTTCGCATGGCCGAGGAGTTCGACCTGATCGGCGAACTCGACCAGGCCGTGGTCGAACAGGTGGTTCGCCAGCTCAAGGGGGACCGCACGGGCAAGCTCACCCTGGCCGCCAACATCTCCGGCCGGTCGATCGGCAGCGAGATGTTCGTCGGCGGACTGGAGCGGATGATCAAGGCCGACGCCCGGCTCAAGAACCGGCTGATCTTCGAGATCACCGAAAGCGCCGCGATCGACGACCTCGACGTCGCCAACCGGCATATCCAGAGCCTGCGCGGCCTGGGCTGCAAGGTCTGCCTCGACGACTTCGGCGCCGGCGCGGCCTCGTTCGCCTATCTGCAGCGGCTGAAGGTCGACATCGTGAAGATCGATGGCCGCTATGTGCGCGAGCTGGCGAGCGATGGCCGGGACGGCGCGCTGGTGCGGCACCTCGTGCAGCTGTGCAAGGAGCTCAAGGTGCAGACCGTCGCGGAGATGGTCGAGACGCCGGAAATCGAGGACGCCGTGCGCCTGGCCGGCGTCGACTTCGCCCAGGGCTGGCTTTACGGCCGACCGGCCGACCGGCCCGAGCCTGCCATCGTGCGGGAGACCTCTTCGCCGGTGGCGGCGCGGAGAAGCGGGATGAAGGAGCAGTGGGGCTAGGGCCCGACCCTTCCCGTCATCCCGCCCGGCAGCCCAACGCGATACGCCGTCCAGCGCGCATCCGGCGTCATGTAGTCGGTTGAGACATACTGGGCGCCCGACGCCAGGGCCGCGTCACGAGGCGCGGTGTCGCCGGTCCGCGCCTGCTCGGTGTCGGCGTCGGCGCGGGTGCGCACGATCAGCCCGGCGGCGACGTCGGCGCGGATGCGCGCGCCCTCCCCGACCGGATCATTGAGCGTGATGTAGCCGGCGGCCGGCGAGGCCTCGTCGATGTTGACGAACATCACCCGTCCCTCGAGCACGGCGCGGTCGGCGCGATAGCGCGCCACCTGATCGGGCGGGGCGTCGAGCGCGAACAGCACCTTGCCGCGCGCCGCCCCAAGCGTCGGCCAGGCGCCCGCCTTCACCGCCTCGCGCAGGGTCCGATAGCCGGCCTGGACCTGGTCGGGGGTGATCAGCTGGTCCTTCGTGAACACCGAGCGGACCTCGGCGTCCATGCCGTCCATCGCCGCCGCGTCGAACAGCAGCGGTTTGACCGAGCCGGGGATCGAGAGCGCGTCCTCCTTGAGGTTGATGAGGATCAGGATGGGCAGGTGATCCGGATGGGCCGCAGACCAGGCCGCGATGGTGTTCAGGCAGTCGGTGAACAGGGCGCAGGAGGACCGGTAGTCGATGTCCTGTACATGCAGCACCTTGAGCCCCGACCGCTTCATCGGTTCCGGATCCCAGTCAGGCAGACTGGCGCCTGTCAGCCGGGCCATGCGGCGACCGAGCGGGTCGGCGTAGCGGCCGCCTTCGGGGTCAGACAGCAGGTCCAGTTCCAGTTGGCGGGCGCCGGCGTTCAGCTGGGCGTCGAGCGGGGGGTGGCCATAGTCGAGGGTGCGTGCGACCGCCTTCGCCGCCAGCGTCAGGCGGGCCATCTCGGGTGGCGAGATCGGCTGCTTGTAGCTGTTATGGGTGCCGATCGCCTGCATCCGGCTCATCGACAGGGCGTCGACCGCCTCGCGGGAACAGTCGGGCGCGCCGGACGGGCGTTCCAGATCGCAGTCGGGAGCGATGGCGAGCGCGGCGGCGGCGAGGATCGGGATCAGCATGACGGCAGGCTACACCCGTTAGACGGGTTCGCGCATAGTGCCCCCGCCGGGGTTGGAGTGGTTCATGAGTCGGAACGGTGTGGTGCTGATCCTCGGCTGGTTGCTCAGCGGGCTGGCGCTGGCGGTCGCGCCGCCGATGCTGTCCGGCGTGCTGACCTTTCTGTTCGTGATGATCGGTTGGGTCGTGGCCCTGGCGGTGCACGAGTTCGGCCATGCCTTCGTCGCCTGGAAGGCCGGCGATCATACGGTCGAGGCGCGCGGCTATCTGACGTTCGACCCGCTGCGCTATGCCGACCTGTCGACCAGCCTGGTCTTCCCGGTCATCGTGCTGGTGATCGGCGGCATCGCCCTGCCCGGCGGCGCGGTCTATCTGCGGCCGGACCTGATGCGCAGCCCGCTGTGGCGGGCGGCCTCATCGCTGGCGGGGCCCGGCGGCACCTTTCTGGTGCTCATGGCGCTTGGCGGAGCCCTCGTGGCGGCGGACAGTCTGGGGCTGGCGGGGCCAGTCCTGCCGGCTATCGCATTGCTGGCGCTGTTCCAGGCCATGGCGCTGGTGTTCAACCTGCTGCCGGTCCCCGGGCTGGACGGTTACGGCGTTGTCCGCCCCTTCCTGCCGGCGGGCCTGCAGGCCCGGCTGGCGCCGGTCGAACGGTTCGCCATCCTGCTGCTGATCGCCGCGGTGTTCTTCATTCCCGGCGTGTCGGACGTGCTGTGGGCCAGCGCACTGTCGATCACCGACATACTCGGCATCGACATGGGCAAGGTGCGCGATGGCTACATCGCCTTCCACTTCTGGAAGCAGCTGTAGGCCACGCGCCCCGGCCTCATGGGCCGGAGCGCGCTGACCCGGTCTATTTCGCGCCGGCGATGTAACCGTCGACGACCCGTTCCAGCACCGTCAGGGGCACGCCGCCGGACAGCAGGCAGGCGTCGTGGAACTTGCGGATATCGAACTTGCGGCCCAGCGCCTTCCGGGCCTTGTCGCGCAGACGCAGGAACTCGATCTTGCCGACCATGTAGCTGCAGGCCTGGCCCGGCCAGACGACATAGCGTTCGATCTCGGTGATCGCCGCGGCCTCCGGATCGCCGATGTTGTCGATGTAGTATTTCAGCGCCTTCTCACGGCTCCAGCGCTTGTGGTGCATGCCGCTGTCGACGACCAGACGGACGCCGCGGAAGATGGCGTCGTGCAGCATGCCGATCTGGCCGAGCGTGTCGTGTTCATACATGCCCATCTCGACGGCCAGCTGCTCGGCATAGAGCGCCCAGCCCTCGCTGTAGCCCGAGAAGCCGATCATCTTGCGGATCAGCGGCAGGTCGCCGGCCTCGTTACTGAGCGACAGCTGCAGGTGGTGGCCCGGAATCGCCTCGTGGTAGGTCAGGGTCGAGAGCGTGAACTTCGGCTGCTCGGCGCTGTCGCGCAGATTGATCCAGTAGATGCCCGGACGCGAGCCATCCAGGCTCGGTGAATTGTAGTAGCCGCCCGGCGCGCCGGCCTCGATCGCCTTGGGCACCCGGCGGATTTCCAGCGGCGCCTTGGGCAGCTGGCCGAAGTATTTCGGCAGCAGCGGCGTGATGGTCTTCACCTTGGCGTTCAGGTCGGCGATCAGTTGGACCTTGGCCTCGTCGGTGTTGGCGTACTGCTGCTTGGGGTCCTCGTACATCTGGCGGAAGCGCTCGCCGACGGTGCCGCTGGTGTAGCCGACCTTGCGCATCAGCTTGTCAGCCTGGGCGCTGAGCGAAGCGACCATATCGAGACCGGTCTGGTGCACCTCGTCCGGGGTGATCCTGGACGTCGTGTAGTTCTCCAGCGAGGTCAGGTAGTACTCCTCGCCCTTCGGCAGACGCCACACGCCGGCGTCATGCGAGGCCTTGGGACGCCAGCTTTCCAGCAGCGCCGCCTGGCGCGCCAGGGCCGGACGGACCTTTTCGGCGTAGAGCCGCTCGGCCTGACCCGCGTAGTCGCCGGCGATGCCCTTTTCCTTCGTGCGGCGAGCCACCGACTGGACCAGCGGCGAGGCGTTCGGCGCGACACCGAGCATCGACTTGAACTGGATCAGGGCCTTGTCGAGGGTGAAGTCGGCGGGAATGACGCCGAGGGCGGCGTCGTGCTGCGCGGCCTCGACTTCCTGGTCGAGAAGGCGACCGAATTCCTCGACGCGCGACAGGTAGGCGTCAGCGTCGGCCTTCGTCTCGATCGTGTGCTGGCTGTCGAGGAAGTCGGGCAGCGACTGATAGGCGCCCGTCAGCTGCGAGATGACATAGGGCGCGCCGCCATAGGCGCCGTTGTAGTCGAACTTCGTGGCGAACTCGTCGCTGTTGGCCAGAACGAACTCGACCGTGTCGTAGCTTGCGGCGTCCATACCGGCGAGCTTGCTGCGGTCGACCGTACGCAGCGCCGCCAGTTCCTCGGCGTTGTACTGAGCGTTCTCCTTCTGGGCGGCGAGGGAGAAGTCTGACAGCAGCGACTTGGTCCAGGCCATGTCGCCCGTGTCGAGGCCAAGGCCCGTGGCGCTTTCCGGCGAGCGGCGGAGCTGACGGGCGACAAGCGCGTCATAGATGGCCGTCGCCTTCGCCACCGTCGCTGGATCGCTGCCCGGCGAGGCGGCGATCGCCGCGAAGGCGCCCCCGGGCGAGACCGAAGCGGCGACGGCGGTGGCGGCCGCGGCGGAGAACAGGAAATGACGACGATTTTGCACGGAGCGGCCTCCCAGGCGCTGATGATCTGCGCAGAGGGGTAGGCCTATGGCGCCGTTACGGCAACGCGGACGGCGTTAATTCGACGTAATGCGGACGGGCTGAACCGACGGGGTCAGGCCGCCGGGCGCAGCTGCTGCTTGACCCGCTCGGCGAGGGTCTTGATGTCCAGCGGCTTGGGCAGGAAGGTCACGCCCGTCTCGCCTTCGAGCAGGTCGGAGAACTCCGCTTCGGCGTAGCCGCTGATGAACATCACCGGCGCATCGCCCAGGTGGATGCGGGCCTTCTTGAGCAGGGTCGGGCCGTCCATGCCGGGCATCATCACGTCGCTGATCAGCAGGTCGATCTCGCCGGCGTTTTCCTCGGCCAGGGTCAGGGCCTGTTCGCCGTCGGCGGCTTCCAGCACCTCGTAGCCCCGCTTGCGCAGCAGGGTGGCGGCGATGCCGCGCACGGCTTCCTCGTCCTCGACGAACAGGATGCGGCCGTTGCCGGACAGGTCGCGGGCCGCGCGGGGACGGGCCATGGTGGCGACCGGGACCGTGATCGGGCGCGGCGCGGTGGCGCTGGGCACGTGCACCGGCAGGAAGATGCGGAAGGTGGCGCCCTGCCCCGGCGGCGACAGCACCTCGATCCAGCCGTCCGACTGTTTGACGATGCCGAACACCTGGGCCAGGCCCAGACCTGTGCCCTCGCCCACCGCCTTGGTGGTGAAGAACGGGTCGAAGATCTTGCCGATCACGGCTTCCGGGATGCCCGGGCCGTCATCGGCCACCTCGATCATGGCCATCTCGCCCATCGGCGGGCCGCCGTAGCCGAGCGCGGCGGCCTCGGCGTAGGTGACCTTGGCGGTCTTCAGCCAGACCCGACCGCCGCCCTTGGCGCTGATCAGCGCATCCTGGGCGTTGAGGGTCAGGTTCATCACCGCGATTTCGAGCTGGCCCTTGTCGGCCTTCACCAGCGGCAGGTCGCGGCCGTACTCTGTGTCGAGCTTGACGTTCTCGCGCAGCAGCCGGCGCAGCAGCACCTCGAAGTCGCTGATCATTTCGCCGAGATCGAGCACCTCACGCTGGACCGTTTCCTGGCGGGAATAGGTCTTCAGCTTGCGCACCAGATCGGCGGCGCGCGCCGAGGCGCCCTTGATCGAGGTCAGGCCCTCGTAGCTTGGATCACCCAGCGAATGGCGCTCGAGCAACTCGTCGAGCCGGAGCTGGATGGCCGTCAGCAGATTGTTGAAGTCGTGGGCGATGCCGGCGGCCATCTGGCCGATGGCCTGCATCTTCATGCTCTGGGCCAGCTGCAGCTCGATCTGCTTCTGCTCGGTGACGTCGACCAGATAGGCGACCAGTCGTCCGTCCGTGCGGGCCAGGTACAGGTGCGAGATCTGCGACGGGTCATGCGCCAGGCGCACTTCGATCGGACCGGCGCGGCCCTCGCCGGCGCCGAAGCCCGCGTCGATGCGGGAGGCGGGGTCGATCAGGTCGCCGAAGGCCATGCCGGAGGCTGCCTTGCCGCCGGTCATGGCGGTCAGGGCCGGGTTGGCCTCGACGATGACCGCGCCGAAGACCTCGGCGCCGTCGAGCATCGCCGCCCCGAACGGCGAGGCGGCAGCAAGGGCGTCAAGCCGCGCGGGGCCCGACGGCGTCACCACCGCGGGCGCCGTCGCCACCGCGGGCAAAGCTGGTCCCTCGGCCGTCAGGCGCAGGGTGTCGGCGCTGGAGGCATCCAGGCGAAGCAGGAACCGACCGGCGCCCAGTGGAGCCACTGACACCGGCCACTCGTCGCGACCGACCTTGACGGAAGCGCGGGCGATCTCGCCCTTGCGGGCTCTGGCCAGCGCCGCGAACAGACCCGGCGCCGCGTGGCCGTTGCGGGGCAGACGCTTGAGCGCGCCGAGAGCCGCGCGCCATGGCGCGTTGGCCGCATGCAGTCTGCCGTCCGGGCCGGCGACCGCCGCGGCCTCGCCCAGGGCCTCGATGAAGGTCTCGGCGCCCTCGTCCTCGATGATGATCGGACGATTGTTGCTGCGGAAGGCCAGCAGGCCCAGAACCGCGACCCCGGCGAGGCCGGCGAGCAGCAGGCCGCTGGCCATTGCTTCGGAGCTGGCCTTCGACAGGACAGGCACGGCGGCGAAGCCGACGGCGAGCAGGAAGAAGCCGCCCGCGGCGACAGCCAGCGGGTCGAAATGCCGTTCGCGCAGCTTGGTCGGCGCAGGTTCTGCCATCAGTCCAGCCGGAGTGGCGGTCGAATCACTCATAAAGCTTACTCGCTAAAGCGCCCGGGCGCGTGGCCCGGCGTTTTTGGCCTGCCGGCGCTGGCCGGCGCCCATGATGAAGCCGATGACCTTGGCCACGGCCTCGAAGTGGGCTTCGGGAATCTGCTCGTCGACCTCGACGGCCGCATAGAGCGTACGAGCCAGCGGCGCGTCCTCGATCACGGGCACGCCATGTTCCTCGGCGACGGCGCGGATGCGCAGGGCCAGCTCGTCCATGCCCTTGGCCACGCACTCCGGCGCCGGGGTCACGCCCTGCTCGTAGCGCAACGCCACCGCGTAGTGGGTCGGGTTCATGATCACGACGGTCGCCTTGGGCACGTTCTGCATCATGCGGCGACGGGCGCGCTCGTTGCGGATCTGCTTCTGCTTGGCCTTCACGTGCGGGTCGCCGTCGCTCTGCTTGTACTCGTCCTTCAGTTCCTCGCGGCTCATGCGCATGCGCTGCATGAAGCGCTGGCGCTGCCAGATCCAGTCGACGCCGGCGGTCACGGCCAAAAAAGCCATGACTGCATAAAACAGCGCCTTGAGCAGATCCGCGCTGACCGGCAGCACCGCCGTCGGGTCCATCGCCGCCAGACGGCTCAGCGACTCGCCCTTGTCCTTCAGGGCGAACCAGGCGACCGCGCCGGTGATGAGGATCTTCAGGCCAGACTTGAGGAAGTTGACCAGGCCGTCGATGCCGAAGATCCGCTTGAACCCCTCCTGCGGAGAAATTTTCTTCAGGTCTGGCTTCATCTTGTCGCCGGTCCAGAGCAGACCGGTCTGGAAGATGTTGCCGGCGGCGCCGGCGAGCGCCGCGCCGCCCATGACGGCGATCAGCATTGGCGCGGCAGCCCAGGCCGCCTCCTGTGCGACAAGCATCAGCCCGCCGCCTGAAACGTCGAAATCGGCCGGGTGGGCGATGAATGGCAACAGTCGCGTGGCCAGGTCGCGCGTCAGCCATCCGCCGCCGACCGCCAGAATGCCGAACGCCCCGATGAGCGAGGCCAGCTGGGAGACGTCCTGCGAGCGGACGACGTCGCCCTTCTTGCGGGCTTCCTCGAGTTTCCTCGGTGTCGGCTCTTCTGATTTCGATGCGGCGTCGTTCTCTTCGGCCATCTAGCTGAAGACCTCGAGCAGATCGCGGAACCGGCTGGTCCAGACCATGCCGATGACGCCGAAGCTGAGCGCGAAGACCGACAGGCCGAGCATCACCGACAGCGGCGTGGCGACGAAGAAGATCTGGAACTGGGGCATGGCCCGGCCGACCAGGCCCGCGGCGATGTTGAAGACGATCGAGAAGACGATCACCGGCGCGGCCAGCTGGATGCCGAGGGCAAAAGAGCCGGCCACCGTCTGCACCGCCAGTGTCGCCGCGTCCCCGACCAGCAGCGCATGGCCGAACGGGAACAGCTTGTAGGAGTTGAACATGGCCGCGAAAAACAGGTGATGCAGGTCCGTGGTCATGACCAGCACCGTGCCGATCAGGGCCAGGAAGGTGGAGATGGTCGTGCTGGGCGCGGCCTGGGCCGGGTTGGCGGTCTGGGCGAAGCCGAGCGTGGTCTGGATCGAGATGACCTCACCGGCGGTCGTCAGCGACGACAGGAACAGCCGCAGGACCGAGCCCATCATCAGGCCGATCAGGGTCTCCCGGATCAGCGCGCCGGCGGCCTCCCCGACCGTCGGCGGGGGGACCACGTTGTGGGCCACCAGCGGTGTCAGGAGGATCGCCATGAGCAGGGCGAAGGCCAGCCGGATGCGCGGCGGCACGCTGGCGTCGCCAAGGCCCGGCACGAGCATGACCATGGCCCCGATCCGCGAGAACACGAGACCGGCGGCATAGACCTGGGCGGCGGTGGCGTAGGCCTCCACGGCCTACATCGCCGCGATGCGGGCGGCGATGTGGTTCATGAAGCCGCCCATCAGGGCGCCCATGAGCGGCAGGAAGATCAGCAGCGACAGGAAGATCGCCACGATCTTGGGCGCATAGACCAGGGTCGCTTCCTGGATCTGGGTCAGGGCCTGGAACAGGCCGATGCCGACGCCGACGATCAGGCCGACGATCAGGACCGGGGCCGACAGCTGCAGGGTCAGCCAGATGGCGTCGCGACCGACGTCCAGAACCTCGGCGCCATTCATGGAAAAGCCTCACGCGGGAATCGGGGAAGAAGAGCCGTCACCCTGCCGGTTTATGGTTAATGCGGGTTTACGGACCGCCCGGCGCGACCCACGCTGGCGGCATGATTTCGCCTGCCCTGCTTGATCTCGTCTGTGACCTGGCGACGGCGCGCGCGACGCCTGACCGGCCGCCGCTGATCGGCATCGCCGGGCCGCAGGGCTCAGGCAAGACCACCCTTGCGAGCGCAGCCGCGGCGCGACTGAACGGGGCGGCGTTCTCGCTTGATGACGTCTATCTGACGCGCGCCGAACGGGCGGTTCTGGCCAGAACCGTGCATCCGCTGTTCGCCGTGCGCGGCCCCCCGGGAACCCATGATCTTGGCCTAGCCGAGCGGACCGTGGCGGCGTTGCGGGCGGCCGGTCCCGATGACGAGACGCGCCTGCCCGCCTTCGACAAGCTGGCCGATGACCGGGCGCCGGCCGCCAATTGGCCTGTGTTTCATGGCCGCCCCGGCGTGGTCCTGATCGACGGCTGGTGCCTCGGCGCGACACGTCAGACGCCGGCGATGCTGGCCGCACCCGTCAACGCCCTTGAGCGCGAAGAGGACCCCAACGCCGTCTGGCGCGGCTATGCCAACGAGGCGCTGGCAGGGCGGTACCAGGCCTTCTTCAGAGGCTTCGATGCGATCGTCCTTCTGGCCGCGCCGTCCTTCGCCTGCGTGCTGGACTGGCGTTGCGAGCAGGAGGCCGGCCTGATGGGGATCGCGCCCGCCGATCTGCCGCCGGAGCGGCGCGCGGCGCTGGCCCGGTTCATTCAGCACTTCGAGCGGATCACCCGCCACATGCTGGACGGTGGTGTCATGGCGGATGCGGTCGTGCGGCTGAACCCGGACCGGTCGGTAATCGATATCGCCCGATGACGCGAAAAGGGGGCGGCTTTCGCCACCCCCTTCCCGGGTACTTTGGTTTTCAGCGCCTAGTGAGGGCGACGGCCGCCAGCGAACCTGTCGCCGTCACGCATTTCGGCGAAGACCTGACGCTCAAGGCGATCCAGACGGGTAGTCAGGATCGCGACTTCACGACGATCCAGACCGCGGCTCATGCGGAACTGTCGCTCCAGATTGTTGATCTGGAAAAGATCGGCGCGCAGCGCACGCACTTCGCGGCGGTCCAGACGGCCTGACCGTTCGCCCTGGTTTATGCGTTGGGCGACAGCGTTCTGACGGGCGTTGATAGCGCCGGCGCCGTAGCCACCGCGATCACCGTGGTCGTCGTAGCCGCCGCGACCGCCGCGATCGGTTTCACCGTAGCCGCGATCCGGGCCATGCGGGGCGCCGTAGGTCTGGGCCGAGGCGGCGCCGGCGCCGCCGGCGGCGCCGGTCAGGGTCGCGATGGCGGCGGCGGCGAGCAGGAACTTCTTCATGGTCTTCACTCCTTCAGGAGGTCCCTGACCCGGAAGATCCGGGGGAGCGGGACGTGTCGAGGGTGAAGATGACAGGCACGATGTGAGCCTGACCTGAGCATATCGTTATGTGGCGTTCATCCTGACGCGGTCCGTCAGATCGGCATCCGCATGATTTCCTGGTAGGCGGAAATCACCTGGTCCCGCACGGCCATGACCGTTTCCAGGCTGGCCTCGGCCGAGGAGATGGCCGTCACGACATCGACCAGTTCGGCCTTGCCGGCGACCTGGGCGGCGATTTGGTGTTCAGCGTGCTTCGACGCCTTGGCGGCATCTGTCATCACCGATTTCAGCAGGTCGCCGAAGTCCTGCCCACCGCCGCTGGCGGCCGGCGCGGCGCCGCCGAGCGACATGCCGCTGCCGGCTGAGGCGTAAGCTTTGGCGGCGGCCATGGCGGTCATCATGACTTAGGGGACCCTATTTCCGGAGCAGGTCGAGGGTGCGCATTTCCATCGCGCGCGCCGTCTCGATGACATTGAGGTTGGCTTCGTAAGCCCGCTGGGCGTCCTTCATGTCGAGCGCCTCGATCAGCGGGTCGACGTTGGGCAGCTTGACGTAGCCCTGCGGGTCCGCCGCCGGGTGGCCCGGATCGAAGGTCGAGCGGAAGGCGGACTGGTCCGGCTGGACCTTGTTCATGCTCACACCCTCGCCGCCATCGACGGCCCGGGGCTCGAACACCGGGACCTGGCGGCGATAGGGGTCGGCGCCCGCCGTCCGGCCGGTCGAATTGGCGTTGGCGAGGTTCTCCGCGATGATCCGCATCCGCGCCTGCTGCGCGCGCATGCCGGAGGCTGCCACGGACATCGCCGCGTCGGACTGGGATCGGATCTCGGCCATCTAGTCCTCGCTCAACGGCCCGGCGGACGGGCGGCCATCCGCAGCAGGGCCATGGATTTCTGGTAGAATCCGATCGCGGCTTCGTACTCCATCCGCGACTCGTTCATCTTGATCATCTGGTCTTCCAGCACGACGGCGTTGCCATCGAGCGTGGTTTCCGAGTCCGGCGCCTTGGCCGACCGGAAGGGCCCACCGCCGCCGGGACGGCGCGAGGAGCCGGGCATGTGACCGGGCTCGGTCTGGGACGGCGACATCATCGCCAGTCCCGCCTGCGACTGGACCTGGGCGGAAAAGGTGAAAGCCTTCAGATCCCGGCCGACGTAGCCCGGCGTGTCGGCGTTGGCCACGTTCTGCGCGATCAGCCGCTGACGCTGCCCCTCGTAGCCGAGGCGCTGACGCAGCATCGCGAACAGAGGGATCCCGGAAATATCCATCAAGGGACATGGTGAACAAACAGGGTTAATCGCGCCTTAAGGGTTGCAGGGCAGAGCATGGGCGCGCCGATCCGGCGCCCGCTTCCGAGCCCTTTCCATGGACTTCGTCGAAATCCTCCGCGCCGCCTTCGCCCTGCTGGTGACGCTCGGCCTGGTGATGCTGGCCGGCTGGGGCATGCGCCGGTTCGGGCCCGACGCCATGTCGCGCCTGCAGATGCCCCGCAAGGAACGCCGGCTGACGCTGGTTGAGACGCTGGTGCTCGACCCCGCCCGTCGTCTGGTGCTGGTGCGGCTGGACGATGAGGAACGCCTGATCCTGCTGGGCGACGGCCGCACGCTGGAAACGCTGAAGGCTCCCGCCCGCCGCCGCAAGACACCGGAGACCGCCGCCTGATGCGCGCCGCCCTCACCCGCTTCTTCAAGGCCGTGATCAACGTCAACGGTCAGGACATGCGCCGGGCCGCGCTGATCTCGCTGGGCGTGACCGTGGCCAGCCTCATCGTTCCGGCCGTCGCCCTGGCCCAGGCGGTCAATATCGATCTGGGCACCGGCGGGGGCCTGACCGAGCGGGTCGTACAGCTGATCGGCCTGCTGACCGTGCTGTCGCTGGCCCCGTCGATCGTCATCATGACGACCAGCTTCGTGCGGATCACCGTGGTGCTCAGCCTGCTGCGAACGGCCCTTGGCCTGCAGCAGAGCCCGCCCAACGCCGTTCTGATCAGCCTGGCGCTGTTCCTGACGGCCATCGTCATGGGCCCGACCCTGCAGCGCAGCTACGACGAGGGCGTGCGCCCCCTGCTCGACAAGCAGATGGAGCTGCCACAAGCCTTCGAGGCGGCCGGCGAGCCGGTGAAAGGCTTTATGCTGGCCCAGGTGGACAGGGGCGACCTCGCCCTCTTCGTGCGGCTGTCGCGGATCGAGAAGCCGGCCACCCTGCAGGACACGCCGATCCGCGTGGTCACCCCGGCCTTCATGATCAGCGAACTGAAGCGCGCCTTCGAGATTGGCTTCCTGCTGTTCGTGCCGTTCCTGGTCATCGACCTTGTCGTGGCCAGCGTGCTGATGAGCATGGGCATGATGATGCTGCCGCCCGTGGTGGTCAGCCTCCCGTTCAAGCTGATCTTCTTCGTGCTGGTCGACGGCTGGCGGCTGGTGGCGGGGAGCCTGGTGGAAAGCTTCCACCAGAGCGGTCTGCCGCCGCCGGGGTAGAGCGCCTCCCCCGGTTGACACCGAAGGCGAGAGCGTGGCCCCCTTTGCGTTCATCGAACGGGGGGATGTGGAATGCAAACACGCAGTGATGTCACTTCGCGCTGTCGGGCGATGGAGCCGCTGACGGTCGTCTTCAAGGACGTTCGGGCATGAGCGCGGCGTCTGAAGTGACCTCGGCGCCGGGCGACCTGCGCTTCTATCGCACGACGATCACCGCCATGGCCGCCGTCCTGGTCGGAGGCTTTGTCCTCCAACTGGCGATGGGGCGATCGAGTTTCGGCGCACCGCTGATCGTCCATCTGCACGCGCTCACCTTCATGGGCTGGGTCGCCATCGTCGTCACCCAGGCGTGGCTCGTCGCCGGCGGCCGCACCGGCCTGCACAGGACGCTGGGCGGTCTCGCCCTCGCGTGGCTTTGCGCGATGCTGGTTCTGGGGCCACTGGTGACCATCGCCGCCGTGCGCACGGGTCGCGTGCCGTTCTTCTTCCAGCCGCAGCACTTCCTTCTGGCCGATCCGGCGACCGTATTCGCCGCCGCCGGCATGGTCGTCGCCGCCGTGGTTTTGCGAAAGAACCGGGACTGGCATCCGCGCCTGCAGATCGGCGCGTTCATGATGCTCATGGGGCCCGGTATCGGCCGCATCATCCCGATGCCGCTGCTCGCGCCCTGGGCGTTCGAGATCGCCACTGTCATCCCATTGGCCGTCGCCCTGATCGGCATGGCGCGCGACAAGCGGGTTCACGGCCGGGTCCATCCGGCCTGGTTGCTGTCAGTCGGGATCGTCGTGGCGGTGCAGATCGCCGTCCGCCTGATCGCGTTCTCGCCTGTGGGTGATGCGGTCTACGCCGCAGCCGCCACGGGCAGCCCGGCTGCAGCCATTGACGGCCGCGCTTTCCCGCCACCGCCGCCGCACTGAAGAGAGCGTTCGGACGCTGCGGTTAGCCCCGCGGCGTCCCCGACGCCGCGGCCGTTGCGGGAGCCGCAGCGGCCGTCCTCGTCACCGCCGGGCCCAGCGGCGCCGGCTTGTCGCGGAAGCGGACCTTCATCTTCGAGACCCACCCGGCGAAACCTTCGTTGTCGGCCACCGTGCGGCTGAAGTCGTTGGCCGTCAGGGCGCCGCCGTCGACGCCGGCGAACGCCACGCGCAGGGCGTCGGGGTTGCGGGCCAGCTCGATATAGCCGGCGAAATGATCGCGCAGCCGGGTCAGGGCCGCGTCATCGCCCGCCAGGCTGTAGGCCACGCCCGCGCGCAGCAGCTTGGACTCTTCGTCGGGCCGAAGCGGCAGCGGCGACTTCCAGCGATCCGCCATCGAGCTCTCGAACATCGATCCGGCGAGGGCCCAGTCGTGGCCTTTCCAGGCGATCTCGGCGCGCACGTCCTGGGCGTCGGGCGTCTTGTCGGGTTCGATGATCTCCGCCGCCGCCTCAAGCCGGCCGAGCGCCATCAGAGCCCGGGCAGTCAGGATCCGGCGTTCGGCGTTCAGGTTGCCGGGCAGGACGGTCGTACGGGAGCCGTTGATCGCCGACAGCGCCTGCTCCGGCTTGCGGTCCATCAGGTAGATCAGCGCCAGGTCCGTCGCGACCTGGGCCTTGGGCACACCATCGAGGCGGTTCTCGACCTGATACTGCAGCAGGTTGGCGGCGTCGGTCAGCAGGTCCACGTCGACCAGGCGGCGGACCATCTTGCGCACCATCAGATCGCCGTCCGCGCCGGGCGGCGTCAGCTCCTGGAAGTCGCGGAACAGCGCCAGCGCCTGGATGGGCTCGAGGCCGTCGGCCATGCCGTCGAGGAACAGGGCGCGGAAGGCATTGGCGAGATCCGACTGCAGCTGGACCGCCTCGGGCAGGTCCGGCAGCCGCGTGCCGGCGGACCGCAGCGCCTCGAGCGCCTCCCGATAGCGGCCCTGGCCCAGGTAGAGCTGGCCCAGGGTGCGGATCGTCTCCAGCTCGGTCGAGTCGCCACGCCAGCGGTAGCGCAGTCCGTCGTAGGTGTTGGCCGCCTGGGCCGGGGTGATCTGGCCGAGCTCCTGCTTCAGGCGGGTCGCCCGCAGCATCGCCGGCGCCGCCAACTGGTCGAGCGGCGCCCTGGCGATGGCCAGATAGACGTTCAGCGCGCCCTGCTTGCGGCCCTGGGCTTCGAACAGCCGGGCCTGCACGAGGCGGACGCGCAGTTGCTCCTCCGCCGGCAGGCTGCCGGCAAGGGCTTCGGTGATGCGGGTCTCGGCCCCGGAGAGGTCGCCCAGTTCCAGCGAGGCCTGGGCATCGGCGGCGAGGAAGCGCGCCTTCCAGATGGGCGAGAACTGGCCGATCGCCATGATTCCGGCGTTGAACTTGGTGCGGGCGTCGGCCCATTGCCCGGCCCGGGCGGCGAGATAGCCGCGCCAGACGGCGGTCGAGGGATCGTCGCCGAGGATGTTGGTGGCGAAGTCGGTCTCGGCTTCCTTGTCACGGCCGACCAGCGTGCGGGCGATCCCGCGCAGGCCCCGGAACTCCGCGTTGCCTTGAACCGACTCCTCCTGACGCGCGGTGTTGTTGAGTACGCCGATCGCCTCATAGCCGAGGTTGGCGCCGATGAGGAACCGGGCCAGTGCCAGACGGGCCTCGACCGGACCGGGCTGGCCCTTGACCGGCTGACCGGCGGCCTCGCGGGCGGCGGCGTCCGTCAGGGCGGCGTACCGGGACATGAACCCGCCCGGGCCTGTGTGACCCCAGGCGTCATCGATCAGGCCCGGCATGCTGGCCGCCTGCGGCGCGCCGGCGGCGACATCGACCTTGCGGGCGCCGGCAGACACCGAGGACAGGGCCAGGCCGGTCGGGCGCCCGATCCGCACCAGATCGCCATCGGCGGCGACATTCAGGTCCGTTGCATAGGGCTCAATGGCCAGACCCTGAAGGGTCGGCAGCATGGCCATCTCGACGTAGTCGCGCCGCGAGGACAGGCCCTTCGATGGCGCCAGCGCGGTGACCACGGCGATCCGGTCGCCGACAGCCGGATCGTCCATCCAGATGGCGGCGGTCGCGCCGGCCAGAACGGCGGTCAGGGCGGCTTCGGCCGATTCATCGTCGCGCTCGACCGTGATCTTGCCGGGTTCGACCTTGGGGCCGGGCCCCAGCACGAGGGTCCAGCTGGATCCTTCGCCAACCACGGCCACAGGCGTGGTGCGCGGCGTGACGATGCGCAGCGCCGAGTAGTCGCGTCCGCGAAGGGCCTGAACGCGGCTGTATTGCGAGACGCCGCGCGGCGCCCTGGAAACGTCAAGTGTCGCGGGGGCGTCAAAGACGACCCAGACCGCCTCGCCGCGCCTGAACACGGCCGCGCCGGCGGGATTGGCCCAGTCGAAGCGCATCTTCAGTTGCGCGCCAGCCAGTTCCGGCGCCATGCGCACGACGCCGCCGGCCGGGATCGGATTGGGCCTTGGCGCGCGCGGCGCGGGCTCCGGCGCGGTCGCGGCCGCCTCGACGGTCGGCGCAGCGGGCGCCTCAGGCGTCGCGGGCCGTTCGAACAGGTTGACGAAGATGGCGCCGTCCGCAGCGCCCACCTTGGCCTCGGCGTCATCCGTCAGCAGCAGATCGATTTCGAGGCCCGACGGCGTGTGGCGCTGCTCGGCGCCCTTCAGCCACTTCGGCGGAAAGATCCGCAGGGTCGATAGATCAGGGCTGGCGTCGCGACTGAAGTGCAGCGTCAGGGTCTGGCCGGCGCGACGGGTCGAGACGGTCGCGCCGCCGGCCCACTGAAACTCGATCTTGCTGAGATGGGCCGCCTGGGCGGTGCGCACCTCCAGCAACGGGCGCGCGGCCAGCGCAACCGTCGGCACAACGGCCGGAGCCGCCACCCCGACGATGCAGGCGGCGGCGACACCCGAACGCAGGAGGGTGCGAAGCGACACCTAGCCTCCCTTGGACGCGGCGCTGGCGGGTGGGGTGGCGGCTCCACTCGTGGCGGGCGGCGCCTTGGCCGGCGTGGGCGCGGCCGCGGCAGGACCGGGGGCCGCCTTGACGGCGGGCTTTGTCGGCTTCGGAGCCGCCGTGCGGCGAGCCGGACGAGCGGCGGCGGCGGCGGGCTTCGTCGCGGCCGGAGCGGCGGCGGTCGGGGCCGACGGCGCGGGCGCGGCGGCGGCCGTCTGCACAGGCGCGATGGCCGTCCGCGCCGCGGCCAGGCTGGCATTGGCGGCGAACCGGGTCGCGAGGCTCTCGGTCATCTTCTTGGCGACCGTTGGATCCATTTGGGCGAGGATAGCGGCGAGCGTACGCTCCTTCATCTTCGCGGCGATCGGCAGGCGGACGGAGTCCTCGAGGATCGCCATGCGCGCAGCGGCGTCCTTGGGCTTCATCGCCGAGAAGACCGCCACCATGCGGATGACTTCCGCCTGCTGTTGCTCGTCTGCCTGGCCCAGGAGGCCCTGGATATCACCCTTCAGGCCATCGAGCGCCTTGACCCGGGCGTCGAGCTTGGCTTCGGCGGCTGCGAGCAGCTGCAGCTGCAGGTCGATGTCCCCTTCCCGCTGGTCCAGTTCGCCGCGACGGGCGCTCAGGCTCTGCAGGGTCTGCAGTTCGGCCGGAGACAGATTGGCCTCGCGGGCCAGTTCCGCGGCCGTCGGCGCGCAGACAGCGGCGGGCTTCGGCCCCGCCTTGGAGGGATCAAGCGGCGCGGCGGGAGCCACCTGGCCCGGCTTTCCGCCGGCCAGGTCTTCGGCAAAGGCGCGTGCGCCGGAAAACAGGTCAGAAGCCGAACGGGCGCCGGCCATCGCATTGACGGCCAGAACGCCGACCACGGCGATGCCCGCCAGCGGCAGGATGCGGGGCATGTTTTTCATCGGCGGCCTCCGTGGATGGCGCGCAGGCGTCGCGCGTCGGCATCCGGCTCAAACAGATCGTCATCCACCCGGGCGCGGGACCTGGGCGTGGTAGCGGGCTCAGCCCGGACAAAGGGCTCCCGCTCACGAACAGGGGCGACAACGGCCGGACGGTCGTCAGTCTGCACGGTCGAGGTTGAGGAAGCGGAAACACCGCGCTCGAGGCGGATCGCCAGGGCCTTGGCGGCCTCGATCCGGTCCGCCAGCGTGTCGGCCGCCTCATCGGTGGCGGCGCGCAGATCGGCCAGGCCCTGCTCGGCGCGGGCGGCGGCGATGTCGAGGTCGGCCACGGCGCGGGCGAAACTGTCGTGGCTATCCTTGAGGCTCTTCAGTCGCCGCTCCAGCCGCCAGCCGAAGGCCAGGGCGGCCAGCAGCAGTCCGGACAGGACCAGGTTCATGACGATGGCGGCGACGCTCATGTGAGCCTCTTCTGCACGGCCTGCTTGGCGGCCGGTGTCAGCGGCGCCTCGCAGCGCACGGCGATATGGTGGTTGCGGCGGCCCATGCGGCCGCGCGTCAGGGGAATGGCCCCGGCCCTCAGTTCAATGAGGCTGTCGGCGGTGGCGTTGAGCATGAAGGTGTCGCCGACCTTGAGGTCGAGAACCTTCGACAGACCGACCTGCTGCTCGTCGAGCACCGCGCGGACCTCCATCTGCGTGGTCCACAACTCGGTCGCGAGGTGGCCTTCCCAGATGTTGTCGCGTCCGAACTTCTCGCCCATGAACTGCTGCAGCAGCATCTTCCGGATGGGTTCGAGCGTGGCATAGGGCAGCAGCAGCTCGATGCGGCCGCCGCGGTCTTCCATGTCGATGCGCAGCTTGACCAGGATGGCGGCGTTGGCCGGCCGGGCGATGGCGGCGAAGCGCGGGTTCGTCTCCAGCCGGTCGAGCACGAAGTTGACCGGGGTCAGGGGCTCGAAGGCGGCCTTGGCGTCGGCCAGAACGACCTCGACCATCCGCTGGACCAGCACCCGCTCGATGGTCGTGTAGGGGCGACCCTCGATGCGCATGGCGGCCGTGCCGCGGCGACCGCCCAGCAGCACGTCGACGATCGAGTAGATCAGGTTGGAGTCGACCGTCAGCAGGCCGTAGTTGTCCAGCTCCTCGGCCCGGAACACCGACAGGATGGCCGGCAGCGGGATCGAGTTGAGATAGTCGCCGAAGCGGATCGAGCTGATGTTGTCGAGGCTGACCTCGACGTTGTCACTGGTGAAGTTGCGCAGGCTTGTCGTCATCAGGCGAACCAGCCTGTCGAAGACGATTTCGAGCATCGGCAGACGCTCGTAGGACACCAGCGCCGAGTTGATGATCGCCCGGATGCCGGTGCGTTCGGCGGCGTCGTCGTCGCTGAGGTCGAAGCCCAGCAGGTTGTCGATCTCGTCCTGGTTCAGGATCCGCTCTGAACCGATCAGGGTGTCATCGTGAGCCGGCCCGCCCCAGTCGTCCGCGGGCGCGGCGCCGGCGTCAGCCGCCGGTGCGTTTTCCTGGGCCCATTGGGCCATCGCGGCCTGGTCTTCGGACTCGTCTGCCATGGGTCGCGCTTCAGCCAGGCCGGGGCCTAGCTGATCAGCATCTCCTCGATCAGAACGGCGTTGACCTTGGTCGGGGCGGCCACGAGGTTCACCCGGCGAAGGATTTCCAGACGCAGCTGGTAGCTGCCCTGGCTACCCTGCAGATCCTCGGGACGCAGCTCGCGCAGAAAGGTCTGCAGCATGTCCTGCAGACGCGGCATGTTCGGGTTGAGCACGTCGGCCGCCTCCTCGTCGGGCAGCTCGAAGGTCAGCTTCAGCTTCAGGAAGGTCGGGCGGCCGTCGGCCGTCTGCATGTTCACGACGATGTCCGGCAGGGTGTAGAACACCACGCCGTCGGGACCTTCCTTGACGGTGGCCGCGCCGGCTTCCGGTTTTTCGCCGCCGCCGCCGTGGCCGCCTTCCTTCTTCTTCGGCTTCTTGGGCTTTTCGTGCCCGCCATGGGCTCCGGCCTCGGCCGCGGGCTTGGGCTTCATGAACATGAAGGCCGCGCCGCCGCCGCCGCCCAGCACCAGAACGGCCGCCGCGCCGGCGATGATCAGCATCTTCAGCGGGAGCTTCTTCTTGCCCGCCGCCGCGCCGTCTTCGCCTTCGGCCGCGCCCTCGCCTTCGGCGGCCGTGTCGGCTTCCTTGACCTTGTCCTTGGACACGCGCGCGGCTCCCTAGAGTCCCTGTCCTCCCTTCATTGGTTCACGTTGGTTAAGGATCGGTTTTGAAGGGCGGCGGAATGCACCCGGCAAGATCATCCCACCCGGCCCCGTTAACCATTCTGATTGCTGAAATCATTGAGCTTTCAGACTGGCCCGAAGGTTGCAGGCCCGAAGATGTCGCAATCCGCGTCGAAATCGCTTCGGGAGGCCCGTCATGGACAACGCGATGTACGTCGCCCTGTCGCGCCAGATGACGTTGCAGCGTGAGCTGAACATCGTCGCCAACAACATCGCCAACGTCGACACGACCGGGTTCAAGGTCGAGGGCACGATGGTCAAGACCGACCCCTCCACCGGGGCGAAGATGGTCGACGGCCCGCCCAGCCTGAAGTTCGCCATCGATGACGGCGTGACGCGGGACTTCAGCCAGGGCGCGCTGCGCCAGACCGACGGCGCGTTCGATCTCGGCATCGAGGGTCAGGGCTTCTTCAGGATCCAGACGGCGACGGGCGAGCAGTTCACCCGCGACGGCCGCTTCACACTGAGCCCGGACGGCAAGCTGACCACCCAGGCGGGCGATGCGGTCCAGGGCGAGGGCGGCGACATCGTCATCGATCCGACGCAGGGCCCGGTGGCCATCGCCGCGGACGGCACAGTCAGCCAGGGCGCCAACAAGGTCGGCAAGATCGCCGTCGTGACCTTCGAGGATCTGTCCAGCCTGTCCAAGACCGGCGACAACCAGTTCCGCAACACCTCCAACCTGCAGCCCCAGCCCGCGTCCGCCGCGCGCGTTCACCAGGGCATGCTGGAGGGCAGCAACGTCAATTCGGTCCTGCAGATCACCCGCCTGATCGAAATCAGCCGCGCCTACGAGAGCATGGCGCGAACCATCGAAA
Organism: Caulobacter sp. FG121; assembly: GCF_057809815.1. Taxonomy (NCBI): domain Bacteria; kingdom Pseudomonadati; phylum Pseudomonadota; class Alphaproteobacteria; order Caulobacterales; family Caulobacteraceae; genus Caulobacter; species Caulobacter sp. FG121. The sequence goes on from NZ_JBMDKR010000003.1 coordinate 380,673, forward strand.
ATTCGGCCGAACTGTCCCGTCGCTCCGTCGAGCGGCTGGGGCGGGTGGCCTGAGGGAGTAACGTCTGATGCAGGCTCTTCGCACCGCCGCGACCGGCATGGCCGCCCAGCAGCTGAACGTCGAGGTCATCTCGAACAACATCGCCAACATGAACACCGTCGGCTTCAAGCGCCAACGGACCGAGTTCCAGGATCTGCTCTACCAGAACCTCGAACGGGCCGGCGCGCAGTCGTCGGACCAGGGCACCGTCGTCCCGACCGGCGTCCAGATCGGCGGCGGCGTGAAGACCGGCAGCACCTACCGGATTACCGGCCAGGGCGCGATGACCAGCACCGAAAACAAGTACGACCTGGCCATCCAGGGCCGCGGCTACCTGCAGGTGCTGATGCCCTCCGGCGAGACCGCCTACACCCGCGCCGGCAACCTGTCGCTCAACGACCAGGGCCAGCTGGTCACCGAGGACGGCTACCAGATCCAGCCCTCGATCACGTTCCCGTCGGACGCTGTCGATGTGACCATCTCCAAGTCCGGTCAGGTCCAGGTGACCAAGGCCGGCACGGCCGCGCCCGAGGTCGCCGGCCAGATTGAACTCGCCACCTTCGTCAACGAGGCCGGCCTCGAGGCGACGGGTGACAACCTTTACATGGAAAGCGGGGCCTCGGGCCCGGCGACGACGGGCACGCCCGGCGCCGTCGGCTTCGGCCAGCTGCTGCAGGGCTACACCGAAGCCTCGAACGTCGACGCGGTCAGCGAAATCACCGCCCTGATCATCGCCCAGCGCGCCTACGAGATGAACTCGAAGGTCATCACCACGGCCGACCAGATGCTTCAGGCCGCCAACCAGGTGAAGGGCTAGTATGCGCCGCGCCCTCCTCGCCGCGCTCTGCGGAGCGCTGATCGCGTCTCCGGCGCTGGCCGGGACGGTGAGCCTCAAGTCCGACATCGCCGACGGGGACGGCCGCGTCACCCTCGGCGATCTGTTCGACGGCGCCGGCGGCGCCGCCGGCGTGCTGGTGGCGACCCGCGCCGGCCCTTCCGTGGTGCTCGACGCAGCGGCCGTGCAGAATCTGGCCCGCCGGTCGGGCCTCGACTGGGGCAACCCGCAGGGCCTGCGCCGCATCGTCGTGCGCGGCGGCGCGTCCGACGCCCCGTCCGCGACCGCCCAGCGCGGCAATGTCGAGGTCCTGACCTGGGCCCGCAGCCTGAACGCCGGCGAGATCGTCCAGCCGGAAGACATGACCTGGGCCAAGGTCGCCGGCGCGCCCGCCGACGCCCCGCGTGACGCCGACGCCGTGATCGGCATGGCCGCTAAACGCCCCTTGCGTGAAGGCGCGACGGTCGGCCTGCGCGACGTTGTCGCCCAGCAGGTGATCAAGGCGGGCGATACCGTGCAGGTGACCTGGTCGGCCGGCGGCATCAGCCTGTCCCTTCAGGCGAAGGCCCTGGGCGCCGCCGCCGTCGGCCAGAGCTTCAATGTCCAGAATCCCGCCTCGAAGAAGATCATCGAGGCCGTCGCGACCGGGCCCGGCCAGGCCGTCACCGGACCCGACGCGCAACGGCTGAAGGCCGCCGCCGCTCCCCAGTACGCCGCCCGTTAGAGGATCCGTCTCATGCGCATTGCCATTCTTCTCGCCGTCGTCCTGGCGCCCATGGCCGCCTGCACAACGGTCAAGGAAGCGGTCGCCGGTCCCCAGCTGGCGCCGATCGGCTACCCTTCGGCCCTGATGCCGGCCGACCAGACCGTTCTCTCGGCCCCGGGGCAGACGCCCCAGCCGGCCAGCGCCAACTCGCTGTGGCGCGCCGGCGCCCGCGCCTTCTTCGTCGACCAGCGCGCCTCCCGGGTGGGCGATATCCTGACGGTCCAGATCGACATCGACGATTCCGCCCGAACCCAGAACAACACGACCACCTCACGCACGGCCGGCCAGACGATGGGCGTGCCGCACCTGTTTGGACTGGAGAGCTCGCTCGGCAAGATCCTGCCGGGCGGCTTTGACCCTTCGGCGATGATCGAGACCGGCTCGACCAGCAACAAGGCCGGCGCCGGCGCGGTGACCCGCTCGGAAAAGATCAGCCTGACTGTCGCCGCCGTTGTCTCCAGCGTGCTGCCGAACGGCAACCTGGTCATCCAGGGAACCCAGGAGGTCATGACCAACGGCGAAGTGCGCCGCCTGACGGTGTCGGGCATCGTGCGTCCCGAAGACATTTCCGCCGCCAACACGATCAAGCACACCCAGATCGCTGAAGCCCGCATCGCCTACGGCGGCCGGGGCGACATCAGCCGCCAGCAGCGGACTCCCGCCGGGCAGGCCGTGGTGGAGCGTTTCACGCCGTTCTGACCGATACCGCCGGTCTTGATACATGTGAACTTCGCGGGGGGCGGCGCGTTCAGCCTTCGGGAAGGAGCGTTCACATGTCCAGAATGCTTGCGATCATCACCGCCATGGCCTGCGCAGCACTCGGAAGTTGTGCGTCCAGTCCGGCTGCCCCCGGCTTCGCCTGGAGCTACCAGAACAACGCCGGAGAGGGGCCCAAGCTCGCCTACGGCGCGCCGGCATCCGACAATGTCGTGCTGATGATGACCTGCACGCCCGGGTCGAAGCAGGTCGATGTGTCCCTGATGGGCGGTTCGCCGCGGGACGGTCTGGTTCTAACATCCGGCGATGCGCGCCAGACCCTGACCGCCGCCCTGGTTGCCTCCCCCGCCACCGGCCAGATGATCCAGGCCGCCGCCCATACCGACATGCCTGCGCTGATCGGGTTTTCCCGCACCGGTGACCTGTCGCTGATCGATCGCGGCCGCGAGGTGAACCTCGACGCCTCCCCCCTCGACCGGGCCAGCGTGACCCGCTTCTTCACGGCCTGTCGCGCCTGACCTAGGCCCGGCGCCCCGCCGTGCTGGCGTTGGTGACGCCAAGAGCCGCCAAAGCGCCGGCGGCGATGCCTTCGGCGTCGAGACCGGCCTGGGCGTACATCAGATCGGGTTTGTCCTGGTCCTGGAACACGTCCGGCAGAACCAGCGTGCGCACCTTCAGGCCGCGATCCAGAGCGCCGTGTTCAGCCAGGGCCTGCAGCACGAAGGCGCCGAAGCCGCCCATGGCGCCTTCCTCGACCGTGATCAGGGCCTCGTGCTCGCGCGCGAGACGCAGGATCAGTTCGATATCCAACGGCTTGGCGAAGCGGGCGTCGGCGACCGTGGCGGTCAGGCCGCGCGCGGCCAACAGGTCGGCGGCCTTGAGGCTCTCGCCCAGGCGCGTACCGAACGACAGGATGGCCACCGCCGATCCCTCACGAACGATGCGGCCCTTGCCGATTTCCAGCGGCTCGTTGATAGCCGGCATGTCGAGGCCGAGGCCTTCGCCGCGCGGATAACGGAAGGCGCTGGGCCGGTCGTCGATGGCGGCGGCGGTGGCGACCATGCGGGCCAGCTCGACCTCGTCGGCGGCGGCCATCAGCACCATTCCGGGCAGCGCGCCCATGAAGCCGACGTCGAAGCTGCCGGCGTGGGTCGGGCCGTCGGCGCCGACCAGACCGGCGCGGTCCATCGCGAAGCGCACGGGCAGACGCTGGATCGCGACGTCGTGCACGACCTGATCGTACCCGCGCTGCAGGAAGGTCGAATAGATGGCGCAGAACGGCTTCATGCCGTCGGCGGCCATGCCGGCGGCGAAGGTCACCGCATGCTGTTCGGCGATGCCGACGTCGAAGGTGCGGTCAGGGAAAGCCTTGCCGAACAGATCAAGCCCGGTCCCCGAGGGCATGGCGGCCGTGACGGCGACAATCCGGTCGTCCCGCTCCGCTTCCTTGACCAGCGCCTGGGCGAACACCTTGGTGTAGCTGGGCGGTCCGGCGGCGGCCTTGGCCTGCTCGCCTGTGACGACATTGAACTTGACCACGCCGTGGTACTTGTCCGCCGCGTTCTCGGCGGGGGCGTAGCCCTTGCCCTTCTGGGTCACGACATGAACCAGCACCGGCTTGCCCTCGAACTCGCGGGCGTTCTTCAACACCGGGGTCAAGGCGTCCAGGTCGTGGCCGTCGATCGGGCCGACATAGTGGAAGCCGAGCTCCTCGAAAAAGGTGCCGCCGGTGACCATGCCGCGCGCGAACTCCTCGGCCTTGCGGGCCGCCTGCTGAAGCGGCTTGGGCAGGGCTCCGGCCATATGGCGGCCGATCTTGCGCAGGGACTGGTAGCCGCCGCTCGAGACCATGCGGGCAAGATAGGCGCTCATGCCGCCGACGGGCGGCGCGATCGACATGTCGTTGTCGTTGAGGATGACGATGAGCTGTTTTGTGGTTTCGGCGGCGTTGTTCATCGCCTCGTAGGCCATGCCGGCGCTCATCGAGCCATCGCCGATGATCGCCACGACCTTGTTGCTTTCACCCTTGGCGTCGCGGCTGGCGCAGAAGCCGAGCGCCGCGGAGATCGAGGTGGCGGCGTGCGCCGCGCCGAACGGGTCGTATTCGCTCTCGGCCCGCTTGGTGAAGCCCGACAGGCCGCCGCCCGTGCGCAGCGTGCGAATGCGGTCCCGGCGACCGGTGAGGATCTTGTGCGGATACGCCTGGTGGCCGACGTCCCAGATGACGATGTCGGTCGGGGTCTCGAACACATGGTGCAGCGCGACGGTCAGCTCGACCACGCCAAGTCCGGCCCCAAGGTGGCCGCCCGTCACCGAGACGGCGTCGATCATCTCGGCGCGCACTTCTTCCGCCAGCTGCTTCAATTCCGGAATGGAAAGGCCGCGTGTGTCGGCGGGCGACGAAATCTTGTCGAGCAACGGGGTTACGGGGGGCATGAAAAATCCGTCGATTACGAAGGTCCGCGACGAAAGCGCGGTTAGGAGTTGCGGTCCAGCACGAAATCGACGGACGCCCGCAAGGTTGCAGCGCGCTCGCCGAACATGTCGAGGTGGGCGCGGGTCTGGTCGGCCAGATGAGCCACCCGTTCCTTCGCCGCGTCGATCCCGAGGAGCGTTACATAGTTGGTTTTGCCCAGCGCCGCATCCTTGCCGCCGGCCGCCTTGCCCAACTTGTCCGGATCACCTTCGGCGTCGAGCAGATCGTCGACGATCTGGTAGGCCAGGCCGAGGTCCTGTGCAAAAGCCATCAAGGCGTGCCGCTCGGCGTCCTGGGCGTGGGCGATGATCAGCGGAATCTCGAAAGCGAAGGCGATCAGGGCGCCGGTCTTGAGCCGCTGCATACGGGCGACGCCGCCCAGATCCTCGCGAACCCCCAGCAGGTCGATCATCTGGCCGCCGGCCATGCCCTGGGCGCCCGAAGCGATCGCCAGCCTGCGCACCAGCTCGGCGCGGATGTTGCCGTCGGGATGGGTGTCGGGATGGGCCATGATCTCGAAGGCCGCCGTCTGCAGGGCGTCTCCGGCGAGAATGGCCGTCGCCTCATCATACTGCTTGTGAACCGTCGGCCGGCCCCGGCGGACGTCATCGTCATCCATGGCCGGCAGGTCGTCATGCACCAGACTGTAGGCGTGAATGCATTCGAGGGCGCAGGCCGCGCGCAGCACCGGCCGCTCGGGCAGGTCGAACATCTTGCCGGTCTCGAGTGCGAAGAACGGCCGCAATCGCTTGCCCGGCCCCAGCGCAGCGTAGCGCATGGCCTCCATCAGTCGCGTCTCGGGACCATCGGAACGGGGCAACAGCGCATCCAGCGCGACCGTCACGACATCGGCGGTCTCGGCGATGCGGCGCGCCAGGCTCACGAGAAGTCGGCCGGCTCGACGCCGCTCGCACCGCCCTGGCTCAGGACGACCTTCTCCACCCGCAGGCGCGCCTGTTCCAGCCGCGCCTCGCAATGGCCCTTCAGCGCCGCGCCGCGCTCGTAGATCGAGATCGACTCTTCCAGCGGCGCTGAACCGGATTCCAGCCGCTGGACGATCTTCTCCAGCTCGGCGAGGGCTTCCTCGAAGCTCATGGCGGCTATGGCCGGATCGGTGGCAGGGGCGTTCGTCATGTCGTGTTCCAGGAGAGTCCGGCCAGCCTAGAGACGCTCGGCCAGCCGGGCAATCGGCCGATTCCCGTCCGGCGCTAAATCCGTTCGAACGTGCGGGCCCGCCAGTAGCGGAATCCCTGATCCTGCGTGCAGCGCCAGCCCTGACGCTTCAGGGCCTCGCCGATCATGGTGTTGAAGAAGCCGTGCGCGACGACGAGCACGTCCTGACCGTCCCGCGCCAGGTCCGCCAGCAGGCCGGCGGCCTGATCTGCCCGTGCCTCCGCCTCGGCGCGGCTTTCCTCGCCGTTGTTGTGATCGAAGAACCACCACCAGAAGCGCGAGATGAACCCCCAGACACGGGGCGACATATGCAGCCAGGCCGGAAATGGTGGCGGCGGCAGCGGCGCCTCGACGAACAGCGGATCCCTCGCGAAGGCCTTGCCGCAGCAGACGGCGTGGGCGGTTTCAAGGGAACGGGGACGGACAGAAGCGATGACGGCTCCGGCCCGGGCAGCCACGGCCTTGAGGTCCTCCGGCGCCGACTGGCCCGCGCGCAGCCCTTTCGTCTCGTAGACATTCCACCAGCGGCGGTAGCCCTCGGCGTTGAGGAGGATCTTGCGGGACAGGTCCGGCTCGCCATGGCGCGCGAGAATCACCGCACCCGTGCGTGCGGCTTCCGGCGTCGTCGCTCCGTCGGCGGAGAAAACCTCGGCCATGATCCCCCGGGGCTGGTGAAGAAACGCCGCGCATGACGTGGACCGTTCCCCCGGCGCCCCGTCATCCCGCCTGCAACGCGTGCACATGCGCGAGAGCGGATCGCCCGAGCGCCTCCAAGTCGTAGCCACCCTCGAGGGAGGACACAACCCGACCTTTCGCGCGGCCCCGCGCCACTGCCAGGATCGCCCGGGTCGCCCAGGCGAAGTCCTCCGCCTCCAGTGACTGGCTGGCCAGCGGATCGCGGGCATGAGCGTCAAAGCCTGCCGAGATCAGGATCAGGTCCGGCTCAAAGGCGTCGACATGGCTCATCAGCCCCTCGAACACCTTGCGCCACCGTTCGCGCGGGGCATGGGGACCGACGACGCCGTTGATGATGTTGCCGACGCCGGTCTCCGAGGGATCGCCCGAGCCGGGATAGAGCGGCCGCTGGTGGATCGAGGCCAGGAACAGCGTCGGGTCATGCTCGAACGCCGCCTGTGTGCCGTTGCCGTGGTGCACGTCGAAGTCGACCACCGCCACCCGCGCCAGCCCCGCTGCCTGCGCCACGCGCGCCGCTATCGCGAGGTTGGAATAGACGCAAAAGCCCATCGCCCTGTCGGGCTCAGCGTGGTGGCCTGGCGGCCGGACGGCGCAGAAGGCCCGCTCAATCTCACCCGCCGCGAGGGCCCGGACAGCGGCGATCGGGGCGCCGGCGGCGCGTTGGGCGGCTTCAAGGCTGCCGATGTTCATCGCGGTATCGGGGTCAAGCCGCACCATCCGCCCTGCCTCGCCGGCGGCGCGGATGCTGTCGAGATAGCTCCGGTCGTGCACGCGGGCGAGGTCCGCCTCCTCCGCCCTCGGGGCTTCGCGTCGGTCAAGGCGGAGCGTCGCATCGTCGGCCAGAACGTCCAGCACGGCGCCGAGGCGCTCGGGCCGTTCAGCATGGCCGGCGCCCTGATCGTGGCCGAGCATGGCGGGGTGGGTGTATAGAGCCAAGGTCATGGCCGCAGGCTACAGCGTCCGCGCCGGCGCGCGAAGACCGACGGATGGGCGCTGTCGACGCGTGTGAGACTGGAACAGTCTGAAAAGTCCCGGAGATCGCCGATGCGCCTGATGTCACTGTTTGCGGCCCTGATCACGGGCCTGACGCTCTCGGCGCCGGCCATCGCCGCGCCGCCCGCGACATCGGCGGCCTCTTCCCCCGCCTACAGCGAAGCCGGCCCCTACAAGGTCGCGGTGCTGGAGGGCGAGTGGCGCGACGCGCGACGCGACCGGGTGGTGCCCTGGCTGATCCGTTACCCGGAGGGGATAACCGGCGCGGCGCCGGTCGTGATCTTCTCGCATGGCCTGGGCGGCTCGCGACGGGGCGCCGTCTACTACGCGGAGCACCTGGCGAGCCACGGCTACGTCGTGGTCATGGTCCAGCATCCCGGCTCGGACGTGTCGATCTGGCGGAGCATCCGCCCGGACCTGGCCAACGTCGACCGCGCTGCCCTGGCCCGGGTGACCGCCGACCCGATGGTGACGATCAACCGCTTCCTCGACATCCCGTTCGCCCTCGACCAGTTGACGGCGATGACCGCCGCGCCCGGCCCGCTCCACGGCCTGCTGGACATGCGCCGGGTCGGCATGTCCGGCCATTCCTTCGGCGCTGTGACGACCCAGGCCATGGCCGGGCAGGTCTATCCCAATGGCCGGTCATTGCCGGAGCCGCGATTCAAGGCGTTTCTGGCCATGAGCCCCTCGCCGTCGCGGGACGGGAACAACGACAAGGCGTTCGGAGGACTGACGCGGCCGTTTCTTTCGCTGACCGGCACCGAAGACAGCTTCACCATCCGTCCGGACGAGAGCGACGCCGAGGTGGTAGCCGGACGCCAGCAGCCGTTCGCCCACGTCGCAGGCCCCTCGATGCTGGTGCTGCTGACCGGCGGCGATCACATGGTCTTTTCCGGCCGGCAGGAAGTCGGCGGCGCGCCCCGTCCCAACGACGCGCGCCATCGGCAGATCATCCTGGCGGCGTCCCTGGCCTGGTGGGACGCCTGGCTCAAGGACGACCCGAAGGCGCTTGCGTATCTGCATGATGGCGGACTGGCCGGTTTCGCCGGCCCCGACGCCGCAGTCAGCTGGCGCGGGCCGATCCGGTGACCTGCGGCTTGCGCGCGGGCAAGCGGACGCTATTCAGGGCCCATGTCCGCCCCCACGATCCGTCGCGCCGGTCCCGATGACGCCGAGGCCCTGAGCCGCATCGGCGCCGAGACCTTCACCGAGACCTTCGGCCACCTGTATCCGCCGGAGGATCTCCGGTCCTTCCTGGACGGCGCCTACGGCCTGGAGAAGACCCGCCGCGATCTTGCCGACCCGACCAAGGCCGCATGGCTGGTCGAAGCTGACGGCGCGGTCGTCGGCCATGCGCTGGCGGGTCCCTGCGACCTGCCCCATGACGAGGTCACCCCCGACTGCGGCGAACTCAAACGCCTCTATATGATCAAGGCCTTCCAGAGCGGCGGGACCGGCTCGCGTCTGCTGGCCGAGACCTTCGCCTGGCTCGAGCAGAGTGGCCCCCGCCGCCTGTGGATCGGCGTCTGGTCCGAGAACCTCGGCGCCCAGAGGCTCTACAGCCGGATGGGGTTCGAGAAGGTCGGCGAGTACGAGTTCATCGTCGGCCAGACGCGGGACCGGGAGTTCATCCTGCGACGGGGATAACTGCGTGGTTCGAGCCCCGGATCAGGTCCGGGGTCGGCTGAGGCCTCGCTCCTCACCATGACGGGCAAAGGTGGTCGTCATCCTGAGGAGCGATCCTTCAGGATCGCGTCTCGAAGGAGGCAGGGTCAGCGCTCGAAACTGGACAAGCCGGCGGTTGCCCCCCATCCTCTGTCAAACAACCGTTCGACACCCGAGAGTCCGCCATGTTCATGCGCTTCTTCACCGAGCTACGGGACGCCAAGGTCCCCGTGACGCTGAAGGAATACCTGATGCTCATGGAGGCGATGGACAAGGACGTCGTCGACCACCGGGTCGAGGACTTCTACTTCCTGTCGCGCTCGGCCCTGGTGAAGGACGAGAAGAACCTCGACAAGTTCGACCAGGTGTTCGGCCATGTGTTCAAGGGCCTGGAGATGGTCGGCGACGAGGGCAATCCCGAAATCCCCGCCGAGTGGCTCAAGCTTCTGACCGAGAAGTTCCTCACCGACGAGGAAAAGGCCGAGATCGAGGCCATGGGCGGCTTCGACAAGCTGATGGAGATGCTCCAGGAGCGCCTCAAGGAGCAGAAGAAGCGCCACGAGGGCGGCAACAAGATGATCGGCACCGGCGGCACGAGCCCCTACGGCGCCAACGGCTACAATCCCGAAGGCGTGCGCATCGGCCAGGACAAGGGCCGTCACGGCAAGGCCGTGAAGGTCTGGGACAAGCGCGAATACAAGAACCTCGACGACAGCGTCGAACTGGGCACCCGCAACATCAAGGTCGCCCTGCGCCGGCTGCGCAAGTTCGCCCGAGAGGGCGCGCCGGACGAGCTCGATCTCGACGGCACGATCAAGAACACCTCCCGCAAGGGCTATCTCGACATCACCATGCGCCCCGAGCGCCGGAACAAGATCAAGGTGCTGATCTTCTTCGACATCGGCGGTTCGATGGACAGCCACATCAAGCTCTGCGAGGAGCTGTTCAGCGCGGCCCGGACCGAGTTCAAGAACCTCGAGTTCTTCTACTTCCACAACTGCCTTTACGAGAGCGTGTGGAAGGACAACCGTCGTCGCCAGACCGAGAAGCAGAACACCTGGGACGTGCTCCACAAGTTCCCCAGCGACTACAAGGTCATCTTCGTCGGCGACGCGACCATGAGCCCCTACGAGATCACCTATCCCGGCGGCAGCGTGGAACACTGGAACGAGGAGCCCGGCGCCATCTGGGTCGATCGCGTGACCCAGATCTACAACAACGTCGTCTGGCTGAACCCGACCGCCGAGCGCCACTGGGACTACACCCAGTCGATCGGGGTCATGAAACAGCTGGTCAACGACCGCATGTACCCGCTGACCATCGACGGCCTGGACAAGGCCATGCGCGAGCTGGTTCGTGGCCGCTGACGCCGAGCCGTCGGTCAACGCCGACCAGATCGCCTACTGGAACGCGGCGGCGGGAGAGACCTGGGTCGACCAGCAGGACCGGCTCGATCGCCAGCTGAAGCCGCTTGGCCAGACCGCCATCGCTGCGCTCGACCCGGCCGGCGATGAACGGCTGATCGACGTCGGATGCGGCTGCGGCCAGACCAGCCTGGAACTCGCCGGCGAGGTCGGCCCCGACGGGTCGGTGCTCGGCGTGGACATCTCCGCCCCGATGCTCGCCGTAGCCCGGCGACGGGCCGCCGAAGCGGGCCTGACCAACGTGCGGTTCCTCGAGGCCGACGCCCAGACCCGTGCCTTCGCCCGAGGCGGCGCCGACGGCGTGTTCTCGCGATTCGGCGTAATGTTCTTCGGCGACCCGCCGGCGGCGTTCGCGAACCTCCACCAGGCCCTGCGGCCCGGCGGCCGACTGGCCTTCGTCTGCTGGCGGCCGCTGTCGGAAAACGAATGGATGCAGCTGCCGTTGCGGGCGGCGTTGCAGCATGTGCCCGCGCCCGCCGCACCGGCCGACCCGCTCGCGCCGGGCCCGTTCGCCTTCGCCGATCCGGACCGGGTGCGCGGCATCCTGACCGACGGCGGCTTCCGGGATGTCGAAATCGACGCCCACGACGCCCTGATCGGCGGCAACACGCTGGAGGAGACGGTCGCCCTGTCCCTGCGTGTCGGCCCGCTGGGCATGATGCTGCGCGAGCATCCGGGGCAACGCGACCTGATCATCGACAGCCTGCGCGCCACGCTCGAGCCGCACGCCGGCCCCAGCGGCGTGTTCCTGCCCGCCTCCGTCTGGATCGTGACGGCTAACGCCTGAGAGACCCGCCATGAGCCGACCGCCCAACGTCATCATCATCATGGCCGACGACCTGGGCTACGGCGACCTGGGGTGCGACGGCGGAACCATCATCCGTACGCCCCACCTGGACCGTATGGCGGCGGAGGGCACGCGCTTCAGCGACTTCTACGCCAGCGCCAATCTCTGCACGCCCTCGCGCGCGGGCCTGATGACCGGCCGCTATCCGGTGCGCATGAACCTGGCGCACGAGGTGATCCAGTCGCCGGAGGATCGCGGTCTGCCGCTGACCGAACTGACGATCCCCAAGGTGCTCAAGCCGGCCGGCTACGCCAGCGCCCTGATCGGCAAGTGGCACCTGGGACATCGCGGCCAGTACTGGCCGCCCAATGTGCACGGTTTCGATGTGTTCAAGGGTCTGCCCTACAGCCACGACATGCAGCCGCTGGCCTATTTCGAGAAGGACGGCGACGCGCCGCTGACCGAGAGCCCGGTCGATTTCCCGAAGCTGACACAGCGGTTCTTCGCCGAGACGCTCGCCTTCGCCGAGGCCAATCGGGACAGGCCGTTCTTCACCCTGCTGGCCCTCACCGCGCCGCACGTGCCGCTGGTCCGCAATGACGACAGGACCTGGGATTCGCCGGCCGGCGCCTATGGTGACGTGGTCGAGGAGATCGACCGCAACGTCGGCGCCCTGCTGGACCGGCTGAAGGCGCTCGGGCTTGAAGAGAACACCCTCGTGATCTTCACCTCGGACAACGGTCCGTGGTTCGAGGGCTCGTCAGGGCCGTTCCGCGACCGCAAGGGCGGCGCGGGCTTCGACGGCGGCTATCGTGTGCCGTTCATCCTGCGGCAGCCGGGAACCGTGCCCGCCGGGGTCGTCACCGACGCCATCGCCAGCAACCTCGACCTGCTCCCGACGCTCGCCCGGCTGGCGGGGCAGACCCTGCCCGACGACCTGGAGCTGGACGGTGCGGACATCGGCGACGTGATCTACAGGGGCGCGCCTTCGCCGCACGACCAGATCATCCTGTTCGACAACACCAAGGTCGCCGCCATCCGGACGCCCGACTGGAAGTACGTCACCCGGGTCCACACGCGCGGCTGGCATCTGAACGTTGGCCGGTTCAACTACCCGCTGCTGTTCGATATCCGCCGGGATACGGGCGAGAACTACAGTGTCGCCTCGCTGCACCCCGAGGTCGTCGCGGACCTGAAGGCGCGGCACAAGGCTGCGCGGGACAAGTACGAGACGATGGTCGACCTGTTCCCGCCGTGGGTCCGCCCGTCCATCGCCGACTGGCACCCGGACTGAGGCCCGTCCAAACAGCTGTTCATCGCCCCTTGCGCGGCGACAGATCGCCCGTAAAGCTCCCCCCACGGAATGGAAGGGCTGCGTCTTGAGTCACACCGACGATCCCGGCGCGGAGTCACGCACTCCCGAGGCCGAGGCCGCCACCAAGCAGCTGGTGTTCAACGCCGCCGAGCGGCTGTTCGCGCTGCACGGTTTCCAGAACGTCTCGGTGCGCGACATCACCGCCGAGGCGGGCGTCAATCTGGCCTCGGTGAACTACCATTTCGGCTCCAAGGACGCCCTGCTGTTCGAGATCTTTCGGCGTCGGACCCAGGAGCTGAACCGCGACCGCGCGCGGATGCTGCATGAGGCCGCCGACCGCAACGGCGGCAAGCCGCCGGTGCGCGAGATCCTCACCGCCCTGTTCGCGCCGCCGCTCAAATGGCTGGACCCGTCGAACGACCGGCGTATCTCGCTGCAGTTCCTGATCCGCGCGCGCAGCGAGGGCACGGCCGAGATCCGCGAGGTGCTCGGCACGGACGTCTCGCACCTCAAGCGCTTCGCCGACGCCCTGCTGGCCGCCTTGCCCGCCCTGCCGCCGGAAGAGGTCTACTGGCGGCTGCACTTCGTGCTGGGGATGATCCACCAGAACCGCTTCATGGAGCTGGACCGGCTGCACGTCCTGTCCGGCGGCCTGACCCGCGAGGGCGAGGTCGACGCCCTGCTGGAGCGGATGCTCGACTTCGCCGAGGCGGGGTTTTTGCGCTAGTCGATTAAGGTGACTACCCGCCGCGCTTCATCGTCTCCCGCGCGATGACGATCTGCTGGACCTGACTGGTGCCTTCGTAGATGCGGAAGATCCGGACGTCGCGGTACAGGCGTTCGATGCCGTAATCGGCGACATAGCCGGCGCCGCCGAAGATCTGCACGGCCTTGTCGGCGACCCGGCCGACCATCTCCGAGGCGAAGTATTTGGCGGCGGCGGCTTCCAGCACGATGTTTTCGCCGCGGTCGCGCTTGCGGGCGCCTTCCATGACCAGGGCGCGGGCGGCCATGGCCTCGGTCTTCATGTCGGCGATCATGCCCTGGATCAGCTGGAACTGCGCCAGCGCCTGGCCGAACTGCTTGCGCTCGCCGGCGTAGGCGACGCTGTCGGCGATGAGGCGCTCCGCCACGCCCACGCACAGGGCGGCGATGTGTAGACGCCCCTTGTCGAGCACCTGCATGGCCACCTTGAAGCCTTCACCCTCGCCGCCCAGACGGTTCCAGGCCGGAACGCGGACGTTGTCGAAGGTGATGTCGTGGATCTGGGCGCCGTGCTGGCCCATCTTCTTCTCGGGTTTGCCGACCGTGATGCCGGGCAGATCGCTCGGCACGAGGAAGGCCGACACCCCGCCGCCGCCCTTCACGTCCGGATTGGTGCGGGCCATCACGGTGAACAGCCCGGCCTTGCCGGCGTTGGTGATGTAGCGTTTGGAGCCGTTCAGCACGTAGTCGGCGCCGTCGAGCGTCGCGCGGGTCTGCACCGCGGCGCTGTCGGAGCCGGCTTCCGGTTCGGTCAGGGCGAAGGAGGTGACCGTCTCGCCGGACGCGATGCCCGGCAGCCATTTGGCCTTCTGCTCGTCGGTGCCGAACATCACCAGCCCCTGGCTGCCGATGCCGACGTTGGTGCCGATCTCCGAGCGGAACGCCGGACTGGTGCGGCCCAGTTCGAACACGACCAGGCACTCGTCTTCCATCGACAGGTCGAGGCCGCCGTATTCCTCGGGGATCGAGATCCCGAACAGGCCCAGATCGGCCAGCTCCCTGATGATGCTGTCGGGCACCTTGTCGTCGTTGGCCACTTGGGCCTCGAGCGGCCGCAGCCGTTCGGTGACGAACCGGCGCAGGGTGTCGATGAACTGGTCCCGGGTTTCGGCGTCGAGGGCCATGGTGGCGCGTCCCTTGTGGAGCTTGGTGTTTCGACAGTGCAGTAAGGGAGCGGAAGCGGGAGGGGAAGCCTCCCGCAGCGTCAGCCTGTGTTCCGCAGCCCCGCCGCCACACCGGCCACGGTCAGCTGGATGGCCAGCCGCAGCTGCTCGTCCTGGTCGCCGGCGCGGCGGCGGGACAGCAGTTCCAGCTGAAGGTAGTTCAGCGGGTCGACGGCCTGGGCGGCCAGCTCGACCGACTCCTGGAGGTCAGGCCGGTCATCGAGCAGCTGGGTCCCGCCGCGGATGGCCAGGGCGACGTCCACGGCCAGCTCATGCTCGGCCCGAATCGCATCCATGATCGCGCCGGCGTTCGGCACGTCCCGGGCGAGGCCCGCGTAGCGCGCGGCGATGGCCATGTCGCTCTGGGCAAGGGCCAGCTCCATGTTCGACAGCAGGGCCGCGAAGAAATCGAACTCGCCGGCCAGGTCCGTCAGCTGCGGGATGGTCAGACCGGCGCGCGCGACGCCGCCGGCGAAGCCGAACCAGCCGGGCAGCATGAACCGCGCCTGCGACCAGCTGAACACCCAGGGGATGGCCCGCAGGTCCTCGATGGCGCGACTGGCTGTGCGCGAGGCCGGCCGGCTGCCGATGTTGAGCTGGACGATCTCGCTGATCGGCGTCGCCGCCCAGAAGAAGTCGGTGAAGCCCGGCGTCTCGTAGACCATGGCGCGATAGGCCGCGAACGAGCCGGCGGCGAGGGCGTCCATCGCCGTCGCGGCGGATGACGAGGGGCCGGTAGAGCGCCGGTCGTTGCTGGCGATCAGCACCGAGGCGACAAGGCTTTCGAGATTGCGGCGCGCGGTCGGCTGGTCGCCATACCGGCGGGCGATCATTTCACCCTGCTCGGTCATCCGCAGGCGGCCCTGCACGGTGCCGGGCGGCTGGGCCAGCACGGCCTCGGCGGCCGGCCCTCCGCCCCGGCCGACCGAACCGCCCCGGCCGTGGAAAATGCGCAGGCCGACGCCCAGCTCGTCGCAGACCGCCGCCAGCGCCGAGGCCGCACGCGCCACGCCGCGCCGGGAGGCGACATAGCCGCCGTCCTTGTTGGAGTCGGAATAGCCGACCATCACTTCCTGCACCGGCTTCGACCCGAGCAGGGCGCGGGTCAGCGGCAACTCAAGCCACTGCCGCAGAATGGCCGGGCCGTTGTCGAGGTCCTCGATGGTCTCGAACAGCGGCGAGACCCGCACGTGGGCCTGGGGGTTTGACCCGCCGCGCACGAGACCGACCTGGGCCAATAGCACCAGCGGCTCGAGGATGTCGGACAGGCTGGCGGTCTTTGAGACCACATAACCGCCGATGGCGTCGGGGCCGTACAGGGTCACCGCCTCGGCCGCCGCCTCAAGGGTCGCCAGCTCGCGCGTGGTCTCCTCGCTGTAGTCGGCGAAGGGCGAACGCAGCGGGCGCTGGTGGGCCATCTCCCCAAGGAGCAGCGCGACCCGGGCGTCTTCGTCGAGCGCCAGGTAGTCGATATCCTGTCCCGAGCGGGTGATCAGTTCAGCAACAAGCCGTTCGTGGACGTCGGCGTTCTGGCGCATGTCGATGGCCAGAAGATGGAAGCCGCAGACCCGCGCCACCTGCAGCAGCGTCGTCAGACGTGGCCCGATCAGCCGTTCACCGCCGTGTGACGCGAGCGACTCACGCACCGTCTCCAGATCCGCCACGAACTGTTTCGGGCCGTCATAGGCGGGGGCGGAGTCCGGCGGCGTGTTCGTGGCGAACGCCACCATGGCCCCGGTCAGCTTCAGCGATGTCGCGCACAGGCGGTCGAACACCACCTCCAACGCCAGTCGGTAGGGCTCGTCGGCACGGTGGATCGAGGCGTCATCCGAGGTCCGGGCCAGGTTCAGCAGCGCTTCGGACGCGCCTTCGTAGGCGTCGGAGATGGCCAGATCGGACCAGAGCCGCCGCACCTCGGCGGCATAGACATCGAGGATCACGCGGGCCTGCGAGCCCAGGGCCAGGCGCAGGGTCTCGCCCGTCACGCCGGGATGGCCGTCACGGTCCCCGCCCAGCCAGCTGCCCAGCTTGAGCATGGGCGGCACGTCCCCGCCCTCCCCGATCACGTCGCTCCAGTTTTCATAGAGGTCGATCAGGGCCGGAAGCATGGACGTGCGCACGATCGACAGCGCGTTGCGGATCTCGTCCCGTACGGTGATCTTCTCGGGCCGGTGCAGACGCGTGCGCCAGAGCAGCGCCACCTCGCGGAACAGGCTCTCGCGAATACGCTTGTCCAGGTCGACCGGCAGGTGGTGGCGGCGCAGCGCCATCAGTCGCGAGATCTCCGCCTCGCGATCGACCAGCGCCCTGCGACGCACCTCGGTCGGATGGGCTGTCAGGACAGGGACGACGTTCAGGTCCGCGAGAGCCTCGGCGCCGAGGCCCAGCGACTCCAGCGCGGCCGAGACCGTCCGGGCGGCGTTGCCATGCCCCTCGTCCTCGGCCTGACGACGGCGTCCGGCGATATCCTCGCCAATGTTGGCCAGCATCGAGTGGCAGGCGAAGGCCCGCGCCAGCAGCATGCCTTCATCGGGTGTCACGGCGTTGAACAGGAAGCCCAGGTGCGGAGCATCACCGCCCTCGGCGGCCGCCCGACGGGCGCTGCCGACCAGCGCGGCGGCATCCTCGCCATCGAGATAGCGGATCGCCTCCAGCAGGAGGTCGTCCATCAGCTTGACGTTCTGCCGCACGTGCCGGCTCGTCGGACCGGAGGCCGACCGGGGAATCTGCAAGCTGGGAGGACGCGACATGCCCATCCTTATGTCAAAGCGGGCCCTTGATCACAATCGACGGCGCCGGGCGTTGAACGTCAGTCCGGGTCAGCCGAGATCGCCCGCCGCGGCGTCGAGGAGCAGATAGGCCCGGCCGCCCTCGGAGGCCAACAGGGTCCCGGCCAGCAGGCCGCTGCGATCGCGCTCGCCGGCCTCCTCGATCATTCCGCCGAAGCGTTGCAGGAAGCGCTCGGTCTGCCCGCGCATGGCGGCGTCGGAGAACAGGCGGCGGACAAGGCGGCGGATGGCGGCCGGCGCGAGCCGGCGAACGACTTCGCGGGCGCCTTCGATGTCGCGGGTCTGAACGGCGGCGGCTATCTCGTCGATGCGGTTGCGCGGAAGAAGGGCGGCGGGGTCGATCCCCATGCCCGCGATCTCGGCGGCCATGCGTTCGGCGAGGCTCTCTGGATCGCTCTCGTCGTCGTCGATCGAGGTCAGCAGGTCCTTCCAGCTCCAGCCGCTCTCGCCGGGCTCGGGCGCGGGCTGGGGCGACGGCGCGTGGCCGCCGGCGGTTTCGAACACACTGCGGAATTCCTGATCCGTGGCTGTCGGCGTCAGCTTGAGACGTGGACGCAGGCCGGCGGCTTCGGCGGGACCGGCAGCGGCTTCAGGGGGCCTGCGAGCCGGTTCGGCGCGCTGGGTGCGGTTTGCACCGATGGCCGGCGCGGCGGTCCCTGCGGCGCCGGCGACGACGCCCATGACCTTCACGGCCTCGCTGAGCATGTCGTAGTTGCGACGGACGCGTTCCTGGAAGGCCGCGTCGATGGTCTGGGTTTCATCGGCGGCGCGGCGGGCGGCGGCCAGCAGGTCGTCCATGCTCTGTTCGACCGAGACGCGGACTTCCTCCACGCGGGCGCGGGCGGCGTCGGGCAGACGGGACGCGCGGGCGTCGACTTCACCCAGCATGTGCTCGAGTTCGCCAAGCGCCTCACGGGCGACGGAGACCCCGTGCTCCAGCTTCTGGGCCGTGACGGCGCCGGCCTGTTCGACCATCTGGGCCGACTGCTCGATGAGGTCGCGGGCCTCGGTCAGGCGCGCTTCAAAGACGGCATCGGCCTTCTGGTGCGCGGCAAAGGCAGCCTCGCTCAACTGGTCGACCCGCTGGCTGGCGGCATCCGCGTGGCCTTCGGCGACTTCCCGGGCGGCCTGGGCGGCGGAACCTAGTCGTTCGATGGCCTGCTTCAGATCGTCTTCCAGACCATCACGTTCACGCGCAGCGGCGGCGCCGAGCAGGGTTACGGCTTGGGCCGCTTCGTCGCCCAGGGCCGCGCGTTCGGCGCGGGCATGTTCGGTGAGCGCCTCGAACCGTTCGGCGGCGTCGGCGATCAGCTGGCGCAGGGCTTCGGCGCCCCTGGCGGCCTGTTCACCGAGATTGGTCGCGCCCTCGGTGGCGTGGATCATGAACTCGGACAGCTGGGCCGCGCGGCTCTCGGCCAGGGCTGCGAAATCTTCCTGATCGGCGCGCAGGGCGTGGGCGACCGTGACCAGCGAAGCCCGCTGCTGGGTCAGGCCTTCCTCGACCAGACGCATCTGGTCGCCGACGCCGACGCCGGCGGTCTCGAGGCGGGCGACCTGGCGAGCCAGATCCTCGCCGGCCACGCGGGCCGCGTCGTTGGCTTCACCGGCCGCCGCGGCCAGATCGGCGGCGCGGGCAGCCAGGGCGGCCTCGGCTTCGCGAAGCTGGGTTTCGGCGAGGTCGGAGGCCTCCGCGACCATGCGCGCCTGGCTGGTGATCGAGTCGGTGACGGCCGTCGCCCTGGCGTCGAGCTCACCGCTCAGGCTGCTGAGCTGCTCGCGTTCGTCACCCAGGGTGGAGGCCAGGTCGGCGGCGACACGGGCTGACTGCGCGGCGGCTTCGGCCAGGCGCTCGGTCTCCTCGGCCATCGCCTGGCGCAGGGCCAGCATGGTCTCGCGCGCCTCGTGGGCGGCGCCGGTGGCGCTGGCGATCTGCAGGCGGACGGACTCGATCACCGAGCCGGTCTCGGCGGCGGCCATGGCCGCGGGACCGAGGAGGCGCGACGTGCTTTCGCGGGCGCGGCGCAGTTCAGCGGCCAGCTTACGACCCTGAACCAGGGCGTAGGCGCCGACGAATACGAGCGCCGCCGGGCCAATGGCCAGGACCGTGAACAGGCCGAGCGCGAGCGGATCGTCACCAAGCGGTTCGATCTTCCACCTCCATCCCAGCGCGAACGCCACGGGCGCCACCGCCCACAGGGCGCTGACCAGAAACGCGCCGATCCAGATCGGGCTGCCGGAGGGTTCCTTGACCTTCTCGGTCCGGGCCAGCACCGCCGGCGGAAGGGGCGGCTCGGCCGCAGGGTCAACGGCATGAACGGGTGTCGGCGGCGCGGTGTCTTCGGAGGCCATTCTCACGGTCGGCGGCGCCTGCCGCATTTCCAGCTCGGCCTCGAGCGTCGGCGGCGCCTCCAGCTCGATCTTCGAGAGGGCTTCAGCGACCTGCTGCGAGGCGGCGACATCCCGGGAAGCCCGGGAAAAGTCGAACGGAGAGCGGGTCTTCCTGGCCGTCATTCGCGGGTCGTGGTCCTGCAGGGGCCGCAGAAGTCAATGGTGCGCGATCGCCGGCCCCACACCTCGCGCGCCAGGAGAAACCTAACGGTGAAACTCGCCCGCGAAAAGGGCTTGAAAAGGTTTCGTTAACGTCCGGGCGAGGATCGACCGCGGATAGACGTCAAATGTCGTGAATCCGGGCTTTTCCGGGCTTGGCGCAGGGGGCGATAGCCGGTGTCGGGGCCGGGGTGTCCGACGTTGGCGCCGTTCGCCGCGCCGTGGGCGCGTGACGTGTCGCCGCAGGCTCGCTGTCGAGCTCGATCCCGAACTGCGCGAAGGCCACGGAAGCCGCCCACAGCACCATGGCGGCGAAGATCTCAAGCAGAGCCCGCACCGGCCCGTCCCCCAACTTGCGATAGCGCTGTTATCCATCAGCGCCGCGCCGCCTTCAATCACCTGACTGGTGAAGTTTTGGTCATGTTTCGACCCTTCGCGCGGCGCGGCCCGCGACGGCCAGGCGCCAGGCGCCAACCAGACCGGTGAGCGCCAGCAGGCACATCGCGAGGTAGCCATGCTCATGAAACCTGTCGAACAGCGGGCCGCTGGCCAGGGTGGCGAGACCGACGACCAGCCCGCCCGACACGGCGGAACTTATGGTCTGGGCGGCGGAAGCGCTGTGGGGCGGGGCGTTGCGCTCGATCAGCTGCAGCGACCCCATGAACACCGCCGCGAAGCTGAGAGCGTGCAGGGTCTGCAGCGGGAACAGCAGCCACACCGGCGGCGCGAAGGCGAAGGCCGTCCAGCGCACCAATGCGGCGACGCCGCCGAGGATGACGAGACGCTCTGGCCCCAGTTTTCTGCGCAACGGCTCGCAGAACCACATGAAGGCGATCTCGGCTGCCACCCCCGTGGCCCACAGCAGCCCGACGACGGTGGCGGAAACGCCCTGGGCTTTCCAGAGCAAGGCGGAGAAGGCGTAGTAGAAGGCGTGTGTCGCCTGGATCAGGGCTGTCGAGCCGACCGCGAGAAGAAACGGTCGGTTGCGCAGCAGTTCGGAGACGCCCCGCCAGCGATCCCTGCGGCCGGGCCGTTCGCCCGTTTCGTGGACCGGATCCGACGGCAACAGGAACCGCGCGGCCAATCCGGCCAACAGACCGGCGGCGCAAATCCAGGGGATGACGATGTCAGGGCCGAAACGACCGATCAGGGCGCCCATGCCGATGTTGGCGACAACAAACGCCATCGAGCCGATGCCGCGCGGCAGGCCGTAGTTGAACCCCTCGACCCGGGCACGGCGCATCGTCAGAACGTCGGCCAACGGCACGACCGTCGACAGAAGGCTGGAGGCCATCAGCCAGAAGACCAGCCAGGGCCCGAAACCGCTGACAAGCCCGATCAGACCGTAGCTGACGCCAGCCGCCGCCCCGAACAGCATCATCGGCGTGCGGCGAAGGCGGAAGCCGTCGGCCCAGACCGCAAGCGCCGGTGCGATGAATATCCTCGCCAGCATCGGCGCGGCGAGGATCATGCCGATCTGGGACCCGGTAAGGCCGTGAGCCCGAAACCAGACCGGCATGTAGGGCAGGCTTGCCCCCGTGCCGATGAAGATCGAGCAGTAGAACAGGCCGAGCAGAGTGGCGCGAAACATGGCCTGCGCTATCAGAGTCGAGTGAACTTAGCGAACCACTGCCTGATAGAGACTGGGCCAGTCATCGCCGGGCACGCCGCTGCAGAACGGCATCACCCGCGCGGTCAGAAGCTGAAAAGCCTTGCCGTCCCAGATCCACTGGATCTCGTCGCCACAGTCGCCAAGACCCCTGCCCTTGGCGAAACTGCCGAGGATGCGGGTGTCGGGGTCGTAGTCGAGGTTCATCGGATCGCTGATCCCGCCGCCGCCATAGCCCGCGGGCAAGGGCAAGGCGATGGTCCGTGCGCCCTCCCCGTGCTCGCCGGCCAGGATCAGGTTGTGGACGGCGTTGTAGGCGCCGAGGCTGCAGACCGGCGCGTAGAGCACAACGCCGGGCGCCAGGCGCGCGATCAGCGGTTCGACATGGCGGTCAGACATGTCCTCACAGTCCGGCAGGAGACGCATCACCGCCGCCGGGACGCTCTTCGGCAGATCCGTCTGGGCGATGGCCGCGCCGGGAGCGATGCCGGGCATCGCCGGAACCGTGATGGCCTTTGGCGTTCCGGCGCCGCGGCTGAGGGCCGTGGGCGAGCCGAGCCGGCCCTGCTGCTCGTCGATCCAGATCAGGGTCGCCGCGCCGCCGGACAGCGACAGGGTCAGCGGATCCTTCTTGCGGCGGGTCAGCTTCAGCACCGCGCCGTCGCGGGCCGCGATGGCCAGCGCGCGGGCGTTGGCCGCCGGGATTTCCATGCGCCAGTAGCCGCTACCGTCCTGAACCGGGTAGAGCGCGCCGAGTCCGGGGACCGGCTTTCCGTCGACATCGAGAAACCAGGGGCCGCCGCCGACGTTGGGATCATCCTCGGCATAGACGGCGATCACCATGGACACTGGCGCGCCGGCCTCGCCGGTCCGCTCCAGCCGCAGCCAGGCCACTTCAGCCGCATCCGCGGCCGGCGTCGCGAACGCCACGCAGGTGTTGAGGTTGTCGCAGACCGCCGTCCAGTCCCGGAAGGTCTTTACCCCGCTCGCCCCGGCCGCGCCCGCCGTCAGCAGTGTCAGTCCGGCGGTCAGGGCGACGAGAGTGCGCATGGTCAACTCGCGGGCAGCGGCGGCAGATCGAGGCGACGCGCCTCGGCCATCTGAACGTAGAGCCCGCGGATGTCGGTATCCAGCGCCGCGTCGCGCGCGTCTTCGACCGCGATGTGCAGGGCGATGAGCGCCCGCCGAAGGGTCGCGTTGGCGGCGTCCAGGGCGGCGAGCGAGAGGTCGGTGTCCTCCCCTTTCGCGGCGTCGGCGAAGGCGGCCCCGTAGGTCGGCGCGACACGGATGAGCAACGACCGGATCGCACCGTTCTCCCAGACCCGGGCGGCGATGCCGCGTTCGGCTTCCTGGGCGCACAGCAGGCTGATCATGCCGGTCACGCCGATGCGGCTCTGGAGGAAATCGCCGCTCGACTCCGGCGGCGGCGGGTCCATCAGGCAGAGGAAGTTGCCGAGCAGCAGCTCGGGCACGGTCGGGGTCATGTGAGCGCCTCCAGGGCGGCGAGCCGTTGCGACAGCACGAGGTCCTGCAGGCGCGCCGTGTACCAACCCGACAGACCCAGTACAGGGTCCTTGAAGCCGCCGGCGCGGAACTCGTTGGCCGAGGAAATCCAGATGGCCTGGCCCTTCACCGACGCAAAAAGCTCCCACCAGGCGAAGGCGACGGGATCGACCTTCAGGCCGCTGGCCTGTTCCCAGATGGCGATGGCCTCGGCCTTCGGCAGCATGCCCGACACCCGATCGGACTCGCCGTAGCACCAAAGCGGCTCCATGGCCCAGCCGAGGTCCTCGAGCGGATCGCCGATATGGGCCATTTCCCAGTCCAGCAGGGCGATGACCTTGCCGGCGCCGTCATGCATGAAGTTGCCAGTGCGATAGTCGCCGTGCACGACCGACAGCTTCTGGGCCGGCGGCGGCGGATTGGCGCGCAGGCGGCGGATGCAGGCGCGCACGATCGGCTGCGGATGCTCCTCGTCGGCGTCGATGACGCCTTCCCAGTAGTCGAGTTCCTTCTTCCAGCAGGCGTCGAGCGCCGGAGAGGCGGTCGCCTCTGCGATGGGAAGGGTGGCGGGATCGGCGGCGGCGATCTTGCCGAGGTGGCCGTAGAATTGTTCGCCGATGGACCTCGCATGGTCGCCGTAAGGTGGCAGGGTGAAGGGGCTCTGCGCCTTGCCGCCATCGATGCGGCCCATGATGAAGAATGGCCGTTCGAGCTCGGCGCCCTCTTCCTCAAGGGCCACAGCTTCCGGCACGGGCAAGCCCTTGCCGTGGAAGGAACGGAAGGCGAGGAACTCCAGCTTGCGCTCGGTGTCGATCAGGCTGCCGACAGGGTCGCGCCGCAAGATCAGACCACGTGTCCCGCCGTTGACCTCGACATCAAACCGGTAAGTCTCACGACTGGCCCCGCCCGGGATCCGCGCGATCATCGTGACCCGCGCCGGCGTCTCCCAGATGCGGGTCAGATAGGCCTCGAGCTGGTCCTGAAGCGTCACTTGGCCATGTCCATGATGCCGGTGAAGCCCGACGGCCCGTGGGGACCGATCACCAATTGCTCCAGCACACCCCGGCCCTTGCGGACCTTGCCCGCCGCGTCGGTGTAGACAACGTCCGACAGCGCCTGGACGTGCAGGTTGAACGGCAGCGTCGGGTCGGCCTCGGACAGCTTGATATCTTCCCGTTCGACGGTCAGCTGACCATGCAGCTGGCCGTGGCCCCATTTGGGATGGGTGTAGCCCAGGCCCATCATCTGGAACTCGTAGATCGGCTGGAAGGCGACCGAACCGGCCGGCTTGCCGTAGTCGTCGGTCAGGGTCACGACCGCACTCTTCGCATGGCGGGAGTTGCTCTTCCACTCGATCGCGGCCGCGCCATTGAGGTGCTCCATGCCGTCCTCGGTCGACCCGTCCGGGGTCCAGACGGCGCGCGTGTTCCACGGCCGGCCGGTGGCGTCCTCGTTGCTGTGGAAGAAGAAGCTGCCGTCCTCGAAGCTGGACGGCGACCACAGCCAGTAGAACTGCGGTGGCTGTTGCGGGACGACCTCCTGACTGTCGCGGGCGCCGACGGGACGAACGCCCCACGAGCGGTCCCGGGTGCCGGCGAAGCCGTCGACCGAGCGACGCTCGCCGTCCAGCTCGATCCAGCCCGTGTAGTGGCCGTTCTGCGTAAGGCGCGTGTAGTCCATGAAGGTCCGTGTGCCCTGGCGACGGACAAAGCGTGGCTCCTCGATCGGATGAGCGCGGCTTTCGAAGGTGATCTCGGCCTTCAGGCCATGCTCCGGCGAATCGACCGTGAGCCTGAGGCGATGCAGCGGCTCGAGGATCTCGATCGCGACGGGCCCGACCTTCAGGTCCAGCCGGTCGACCAGCCAGCCGCTGGCGTGCAGCGCGGTCTCGACACCGTTGCGCACGACCACGAAAGCGGCGTCGACGACGTTCAGATGCGGATAGACCCCGAAGGCCGCGGCGAAGAAGTCCTCGCCGCTCTGCGGGTGATAGCCGTTGAAGAAGTACCGGTCATAGAAGTTCCGGTCGGTGCCCGAATAGGCGATCGGCTCGGCCGTCTGGTGGATCGGGAAATCGTCGCCTTTGGTGAGCGCCATGGCCTTGTTCCTCCAACGGACCGCCGCTTCTCACGTGAGCGTTTCGGGCCTACAGCCTGCAAGGTGAACGATGACAACCTGACTAGGCAACCGTGACGGAGGGGAAAGCGTGATCGGCTGGACGAGACGGACCTGGATGACGCTGGCCGCGATCAGCGGATTCGCCGCCATCGCCATCGGCGCCTTCGCGGCGCACGGTGTTTCGGACCCCGTCGCGAAGGACTGGCTGAAGACCGGCGCGACCTATGAATTCATGCACACCATGGCGACGTTCGCCTGCGCGACCTTCATGAACATCGGCGCAAAGCGGGCCCGGTTCGCCCCGGCCTTCTTCCTCGGCGGGACGGTGCTGTTCTCGGGATCGCTCTACGCCCTGGCGCTGGGTGGACCGCACTGGCTGGTGTTCGCGACGCCATTGGGCGGTCTGGGCTTCCTGACCGGCTGGGCGATTCTCGCCTGGTCGGCGCGCGACGTGGATCAGCCCGCGGCCTGATCGCGGCGACGCGGAAGCGCCAGCCCCCAGAGGGCCGCGCTCGATCCGAGCAGACAGACCATCATCACCGCTGCCATCGGCCGGGCGGAGCCGTCGTGCAGGACGCCGCCGAGCCAGGAGGCGAACGCCCCGGCCGCGAACGACAGTCCCCCCATCAGGGCGGACGTCGAACCGGCGCGCTTCGGATCAACGCTCAGCGCCCCCGCCATGGTGTTCCCGGCCATCAGGCCATAGCTGGCCAGACAGGCGAACAGGAGCGGCAGCACCGTCCACTTGCCGCCAAGGCCGGTCAGAGCCGCAACGAGCAACAACGCGCCGAAGCCCAGCGCCGCGAGACTCGCCTGGGCCAGAACCTGATCAGGCGTGCGGACGCGCAGCAGCATGCGGTTGACCTGCCCCGCCCCGATGACCCCGAACGCGTTGCAGGCGAAGACGACCGTGTAGAGGAAGGGCGTGAAGCCGTAGGTCTCGATCATCAGGTTCGATGACGAGGAGATGTAGGTGAACAGCAAGGCACCGTTCAGCCCGCCCCCCAGCGAATAGCCAATCAATCGACGGTTTGAGAGCAGCACCCGGTAGGCCTTGAGCGGGTTCTCCGATCGCGCTTGAGCCGCCGTCGCTTCTGAGCGGCTTTCGTCCAGGCGGAAGAAGACCGCCAGCCCGCACAGCAGGCCAAACAACGCGAGCACCCAGAAGATTGCCCGCCAGCCCAGCGCCTGCAGCACTACGGCGCCGGACATCGGCGCGAGGATCGGCGCGAGGCCCATGATCAGGGTCAGCAGGGACAGCATCCGCGCCGTCTCGGTATGGTCGAACAGGTCACGCACCACCGCACGCGCCACCACGGCGCCCGCGCATCCGCCGAGCGCCTGGACGAAGCGCGCGGCGATCAGCCACTCCGGTCCCCGCGCAAGGGCGCAGGCGATCGAGGCGGCGACATAGACCGTGATCCCCACCATGATCGGGATGCGTCGGCCAAAACGGTCGGAGGCCGGCCCGTAAAGGAACTGGCCGATGGCCATGCCGAACAGGAAGACCGCGAGCGTCGCCTGCTGTTGGCTGGCGCTGGCGTGCAACGCCGCCCCGATAGTCGGGAATGCCGGCAGGTACATGTCGATCGACATCGGCGCGAACGCCGTCAGCGATCCGAGCAGGAAGACCAGGCCCCAGGGCGTGGCAGACGGCGAAGGCGGGGGGGCGGTCTGGCTCAAGGTGGGCCGTGTTTAGTGCGGTGAAGGCCGGCTGTCTCCCCCCTTGCCTTCCGCGACGACCACCCGTCACGGTTCGGAAAACAAGCCGGGGAACGCCAGATGTCCGCTCTCACCGCCATGATGCCGCCCGTGCAGTACGCCGACGTCAACGGCATCCGCATGGCCTACTATGAAGCCGGACCGCAGGGCGAAGGCGTGCCGCTGGTGTTCTGCCACGGCTTTCCGGAGCTGGCCTTCTCCTGGCGCCACCAGATCAAGGCCCTGTCGGAAGCCGGGCGCTGGGTCATCGCGCCGGACCAGCGCGGCTACGGCCTGACCGACCGGCCCGACGCCGTCGAAAGCTACGACATCGAGAACCTCTGCGCCGACCTGGTCGCGCTGCTCGACCACAAAGGGATCGCGAAGGCGATCTTCGTCGGCCACGACTGGGGCGGCTTCATCGTCTGGTACATGGCCATCCGTCATCCTGACCGGGTCGCGGGCGTCATCGGCCTGAACACGCCCTTCAACGAACGCGCGCCCGTCGATCCGATCGCCATCATGCGCAAGCGGATGGGCGACCGGATGTACATCGTCCACTTCCAGACGCCGGGCGAGGCTGACGCCGTGCTCAACGCCGACGCCCGCAAGGTGATGGACATGTTCCTGCGGCGGCCGATCGACATGCCCGGGGCGTCACAGGGCTTCGCCACCGAGCGCAAGGAAGGCGACCCTTCGCTGTTCGCCATGGTCGACGCCATCGCCGCCTACGACCCGGCCGGTGATCCCCGCCCCTATTTCCTCACCGACGACGAGTTCGAGACCTTCGTCGAGACCTTCGAGCGCACCGGCTTCACCGGCGGCATCAACTGGTACCGGAACTTCACCCGCAACTGGCAGCGGTCCGAGGGCCTGGAGCACCGCGTTCGCCAGCCCAGCCTGATGATCATGGCCGAGAAGGACGCGGTCCTTCCCCCCTCGTCCGCCGACGGCATGGAAAACCTGATCCCGGATCTGGAAAAGCAGCTGGTCACCGGCTCCGGCCACTGGACGCAGCAGGAAGAGCCGGAACAGGTCAACCGCATCATGCTCGACTGGCTGGGACGGCGTTTCCCGCTCTAGGGACACGTACTTGCGGTCCATGTCCCCGGCAGCGCCCTTTGTAATTGGCCCCCGGACCATCGCGGCGCTAGAACGGCCGCATGGATCGCTCAGCGTCGCCGCCCGCCCCCGGCTATACCGGCTCCCGCCGGACCCTTTACCCGGAGGTGGATGCCTATAACGTCGGCTGGCTGCAGACCGGCGGGCCGCACGAGCTCTATTACGAGGAGTGCGGCAATCCGATGGGCAAGGCGGCCGTCGTCCTTCACGGCGGCCCGGGCGGGGCGATCAACCCGACCATGCGGCGGTTCTTCGACCCGGCGAAATGGCGCGTGGCTCTGTTCGACCAGCGCGGTTGCGGCAGGAGCCGCCCGAATGCCAGCCTCGAAGACAACACCACCTGGTCGCTCATCGAGGACATCGAGCGGCTCCGCGTCCACCTCGGCGTCGAGAAATGGACCGTGTTCGGCGGCTCCTGGGGATCGACCCTGGCGCTGGCCTACGCCATCACCCATCCCGACCGGGTCGAGGGTCTGGTGCTACGCGGCGTGTTCCTGCTGACCCAGCGCGAGCTGAAGTGGTTCTATCAGGACGGCGCCTCGTTCCTGTTCCCCGACGCCTGGGAGCGCTTTGTCGGGCCGATCCCGAAGGGTGAGCGGCACGACATGATCGCCGCCTACCACAAGCGCCTGGTCCACTCCGACCGCAAGGTGCAGGCCGAGGCGGCTGCGGCCTGGAGCCAGTGGGAAGGCGACACCCTGTCGATCCGTGGCCCCGAGGCGCGCCCGACCAAGTTCAACGAGGTCGACTTCGCCATCGCCTTCGCCCGTATCGAATGCCACTTCTTCGCCAACCGGGGCTTCTTCCCCGAGGACGGCTGGCTGCTCAAACAGGTCGAGAAGGTCCGCAAGATCCCGGGCTGGATTGTCCAGGGGCGCTTCGACGTGGTCACGCCGCTGGAAAGTGCCTGGGCCCTGCACAAGGCCTGGCCCGAAGCCCGCTTCAACATCATCTGGGACGCCGGCCACGCCTCGACCGAGCCGGGCGTGATAGACGCCCTGATCAGGGCGACGGACGAGGCGGCGCGGGCGAAGTAGGAAGTAGGGAGTAGGGAGTAGGGAGTAGCGTTCAGGTCGCTGTTCCGACCTTGCTCCTCAGAGCCAGCTTCAACGCCGTCAGCATGCGCCCGACCTCTTCAGCGGTCTGAAAGACGGGCAACGCGCTTGTTCGCTCCAAGAGGCCAGATCGCACCGCAATAATAAGAAGGGTTTCAGTCTCCGCGAGCGATCCGCTGGCGATGCTCAGGAAATGCAGAAACTCCCGCTTGCCGGTTCGGGCCCGGCCCTCGGCAATGTTTGCGGGCACTGAGACGGCAGCGCGCAGAATTTGGGCTGTAAGGCGAAACTGTTCCGCCTTAGGAAGCAGCTTCGCGACGGCGTAAGCGCCCTCCGCAAGATCCATGGCCTTCTGCCAAACCAGCAGGTCGCGGTAGGACGCCATGTGCACCCCTACTCCCTACTCCCTACTCCCTACTCCCTACTCCCTACTATCCTTAGTAGTATTCTTATCAAAATCTACCCAAAATCACATCAGCGACCCGCGACCGCTGGTGACCTCTGAATAGCGGTGCACGCGCACCGACTGCACGAGCCCGAACCCGATCATCACGGTCAGCATGACGGTGCCGCCATAGCTGAGCAGCGGCATCGGCACGCCCACGACGGGGGCAAGTCCCATGACCATGGCGCCGTTGATCAGCACATAGAGCGCGAAGGTCGCCGTCACGCCCGCGGCGCTCAGCCGGCCGAAGTGGCTGTGGCTCACCGACGCCATGCGCAGGGCCATGAAAATGATGGCGCCGTACAGGAACAGGACCGAGAAGCAGCCGGCGAAGCCGAACTCCTCCGCCAGGGTGGCGAACATGAAGTCGGTGTGCTTCTCGGGCAGAAAGTCCAGCTGGCTCTGGCTGCCGAGGCCGTAGCCCTTGCCCAGCAGGCCGCCCGCCCCCAATGCGATCTTGGACTGGAGAATGTGATAGCCGGCGCCCTTCGGGTCGTTCTCCGGGTGCAGGAAGGTCAGGATCCGCTGTCGCTGGTAATCGTGCAGAACGAACATGACGAACGGGATGGCCGCGCCCACGCCAAGGACGACACCGGCCGTGATGACGCGCCAGGACAGGCCGGCGAGGATCATGATCGCCAGGCCCGTCGCGGCGATCAGAATGGCGGTGCCAAGATCCGGCTGAAGCGCGACGAGGAGGGTTGGCGCGCCAATCATGCCCACGGGGATCAGCAGCCACCAGCTGAAGCGGGCGTTGTCGGCGGAGATGCCGTGGTAGAACCGCGCAAGGGCCAGCACGATGCCGATCTTCATCACCTCGGACGGCTGGAAGCGCAGCGGGCCCAGTTCCAGCCAGCGTTGCGCGCCCTTGGCGCTGTCGCCGAACAGGTCCACCCCGACCAGCAGGATCAGGGCCAGCACATAGACGGGATAGGCCGCGGCGAACCAGACGCGCAGATCGACCATCGCCAGGACGATCATCATCACGAAGAACACGGCGAAGCGGATCAGGTGAGGCGCCGCCCAGGGCATCCACGACGACTCGGCGGCCGAGAACATCATCATCCCGCCCGCCCCGGCGATCAGGCAGAGTATCAGGCAGAAGGTCCAGTCGATCTCGGTGAACTTGACGATCAGCCGATCGCGTTCACCTGGACGGGTCAGGCCGCCGCTGAGGGTCATTGCGGCGCTCCTGTCGGCGTGAGCAGTGGCGCACCGACGTCTGCGGGCAGCGGCGCTGCGCCTTCGACCGGCGCATTGGGATCGATTTCCGGCATCGGCAGCGGCTTTTCGATCCGCGCGCGCAGTTCCGGATCCTTCAGCAGGGCGACCCGCATGACCTCGCGCGCGCGCGGCGCGGCGGCCGTGGCGCCGCCCAGTCCGCCGTGCTCGATCAGCACCGAGATGGCGTAGCGCGGATCATCGATCGGAGCGAAGGCGATGAACCAGTTGTGGTCCTTCAGCGCCCAGCGCACGCCGGCGCTCTTGCGCGACTCGCCGTCCTTGAAGACCCGTACCTGGGCCGTGCCGGTCTTGCCGGCCATGAGAATGTCGCCGAGCCCCAACTGGCTCTGGCGAAAGGCGGTGCCCGAGGTGTCGTTGGCCACGGCGATCATGCCGCCGCGGACGTAGTCGAGCAGTTCCTTGGCGTAGGGCAGGTCCGGCACCGCGTCGCCGTGAGGCTGGTCGACGCCGCCGACCGATTTGATCAGGCGTGGATTGAGCGCCTTCTTGCCGTTGGCGAGGCGGGCCGTCATCACGGCGGACTGCAGCGGATTGACGCCGATATAGCCCTGTCCGATGCCGTAGTTGGCGGTGTCGCCCGGCTGCCAGACAGGTTCGCGTTTCAGGTTCTTGCGCTTCCACTCGCGGGTGCCGACGAGCCCCTTCTTCTGGCCCGGGATGCCGATGTCAAACGTGCCCCCGAGGCCGAAAGCGTGCGCAGCGGCGGCGATCGGGTCGGGGCCGACCTTCAGCGCCGTCTGGTAGAAGTAGATGTCGCAGGAATTCTTGATCGCATCGTGCATGTTCTGCGAGCCGTGCCGCCCCCAGCAGTGCCAGGTTCGGCCGCCGAAGAACCAGCTGCCGCCGCAGTTGACGCGCACCTCCGGATTGACGCCCGCCGACAGCGCCGCCAGCGCCACCATCGGCTTGAAGGTCGAG
The DNA here is from genome assembly GCF_057809815.1 of Caulobacter sp. FG121. NCBI lineage: Bacteria > Pseudomonadati > Pseudomonadota > Alphaproteobacteria > Caulobacterales > Caulobacteraceae > Caulobacter > Caulobacter sp. FG121. The sequence goes on from NZ_JBMDKR010000003.1 coordinate 412,542, forward strand.
CCGGGCGGATACGTACCGCTCATGGCTTTGTCGAGCAGCGGCTTTCGCTCGTACTGCGCCAGCGCCCGATACTCGGGACCGGCGAGGCCCTTGACGAACCGGTTGGCGTCGAAGCTGGGCGTGGACGCCATGCACAGCAGGTCGCCGCTGCGGCAGTCCATCAGCACGATGGCGCCGCTTTCCTCGCCCATCACCTCAAGGGCGCGGTTCTGGATGTCTGCGTCCAGCGTCAGCCGGATCTCCTTGCCCGGCGTGGCGGGAATATCGCCGCCGGGGTCCTGGCGCACGACGCGGCCGCGTGAGTCGACTTCCTGCTTCTGAGCCCCGGCCTTGCCGCGAAGCTCGACGTCGAAGGCCTTCTCCACGCCCTGGCGACCGATGCGGAAGCCCGGGTTGTAGAGCAAAGGGTCGGGGCTAATGCCGGCCTTCTTGGCCGAAAGGATATCCTTGTCGTTGACCCGCGCGACATAGCCGATGACGTGGGCGAACGCGCCGCCGTAGGGATAGACCCGCACCTCGCCCATGTCGGCCGTCACACCGGCCAGCTCCGGCGCCCGGACGTTGATGCGCGAGAACTCCTCCCAGCTCATGTCCTCCATGACCTGGACCGGAGCCTTCTTCGGTGCGCGCTTGATGTCCTTGATCAGCCGCTCGCGCTTCTTGGCGTCGATGGTCACCAGCGTGGCGATATCGTCGACGGTCTTTTCCACGTCCATGTCCGTCTCGCGCGCGACGAGCAGGCGGAAGTTGGGTCGGTTGGAGGCCAGCGTGACCCCGTTGCGATCGAGGATCAGGCCGCGGGGCGGCGGCACGAGGCGGAAGTTGAACTGGTTGGACTGGGCGAGCTTCTGGTAGCGCTGCGCCTCGACGATCTGCAGGTGAACCAGACGACCGGTCAGGGCCAGTAGCCCCGCGCCCGTCAAGCCGCCCATGAGAAAGGCGCGCCGCGTGAAGGCGCCCTGCTTCTCGTTGACTTCGCTGAAGAAGATTGTCGGTTCGCTCATCGGAACCTCACGTCCGCGTCTTCGAAGCGGTCGATCAGCCGGTGGGCGAACGGGTAGAGGATGGCGGTGGCGAGAAACTGCCAGATCACGGCGACGAGGCTCGGCGCGGCCTTCACGTCCAGCATGGTGATCAGATAGCCCGTGGTCAGCGCGGCCAACGTCATGCCGGCGTACCAGGCCCACATCATGGGGCGGCTCTGGCCGGTCATCATGTTGCGCATCGACAGCGTGACCGCATAGGCCAGCAGCAGCGAGACGGCCCAAAGGCCGAGCGCGCCGCCCCAGTAGATGTCGAGAAAGAGGCCCATCAGCAGCAGAACCACCGGGGCCAGGATCGACGGCCGGATCACCGCCCAGCCAAAGGCGCAGACCATCGGAAAGATCGGCTCGGGCAGTCGGAGGCCGAACAGCTGGATCGGCGCGGCGAGCAGAATGGTGGCGCCCAGGCACAGCAGCGCGGGCACGCCGATCCAGCGCCAGGGGTCAAGCGGCCGGGCGGCCGAGAAGCTCATTGAGCGGGCCTCGCCGGGGCAGTCGTCTTCGGCGCCGGAGCGGTCGGCGGCGACGAGGTCTTCGCGGGCGGCGTCACCGGCCTGGCGGGCGCCGCCGTGGTCTTCGGCGGCGGAGCCGCAGCAACCGGCGGAGCCGTCGCGGCAGGCGCGGGCGGAGCCGGTGCGCCGATGATCCGCTCGTCGGGGTTCTCGGTAATCACCGGCGGCAGGTGCGTCTGGGCCAGCGCGGCCTGGTCCGCCAGCTGCGAGTAGTCCTTGAACTTCAGGATGCGGACCCAGTCGATCGCGCCGGCGTCGGCGTCGAGCACCACCCGCCAGCGGCCGTCGAGGCCCTTGACTGCCCGCCCGACCGGCAGACCGCGCGGCAGCACGCCGCCGTCGCCGCTGGTCAGCACACGGTCGCCCTGATGCACGGCGTCTCGTCCGCGCAGGTATTCCAGTTTCGGATTGGGGCCGCCGTCGCCGGTCAGGATGGCGCGGGCGTTGCTGCGGTCGATCATCACCGGGGTGCGCGAGGCGACATCGGTGAGCAGCAGCACGCGGCTGGCGTTGCCCGCCACCCCGACGATACGGCCCACCAGGCCCCGTTCGGTGAGCACGGGATAGCCGACGACCACGCCGAGATCACTGCCGGCGTTGGCGAGGCGAGCATTGGCGAAGGGACCCCGGGAGTCGGTCACAACCCGGGCGGTAACCATCGGGATCGGCGGATCGGTGCGTACGCCGAGCATGGCGCGCAGACGCTCGTTCTCGTCGCGCAGCCTGACCGCCTCGTCCGCCTGCAGCTGCAGCGTGGCGATGACCTTGTTCAGGCGGCGGTTTTCGTGAGCCACCGCGGCGTAGCTGCGCAGCCAGCCCAGCAGATCTCCCGTCCAGCGACCCGGCGCGGCGACGGCGCCGCCCACCGGCGCGGAGACCGTGTCGACGGCCTGACGCGCGGCGCCGTAGGCTTCAGTCTGGAACGTTTCACGACGGTCGCTGAGCAGAATCGAGACACCGACGACGCCGCAGACGATCAGGGCCACCACCGCCATCCAGGTCAGTGGAACCTTCAATTCGCCGAACGAGTCCTGACGCAGAGCCACCCGATGTCTCCGTCAGCGCCACCCCCGGCGCCGACTCATAGGCTGATGTTACGCGAGAGTGCTTTCCAGCACGCCCTTCATCCACTTCGGGTGTTCAAGAACCTTGCCACAGCCGAGCGCGACGCAGGACAGCGGGTCATCGGCCACCGTCACCGGCAGGCCGGTGTGGTCGCGAATCTCGGCGTCGAGCCCGCGCAGCAGCGCGCCGCCACCCGTCAGCATGATGCCCTTGTCGGCGATATCGCTGGCCAGTTCCGGCGGCGTGGCCTCCAGCGCGACCTTCACCGCCTCGACGATCTGGTTGACCGGCTCGGCCAGGGCGTCGGCCGCCTGCTTCTCGGAAATGCGCACTTCGCGGGGCACGCCCTGCATCAGGTCGCGGCCCTTGACGTCGATCGACAGGCCTTCGCCGTCGGCCGGCGCGCGGGCGGTGCCGATTTCCTTCTTGATCCGCTCGGCGGTGGTCTCGCCGATCAGCAGGTTATGGTGACGACGCATGTAGCTGATGATCGCCTCATCCATCTTGTCGCCGCCGACGCGGACGGACCGCGAATAGACGATGCCGGACAGCGACAGCACGGCCACCTCGGTGGTGCCGCCGCCGATGTCGACGACCATCGAACCGGTTGGTTCATGGATCGGCAGACCGGCGCCGATGGCCGCGGCCATGGGCTCGTCGATCAGGCCGACCCGGCGGGCGGAGGCGTTGAGGCACGAGTCATTGATCGCCCGGCGTTCAACGGCGGTGGCGCCGGACGGCACGCAGACGATGACCTTGGGATTCACGAAGCCCTTGCGGTTGTGAACCTTGCGGATGAAGTACTTGATCATCTCCTCGGCGACTTCGAAGTCGGCGATGACCCCGTCGCGCATCGGGCGGATGGCTTCCATGTGGCCCGGCGTGCGGCCCAGCATCTGCTTGGCCTCTATGCCCACGGCGTGAACGATCTTGCGGCCGCCGACATTGCGCAGCGCCACGACGCTCGGCTCGTTCAGCACGATGCCCTTGCCCTTCATGTAGATGAGGGTGTTGGCGGTGCCGAGATCGATGGCGATATCGTTCGAGATGGCGCCGAAGAGTGAGCCGAACATTCAGAGCCTTGAGTCTGAGAGCTTTTGGGACGGGCGAGGCGTGTCCTGCAAGCCTCGCACCAATCCGCGAGCGCGCCCGTGGGCGCAGCGTCGCGGGATGGCAGGACAAGCTGACGACACGCCGTTTGCACCGCGAACGTGTTGATTTCAAGGTCTATTGCGGCCGGGGGTTAACCGAACGCCGCGAGGACGACGCCGAGCGCCGTGACGCCGCCCGCCAGCCATTGGCGCAACGTCACCCTCTCGGCGAAAAGACGGCGTCCGGCGAGCGCCGCGATCGGCATTTCCACCACCCCGACGGCCCGGACCGGACCCGCCGGCGACAGGGCCAGGGCGGTGAACCAGCCCGCCGACGCAAGGGCGCCGAACAGCCCGGCGCCCAGCGATACGCGCCAGGATCCGATCACGACACCGAGCGATGCGCGGTCCCGGAGCGCCATCCAGGACGTCAGGGCCACGGACTGCATCGCCTGCACGATGGCCACCGTGACCAGCGCCGCGGGAATCGGGTGGCCTGGGTCCAGCGCCAGGGCGCTCTGGCGGAAGGCGTTGGCCGAGACGGCGAAGCAGAAGCCCGAGAGCGTTCCGAGACCGGCGGCCGTCCAGTCGCGCGTCGCATCGCCGTCGCGAGGCCAGGACAGCACCAGCAGGCCGGCCGAGGCCAGCAGCACCCCGCCCCAGCCGTGCAGGCTGAGGTGATCATGAAAGACGAGCAGGCCCAGAATCGCCGCGAACGGCAGGCCGCTTTGCTGAAACGCGGTCCCGAGCGCGAAGCTCGAGCGATGCATGGCCGTCAGCAGCGCCGCCGTGGCGCCCAGCTGCATCGCGCCACCCAGAACTGCCCAGCCGAGGCTGACGGGAGACGGGCGCAGCTCGGACGGCATGAGCAACAGGGCGACCGACGCGAACAGGAGGCTGAACGGCAGCCCGAACAGAAACCGCACGAGCGTCGCACCCCAGGGGCCGGCCCCGCCGAGCAGGCTGCGCTGCGCAGCGTTCCGCGCGACCTGGAAACCGGCCGCGGCGACAGTGATGGGAATCCAGAGCATGGAGCGGGGTTAGAACCCGCTCGCGATCGCCGTGTCGGGTTTGCCCTTTTCCTTGCGGGAAAAGAGGTTGTTGAGCGCGTTCACATAGGCCTTGGCGCTGGCGGTGAGCGTATCGGTATCGGCCGCCTGGCCGGTGGCGATGCGGCCGTCCTCCTCCAGTCGCACGGAAACCTGAGCCTGGGCGTCGGTGCCCTCGGTGACGGCGTGCACCTGGAACAGGCGCAGCGCGGCCTTGTGCGGCACGATCTCGTGGATCGCGTTGAACACGGCGTCGACGGGACCGTCGCCGCTGGCCTCGGCCTTCTTCTCGACGTCGTCGACGGACAGCGTCAGCTCGGCCGACTGACCTTCGGTGCCGGCGACAACGCGCAGGTGCACGACGCGGATACGCTCCGAGCCGCGGGCCAGGGCGTCGTCGACGAGAGCGATCAGATCGTCGTCGAAGACGTGCTTCTTCTTGTCGGCCAGTTCCTTGAACCGGACGAAGGCCTCGTTCAGGGCGTTCTGGCCCAGATCGTAGCCCAGCGCCTTCAGCTTCTCGCGGAACGCATGGCGGCCGGAGTGCTTGCCCATGACGAGATTGGTGGCGCCCTGCCCCACGTCCTCCGGCTTCATGATCTCGTAGGTCTCGGCGTTCTTGAGCATGCCGTCCTGGTGGATGCCGCTCTCGTGCGCGAAGGCGTTCTTGCCGACGATGGCCTTGTTGAACTGCACCGGGAAACCGGTGATGGCCGAGACGTAACGGCTCGCCCGGGTGATGTGGATCGGATCCACCTCGCTGTCGAAGCCCAGCGTCTCGCCCCGGACCTTCAGGGCCATGACGATCTCTTCCAGCGCGGCGTTGCCGGCGCGCTCGCCGATGCCGTTGATGGCGCACTCGATCTGGCGCGCGCCGCCCTGGACGGCGGCGATGGAATTGGCCACGGCCAGGCCCAGGTCGTTATGGCAGTGGGCGGAGAAGATCGCCTTGTCCGCGTTCGGCACGTTCAGCATCACATTGCGGAACATCTGGGCGTATTCTTCGGGGAAGCTGTAGCCGACCGTGTCCGGCAGGTTGATCGTGCGGGCGCCGGCATTGATGGCGGCTTCCACGCAGCGATAGAGGAAGTCCGGCTCGGTGCGGGTGGCGTCCTGGGCGGACCATTCGACATCGCCGCACAGGTTGCGGGCGCGTGTCACCGACTGGACCACCGCTTCCAGCACTTCGTCCTGCGACAGCTTCAGGATGTAGTCGCGGTGCTGCGGGCTGGTGGAGATGAACGTGTGAATGCGGCCCTGTTTGGCGGGCTTGATGGCCTCGGCGCAGCGGTCGATGTCCACAGCGGCGGCGCGGGCCAGGCCGCAGACCGTGCTCTCGGTGACGATCTGCGAGATGGCGCGGACGGCCTCGAAGTCGCCGTTGGAGGCGATCGGGAAGCCGGCCTCGATGACGTCGACGCCCATCTCCTCGAGGATCTTGGCCAGTTCGAGCTTCTCGTCGTGGCTCATGGAGGCGCCGGGCGATTGCTCGCCGTCACGCATGGTGGTGTCGAAGATGATGACGCGGTCGCGCGAGGCGGCGGATACGGGGGCGGTCATGAAACGTCTCTGCAAAGGTCGAATGCCGGGATCAGGGTGCGGATCGAAATGGCCCCTGAGCGCCAGGCCGCGGTCAAGCGGTCAGGCGGACGCCCAGGGGCGGCTAAGCCCCAGCGCGAGTAGAAGCAGATCGGCGCGATCACGTTGCATGCCTGATCAGATAGCGGAATCCGCTGATTCAAGCAACAGTCTTGCGCCAGAGAGGCTCGACAGCCCCTTCGGCGGCAAGAACCTTCCGAACGGCGGGCCGCTCGGCCATCCGCTGTCGATGCGCCTCGACCTTCGGGAAGCGCGTCGGGTCGACCCCGTCCTCCTCCAGCCAGCGAGCCAGCGTGAACAGGTAGGGATCGCAGACTGTGTAGGCTTCGCCCATCACCCAGGGCCCGACGAACCAGTCGCGTTCGATCAGGTCGAAGCAGTCGCCGATCACCTCTGGGACCTTGGCCTTCATGGCCGCGATGGCCGCCGGATCGTCGGCCCAGCGGTAGCCGCGCACGCCGTGGGCGTGGGCCGGATGCACGGTGCTGGCGAGGAACAGGTTGAAGCCCTGCACCCTTGCGAAGGCCAGCGGGTCGTCGACCGGCGCCAGGCCCGCCGCCGGAAACCGCTGGGCGATGAAGGCCAGGATGGCCGCGTTCTCGACCAGCGCCACCCCGTCGACCACCAGTACGGGGACCCGGCCGAGCGGGTTGAGCGCAAGATAGTCGTCGGTGCGCTGCTGGCCGGCCCGCAGGTCGACCCGCACCGCGCGATAGTCGGCCCCCGCCTCCTCCAGTGCGATGTGGCTGGCGAGGGAACAGGAACCCGGAAAGTAGTGCAGCGTCATCATGACGCCGCAGGCTACTCCGGCCGCGTGACGATCGGAAAGGCCCCCGCCGGCTTGTCGAACCAGCTGACCAGCTTCTGCAGGGCCAGGGGATTGCCGTCGATCTTCGCCTCGCCCGACGCCACCTTCGGCCCCAGCGGCGCGCCGGTGAACAGCGACTGCATCAGCAGCACCCGCGGCAGGGTCAGCGTCGCGTCGGCCTTGACGCCTTCGGCGGCCGGCTCGGCGGTCAGCACCCCGTGCCGCACCTGCACGAGGTAACGCTCGCCGCGGTCAGTGAAGACGAACAGCACGCGCAGTTCGCCGTCGCCGGCCTTGACGGGGTCCAGCCGCACGGCCAGCAGGTCGAAGATCATCGGCGAGGGCAGATTGGCGATCACGTCGGCGGATCCAGCCGCCATCGCCGGCTTCACCCCGTGTCGCAGCTCGTCGGCCCCGGTCAGGTACATGTTGCGCCAGATCGCGTTCTCGGTCTGGTAGCCCATCTGGTCATAGGTCCTGGCCAGTGCTTCCTTCGCCGCCGTGTCCGTCGGTGCGGACAGGACGATGTTGTTCAGCAGGATCGCCGCCCAGCGGTAGTCACCCTTGTCATAGGCCGCCTGCGCCAGCGTCCGGACCTTGTCCGCTCCGCCCATCGCCGCGACGTAGCGGCCCGCCTCGTCGGCCGGCGGCAGGGTCGCCAGATGCACGGGGTTGGCGTCGTACCAGCCCATGTAGCGCTGATAGACCGCCCGGCTGTTGAAACTCATGCTGCCGTAATAGCCGCGGTTGAACCACTCGCGGGCCAGCACGGGTGGCAGGGCGATGCGGTTGGCGATCTCGTCGCCGACATAGCCCTGGTTCATCAGCCGCACGGTCTGGTCGTGCAGGTATTTGTAGGCGTCGCGGTGGTCGGCGAGGAAGTCGCGCACCACCTGGCCGCCGAACCGCGGCCAGCCGTGGCTGGTGAACATCACGTCCGTGCGGTCTCCGAACAAACGGATAGATTCCGACAGATAGGCCGCCCAGGCGCGGGAATCGCGAACCACCGCGCCGCGGGGGGTCAGCACATTGTGCATGGTGACATTGGCGTTCTCGGCCATGCAGAGGATGCGCAGGTCCGGGAAGAAGATGTTCATCTCGGCGGGCGCTTCGGTGCCCGGCGTGACCTGGAACTCGATCTTCACGCCATCGACGACGAGGGTCTGACCGGTGTGGTCGATGCTGATGGTCGGCGCGATCAGGGTGATGGTCCCCTTTGATACGGCCTTGCCGATACCGGAGTTGACCAGGCCTTCCGCGCCGGGGTCGAGACCCAGGCCGAACTGGTAGGTCGCGCGGCGGCTCATGGCCACGCCGGCGATGACGTTTTCGCTGACCGCTTCCTCCAGGAAGCCTTGCGGGGCGATGACCTGCACCTTGCCTGCGTCGACGTCGGCCTGGCTGATGACGCCCTTGACCCCGCCGAAGTGGTCCGTGTGGCTGTGGGTGTAGATCACCGCCACGATCGGCCGGGCGCCGAGCTTTTCGGTCACCAGGGCGTAGGCCGCCTTCGCCACCTCGGCCGTGGTCAGCGGATCGATGACGATCCAGCCGGTCTCCCCCTTGATGAAGGTGATGTTGGACAGATCAAAGCCGCGCACCTGCCAGATCGTGTCGCTGACCTGGAACAGGCCGCTTTTCGCCAACAGCTGGGCGTGCCGCCACAGGCTCGGATTGACGGTGTCGGGCGCGTCGCCCTTGAGGAAGTCATAGGCCGACAGATCCCAGACCACGGCGCCATCGGCGCGGCGGATCACCGGATCGGCCAGGGTTCCCAGATAGCCGCGCGAGGCGAAATCGAAGTCCTGGCGATCCTCGAAGGGCAGGGTCTTCTTCAGGTCCGCCTGCGCTTTCACGGTGGCGGCCGATGGTGCGTCGGCGGCGGCGACCGGACCGGCAAGCGCCAGCGAGACCGCAAGGGCGGTGATGAGGTGGCGCATGGGGTCCTCCCGAGTCTTCTCGTTGGAACCCGTGGTAACGCATCACCGGTGAAACTTTGACACCCGGGTTACAGTTACTCGCCGCTGCCTTCCTGCTCGACCTCATCCTCGCGACGGCGCAACCATGACCGCGCGACCCAGGCGCCGCCGACCCAGATGACCGCCGCCAGAACGATCAGCCCGACGTGCTGCAGCCCGCCGCCGCGCAGGACCTGGACCATCGAATTGCCGGCGAAGGCGGTCAGGGCGATCTTGGGAATAATGCCGATCGCCGTACCGCCGAAGAAGTCGCGGAAGCGCATCGGCGCCACGCCGGCCGCCATGTTGACGACGATGAACGGCGCCGCCGGCACCAGACGCACGATCAGGCTGGCCATGAAGCCGTTGCGGCCGATCAGCTTCATGAACCGCGCCACGCCCTCGCTGGCCACATCGCGGATCAGTCGCCCGCCGAACGCCCGGCCCAGCCAGAAGCCGATGGTCGAGGAGACCAGCGTGCCGATCCAGCTGTAGGCCAGTCCGATCCAGGGACCGAACGCGACGACGGCGGCGGCGATCAGCACGAACTGCGGCACGCCGACAAAGGCCAGCACGGCGAAGGCGCTGACCGCCACGGGCAGAGCCCAGGGTCCGCGGGCGGCGCTGAGCCAGTGCTCGACCGTCGTCTCGCCGTTCAGACCCAGCAACGGGGCGGCGAAGAGGAACACCACGCCCACTCCGCCGAACAGCAGAAAGGCCATGACGACCGTCCGCCAGGCCTTGGCGTCCATGTTCATCAGAAACTGGAAGGCGCGCTTCATCGCCAAGGCCTCGCCGATCATACCCTGAGGGTCAAGCACGAACGCGGCGCATTCGCGGCGGGCGAAGCCACGCGCGAACGCCGCAAAATGGAACAATGATCAGCTAACGGGGCCGATGCCCCATTTCGGGGCCCTTTGCGCATTGACCTTGGTCGCGTTGAGACCAAACGGTTAACAGAACATTGATCGATCAAGGTGATCGGGTGCGATGAAAACCATAGTCGTGACATCCCGGAAAGGCGGCGTCGGGAAGACCACCGTCTCCGTCAATATCGCGCTGGCCGCGTTCGCTGCCGGATCCCGCGTTCTTCTCGCCGACATCGACCCGCAACGATCGGCGACAGACGCCCTGAAAGCCCGCACCAGGCCAGGCCCTTCGCTGGTCGAAACCTCGGCCGGCAAGCTGTTCCAGCTGCACATGGCGGCCGGGCGGGAAGGCGTCGACCTGCTGGTCATCGACACGCCTTCGACCCCCGAGGCCGAGGTCGCCCTTGCGATGAACCTCGCGGACCTCTGTGTGCTGGTCAGCCGTCCCAACTTCCTCGATGTCGCGTCTGTCGTCCGTTCGGCTGATGCCGTGCGGCGTCTGGGTCGGACCGGCGTTGTGGTCCTGAACCAGGCGCCGCCAAGCCGGAAAGGCGTTGAGCCGCCGGCGGTTCTGCGCGCCATCGAGGCCCTGCGGTTCGGCGGTCTGCCGCTGGCGACCGTCGGCCTGCGCGCCCGCGCCGCCTACCAGGCCGCGATCGCCCATGGCGCGTCCGTCGCCGAATGGGCCCCGGACTCGACCGCCGCCCGGGAAATCGCCGGCCTCTGGCGCGACCTGGAGCGGCGCCTCGGGCTGGGGCTGGCCGCCGAGCGGGCCTGACGGGGTCATCCCGGCCGCCGTTTCGTTGCGCCGCAGCACGGGCGCGTCTATGACCCCGGGCAATCCTGACACTCCGAGTCCGGGGAGCCCCGCAGAACCATGTCGATCGAGTCCGAAGCCCTTCGCCGCGTCAAGCCGTCGCCCACGATCGGGGTCAGCGCCAAGGCGCGCGCCCTGAAGGCCGCCGGCCGCGATGTGATCGCCCTCTCCGCCGGCGAACCCGACTTCGACACCCCCGAGAACATCAAGGAAGCGGCCATCGCCGCGATCCGCGCGGGCAAGACCAAGTACACCGACCCGGACGGCATGCCCGAGCTGAAGGCGGCTATCTGCGCCAAGTTCGCCCGCGAGAACGGCCTCACCTATACCCCGGCGCAGATCCATGTCGGCCCGGGCGGCAAGCCAGTGATCTTCAACGCCCTGATGGCCACCCTGAACCCGGGCGACGAGGTGATCATCCCCGCGCCCTACTGGGTGTCCTATCCCGACATGGTCCTGCTGGCCGGCGGCGAGCCGGTGGCGGTGGAGACGACGGTCGAGACCAATTTCAAGCTCGATCCGAAGGCCCTGGAAGCGGCGATCACGCCGCGCACCCGGTGGCTGATCCTCAACAGCCCGTCCAACCCGACCGGCGGCGCCTACAGCCGCGCCGATCTGCAGGCGCTGGCCGATGTGCTGCTGCGCCACCCGCAGGTCTGGGTGCTGACCGACGACATGTACGAACACCTGATGTTCGACGACTTCGAGTTCACCACCATCGCCCAGGTGGAGCCGAGGCTTTACGACCGCACCCTGACCATGAACGGCGTCTCCAAGGCCTACGCCATGACCGGCTGGCGTATCGGCTATGCCGGCGGCCCCGTGGAGCTGATCAAGGCCATGGGCAAGATGATCAGCCAGACGACGTCCAATCCCTCGTCGATCAGCCAGTGGGCGGCTGTCGAGGCGCTGAACGGGCCGCAGGATTTCATCAAGCCCAACGCGAAGCTCTTCCAGACCCGTCGCGACCTTGTCGTGTCGATGCTCAACCAGGCCAGCGGCATCCACTGCCCGACCCCGGAGGGCGCCTTCTATGTCTATCCGTCCGTGGCCGGCCTGATCGGGAAGACCACCCCCGGCGGCAAGGTCATCGAGACCGACGAGGACTTCGCCACCGAGCTGCTCGAGAGCGAGGGCGTGGCCGTGGTCCATGGCGCGGCCTTCGGCCTGTCGCCCTATTTCCGCATCAGCTACGCGACCAGCGAGGATATCCTCGAGGACGCCTGCGGCCGGATCCAGCGCTTCTGCGGAAATTTGAAGTAGGGCCATGGCGGACAGCCCGTTTCAGGACGACATGTGGACGGTCGGCGAAGCCGAGGCCGATGACGGCGTGTCGATGATCGTTCGGTTCCGCTCGCACCTGCCCTCCCCGGCCGCGCGGGAAGAATGGCGCCACCTGATCCAGGTCGGCTGGTCCTGCGAGTCGGCGGACGAAGACGGCATGCCCGATGACATTGAAAGCGGTCTGCAGGACGCTTTCGAGGACGCCGTGCGAACGCAGGTCGAAGCGCGCGGCGACGCCGCCCAGGTCGCCAGCCTGACCGGCGGCGGTGTTCGCGAATGGCGCTACTACACCCGCGATCCCGAGGCCTTTTTCCGCTCGCTGAACGAAGCCCTGGGCAGCCATCCCGAATATCCACTGGAATTCGGGGCCTTCGAAGATCCGGAGTGGGAAGGCCTCTCCGAGCTGCTGCCGCGCCCGAACTGACCTACCAGGCCGGGCCCGCCAAGGCTTTCGCTTCGGCGTCACAGCCTTCCGCCAGCGGACGCGCCTTGATCGCCGCCTCCAGCTCGGCCTTCGCCGCCGCGAAATCTGCCTGGAAGTCCGGGTTGCGCTGTTCCGCCGCCACGAGCGCGGCGCCGATGGTCTGGCCGGCCATGACTGAACTGGAATTGTGCACGCCGCAGACGATCCGGCCGTCGCCGACAGCCCGGCCGCGAACGAGGATCGCGGTGGAACGCTCAGGCAGCATCTCGGCCAGCACCAGCCCCAGCGCCCAACCAAGGGCCGCATGGCCGGACGGATAGTCGAAGTTGTCCTCGGTGGCCGGCAGAGCCCCGCAGGTCTCGCCCGGATCGACCTTGTAGGGTCGTGCCCGGCCATAGGCCCGCTTCGGCCCATAGGTGGCCTGACGGACATCAAGGCCCAGCCGGGTGATCAGGGACATGGTCTTCGGCATGGTCGCCGGGTCGATCTGGACGCCGATGGAGCAACTGAAGTTGACCGCGACCCGCCGCGGCTCGAAGTCAGCCACCGCCAGGTCCCAGCGGGGCGTGCCCTTCATCGCCCGGGTCGCGCGAAAGATCGCCCGATCAGCCTCGGCGCGAGGAGAACCAGACGCCGGCGGCGGACCGATCAGCGCGGCGGCGTCGAACGGCATCTCGCCGAGGTACCCGGATGGCGCAGCCACCTGGGCTACGGCCAGACCGCCCAGGCAAACCGCCGCGAGCAGCCCCGTGACCGCCAGAATCAGGCCGCCCTTCGAATGATGTTGGCTCATGGTTCGCTCTCCCCGACTCCCGCTGATTCAAGGATCACATGATCAGGCAAGACGCGCATAGCCAAAATCCCCCTTGCGCCTCTCCCCACGGAACGGGGCAGGCTTCGTCCCTGACGCTGGCGGAGCCGCACCATGACTGACCTGTTTGATCCTTTCGAGGCCAATGGCCTGCGGCTGCAGAACCGTATCGCCCTGTCGCCCCTGACACGCACCCGGGCCGATATGGCCGGCAAGGTCGGACCGCTGCAGGCGGAGTATTATGCCCAGCGCGCCTCGGCGGGGTTGCTGATCACCGAGGCGACCGCCGTGACGCCCGGCGGTCGCGGCGGCGCCTACTGCCCCGGCCTGTGGGACGACGGCCAGGTCGCCGGCTGGAAGCAGGTGACCGATGCGGTCCATGCGAAGGGCGGACTGATCTTCAGCCAGCTGTGGCATGCCGGGCGGCTGAGCCACTCGTCGCTGTCGAACGGCGCCGGCGCGCCGGTCGCGCCCAGCGTGATGAAGCAGCCGGGCCAGATGTTCGTCGAAAGCGGCTTCGCCGACTATGAGGAAGCCCGCGCCCTCGACATCGCCGAGCTGCCCGGGCTAGTGGACAGCTACCGCCAGGCCGCGGTGCGCGCCAAGGCCGCCGGATTCGACGGGGTGGAGCTGCATGCCGCCCACAGCTATCTGATCGACGCCTTCCTGCGCGACATGACCAACAAGCGGACTGACGCCTATGGCGGTTCAATCGAGAACCGCGCACGGCTCCTGGTCGAGGTGCTGCAGGCGCTGGTCGACGTCTGGGGCCCCGAGCGGACAGCCATTCGCCTGGCCCCCATCGGCCACGCCTACAATGCCTGGGACAGCGACCCCGAGCCGCTGTTCACCTATGTGGTCGAGCAGCTGAACGCCCTGAAGATCGGCTGGCTGGATCTGGTCGAGGGCGACACGGGCATTTCCCGCGACTGCGAACCCTCGTTCGATCTGCAGAAGATCCGCCGGTTGTTCAACGGCGTGACCATCGCCAACAATCTCTACGATCGCGATCTGGCGCTGAAGGCGCGGGCGGAGAATACGGCGGACATGATCGCCTTCGGCAGGGCCTTCATCGGCAATCCGGATCTTGTCGAGCGCCTGCGCCTCGACGCGCCGCTGATCGATGCGCCGCGCCAGAGCTACTACGGCGGCGGCGCGCGCGGCTACACCGACTTTCCGACCCTGGCCGAGGCGGGCTAGGGCCGGGCCCGGCGGATCAGGGTCGAGGGATCGCCACAGCGACGGATCAGCGGGGCCATGGCCCAGCGGATGCCGAGCGAACTGACGCTGAACCGGAAGGTCCCGCTCGAAATAACGATCGGGCCTTTCGCCTGATAAAGGGTCTCGATCGCCCGAAGGGTCGCCAGATCCGTGCCCCGGCCGGTCAACTGCACGACGCCGCGCCAGGGCAACAGAATGGCGTCCAGGCGTACGGCGACGGGATGACGGCCCTCGATGACCGTCAGCACGCCACGCCCGGGCCTCAGGTTGGCCTTGGGTCCATCGATGATGAGCAAATAGCCGGCCTTGGGGCCGGACTGGCAGGTGATGCTGATGCTGGAGCCGTGATCGTCGCCGATGGCGGCCACGGGGTCGTGGCCCGCGCTCTGGCTGATCCACATCCAGCCCCGCGCCTGGGCGGTTGAGGCGCAGACAAGGGCTGACAGAAGCACCAGACCCGCCACGCTGCCTGCCCGGAAGGGCTTCACGAGGCGGCCGTCGGCGGCGGCGGCGGGTGGCGGGATATGACCGCGCGGGCGACCGCGCGCATCAGGTCCTGCCGGGTCTCGAACGAGGCCCGCGACTGGCCGATCATAACGGCGACCGCATAGACCCGGCCGTCCGGCGACGTCAGCAGGCCGACGTCGTTCTGCCCGGTCGCGAGTGATCCCATCACCTGGCCCGTGCCGGTCTTGTGCTGCAGCGTCCAGCCCGGCGCCAGACCGGCCTTGAGCCGCCCGACGCCCGTCTCGGTGCCGGCCATCAGGTGCAACAGAAACGCCGTCGACTCCGGTGACAGCAGCTCGCCCCGTTGTAGCCGTCCGAGAGTGTCGACGATGTCCAGCGGGCTGGCGGCGTCCGGCGGATTGGCCAGATAGGCCTCCAGCGCCGCCCTGCGTTGCGCCTGGGGCAGCTTGTCGCGATCTTCCCAGAAGGCCCGGCCGAAGCTGTATTCCGGCTTCCAGGTCAGGCCGGCGGCGCGGGTCTGCATCTCCTTCTCGCCGGGGCCGAAGCGGATTTCGCCGAGCGACTTGCTGACGATGGCGACCTGCACGGCCCACGGCCCGCCGACCTTGCGGATCAGGGCGTCGTTGGCGGCATTGTCGCTCTGCTGGATCTCCGCGGCCAGCAGCTGGGCGATGCTGGCGCGATAGCCGCCCGGACCGACGCGATCCCGCAGGGGCTGGTGAAAGAGGCTAAGGTCCTCCTTGTGGATCACCACGGTGTCGTCGAGCTTGAAGTCGCCGCGGTCGATGGCGTTCAGCACCGTGATCGCGACCCACAGCTTGCTGACGCTCTGCTGCGGCAGATGGGCCTGGCCGTTGTAGTCGACCGACCAGCCGTTCGCGACATCGAGCACGGCGATGCCGGCCTGGCCGTCAAACGTCTCGCCGAGGCGATCGATGTCCGCTGCCAGCAGCTGTTCCTGGGTCGGCGGCGGCTGGGGCAGAGGCGCGGACAGCAGATCCGCGTGCTGACTCCATGGCGGTGTCGGCGTGGCCGACAGCGCGGTCAGCACGACGCCGCCGATCAATAGTCCGCCCAGAAGTGATCTGCCCCGCGTCATGGCCGCATTTGACCATCGTCCGGGCCGCAGGGCCACCGCTCTAAAGCGTCAGGCGATATCGCGGAAATAGGGCTCGACGGTTCCCTGCAGCTTCACAGTCATCGGATTGCCGTGACGATCGAGAGTCTTGCCCACCGTGAGGCGCACCCAGCCCTCGCTGACGCAGTATTCGTCGACGTTGGTCTTTTCCTCGCCCTTGAAGCGGATGCCCACGCCCCGCTCCAGAATCGCCGGATCGTAGAACGGGCTCTTCGGGTTGGTGGCAAGGCGGTCGGGAGGGGTGTCGCTCATGTCGGTCGGCTTTCAACGCGTGAAGGCGCGGTTGATAGCCACAGTGGCGGCGGATTCCAACCGTCAGCCGTCGATCCAGTCGCTCAGTCCTTCGACACGATGCGCCTCGCGCAGCGCCGGAAGAGCGCGGATCCCTTCAAGGTAGGCCGCGATGCTGGTCCAGCGGGCCGCCGGCCGGGGCATGTTGCGCGACCGGCGCATGAGCATGGCGGCCAGGAAATCGACGGTGGTCAGGCCCTCGCCGATCATGAACCGCCGCCCCGCCAGATGGGCGTCGACGCGGTCGAACGCGGCCTCGATCGTCGTCCGGACCGCATCGCGGTCAACGCCCGCCAGGTCGTCGGGATAAAACCACAGCCGGAAGGCCGGTAGCAGGGTGTTGGCCAGATAGAGCATCCACTCGAGCCAGGCGGCCCGGTCATGGGCGCCGACGGCCGGAGCCAGCTTGGCCGCCGGATGCCGCTCGGCCAGCAGCATCAGCAGCGCCGTCGTCTCGCGGACAGGCGCGCCGTCGACGATCAGGGTCGGCACCTTGCCTTCGGGATTGAGCCTCAGGTAGTCGGGCGACCGGTTCTGGCCGCTGTCGATGTCGGCCCGCTCCAGCTCGAACGGAACCCCCAGCTCCAGCAGCATCCAGTGAACGGCGAGGCTGGCGGCGCCCGGAGACCAGTAGAGTCTGTACACGCGAAAGGCCCCTCGCCTGCTGGAGACGAGGAGCCCTTTCGATCAAAAGCCGGACGCTGTCGAGCGCCTAGTGCTTCTCGCGCCACGCAGCCTTGGCGGCATCGGCGGTGACGTTCAGGTGGACCTTTTCGTCGTCGACGAAATCGACCCACGAGGTCGGGATCAGGTGATGCTTGAAGCCGCCGCCGAGGTCGAACTTGGCCAGCTCGATGTCGGAGCCCAGCACCTTGTCCACCTTGCCGACATGCTTGTCGTCCGAGCCGACCACTTCGAGATGTTCGCGAATTCGAGAGGCATCGATCATAGTCTTGTCTCCGGTCATGAAATGGGCGCCCCGCCTCGGTCATCTAACGGACGCGCCCCTCAACCGGTTGCGCATCGACCACCGTTCTTGTTCAGTCCCGTCCCACGCCAATTGAAGGTTTCGGCATGAAGGCTCTCCTCGTCGCGGCGCTGCTCGCCCTGGTTCCCGCCGCCGCCCTCGCCCGCCCGGGCCTCGACGCCAGCATCGGCCCCGACGGCGTGACCATCACTGACAGCGACCAGCCGGTGCTGTTCTACCGCACCAAGCCCACGGACCCGGCGGTCGAACCCGGGCGGCTGAACTATATCCACCCGCTCTACGCCCCGGACGGCACGATCCTGACCGAGGATCGACCGGCCGTGCTGCCGGAACAGCGCGGCGTATTCTGGGCATGGCGGCAGGTGCGGCTCGGCAGCGAACAGGCCGCGGATGGCTGGGGCATGAAGGGCCTCACCGGGTTCGTGAAACAGACCAACTTCGGCGGCGAGATCGGCGGCGTCGGCATTCTGACCCTGCAGGTAGACTGGATCGTCAACAGTCGGCCCGAGCTGGTGTTTGTCGCCCGCGAGGTGACGAAGCTCCGTATCCAGCCGCTGAAGGACGGTACGCGCCGCATCGACTTCGACACCACCATCACCCCGCTCGTAGACGGTCTGGCGCTCGGCGGCAGCGATGACGCGAAAGGCTATGGCGGATTCGCCGTGCGGCTCGTCGCTCCGGAGAAGCTGGTATTCGCCTCGGCCGGCAAGGCGGTGACGCCGCAGCCGACGCCGGTCACGGCCGGCAGTTCGATGGGCTTCACCTGGCCCGGACAACCCGGTCTGTCAAAATGGGCCGTCGGCATGGCCTGCAAGGTCAACGGCCGGCCGGTCAGCCTGTGGATCCTGCGACGCGAGCCGTCGATGCAGAACTGCGTCTGGCCGGGCCGCGCGCCGGTCGTCCTGACAAAGGACAAACCCCTGCGCCTGCAATCGACACTGATCATTCGCCCGACCGGCCAATGACCGAACCCGTCAACCTGAACCGCTTCCGCAAGGCCAAGGCGAAGACCGAGGCCAAGGCCACGGCGGCGGAGAACCGCGTCCGGTTCGGCCGCTCCAAGGCCGAGCAAACCCGCGTCGAAGCCGAACGCGAGAAGGCCGAGCGCGACCTCGACGGCTCGAAGCGCGACACGTGAAGGGCCTGCTGCAGAAGCGGTCCGTGAACCTGCACGGCCACGCCACATCTCTGGCGCTGGAGCCGGAGTTCTGGGCGGTGCTGGATGCCGCGGCGGCGGCGGACGGCGTCAGTCTGGCCGGGCTGATCGCGCGGATCGACGACGCGCGCGGCGATCGGCCGCTGGCGAGCGCTTGTAGGGTGTTCGCGCTGCAAAACCCGCGCTCCCCGCTACGCGGAGAGGAAAAGGACTAGGCGTCCAGTTTGCGGCTCAGCGGCCGGTCGCGCTGGTCAGCGGGAATGCTCAGATAGGTCGACGGCGGGTTGATGCCCAGCCGCGCGCGGGCCGCCTCGAGGTTCTCGCCGAACAGCTTCACATAGTCGACTTCCGGCAGCCAGGCGGCCTTCTTGCCGTTCCGGAACGCCTCCATGACCGCCTTGCGGTAGGGATGGCCGTTGCCGATCTTCTGGTACTGGTGCGCGCCGGCGTGGGCGATCAGGGCGAAGCCGAGGCTTTTGGTCTGGCTGTAGGAGAAGGCCACCACACAGGCCTCGCCGAGGCCGTCAGTGCCGTAGCCGGTCAGCACATGCCAGACGTCGTGCACATCGCGCATCCGGCGGCCGTACCAGGCGAGCGGATGCGGCGCGTCGATCTCGCCGTCGGCGGTCTTGCGGCTTTCCTCGGCCAGACCCTCGGCGGACAGGCCGCGCGGGGCGATGAAGTTGCGATAGGCCTCGCCGACCGTGCCCGGCCCGAAGGTGTTCAGCCAGGCCGTATTCGACAGCCGCTCGCAGAACTCTTCCCGCTCATAGGCCAGACGGCCGCCCTGCGGCGTCGAGATCAGGCGCCGGTAGCCATTGACCACCGTGTTGCCGGACAGCGCGCGCATGATCTCGAACACCTGGGCGGTGTCTTCCTTGTCCTTGATCAGCTTGCCGAGCGCCCGCGCCGCGCGCAGCGGCTGCAGGCGGAAGGCATTGCGGTCACGAGCGGTCGTCGCGGCGCGCGGGGCGTCGGTAGCGGGCGCGGAATCAAAGGCCATGGGAGCGTTCCTGAGAAGTGCAGGACCGAAGATGACGACCCCGTCATCTTTTTGCAAGGGCCTCGCATTCACAGACCCGCCACCGTGACTTTTTCGCCGCGACTATTGCGGGTTGGGCAACGGCGCGTCCGGCAGTTTCGGCGCGTCAGGCAGCTGAGGCGCCTCGATCTTCACGTCGATCGACTTGTCCGGAACGGGCGATCGTCCGGAGTAGATCATGAAGGCGACGATCGCGACAACGACGACCAGGCCGCCGACGATGAAGGCCAGGACGGGCGAGCCGCCGCCAGAAGATTGTTCAGCCATGGAGTGTTTCCTTCCCGGAAGCATGTGATGCGCATAACGGCGCGCGATCATCGCCGGTTCCGCTTAAGCGCGGCGCGGCGTGTGCTACATATGTTCCGATGTCCGACTCTCCCCTGCCCCAACCCCGCATCAGCGACCTGGCCCGTGTCGACGGCGCACCCGGCTATCTCGACGGCCTGAACCCCGAGCAGCGCGCGGCGGTCGAGGCTGTCGACGGGCCCGTGCTCGTGCTGGCCGGCGCCGGCACCGGCAAGACCCGCGTGCTGACCACTCGCCTGGCGCACATCCTCGCCAGCGGCCGGGCCCGGCCCTGGGAGCTGCTGGCGGTCACCTTCACCAACAAGGCCGCGCGCGAGATGCGCGAGCGGATCACCCACATCATCGGCCCGCAGGCCGAGGGGCTGCGCTGGCTGGGCACCTTCCACTCGGTGGCCGCCCAGATCCTGCGCCGCCATGCCGAGCTGGTCGGTCTGAAGTCGAGCTACACCATCCTGGACGACGACGACCAGGAACGGCTGATCAAGCAGATCCTCCAGGCCGAGAACATCGACGCCAAGCGCTGGACGCCCAAGACCCTGTCCGGCCTGATCGACCACTGGAAGAACCGCGGCTGGACGCCGGACCGGTTGCCGCCGTCGGAAGGCGCGGTGTTCGCCAACAATCGCGGCCAGCAGCTGTACCGGATGTACCAGGAGCGCCTGCGGGTGCTGAACGCCTGCGACTTCGGCGACCTGTTGTTGCACAACCTGACGATATTCCAGCAACACCCTGATGTACTTGCGGAATATCACGACCGCTTCCGCTACATCCTCGTCGACGAATACCAGGACACCAACGTCGCCCAGTACCTCTGGCTCCGGCTGCTGGCGCAGAAGCGGCAGAACGTCTGCTGCGTCGGCGACGACGACCAGTCGATCTACGGCTGGCGCGGGGCGGAGGTGGACAACATCCTGCGCTTCGAGCGCGACTTCCCCGGCGCGGCCGTCATCCGGCTGGAGCGCAACTACCGTTCCACCAGCCATATCCTCGCCGCCGCCAGCGGCCTGATCGCGGTCAACAAGGGCCGCCTCGGCAAGACCCTGTGGACCGACCAGGACGGCGGCGAGAAGGTCCGGGTGCGCGGCGTCTGGGACGGCGAGGCTGAGAGCCGCCTCGTCGCCGAGGAGATCGAGCGCTGGAAGAAGGACGGCCGCAAGTTCCGCGACGCCGCCATCCTCGTTCGGGCCAGCTTCCAGATGCGAGCGTTCGAAGAGCGCTTCGTCATGCTGCAGATCCCCTACACGGTGGTCGGCGGACCGCGCTTCTTCGAACGGGCCGAGATCCGCGACGCCCACGCCTATCTGCGGCTGGTCCAGTCGCCGGACGACGATCTGGCCTTCGAGCGGATCATCAACGTGCCCAAGCGGGGCATCGGCGACACCACGGTGCAGAAGATCCTGCAGATCGCCCGGGGCGGGGGCGTTTCGGCGGTGACGGCCGCGCGCGGGATCGTCCAGACCGACGAGCTGGCGGCCCGCACCCGCACGGCGCTGGCCACCTTCATCCGCGATCTCGACCGCTGGAGCCACCAGTCGGCGACCGGCACGCATCACGATCGCCTGACCGAGATGATCCTCGAGGAAAGCGGCTACACGGACGCCCTGCGCCTCGACAAGGGACCGACCAGCCAGACCCGGCTGGAGAACCTCAAGGAGCTGGTCCAGGCGATGGCCGCCTTCGAAACGCTCGGCGACTACCTTGAACATGTCTCGCTGGTCATGGACCTCGACCGGGGCCGGGGCGACGACGCGGTGCAGATCATGACGCTGCACGCGGCCAAGGGGCTGGAGTTCCCGCTGGTCTTCCTGCCGGGCTGGGAGGAAGGCGTCTTCCCCAGCCAGCGCAGCATGGACGAGTCCGGCGAGAAGGGCCTCGAGGAAGAACGCCGCCTGGCCTACGTCGGCGTGACCCGGGCCCGTGAGGAGGCGCGCATCAGTTTCGTCGCCAACCGCATGGTCTACGGCCGCTGGACAAGCCAGCTGCCCAGCCGTTTCGTCGACGAACTGCCGCTGGCCAATGTCGAGGCCAGCAGCGAGACCGGCTACTACGGCGGCGGCCCGGGCATGGCCCAGCCGACCTCCAGCCGCTGGGACGACGACCGCACCTTCGGCGCCGGCTACTCCTCCCCCGGCTGGAAGCGCGCCCAGGAGCGCGGCTACCACGGCGGCCCGGCCGGCCGCACCCAGGTGCTGGAAGGCGAAGGCAGGCTGGTGGCAGTGTCGGAAAGCTCGGCCGCGAGCGACTACAAGCGCGGCGACCGCGTGTTCCACATCAAGTTCGGCTACGGCAAGGTGACGGCGGTCGAAGGCAACAAGCTGAGCGTCAGCTTCGACAAGGCCGGCGACAAGAAGGTGCTCGACGGGTTCGTGGAGAAGGGGTGAGCCTCAGCTGTTCCCTTCCCCGCTGTAGAGAACTGTCTCCCACACCGCGACCACCAGCAGGACCCCCGTCGCCAGCCAGCTGAGCGTCAGCGGCGTGACCTGCCCCACGACCGCCGCCAGCACGCCCAGCAACCCCAGGCCGACCATCCGCGACAGCGCCCAGCGCTTCCAGATGCTCAGCTTGAACAGCAGGCTGCCGAGCAGGAACAGGGCGGGCCCGCCGAGCAGGGCCAGGGCCGTCGGCAGGTCGGTGTGGCCCGCTGGATGCGCCAGCACCCACTCGTCGGCCACCGCCGAGACGATGATCCCGGCGACCAGCAGGATGTGGACATAGGTATAGGCCAGCCGGGCGATGCGCCCGGGGTCGTCGGACCTGAAGATCTCCTCGCTGGCGGCCTCCGCGTTGGCGGCGAAGTAGATCCACCACATGGCCAGGGTGGCGACGAAGGCGCTGGCGAACGCGCTGATCGTCAGCGGCGACCAGACCGGCTGGCCGGCGAACGTCGCACCGGTGACGAGGATCGATTCTCCGAGCGCGATGATGATGAACAGGCCGCAGCGCTCGGCCAGGTGGCCGCCTTCGACGGTCCAGTCCGAGACGTTGGAGGCGCCCATGACCGGCACCCAGAAGCGCGCGGCCGGCCCGACGTACTCAATGCCCAGCGCAAGCGCCCACCAGGCCAACCGCGTCTGGGGATCGGCCAGGCCGCCGACGATCCAGAAGCCGGCCGCAATCGTCAGCCAGACCAGGATGCGGATGAAGTTGCGGTACTGGACCTCCTGGTGACGCATGGCCCAGCAGATGAACGCCGTGCGGCTGATCTGGATGAATCCGTAGGCGACGGCGAAGGCCAGGCCGCGACCACCGAAAGCCTCAGGCAAGGCCGCCGACAGCACCACGCCCGCCGCCATCAGGGCGAACAGCACACCCCGCACCAGCCGATGTTCGACGTCGAGCCAGTTGGTCGCCCAGGTCGTGTACATCCACGACCACCAGACGGCCATCATCAGCAGCGTGACGTGAACCAGTCCCTCAAAGGTCGGCTTGGCCATCAGGCTGTGGCTGAGCTGGGTGACGGCGAAGACGAAGACCAGGTCGAAGAACAGTTCGACGAAGCCCACGCGGGCATGACCGCCATCGCGGTTTCTCAGCAGCCCGCCTCGTGGTCCCGCCATGGCGCCCTCACCCGTTTCGGGCCGAGCCTAGCCGCGAATCCCGCGCCGCCGCCAGAGCGCCGGGCGCAACCATCCGCCGCTTGCGACGCTGTGCCTGCGACGCGCGACGGAGACGACCATGATGCTCATCCCCCTGATGCTGGCCGGCACGCTGGCGTTTGGTCACGGCCAGGCCGTCGACCAGCGGCCCTACGCCGCCGGCCGCTCGAACGCGATCATTGAGGCCGCCCGAAGCCAGGGCGCGGTCGCGGCGGAGCCGGAGGCGACCTCGGTCCGCTATCCCAGCGCCGATGGCGACATCCTGGCCGGTATGGGCCAGCCGATGAGCGCCTCGCCCATGACGCCGAAGAAGCCCGTCGCGGCTGTGTTTCCGCCGATGAGCCCGCCACCGTCGACGGACCGATACAGCACGGATTCATCGGGTTTGCTCGGTGGGCCGAAACACTAGCGAAGGCTGCTCCCCCCTCGGGGGAGCTGTCGGCGGAGCCGACTGAGGGGGTCCCCCGAAACGTCGGCCGTCATCTGAGCGGACCCCCTCCGGCCCGGCTTCGCCGGCCCACCTCCCCCGATGGGGAGGATCCGTCCCCACTTGGCAAATCCCTTGCAGGCGAGTTCCAGACTGCGCCGCATAGGGACACCCGGCATGACCGACCGCATTCTTCCGCCGCTCTCCGCCGACCAGAAGACGGTCGTCCGCAAGGAGATCCTGCGCTTCAACCACCGGCTGGAAGAGACGGGCCTGTTCACCGACGAGGCCCTGGCGCGGCTCATCGACGAGCACCCGCGCGACGAGGTGACGGTCTGCACCATGCAGCCCAACCCGCCGGCCGATGAGCCGTGGATCGCGGGCGACGCCGGCGATCTCAGCGGCGCGGAACTGGTCGAGGCGGCCCGCAGGGGCGCGCTCTGGGTGTCTCCTCGCAGCGCGATGACGAAGAACCCGCGCTACAAGGTCGTGTTTGACAAGTTGATGGGCGAGTTCTCGAAGGAAACGGGCCTGCCGGCGCTGACCGCCAACGCGGCGGTGCTGATCTCCAGCCCGCGCATGGGCATCTTCTTCCACGTCGATCCAGCCGAGACGATGCTGTGGCATGTCCGCGGCCACAAGACGATCCACGTCTATCCGCCGCGCCAGGACATCGTGACCGAGGCGGCGCTGGAAGCCATTCTGCTCAAGGAAAACCTGTCCGACCTGCCGTGGAGCGCGTCGTTCGAGGACCACGGCGTCCCCGTCCAGCTGGAGCCGGGCCAGGCGGCCTTCTGGCCGCAGCATTCGCCGCACCGCGTGGTCAACGGCGACGACCTGAACGTCTCGATTTCGGTCGAGTTCTCCTCGCCGCAGTCGATGCTGACCAACAGCGTCTTCTACACCAACGGCAGGCTGCGCCGCGCCGCCGGCTGGGCTCCGAAGTCGCGTGGCCCGGCCCAGCTGCTGGCGCCGGCCTATCTGCTGGCGGCCCGTGCGCTGAAGTCCTGGGCTCCGCCGGCCATCAACGTCGAACGGGCCCACGTCCGCCGGTTCGACGTCGACCTGTCGGCCCCCGGCTGCATCCGCTGGCGCGACGGAATGGCCCCGGACTGGGCGCGCCCGGCCCGCGCACCGCGCAAGGCCGCGTGACGGCGGGCGTCCCTCCCGCGAGAGCCCGTCAGGCGGAAGTGGGCCCGGTTCCGCCGCCCCGACGGGCTCTCCAGCCAAAGATTAGACCCTTTTTGTCCGGATCGGATGTTCATCCGATCCGGAAAGGGTCTATGGGACGCCATGACCGAGCAAGCTCTCCAGATCATCGCCCGGGGCCCGCGCGCCCTGGCCGAGGCCGCCGCCGACGCCCTTGACGCCAATCCCATGCTGGAAGGCGCCACCTACTCGATCCTTGAAGAGGACGAGGACAAGGGGATCTGGCGCATCGACGCCTTCCCCACCTCGACCGAGGAGGCCGAGGGCATCGAGGCCAGCCTGATCGCCTCGGGCGGCCTGACCGTGATCGTGGAGGCCCTGGCAGACGCCGACTGGCTGGCCATGGCCCTGTCTGGCCTGCCGCCGGTTCGCGAGGGCCGCTTCTTCGTCTATGGCGTTCACGACACCGGCCGGGCTCCCGTCAACGCGGTGAAGCTGCGCATCGAGGCCGGTGCTGCCTTCGGCACGGGCCACCACGGCACCACGGCCGGCTGTCTCAAGGCCTATGACGACCTGCTGAAGTCCCGCCGGTTCGGCCGCGTGCTCGACGTGGGCTGCGGCACCGGCGTGCTGGCGATCGCCGCCGCCCGCACCGGCTCGAAGAAAGCGGTCGGCACCGATATCGACGGCCCGTCGGTGCGCATTGCCAACGAGAACGCCATCGAGAACGCGGCGAAAGCGCGTTTCGTCCACGCCTCCGGCCTGAACCACCGGCTGGTGCGCCAGGACGCGCCCTACGACCTCGTGTTCGCCAATATCCTCGCGCCGCCGCTGGTCGCCCTGGCGCAGGACATCAAGGGCGCCCTGCGGCCGGGCGGCATGGCCATCCTGTCGGGTCTGCTGCGCACGCAGGAGCGCCGTGTCAAAGCGGCCTACCTGTCCAAGGGCTTCCGCGTCGTGCGCCGCATCCACCGCGACGCCTGGGCGACGCTGGTGCTGCAGCGGGCCTGACCGGAACCGCCGTCACGGCCCGGCGTTAGTCCTGCGGTCGGGGGCTGATCCCCACGGAGGGCCGCCCATGACCTACACCGATCCCCAGACTCCGCCTCCGGGCGACAGCCGCGCCGCCGGTGTGCGCAGCGGAAACGCCACGCCATGGGTTGTGGCCGCCGTCGTGGCGGTCGTCGCCATCATCGCTGTCGCCTTCATGGTGACCAGCCAGACGCCGGCGGAGCCCGATTCGACCGCCATCACCCAGGCGCAGGATCTTGGCCGTGCCGAAGGCGCCCTCGCCGGGGCCCAGGCAAACCTCGACATGGCTCGTGACGCGGCCAGCGCGAGGGCCGATCAAACTACAGCTGAAGCCGCCAGGGCTGCCGGTGACGCCCGAGCCGCCGCCGATCAGGCCGCGCAGAGCGCCAGCGACGCCGCCGTCATCGGCCGCTCGCAGACGACCGACACGCCGCCGCCTGAGCCGCTGCCGCAGTAGGCGGTCAGACGATCTGGGTGACCGCGCCGTCCAGCGCCATCAGGCCGATCTCGACTTCCATGTGTGGGTGTTTCGCGAGGATCGCCGAGCGCAGCAGATAGAGCTGTTTGACGTGGCTCTTGAGTTCCGTGTCGGCGTCCTTCACCGCGGCCTCGCCGAGAATCATCTTGTAGGCGCCGCAGTCGCGATGATCGAGCACCATCACGCGGTGTACCTCGTGCAGCTCGATCGCAAGATCGAGATGCTGCCAGAACACCTCGCTCCAGGCGGGGAACCGGTCGTTCAGCGCGCCGAGGGACGCCCCGGCGAGGACCACGTGATCGTATTTGTCCTTCAGGCCCCGGGCGTTCATGTAGGTCTCGATGTCGTCGACCAGACGGAAGTCCATGCAGGTCAGCAGGAGCATCTCCGTATGGCCGCCGGCGCGGGCGACGCCGGGCTGCAGGGTCGACAGAAGACTGACGCCCGCGCCCAGCGTGATGGCCTGCATGGCCCGGCGGCGAGTCATGCGCGGAAGATTGATGTGGCTGCAGCAGGTCATGGGGCCCCGATCCTGAACGATCCTGGAATCACGCTGGCGTGCGTCGGTTAGCAATCGGTTTCGCGGTGGTGGCGCGAACCGATCCGGATGAATAGGTTCGGAAGCATGCGCCAGACCTTCGATGAATCGACCGAGCCGGGCTTCGGCCCCCGTCACGTGCCGCTGATCCGTGCGGCGATGCAGGCCCAGGGCCTGGACGGCTTCCTCATTCCGCATGAGGACGAGCATCAGAACGAATACCTGCCCGCGGCCAACGACCGCCTCGCCTGGGCCACCGGCTTCACCGGCTCGGCCGGCGCCGCCGTGATCCTGAAGGACCGGGCGGCGGTGTTCGTCGATGGTCGCTACACCCTGCAGGTCCGCGAGCAGGTCGACGGGTCCGTGTTCGAGATCCGCGACCTCGTCGACGGCGGCGTGCCCGCCTATCTCGAGACCGCCGGCCAGGGCGCGGTGCTCGGGTATGATCCGCGCCTCCACAGCCCGGACGCGCTCGGCCACCTGCGCGCCGCCGCTGAAAAGGCCGGCGCGTCGTTGAAACCGGTCGACCCCAACCCCCTCGACACGGCCTGGGGCCTGTCGCGCCCGGCCCAGCCGACGGCGCCGGTCGTGCCCCAGCCGCTCGAGTTTGCCGGCGAGGATTCGACCGCCAAGCGCGCCCGTATCGGCGAGGCCCTGGCCCGCGACGGCGCCGACGCCTCGGTGATCACCGCCCCGGCCTCGATCGCCTGGCTGTTCAACATCCGCGGCGGCGACGTGATCCGCTCGCCGCTGCCTATCGGCCAGGCTGTGGTCAACGCCGACGGTTCCGCCCGACTGTTCCTCGACCCCGCCAAGGTGACGGCCGATCTCCCGGCCTGGCTGGGCAACCAGGTCTCGCTGGAGACTCCCGACGCCCTCGCCGACGCCCTGTCGGACCTGAAGAGCAAGACGGTGCTGGTCGACCCGGCCCAATCCTCGGCCTGGTATTTCGACACCCTGTCAGCCGAAGGCGCGACCGTGCTGCGGGCGATGGATCCCTGCACCCTGCCGCGCGCCTGCAAGAATGCGGTGGAAATCGCCGGTACGCGCAAGGCCCACATCCGCGACGGCGCCGCCCTGACCAATTTCCTCCACTGGATCGCCACCGAAGGGCAAATCAATCCGCCGGACGAAAAGGAAGCCGTGGCCAAACTCGAGGCTTTCCGCGAGGCCACCGGCGCGCTGAAGGACCTGTCGTTCGACACCATCGGCGCGGCCAACGGCCACGGCGCGCTGCCCCACTATCGCCCGACCGAACGCAGCAATGAGCGCTGCGCCCAGGGGTCCCTGTTGCTCGTCGACAGCGGCGGCCAGTATCTGGACGGCACCACTGACGTGACCCGGACCATGGCCATCGGCACGCCATCGGACGAGATGAAGCATCGTTTCACGCTGGTGCTGAAGGGCCACCTGCATCTGGCCCGCGTGCGGTTTCCCGTCGGCACGACGGGCTCGGCGCTTGATGTGCTCGCCCGTGCGCCGCTCTGGAACGCCGGGCTCGACTACGACCACGGCACCGGCCACGGCGTCGGCGTCTATCTGGGCGTCCATGAGGGTCCGCAGCGCATCGCCAAGGCCCCCAGCACCATCGCCTTGCGCCCCGGCATGATCCTCAGCAACGAACCCGGCTACTACAAGCCCGGGGAATACGGCATCCGCATCGAGAACCTGCAGTACGTCACCGAGGCGACGGACGTGCCGGGCGGCGAGCGGCCGATGCTGGCGTTCGGGAACCTCACCTGGGCGCCGATCGACCGGGCCTGCATCGACGTCGACCTGCTGACGGACGAGGAACGGGCCCAGATGGACGGCTACCACGCCCAGGTTCTGGAGCTGATCGGACCGCTGGTCAGCGCCGAGGTTCGCGCCTGGCTCGAAACCGCGTGCGCGCCGCTCTGAACAGGTTCACCCTCCTTCCCTGACCAACTCGGGGGAGGACGTCATGTTCGTCGGACACTACGCCGCCGCGCTTGCCGGCAAGGCCATCGCACCCAAGGCGCCGCTCTGGACCTATGTCGGGGCGGCGCAGCTCATCGACATCGGCTGGAGCAGCCTGGTCATGGCCGGGGTGGAGACGGTCCGCTTCGACCCGGACCTGCCCGGCAGCCCGCTCATTCTCGACCATATGCCCTGGACGCACAGTCTGCCGGCGGCCGTCGCCTGGTCGATCGCCGGTCTGCTGCTGGCGCGGTTCCTCGTCAGGGTTCCCTGGAGCGCGGCCGTGATGGTCGGACTGGTGGTGTTTTCGCACTGGGCGACCGACTGGCTGGTGCACCGGCCGGACCTCGAGATCTGGCCGGGCGGGCAAAAGGTCGGGCTGGCGTTGTGGAACTTCCCCGGCGCGGAGAAGACGCTGGAGATGGGTCTGATCGCGCTCGGCGGCTGCGCCTGGCTATGGAAGCGCGGCAAATACGGCCGAACAGCCTGGCCCGCCATGCTGTTCCTTGGCTTCCTTGTGGCCCTGCAGATGATCGGCGAGTTTTCCGCCCCGACCGGCGACGCCTTCGCCTTCGGCCGGCTGACGCTGGTGATCTATCTGGTCGTCACAGCGGCGGCCTGGCTTGCGGACCGGGGCGAGTACAGGGACGAAGCCTGATCTGACCAGGATTACGAAGGTTTCACTCGACCTTTCACGTCGCCGCTAAAATAGTAGTAGTCATGACAACTACTATTGCCGAAGACAGCCTGCGCGACCTCGGATTCAGCGATATCGAGGCGCGGGTCTATTGCGAGCTGGTCCGCGCCGGGCCCGCCACCGGCTACCGGCTGGCCCGCGCGATCAGCAAGGCCCCGACCAACACCTATCAGGCGCTGGAGTCGCTGCTGTCGAAGGGCGCGGTGATCGTTGATGACGGCGACGCGCGAACCTGGCGCTCAGCGCCTCCGGGCGAGCTGCTCGCCGGGCTGAAGGCCGCTTTCGACCGGCGCGGCGCGGCGGCCCTGGCCGCCCTGTCGAGCATCGACGCCGCGACGCCGGACGACCGCCTCTATGCTCTCAAGAGCCGCCAGCAGGTGCTGGCCAAGGCGCGGGCGATGATCGCCGGCGCGACGTCCGTCATCCTGTTCGACCTGTTTCCGGAGCCCTTCGAAGCCCTGAAGCCGGACCTGGAAAAGGCCGCCGCGGCCGGAATCGTCGTAGCGGGCTTGGTCTACGGTCCGACCGTAACGACCGTTCGGGTGTCGATCACCGGCTTGTCTGCCGAAGCCGCCGAACGCTGGCCCGGGCAGCAAGTGACCCTGGCGGCCGACGCGCGCGAGCATCTGGTCGCCCTTCTGGCGCATGAGGGCGACGAGGTCCTCCGCGGCCTGTGGAGCGACAGCGCCTATCTGGCCTGCCTGCAGCACAGCGCCCTGTCTTCCGAGATCCGCCTCTCCGCCCTGCCGCCCGGCGACGATCCATTCGCCGACGTCGCCCTGCTGACCCTGCGCCCGCCCGGCCTCACCCACCTTCTCGGAGCCCGCCCATGACCCGCACCTCCGCCCTGCTGGCCTGCGTCGCCGGCCTCGCCGTCTTCGCCGGACCGGCCGCCGCGGCCGATCCTGCCGCTGTCCTGGTCGACCGCTATGTCGCCTGGCGCGGCGGCCCCGCCTTTGAACGGGCGACCGGTATTCACGCGATCGGGACCGCCACCGACGGACGCTTCGGCGGACCCGTCGAGCGCTGGATCACGGCCGGCCATGGCCGCGACCGCTTCGCCTTCGGCGCCCTGACCTCCGACTCCGCCTATGGCCCGGGCGAAGCCTGGACGGTGACCCTCAGCGGCCAGATCGAAGCGCCCTCGCCGGCCGAGGTCGACGCCGCACGACGCCGCGATCTGCTGACCTTCGACGATGCCCTCCGCGGCGCCGGCGGCGCGACGATCACCCTGGCCCCACCGGAGATCTTCGATGGCGCGCCCGTCTCGGTGCTGCACGTCACCTTCGGCGGCCCGGACGCCTACGACCTGCTGATCGACCCGACGACCGGGGCCTTGAGGGCTGAACGGCGGCTCGAGGACGGCCGCAAGACGCTGGTTCGCTACGATGATTGGCGCATCGTCGAGGGCGTGCGCATGCCCTTCGCCGAGCGGCTGAAGGAAGAGGGCGACCCGATCGAGCGCCGGCTGGCCTTCACGGCGATGGACATCGACCCCGCCGTCGCGCGGGCGGTGGGGGCCCGGCCGCCGCCGCGACAGGTGGTGCAGTTCGCGCCAGGCGTTCAGGCGACCGCGCCGCTGCCGTTCGAGTTCTTCCTCGGATCGCGCATCTACATTCCCGCCACCGTCGCCGGCCAGGCGACGCACGTGCTGCTCGACAGCGGCGCGGAGACCACCGTCCTCGACAGCCGCTTCGCTGAAGCCGCCGGGATAAAGGTGTCAGGCGTGGTCACCGCCGTCGGCACCGGCGGTCGCCAGGAAGCGCAACTGGCCTCCGGCGTAACCATCCGCATCGGCGAAGTCGAACTGCGCGACCTGACCGTCGCCCTGGTCGACCTGTCGAGCATCGAACAGGCGGTCGGCCGACCGGTCCCGGTGATTCTCGGGAAGGAGGTGCTGAACGCCCTGACCGTCGACCTCGACTTCCAGGGCAAGGCCATCGCCTTCGCCGACCCGGCCCGCTTCACGCCCCCGGCCGGCGCGGTCGAGGTGCCGGTGAGCTCAGCCAACGGCATCCGGTCCGTGCCGGTGTCGATCGAGGGCCACCGGCCCGTGCAGGTCGACTTCGATCTCGGCAATGGCGCGGCCTTCCTCGCCTACTCGGCCTGGTGGAAGCCGGCCGGAGCCCTGTCAGACGGCCGGCCGGTGTCGAAGACGCTCTCGGGTGGCATCGGCGGCCTGAAGACGCGCAGCATCGCCAGCTTGCGGGCGGTGACCTTCGCCGGGGTGACCTTTCACGACGTGCCGACCATCTTCTTCGACGATGACGGCCAGAGCGCCGAGAGCAACCGCACGCTCGGAAACATCGGCATGCCGATCCTCAGCCGCTTCCGGCTGACGACCGACTATTCCCGCAACCGGCTGTTTCTGACGCCCCTGCCCGACGCCGCAACCCGCCCCTTCTCGAAGGATCGCTCAGGCGTGCTCGCCCGTCCGGCCCGCGAGGGCAAGGCGGAGATCCTGATGATCGCGCCGGGTTCCCCGGCCGAGGCCGCGGGTCTGAAGGCCGGCCAGATCCTCACGGCGATCAACGGCCTTGCCCTCACGGGGGACAACGCCTCGGCGATCCAGGCCCTGCGCGCCCTGCCCGCCGGATCGAGCGTCAGCTTCACCCTGTCGACCGGCGAGACGCGGACCATCGTGCTGAAGGACTATTTCTAGACCGTCAGCCCGCGCCGATCAGCGCCAGCCATTCGTCCTCGGTCAGCACCTTCACGCCATGCTTCTCGGCGTCCTTCAGCTTTGACCCGGCGCCCGGTCCGGCGACGACCAGATCGGTCTTCTTCGACACCGAGCCCGCGGTCTTGGCGCCCAGCGCCTCGGCCTGGGCCTTGGCCTCGTCACGGGTCATCCGCTCCAGCGCGCCGGTGAAGACCACGGTCTTGCCGGCCACGGCGGTGTCGGTCTTGGCCCTGGGCAGCGGCTGGATGGCGTCCAGCTCGGAGACCAGCGCTTCGACCAGTGCGCGATTGTGCGCTTCGCGGAAAAAGGTGGCGATGGACTGGGCGGCGACCGGGCCAACCCCCTCGATACCTGACAGGTGCAGGAAGTCCGGTCCCGGCGCGCCGGACGCGGCTTCCGCGACAAAGGCGACCAGGTCGGTCCAGCGGTCGAAACGTTCGCCCAGCGCGCGGCGGGCGGGGCTGGCCAGCCCGGCGAAGGCATGGTCGACCTTTGTCGCCATCGGCGCATCGGGCCAGGGATCATCGCCAAGCCCCGGCGCCAGTGACAACAGCTGGTCCCGCGCCTTTGGGCCCATGCCGTGCATCTCGGTCAGTTCAACATAGGCCGGGCTGGGCGCCTGCTGCGACGCGGCCATCACGGCGCGTTCGAGATCCCCAATGCTGTCGAATGCCCGCGCCAGATGCGTGGCGGTGGTCTCGCCGATGTCCCGGATTCCCAGGCCGAACAGAAAGCGGTCCAGGCTGATGGTCCTGCGCGCGTCGACGTTGCGAATGAGATTGGCGACCGAGGTCTCGCCGTAGCCGTCCCGCTCGCGCAGGGCGGCCAGCTTCGCCTCGTCCCGGGCCAGGCTGAAGATATCAGCGGGGGCGTTGATCCAGCCTTCCTCGATGAAGGCCTGAAGCTGCTTCTCGCCCAGCCCCTCGATGTCGAAGGCCCGGCGCGAGACGAAGTGCATCAGGTGGCGGATCTTCTGGAACGGACAGGCGAACTCGCCGGTGCAGCGACGGGCGACCGTCACCGCGCCGCCGGCGGTGGTTTCCTGCACCACGGGCGTCTTCAGCGGGCAGATACAGGTCGTCGGGAAGGCGTAGGGCGCCCCCCGATCCGGTCGATCCGCGTCGACCGGCCCCAGCACCTGCGGGATCACGTCGCCCGCGCGCTGCAGGGTGACCGTGTCGCCGATGCGGATGTCCTTGCGGGCGATCTCGTCGGCGTTGTGCAGGGTGGCGTTGCGCACGACCACGCCGCCGACCGTCACCGGATGCAGCCGGGCGACCGGCGTCAGGCTGCCCGTCCGGCCAACCTGGATGTCGATGCCCTCCAGAACCGTTGTCGCCTGCTGGGCCGGAAACTTGTGCGCGATAGCCCAGCGTGGCGAGCGAGAGACGAAACCCAGCCGCTGCTGCCAGTCCAGCCGATCGACCTTGTAGACGACGCCGTCGATGTCATAGGCCAGCGTCGGCCGCGCCGCGCCGATGGCCCGATAGACGCCCAGCAGGCCCTCGGCGTTCTCCACCCGGCGCGAGCGGTCGTTGGTGGTGAAGCCCCAGTCGGCCAGATGTTCCAGCGCCTCGCTCTGGGTCTCCGCGAACCGCTCGCTGATCTCGCCCCAGGCGTAGGCGAAGAACCGCAGCGGGCGCTGGGCGGTGATGGTCGGGTCGATCTGGCGGAGCGACCCGGCGGCGAAGTTGCGCGGGTTGGCGTAGGTGCGCTGGCCGGCGGCCTCGGCGGCGGTGTTGAAGGCCTCGAACTCGGCCAGCGGCGCATAGACCTCGCCGCGGATCTCGATCACGTCGGGCCAGCCGGCGCTGGACAGGCGCTCAGGGATGTCCCTCAGGGTGCGAAGGTTGGCGGTGATGTCCTCGCCCGTGCGGCCGTCGCCGCGCGTCGCGCCACGGATCAGCACGCCCTTCTCGTAGCGGATCGACGCCGACAACCCGTCGATCTTCGGTTCGGCCGTAAAGGCCACGGGCTCGCCCGCCGGCAGGTCGAGGAACCGCCGTACCCGGGCGACGAAGGCCTCGACCTCGTCATCAGCGAAAGCGTTGTCGAGGCTGAGCATCGGCACGCCGTGCTCAACGGGCGCGAATTGCTCGGAGCGGGCCGAGCCGACCTTCAGGGAGGGGCTGTTTTCGCGCACGAGATGCGGGAACCGCGCCTCGATGGCCTCGTTGCGCCGCTTGAGCGCGTCGTACTCGGCGTCGCTGATCGTCGGGGCGTCTTCCTGGTGATAGCGCAGGTCGTGCGAGGCCAGCTCGTCGGCGAGGCGCTCGAGCTCGAGGACGGCTTCGGCTTCGGTCAGGTCGGGGACGGGAGTTTCGGTCATCAGCCTGAGGTGGTTCGATTCGCTGCGTGGTTCGAGACGCTCGCTTGAGGCTCGCTCCTCAACATGACGGACCTTAGTGCAGCCCAGCCCTCGCCGTCATCCTGAGGAGCGATCCCTCCGGATCGCGTCTCGAAGGATGCCCTAGGCCCCGATCAACGCCCGGGCCGCGGCGCGGGCGGCATCCGTCACCTCGGCGCCTGACAGCATGCGGGCAATCTCTTCCTCGCGGGCGTTGGGCGACAGGGACTCGACCGCCGTTCGGATGGCTGTGTCGTCACCGCTCTTGCTGATGCGCCAGTGGGCGTGGGCGCGGGCGGCGACCTGCGGGCTGTGAGTCACCACCAGCACCTGGGCGTCGGCCGCCAGCCGGCGGAGGCGCAGGCCGACAGCATCGGCAACAGCCCCGCCGACACCCTGGTCGACCTCGTCGAAGATCATCAGCGGCTGGGCGCCCTCGACACGACCGGCCAGCGCGGCCTTCAGCGCCAGGGCGAAGCGGGCCAGTTCGCCGCCGGAAGCGATGGCTTCCAGAGGTCCGAACGGCGCGCCGGGGTTGGTGCATATCTCGAAGGCCACCCGGTCCATGCCCGACGGCCCGGCGCGGTCTTCGGCCAGCGGTTCGACGGCCGCGCGGAAGCGGGCCTTCTCCAGCTTGAGCGGGGCCAGTTCGCCTTCCACGGCGCGGGCCAGCCGCTCGCCGGTGGCGCGGCGCTCGGCCGACAGGGTCGCTGCGGCGGCGGTGTAGGCGGCGCGGGCGGCGGCTTCAGCGGCCTCGGCCAGTTTCAGGGCTTCGCCGGAGGTCTCCACGGCGCGAAGTCTGGCCGCGAAGTCGGCGCGCACGGCCGGCAGGGACTCGACCGGAACCGACAGCTTGCGGGCCATGGCGCGCAGGGCGAACAGTCGCTCCTCGGCCTCCTCCAGCCGCTTGGGATCGAGGTCGAAGGCCTGGGCGGCGTGATCGATGGCGGCCTCGGCCTCGCGGACCTCGCTGACCGCGCGGTCGACGGCCTCTGCGGCGGCGGTCAGGCGCTGAACGGCCGGCCCGTCGGCGGACGCCCCGGCCTGGATGGCGCGCTCACGGGCCCGTTCCAGCGCCCGGAAGGCCTGCGACAGGCGGTTGGCGGTGCCTTCCCCGCCCAGGGCGTCACAGGCGGCGTCGACGTCGCCCAAGGCCTTCTCCGCGGCGCCCAGCAGGGCGCGCTCCTCGGCCAGAGCCGTTTCCTCACCCTCACGCGGATCGAGCCGGTCCAGCTCGCCCAGGCGCAGGGTCAGTTCCTCGATCTCGGCTTCGGCGTTGGCGGCCTGCTCCCGGAGCGCGCCCGCCCGCTCACGCGCCGCGCGCCAGCCGCTCCAGGCCGAGGCGACCGCGCCGAGGGACACGCCGCCAAAGGCGTCCAGCAGCGCGCGATGGGTGCGAGGATCGAGCAGGCCGACGGTCTCGTGCTGACCGTGCACCTCGAGCAACAGGGCGCCCAGCTCCTTCAGCGCGGCGACGCCGGTGGCCTGGTCGTTGACGAACGCGCGGCTGCGGCCATCGGCCGACAGCTGGCGGCGCAGGACCAGGTCCTCATCGCGCTCATAGTTCAGGCCCTTCTCGTCGAGGAGGGCCCAGACGGCGTGATCGGCCGGCGGGGAAAAGATCGCGGTGGCGCTGGCCTGCTGCGCGCCGCGACGGACGAGGCCGGCGTCGGCGCGGGCGCCGGTGGCCAGACCCAGGGCATCGAGAATGATCGACTTGCCGGCGCCGGTCTCGCCCGTGAGCGCGGTCAGGCCGGGACCGATGGCGAGATCAAGCGCCTCGATCAGCACGACGTCGCGAATGGCCAGCCCGATCAGCATGACCGCAGTCTAGCCTGATTTTGCGAAAGTCAGTGCCCCAAGAGGCGACCGAATATGCCCTTTTTCTTCGGGGCGTGCGTCGGGACCGGGGCTCCCGGCTGGGCCGACGCCGGCAGAGGCTGGAACGTCGGGGTCGGCGCCCGCTCGCCGGGAGGCGGCAGGGCCGTCCCGCGGTTCAGCAGACGATCAAGATAGCTGCGCTTGGCGCCGGGCGTCTTGGGTTCCACGGCCGGCTGAAGACCGCGGTCGGTCAGCAGCTTGTAGGCATCGGAATACCAGCCATCGCCGGGATAGTTGGCGCCAAGGACGGCGCCGTTGTTGGTCGCTTCCTGGATCAGGCCGACCGTCAGATAGCACTCGACCAGGCGGTAGAGGGCTTCCGGGGTGTGGGTCGTGGTCTGGTAACGGTCGATGACGGCGCGGAACCGGCCGATCGCGGCGATGGTCTGACCCTGGCGCAGATAGTAACGGCCGATGGCCATTTCCTTACCCGCCAGCTGGTCCTTGACCATGTCGATCTTCAGGCGGGCGTCGGAGGCGTATTCGCTGTTGGGATAGCGCTGGATGACCTCCTGCAGCGCGGCGAGCGCCTGCTCGGTCGCGGCCTGGTCCCGGCCCACATCGACGATCTGTTCAAAATAGCAGATGGCCTTGAGATAGTAGGCGTAAACCACCGACGGATTGCCCGGGTAGAGCTGGACGAACCGTTCGGTGTCACTGATCGCGTCCGCATACTGGTTGCCCTGGTAGTGGGCGAAGGCGGTCATCAGAATCGCGCGGCGCGACCATTCCGAATACGGGTGCTGGCGTTCCACTTCCTGGAAGTAGGACACCGCCTCGCCCCAGCGGTGCTGGTCGAGCTTGTAGGCGCCGGTCGAGTAGAGCAGCTCCACCGGCCGCTCCTCGTAAGCCAGGCGCGGCTTCGGCTTCTCGCGGGCGCAGCCGGATGCGACCAGTGAAACGGTGATGGCGAGGATAAGAAGGGCCGCCCGGCCAGTCGATCTAGGAAGCACTTACCCTCACCTCGAACCAGTTCGCGCGCCCCCGGGCGCAGCTCACGGCTTCTACACCACACAAAGGCGGGCGCAAATGCGGCGGACGTCGGTTAACCGACCTGGGCGAGCGCGGGCGCGAGCGTCCGCATGCGCCAGGCCTGCGGATTGGCCATCAACGCGCGCACCAGCTGGTTGTTCAGACCATGGCCGGCGTACAGGCCTTCGAAGCGGGCCATCAGCGGCGCGCCGAGAACATAGAGGTCGCCAACCGCGTCCAGGGCCTTGTGGCGAACGAATTCGTCCGGGCGGCGGAGGCCTTCCGGATTGAGCACACGGTCGCCGTCCAGGACCACCGCGTTCTCCATCGAGGCGCCGCGGGCCAGACCGGCCGCGCGCAGGGCTTCGACGTCCTTCAGGAACCCGAAGGTGCGGCAATCGGCCAGTTCCTCGCGGAACGACTGCTCGGTGATTTCCAGATCGACGCGCTGGCGGCCGATCGGCGCCGAGTCGAACTGGATTTCGAAGGCCATCTCAAAGGTGTCGCAGGGCAGCAGGGCCGCGGTCTTGTCGCCATCGACAACCTCGATCGGCTCCAGCACCTCGATGAAGTGGCGCGCGGCTTCCTGGCGGCGCCGACCGGCCCGGTCCAGCACCTGCACGAACACTTCGGCCGACCCGTCAAGGATAGGCACTTCCGGACCGTCCAGCTCGACCACGGCGTTGTCGATCGCCAGGGCGGACATGGCGGCCATCAGATGTTCAATGGTCGAAACGCTGGCGCCGGCCGCGTTGTTGATCACGGTGCCCAGACGGGTCTGGCCGACAGCTTCGGCGGAAACCCGGATCGCGTTGTCGCGATCCTTGATGTCGGTGCGGACAAAGGTGATGCCCGCGTTGGCGGCGGCCGGACGAACCACGACGCGCACGTGGGCGCCGGTGTGAACACCCACGCCCGCGAAGATCACGGGGCCGGCCACGGTGTGCTGATAAAACGCCGACACGGACACAGGAGACCCTTTGACTAAATGCCGAGGGCCGAATTCGACCGCTCAACGCCCCACGTGCCATTTAAGGACTATGCTGCACCGCGACAAAGCAAACCCTGTTTCGAATTGTTACCCTCGCAAGACCTTGAAATATAAACCAAAAATGACAAATCCCGGCCGGACCGCAACGGTCCGACCGGGATCATTCATGCTGCGGGTTGAACCGGTGTTCCGGCTTTTCCCGTGAGAGGCTAGTTCGCCAGGCGCCGGAGGAAGCTCGGGATCTCCAGATCCTCGCCGTCTTCCGCCTGCGGCTCCTCCATGATCTGCGGCGCGGCAGCGGTCTGGGCGCGACCGACGGCGCGCGACGCGGGCGGACCCTCATAGCGTTGCTGCTGCTGCGGACGTCCGCCGAACAGGCTCAGGAAGCCCTTTCGCTGCTGACGGCTGTCCTCGAAATGCGGATCCACATAGAGCTGCGCGTCGGCGTCATCCTCGACCAGGGGGTCGACGATCACAGTGCGGTGCTGCTCGACGCGCATCGTGTGCTGGGCCGGCGGCGTGATGACCGGCGGGGGCGCGGGCGGGGCGTCGAAGGTCAGCTCGGGCTCCGGCTCATAAACCGGCGCGGGTTCGATATGTTGCGGCTCCATGCGCGTCGCCTGCCAGGCCGGCTCGGCGGCGCGCACAGGCTGCTCATAGGTCGGCTGCGGAGCCGGCTGCTGGGCGATCGGCTGAACCGGCTCGACGATCAGCGGCTTGGCCGTCGCGTTCACACGCTGCGGACGGGCCGGTTCGATGGCGGCGATCGAGGCGCCGTCCATGCCGGTGGCGACCACCGACACGCGGATCGAGCCTTCCAGAGCGGGATCGAAGGCCGCGCCGAAGATGACGTTGGCTTCGGGATCGACCTGGTCGGTGATGGCGTTGGCCGCTTCATCGACTTCCAGCAGGGTCATGTCGAGGCCGCCGGTCACGTTGACCAGCACGGCCTTGGCGCCCTTGAGCGAGACCTCGTCAAGCAGCGGGTTCTGGATGGCGTTCTGGGCGGCCATCAGGGCGCGGTCTTCGCCGGTCGCCTCGCCGGTGCCCATCATCGCCTTGCCCATCTCGGTCATGACCGTGCGGACGTCGGCGAAGTCGAGGTTGATCAGGCCCGGAAGCACCATGAGGTCGGTGATCGAGCGAACGCCCGAGTGCAGGACCTGGTCGGCCATGCCGAAGGCTTCGGCGAAGGTCGTGCGCTCGTTTGCGACGCGGAACAGGTTCTGGTTCGGAATGACAATCAGGGTGTCGACGTAGCGTTGCAGCTCGGCGATGCCCGCGTCGGCCAGCCGCATGCGGTGACGGCCTTCGAAATGGAACGGCTTGGTGACAACGCCGACCGTCAGGATGCCGCGCTCACGCGCGCACTTGGCGATGATCGGCGCGGCGCCGGTGCCGGTGCCGCCGCCCATGCCGGCGGTGATGAACACCATGTGGGCGCCATCAAGGTGCTCGCCAATCTCGGGCGAGGACTCTTCGGCGGCGCTCATGCCGACTTCGGGGTGGGCGCCGGCGCCCAGGCCCTGGGTGGTCGTGACCCCCAGCTGGATCCGGCGATCGGTCTTTGCGAATTGAAGCTGCTGGGCGTCGGTGTTGGCGACGACGAACTCGACACCCTCCAGCCCGGCTTCAATCATGTTGTTGACCGCGTTGCCGCCAGCCCCGCCGATGCCGAAAACGACGATCCTGGGCTTAAGCTCGGTTGTCTGAGGTGCGTACAGCTTCATAGTCGGGACCCCGCGTCCTGTTGTTCTTTCGAACGTGCCGACGATCCACCCGCCGGGAATGCCTTACGGCGGGGTTAACATCGGACCCACATCGTTAATCGGCAGTTAACCGCATAGCGTGAGTCGCGAGGGGATCGAGACGTCTGCGGAGCAAATTTGTTGATTCGTAAGGGGTTGCGCGAATCAACGCGCACTACTTGCTACAAATTATCACGGAGCCAGGCCGCGACCTTTGCCACGGGCCCGGCGCCGGGATCGAGCGGTTCGCGACGCACCCGGGCCCCGGCGAGAGCCTTTGCGGACACGGCTTCGCGCGGCCCGAAGGCCGCCCGGTGCAGGATGCCGGCGGCGGCGCAGAAGGCGGGGCCCGTCACGGCGTCAGCCAGGTGCGGCACGCGCCGCGGACGCCCCAGCCGCACCGGCCGGTCGAAAACGCGGACGGCGACTTCGCGCACGCCGGCCAGCTGGCTGGCGCCGCCGGTCAGAACAATGCCGGCGCCCGGCTCAATGGCCGCGCCGGAGGCCTTCAGCCGTTCACGGAGCAGTTCGAGGGTTTCCTCGACTCGCGGCGCGATGATGCCCTTGAGCAGCGAACGGGGTGCGATCACCGGGCTGGCGCCGGGATCGTCGCCGCGCGGCGGGGCCTCGATCATCTCGCGGTCTTCGTTGGCCGAGGCGATGGCCGAGCCATGCAATGTCTTCAGCCGTTCGGCGCCGGCGCGGGATGTCGAGAAGCCGCGCGCGATATCCTGGGTGACATGCTCGCCGCCGACGGCGAGGCACTCGACATGAACCAGACTGCCGCCGCTGAACACGGCGGCGGAGGTGACCCCGGCGCCCATGTCGATGCAGATGGCGCCGAGGTCCATCTCGTCTTCCTCGAGGGCCGCCAGGGCCGAGACGAACGGCGCGGCCACCACACCCTCGAACTGCAGGTGCGCGCGCTCCACGCAGTGTCCCAGGGTCTGGAAGATGGTCTCGGCGATCGACACGACCACCAGATCGACGCCCAGCGACTTGCCGAACATGGCGCGCGGGTCGCGCACGCCCTTCTGGGCGTCGACCGACCAGGCGATCGGCAGGATATGCAGCGGCCGACGGCCCGGCAGCCGGATCTGGTCCAGCGCCGCGGCCAGGGCGCGCGAGCAGTCATTGTCGGAGATGGGCCGGGCGCCGATCGAGACGCGCGCCGATACGCGGTCGCTGCGCATCTGGCCGCCGGCGGTGGCGATCGTCACACCCTGGACGCTGACGCCGGCGACAGACTCGGCGCGCTCCACCGCCAGGGCGATGGCTTCGGCCGCCTCGTCCATGCTGGAAATCGTCGCGCCCTTGACGCCGCGCGACTGGACGTAGCCGACGCCGGCAGTCGTCAGAGTGCGGTCCGAGCGACGAACGCCGTCAGGCTTCATGACGAAACAGGCGACCTTGGAGGCGCCGAGGTCGACCGCCGCGATCACCGGCTGACGGGCGAGCGCCGCCTTCAGGCTGTCGCCAGCCTGTTTGCGATCGTCCTGCCGCGTCAAAGTCTTCGCCACCCTAAGCCCCCAAAATCCCTAAGCGCCGTCTGACACGAGCGGTTCGCCCGGCAGCGGCGCGCCACGCGGACGCACGGCGACGACGCCGGGTTCACGCAGATCGATCCGTTCAAATCCAAGTTCGAGAATCCGCTGACGCTGATCGAGCTGGTCCAGCTGGATCAGCGCGGATTCTTCCTCGACGGCGGGAAGCTGGACCAACCCCCCATCCTTCAGTCTCAGGTCCCATCGACGGCCGTCGACCCGCACGATCGCTTCCAGCCGCTCGACCAGACGCGGTCGGGAGTTCACGGCCTGCAGGATCTGGGCGGCGCCCACGTTGGCGCCCTCCCCCACGATCAGCGGGAGTTGCGGGAACCGACCGGCGTCGGCTTCCGGAATGGGAGCACCGGCCGCGTCGATGACCATCGTGCGCCCGTGGTTCTGCCAGACCGCCAGGGTCTGGCGCTCACGCACCGCGACGACCAGCGTGTCCGGCAGCAGGCGCACGACCTGGGCATTCTCGACCCAGCCGACGCTCTCGACGGATTTGCGGACCGCCTCGAGATCAACATCGAGGATCGGCTGACCCAGCTGCAGACCGGTCGACGCCAGGATGGCGCCTTCGGCCATCGGCGACGCGCCCTGCACGTGCACGCGGGCAAGCTTGAAGCCGAGACCCGCGGTCTGGCCGGCGACGGCATGCTGCGTGTTCCGGGCCAGCGCCTGGGCGCGATGCCCCGTGGCGAGGGTGACGATCAGGCCGACGCCGAAAACCGCCCCGGCGGCCATGATGGCGAACCTGGGCGGCAGGCCGACGCCATGGGCAGCCCGCAGCTTGGCCGCGGTCTGGGGCCCCCTGGCGGAGGCGCGGGGTTTTCCCTGGCTGACGGGCGCTTTGGCCCTGGGCCTGGCGTTACTCTGCCGAGCCCCCCGCAATGTCGCGGGCATACGCGTCCTCCACGATCCAGAGCACCAGTTGATCGAACGACATTCCGAGATGCGCCGCCTGCTCAGGAACCAGAGAGGTCGGCGTCATTCCGGGCTGCGTGTTGACCTCCAACAGGACCAGAAGACGCTTAACGGGGTCATAACGAAGATCACTTCTGGTCACCCCCCGGCAACCAAGAGCGGCGTGGGCGAGCTCGGCGAGCCGAAGGGCCCGGTCGAAATCCTCCTGCGGCATGCGGGCGGGCACCACGTGCTGGGAGCCGCCTTCAGCGTATTTTGCGTCGTAATCGTAGAATCCGGTGGTCGGAACGATCTCGGTGACCGTCAGCGCCTTGCCGTCCCTGACCGCGACAGCCAGCTCGAGCCCGGCGATGTAGGGCTCGATCATAACTTCGTCACCGTAGGTCCAGGACGGGGCGACCAGTTCCTGCGGCGGGCGGTTGGCGCCGTCGAACACCAGGAACACTCCGACCGAGGAGCCCTCCGCGTTCGGCTTCACGACGTAGGGCGGCTCCATCACGTGACGTTCGGCCGCGGCGAAACGGTTGAACAATCCGCCGCCCGGCACCGTCACGCCGGCCGCCGCCAGCACCGCCTTGGACTTGGCCTTGTCCATGGCCAGCGCCGAGGCCAGCACACCGCAGTGGGTGTAGGGGATGCCGATGGTCTCCAGCACGCCCTGGACGCAGCCGTCTTCACCCCATTCTCCGTGCAGGGCGTTGAAGCAGACATCCGGCTTAAGCGCCGTCAACACCTGGGCGAGGTCGCGCCCCGCGTCCACCCGGGTGACCTTCGCGCCGAGATTTTCCAGCGCCGTGGCGCAGGCCGCGCCGGAGACGAGACTGACCTCGCGCTCGGAGGACAGGCCGCCGAGCAGTACGGCGACGTGGCGGCCGGCCAGGGGAAGGGACATGCGGGGCTCCAGTAAGTTCGGCGGTGCTTTAGCCGCGATAGCAGCCGGGTGTTAAGCCGCCGCTGCCATCGCGTGGATTTTCGGCGGAGAGCCCCGGTCGTCTGATCAGGGAGCCTTGGGCGCTTCGGCCGCGGCCTTGGGACGATAGTCCGCTTCGCTCTGCGCCAGCATGTAGAGCAGCGACGCCCAGGCGGCGACGTTCTGGTTCAGCTGGGCCGGGTCGACCTTGTCGATGGTGTCGTCGCCCGAATGGTGCAGGTCGAAGTAGCGAAGCGCGCTCTGACGCAGGCTGAACACCGGCACGCCGGCCTCCTGGAGGCCCTCGGTGTCGGAGCCGCCGAACGGCGCCGGGTCGCGCGAGACGAAGACCTTCAGCGGGGCCAGCACGGTCGGCAGTTCGGCCAGCGCCGGGTCCTTCATCGCGTCCTTGGGCAACATCAGGCTGAAGATGGCGTCCGCGCCGAGATCGCTCTCGCTGGCCATGACGATATTGGGGACCTCGTCCTTGTGCGCGGCCAGGTAGGCCTCGCTGGAGCCGCCCGTCTCTTCCGAGCCCCACATGACCACGCGGATCGTACGGCGCGGGTGTTGCGGCAAGGCGCCGATCAGTCTGGCCGCCGCCGTGGTGATTGCGATGCCCGAGGCGTCGTCGATGGCGCCCGTGCCGGGATCCCAGCTGTCGAGATGGCCGCCAATGACAATCACCTCGTCCGGCTTGCCGCTGCCCGGAATCTCACCCGAGATGTTCCAGGCCACGCCGTTCGGATCGAGGCTGGACGCCAGGCTCAGCTTGATGCGGACGGGACCGCGCGCCGCCAGCCGCTCGATCAGCTCGGCGTCAGGAACACCCAGGGCGGCGGCCGGGATCTTTGGCGCATCCTCGGCATAGGTCAGCACGCCGGTATGCGGCAGACGGGAGTCGGAGGTCGAGACGGAGCGCATCAGGAAAGCCACCGCGCCGCGCTTCGCGGCCTCGGATGCGCCCGAGCGGCGGACGATGCCGGCGGCGCCGTAGCCCTGGCCGTCCTGGGTGCGGGTCATCGGGGCGGTGACCACGGCGATCTTGCCGGTCAGAGA
Organism: Caulobacter sp. FG121; assembly: GCF_057809815.1. Taxonomy (NCBI): domain Bacteria; kingdom Pseudomonadati; phylum Pseudomonadota; class Alphaproteobacteria; order Caulobacterales; family Caulobacteraceae; genus Caulobacter; species Caulobacter sp. FG121. The sequence goes on from NZ_JBMDKR010000003.1 coordinate 457,399, forward strand.
CCCGACCGGCGCGGCGATCAGGGCGGCGTAGCTTCTGAACACCACGACCTCGGCCTCGATGCCCTTCTTCGGGGTCGGCACAGTGCGGCCAAGCCCGATAATCGACAGCTGGAACGGATAGGGACCGACGATCGAGGCCGATTCCGCGCCGCGCGCCCAGCTTGGCTTGGCGAACTCCTCGACCTTCACATTGACGAAGCCGAGATCGGTGAACGTCTTCACCGCCCAGTCCTTGGCCCGCGCCATGCCCGGCGAGCCGACGAGGCGCGGCCCGACCGTCGAGGTCAGATCTTCCAGCACCGTCCAGGCGGTCGTGTCGGTCAGGGCCCTGTCGCGCAGGGCGGCGGCAGTGTCGGCCGGTTCAGCGGCGAAGGCAGGCGTCGCGATCAACGACAGGGCGGCAAACAGGGCGGCGCGACGCATGGCTTACTCCTTGGTCGGCAAGGGTCTGCCGATCCTTTTGATTTCCCAGTCCAGCTGGATGCCGGTCGAGGTCTTGACGGCGGCCCGCACGACTTCGCCGAGACCTTCCAGGTCGGCGGCCGTGGCTTCGCCGGTGTTGATCATGAAGTTGGAATGCAGCGGCGAGAACATGGCCCCCCCAAACAGCTTCCCGCGCCAGCCGGCCTCGTCGACCAGTTTCCAGGACGAATGCCCCGGCGGATTCTTGAAGGTCGAGCCCCCGGTCTTGTCGCGGATCGGCTGGGTGGTCTCGCGGCGGGCCGTGATCTCGGTCATGCGCGCCTTGATCGCGGCCGGGTCGTCGGGCGTTCCCTGATATGTCGCGCCGAGCACGATGACATCCCCGTCCTGGATGGCGCTGTGGCGGTAGGTGTAGCCGAGCTCGGCCAGCGGCATGTCGCGCGCCACGCCCGTACGGTCCATGACACGGGCGGACTCGAGGACGTTGACCGTCTCGGCGCCGTAACAGCCGGCGTTCATGATCACCGCGCCACCGACCGTGCCGGGAATGCCAGCGTAGAACTCCAGCCCGGCGATGCCCGCCTCGGCGGCCTTGCGGGCGAGGATGGCGTCAGGCACGGCCGAGCCGGCGCGGATGCGGTTGTCGCCCAGCGCCTCGACGGTGTTGAAGCCCCGGCCCAGCCGGATGACCACACCGTCGACACCCCCGTCCCGCACCAGCAGGTTGGAGCCGACCCCGATGGCCATAACCGGCACGGCCGGGTCCAGCGCCTTGAGGAACCCGGCGAGATCGGCCTCGTCTTCCGGCAGGAAGACAATGTCCGCCGGCCCGCCGACCCGGAACCACGTGAACGGCGCCAGCGGCTCATCGCGCAAGAGCTTGCCGCGGACGGGCGGGAGATTGTCGCGCCAGGTCATGGCCGCGTTCCTGCGTGGTTCGAGACGCTCGCTTGAGGCTCGCTCCTCACCATGACGAAGTTTGGGGCAACCCAATCCCTATTCGTCCTCCTGAGGAGCCCGAAGGGCGTCTCGAAGGACGCAACCCCGTCGATGCAGCCCCTCACGCCAGCGCCTCGAGCTGCCCCGGCAGGGCGTAGGACCAGCTGGTGATGTCGCCGGCGCCGAGCAGGACGACAATATCGCCCGCCTGCGCCTCGGCCTTCACCAGACCGGCGAGGGCGCCCGGCCCATCCAGCGGGATGGCCCGGCGATGGCCGTAGCGGCGCAGGCCTTCGACCAGGGCGTCACGGTCGACACCCTCGATCGGCGTCTCGCCCGCCGTATAGACGTCGGCCACGATCACCACGTCGGCGTCGTTGAAACAGGCGCTGAACTCCGCCAGCAGGTCGCGCAGGCGGGTGAACCGGTGCGGCTGGACCACGGCGATGACCTTGCCTTCGCCGGTTACCGCGCGGGCGGCGGTCAGGACCGCGCTGATCTCCACCGGGTGGTGAGCGTAGTCGTCGATGACCCGCACGCCATTGACAACGCCGGTGGTGGTGAAGCGGCGCTTCACCCCGCCGAAGGCCTTGAGACCAGCACGGATGGCTTCGGCGTCCACGCCCAGTTCCCGCGCCACGGCGATGGCCGCGCAGGCGTTCATCACGTTATGCAACCCGGCCATCGGCAGGGTCAGGTCCTCGTAGCGGATGAATTCGCCCTCGCGAGGGCTGATCTGCACGTCGAATTTCGCGCCGTCGGGACCCATGGTGATATGGGTGGCGCGGACCTCGGCCTGGGGATTGGTCCCGTAGGTCACCAGCCGCCGGTTCTCGACCCGGGCGCTGAGGGCCTGGACCTCGGGATGATCCACACAGATCGCCGCGAAGCCGTAGAAGGGGATGTTCTCGATGAAGTCCTGGAACCCCTTCTTGACCGCGTCGAAGTCGCCCCAGTGGTCGAGGTGCTCGGCGTCGATATTGGTCACCACCGCCACGGTGGACTTCAGCTTCAGGAAGGTGCCGTCGCTCTCGTCGGCCTCGACGACGATCCAGTCGCCCTCCCCGACCTTCGCGTTGGTGCCGTAGGCATTGATGATCCCGCCGTTGACCACGGTCGGGTCCAGACCCCCGGCGTCCAGCAGGGCCGCGATCATCGAGGTGGTGGTGGTCTTGCCGTGCGTGCCGCCGACCGCGACCGAGAACTGCAGCCGCATCAGCTCGGCCAGCATCTCGGCGCGGCGCACCAGCGGCAGGCGGCGCTCGCGGGCCGCGACCATCTCGGCGTTGTCGGGCTTGACCGCCGTGGAATAGACGATTGCCGAGGCGCCTTCGACGTGGCTGCCCTCATGGCCGATGAAGATGCGCGCGCCGAGCTTCTCCAGCCGCTCGGTGTTGGCGGACGCCTTAACGTCCGAACCCTGAACGGTGTAGCCGATGCGGATCATGATTTCGGCGATGCCGCTCATGCCGATGCCGCCGATGCCGATGAAGTGCACGGGGCCGATTTCGAAGGGGACGGGTCGTCGACGCTGGATCATGGCCAGCGGCTTACCCCAAGGCTGTCCGCTCGACCAGATCGGCGAGTTTTTCCGCCGCGTCGGGACGGGCGACCGATCGGGCTCCGGCAGCCATGCGGGTCAGCATGGCGGGATCCTTGAGCATGGCGTTGAGCGCGCCGGCCAGGCTGTCGACCGTCAGCTCGTCCTCCAGCGCCACGGCCGCCGCCCCGGCGTCGGCCAGCAGTTTGGCGTTGAGACGCTGGTGGTCGTCAGCGGCGATCTTCAGCGGCACGAGCAGGGCGGGCTTGCCGGCCACGGCCAGCTCGCAGACCGTCGAGGCGCCGGCACGGCCAATCACCAGGTGCGCCGCCCCGAGCCGGCCCGCCATGTCACGGAAGAACGGAGCGACCTCGGCCTTGACCATGGCGTTGGCGTAGGTCCGGCGGGCGCTGTCCATCGACTCCTTGCGGGTCTGCTGCTGGACCTCCAACCGGCCGCGGATGTCCTCCGGCAGGCGCAGGATGGCCTCAGGCGTCAGTTCCGACAAAAGGCGAGCTCCCTGGCTGCCGCCCGTGATCAGAAGGCGCAGGGGTCCGCCTGCCTCAGGCGTCTGGTAGGGTTGTCCATATAGCGCGCGGATTTCGGGGCGGACGGGATTGCCCACCACAAGCGCGCCGGCCTTCACCTTCGCTGACGCCATCTCCAGCGTCGGGAAGGCGCAGGCCACGGCCGTGACCTTGGGCGCCAGGAACCGGTTCACGCGGCCGAGCACCGCGTTCTGTTCATGGATTACCGTCGGCCGGCCCTGCGTCAGGGCAGCCAGCAATGACGGCAGGGACGGGTAGCCGCCGAATCCAACGACGACCGCCGGGTCCATGCGCTTGAAGATCGAGCGCGCCTGCAGCGTGCCGCGCAGCACGGCCACGCCGGCCTTGGCCATGCCCATCGGGTCGCCCGCCTTCGCGGTGGCGGCGGCCAGGCTGATGCGCACATCGGCCGGAAACTTGTCGGCATAGAGGGCGCCGCGGTCGTCGGTGGCGAGCAGGATCCGCCAGCCGCGCCGGATCAGTTCCTCGGCGAGGGCCTGGGCGGGAAACATGTGGCCGCCGGTGCCCCCGGCGGCGACGACTGCGACGCGTTGTGCCATGCGCGGCGTCTTAGGCGAAAGCGCCGGCGCGGGCGAGACCCTCGCTGGTGGCGTAGGCGCCCGGGCGGCGGCGGGTCAGGCCGAGCGCCATGCCGAGCGTCAGCCCCATCGCCAGCATCGACGAACCGCCGTAGCTGATGAACGGCAAGGTCATGCCCTTGGTCGGGATCATGTTGAGGTTCACCGCTACATTGATCAGGGCCTGCTGGCCGACCAGCACGAACAGGCCTGCGGCCGCCACCTGCTCGAACGGATCGGACAGGCGCAGCGACTTGTACAGGCCCCGCACGACGAGGAAGGCGAACAGGCCGATCAGGGCCAGCGAGAAGACCAGGCCATATTCCTCGGCGAGGACCGAATAGGCAAAGTCGGTGTGCATATCGGGCACGCCCCGCTTCATGACACCTTCGCCCGGCCCACGGCCGAACCAGTGGCCGGCCCAGATGGCCTCCGAAGCCTGGCTGATCTGGTGCTTGTCGGCCTTGTCCGGACTGAGGAACATCTCGACCCGCGCGTGGACGTGCGGCAGCAGGAAGTAGGTGCTGCCCAGGCCGATGACGGCGACGACTCCCAGTCCCATGATCCAGCTGATCGGCACCCCCGCCATCCAGAAGGCCGCGCCGAAGGCGACCGTGATCAGCACCGTCTGGCCGACATCCGGCTGGATCAGTAGCAGCGCGACCGCGATCCCGTAGAGGCAGAAGGCGATGAACACGCCGGGCACGCCCTCGCCCTTCTGGCCTTCGGCGAACATCCAGGCGACCAGCACGATCAGCGCCGGCTTCATGAACTCGGATGGTTGCAGCGTGAATCCGGCGAAGTGGACCCAGCGGGTCGCGCCCTTGGCCTCGTGGCCAATGAACGGTAACGCCGCCATGATGAGTATCATCGCGACATAGATGAAGAAGGCCGCCCGCCGGATCGTCCTGGCCTCCAGCATGGAGACTCCGATCACCAGCCCCGCGGCCAGCACGCCGAACAGCGACTGGCGGACCGCGAAATGGAAGGCGTCGTCATAGTGCAGGCGCGCCGCCGCCGCCGGGCTGGTGCCGAACGACAGCAGGACGCCCAGCGTGATCAGGGTGAAGACGGCCCCGAGCAGCCAGCGGTCCATCGTCCACCACCAGTTGCCGACGCGCGTCGTGTCGGAGCGGAGGAAGGTGTGGGGGCTGTAGCTCACGCGCGCGCTCCCTTGAGGGTCGGCCGCTGAAGGGCTTCGACGGCGGCGCGGAAAGCTTCCCCCCGGGCCTCGAAGTCGCTGAACTGGTCGAACGATGCACAGGCTGGCGACAGCAGGACGATGGCGTCCTCGCCACTGGCCTCTGCGTCGGCGAAGGCGGCTGCCGTGGCTGCCTCGATCGTGCCGGACTGAACGCAGGGCGCGCGGCCCTCGAGGACCCTGGCGAAATCGCCGGCGCCCTCGCCGATCAGGTAGGCCTTCGCCACCCGGCCGAAAAGATCCGCCAGCGGCGCGATCCCGCCTTCCTTGGGCTGTCCGCCCGCGATCCAGTAGACGCGCGGATAGCTGCTCAGGGCCTGGCGGGCGGCGTCGGCGTTGGTCGCCTTGGAGTCGTTGACGAAACGGACCCGGCCGATCATCGCCACGGTCTCCATGCGGTGCGCGAGCCCCGGGAAGGTCATCAGACCCTCGGCGGCCTCCTCCGCGGGCACGCCCATGGCCCGGGCGGCGGCATAGGCCGCGGCGGCGTTCTGCCAGTTATGGCGGCCGGGCAGAGAACGGGCGCGCAGGAGGTCCGCGACCTCGATCACCCGGTCTCCGGTGGCGTCGTAAAGCACACCCTGGATGGCGTAGACACCACGCCCCATCGAGCGACTGGCGCTGATCGGCCAGATGGTCCGGTGGTTCGCGGCGGTGATCTCGGTGCAGATGCGCTGGCACCATGCGTCATCAACGCCGATGATCGCCGTGTCCCCTTTTGTCTGGTTCAGGAGCACGCGACGTTTGGCGGCGACATAGCCCTCCATGCCCCCGTGGCGATCCAGATGGTCGGGCGAAATGTTCAGCAGGACAGCCGCGTCGGGCTTGAGACTGGAGGTCAGATCGAGCTGATAGGACGAGGTCTCAAGCACATAGACGGCGCCGCCGTGCATGTCCGGCAGGTCCAGCACGCCGATGCCGATGTTGCCGCCGATCCGCGTGTCGCGGCCGGCGCTGCCGCAGATATGGCCGAGCAGCGCGGTGGTCGTGGACTTTCCGTTGGTGCCGGTAATCGCCGCGACCTTGGGCCGCTTGTGCGCCGGAGCGGCGTTGACCGTGCGGGCGAAGAGTTCGATGTCGCCGAGGACCTCTACGCCCGCCGCCCTGGCCATCTCGACGGTCCAGTTCGGCTTCGGATGGGTCAGCGGAACGCCTGGCGACAGCATCAGGGCGGCGAATGAAGACCAGTCGGCTGTCTTGAGGTCGACGACCGGAAACCCTTCAGCCGCGGCCGCCGCACGGCCCGCTTCCTTCTCGTCCCACAGCGCCACCTCCGCGCCGCCGGCGACGAGCGCGCGCGCGGCCGTCAGCCCTGTCCGGCCGAGACCGAACACGGCGACCTTGCGTCCCTCAAAGCCGCGGATGGGGATCATGGCGAGTGCTCGAACTCCTAGCGCAGCTTGAGGGTGGCGAGGCCGATGAAGGCCAGCATGAGCGAGACGATCCAGAAGCGGATGACGACCGTCGACTCGGCCCAGCCCAGCTTCTCGAAGTGGTGGTGGATCGGCGCCATCAGGAAGATGCGTTTGCCGGTCCGCTTGAAATAGGCGACCTGGATGATGACGCTGAGCAGTTCGGCGACGAAAAGGCCGCCGATGATGGCCAGGACGATCTCGTGCTTGGCCGCCACAGCGATCACGCCGAGCGCACCGCCGAGCGCCAGGGAGCCGGTGTCGCCCATGAAGATCTTGGCCGGCGGTGCGTTGTACCAGAGGAAGCCCAGGCCGGCGCCGATCAGCGCGCCGCAGATGACCGCGACCTCGCCGACGCCAGGCACGAAATGGACCTGCAGGTATTCGGCGAAGACGTAGTTGCCGACGAGATAGGCGATCAGCCCCAGCGCCGCCGCCGCGATCATAACAGGCACGATGGCCAGGCCGTCGAGGCCGTCGGTGAAGTTCACCGCGTTGGAGAAGCCGACGATCACCACCGCGCCGAACGCGATATAGAACCAGCCCAGGTCCAGCAGAAGCCGCTTGAAGATCGGGAAGGCCACAGACGTCGACAACTCGGGCGCGTCGGGGGATTTGCCGCCAAACTTGATCAGGATGATCACTGCTGCGAAGGCGATGGCGAACTGGATCACGAGCTTGACCGGTCCGGAAACGCCGGCCGTCGTTTGCTTGGTGACCTTGTCGTAGTCGTCCATGAAGCCGAGCACGCCGTAGCCGGCGGTGACCATCAGCACGACCCAGACGTAGATGTTGGTCAGATTGGCCCACAGCAGCGTACCGCCGATGGCGCCGGCCAGGATCATCAGCCCGCCCATGGTCGGCGTGCCGGCCTTCTCGATCACGTGGCGCTGGATGCCTTCGGCCCGGATCGGCTGGCCCTTGCCCTGCTTGGCGCGCATCCAGTTGATGAAGCGCGAGCCCATGGCCACGGCGATGATGAAGCCGGTCGCAGTCGCCATGCCTGTCCTGAAGGTCAGGTATTTCAGCAGGTTCAATAGTGGAACCGCATCCCGCCAGTCGGCAAGGAACTGCAACATCAGGCCGTCTCCCCCGTAACGTCCAAGGCGACCAGCGCGGCGGCGATCGCGCTCGCCCGGCTGCCATTCGATCCCTTGACCATGACCAGATCGCCCGGCTCCACGGCCGACGCGATCTGCGGCGCCAGATCCGCCGCCACTTCCGCGTAGCCGCCCCGACGAGTCGGCGGAAGGGAGTCCCAGAGTGATTTCATCATGGATCCAGCGCAGAAAACGAGGTCAACGTTTGCCGACGCGATCGGCTCGGCCAGCGCGGCGTGGAAAGCCGGCGCTTCGGGGCCCAACTCCAGCATGTCAGTCAGCACCACGATCCGCCGCCCCGCGGCCTGCCGGGCGCCCAGGGTCCTGAAGGCTGCGGCCATCGAGATCGGATTGGCGTTGTAGCTTTCGTCGATCAGCGTGAAGGCGCCGCCGGGGATCCGTACCGTCCGTTCCGCGCCCCGTCCGGCCAGCGGCGCGAAGCCGGCCAGCGCGCCGAGCGCCGTCTCCCGGTCGACATTCATCGCTTCCAGGGTGAGCAGGGCGCAGAGGCTGTTGAGCCCCCAGTGCACCCCGGTCTGAAGCAGGGAATAGCTTATGGCCTGGCCATGGACCTCGGCGCGCACGGTGGCGGCGCCCTCGGCGGCCGAGAAGTCGACCAGCCGGGCGTCGCTGCCTGCGCTCGACCCGAACGACAGGACCCGCGCACCCGCCGCGCGGGCTTGCCGCGCCAGCATCTCGAACCAGCGGTTGTCGGCATTGAGCACCGCGACACCGTCCGGCGCGATACCGTCGAAGATCTCCGCCTTGGCGCGAGCGACGCCGGTCTCACCGTCGGGGAAGTTCTCGATGTGCACCGGACCAACCGTTGTCATGACAGCGACCTGTGGCCGGACCATGCGGGACAGGGGCGTGATTTCGTCGGCATGGTTCATGCCGATCTCGAAGACCGCTCGCTCGGTGGCCGCGGGCATACGCGCCAGAGTGAGCGGGACCCCGATATGATTGTTGTAGGACTTGACCGACGAGTGCCAGCGTCCGGCGCCGGCGAGGCCCGCCGCGATGGCCTGGGTGACGCTGGTCTTGCCGACCGAGCCGGTCACCGCCGCGCGGAGCGCCGGCGAACGGTCCCGCGCCGCGAGGCCCAGGGCTTCCAGCGCCTTCAGCGTGTCCGGGACCAGCACATGCGGCCCCTCGACGGGCTTCGACGCCAGCACGCCCCCCGCCCCCGCCGCGCGGGCGCCTGGCGCGAACAGGTGACCGTCCCGCTCGCCGGTCAGCGCGACGAACAGGTCGCCTGAACCAACGTCGCGGCTGTCGATGGTAATGCCGCCGACCTGGAACGCCGGGCCGACGACGCGCCCGCCAGTCGCCGCAGCGATTTCCTCGGACGTCCAGAGCGGATCAGCCATGCGCCAGCTCCAGTCCAATGGCCGCGGCGGTCTCGGCGACATCATCGAAGGGGTGGTTCACGCCGGCGACCAACTGGCCCTGCTCGTGCCCCTTGCCCGCCACAACCAGAACATCGCCCGCATCGAGGAGGGCGGCTGCGGCCCGAATCGCGTCCCGACGGTCGCCGATTTCGCGGGCTCCAGGCGCCGCGGCGAGGATTTCCGCGCGGATCACGGCCGGAACCTCGGAGCGCGGGTTGTCGTCGGTGACGATGGCGATGTCCGCCAGCCGCGCGGCGATGCCGCCCATGAGGGGGCGCTTTCCGCGATCACGATCGCCACCGGCGCCGAACACCACGATCAGCCTGCCGGCCGTGTGTGGGCGCAGCGCCTTCAGCACCGTCTCGAGACCGTCCGGCGTATGAGCGTAGTCGACATAGGCCTCACCGCCCCGCGGACCGGCGCCGACATGCTGCAGCCGCCCCGGCGCGCCCTTGAGGTGCTCCAGCGCGTGCAGGACGGACGCCGGATCCTCGCCTGCGGCGATGCACAGGCCGGCCGCGACCAGCGCGTTGTCGGCCTGGAAGGCGCCGGCGAGCGGCAGGCGGATATCGAACGACCGACCGCCATGCTCGATCGTCAGCTGTTGTCCGTCGGAGGTCAGGTGACGTGCGACCAGACAAAGTCCCCGGCCGGCCTCCCCTGTCGACAGGACAGGATGTCCCCTGTCGGCGGCAGCCTTGGCGAAGACGTCGAACTGGTCGCTGTCGGCGTTCAGCACCGCCGTTCCGCCGGCGGGCAGAAGCGTGTCGAACAGCCGGAGCTTGGCCGCCCGATAGACGCCCATGGTGCCGTGATAGTCGAGGTGGTCCTGGGTCAGGTTCAGGAACCCTGCGGCCGTCAGCGTCACACCGTCCAGCCGCCGCTGGTCGACGCCATGCGACGAGGCTTCCAGTGCAACATGGGTCACGCCGTCCGCGGCGAGTTTGGCCATGAGCTCGGCGACATCCGCCGCGTCCGGCGTCGTCAGGCCGGGCGGTGTGACCTGCACATCGGGCGCCCCGGCCTGCGAGATCGTGACACCGAGCGTGCCCATGCTGGCGGCCTTGCGGCCCCTGCGGGCGAAGATCTGGCGGCAGAAGGTGGCGACCGAGGTCTTGCCGTTGGTGCCGGTCACCGCGACGCAGGTTTGCGGCTGCGCACCCCAGAAGCCGGCCGCGGCGAGCGCGTAGGCCCGGCGCAAATCGTGCGCGTGAATCACCGGCACGTCGTCGCGCGTAACATCGTCAGGCGCGAGGATCGCGACCGCTCCGGCGGCGATCGCGCCGTCGATGTAGGTGCGGCCGTCGACCTTCGAGCCCGGCATCGCGGCGAACAGGAAGCCGGGGCGGACCTTGCGGCTGTCGGCGGTGACGCCGGTGATCACAGGGTCCGGCGAGACCCGCTGGCCCGTGAGCCTCGAAAGCGGGGCGCTCAAAGCCCCGTCTCCGGCGCCGCGCCGGGCGCGACGGCGCGGGCGGCGATCAGGGTCGGGGCGCCGTAGGTCGGCGTCATGTGACGCGAGACGCCAAGGAAGGGCGCTATGCGATTGATCGTGCGCCCAACGGCGGGCGCGGCGACCCAGCCGCCCGTCCGGATGCCGCCCTTGGGCTCATCCATCAGGACCAGGACGAAATAGCGGTCGGCCTCGACGGGACCTTCCGTCGGAAAGACCGCAGCGAAAGAGCCGACCTGCTTGTAGTCGCTGTAGCGACGGATCGCCGGATCCCACTTCTCGCCGGTCCCGGTCTTGCCGCCGACCGAAAGCCCTGGGGCGTCAGCCTTGCGGCCGGTGCCCTCGACGACATTGCCGCGCATGATCTGCAGCATCGAAAGCGTGGTCTGCTCCGACACGACCCGCTTGCCTTCGGGGCGATAGCCGACCGGCATCTTGCGAATGGTCAGCGGGACCATCCGGCCGCCGTTGAGGATGGCGCCCATGGCCTGGGCCAGGGTCAGTGGCGAAACGTCGATCCCGTGACCGAACGAGACGCTGGCGATGTCGTCATCGTCCCACTTCTTCGGCGTCAGGGGGCGGGCCGACTCGATCAGCTCGACCCGGGCCCTGCGGGTCAGGCCGAACAGGTTGAAATAGCGGGTCAGCTGCTCATTGCCGATGGCGTGGGCCAGCAGCGCCGTGCCGATGTTTGACGAGTGGTTGAACACCTCGCGCAGCGTCAGGATGCGGTTGGTGCCGTGGTAGTCATGGATTGTCCGGTAGCCCATCTTCAGGGGCGTTCGGGCGTCGTAGGTCGAGTCCGGCGTGGCCACCCGGGTGTCCAGGCCGATGGCGACCGTGAAGGCCTTGAAGGTCGATCCCATCTCGAAGACCGACGCCGCGGCGCGGTTCAGCTTCTGATCGGGCGTCGCGCGCTGCTGGAAGTTGGGATCGAAGTCCGGCCAGCTGGCCAGGGCCAGGATCTCGCCGGTGTGAATATTGGTGACGATCCCCACCGCCCCGTTGGGATGAAATTCCGCGGCGGCGCTTGCCAATTCCTCTTCCAGGGCCGCCTGAACCCGCACGTCTACAGACAGGGCCACCGGCTTGCCCTCGCCGCCGGCCTTCAGAATATCCACCTGCAGGGCGCGTTCCGCGCCGGCGAGGCTCACCCCGCCTTTCTCCGTGTAGCCGATCAGATGAGCGGCCAGCGGACCGAGCGGATAGACCCGGCGCTCTTCCGGCTCGAAGATGAGGCCCGGAAGACCCAGGTCATGAACGCGCGCGCGCTCGGCAGGGGTCAGCCCCCCGATCAGAAACGCGCGCTTCTTCGCCGCCAGGGCCCTGTCGACCTGCGCCGGCGTGAGCTGCGGCAGCGCGGCGAGCAAGGCGGCCCGCGTCTCGCGCTTGCTCCAAATGTCCTTCAGGTCCAGCGACAGGGCGTAGTGGACAAGATTGACCGCCAGCAGCCGCCCTTCCCGATCAACGAGGTCAGCGCGTTCCGGCGCGCCGACAACCGCGCCGCCCGTCCGCCCCGCATGGGCGAAAGTCGCCGACCACACGGCGCCGAGGGACATGACGGCAAAGCCGACCGCGAACACGAACATCACCAGGAAGATGCGGATGCGGGTGTCATTCTCTGCCCGGCCGTCCGCCTGGGCGCGTTCGAACGCATGCTCGACCCGCCAGACGCGTTCGATGATCCAGCGCCACAGCGCGGGATACCTCTGCGGGGTCAGGTCGGCGATGCTCATGGGACCGCCACGGCGGCGGTTGAGACGACCTGGGGTCGGGGGTGGGCGTTGGCGACCTCGCTCAGCGTGTCGAGCGACGCTTCCTGGTGGACCGACACCGGAGCCATTTCGAGATAGCCACGCGCCAGACGCTCGAGACGCTCGGGTTGCTCCAGGTGCGCCACCTCGGCTTCGAGCACGCGGATTCGCTGCCGCTCCTTGTCGATGTTCGCTTCGACCTGGCCGATTTCGTTGCGCTCGCGCCCTGCGATGGTCTTGGCCAGGTTCACGCCGACAGCCAGCACCAGAAGCAATGCGGCGAACACGATGTTCAGCGTCCGGAAGCCGCGGATGCGGTGATTGAGCAGGGCGGTGATCATGCCGCGTCCCTCCAGGCCGGCGCCTCGGTGCGCACGCCGGCGCGCAGCTTGGCCGAACGGGCGCGGGGGTTGGCCGCGAGCTCGGCGTCGCCAGGCTCCATCGCGCCCTTGAACGGCAACGCAAACGTCGGCGCGGGCCCGCCCGCCACCGGCGGGGCATGGCGCGAGCCGCCCGGGAGGTTGCCGGATCGGGCGGTGAAGAAGGCCTTCACGATGCGATCCTCGAGCGAATGAAAGGTTACGACGACCAGCCGCCCGCCCGTCTTGAGAATCTTCTCCGCCGCGACCAGCGCAGCCTCGAGCTCGGCAAGCTCCTCGTTGACCGCGATGCGCAAGGCCTGGAAGACCTTTGTCGCCGGATGCGTCTTGGCGCCACGCCGTCCACCGAGAGCCTTTTCGACCACCTCGGCCAGGTCAAGGGTGCGCTCGAACAGCTGGATTGCGCGGCGGCGGATGATGAAGGACGCGATCCGGCGGCTCTCACGCTCCTCGCCATACAGCCAGATGATCCGGGCCAGTTCGTCCTTCTCCAGCGTGTTGACCAGATCGGCGGCGGTCGGCCCGGTATCGCTCATGCGCATGTCCAGCGGCCCGTCGCGCATGAAGGAAAAGCCGCGATCGGCCTCATCCAGCTGCATCGAAGACACGCCGATATCCAGCGCGATCCCGTCGACGGATGCAGGCCCGAAATGGTCGCCCATCTCGGAGAAGCGCGCTTCGATCAGCCGGAACCGGCCCGTTGCTTCCAGCGGCGCGGCGAAGCGGCGCGCGGACGGATCGCGGTCGAAGGCCACGACCTGGGCCCCGGAATCGAGAAAGGCGCGAGCGTATCCGCCCGCGCCGAAGGTGCCGTCGACGATCAGCGCGCCGGGGCCGGGCCTCAGCGCGCCCACGACCTCATCGAGCAGTACGGAGAGATGCGGCGCTTCGCTCATTCGGCCGCCCCGGTGAGACGGGACCGCTGGGCGGCGCGCAGTTGTGCAAGGCCCGTGCGGGCCGTTTCGCGCGCGGCGGCGCGGTGCGCCTGGAAGGCGTCGCGGGTCCAGATCTGGAAGCGGTCGCCCATGCCGACAACCGACACCCAGTCGGTCAGGCCGACCATGTCACACAGGGCGGGCGGCAGCGTGATGCGACCGGCGTCGTCGAAGGACAGGCGCGACATGCCGCCGAGCACGCTGGTCTCGAGCGCCGACCGAAGCGGATCGCCGAACGGAAGCTCCTCGATCAGCGCGAGGTAACGGTCGAACAAGGCTTTGCCGCCACCCTCAAGGCAGTCGGCCTCGATCGAGGGAAAGCAGAAGACGCCGTCGAAGGGCTGACCGACGGCCGCGCGGAACCCATGCGGCACGACGATGCGGCGCTTGCTGTCCAGCTGCTTGTCAAAGGTCGACAGGAACACGTCGCCCAATCCCCGCCCAAGGCCGCCGGACCCCATCCGACGACAGTGACTGGGTTAACATGGGATGAAATGGGAGGCAATGACACCAGACGGCGTTTCTTCACGAAAACAACAATGTCGCAGGCGATAGTGGTTAACGCCTGTAAACAATCCACAGAACATACACTGAACACGTTAATAACAACGGGGATAACCGGCGCCTCAATGCAGTCTATGCGGGTGGGGAAAGGCGGATCAGACGGCCTGTAAGCCGGGTTCTGTGCCAACGCCCTTGCGGGCGCGCGACGATCATTCCTCTGGACCGCCCCTCGCGGGACGGTTCTCGCGACCAACCCGGATCCCTCGGGCCGGAGACGGCCCTGCCCGGCAGTATCCGTGGACACACCGGGCGCGGAATCCCTATTCGGTCTTGCTCCAGGCGGGGCTTGCCATGCCGTCCGTGTCACCACGTCCGCGGTGGGCTCTTACCCCACCCTTTCACCCTTCCCGCCGCCGAAGCGGAGGAGGTTTGCTTTCTGTGGCGCTATCCCTCGGGTCACCCCGGGCGGGCGTTACCCGCCGCCTTGTCACCGTGGAGCCCGGACTTTCCTCGACCCCCGAAGGGACCGCGATCGCCCGGCCGTCTGATCCGTCGCGGGTTGTGGGGGATGGGGGCGGTGCGGTCAATGCGTCCTTCGAGACGCTCGCTTGAGGCTCGCTCCTCAGGATGACGAGGAGACGTGCGAACCAAAGATCTTCTTCATGGTGAGGTGCGATCCCCCAGGATCGCGTCTCGAACCACGCAGGATCAGCCCGCCGCCCGAAGCACCGCCATCAGGCGCGCCCGCGTCAGGCCGTCGGCTACGCCGTCGAACCGGCTCTGCACCCAGTGGCGCTGAAAGGCCGTCACCGTGTCGCGCGTCTTCTGGTCGAACTTCCCGGTCGGTGCGCAGTCATAGCCCAGCCGGGTCAGGCCGGCCTGCAGGGCAAAGACCCCTACCCCCTCGGCGCCCTCGGCAAGCGGATCGCCGGGCGCCGGGTCGGCTTCGGCCCAGATGCCGTGCCCTGCGTCCGCAAGCTGCTTCCAGGGAAACAACTCGCCGGGATCTTCCTTTCGCTCCGGCGCTACGTCGCAGTGGCCGAGGATACGGCTATCCTCGATGTCCCAGCGGGTGCGGATGTCGGTGACGAGCGCAATGACGGCCGCGATCTGGGCCTCCGGAAACGGCCGGTAGCCGAACTCGTGGCCGGGATTGACGATCTCGATGCCGATCGAGGCGTGGTTGACGCCTGTCTCGCCCTTCCAGAACGACCGACCCGCGTGCCAGGCCCGGCGCTCCTCGGCGACCAGCCGGAAGATGCGGCCATCCTCCTCGACGAGGTAATGGGCCGAGACCTCGGCGGCTGGATCGCACAGCCGGGCCAGCGCGGCCTCACCGGTCTGCATGCCGGTGTAGTGCAGCACCAGCATGTCCGGAACCTTGGTCCGGGCATCGAAATTCGGCGACGGGGTGTCGATGAAGGTCAGGGTCATTGCACCCGGTTTCTCATCAGGAGGAGCAAGGGCATCACATGGTTGGGCCGCAGGGCGACGATCAGCACGCCGGCCAGCGCCAGAGTCGCGCCGATGGCCATCCTTGCATCGAAATGGTCGTGCGTGACCAGCACGCCGAGGATGATCGTGAACAGCGGCGTCAGCAGGGTCAGAGGCGAGATCAGGGTCGCCTCATACTTCTGGATCAGGCCGTAATAGGTCGTGTGCGCCAGCACTGACACGATCAGGGCCGAGAACAGCACCGCCGCCAGGAAGGGACAGCCGGCGTGAAGGGCCGCAGCCCATTGTCCGTGTTCCCCAAGCGCGCTTACGCCCAGCAATGGCAAGGCCGAGGTGAATCCGACCCAGGCCTGGAACTGCAGCGGCTTCACCCCCTCCATCTGCTTCATCATCACCGCGCCGAGCGAGCCGGTCAGGGCCGCGGCCGCCACGAGCCAGAGTCCGGCCGACATGGAGAGACCCGCCGGGTTCCACATCACCACCACGGCGCCGAGGAAGGTCAGGACCATGCCGATACCGCGTCGCCAGCGGACCTGCTCGCCGAGCATGAACATCGAGAGGACGGTCGTCATCGGCACGCCCAGCTGAACCACGATGGAGGCGGCCGACGGGCTCGCCGTCTTCAGACCCATGAACATCAAGGCGAAGTTGGCCCCGCCGATCAGCTGGCAGACGACCACCATCCGCCAGATTGGCCTCGGCGCCGGCAGCAGCCACGGCAGGGTGCAAAGCATCACGACCATGAACCGCGCGCCGGCGTAGTACAGCGGCGGCACGCCCCAGTGGGCGACAACGATCTTGCTGATGATGTTGTTCAACGCCCAGACGAGACACATCAGAACGAGCAGGGCGAAGTCGCGAAGGGCCATGGGCGACCTCTAGGCCCCTTTCGTCGCGGAAAGCGAGCGCCAAGACGACCGGCCGTTCAACGGCGGCGGGTGAACCGAAGCGCCGTGCGCGTATCCGAGAATGCGCAGACCTTGTTGTCGACCAGGCCGTAAGCCTTTGCGGCGGCCATGACCTCGACGTCCCTGATCCGCAGCAGCTTGCCCTTCAGCGAGACGATCCACAGCGCGCCGCGCTCGGCCAGCATCGGGATAATCTCGGGCAACCGGTCGAGGTCCCCCTGCGAGTCTGCCCCCAAAATCAGTATATCAAGTTCGCTGAACGCGTTCGACAAACTGGCGCGGGTGGCGAGTTCGGTCGCGAAATCCGGATCCTCAAGATTGAGAATCGCCGCTGTCATGCCGGCCTTGACGCCCAGCTTGTCGAGACGGCCCGGCGGGTTGGCGATCGCTTGCGCCCAGCGCCCTGCCTGAACGTCGCCAAGGGTGAAACGGGAGCCGTCGGCGAGGACGAGGTCAGCGCCATCCGCGGCGATGCCCTTGAGCGCGTCGCCCTCGAAGACCCTGCGGGTCGCGCCGCGAAAGATCAGCTTCGGCGACTCCCACTGCAGCCGTCCGACCTCGACGTCGTCGCCGAACCGGGCCGGAATGGCGTCGACGTCCTTTCCCATCAGATCTCGATCCCCGGCCCGGCGTTGAGCTTGCGGCAGGTGTCGGCGAACGCCCGGCGCAGGGCCGACGGCGGAGCCTTCACAGGCCCGTAGCGCTGGGCGCCGTAGCTGGCGCTGATGGGGCGCCCGCTCACAATGGCTGTCAGCATCGCCTCGTCAGCCGGCCCGGTGGCGCTCACGTGGGCGCTTTGCGGGTCCTCGGCGACGACGAGCGCGAAGGCGTCGTCACCCGCGCCGATGGTCAGCCGCTCTTCACTGCCGATCGGGTGGAAGGCCCGGGCGACGACCATGATCCCGTCGCCCCGGGCGCAGACCAGGCTGATCGGCGCGTCGGCCGTGGCCGCATTCGTGACCCAGGCCATCTCGACGCTGTTCTTGCCGATGCCGAACGCCCAGCGCGCCTCGCCGGCCTGAGCCGGCGCCGCCGGACCGGCCGGCGCGGGCTTGCACCCGGCCAGGCCCAGTCCCGCGATAGCGATCAGCGCCAGCCCCCGCATCACATGCCTTTGAAGTTGGCCGGACGCTTCTCGAGCAGGGCGTCGACGCCTTCCATATGGTCCTCGGTCAGATGACAGATGGCCTGGGAGGCGGCGCTCATTTCCAGCAGGGTGTCATAGCTGGTGCTCTGACCGTGCTTCAGCAGCGACTTGGCAAGGCGCAGCGCGTGCGGCGGCTGCTGGGCGATCCGTTCCGCCAGCTTCATGGCCTCATCCATCAGCGACTCTTCCGGCACGACCCGGCTCACCAGCCCCCAGTCGCAGGCGGTCTGGGCGTCGATGACATCGCCGGTGAACAGCAGTTCGGAAGCGCGGCTCATGCCGATGGTCCGCGGCAGCAGCCAGGCGCCGCCGTCCCCCGGGATCAGGCCGAGCTTGAGGAAGGTCACGCCCAGCTTTGCGCCCGTGGCGGCGATCCGGATGTCGGTCATGCAGGCCACGTCACAGCCGAGGCCGATAGCCGCGCCGTTGACCGCCGCGATCGACGGAACCTCGAGGCCGTAGATGGCGCGGACGATGCGGTGGATGTTGGTGCGGTAATTCTCGCGGATGCTGACGGCGTTGCCGCCGAACGCGCCCTCACGGTCCTTCATGGCCTTGACGTTCCCGCCGGCCGAAAAGGCGCGGCCGGCGCCGGTCAGGATCACACAGCGGACCGACCTGTCGGCGTTGATCTCGGCGCAGGCGGCGGCCACCTGATCGCCGTCTCCGGGCGCGCCCAAAGCGTTCATCGCGTCCGGGCGATTGAGGGTCAGAATGGCGACATGGCCGCGCTTTTCGGTGGTGATCAGGCTCATGGTCGCTTCCCCGGGGGTTCTGATTGGACTGCGATTGTTCCATAGCCGGACTGAAGCGCCGCGGGATCAAAAAATTCCGTCATCCTCGGGCTTGTCCCGAGGACCCATGCACGCGGTTTTCGCCGGAAGGGGCGCCCGCCCCCTCGCAATCCACGACACGCTTCGGCGTTCATGGGTCGTCGGAACAAGTCCGACGATGACGAAAGAAGGGTGTGCCGGTCGATCCACGTTTGTTGTGGATAACACCGATCGCAAAGCAGTGGCCCTGTTGCGACGACGAGTCCCCGGCCGTCCACAAAACATCCACCACGTCTACCCGAACCATGCACAGCGCCGCCTGCCGCGGCCGTTGCGCCCCGACCGGAGCGGACGCACTCTCAATCCGTCGAGAGGAAACGCGGCGCGGGCGAGACGGGAAACCGGAAGGCCAGGCGGGCGGGACGCTCCAGGAGCCAAGGACCGGAGGGAGACCTTCGGAGACCGGACCGGGAGCGGATTGTCAGGAGCCGGAAGAAATTCCAGGTTCAGGACGATCCGGGACCTCCAGACCGCAGCTCCCGAGAGGGCGCTGGGTGAGAGGGCGATGCGGCCGGGCGACCGGAAGTATCGTCCTCTTGCTCGTTCAGGGCCCTGCTATTCTGGTCGCTTGCCGACACCGGTCATTCATCGACCCTTGGCGCCCCATTTCCCGCGACCTACCTTGCCTTGGCAGAAGCTGGGGATTCCGCACATGACCACCCGCCGTCAGATGATCGCCGCCTCCCTGGCGGTTCTCGCAGCCGCCTGCTCGCCGAAGCCAAAGGCGGCGAACGGCCGCAAGACCATCCGCTTCGCCACCGACTGGCGGGCCCAGGGGGAGCATGGCGGCTTCTACCAGGCGCTGGCCTCGGGCGAGTACGCCAAACGAGGGCTCGACGTGACCATCATGCAGGGCGGTCCCAGCGTGAACGTCCCGCAGCTTCTGGCCGCCGGCGCCATCGAGATGGGTATGGGCTCCAACAGCTTCATCCCGCTGAACATGGCGGCCGAAAAGGCGCCGGTGAGGGCGGTCGCAGCCTTCTTCCAGAAGGACCCGCAGGTGCTGATCGCGCACCCCGGCACGGGCGTGGCGAAGATCGCCGACATGGCCGGCCGGCCGATCCTGCTGGCCGACGCGTCGAAGACGGCCTTCTGGGTCTGGCTCAAGGCCAAGTACGGCTTCACCGACGCCCAGGTGCGCAGCTACAACTACAGCCTGGCGCCGTTCCTCGCAGATCAGCGGGCGATCGTGCAGGGCTACCTGTCCAGCGAGCCTTATCAGGTGGAAAAGGAGGGCCATTTCAAGCCCGCCGTCTTCCTGCTCGCCGACGAAGGTTATCCCGGCTACGCCACCATGGTGCTGGCCCCGAACAGGATCATCGAGACTGATCCGGACATGGTGCGCGCCTTCGTGGAGGCCAGCGCCGTGGGCTGGAAGGCCTATCTGCATGGCGACCCCGCCGCGGCTGACGCGCTCATCCTCAAGGACAACCCGGAAATGACCCCGGCCCTGCTGGCCAACGCCCGCGAGCAGATGCGCCTGCACGGCATCGTCGAATCCGGCGACGCGGCCGGCGGCAACGTCGGCGCGATGAGCGAGGCTCGCTGGGCCGAGTTCTTCAGGGTCACCTCGCAACAAGGCGTCTATCCGAAGGACATGGACTACCGTCAGGCCTTCACGCTCGACTTCGTGACACCGAAGGCGTGACCGCCGCCCTCTCCAGTGTAGAGGTCGACTATCGCGGCCGGCGGGCGCTGGGACCGGTCGACCTGTCGCTGGCCGACGGCGAGATCGTCGCCCTGGTCGGGCCGAGCGGGTGTGGCAAGTCGACCGCCATGCGCCTGCTGGCCGGACTGGAGCAACCCACGCGGGGGACGGTCGACCGCACGGCCGGACGGGGCGAGACCTCACTGGTCTTCCAGGCCCCCACGCTGGCCCCGTGGATGAGCGCCGCGGCCAATGTCGCCCTGCCGCTCGAGCTGGCCGGCGTCGAGCGCCGGATCGCGCGTGACCGGGCCTGCGAAGCCCTCGAGCGGGTCGGTCTCGGCGCCGCGACCGACAGCCGGCCGGCGCAGCTATCGGGCGGCATGGCCATGCGGGTGTCGCTGGCCCGGGCGCTGGTGACCCGCCCTCGCCTGCTGCTGCTGGACGAGCCGTTCGCGGCGCTCGACGAGATCACCCGCCGCACCCTCGCCGACGATGTCCTCTCGCTCTGGTCGGACCTGAGGCCGGCGATCCTGTTCGTCACCCATAACGTCGAGGAGGCCGTCTATATGGCCTCACGGGTCATCGTGATGACGCCGGGGCCGGGCCGCATCGCCGGCGAGGCCGCCGTCGAGGGGGCCATGCCGCGGCCGCCGGGTTTCCGCACGACGGAGGCCTTCCGGAAGACCGCCGAGGCCGTGTCCGGTCTGCTGGCCGACGGCATGGAGCGCGCGGCGTGAAGGCCCTCACCGCCATCCTGGCGCCCGTCGTCTTCATCGGCCTGATCCTCGGCGCCTGGGAATTCGCCTGCCGGGCGCTGGCGGTGCCGAGCTATTTTCTGCCCACCCCGTCCGCGATCGGCGTAGCCCTGCGGGACAATCTGCCGCTGCTGGCCCTCTCGGGCTGGAACACCCTGGCCACGGCGCTCTGGGCCCTGCTCGCCGCCAGCCTCGTGGCCAGCCTGCTGGCCCTGACCGCCGGGCTGAGCAATCTCGTTGAACAGGCAATTCACCCCGTGGTCGTGACGCTCAGCGTGACTCCGATCATCGCCATAGCGCCCATCGTGGCGGTCTGGGCTGGTCTGGAGCATCCGGAGCGCGCCGTAGTCGGTCTGGCGGCCGTCGTGGCCTTCTTCCCGATCTTTTCCGGCGTCCTGACCGGCCTGAAATCGACCGATCCCGACCTTGAGCGCTTGTTCGACCTCTATGGCGCGACCCGTTGGCAGAAGCTGACCCGTCTGCGCCTTCCCAGCGCCGCGCCCCTCATTCTCCAGGGCCACAAGGTGGCCGCCAGTCTGGCTGTTGTCGGGGCCGTGGTGGCTGAATTCGGCGCAGGGTCGGGCGGATCGCAGGGCCTGGCGTGGCGCATTCTTGAAGCCACCAATCGATTGCAGACAGCGAAGGCCTTCGCGGCGCTGTTCGTTCTGGCGGTCATGGGCGCCGGTCTCTACGCCATCCTGCAGGCGGCGGAACGCCGGGCGCTGATCTGGTGGCGCGGCCGTTAGGCGAGGATTAAGCGGCGCGCACTACACAGAACGCATCCAGTCGATCGGAAGCGTGCATGCGTCTCGTCCTTGTCATCGCCGTCCTGGCGGCCAGCGCCACAAGCGCCCACGCCGGTGATCGCTACGGGTCAACCGTGGCCGCGCGCGGCGCTGCCGCCGGCGCCGCCCCCTACGCAGGCCCGATGCTGACCTGGTCCGGCAAGGGGCCACCGCCCGTTCCGCAAACACCGCCGTCTACGGTCGCGGGACCTCCGACCATGCTGCCCGGCGGGCTCTACCGTCCGACCGCCGCGTCGCCGGCGCCGATGACCCGCGTTCCCGCCGTTCAGACGCCGATGGTCCAGGCGCCGATGCCCCGTCCGGGAGCCGCCTACGCCGGCGTCGCTCCGCCGGCCGCACCGCAAAGCCTCTACAGCCGCCCGGTCACGGGTGCGCCCGCGCCCGCGCCGGTCGCGGCCCTCGCGCCGCCGCCGGGCCCTGTTCCCGCTCTGGGCGGATTCTATGCGACGAACGCGCCGCGCTTCTATTCCGTGCACCGCGCCTACGGCGAGACGCCTGATCCAATCCCCATGCCGCCGCCGGGGGATCGCGCCGCATTCAGGCCCGAGGCCAGCCTCGCCGGGGCCGTCGCGCTCAGCGGCGTCGGCGACGGCGTCCTGAAGGACGATGCGGGCGACGATGACAGCATGGCCGGCGTCGGCGCCTCCGAGGAGGCCGACGAGGCCGCCCGCGCCGCCAAGCGCGAGGCTGAACGTACCGCCGCGCGCCGCGCCGCGGCCAGCCCGGGAGCCGGCAAGTGAGCGTCGATGTCGCGGCCGGAAGCCGCCTGCATGATCTGATCGCCCTGGCGCACGAGACCGACAGCGGTCGTCGTCGCGAGCTGTTGCGGGGCGTCACCGACCTGTTCTTCTCGGGCGAGCGTCACGGCGCGAACGAGATGGCCCTGTTCGATGAAGTGCTCGGCCAGCTGGCCGGCGAGATGGAAACGGCGGTCCGGGCGGAGCTGGCGCAGCGGATGGCGGGCGGCGCCGGCGCGCCGGCCGGGCTGATGCGATCCCTGGCTCGAGACGACATCGAGGTCGCCCGCCCGGTTCTGCAGCATTCCTGGGCGCTCAGCGACGAGGATCTGCTCCAGGTCGCCCGGACCCACGGCCAGGATCACCTGCGCGCGATCTCTCGACGTCATTCGGTGTCGGCCTCCGTCTCCGAGGCCATCGTCGAGCGCGGCGACGACCACACGCTGGGCGTCCTGCTGCGCAACGAAGGCGCCACCCTGTCGCGCCAGGCGCACGAGCAGGCCGTCGACCGGGCGACCGCCAATCCCGATCTTCACGAGGCGGTGGTCAATCGCCAGTCGTTGCCGATCGACCTGCTGAACGAGATGTATTTCGTCGTCGAGGCGCAGCTTCGCGACCGGATCCTGGCGCGCAACGCCGAAATCGATCCGGCCCAGCTTGACGCGGCGTTGAGCGCCGGCCGCAAGCGGGTCGCCCTGGGCGACGGCGCCCTGCCGGCGGACTATGCCGAGGCCGAAGCCGGTGTCCGTGCGATGAAGGCCAAGGGCGACATCAGTCCGCGCACCCTGGCGGCCATGCTGCGCAACCGGGAGACCACGCGGTTCCTGGTGGCGCTCGGCGTGCTGGCCGACATCGACTACCACACCGCCCGGCTGATCCTCGAGCGCAAGGAGCTCGACGCCCTGGCGATCGTCTGCAAGGCGGCGGACTTCGACCGCAGCCTGTTCCTGACCTTCACGGTGCTGATCCTGGATCGCGACGGCGACGCCATGGCCCGCGCCAAGGCCCACGGCGACCTCTACACCGCCCTGCCCAAGGACGCCGCGCTGCGGACGATCCGCTTCTGGCGGATGCGCCGGTCGACCGGGGACGTCGCGGCGGCCTGACTACTGGGGGAGTGACCAGACAAGCGGAACGCGGATGGTCCCGCCCTCGACGGACTTACCGTCAGCCGTCGTGGTCGTCATCTGGAAATAGGGCGCCAGCCGGACCGCTGCCGCGCCAAAGCCCATGCCCTCCGGGGTTTCCTCGACTGCGTTGCAGTCAGCGAGTCGTCCGTTGGCGAGAATGCGACAAACGATCGTCGCCCTGCCGGATAGCCCCTTGTTCATCGCAGCCCGCGGATAGAGTCCTGCCATGTCGTTGCCGGACGGACGGCGGATCCAGTGCGGAGACTGGATCACGTTCGCCGGGTCCGTCGGCGCGGTCAGCGTCCAGGTCAGCGGGATGCGCACCTTGCGTCCGGCGGTGGCCAGCCCTGCGCGGTCCGTGGGGCCCAGTCTGAAACGCGAAGCGACAGCAAGCGCCGCCTTGCCGTAGAGCTCGCCGGGCGTTTCTTCCAGCACCTGACAGAATTGCAGCAGGCCACGGCTGGAGACCTTGCATTCGATGACGGCGCGGCCCGACACGCGGGCGTCTTCCGGCCGATAGCGGGCCATGTCGTCGCCGTTGGGCAGCTTTAGCCAGACCGGTTGGGTTACGAAGCCGCCTCCAGCGGACGGAGGCGTCGAAGGCGCGGCCGCCGCTAGAAGCAACGCGAACACCAAGGCGAACATCGAAGAGCCCCCTACAACCGTAGAGAGTTTAGGCCGGGCCGCCTCGCGTGCGCAACCGCTCCAGGGCCTGGTGCGCCAGGTCCGTCAGGGACCGCATGCCTTCCTCGGCGAAGACGTCCATGGCCGTGGCCAGGGCGACTGACGCCGCGGCCAGGCCGCCGTCGTCGCGGCCCGTGATGTCGGCGCGGGTTTCGTAGAGACGGGCCAGATTCAGCTGCGCCACGGCCCAGGCAACCGGCTCGGCGCCGGGCTTGAGACGGCAGAGCTCGGTCTTCAGGGCGGCCACGGCGCAATCGAGCACCGCGAGATCCCCGGTCAGTTCGGCCTGACGGCCCAACGCCATCGCACGGCCGCTCGCCGCCTGGGCGCGCAGGGCCAGCACCGGCTGGTCCCTCAGCACCAGTTCTGCGCGGTCGAAGCAGGTCACCGCCTGTTCGAAGGCGCGGGGATTGTCGCTGGCTTCACCGAGCACGATCAGCGCCTGACCCAGACCTGTCTGGATTCGGGCCCAGTCGAGCGGGCTGTGATCCTTGGCCACCTGCTCCAGCGCCGAGGCCAGGGCATCGACGCCGTCGGCCGCGACGCCGACGTCGCCGGTCAGTTCCGCCAGAAGGCTCAGCGCCGCGCCTTCAGCGGCGCGGGTGCGGCTCCAGGTCAGGGGTTCAATGGCGACATCGAGGGTCGCCGAAGCCGCGCGGGCCTCGCGAACGCCGTGGTCGATCAGATCCCGGTCGTGACGCGACGCGCCGGCGAGGGCCAGCAGATCGGCCCGCGCCACGCGCTGCTCGACCGCCATCAGCCGGGCGGCGGGACTGGCCCGGCCCGCGGCGGTCAGCGCCGCCAGCGGCGCCTCGAAGGCGGCGGCGGGGGCATCGGAACGCTCGCCGCCGGTCAGGGCCGCGCGGCCGCGCAGGCCGGCCAGGGTCGCCCCGGCCAGCGCCGCGCCGACGCCGGACGCCGAAGCGGCTTCGCCCAGCACACGTTCGGCGGCGGCGACGAGGCCCTCATCGCCGAACAGGTCCGCGCCCAGCAGGGCGCAGAGACCCTGTTC
The DNA here is from genome assembly GCF_057809815.1 of Caulobacter sp. FG121. Taxonomy (NCBI): domain Bacteria; kingdom Pseudomonadati; phylum Pseudomonadota; class Alphaproteobacteria; order Caulobacterales; family Caulobacteraceae; genus Caulobacter; species Caulobacter sp. FG121. The sequence continues at coordinate 482,672 of NZ_JBMDKR010000003.1, forward strand.
GGCCTTGGCCCGGGCGACGCCCGAGGCCTTGTGTTGTTCCGTGAACAGTTTCGCCGCGGCTTCCGCGCTCGAGGCGGCCTTGCGCAAGGCCGTGGCGTCGCCCGACCGGCGGGCCACCTCGCGCCAGGCGACGGCGGCCTCGACCAGCCGTGTCCCGCGATCCTTCACGCCGATCCTGCCGGCCGCGACGTCAGCGCCGCGCGCCTCATTGATCAGCAGACGGAGATCGAGCAACTCCAGCAGGCTGGAATCGCCGCCGGTCAGGCCGTCGCGATAGACGCTGGCGACCGGCTCGCCCCCCAGGAAGCGGCGCAACTCACGACCGAACTCGAACATGCGGCGCCCGCTCCCCGGCGAAACCCGTCCCGACCCGGCACATCCGGTGGGCGGTCTTCAGGGAAGGAGCAAAGCGCGGTCCCAAGTCCTTAACAAGACGTAAATTTCTTCAGTATGGTTAACGCGGGACGTTAGGGGACATGTACCGGAGGTACGTGTCCCCCAATCAAGATTCAGCGGCGGTTGGATTAGGGGACACGTACCTGCGGTACATGTCCCCGTTAGCCCGCCTACCCCCGCTCCCGCGTTCGCAGGAACTGCAGGTCCGGGTACCGTTCGCCCACGTAGCTGATTTCCCAGGCCGACTTGCCGAGGAAGATGGGGGAATTGTCGATGTCCTCGGCCATGGCCGTGCGGTGGGTCGAGGCGAAGGTCTCGATGGCGGCGGCCGTGCCGTGCAGCCAGCGGGCCTCGGCGTAGGGCGCCGGCTCGAAGATCACATCCAGCTGGTATTCGTTCGACAGGCGGTCGGCCATGACCTCGAACTGCAGCTGGCCCACGGCGCCGACGATGAAGTCGGAGCCGAGGATCGGCCGGAACAGCTGGGTCACCCCCTCCTCGGCCAGACCTTCCAGCGCCTTCTTCAGATGCTTGGCCTTCAGCGGATCCTTGACCCGTACCCGCTGCAGGATTTCCGGAGCAAAGTTGGGCAGGCCGGCGAAGCGCAACGTGCCGCTCTCGGACAGGCTTTCACCAACCCTCAGAACGCCGTGGTTGGGAATGCCGATGACGTCGCCGGCGTAGGCCTCCTCGGCCAGCTCGCGGTCGGAGGCGAAGAACATGATCGGCGCATTGACGCTCATCTGCTTGCCGGGGGCCTCGCCGCGCACGCCCGTCGAATAGGTCTTCAGTTTCATGCCGCGGGTGAACTTGCCGCTGGTCAGCTTGAAGAACGCGATCCGGTCGCGGTGGTTGGGGTCCATGTTCGCCTGGACCTTGAACACGAAGCCGGTCACCTCGGGATCGCCCGGGACCACCTGGGTGTCGACGCCGGCCTTCTGGGCGGCGCGCGGGCGGGGCGGCGGCGCATAGGCGGCGAGCGTCGCCAGAAGTTCGTCGACCCCGAAGTGACGAAGGGCCGATCCGAAAATGACCGGCGTCATGTGGCCTTCGAGGAAGGCCTGGTGGTCGAAGGGCTTGGATGCCTCCTGGACCAGCATCGAGCCCTCTTCCAGCTCATCGCGCTCGTCCGGCAGCAGCAGCCCGTCAATGGCGTTGGACTTGAACGGCACGGGCGCGGGGTGGCCCTCGTCGCGGTTCTTGCTGAACGGAATCAGGGTCTGGGTCCGCAGGTCCATCATGCCCTTGAACCGTCCGCCCGAGCCGGCCGGCCAGTAGAGCGGGGCCGGATCCAGCGCCAGCTTGGAGGCGATCTCGTCCAGCAGGGCGAACGGGTCCTGGGCCTCGCGGTCCATCTTGTTGATGAAAGTGACGATCGGGATGTCGCGCAGGCGGCAGACCTCGAACAGCTTCAGGGTCTGGGGCTCGATGCCCTTGGCCGCGTCCAGCACCATAACGGCGGCGTCGGCGGCGGTCAGGGTGCGATAGGTGTCTTCCGAGAAGTCCTCGTGGCCCGGCGTGTCCAGCAGGTTGAACATCAGGCCGTCGTGGTCGAACGTCATCACCGAGGCGCTGACGGAGATGCCGCGCTCGCGCTCGATCTTCATCCAGTCGGACCGGGTGCGTCGGTTCTCGCCGCGGGCGCGCACGGCCCCGGCCGCCCGGATGGCCCCGCCGGCCAGCAGCAGGTTCTCGGTCAGGGTCGTCTTGCCGGCGTCAGGGTGACTGATGATGGCGAAGGTGCGCCGGCGCGCGGCTTCAAGGGCGGTGGCGTTGGACATGGCGGCGGGAGGTAGCGGGGTCGCCGGTGTTTGTCACGGGGTGGTTGACGCGGGTGAAGACCGGTCGACCTTGACCAGCAGCTCCCTGGCCTCCTTGGCGGCATCCCCCCCGTGCGGCGAATTGGCCAATGGCAGCAACAAGGCGCGCGCGCGCGGCCATTCGTGGCGAAGGATTGAGGCGTAGGCCGCCGCCAGGGTTATATCATCGGCCTGGGGCGCCAGCTCATTGGCGGCCAGCAGGGCTTCCATGTCATTGTCGCTTGGATAGCCCGCCTCGATCGTGCGGCTCCGCACGTAACCATAGAGGGCCTTGTAGGAGGCCGGGTCGGCCTTGTAGGTCCGCGCGAAGAGTTTGCCGGCCTCTCGAAACAAGGCGACCCGCTTCTCCACCTCGTCCTTCCCGGCGGCCAGACGGTTGTTCCCCAGAGCCAGCAAAACGTCCACGTCGGATGGATTCGTGGCGAGCAGCGCCCGAAGGGCCGGCTCGGCCGCGGCGGGGTCACCCGACCGGGTCTGGGCATTGGCCAGCAACAGCGTCCCCGCCCTGTCGCCGGGCCAGCGGGCTACGGCCTTGCGGATGGCTTCCATCAAGTCCTCGCTGACCTTGGACGTCTGCATCAATCTGAGCGAGAGGAGAAGTATGTCGTCAGCCGACGCCGGCATGGCCGTTACAGCAATCGCGGGGGTAGCGGACATCGGGTATCGGCCATAGGGCAGTCCGCCCCGCAGATAAGCGCGCATGGTGCGGTCCAGGGCCGGCAGCGGCATCCCGGCGGCCTTCACCATCGCTTCCTCTGAATCGCCGCCGGAACCTACAGCCTCCATATAGGCGACCATGCGCGGATATCGGTCCGCGTTGCCCATGAAGTAGTGGGTGAGCAGCCAGGCCTGGGCGTAGAAGAGCGCGGCCTCCTCGCCATCAGCCAACTCGAAAGGCCGCTTGGTCAGGAGGTCGGTAATCGGAACCCACGTCAACTGGACCAGGTTGGTCGTCCGTCCTTCGTCAAACCGACCGACTTCGATTCGGTTGTCGGCAACACGGGCCGTCCCGAAGTACTCGGCGTATCCCTCGATCAGCCATGCCGGATACGGATAGGGGAAGAACTGCAGCATGAAGTGGTGCGTGTATTCGTGCAGCAAGGTCGTGTCGTCATGGCGTTGCCGGATGGCGACGGTGAACACGCCGTCCTCGTCCGCGGTGTAGAAACCCGCGATACCCGTGGCCTTTGGCCAGACCTGCCGCAGACCGTCCACGCCATCGACCAGATAGACTTCCAGTTTGCGGGGCGGGACCCCATCGGCCGGAAGACCGTGAAACTTGCGGAGCAAGGTGTCGAAGGCCTCGAGCTTCACGGTCTGATCGCGCAAAGCCGCTTCGGAGCCGTCGCTGTAAACGATGAAGCGGGGGCTTTCGGCCCTCAGCCATTTGGCCTCGGCCGTCGCCGGCATGAGGAACAGCAGACCCAGGGCGGCGAACACGGCCGCGCCCCAACGGTTCGATCCCCGTATCGCACCCATGCCCCCACCCCTACGCCTCAACTCCAAGGCGTGACGTTAGACGGGGGACGCGAGAACCGTAAAGTAGGACTCGCGCCTTGCGCGAGCGCGCCCATTGCGACGGGTCGCGCCAATCAACTGTCGTCCGGATCGTCGTCCGCCGGCGGGGCGGCCGATTCAGCCTGTTGACCTGCCTGGGCCCGCCTGATCAGCTGCTGGGCAATTCCCGCGACCGAGCCGCCGTGAGGGTTGTTGGCAAGGGGCGACAGGAGCGCGATCGCCTGTGGAAACCGGCCGCGCTTCATCAGGGCCCGGGCGGCGGCCAGCCGGACAGGGGCCACCTGCGGCGCCAACTCCTGGGCCCGAAGCAGCACGGTCAGGGTGTTGTCCGTCGGGTAGTCGGCCGTCAGGGACCGTGACTGGGCGTAGTCGAACAGGACCTGATATCGGTTCGGGTCGACAGCGAACGCCTTGCCGAGCCACGGACCGGCCTCGGAATAGAGCGCCGCGCGATGAGCCCTGTCCGCGTTGCCGGCGAACAGTCGGCTCAACGCCATCAGCCAGAGGGCGTCGACGTCACGGGCGTCCGTCGCGATGCGGCGGGCCAGGATCGCTTCCCCCGCCGCGCGGTCGCCGAATGTGATTTCCGCTCTGGCGAGCGTGAGGTCGGCGAGACGATCCCCCGGATATCGCGCCGCGCGCTCACGGATCTGACCGAGGAACGCCGGGCGCTCGGCGGCCGGGACACCGCTCTTCAGACGCTGGCCCTCCAGCAGAAGATCGTCAGCTGAAGGCGGCAGGACGGTGACCAGCACATCCGTCGGCGGTCGCGCGGCCCGCTTGTAGCGGATGCCGGGCGTGGCCCGTAGGTACTTCTGCAACACCTTTTCGGCTGATGGCAGATCCATGCCAAGCGCGGTCTCGAGCGACTTCACCGGATCCTCGCCGCGGCCGATGGCCAGCAGATAGTCACCCAGCCTCGCCTTCCGCGCCGGGTCGCTGAGCATGTAGTGGGTCAGCAGCCAGGATTCCGCATAGTACATCCCGCCGGCAAGGTTGGGGCCCTTGGCGGGCCGGACGGGCGGGGTGACACTGCCCACCGTGCTCAGCGGCAGCCAGGGGTAGTTCGCCAGGTTCGCGGCGCGGCCTTTGGGCGCGACGCCGACCTCGATGAGCTCGTCCTCGATCCGGGTCGCGCCGAAATATTCCGCGTACCCCTCGACCAGCCAGGCCGGATAGGCGGCGGCGAAGTGCTGCATCATGAAATGGTGCGTGTATTCGTGGAACAGGAAGCGCTCGCCATCACCCGATCCGCGCTGACCGCGGATCGCCACGGCGTAGATGTCACCCAGATTGGCGCGATAGACCCCGGCGATACTTTCCGACGCCCCTGGCATCACGCGCGCAAGGTCGCGACTGCCGGCCACCAGGTAGATCTCCAGCTTGCGGGGCGGCGCCGCCGTCGGGTCGAGCCCGTGGGCCATTCTGAGCAGGCCGTCGAAATCCTCCAGCTCGGCCGCGAAGTGGCGAAGGTTCGACTCTGGCCCATCGCTGTAGAGGACGAAGTGGGCGGTCTCTCCACGCAGCCATTTTGCCTGGGCGGCCGTAGGTGCGAGCAACAGCCCGACCACCGCCGACATCGCCAGGATCCAGCGGTTCAAGTTTCCCATTGCCTGCTTCCCTGGACCAACGCCCTTCAACTCAGGCGCGTAGCCTAGGCGATCCGGCGACGGTCCGTAAAGGCTGGCGTCGGGGCCTGTCAGGCCGCGAGACGGCGCCAGACCTGCCGGTCGGCTTCGACCGTCGTCAGGGATCCGTGCTTTTGACGCTCGTGCAGGAGGCCCATGATCTCGATGCCGATCTGGCAATAGCGCGACTGGACCTGATCCGGTGGGCAGCCCCTGGCGGGGGCGACGAACAGCGCTGCATTGATCTCGGGCGTCTTCGCCACGATCAGGGCCGCCAGACGTTGCGCGCGCTCGATATCGTGGTGCGGCAGAAGCGGGTCTTCCGAGAACAGTTCCGCGCCCAGCTGGTCGATGTACTTGCGGCCGAGGCGTTCGAAGCGGCGCGCGATAACCGGCGGCGCGAGCTCAAGCGCGTCGAGATTCAGCACGACGTCGTTCATCAGGAAAAGCATGTGAAAGCACAGCCGGGGTACAGGGTGAAGACACCCCTGCTATGGACCGGGCAGGCTTTCAGTCCGGTGTAGAAAGGCGGTTAACGGGGCCGTTAACGCTGTTCGACAGGTTCAACGAGGAAGTGACGGCCCTGCCCGTCATCAATCTCGACGATCCAGATATCAGGATCGACGCGCACGGTCCGTTGGGCATAGGCGTCCAGCTCGGCCTCGTCCTGCGACGCCAGCGGCTGCATCCAGATCCGCTCGCCGTCGCCGCGTGTGGCTTCGCTGTAGAGTCGGGCGATACCCGCTCGCCGGTCCACCACCTTGACCAGCACGGCGCCGGCGCGTGGGTCGCCCTTGCGGATGACCATCGGGAACGCCCCGCCCTGCTCGGCGCGGCGAATGAGGGCGCCGACCCAGATGTCCGTGGAAAGAAGCAAAGACCCACCCGCTAACCGAACGGCAACACGCACCCTCCAGGATGTCGCGGCCTTGTGGAAGCATACGGGAAAAGACGAACCCATGACGAGCCCGAGCTCAACGGCCGCCCGCCGATGGCGGGGACTGATGCTGGCTGCGGTGGTTTGCGCCGCGCCGGCGGCGGCGCTCGCCCGCGGCGCGCTCGACCTGTTCTACGAGCGCTCGGTCATGGTGGCGGCGGACGACCGCTGCCATCTGTTCGACTCCGGCGTGGTCGCCGCGCTGGACGCCGCCCGACTCCAGGCGCGGGGCGCAGCGATGCGTGCAGGCGCGACCGAAGAGTCACTGCTGGGTGTCGCGGACCGGGCCCGTGCAAAGGCCGCGGCGGCGGACTGCCAGTCGCCCGACGTCGTCACCGCGGCGTCCCGGGTGAAGTCCGCCTTCCAGAGCTACTCCCGCATCGCGCGTCTGTCCTATCCCGGAGATACGGCAAGCTGGGACGCCAATCGCAACGTCTCCGTCGACGGACCTGTCTGGCGTCTGTCGCAGCCCAGCCGGTTCGGCTGGGACAGCATGGTGTTCGGTCTTGCCGGCAAGACCGGTCAGGGTGTGCTGCTGGCGTCCGCGAACTTCGCGGACGGCGCCTCTCCCTATGCCGTCCGCCTCGTGATGCGTGACGTGACACGGACCTCGGGGCCGTATCTCGATCGGCGGCTGGCCGGACCGGACGGTCGCATTCCGCTAGCCGGGCGCCTGCCGCCATCCGCCACGCGGGCCTTTTCCGCCGAAGCCCGCAGCCCGGCCTCGCGGCGGCTGGCTCCGGGGGGCGCGAAGTCCGCCATCCTGGTCCGCTTTCCCACCCAGGCGGTCGAGTCGCTCGCCGCCCTGGACACCCGCGAGGCTGTGGCGGTCGACTTCGTCTTCGCCGGACGCGATCGTGACGCGGTGCGCCGCGCCTATGTCGAGGTCGGGGATTTCGCCGCCGGACGAGCGTTCCTGAAAGTCGATGCGCGCTGACTACCGCAGGGGATTGAAGGCGATCACGTTGTCGCCGACCGGCTGCCGGGGAGCGCCGCGTTCGGGCTTTTCCAGCACGGGCAGACGGACCGTCACCGAGGTCCCCTCGCCGACCGTGCTTTCGATGACCATGTCGCCGCCGTGCAGCTCGGCGAACGATCGCACGAGCGACAGCCCCAGGCCTGTGCCCAACTGCCGCCGGGTGACATCGCCGACCTGTTCGTAGGGGCGGCCGATCCGTTCGAGATCATCCGCCGAAATGCCGACGCCGGTGTCGGCCACGATCAGTTCGAAATCGCCGTCGTAGCCATGGGCCGTCACCGTCACCGTGCCGCCGCGGGGCGTGAACTTCAGCGCGTTCGAGACGAGGTTCAGCACGATCTGCTTGATCGCCCGCCGGTCCGCATCGACATCCACGGAGGCCTGCGGCAGCACGCCCCGCAGATTGACGCCCGCGCCGTCAGCCTGGACCCGCAACAGGCGCAGGGCGGCGGACACCGCCTCCCGGGCGTCGAACGACTCCCGCGACAGCTGGAAACGCTCGGCCTCGATCTTGGACATGTCGAGCACGTCGTTGATCAGGTCCAGGAGGTGGCCTCCGGACTCGTGGATCAGCTCGCCGTACTCGCTGTACTTGTCGGGCAGAGGGCCGAACATCTTCGCCCGCATGATGTCCGAGAAGCCCATGATGGCGTTCAGCGGCGTGCGCAATTCATGGGACATGTTGGCAAGGAAGCGTGACTTGCCGGCCGCCAGGCTCTCGGCGTCCTGACGGGCCTGTTCAAGGGACGCCTGACGGTCGCGTTCCGCCGTCGCGTCCCGCATCACGGCCAGGATCAGGTTCTCCTCCACTCGGCGCAGGGTGACCGCCGTCCAGCGGTCCATCGCGCCGCCCGGGGTGAAGCCGACCTCGGCCCAGCCCTCTGCCGCGGCCTTGCGCAGGCCGTCGAGAATGGCCGTCCGGTCCGCCTCGCCCATGCCCGCGCCGCCGAGCCCCAGGGTCCGCAGCTTCTCGCGGGCCACGCCAGGCGGCGTACGGCCGAACATCGCCCGCACCCGGCCGTGCGGGAACAGGGACATCACCAAATGCGGCTGCTCCTCGAGCACGGCGCGCAGGCGTTCAACCTCGTCATCGAGACGGATTTCCCGTCGATTGACCTGACGCTCGATCATGATCAGTCCGGCGCCGAGCCCCAGACCTGTTGTCGTCAGCGCGAGCAGACCCATCCAGAAGGCGACCATGCCGGTCGGCGGCGCGGGTGCGAACCCGGCCAGAACCGCGATCGCCGACACCGCGCCGGCGACCAGCGCCAGCGAGGCGCTTTCGGCCAGCCGACGTCCGCCGCCCTGGGCCGCGGCCGCCGCGACCGGGGCCAGACACCAGGCCGCCAATGGCCCCCCCACGCCGCCTGCGAGGATACTGGCCAGCCCGCCGGCCGCCGCCCAGATGGCGAGCATGAAGCCCGGGTTCCGACCTGACTGATGACTGCGCGTCGCCAGCGCGATCCCCGCCGGCAGCCCGCCCATGAACAGGGCTGGCGCAACGGGCCACAGCGTGCCGGGATAGAAGATGGCCAAAGCGACAAGGGTCACGCCCACGGCAGACAGCCAGGCGATGGACCAGGCGCGGTTCCAACGCTCCAGGTCCGTCTGCGTCGCCGGAGCGACGTCGCCCTTCGGGGCTTCGTCGGACTCGCTATCGCCCACTGGCTTTCGTCCCCCCGCTCCATTCAGGAGCCTGACAGGGACAGTAGCCGTCCCGAGGCCTCGGCTCCATACCGCTCTCCCTGTGGGCGATGCGTTTCCGGGGAATGCTCGCCTTTTGACCTGTGGAGGAACAAAGAACGCATAGGTATTCGGGCTCAAACTGGGGATTCCGGCGGAAGCGCCGCCCGGCCGTGGCGACCTTGCCCGGGGCACGTCGGGGCCTTAAGTCCGGCGGCATGACCTCCCCTGCCGACGCCCTGAACGATCTCGCCGCCGAATTTGACCTGCTCGGCGACTGGGAGGAGCGCTATCGCTACGTCATCGAACTCGGCCGGGACCTCGCGCCGCTGAGCGATACCGAACGGTCCGAGGTCAACAAGGTCCGCGGTTGCGCCAGCCAGGTCTGGCTGGTCACCGAGCCCCTGCCGGACGGCCGGGTCCGGTTCCGGGGCGATTCCGACGCCCATATCGTTCGCGGTCTGATCGCGATCCTGCTGCGCTTGTTCGATGATCGAACCCCCGCCGAGATACTGGCCTTCGACGCCACGGCGGCGTTCGCGGCCCTCGGCCTCAGCGGAGCCCTGTCGACCCAGCGGGCCAACGGGCTGGCGTCCATGGTCGCCCGCATCCGGCGCGACGCCGAGGCCCTGGGTCAGCCCAGGCCGTAGTGCGCGACCAGCCGCCCGAGGGCCAGCTTGAGCACCGTCTTTCCCGACCGGCGCGGCAGGCCGAGCGACCGTTCCGCCGCCTCAAGCGCCGTGCCGGCGAAACAGACGCGCTCGAGGATTTCTCTCAACCCCGGCCCGACGTCGGTCAGCGCCCGGGCGATCCGCGCCTTGGCCGCGCGGGCGCGCTCGGCTGGATCGACGCCCGGACCGCGCCCTCCCCTGGCCTTTGGGCCGGCGTCCCACGCCATGGTCAGACGGCCGACCGTGCCGGCCTGTACGAAGTCATCGCGCAGTTTCTCGGCGGCCGCGATCTCAACGGGCGTCAGCCAGGCCTCGCCGCGAGAGTCCCGTCGCCGGGCCAGCCAGGCGATCGGGGACTCGCCCAGATTGACCGTCCTCATGGCTCGCCGACCGTCAGGGTCGGTGACAAGGCGGCTTCCTTCGACAATGCTCGGGCGCGCCGCCAGCGTTGGCCGCATCTCCGGCGCTCGCGAAAGCCGCCAGCCGCCCTCGACGCGCGTCTTGAGGCCCGGCTCGACGGTCAGCGCGATGAAGGTTGTCTCATCCAGCTCCAGCATCGCTCGCCGGCGCCGGTCGGCCGACAGTCGAACCGCGTAGACGCCGTCTCCAATCGCATCGAGCCAGGCGCCCGGCCTGGCCAGCACGCGCACTGCCCGTTCCACCGATCCGTCGCTCATGCCGCCGCCTCCCAGGGCGCCGGCGCATGGCGCACGCAGAGTTCGAGTTCCGCGATGCGCGCATCCATGCCCGGATCATCCCGCATATCCTCGACCGTGCGGACCGCCGTGCTGGCGGTGGTCCGGTCACGGCCGAAGGCCAATGCCGCCCGCCCCAGCGACCAGGACAACGCGACGTGCGCCAGGTAGATCGCCACCTGCCGCGCGCGCGTCGCCGCATGGTTTCTGCGCGTGGGGCCAGCGATCTCGCGCGCCGGCATGTCCGTGGCCAGGGCAACGAGACTTGTGATGAAGGCGGCATGCAGCCTGTCCCGCCGGAAGTCGGGCGGAAGGCCGTAGAGATCGGACGGGTCGTTTGCGGTCATTGCATCCTCAACACTGCGCCGCACCGACCGCTGTGAGGGGACAAGAGAGGCTGGAGTCGCCGGGATAGGGTGGGATACGCGGGGACACCGTGGGATGACCCCGTGAGCCACAAGGAAAAATTGGCCGGTCGCGATCCTCGACGATCGCGCGCCTCTGTCTAGAGTCGCCCGCGATTTAGACGGCCGGCGGACAGGACCGGCTAGAGTCGCCGACGATCGCGCGACGATCTCTCACGGGTCAATGAGGGCCGCCTAAACGCCTTATCAGTAACGGGTTGGGGACGATGGGCCCGACGCCGCCGCGGGCGCACCTAAAAATTTGGGCCGCGCACCGGCACGCCGAAGTGGGACCAGGCGGGGACCCACTTCCCGTGCGGGGTCCCACTTCCCGGAAAGGCTTAAACAATAAGGGGTTGTAGCAAGCATGGGCGGCGAGGCGCCTTCGGCCGCGCCGCAAAGAAGTGGGACCCCTGCCAGGCGCGGTCTATTGCGTCAGCGACCGCCTTCGAGTGGCTTCGTGGCGACCGCCCAGCCCCGCCGGTGCAGCGTTCGTTCGTTGACCACAATCGTGGTACAGCGACAGCCCCAACCTCGTGGTGGAAGGTGGTCATCCCACCATGGATCGGAAACCGGAAGGACTACGCCGTGAAGCGCGGCATGGGCCGGAAGCGTCCGCCTGTCTTCAACGGCTATGAAGCGCCGGTACTGAATGCCGCCTCCCGTCGCCTCGTCGCGTTGATGGCGATGCAGGGCCCGTGCTCGGCCAATTGCTGTCCGAACGAACAGGTGAGCGAGCGTCCCTTCTCGGCCTTCAGCCCAACCCTGATCACAGATTAGGAGTTGATCGGGCGCCGGCCAGCTCTCCGGCGGCGGAAGAAGGTCGATCAGAGCTGATGGTGGTCGCGGCGCTCCTGACAGCATGGCCGCTCGCCATGAAGGGTAGACCAGTTCGCGGTCGATGAAGTCTTCGGGAAGATCACTGCAGGTCGCATCGAATGCGGCAACCATCGCCCATTCCGGGCACCCAAAGCTGTCCTCGACTGCAGGCTCAATTGCGACCGGGACCGGAGGGTTGGTCGACTTCCTCAGCCAGCCGAACATGACTCGGCGACCTAGGTCAGTTTGGTCATAAACCAAACCACCGGCCAGGCCATGACGCCTGCCCAGATCAGCAGAATGGCGATCTTCCACCAGGTGAGACGCTGACCTACCACTTCGACTTTGATGGGCTCGCCCATGCTCATCTGCTCCTACAGCTCTGCGCCAGCCCACCGGGCCCGGCCGATGATGGCGAATTGGTCAAGCCTGTCGCCACCCAACAACTCCGCCTCATAACGCGGGTTCTCAGAGATGATCTCGATCCCGTCTATCACGCGTCTCAACCTTTTGATGCGCAGCTCGTCTCCTACGCGAAATGCAAAGACGGCCTCCCTCAGCCTGGTGTCCTTAAGATCGATCAGGACGCGCGCTCCATCCGGGATCAGAGGAGCCATCGAGTCGCCCTCCGCCTCCACGACCGTCAGGCCATCACCATCCGGCCGCCCGATACTTCGCAGCAGCTCCATGTCGAACGGCATGTGGCCAACTATTCGGGCGCCCTCGGCGAAACTGGCTGCCCCCGCCGCAAGGCGGACGTCCCGGATGGGAACGTCGACATAACCGCGAATCGCCCCGTTCGGCTCGCCGTCGCCTGTAGCGAGCCATTGAAGGCTGACGCCTAGCGCCCTGGCCAACCGCGCCGCCCGGAAAAGGCTCGGTTCAGCGCCCTGCAGATACTTGCTCAGGACGCTGGTCGAGACGTCCGCACGCTTTGCCACAACGGCCTGCGGAAGGCTCCCCAGGGCCGATTCCAAGCGATCCGCAAAAGCGGACGAATTGTCGCGATCAGCCCGCCCGGTCACCGTTGACGTTCCCCTGAAGAGCGACTAGCGTCCACTAAAGGGGATAATCGCCCCCTGACGGGATTCAGATGACCGACGCGCTGCACAAAGAGGACATCAAAGCCGAGCTGCGAAAGCAGTTTGGCAGCCTTCTGAAGTTCGAAAAGAAGGCGGGTCGCCCGTCTGGTTCGGTGAAGGATGTTCTGCGTGGTCGCGCGTCGGCCGAGACCGAAGAGGCCATCGCCGCTGCTTTGAAAGAGCCGTTGCATAGGCTGTTCCCGCGCCGCTACTCCGCCCCTGAAGGGGGCACCACATCCACTAAGGTGGATAGTAGCGCAAAGGCACGGACCTCGCACCGTCTATCGGCGGGGGCGCGCTAGACATGGCCTCGCCCGCTCTTTCCGTCGCCGCTTCCAGCACTGACCTCGCGGTCGTCGAGCAGGCGGTGATGCTGCCGATCGACATGATCGACGACAGCGACAGGCTGCGGCCTGTCGATCCAAACTGGGCCGCCGCGCTCGGCCGGATCATGACCGCCGACGGCCAGGACGATCCCATCTCGGTGTGCCGGCTGCCTGGTCGGAATGGCTGGAAGCTGATCACCGGCGGCCACCGCCTGGCCGGCGCCCGCGCCGAGGGCTGGACCGAAATCAAGGCCGTGGTGAAGTCGGCCGACGCGCTCGACCGGCGGCGGCGCGAGGTCTCCGAGAACCTCTGGCGCAAGGGCCTTGATCCGCTCGATCGAGCGGCCTTCGTCGCCGAGCTTCACCAGGTGTTGCGCGCTCGCGCCGGCATTGAGGCCGAGGTCGATGGCCGCGCAGTTTCCGCCCAGGTCCGCTGGCAAACCGCACTGAAGGCGGAAGCCCAGGATGCAACGGACATGATGTCCGTTGCATACGGGTTCGCCTCGGAGGTCGGCGACTCGATCGGCCTAACCGACCGCACTGTGCGGCGCGACCTCGAACTCTATCGCCGCCTCGCCCCCTCAGTCGCCACCCAGCTCCGCGCCCACCCGGTGGGCCGAAATGCCGCCCAGCTGCGGGCCCTGACCAAGCTGTCAGAGGCCGATCAGAAGCGGGCCTGCGACATGATTCTGCAGGGCCGGGTCAAGAGCGCCGGCGAAGCCGTCGCGCTGCTGGCCGGCAAGGTCCAGCCCTCGGCCGAAGCCAAGCGTCTGTCGGCCTTCGTCGGGGCGCTGCAGCGTATGGGCCGCGCCGAGCGGAAGGCGGCCCTCAAGACGATCCGCCCACTGCTCAGCAAGGACGACATCGCCGTCCTCACGGGGGCGGCCGATGCTTAGGTCCGTCGACTGGGTTCTGCAGCATTCGACCTCGATCTGGTGTGACGTGATCCGCGACCGGATCGCCGCCGGCGTCGGCCCTGAGCCGATGGCGAAGATCTTCCAAATCGACCTGGACACCTTCGCCACCGTCCGCTTCGACGGCGGCCGATCCGACCTGGTCCTTGCAGTCTGCCATTGCCCGGCAGGTGACGCATGAACAAGCGCCGCCCAGCCTTCGATGACGCCCAGCTGCAGCTTGGTCTGGGCGTGCCTGAGGCCGCCACCAGCGACGGCGCGCTGAGCGCCCTGGCCCGGGAGGCCGCCTCGGCCGTGGCCGAGATCCTGCGGCGCGACCCGCGCAATCGCTACGACGTCGCAGCCGGTATGAGCGCGCTGATCGACGACGAGGTCTCCAAGCTCATGCTGGACGCCTACGCCAGCGAAGCGCGCGACGGCCATCGCATCTCCTTCGACCGGATGCTGGTCCTGATCGCCGCCACTGGCCGCTACGACGTCCTGCGCGTCCTGCTCCGCCGGATCGGCTGCGACCTGCTGGTCGGCGAGGAAGTCTTCCTGGCCGAGATCGGCCACCTGGAGGCGCAGCGCCGCTCGATCGACTCGCGCCTGCGCGCCCTCAAGTCGGTCGCCGAACCCCGGACGGAGGGTCGCAAGAAATGACCACCGTGGGGGGGCGTCAGACCTGGTTTACCGCGGCCGAGCTGGCCGACCTTGCGCTGCCCGGGTTGCCCGGCGTGAAGCGCAAGATCAACGAGCTGGCCAAGGCCCGCCGCTGGGCCCTGCAGGTCGACGCCGCCGGCGGCGCTCTTGCCCGGCCGCGCGCCGGACAGCGCGGCGGCGGTCTCGAATATCACCACTCGGTCCTGCCTCCTGCGGCCGCGGCCGAGCTGATCCGCCGAGGGCTTGCCGTCCCGGCCAACGTCATCATCGCCAACCCCTCGGCCGCCGATCATCTCTGGTCCTGGTACGAGCGGCAGACGACCAAGGTGAAGGCCGAAGCCCAGGCGCGGCTGGTGGCTGTGGACGCGGTGCTGGCCCATGAGGCCGGCGGCTCCACCCGGTCGGCGGCCGTGGCCCTGACCGCCGCCACACGCGGCGTCAGTCCTGCGACGCTCTGGCTCTGGCTGGGCATGGTCAAGGGCGCTCCCGCCGAGCATCGCCTGCCCCGCCTCGCCCCCCGCCGTCAGGGTGGCGGAGCCTGTTCCGAGATCGATCCGACCGTCTGGCAGGTGTTCCTGTCGGACTACCTGCGGCCCAGCGCGCCGACCATGGCCAGCGTCTACGCTCGCACCCTCGAATACGCCCAGAAACAGGGCGTCGAGATCCCCCATTTGAAGACCTTCCAGCGCCGCCTGGAGCGCGACGTGGACGGCCGCCTGGTGATCGCCAAGCGGTCGGGCCAGGACGCCCTGCGCGCCACCATTCCGCATCAGCAACGCTCGGTCGCCGACCTTCGCGCCCTTGAGCTGGTCAACATCGACGGCCACCGCTGGGACGTCTTCGTTCGCTGGCCGGACGGCACGGTCGCGCGGCCGATGATGGTCGCCATCCAGGACGTGATGAGCCGCAAGTTCCTGGCCTGGCGCATCGCCGAGACGGAGTCGGCGGTGCTGACCCGCCTGGCGTTCGCCGACCTCTTCAAGCGCTGGGGCATCCCCGACGCCTGCCTCATGGACAACGGCCGGGCCTTCGCCAGCAAATGGATCACGGGCGGCAGCAAGAGCCGGTTCCGGTTCAAGATCAGGGCTGAAGAGCCCACCGGCCTGCTGACCTCGCTGGGCGTGAAGATCCACTGGGCCCTGCCCTTCAGAGGCTCCTCAAAGCCCATTGAACGGGGTTTCAGAGACTTCTGCGACGCCATCGCCAAGCACCCGGCTTTCGAGGGCGCCTACACTGGCAACCGGCCGGACGCGAAGCCCGAGAACTACGGCTCGCGGGCCATCGACCTGGACGTCTTCCGCCGTGTCGTCGACCAGGGGATCGCCGCCCACAACGCCAAGATGGGCCGCCGCACCGAGATGGCCCGCGGCGGCAGTTTCGACCAGGCCTTCGAGGCCTCCTATCGCCGCTCGACCATCCGTCACGCCGGGCCCGAGCAGCTGCGCCTCGCGCTCCTGGCCGCCGACCAGCTGACCGCCGACCGCAAGTCCGGCGAGATCGCGCTCTACGGCAACCGGTACTGGTCCGATGATCTCTACGCGGTGGCCGGCCAGAAGGTCACCGTCCGGTTCGACCCCGACGATCTGCAGTCCGAGATCCACGTCTACACGCTCGACGGCGCCTATCTGGCAACCGCGCCAGTGATCGCCGCCACCGGGTTCCTGGACGCCGGCGCGGCCAAGGTCCGCGCCCGCCAGGAGGCCGACGTCAAGAAGAAGGCCAAGGCCCTGGAGCAGGCCGAGAACCTGCTCACCGCCGCCCAGCTGGCGGCCATGTTGCCCGAGGCCGAGGAAGACGAGACCCCGCCCCAGCCGGCAGCCCTGCGCCCCGTGCGGACCAGCGGCGTCGCCGCGGCCGCCCGCCCGGCGGCCCAGCGCTCCGTGCTGATCGACACCTTCACCGACGCCATGGAGGCCGCCGCCTCCGCCCCCAAACGCCAGGCCTTCACCGTCCTCGACGGCGGCCTGGAATGAGAACGGCCGCGTGGGGCGGCAACCCCACGCGGCCGAGAAACCGGACCTGACGGTCCAGCCTGAACGGAGCTTGAGTCGCATGAACCTAGATCGGGGTCAAACCCACTTCACCCCTGACGAAATCGACGCCCTGCGCGAGCGGCTGCGACTGTTCAAGGAGGACAACGGCTACAGCTGGGGCCGCCTTGGCCAGCTGACCGGCGTCGCCTCCGGCACGCTTTCCGGCTGGGTCCCCGGAACCTACAACAACGGGAAGATCCACGAGACCCACGACATCGCGACCAAGGTCCACCGGTTCTTCATGAAGGAGGAGAGCCAGCGCGCCCTCGACCCGGTCGCGGCGATCGTTCCGCCCTTCCAGATGACCCGCACAGCCCGCCGCATCCACGGGATGCTGACCTTCGCCCAGCGCGGCAAGATGGTGGTGGCGGTCGGCGACCCGGGCATGGGAAAGACGGCCGCCCTGGATCAGTACCACGCCACCGGATCGAACGTCTGGAAGGCGACCATGTCGCCGTCCACGGCCTCGCTGAACGCCTGCCTCCTACAGCTGATGCGGTCGCTGGGCGCCAGCCGCCTGGGGGGCGCCAGCGAAGCGCTCTCGGTGATGATCCGGGAGAAGGTCGCCAACCGTCAGGGCCTGTTCCTGATCGACGAGGCGCAACACCTCTCTGAGCGCGCCCTGGAAGAGATCCGCGCGATCCACGATGACACAGGCGTCGGGATCGCCTTCGTGGGCAACCGCGAGGTGCTGACGCGGATCGAGGGCGCGGCGCGCACGGCGGCCTTCGCCCAGCTCTTCAGCAGGGTCTCGATCCGCCACATTTTCACCAAGCCCGAGCCGGCCGACATCGAGCTGCTGCTCAACGCCTGGGCGGTAACCGCCGCGGCCGAGCGCGAGTTCCTGACCAAGGTGGCGATGAAGGCCGGCGGCGGCGCCATCCGCAGCCTGACCCACACCCTGGAGCTGGCCACCCTGCTCGCTCAGCAGAGCGAAGAGGCCCGCGTCCTGGATCACATCGAGGGGGCCTGGCAGCAGCTCTCCTCCCGCCCGTTGGCGGCAGCGTGACGGCGGGATCATGGTTGACCTCTACCTCCCCAACCGCCTGCGCCGCGACATCAAGATGCTGCGCACCTTGGCCCTCGCCCAACGCCTCGACCAGGCGAGCTTTGACTTCCTGATCGACCGGCTGCTGACCACGACGGACGGCGTCCAGCGCGAGCTGGAATCGATCGAGGGCGAGCCCGAGTACTTCGCGGTCACCCGTGACGGCATCTCCGCCCTTGAGGCCGGCCCGACCGACACCGAGGCGCGGTCCTACGGCCGCCTGAAGTGCATCGACGGAGGGCTCACATGATCGCCCTCGCCCGCTGGCTGGTCGGCATCCCGGCGGCGATCGGCCGCTGGCTCGCCTTCCGCCAGCTGGTGACCTCCGGGCCCGCCCATCGGGAGTGCGAACGCAACCCCGACAGGGACCGCCAGCGCCAGGCCATCGCCGCCCGCCGGGCCTTCCTCGCCGACCTTTCCCCGAACCAGCGCGCCATCGCGCTCATGCCCCATGGAGACGACCGTTGACCAAGACGAAGACCAAGACCACCGCCGCCCCCGCCGCGCAGTCGCGCGATGAGGTCGAGCGCCTGATCGAGAAGATCGGAAACGACCAGCGCGAGCTGCAGCGCGTGGAGGCCGACCTGGGTGACACCCTGGCCAAGGTCAAGAAGGACGCCGAGGCCACAGCTCTTCCGCTGAAGACGGCCATCGCCGAGGCCCAGGACCTGGTCGCGCGTTGGTGCGAAGCGAACCGGCAGGATCTGACGCGGCAGGGCAAGACCAAGACGGTCGAGTTCACCACCGGCAAGGTCAGCTGGCGCCACCGCCCACCGGCCGTGACCCTGCGCGGCGTCGAGGACATCATCGACTTCCTGAAAAAGGCCAAGGGCGGCCTGAGCTACCTGCGCATCAAGGCCGAGGTGAACAAGGAGGCCCTGCTCGCCGCGCCCCAGTTCGCGGCCACCGTGCCCGGCGTGAAGATCGGCTCCGCCGGCGAGGACTTCATCGTCGAGCCCTTCGGCGGCGACCTGACGGAGGGCGTGTGATGAAGATCACCCACACCGAAGTCAGCCAGATCGCCACCGGCGGCGTGCTGTTCACCTTCTGCTCGCATGCCCTCTCCGAGTTCGAGCGGTCTCTGGTCGCCGAGGTCTGTGAGCGGTTCATCCAGGATGGGCCGGACATGCTGACCTCCGCCGAGGAGTGGTGCGCGTTCCGCGAGGCCGTGCGCGCCATGGCGACCATGGCGGTCCCGGGTTTCACCATCTCAGTGATGGCCGACCCCATGGACCCGCGCGGCGTGCGCGGCGTGTGCGCGGCTCAGCAAACGGGCTCCCAGCTATGAGCGGCCTGGCAGTCACCCCGTCTCGCCAGGTCAAGCTGGAAGAAGGCCCCCTGACGATCTCGCCGGTGGTTTTCGACGGCCACTGCGCCGGCGTCCTGATCAAGACGCCTGGCACCCAGACGCTGCTGACGGCCGACCAGGCCGACGCCTTCGCTGACCAGCTGCGCGCCGAGGCGGCCACCGCGCGCCTGGGCGCGGCCCCGGCAGGCGGTGCGGCATGAGGGCCGAACGGTTTGATTGGACGCTCGAAGGCCGCGTGGAGCTTCTGGAGAAGCTCTATCTGGAGGAGAAGCTGGCGGCCGGCCAGGTCGCCGCGCGCTTCTCCGAGACCTATGGCGTCGAGGTCGCCCGCACCACGATCAGCCGCAAGGTCTTCGCCCTGGGCTTGCCGAAGAAGCTGGACCCGGCGGTGCTGCTCGAACAGCGTCGGCACTTCCAGACCATGGCCATCGCGGCGCGCGAGGCGACCCATATCGCTGCTGGCGGGTTCCACTGGAATGAGCCGCGCCTGGCCCGCCTTCGGCTGCTGTACCTGAAGGGCTGGACGGCGCACATGATCGCCGCCGACCTGGGCGGCGGCTGCACCGACGTGATGGTCCGCAAGCGCCTCAGCAAGATCGGTCTGGCCGGCTCGCGGGACCTCGCCCTGAGCGCCGTCTATCGCAGCGAGGCGGCCCGCAAGGGCGGCGCGGTGACCAGCGCCAAGTTCGCCGCCATCCGGGAGGCTCGCCGGCGGGAGGGCTATGCCCCGCGCCCGGTTCGGACGCCCCGCGTCGAGCCCAGCAGGCATATCGATCCGGACATGCGCGCGATGATCGACGCGGCCATCGCGGCCGGCAAGGTCACCGTGCTGCCCAGCGGGCTCGCCGCCGGCCTGTCGGCCCTCGAACGCCAGTTCACCGCCGCCCGGCCGGGCCCGCAGGACTGGAAGACCGTCAACGCCCAGAACAAGCGCGGCGCGGCCTTCGCCCGCCGCCGGGCAGGTGCGTGATGGCGCGCCGTCGCAAATCGTCCGCCGCCGCCCAGGTGGTCTGGCTCAACTGGTCGAAGTCCCCGGAAGGGTTCGCGGATCTGTTCGACCTGGCGTCCGAGGACTGGAAAGCCCCAGACGCCGTGAAGGTCAATCGGGGCCAGCGGTACTGGACCTGGTCCGCACGGTTCTCGACGCCGGCCGGCGAACGCCCCCTGCTGGTCACCCGCACCCGTCGCGACGCCGCTGGCGATCTCGAAGTCGTCAGCCGCTCGGTGCGCTGGGCCTGGAAGATCGCCGGCGCGGATCTACGCGCCGCTCACACCGCAGACATTGAGGCCGCCCTGTGAACTACGCTCCGGATATCTCGCCGTTCGGCGGAACCAGTGGTGAGGCGGTAGCCCGCGATCAGGCCTACGTCGGCGCGGTCCTGCGGGCCAAGCCCGACGGCTTTGCCTGGACGACATCCAGCCCCCCCCCCCCCCTGCAGCGACCATGCCAACCTCGGCCGGTCTTCGCCCGGTGCGCACGCTAGTGCTGGCCCAGCTGACCCCGAATATCCCGGCAACCGAGGCGCCCAAATTCGCCCTGGTCGATCCGCAGGAGCTGCTCGTCGACGAGAGCTACCAGCGCGGGTTATCGAACCGGTCGATCAAGCTGATCCGACGGATGGTCGGCGGTTGGGACTGGCGGAAATACAAGCCGCCGGTGGTGGCGCGGACGGCCGCGGGCCTGGAAGTACTGGACGGCCAGCACACGGCGATCGGCGCGGCCAGTCATCCGCTCATCGACAAGATCCCGGTGATGATCGTGGTTGCTGATCACCAGGCCGAGCGCGCGGCCGCGTTCGTCGGCCACAACAAGGAGCGGCTGAACCTCACGCCGATGCAGATGCATGCGGCGGCCGCCGCCGCCGGCGACGTGGACGCCCAGGCGATCAACCGGGCCTGCGAAGAGGCTGGCGTGGTGGTGCTGAAGTCGCCTCGGTACGACGGCTTCCGCGCAGGCGAGACCATCGCCGTCGGCGCGATCGACGCCCTGGTGAAACGCCGCGATCATGACGCGGCGGTGCAGGTGCTGAAGATCCTCGTCGCGGCCGGCTGCGCGCCGGTCGCCGCCAACTGGATCAAGGCGGTCGATCTGCTGCTCCATGGATCTGAATACGCCGGGGTGCTGGACGGCGAGGATCTGACGACCCTGATCGCCAGCTCGGGCGGCGATCTGGAGAAGGAGGCGGCCCTCTTCGCCGGTGCCCATGGCGTGGTGACCTGGAAGGCGCTGGCCGTGGTCAGCTTCCGCAAATGCCGCAAGCGCCGCCGGCGGGGAGGCGAGGCATGAGCCCCGCGCTTCCCGACCGAACGCCCGCCGAGATGGCGCGGGTAGAGCGCCTTGCCAACGCCCTGTTGATCGTCCTGCACGATGAGTGGGATGACGAGCAGGAAGCGGATGGCCCGCTGCATCCCGCTGATTTTGTGGAGGCTGCACTCGCGGCCGTCGCGACCCTGGGCGCTCAGCACGTTTGCCCGGCCGCCGACCTGGAAAAGGCCGTCGCAGATCACAGCGAGCTGTTCACGGAAGCCTTCTCCATGGCGCTCTACGCCTCGATCCGCGGGCAGATGTCGTCATGACCGCCGCCGCTCTTTCCCGGCGCCCTGGCCGCAACCCCCGGCTGGCGAAAATCCACATCGCCCGCAAGGAGCTAGACCTGGATGACGGGACCTATCGCGCCATCCTGCAGCGCCTGACCGGCAAGACCAGCTCGGCCGACTGCACCGACGCCCAGCTCGACCGGGTGCTGGACGAGTTCAAGGCCAAGGGCTGGAAGCCGACTGTCGTCGCCGGCAGCGCCGTCAGCTCCCCTCGGCCGGCCAACCGCCGCCCGCGCCGCGCCGATCACCCAGCGGCTGGCAAGGCGCGCGCCCTGTGGATCTCGCTGCATCGCCTGGACGTGATCCGCGATCCCAGCGAGGCCGGTCTGGAGGCGTTCGCCCGCCGCCAGCTGAAGGTCGAGCGGCTCCAATGGGCTGACCAGGCGCTGGTCTACAAACTGATCGAGGCGCTGAAGGCCATGGCCACCAGGGCCGGCTGGTCGCAGGACGTCGCCGGCGTGCCGGCCGAGCAGCAGGGCGAGGTTCTCCGGGCTCGCCTGGAGGCGTTGTTGGCAACCCGGGTCGCGGAGGCGCGCGACCAGTGATGACCGCCGCCCGTCTGCCCTATCGCGACGACACGTTCGACGGCGAGGATCTCGCCGGCGCGGGCGCGGCCGTCATGGCGGCGGCGCGGGCGAAGGTGGCCGAGGCCGAGGAGGCCTGGCGCCAGGCGGTCTACTGGAACCGTAGGGCGACGCCATCCAACCGGGACATCCGTGGCCGGCATCTGCAGGCTTGCACCCGGGCGGCCCTGGAGGCGGCCGCCGCCCTTCGCCGGCTGGAGGCCGGACAGTGAACGCGCCCCCCCGTCTCAGCCCGATCTGGCTGCTGCCGATCGAGGCCGCGCGTAGCCTGGCCCCTGAGTCGATCGCCGAGCGCATGCGCTGGCTGGAGATGCAGGGCGTCACGTTCCGCCAGTCGGCGCTGATGATGGTCATCGGCCGCAGCTTCGTGGCCGAGATCCTGTTCGACCGGCCCTGCGAGCTGGGACATGTTTCCTTGCGGTTTCAGACCGGTGTGCCGGTTCGGGAGAACGGCTGATGGCCGCCCCTCGCGAGCCCTTCTACACCGACACCGGCGATGTCAGC
Source organism: Caulobacter sp. FG121 (assembly GCF_057809815.1). Lineage (NCBI taxonomy): Bacteria > Pseudomonadati > Pseudomonadota > Alphaproteobacteria > Caulobacterales > Caulobacteraceae > Caulobacter > Caulobacter sp. FG121. Next base: position 505,262 of record NZ_JBMDKR010000003.1, read on the forward strand.
CCGACGCTGGGAAGCCTGACCTCGCTGCTGGGCGACGAGGCGGTGCAGAAGCTCTCGGCCGCGTTCGGCGGCCGGCGGATCTATGTGCCCCTGCGCCTTGGCGAATCGCATCCGCTGGCCGTGGCGGCCGGCCTGGAGGCCGCCCAGCAGCTCGCCGCGCACTTCGCCGGCAGCACCCTGACCCTGCCCATCACGCCTGCCCGACGGCAGGAGGTTATCGATTTGGACGCCGCCGGATGGACGAAAGCCGCAATTGCGGCCAAGGTCCGCATGACCGAGCGGCGAGTCTACCAGATCCTCGAAGAGGAACGGGCCGGCGGCCCCTCGCTCCAGCCCAGCCTCTTCTGACCCGAACCTGCTGAAGTATTTCAGCAAAGAACGGGTTTGGCCCCGACCGTAGCGTCGGTGGCATGACAGCCGCCCGCAATTATCCGTTTCCCTCGAAGCCGCAGGGCTGGACCAGCAACGACCAGGCGCGCTGGAATCAGGTGTTCGCGCGGATCCTCAGGGTCGAGGGCGGCTTCGTCGACGACGCCAAGGATCGGGGCGGCGCGACCAAGTTCGGAATCAGCCTGCGCTTCGCCAAAGCCGAGGGCCTGGTCGACGTCAACCTCGACGGCTTCAAGGACCTGGATCTAAATCTCGATGGCGTGATCGACGGCTTCGATATTCGCCAGCTGACCGCCGACATCGCCGAGGCGCTCTACTTCCAGCACTTCTGGAAGGGCCCGGGATTCTGGACTCTGCCCCGCCCGATCGACGCCGCCCTGTTCGACCAGGCCGTGAACGGCGGGACCACCGCCGCCGTCCGCCTGCTGCAGCGCGCCTGCTCGCGGTGCGGAGTACCGCTGAAGGACGACGGCGTCCTGGGACCCAAGACCCGCGCCGGCGTGGCCGAGGCCATCCGTGGCGGGCGCCTTCTGGAGGTCTACCGAACGGAGGCGGCGAACCGCTACGTCGCGATCACCCAGGCCGACCCGACCCAGAAGCGCTTCCTCAATGGCTGGCTGGCCAGGGCGAAGGAGCTGGGGCGTGTCTGAGTCCGCATCCAAGCCCACTCAGTTCGAAGCTCTGCTGGCGGAAGTCGCGGCGGAGCTGAAGGCCCGGAACATCACCCTGCCCGGCGTGATCACGGGGCAATGGGGAACCTTTGGCCGCTACATCCGCGGCGGCTGGCGCTCGGCCGCTGGCTGGGTGTGCGTGCTGGCGATCGTGGTCAATGCCATCGTCCTCCCCATCGCCCGGCTGTTCGGCTTTCAGGGCGAGCCGCTCTCCTGGGAGGGCGTCGCCGCCCTGGTCGGCGCGCTGGGCGTCCTGACCCACTACCGGTCCAAGGATCTGCAAGCCGAGGTGACGACGTGAGCGCCTACCTCGAAGTCTGCGGTGTGCTGTTCCATGTCCTTGTCGGCCTTGGCGTGGGAGCTGGCGGCCTGTTGTTCCTCTACCTGCGCGCGGTGGGGTTGGCCCGATGACCCTCGCCGCCAAACTCTCCCTCATCGCCGGCGCCCTGCTGCTGGTCTCGGTCGGACTGAACGTCTCGCTGGGCCGCCAGGTCGCCGCGCACAAGACCTGCGTTGCCGCGATCCGGTCTGACGCAAAGCTAGGCGCCGATCCCCGAAAGCTCTGCGACCCGATCACGGCGGGCCGATGGGCCCGTGCCGTCCAGGCCGAGACCTGCGACCTCGCCCTCAGCGCCAAACCCGAGAGTCGCTACGGCGTCGCCAACAACTGCTCCACCGTCGTGAAGCGGGTGCAGGCCCAGCGTGACGCGGTCAGTTCCGAGCTGCACGGCGTCGTCACCGAGCTGGCCACCGTCCGCTCCAACCAGACCGCCGCCATCCGTCGCGCCGAGGCCGACGCCCGAACACAAGCCGAGAGGAAGCTCCGTGCCCAAGCCGCTGTTGACCGCGCTCCGCGCACCGCTGATGGCCGCGTCCATTGCGATGCTCGCTGCCTGCGCGACCGTCAGGGAGCCGACGCAGGCCCCGGCGGCTGATCCGGTGGTTGAGGTCCGCACCGAGACCCGCCTGTTCTGCCCGCCTGACCTGTGGCGCGACGCTGGCGCCGATCCCGCGCCTGCCGACGACGCGACGGTCGATCACAACGCGTCCGGCGGAGCCTGGCTGGACGATCTCATCGCCGTCTCGGGCGTGCGCCTGAGCATCATCCTCGCGGCCCGGAAGGCCTGCGAACTGGCCGGAGCCGCGCCTCAGTGAAACAGCTTCTCGACTACTGGCCCCTGCTCCTGTTCGTGATCAACGCGGTAACGACCGGCGTCGCCCTGTCCCTGCGCCAGCTGGCCCAGAAGGAGGTCAAGGCGGTGGTGGAAGCGGCGGTCAGCCAGCTCGCGGCCGAGGATCGCCGCATCGAAGGTATTACCGACGAACACGACCACCGGCTGACCGTGCTCGAGCAGGGCGTGAAGAACCTACCGACCAAAGAGGACATGGCCAAGCTGGCCCATTCTATCGCCGGCATCAGCCAAAGCCAGGCCGCCCAGGGCGCGACCCTGGCGGCGGTGAAGGAGTCGGCTGGCCAGACAAAAGAGGCGGTTGATCGCCTGTATCGCTACTTCCTGGAGAAGGGCGCTTGAGCACCTTCGCTGATTTCCTCGCCCAGGACCGTCGCCTGGTCATTCTCCGCCTCCTGGTCGAAGCCCGGGGCGAGGCCAGCGAGAGCGTGATCGAGAAGGGCCTCAATGCGCTGGGCCACCGGGTCGGCGTCGATCGGGACGTCGTGCGCCAGGAGTTCTCCTTCCTGGAGACGGCTGGCTGCGTGAAGACCGAGTGGTTCGGCGATCGGGTCCAGGTGGCCAAGATCACCAAGCGCGGCGTCGCTGCCCAGGAGGGCAAGATCACGATCGAGGGCGTCGCCGAACCGTCCATGGGGGTCTGAGCCCATGGCCGCCCCCAAACAGAAGCGCCAGCCCTCGACGATCGACAAGCTGCCGGAGGAGCTGCGCGACCAGCTGGCCCGCCTGCGTCGACACGGCCGGACCATCACCGAGATCCACGACCACCTGGCCAAGCTGGGCGCCGAGGTTTCCCGGTCGGCAGTCGGCAGACATGTGAAGTCGATGGCCGAGGTCGGTGAGGACATGCGCCGCGCCGCCGAGATGGCCCGGTTCGTGGTCGACCAGTTCGGCGAAGAGACCGATGAGCGGGTCGGCCGCGCCAACATGGCCATCCTACAGAGCGGGATCATGGAGCTGCTCACCGAGCGGCCGATCGACGAGGAGACAGGCGAAGCGGCCAGGCTCGACGCCGACGAGATGAAGGCTCTCTCCCTGGCGCTGCAGCGCCTGGTCAGCTCGCAACGGCTGGACGCCGATCGCCAGCTGAAGATGCGCGCCGAGGCCAAGCGCGAGGCGGCCCAGGAAGCGGCCGCCGCCGTTGACCAGGTGGCGAAGACCGAGGGCCTGACCAAGGCCACCGCCGACGCGATCAAGGCGCGGATCCTGGGGATCGGCGCGTGACACCCAAACCGCCCGCCACCGTGGAGCTGCTGAAGGGCCCGCCGACTGTGATGCTGGGCTACCAGCAGCGTTTGCTCGCCTCGACCGCCGACGTGGTCGTCTACGAGAAGAGCCGACGCATCGGCATCTCCTGGGCGGCGGCGGCCGCGGCTGTGCTGGCCTCGTCGCTCGACAAGGCTGAGGGGGGCATGGACACCCTCTACATCGGCTATGAGAAGGAGATGACGCGCGGGTTCATCGACGACTGCGCGTTCTGGGCGAAGCACTTCAGCGACGCCGCCGTCGCGGTCGAGGAGTTCCTGTTCGTCGAGCAGGACCCGACCGGCGACCGCTCGATCCAGGCCTTCCGGATTCGGTTCGCCTCGGGCAACGAGATCGTCGCCCTGACCTCCCGCCCTCGCAACCTGCGCGGCAAGCAAGGCTTCGTCATCCTCGACGAGGCCGCATTCATGGATGACCTGGCGGAGATGCTGAAGGCAGCCTTCGCCCTGCTGATCTGGGGCGGCCGGGTCTGGATCATCTCCACCCATGACGGCGTCGACAATCCGTTCAACGAGCTGGTCGAGGAATGCCGGGCCCGGAAGAAGCCGTTCGAGCTGTTGCGGACCACCTTCCGCGACGCGCTCGACGAGGGACTCTACCGCCGGATCTGCCTGACCCAGGGCGTGGAGTGGACGCCGGAAAAGGAAGCGGCGTTCGAGGCCGGCATCCGGGCCAACTACGGCGCCGGCGCGGCCGAGGAGCTGGACGTCATCCCGAGCCAGGGCTCCGGCGTCTACCTGACCCGCGCCGTGATCGAGGCCTGCTCCGTTCCTGATCGACCCATCCTGCGCCTGCACGTCGCGCCTGACTTCGAGCTGAAGCCGGAAGCGGAGCGGCGATCCTATGTCGACGCCTGGCTGGAGCAGGCTGTCGCGCCGGAGCTGAAGAAGCTCGACCGGGGCCTGCGCCACTTCTTCGGCCAGGACTTCGCGCTGACCGGCGACGTGTCCGGCTATGCCCCCATGTGCATCGAGCGGTCGCTGAAGCGGTCGGTCCCCTTCCTGATCGAGATGCGCGGCGTCCCGCACGAGCAGCAGAAGCAGGTGGTCTTCTATGTGACCGAGCGCCTGCCGCGGTTCTCCGGCGGCAAGCTAGACTCCAATGGCAACGGTTCGTTCCTCGGCCAGGTCACCCTGCAGAAGTTCGGAGCCAGCCGGATCGAGGCGGTGAAGCCCACCCAGGAGTGGTACCGCACGAACATGCCGCCGATGAAAGCGGCCTTCGAAGATCGCGACATCTCGATCCCGGCGCACACCGACGTGGTCGATGACCTGCGCCAGGTGAAGATCACCCGGGGCGTCCCGATGGTCCCGCCCGATGCTCGCTCCAAAGGGTCGGACGGACTGTGGCGCCACGGCGACTTCGCGGTCGCCCTGGCCATGGCCTACGCGGCCTCGTCCGGCGAGGTCAGTGAGTACGCCTACACCGGCGTCTCCCGGCGCGCTGCCCAGCCGGCCGGCCGCGATCGCGATGATGACGACGACCGCCCCGCCACCCTGGCCCAAGACCTCAAACGCGCAGGAGCCTGGTGATGCCTGGTCTCGTTGATCACCTCGGCCGACCCATCGACCTCGGCCAGCTCAAGCGGGAGGTCGCCGCCCCCACGGTGTCGGGTGTGCGCCAGATCATCTCCGGCCACCCGGCCCAGGGGCTGACGCCTGGACGCCTGGCCAACATCCTGCGCCAGGCCGAGGCCGATGATCCCGTCGCCTACTTGGAACTCGCCCAGGACATGGAGGAAAAGGATCTCCACTACCTGTCGGTCCTGGGCACGCGGAAACGCCAGGTCTGCCAGCTGGAGGTCACGGTCGAGGCCGCCAGCGACTCCGTTGACGACGTGGCCAACGCTGAGCTGGTCCGTCAGTGGCTGCAGCGCGACACCCTGGACGACGACCTGTTCGACATCATGGACGCTGTCGGCAAGGGCTTCTCGCTCTGTGAGATCGTCTGGGACATGAGCGAGCGGCAGTGGTGGCCGTCGCGCATCGAGTATGTGGATCCGCGCTTCGTCCGGTTCGATCGTGTCACCGGCCGCACGCCGATGCTGATCGGCGACAACGGCACGCCGGAGGATCTCGCCGCCTTCAAGTTCATCCACCACCGGGTGCGCGCCTCCAGCGGTCTGCCCATCCGCGGCGGCCTGGCCCGCCCGGTAAGCTGGCTGTGGATGTTCAAGAACTACACGGTGAAGGACTGGGTGGCCTTCGCCGAGGTCTACGGCATGCCCTTCCGCCTCGGGAAGTACGAGAGCGGCGCGACGCCGGAGGAGATTCGCACCCTGCTGCGGGCGCTGGCGGACTTCGGCGCGGACGCCGCCGCCGCCATCCCCAAGTCGATGGACATCGAGTTCGTCGACGGCAAGGGCTCGACGGCCGACGGCGCCCTGTTCCGCGGCATGGCAGAGTGGTTCGACCAGCAGATCTCCAAGGCCGTCCTGGGCCAGACCGCTACCACTGACTCGGTGACCGGCGGCCTGGGCTCGGGCAAGGAGCACAACGACGTCCGCGGCGACATCGAGCGAGCCGACGCCAAGGGCCTGGCGGCCACCCTCAATCGCGACCTGGTCCGGCCGCTGATCGATCTCAACAAGGGGCCGCCTGCGAAGGGCGCCTATCCCCGCCTGGTGATTGGCCGGGCGGACGCGTGGGACGTCGACAAGATGATGCCGGCGGTCGAGCGGTTCGTACGGATGGGCGGTCGCGTCGAGGCGTCGGTGATCGGCGATCGCATCGGCCTGCCAGAGGCAAAGGCGGGCGCCGGGGTGCTTGTCGCCGCCGCGCCTGAAGCGCCCCAGGCGAGCCCTCAGGACGCCGCCCAGCGGCAACCCGCCCGGCCCGGGGAGCCACAGGCCCCCGCCAAACCCGCTCAAGGGGCCTCTCAGGCTTCTCATGGCCTCTCACGGGGCCACCCGACGCCGACCGTCGCCCGCACCGAGGCGCCTGCCGCCGCCGCACCTGATCCGATCGACCAGCTGATCGATGACGTGGTCGGCGACGGGGAATGGGTCATGGCCCCGATCGCCACGGCGATCGACGACGTCCTGGCCGACTGCACCTCACTAGAGGAGGCCCGCGAGCGGCTCGCGATCGCCGCCCAGAAGATGGACGTCACCGCCTTTACCGAACGCCTGGCCCAGGCGGCCTTCGCTGCTCGTCTCGCCGGGACCACCGGCCTGACCCTGACTGACATCGAGGAGACGGCATGACCGTACAGATCCCCGCCGAGGGCGCCTTCTATCGGGCCGACGGTTCGTTCCTGGGCTACCGGGACATCGCCGCGACTCTGAAGGTCGATTTGGTCGCGACCCAGGAGTCCGGTCCCGCGCTGCCGCAGGATCTGACCGGGCGCGTCTTCCTTCAGCGCATCATGGATGGCGAGGGCTCCGTCCTACGGGAGATCTATGGCATCAACGGCGTCGACGGGCTGGCCCACCGTATCGCCTTCCCCCTCAGCGAGGCCGACACTCAAGCCTTGCTGCCCACCGGCGGCGTGGTGGCGCGCGACCTGGTCCACGTGATCGGCGAAGTCACCGTCGACGGGTTTGATCAGATCTTCAGCGCCGCGTTCGCCGTCCGCAGTCTGCGGCGCGGGATGCCATCGACGGTCCTGTCGCTGCAGCCCAACGTCGGCATCGTCCTGGTTCGCTACGCCGGCGCGCCGCCCCTCTCGCTCCTGAAGGAGCTGATCGCGTCGGGGGAGCTCGAAGAAGACGCGGGCCAGGACGAGTTTGTCGAATACCTGCAGGCGCCCGCGCTGGCGGCGGCGCAGCAGGTGCAGGACCTGCTGGCCAGCATCACGCCGGCCGCCCAAACGCTATTCGACGACGCAACCTATGCGCAGATGCGGGCCACCCTGGGCCTGACGATCGGCACGCATGTCCAGGCCTTCGACACCGTGGGTCCTACGGTGCAGACGGACATCAACAGCCGGCTTTCTCTGACGTCGATCGCTGCTCAAGTGCTGGCCGGCGTCCTGGGCGTCACCGTCGGCACGGCCGGATCCCCGGGCGCGGCCTTCGCCGCCGATCTCGATACCGGCTGGTTCCAGCCGGCGGCCGACACCCAGGCCTGGGCGAACGGCGGCGCGGAGCAAATGCGCCTGGTCACGGCCGGCCTAGGGGTCAAGACGACCAACATCAAGGCGGAGCTGACTGTCGGCGGCGACATCCTGATCGGCGGCAGCGGGCGCGGCCTTCGGTTCAACTCCTACTACTCGGGAGCCTGGAAGTATTACGCGAGCGGCTACGCGGCGGCCCTGACCCTGGCGTCCGACGGGTCGCTCTACTACAGCAACACGGCCGTCACCGGAGCCGCGGACGCGACCGCGTCCTTCGACACGGTCTTCACGATCACCAAGAACGGCTACGTCGGCGTTCGCAAGACGCCGACCGTCGCCCTGGACGTCAACGGTCAAGCGACCATCTCAGGAACCCTGACCCTCACCGCCGGCCTGATGACCGCCGGCGCGGCCACCGACATGATCTTCGAGCCGACGGCGGGCGCCGACATTGAGTTGAAGGTCA